>NZ_JAKZGS010000004.1 GCF_022549695.1 Belliella calami | reverse complement strand
TTGTATACGCCATATCAAGTTCTATTAGAAAGTATATCTACGTAGGACTAACTTCAAATCTTGATGAAAGAATTCATAGACACAATTCCGGATACGAGAAAACCACAAAACCTTATACGCCTTTTGATTTATACTAGAATTTTTCAGAAAAAAAATTAATGTTAGAAATCACGACATACTTGAAACATCCCTCTTGAAAAAGATTAAAATATCCCGCCTCCCAAATTTTGCAGTCTCTCGGCCATCGGAATTGTCTAACTCTTATTTGATCTATCTAAAATCAGCTGAATCAAATTATCAGTCTTGGAACATAAAGATTGGAATGAGCTAAATTTTCAAAATCAGAAAAAAACAATATACTTTGAAAACCGTTATATAGGAAGTACAATTGTTTAAAATACAATTTTTATCAATTCAAAATTTATTATTCACACAAACGCTTTTAAAAAATGAAAAAAAATCATGAATTCCGTTTTGTCAAAGGTTTAGGTATTGCACTTATCCTTTTCACTTTTGTTTCTCAAAGTTTTGCACAAAGCAAAAACCCAGGTCCTCGTATAGGTATCAAAGGTGGGGCAAACCTATCCCAATTCTTTGTCGATCAACCGACAGCAGAAGATGAAAGTATGAAATTAGGCTTACATTTTGGGCTCTTTACAAAAATCCCAGTAAACAATTTTCTATCCTTTCAGCCAGAAATTCTTTATACCAATGTAGGATCAAAAGTCTCCTACGGTGGAAGTAACCTTGAAAGTGCTCTCGGAATAAGAGAAGGTGAAGTTAGGTTCAACCTGAATTACATCCAATTACCGCTTGCATTTGCCGTGAATGTTGGCCCTCTAAATTTACATGCAGGCCCTTACTTATCTTATCTTGCTTCCGCGAATGTAAAAAACCTCAGGGAATCTGACTTAAGCACAATAAATACGATTGAATTGGACAGAGATGACTTCAATCCTTTCGATTATGGAATTTTGGCAGGAGTTGGTTTTGATGTTCAAAATGTCACGATTGGCGCCCGTTACAATTATGGCTTAAGGGAAATAGGAAAAAGTGGCTTAGCTGGCAATCTAACCAATAACTCTAAAAACTCAGTGGCTCAATTATACATTGGTTTTGGATTCTAATGATTAAAAAGTCAGTCGCATCAATGTTTGCGATTTTCAGATTAAAAATATGTTTGCTGGCACTACCCCAATACGATTGTTAGAAAATTGACAATTAATGTTTTATGAAATGAATTGGGCAGAAATTCTTTGATAAAGTAATCTATAAACAAGAAGTACGCTCCGAACGGTTAAAATCTTGATAACTCGAGCAAACAAATCATAAATTAAAAAAACCCAATCTTCATAAAAGATTGGGTTTTTTAGTTTATGGGTTGAAATCACTTGGTCTGAAATCCAATCCTCGCTAAATTCACAGTACCTGAAGGAGCATCCATGACAGCTACTGTATTGAGGGTTTTTAGATTTCTGACATGGATTTTGGTTTTGTCAACATCCAATACATATAGAAAGTTTTCCGAAGCAGTCAAAACGGGATTCTCTTCACTCATGATTCTGTAATGCTCCCATTCTTCTCCGCCGATTCTCGCACTTACATTTTCTGCTTCAATCACCGTTTTGGAAGCCAATTCATTTCCTGAAGAAGTTTCAAATACCTTTACCACATTATCTTTTGTCTGAACAATCAAATACCCACCATCAGCACTCAGAAAGTAAGTATTGATGTTGTTTGACAAGAAGATCGGCTTGATGGTATTGACAACAGGATCTATCTCAAAAATGCCTTGTTGGCTTGCATAGCCATAGAATTTGTTGATGTTGTCGTTAGCTTTAATCGTTCCCATCCAATTGCCAGAAGTAGATTGCAGTGGGCTTGGATTAGGAATTAACTTAATCTGATCATCAGACCCTGCCACAATCACACCTTCAGTCCCACCGAATACTGCAAAATCACCATTGGATGCATCTCCATGGATTCCCGTGACAGATACTTCTGCATTTTCAGCAATCAAGTCACCAGTTAAACCCAACAATTTCACTCTTTGTGGAAGGGTTCCTGTAGTCCCTTCATCTTTGAAAGTCACTGCAAGTTTGTTTCCTTTCAACCATGTCGCCGCACCGTGGTGCACACCATTGCCAAGATCAGAAATAACCGTTGGACTAAAGCCTGGAGCTTCCATGTTGGACTCTCTCGCCAATGTAATACTTCCATCTCCATCATTGAAGATGATAACATTCCCAGAAGTTGAAGAAAAATGGGTTGGCAACGGAGCTACTGCTGTGGCAGATAACCACTTTGGAGCGTAAGCATGGCCGTGGTCACTGTGGTTTTCCAAACCCGAATCGAAAAACCTAACATTCCCTTCTGCTCTTTCGATAGACACAATATATCTACCAGATGAAGTTACATAGTTTGCACTGGTAGCACTGAAAGCAGAAAGGTCAGGCTGAGCAAAGTCTTCAGAAATAGGATTCAACATACCCAACTTGGAATTTTCATTCCAAAGCGCCAATCTGATCCACTCGCTTTCTGTTTCCCCAAAATTCGGCTCTTCTATAATAGGATCCTCTTTCTCCTGGCACCCAATCAAAGATGCAAACAATAGTGCACTCGCAAATGCATAATACTTTTTCATAAGTCTTTTTTTTACAAAGGTAAATCCAAATAATTTAAACGCAACATTGTTGCATTTAAATTATTTATCAAAATCAATATCTTAAACAGCATCAGAACTTTAGAATTAAGATTTTTATCAATTTTCATTTTAGTGTAAACACATTTTTACTTTTCGTCATATCTATGAAAGTGATAAATGTCAACGAGAATCGCCCCTTTGCTTCAATGTGCACATGTTGGTCGCTATTGAAATTTTGCTGGATAGGAAATTGATAGTTTCCATGCAGCATCATATTTCTGAACTGTACTTGCAGACCTGCTTGAGCGAATGTTGCACTTCCTCCGCTGTTTACTTGATAAAAACCCTCGAAAGTATGCTTTCCTCCATTTTCATGATAGATTCCTAGCAATGGAATTGGGAGGATTTTTTCTGCTTTTGGTTTATAGAAAATACTAGCTTGGACATTATATTGATTTCCAAAACGGTATTCTTGAGAATTTTCAGAGTTAAATTTATAGACACCTTCTAAGTTTACACCCCATCGATTTTTCATTGAAGTAAAATTGAGCATCGTCAAATAGTCCCAAGAATCACTTCCCAATTGAAAGTTTGGATTGATCAGTTGCGAAGTCTGGGAATATTCAAAGTCTCCCAAAGGGGCTTTGATACCTCCCCCTATCCACAAGTTGTGCAGCCATTTTTCCATGGGATTACCTTTTTGATCCAACACTTTATAATTCAAGAGTAGCATGGGGTCACCAAAACCACTTAATGCTTCATTTTCATGGCTGCCATCCATTTGATTATACATGTATGGCAACACAAAATTCAACTGCCATCTTTCTTTGAGGGCAATCCTACCCATGATGTCCAATCTCTGATAAAGATCGTTTGAAAACTCGCGTTGTCCCGCATGAGTCATCTCTGCATAGAAGCTTGATCTTGAATATTTGACCCCAAGAAAGTGGGCTTCATTTTGTGGAATTATCCCAAAATTGAATCCTCCCAATGCACAGCCACAGGCCTCACAAGCGATTACTTTTTGATTGGTAATTGCTATAAGAATAAGTATTGAGAAAATATATTTATAAATTCTATTCATTGGAGTTAAAGAAAATAGGGTTGTTAATAAAGTTGTCATCAGTGAGAGATTTTAGAAAGGCAATAATTTTTTCCTTTTCTGGATCTGTAAGCTGAATCGTCGGTTTGCCATTTTTGAAGACCAATGGGTCAATGTTGACCTGCTCCTGTATTCCTTCTGTATAATGATTGAGAACCTGAAGCAAACCCTCAAACCTAGCATTGTGCATATATGGACTTGTCACTTCGATATTGCGAAGTGAGGGAACTTTGAATTTGGCACGATCTTGCGCAACTTCTGTTATAGCCTCTCTGCCAAGATCTGTGATTGTTTTCTGGACACCATTGTTTCGATAGCTTAAATCGGTGAAGAGTGGTTCTCGGTGACAGCTTTCACAATGCTTTCTAAATAATAGCAAACCTTCGATTTCCTCTTGGTTCAGTGCATTTTGGTCTCCTTTGACAAATTGGTCATACCTCGAATCTGCAGATACCATCAGCAGCATAAACTGGCTGAAAGCATGCAATACGTAAGGACCTGTAATCTCTTCCACCCCAAAAGCCTCTTTGAATAATTTAGGATATTGTGTATGATTATTCAGCTTATGAACTAGATTTTCAAAACTTTCGTCCATTTCGATCTCAGACTCTATTGCCAGAATTGGCGCAAAATCCAAGTGGGTCACACCTCCATCCCAAAAGAATTCAGTTTGAAATGCCAAATTAAAGAGCGGAGGAGAATTCCTGACACCTTCTCGGTCTTCCACTCCAAAACTGAATGGATGCAGCCATGTATCTGCAAAAGCATGGCTTTGGACATGGCAGGAAGAACAAGACACTGAACCATCTCGGGAAAGTGAAGGGTCGAAAAACAGCATTTTCCCAAGATTAAAACCCTTTTCATTCACGTCATTGTTTTGGAAGGTGTAGGTGGGTTCTGGAAAATGAGAAGGTTTTTCAAATCTGTATAAACTCAATATTGGTTCATCAGATTCCGAAACACATCCTACCCACACAATTACTACAAACAAGAGAGCAGGCCATATCAGCCTGTCTCTTGTAGTTAAATTATATTTCATCGTTTTATTGATGGGTGTGATCCACTACAAATGCCTCTGCCAACTTTTGCACGAATGGTACTGCAGCTGCTGGAGAATGGATGTTGTTTTGAATAGCCAAGTCAGTATCTCCTATTACTTTCAACAAGTCCATAATGATGTGTGGAGAAGGTCGCATTGTTTCACTAACCATGACAGTTGCATCAAAAGGCAAAGAAACCTCCACGTTGTTATCAAAGAATCTCTGTGGATTTTCGTCTGCAGAAGGAATATTCTTCCAGCCTCCAATATGGATCTGAAGCCTATTTTCATCTCTCAATGATGCTGGAGAATGCCCTTCAATGATATAATTGATAAATCCGGAATTCCAGTTCCAAAACCAAGCACCCGCAGCCCTATCCAAAATACCTCCTACAGCACCTTCCTGGATTCCGTCTTCTTTTACTCCAAGATTGAAAATGATCTTGTTGTATTGTCCAGCAGGAATATTCTTAAGATGGATATTATAGGTATCGGATTCTCCTTGAACTACCCGATAGTAACCTTTGATTTGTTTTGCGTCAGCAGATGCATTCATTTCATCTATGAAAACCTCGCCATTTGGCCCTTCGAGTCTTACATGACTGATGTAATAGCCAAACCTCGTCAAATTAAACTCTTGTCCATTGGCGTTTGAATACCTATAATTTGTACTTCCTACTTCGTCTATAACCATGTTCTGATTACCTACATAATTATCAAATTTGACAATCATTTCTCCTTGACTAATAGAATTAGGATCCTCATTTTCCTGACAAGAAAAGAAGAGGGAGGAAAAAAGAAATACTATTGATATTGCTAATTTTGATTTGATATTTTTCATGATTGATTTTTTTCTACTTTTAATTTTTTGACAATATTTTACTGTAGAAGGCTTTTGATAGCCTTCTGAAAAGCATGATGATTTTTACCTTTTTTTAGCTCCAATTTCATGTAAACAATTGAATCCTAAATGACAAATCCTTCAAGGCTTTACTAGCTTGATCCCTAAAAATCAAGTTTTCAATAAATCCTAAAAGATCTAAGGTTGAACATTCATCAAAAAAATGAAGTAGAAGTTGGTGGTTTGTCTATTTGGAACAAGTGCGTCAAATATGTTGGCATTTCCCAAAGCATATTATTATCTATGATGCTTGAGAAATACCATTTTTGATAGGAAAAATTTGACTCAATTAATGTAAATAAATTGAAATCAGCTCTAAAATCCATCCAATCAGATTCTTGCTGATCTGTTGCTTTATCAAGCTGCTTGTTTAGAAAGCAATGTCCATTACATTCGGACATTGGAATGTCCCTATTCTCACAAAACATCTCCGAAATAAAGGAGCGGTTGAGTTGAAAATTCACACAAATGACCGAATAAACCATACTATTCAGTACAATCATCCAAGCCATACACAAAATCCAAAGTGTACGTAGCATATTGTTATCCCAACTAAATAGGATGCTAAAAACCCACTAAAATGAGTTCGATTTCACGAATTTTTTAATTAATTATAAAGCAATGTAGTTTGGTTGAGAATAAGGCCTATCAAGCTAGGATCATGGAAACAGCTAAATTATCGCCATAATTAATCAAGCTTTTTTACCGAAAACCTTACGGGTCTTATCAAAACGACAGTGAATTATATAGCCACAAAATTTGGCATCTCTTCTTCAATGAAGAACTCGGTATCAACCGAAAAAATCAAATTCGCGGAGGAACTTCTATTACTCCGACAAAAAAGTCAGTTACAGCCTCATTATATTTCAAATAGTCTTGCAGTATTTCTATAGCCACAGGTGTTGGAAGGTTGGCGTCAACCTGAGTCACTATGAATTGTCCAAAATCAATGGAAAAGGAATGTTTACTGTTTTGCTCTTGCTTTTCCCTTTCGGCTTTCAATTGTTGAGCAAGGTAACATTTACCATCACACTTAAGCTCAGGCTGGCTTTTGTTGACACAAAAACTCTCTATTATAGCCGATTTATTTAATTCATAGGATCCTTGTATCACGGAATAAACCATGCCGTTCATAAGCAGAAGTGCACAAAGGAATATATGAAATAGGCTTTTCATTTGGTAAGCAAAATTATAAGTCAAAAAATCATTTACCAACTTAAATCAAACAAATCTCACTTTAATCTCCATCCTTCTATATAGTCGCCACTGATTAGTCAAGTTGTTACGACATTCTTTTCAGAGTTCGATTTGAGTTTTCATATTTTTTCAACAAATTATAAATTCAAATTCATTTGAAACATAATAGCTAGTATCAATAAATGAAACCCTCCAAGGTATTGGAAATTTCTAAAAAATCTAATATGTTAGCTTTATGAGAAAAATTTTTACCAAAATACAACTGATACTTTTCATTTTAATCTTAGGGTTACGCTTTGCTTCCTATGGGCAGGAAAGGAAGATAATCCCATTGAACGAGCACTTTTTTGCTATTGAAACTGGAGGTGGAGAACACGTTTTCAATAATGTCATAAGCTCTGCAATTGAAAAAGAGCTAAATGAAAAGATTTTTACTTTGGACAATCGACTGGTCAAGGTCATTAAGCATACTTTTGGAGGTGAGGAAAAGGAAGTGCTGCTGTGGACACAAGAACAAATACTAGATGCAAATGGAAAGCTTCAATTCACCAAATTGAGTTTTACAAATGCTGATACGGCTGTCACAAAAATCATAGTAGACGATAATCTTATTTTGGATTTGGCTTGCCTTTACAACAATTGTAGTGGCTTATTTTTGAATTCTGATGGAGATGAGGAAATAATTGATAGAAACATTTTTGAACCCAGCTTCAAAAGTAAAATGATTTGGCAGGAATTTTTAAATAGCAACCTAACCTACCCCTTGGCCGCAAGAAGAGTCGGGGCTCAAGGTGAGGTTATGGTTGGAATGCAAATCAGCGACTCAGGTGAGGTGATTGAGAGCAAAATTTTAAATTCAAAAATCATCAGCCCCGTTTTAGTCAAAGAAGTGGAACGTATCATTAAGAAATATGATAAAGGATTTGTTCCTGCGAGAGACTTGAATGGCAAAAACATGACTGCATGGATGTATTTTCCAGTAAAATTTGTCCTAAACTGACTTTTTCTAACACAATCTAAAATACAATACAAATTTATTTGATCATACAACTTTCTATCGTAATATTGCAATGTAATAACAAGTGAATTTGAAATAGGCTTTCAAAGAAATTTAGTTGATTTACATTTGAAAAATGCTAGGATTAAACCTTGGCTTATAAATAGAAAAGCAATGCGTAACCATTTCTATATCAACTTTATTTCTACAATATTTCAAGCATTATATTTCACGAAAGTGTGTTTCAACTCATCCTTCCACCTTCTTAATTCCTCCTTTCTAAAATGGGTGTTACCAAAACAGATCTCTTCACCGACTACCAAAACGAATTGGCCAAAATAGCTAAAGTCTTTGCACATCCGGCACGAATTGCCATTCTCGAATATTTGATTCAATCTGACACCTGCATCAATGGAGATTTGGTTCAAGAACTTGGACTAGCCCAAGCAACCATCTCACAACACCTACGCGAGCTAAAAGAAACCGGCCTGATCAAGGGAAGCATCGAAGGTGTATCAGTATGCTACTGCATCGACCCGATCCGATGGACAGAAGTACAGAATTTGTTTCAAGGACTATTTGATGGCTTTCCTAAGATCTCTGGATGCTGCTAGATTAAGATACAAGAAATTAGATGCAAGATTCAAGACTAGGTTAGTTGTAGTTTCAAGTATCCCGTCAAATCACAGTTTAAAATAAATTTATCAAGTTCATTTAAAATATATCGTGAGCCAAAGACAGCGCTTTAAATTTAAAAGTCTTATGTCTTGCGTCTCATATCTAAAATCTAAAAAAATGAAAACTAAAGAATTTATACAGATCCTACAAGAAAACCCTGAAAAGGCACTTTTCTTCGAATATCAATCAGGTCAATATGTGAGAACTGATTACCATATCACCGAGATCAAAAATGTCAATTATGATACTGTAGACTGTGGTGGTATCCGGAATCAATGGTCTGAAGTACACATTCAGCTTTGGGAAAATGAAATCCCAGAACCTGACCATGCTGTCGACAGCACAAAGGCATTGAAAATCTTTGAAGTAGTGAACAAAGTAAGAGAGACCTATCCTGACACTGAAATTAAATTTGAGTATGGCAACTCGCTATTTCCAACCGCAGTGCTACCAGTTCACAATATCAAAGACACCGGCAATGCTTTGATCGTGCAACTGACACCTGACCAGACGACCTGCAAAGCCAAAGACCGCGCAACTACTCCTGAGGAAAAAGCTGCTGCTTGCTGCGGACCAGTCTCTGAAAAACCAAAAATAAGAGTTTCCCTAGCATCTCTTCAGACAGCGAATAGCTGCGAACCTGGATCGGGATGTTGTTAAGAAACCTTTGAGGTCTTAAAGACCTCGAAGGTTTAAAGAAACCGAAATACTATTTAAAAAGCTTCAAAACACAAAGACCTCGAAGGTTTGAATGTATAACCACACTTTTAACTAAAAACCTTCGGGGTTTTGGAAACCCCAAAGTTTATATCAGTACACCATGAACCTATACCCCATCCTCCAATCCCAAATCGAGCAGGCGCAGACGCTGCCGATAACTGAAGAGCGAAAAGCTGTCCTTCAAGTTCTGATTGATTACATCCAAAAGAAAATCGATCAAGATCAGGAAATCAACCTGAATTATATCTGCACGCACAATTCCAGAAGAAGTCAGTTTTCCCAAATCTGGGGAAAAGTCGCAGCTACATACCACGGAATTGACATTAGCTCTTACTCAGGTGGCGTAGAAGTAACTGCTTTCAACGAAAGGGCGGTTGCTTCTGTCAAAAGATTTGGTTTCAAAGTCAGCAAAGAAGGTGAAGACAACCCAAAGTATTTTGTCTTATACTCAGATGACGAAGAACCAATAGTGGCATTCAGCAAAGTATATGATGATGTAGCCAATGCCCCTAGTGCCTTTGCAGCAATCATGACCTGTTCCCATGCAGATGAAAACTGTCCGTATATCCCAGGTGCTGAAGCCCGGATCCCCGTCAGGTATGAAGACCCAAAAGCATTTGACGACACAGATCAAGAAACTGAAAAATATGATGAAAGATCACTTCAGATTGCTTCGGAGATGTTATTTGTGTTTTCTAAAATTAAAAAATGAAATAAATCTTATGAAATAAAATAGAAATATGCTTCACGAAATATTCTCTGCCATTCGGTAGATAGGTTCGTGAAATAAATTGAAATATGCCTTCGGCGAAATAAAATTGAAATATGGTGAAAACCCTATTTCCACTTTATTTCAAAAATATTTCTCAATTAATTTTATTCTATTTCTAATACATCCTTATTCAATTAATGATTAATAAAAATGTCAACAAATAAAAAAGAAATCGGTTTTTTTGAAAAGTATCTTACGGTCTGGGTTGGGCTTTGTATCGTTGCAGGTATTCTGATTGGACATTTAGCAGGTGAGGATATCACCTTTTTGTCGGATATGGAGATCTACAATGTCAATATTCCAATAGCGATATTGATCTGGTTGATGATCTATCCGATGATGTTACAGATTGATTTTAGTAGTATCAAAGGAGTAGGAAAAGCTCCAAAAGGATTGATCCTGACTTTGGTGATCAATTGGCTGATCAAACCATTTACCATGGCATTTTTTGCTTGGATATTCTTTGACAAGTTGTACTCAGCTTATATTGATCCTGAGCTTGCTGGAGAATATATAGCAGGTGCTATCCTATTGGGTGTGGCGCCTTGTACAGCGATGGTTTTTGTGTGGTCTTATTTGACAGATGGAGATCCCAATTACACCTTGGTTCAGGTTTCTGTCAATGACTTGATCATCCTAGTAGCCTTTGTTCCTTTGGTTGGTTTCTTATTGGGAATCACAAATGTGACAGTTCCATATGGTACACTGGTTGCATCCGTATTGATTTTTGTGGTTGTGCCATTGGTGGCAGGAGTAATTACAAGCAAAATAATGATCAGAAGCAAAGGTGAAACATGGTTTAAAAATGAATTTTTGCCAAAATTCAAGCCTGTCAGTATTTTCGCCTTATTGCTTACTTTGGTGCTATTATTCGCCTTCCAGGGACCAAATATTCTGAACAATCCATTGATCATCTTGCTGATTGCAGTTCCATTGATCATTCAGACTTATTTTATCTTCTTCTTGGCTTGGTTTGGAGGAAGAAAATTGAAACTTCGACATGCTGTCTGCGCACCAGCATCCATGATCGGAGCCAGTAATTTCTTTGAATTGGCAGTAGCTGTGGCCATTGCTTTGTTTGGCTTGGATAGTCCTGCAGCTTTAGTGACGGTGGTTGGTGTATTGGTAGAAGTGCCAGTGATGCTTCACTTGGTGAGTTTGGCGAATAAGTGGAAGTATTAGGAGAGAATTTTTTGAATTAATTTTTGAAAATAACAGAACTAGATTGATGGTAATAGGTACAGCATGATCTACGCTTTGATTGAAATCATAAAGTATTATAGTAAAGAAATTACATTTTTTGCTTTTCACTTTTTACTTTAATTCTGGTTAGGTTTATTCTTTCATATTAAAACTTCTACTTTTCAATTTCTGTTAAAAATTAAGAGTAAAACTATTGATTTAGAATTAATTAAAATATTTTTTCTTTAGAAATAAATTTACAAAATGCCTATTGACAATGATTTAATTTCTATCTAATTTTCAAGAGATTATTCTTCCTATATGAAAAAAACCCTTTGCCTATTTGCACTTCTTTTTGCAGTCCAATTTCAAATTCAGGCTCAAAGTGAAAAAGCCACGGTTTATTTGCTAAGACCTGATGGACTTGATGATTTTGTCCCTTACTACACCTATTTCAATCAAAAATTAATAAGCAAGTTGGGCGAAGGAAAGTATTCTACTCACCAAATCGATCCAGGATTCTACGAAATCCATACCCAATACAGAGGAAAAATTAAGCCAGACCCTGAAACAGTTCTCTCACTAAAAATTGATTCAGGCCAAACTTATTATATTACCCTCACTACAAAAACAAAAGCCTTTGGAAAAGGGAAGTTTTACTGTAATCAAATATCCGAAGAAGAAGGGAAAAAATTGATAGGGTCTTCTGGAAAATAAAGATTGTCTATAAAAAAGGTCTACCTAAATAGGTCAAATAAATCCTTTTGCTTGATCACTGAAACATTCTAGTCCTCAAATAGAACCTCTTTATTTATTGCCATAAATAGCACAGCAACAGCCCTTTTTGTTTACTCATCAAAAACTTCCTGCCATAAAAAATTAACGCACCCCTTTCCTAAAATCAAGTGTATTCTTCAAGTTTTAATAACCTTAAAAAAATCATATGAAAAAAATAATTCTTGCTTTGAGCTTCTGTCTTTTTTTTACTAATTCGCTTGTTTTCTCACAAGAGGCTGAGAAAGCAGTTAGCGTCAAATTGCTTTTCGAAGGGGGCTTCGAGTTTGGTGGTGATGAAATATTACAAGTATTCTTTACCAATGGTGGTGATCAAAAGATGCGGGCTGGGCAGGGTATCAACCTTGGCCTTGGAGGAGAACTTCAATTTGCCAATTTAAAACAGTTTATGGTTCGCTCTGCAATAAGTTTGAAGTGGACTCCCACAGCAGCAGATGATGCAAACATTATGTTTTTGAGGTTCCCAGTCCACTTGACTCCGTTTTGGAAAATAAATGATGACTTCAGACTTGGGGTAGGTATTACAACGCATTTGAACCCAAAACTAAGAGGTGATGGCTTTTTCCCTGATGTCACTTACACCAGCACATCTGGACCGCGATTTGAGTTTGGATACAAGTGGGCAGCCTTGACATATACTCCTATGACCTATAAAAATAAACAAGGTGAGTCGTTCTCGGGCAATTCTATCGGCATCTCCTTTTCGGGTACACTTCCATCTAAGAGATAACTCAATAGAAAGTAATTTTACTCAATGAAAAGATTGGTTAGATGGCTGAGGAAATTTAGAATTGACAACTATTTAGTTTATAAAACCATTCTCTTTAAGTTTACTTGCAAGTTCTTTAGATATACGATCATACAATTCTGTAAATTGATCTGTACCTCTTCCAATGGCATCTGATTCAGCAATCCATACATTTTGGTAATCGTATTTATCTATCAAAAACATGTGAAATTCAGCATTTAGTCTTATTTCAGTATCTCCGTCTCTTACAAACTGCTCTGCTCTTTTGTCTTTTGTATGTATTAATAGAATTGCATCAAAGCTGATATTTTCTATGTTTTCCATAAAATCAGTATATTCAACGGGTCTGTGAAAAGGAAAAATCTGATCCGCATTAAAAATTTTAGTCTCTCCAAAATATCTCCGAATATGATATGAAAATCTATCCCTATTTTTTTGTTCATCCAAATTATTGAATCTGGCATTGATTACGTAGTTATAGTTTTCTTCATTCCATTAAAAAAAAGTTTCTTCAGAATCTGTAAATAACAATAACAAGGAATCATATTGCTTCACTTCTTCAGTTAACTTGTAACCATTCAAATTGACGGTTACACATGATGAAAATAGTGCTAAAATTGAGATAACTAACATACTTTTTTTCATACAAATAGTACTGTTATTTTATATTGAATGTTTTGGTTAAGTTGAAATATGTATGATTTTGGTGATTATCTCATAAAACATTGACTTCAATTTTAACCACAAGGAACACTAAGATTTCCACAAGGGGCACTAGGAAGGAAAAAAGTGTCATTTAGGGGAAAATTGCCGCCGTGCACTTTGGAAAAGTTAAACCCTCAGTAAACACGCCTAATTTTTCGAACGTAATCGAAAAATTAGGCGTAATTTTTCGATTATAATCTGAATATTAGGCTTAAAATTTAGATTACATGATTTATTTTTCTAAATTTATGAGTCAATTTTAGTATTTATGGTCAATAGAGAGCTTTTAAATAAAATCATAGATAATTGCTTCAAAGGAAAAGTGATCCTGCTGCTTGGAGCCCGTCAAGTGGGCAAAACCACCTTGTTGGAAGAATTGACAAAAAAGATCAACCAACCTTCCGCATGGCTCAATGCCGACGAAGCAGACATTCTTGAGGCATTCACCGATGCGAAGACAAGTACCCAACTGATTCAATTAATAGGTCCTAACAATAAGTTGGTCATAATCGACGAGGCCCAACAAATCCCAGATATTGGTAAAAAGCTAAAATTGATATACGACAGCAAAACTGAAATCCAAATAATCGCAACAGGTTCGTCTGCATTTGATCTCCAAAACAATACAGCAGAACCGCTTACCGGACGGAAGAAAACTTTCCAACTCTTTCCTTTGAGCTATTCTGAAATAGCCCAAAACACGTCTCCTTTGGAAGCAAAGAGGCTTTTGGATACCAGATTGATTTATGGCTCGTATCCAGATGTAGTCAACAACCCTGGAAATGAAAAGGAAATATTGGTAGAAATAGCCCAAAGCTATCTCTACAAAGACATTTTGCAAATTGACAATATTCGCAAACCAAGCCATATAGATAAGTTGCTCAAAGCTTTGGCATTTCAGATCGGAAGTGAAGTCAGTTATCACGAACTTGCCCAGACGGTTGGAAACATTGATACAGCCACTGTAGAAAAGTACCTTGACTTATTGGAAAAAGCTTTTGTTATCTTCAAACTTCCTGCATTCAATAGAAACCTTCGGAATGAAATCAAAAAGGGCAAAAAGTACTATTTCTTCGATAATGGAATCAGAAATGTCCTGATCAATAATTTTACAATTCCTGAAATGCGTTTGGATAAGGGAGCTCTATGGGAAAACTTCCTCATCACAGAGAGAATGAAATCCAACCATTACAATCGTAAGTTTGTCAACACCTACTTTTGGAGAACCCATGACAAAGCAGAAATAGATTATATTGAAGAAGAAGGTGGAATACTTGATGCTTATGAATTCAAATGGAAAGATCAAAAAGCAAGATTTCCAGCATCTTTTCTCCAAGCTTACCCTGAACACCGGACTTCATTGATCAGTAAGAGCAATTTTGAAGAATTTCTATTTCAATAAGTAACTTTTCCAAAGTTTAAAACTTTGGAAAAGTTAAACCCCAAAATCTACAAAAATTTCAAGCTTTATTGATCTGCCACTTGTGTTGAAAACCAATCTCCAGAAAATAAACCTTATTTTATAGTTGTTTTTTATAACTAAAATCATTACTTTGATAATGTCCTATTTTCCACTTTTTAAAAAAAGAGTTATGAAAAAGTTAAAATATTTAAGCTTACTCTTGGTTGCTTTTTTTATAATTTCAAAAAGTTATTGCCAAATAGAAAAAGATAAATCAGAAAAAAATCTTGTTGACGTACCTGATTGGTTCTCTGAAAGGGAAAAGGAAAAGATTCGTAAAATTGAAGCTATGGATACTTTAGGTTATCATGAGCATATCCAACTTTCGGTTTCTTATGCTGAAATAGGATCAGATTCAGCGAAAGTTGAAGCTCTGATAGATTCGGCATTGAGACTAAATAAAGTTGAGTCCATTAAAACTTTAAATTTTATTATCGAAAAACAGAAAAACTGGAGACTGTCCCAGAAATACAGCGAAATAGTAAAGGAAAAACTTCGAAGATATGATTTTGAAAATTTTTAGATTTTGGTTACTTTTCTTCATGTTTTTTATCATCTGTTTGTCAACCAACGGACAAGATTACTATACCCGAATAGATTATTTTCCTGTGCAAAAGAGCGATGTCTCTGATGAAAAGTTTAGAAAAGCCAATTACATCTTAGAACAAACTTATGCATCCATCAAAAAAGATAGTTCCAACATTGTATATGCAGACCATTTCAATATTGCTACTGCTTTTTCCTTATTGAGAGAACCAAAAGAAAATATAATGAAGGAATTAAACCTTGCACAAGAAAAAGACTTGAAATCAACAGCTACAGTATTTATTATGGCTGTTAAATCTCCTGAACATTTTCAATTAACCCAACATGAATTTGATTCTTTGCACAGTAAGTTTCAACATATATATAATAAAGAAAAGTTGAAAGTAGAAAGCTTCAATATTGATGAATACTTGTCGGGTGAAAAGTATGATAGAGATTTAGTAGAAATAATGTATTTGCTTGACAAGCATGATCAAAAATATCGAAAAAATGAGTTTATTCCGGAGCTTCAAACTCCACTAGATATTAAAAATCAAACAATTATAGACTCATTGTATAATCAATTTGGTAAATATATTGGAAGATCAACTGTTGGTGAAAAATTTGAACATGTCATGTGGTTAATTATTCAACATGCCAATATTGATATGCAAGAAAAATATCTTCCAATTGTATATACTGCAGTCCAAAACCAAGATCTAAAAGAAACTCCATTAAAAATGCTTATTGACAGAATCTACTCTCGAAAATATGGATACCAAATTTTCGGTTCTCAAATGGGGGTAGATTTAGCGGAGGAAGAAGTTATAAAAGATGTGAAAAGAAAATATAATATAAATTAAAAAACTGTTTCTATGAGAAAAAATTAAAATGAAAACTATATAAAATCATTAAAATTATAAGACAATTCTACCATTAAAGATGTTCTAAAAAAATGTTTTTTAGAGGTTCTCATTATTTATTTTTTGAATAGTAACATTTTAAATATAAACTTTTATAACAATATTATTATGTGTTTTAACAAATATTTGGAACGTTTAAATCGAATGCAAACACTTATAAAAATGAAGGGAACGGGATGCCCTTCTAGCTTTGCTTCAAAAATAGGAATTTCTAGAAGCGTTTTAATGGAACACATTCGCGAAATGAAAGAAATGGGAGGACCTATCGGGTATTGTAAATTCAGAGAAACCTATTACTATTCCCAAAACTGTGAACTCAATATAAATGGATACAAAATAGTTTAAACTATCTTTCTAATATTTTTAGCCTGCAAAAAAGCCCATGTTTTAGGAGTGTAAATATGGTTTACTTGACATTTGTATGATGTTAACAAGTTTATTTGAGCGTTTACAAAATCACGAATACAGTTTTCAGCTATTCTAATTCATGTTTTTCTAAATTTTAAGAACTACTTTAGAACTACTAATAAATATTTTAATCAGGCAAACTAAAATGATTTTCTTCATACAACTATTACTGGGTTTTTATAATGAAGATTTTGGTTGAGAACAGTTTTAGGTCTTATCTAAAATAAAACTTTTCCAAAGTTTAGAACTTTGGAAAAGTTAAATCCTCAGTGAATACGCCTAATTTTTCGAATGTAATCGAAAAATTAGGCGTATTTTTTAGATTATAATCGAAATATTAGGCCTGATTTTCTTATTTCAACCTCAGCTTCACTCCTCCATTGATCACAAAGCCATCCAATGGCGCATAGATTTCCCTGAAATTTGGATTGTCTATACTGCCTGTGAAAATGGTATCAAAACGGGTTTGACGGGCATCTAGGAAATTCTCGAAATTAATAAATACCGAAAATTTCTCCCAAATCTTCTCCGCCATAAAACCCATGATCCAATAGGACTGCCCCACCGAACCATCACTCAAGCGCTGTTGGCTGAAATAATAGGATTCCCAGCCTATTTTCCACTTATCATGTACTTCGTAGAATAGCACGGAATTGATTCTATGTTTTGGAGTCAATGGATTATCTCTAACAACTCCATTGGAATTGATCCTAGCATGGGTATAGGTATATCCCATAAACCATTTGAAATCCCTAAACATCCATTTGACATTGGTCTCTGTTCCTTTGGTATCACTATATCCGTCAATGTTTATAAAACGATAATCTGTTCCACCTACTTGCTCCAAGAACAATGGATTGTTCAGATAAGTGTAGAAAAACAAATGGTTGACACTGAAAAACAGTTGGTCATTGAACAATGAAGTCTTGTAATTCACATCCCAATTGAGTCCATAACTTTTCTCCAAAGTATTGAAATCAGTATCGATTGGTTGGATATTCTGATACTGCAACCTTTCACTTTCTTCAGTGAAAATCGTCGGTGCTTTGTATCCCAAACCTCCACCAAATCTGGAACTGAAATTCACATTTGCCTTGTACATCAAGGCTATCCTCGGCAATACTGCCAGCCCATAATCCAGTACATAATCCGTCCTCAAACCAGATTCTAATACCCACTTTTGACTCAAGTTGGTATTGTTCTGAACAAAAGCACCGAAAGTAGTCAAATCATAATCTCTCACCGGAAAATTATTGGTCTGTTCTTCCTTGAATGCTTCCGTCCAGAGATTCCCTCCAAGCACCCAATCTGTAGCTTCACCATCTATCTGGTAATTGATTTCAGTAAATGTAGATTGCTGCACCGCATTGAAATCATAAGCATTTGTCCCCAGTTTGCGGTTGAAAACATTGTAACTGTTTTTTACCTGAAGCCTTTTCTTTTCTTCTAAGCGATGGTTTAGGACAAACTGAGTGCTGAGCCTTTCACTTTGGTTACTTTCAAAAAAAGCATCTGGATTTGACCGATTTCCCTTAAGATAATCCATATTTCCTCCAACTCTGTCTTCCAAAGACAAGTTTACCCCAAATTCCAAGTCTGTGGATTTGGAAGGATAAAGAAAGACTTTTGGATTGAAAGTAAAGCGGTCAAACTTCGGAATGGCACTCAATCCAATTGACGATGGATCAAAAGGAGAATTGGTGTTGTAAGCAGCAAAGATTGTGGTACCGATCTTATCATTTCGCTTTCCATAAAACCCAGAGGCATCAAAACCACCAGCATTGGTACCATTGAGCACAAAACTCAGCTCTCCGTTTTCAGTAGGTCTTTTTGAGATCAGATTGACCAAACCTGCTATAGCTCCTCCACCATAAAGTGTAGATGCCGATCCTTTGATCAGCTCTACTTGCTGCAAATCCAAAGGTGGGATCTGCAAGAGACCCAATCCACTTGCCGCACCAGAATAAAGCGGAAATCCATCTTTTAAGATTTGCGTGTAGCGGCCATCCAACCCTTGAATTCTGATACCAGCATTGGCTGAAGTTGGGGAAGTCACCTGTACTTGAATCCCAGTGCTTTCACTCAAAAGCACCCTGATGTCTCCAGGCTTCATATTGACTTTTTCGTCCAACTCTTCCCCTGCGATAAATTCCACCCTGGTAGGGATATCCTCGATGGTTCGCGAACTTCTGGTGGAAGATACCGTCACAGTCTCCATCTCGTCATGAGATTCATGCAACAGCACTTCCAGCGGTATTTCACCAACATCATCCGGCCAGTTGATCGTGATCTGCTTCCTTTCATAACCAAGAAACTGAAACCTCAATGTCAATTTTCCAACTGGTGGGTTTGGGAAAACAATCAAGCCATTCTCATCTGAAACAGCACCCTGCTTATTCTCCAAGATGAGCATAGAGACTCCTATCAATGGGGTATTTTCGTGTTCGTCTTTGACTACTACCTGAAGGTCTTGAGCCATCAAACAGCAAGTAAAGCTCAGCCAAAATAGGCCAAGCATGCAGATTTTTTTCATAAGTAAATATTGTAATATGATTAAAAATAAATTTTTACAATCCTCTCAGTAAGAAATGGAAATTGCAATCTTACTTTATGAAAAAGAGGATGTATAGACTCCTTAAGTGCGTATATTTCTACAAAAGGAATTAGAAAAATTTAAGCAAGCTTGGGTGGTTGCCAGATTTGGATGTTGGATGTTGGGTATTTTGATTGGATCAAAACAGTATTTGTAATTTGGTCAGGCTCAAATTCTAGACTTTCAAACTGCCAAATCATTTGATAAACAAAAAGCGAACAAACTTTGCACACCGAAAAAGGCGGGCAGCACTGATTTTCTGCATGATCCGATTCATGTTGCTCTGTGTGCTCAGGTCCATGATCGCAGTGATCTGCTTCGTGAAGAGGCGCGACCATCAGTAATATCATGTACACTATTAAAAGAAAGGAAAAGCCCTTTTTCATCCTTTAAATGTAATGAAAAAAATAAAAATTTAAAGCTTTTCATAAGTCCATTCGTTTTTTACTTTGTCATATCTTGCCCTATCATCAGGAAACTCCACATATTCTTTGTTAAGAAAGTAGCGATCCAAATTTTTAAAATACATCAAGTCTTTCCAAAGATATGTGCCCTTTTCTTTGATTTCATCTACAGGAAGCATAGGAGTGTTTGCAATTTCTTCAAAGTCGATCAATTCGAAGTCATTTCCTAGTTTGAACTTACCCAAGACGCCTCTTCTATATCCCTTTTCGTTTCTAGCGGGTCTGATAAGTTGGAAATAATGAGTACTATCTTGATCAATAAAGTAATTTAAAAATTCAAAATTCTGGATTTGACCAACATAGAGTTTTCTATATTCCAAATCAAATTTCTTTTTTGGATCTACACCCCTTGGGACTTTATAGATATATGTAACAATATTGGTAAGCAAAGTATCTTGTTCACTTTTATCAAAGTAATGTGATATTTGATGTTTTTTATCCTCACCATCACAGGCAACAATAGAAAAAACAGCTATCAACAAAAACACTCCTAATGCAAAATTCTTCATGGAAATTATATTTTATTCAAAAAGCCAAGCCAGCAATGCTGACTTGGCCTTAAAATTAAGGTATTAATAGATTAGTCTCTGTAAACAGTATTTCTGCTGAAATTTGCCCATCCTTGAGTCCAGTCTTCAGAAGTTCCGAAAGCACCTGCATGAGGTACTTGCTCAAACTGACCGAACCAAGTACTCTTAGTGCTTGATTGAACAAAAGGCACATTGTCCCACTTAGCACCAGTTGCTACAGGCTTACCTGCTTCAACAGTAAATGTAGGAGTACCAAGATCGAAAACAGAAGGGCTGATACCAAGTTCATCCCAAGCTCCGTAGAATTGATTTCCAAAAGCTGCAGTATTGAACCAAGCTAGTGCATTGAATCCAGGAACAGTCCATCTGATAGAGTGACCTCTTGGCTCAGAACCAGGGTGGTTACCTCTAGCTACGCCATTACCATCCAAGAATGGCAAACCAGTTGCTTGCAAGTCAGGATAACTTGCAGAATTCAAAGCACTTTGGTGATCAAAAGCTCTATTTGTATCATAAGCCTTTCCAAAACCGTTTCCACCCCAGCCTCTAACACCAGCAAGGAATACGTTTCTCAACTGCAATTCGTCATTCTGTGCAAATTGAACTGTATTGTTTCCATCTATAAAAATTCCCATTGGGTAACCTGCGATGATTGAATTATAAATCTTCAATTTACTGCTTCTTCTAAGCTGTGCACCATGCTGGAATTCTGCTGAAATAGAAGTTTCTCTCACTTTTTTTGGACCGATGATAGTAATGTTAGAGAATACAGATGAAGTGTAAGGCTCTCTCAACTCACCACTACCATTGTTATCTACTTCAAAACCATTAGAACCTGATTGATCTGCGTCTTTTGCATCTCTAATACCGATAGCAAACTGAATGTTTCCACTGTGACCCAAATCTACATCAAAGTCGTCATCCAAACCTCTATAAGCGATCAAATATCTTCCGTCAACAGAACCACCAAACCACTCAAACTGATCATCAAGACCAAATGAAGCCTGTACATACTCTACAACAGTCCCTCTACCCACACTACCTAAGGTAAGTGTATTAACCTCTTCATTTGGATTGATAGGAATACCAGCCCACTCAATTCTAACATATTTCAATACACCACTGTTATCAGCATCATTTGTACCACCATGCCATGCAGCATAGCCACCTTCAAGCTGAACACTTGGCCCTTCATTGTTGCGAGCTCTACCGCAAAGTACTACACCACCCCAGTCACCTGGAGTTCTTTCGCCTGGAGCATTAGCCGAAGTAAATACAATTGGCTCATCCTGGGTTCCTTCCGCCATTATTTTACCACCTCTTTGAACTACCAAAGTACCTTTCGAAGCTTCATCACCAAAAATAACTGTTCCTGGCTCTATAGTAAGGACACCTTCTGTTCTTCCATCGTCAGTCGAAGGAGTTTGTCCTGCAGCAGGTATAGGACCTACTCTTACAAAACCAATCAAATAGTAATCCTTATCAGCTGTCAAAGTAACATTTCTCTCCTGAATATAAGTACCTTCAATACCAGAAACGGCAACCCCTACGATATGCTCATCATATCCTGGAAGCTGAGTAGTTCCACCAACTTGAACTCTTGGTTTAGGAGGTGTTGCAGTTACATTTACTGCCAATGGAGCAGAAGTAGCAGCTCTATCTAACATATCCGTAACTACGAATGTGAAGTTTACTACCGCGCCAGCACTCAAAGTAGGATCAATTGTATATTTAAATTCATAAGACCCAGTAGTGCCAGAGATGTTTACATCAGGGAAATTACTATCTGGTGCTCCATTTTTTAAAATTCTGAATGATTTCACACCTTCTGGTGCACTTACAGAAACTAATGCTGAAACCTCAGCTCCAGGAATACCACTTATTGTACCTGGGTCAGACGATACAGTAGGAGGTGCGCCTGCTGGCCTTTCATCATCACCACATGACACCAAAAATAATGATGTCAGAAGCAAGGCAGAAATTGAAAACAAACCAATAATCCTATTCAGTTTGTTGCTTTTCGTGTTGTTGTTCATGATTTTAATTAAATTGTGTAAAGTTAAAATTCGTATGTAAATCCTATTGAATATTGCGTCCCGAGCTTGTACCTTCTAAATATTTGATCATTTTTCCTATCAAAGACCCCATCTTCATTACCATCTTGCAAGAGCAAAAACTCTTGATTCAAGATATCTTTGACACCGGCTTTTACTGAAAGTTTTTCAGTCAATGACTTCCTTATAGAAAGATCAAGTACATTTCTTGGCATTTCATAAGTGTCAGGTATAGCTCCTGCGCCAACCAAAAGAATTCTTTTCCCAATTACATTGTAGTTTAGGTTTACTTGAAGTCCAGTAATTTCATCATCATAAGAGATCCCGGTGTTTACTATAAAGTTTGACTGTCCCTGTAATGGCCTGTCAGTAGCTCTCAAAAGCAAGGATAAAGAGTCACCAAGCGTCACTTGACTGTCAATAACAGAAATGTTGGCGGTGAGACTCACTTTGCTGAAAAACTTGGATTTGATAACATTTGCCATAGACTTTCTGACATCTACTTCAAAACCTCTAGCATATGCACTTTCTGTATTGGCGAATAAGAAGGTAGATTGCTCACTTCCAAAATTCCCGTACAAAGACTCTATAGGGTCTCTGAAATCTTTGTAGAACAAAGCGAAAGAAACTGTTTCCGTCAAACTTGGATACCATTCCCATCTCAAATCATAATTATGGATAGTCGCATTTCTTAGGAAAGAGTTACCTGCAATAGTGGCATCAAATACGAAATCAAAAAACCCGAATGGTGCTATTTCTCTAAACTCAGGTCTGTTTAGTGTTTTACCATACACACCTTTCAAGACCATTTTTTGATTGATATTGTATGCTAATGTCACTGATGGTAAAAAATCAACTTGGTCAATCACAACAGGATCTATTGGAGGTGTGCTAGTACCAGGCTGAAATCTATCAGGGCTTCTAAGTTCTTGCTTGTTGTCCTCTACTCTAACCCCTCCTGATAAATTAAATTTTCCCAAAGGCATATTCAATGACAAATAGTAAGCCCTTAGTTCATTAGTAGCTATATAAAAGTTACTAGTAGTAAAATTTTCTCCAAGTCTAATACCGTTTATACTGTTTATATTCTCAGGCTGAAATAATTCATCGATATCGGATTGAATAAGGCCTTCATTAAAGTTAGGAGATCTGCTGAACCCAAGATTTCTTGCGTCAAACTCCCTCTCTCTATTTTCCAAATACACTCCAGCTTTAACCATAGGTTTGAAACCAGTATTTGAATTTTGATTAAATTTCTGCTCGAAATTGATAGCGCCTGAGTAGATATTCTCGCGCATAGTGGAGTAAAATTTCCCCAAGAAATCAGGTGTCTGACCACGAGGAATAAAAAGTACTGACTCACCCGTTTCTTCGTCCACCACATTCTTTCTATAGCGTCTATAATCTGGCAATTCATTAAATGTCATACCATAGCCACCAACCCATTCCAACTTTCCTGTTTCATCAAAAAGCTTATGACTACCAACCAACTGACCTGAATAAACCCCTCTATACTCATTGAAAAAGGCAAAATTATTCTGCTTAAAACCTTGGGCAATCTGATCTCCAAAACGATCAATAAAGTCATGTGTGGTCAACCTTTGGTAAAGATTTTTAAGCTCGATTACATTCTTATCATTGATCTTCCAAGCCCAATTGAAAACAATACCGTTGGTAATCTCTTGTCCATACTCTACATCTTGAAAAGCATATCTTAACTTAGGTTCATTTGTATCAAAATCATAGGCTTCAAAAGCATTGTTTTCTACATTAAAAATCGTTTTTGTATTGGAATATTGTATGCTTGTAGTATTCCCGATCTGCATCCCTTTTTTTCCAATGTCTTTTCTAAAAGTATATGTAAGACCAAGTTTGTAATCCAAACCTGAATTATAGTTGCTTTCACGCCAATTATTTGGCAATGACCTTCCTGCCTGATCAATCTCTGCTGCTGACAAGCCTGTCAAGCGCTCCGGGAAATTTCCCGGCAAATTATTTACCTCATCATTCCAACCAGTCCAGTGACTTGACCTTCTCTCCTCTGCCCTAAAATCTTTTAGTGAAGTCCCTTGTCTGAAACCCGTGGAAACATCTAAAGTAGTACTCGTCTCCTCTGGAATACTTTTCGTGAAAATTTTCACCATACCACCTGAAAAGTCACCTGGCAATTCCGGAGATGGACTTTTGTAAATCAATATTTGATCAATAATATTGCTTGGTACAACATCAAGAGAAAATGACCTCACATCAGGCTCCATACTTGGAGTATTTATATTGTGGAGCTGGGTAGTATTATACCTTTCATTTAATCCTCTTATCACAATAAATCTATCTTGGACTACAGTAACTCCAGGAATTCTTTTGACTACTTGTGATGCATCACTATCTAATGTCCTTTTAATGGATTCTGCTGACAAGCCGCTTACTACCTGAACACTCTCTTTAATATTTCTTAGCAGAGATATGTCTGAAGCAGTCTCTCTAACTGCTGTCACAGTAACTGAAGCCAGTTCAGAAATATCTTCATCAAGGCTTATTTCTACAACCTTTGAATTCCCCGCAGAAACCTGAACGGAAACTTTTTGAGTGGAATACGTTATAAATGAAACAATTAGAGTATGCGATCCAGCAGGAACATTGGATATTTCAAAATCCCCGTCCAAACCAGTGGCAGCACCTTTGTCAGTCCCTTCCAATCGGACATTCGCTCCAATAATTGTCTCTCCAGTATTTACATCTTTTACAACACCTTTGATCGAGCCTGTTTGTGCTGAAATGTAATTCGAAACAAGTAGGAGTAAAATTGTTAAGAGTAATTTTGTATTCATGTGATTCTTCTTTGTACAGCAGTATTTTACGTGACAAAGATGATTACTCAATGTAAATTGAGTAGGTACAAAAAATTATCAAATCATTAAATAGTTGGTCTAAAAATGAAAAACGCCATCACAATATTTTCATATTGCAATGGCGTCTATAGGTAAATAAAAGTGTAGTAAGTGTAAATTAACTGAATTTGAACTATTTCAATGTTACGCTTTTGTTAATTGGAATTTTATCAAGGATAATCTTGATCAAATCACGCGTATTGATATTGTCTGCTTCCGCTTCGTAATTCAGTATAATTCTATGATTCAACACATCTTCAGCGATCTCTTTGATATCTTCTGGCAATACAAAATCTCTCCCATCCATAAATGCAACCGCACGGGCAGCCAAGTTCAGATTGATACTTGCTCTAGGTGACACACCAAACTGAATGTATTTTGCCTCTTCCTTCAACCCATATTTCTCAGGGAATCTTGTGGCGAAAACCAATTCAATGATATAGTTTTCCAATGGTTCTGCGATTTTCACTTCATTGATCTTATTCCTGATAGCGAAAATATCCTCTTTGGAGAGAATAGCGTTGACTTCAGAATTGAAAGTCATATTGGCCATTCTTCGCATTACTTCCAATTCATCACTCTTCGATGGATAATCTATGTGAACTTTCATCATAAATCTATCCACTTGTGCTTCAGGAAGTGGGTAAGTACCTTCTTGATCTACAGGATTCTGTGTTGCCAATACCAAAAACGGTCTATCCAGCTGATAAGTAGTATCCCCTATCGTAACTTGCTTCTCCTGCATAGCTTCCAGTAGTGCCGATTGTACTTTTGCTGGGGATCTGTTTACCTCATCTGCAAGGATTATATTGGAAAAAATAGGCCCTTTTTTGACTTCAAAATTTGCCTCTTGTTGATTGTAGATCATGGTACCAATCAAATCAGCAGGTAAAAGATCTGGGGTGAATTGAATTCTTCTGAAATCTAAATGAAGCACTTTGGCCAAGGTATTTACCGTAAGTGTCTTTGCCAAACCTGGCACACCTTCCAACAACACGTGCCCATTGGTAAACAAGCCAATCAAAAGTCTGTTGACCATTCGGTCTTGACCTACTACTATTTTCTTTACTTCTTCTATGACCTGTTGTATCTTCTCCTGATGCATGGGATGTTTAATTATTTGTTTTATTTCTTATGTTGATGAAGTCTGAAACTAAATCAAACTTGTGACATATATCTACTTGTCAATAGTCAAAGGTCGTCTGACAACAGCGTGTTAGCGCACAAGCTTCTACAAATTTGAGAACGTAATTCATTTTATTACTGTAGATGAAAATTCAAAACGTTAATTTCTCCGATGACAACTATCAATGAAATGAACGAGCAAGCTTCATCAATCTTATCTCAAATAGGTTTTTTCTTGATTCTTTTTTCAAACTCAGGCTAAATTAGGACAAAATATGTTTTAAGCCAAAATGTAAGTCCTAGGAAGCTGATCTTTAAGTAATTTTTAACAATTCGTAGATTGACTTCTTATCAAATTCACGGATTTCTCCGACTTCATAACCTGCAATTAGCAAATCTTCCATGGCATATCGTACCAATCGGAGAGTAGGAAAACCGACCGCTGCAGTCATTTTTCTGACTTGTCTGTTTTTGCCTTCGATCAGATTGAGTTCAATCCAAGAATCGGGGACATTTTTGCGATAGCGAATAGGCGGATTTCGTGGTGGAAGAATCGGTTCTTCTTCGAGCAAAAGTGCTTTGGCTTTTTTGGTATGGTACATTTTTCCATCTACATTTATCTCTACTCCATTTTCCAGTTGGGTGATCGCTTCTGAAGTAGGAATACCTTCTACTTGTGCCAGATATGTTCTTTTGTGTGCAAAGCGGGGATTGAGCAGATGGTGATTGAGGGACTTGTCATTGGTCAGAAGCAGCAAGCCTTCACTATCCTTGTCAAGCCTACCAACTGGATAGACATCAGAAGGAAAATCACCAAGTTCTTTCAAGGTGTTGGCATCACCACTAAACTGACTCAGAATTCCAAAGGGTTTGTAAATGATAAAGTATCTGTTTTGTGGCATAGATTAATGATTTGCTTGCAAAACAAATTTAAGATGGAATTTACTTTTCTCTTTTCTGTAAAGGCTTCTTTTTTAAAAAATATCTGTTTGACCTTCTCTTGGGATGGAGTCATTGTTTAAATTTTATCTCGACCTATTTTAATTGGGTTCTGTCTAGTATCAAAAACATCAGCAATTTTTATAAATCTATTTTCCACATCTACAGAATAAATTAATTTATAGTTTTTATAAATCAAGTATTTCCAGATTTTGATTTTTAAAGATAAGAAATTTGAACTAAAATTCAGACCTGGTTTAATTCCAATTCTTATTGAATTCAAGTTTAGAAAAGTTCAATTTGATTTAACAGTTCTTCGTTGTTATATACAAATCCACCAACAATTGTTTTTTCAATGGTTGTAATATTTTTGATCTGTTCCAATGGATTTTTTGTCAGGATTATCATTTCTGCATTTTTCCCTACTTCAATAGTTCCCCAAGCACTACTTTGGTCAAAAAAAAGAGAAGGTGTGACAGTTGCTGATTTTAAGATTGTAAAATTGTCAATCCCAATATTGCTCCAATGAATCATTTCTTCATATACATTGAATCCATCCGCCTGAAAACTATTTCCCGCATCTCCACCAATCAGAAGCAAACAATCATTTTCATATAGTTTTTTCAAAATACCAATTTTTAGATCGAAACTGGATTTGTACCCATCTCTGGACTGTAAAACCTTTTCTTCCCCTCCAGCTTCCTCAATTGAAAATAGATACCTCTCTTCCCAATTATGGGTCAACTTCTTTGGAAGGAATTGGTAGGTTAGTCTATTCTTATAAGCTTCTGGATATTGTAGATTATAAGCCATAACATCCCAATCAAGTGTAGGGCAATTAAAAATGTGCTTCTCTTTTGTCAAATGAATTAAACTGTCAAGCTCCTCTTCAGTACTTATCCAGTTATAACCAGCCAAATGTTCTATACTCTTGAAGTTTCTTCCAAGCACTTCTTCCATTGGATGCATTTCTGCCTTACCAAAAGCCAAATAAACGGGATAGTGTCCACAGATTATGACACCATGCTCCTCGGCTGAATCAGTCAGGTTGTTAAAAGTATCTTTATCTGTGACGCTAAATAATTTAATGAAATCAATTTTGCTTAGTTTGATTTGTTTCATCAAACTATCGGCTCGATCTTTCGAATATATTTCACCACGTCTTATAATATGACTAATATGGACATTGGGGCTTACCAGATACTTTTTTGCTTCCACCTGTTTTTTCAACTCTATTTGGGAAGCTTTACTGTTCATTATCCGAATTTGTGTCACTCCTGCTGCTATGTTTGCAAGCAAAAGATTTTCAATTTTATCATCTTCAGGTAAATGTACGTGCATATCAGCGAGTCCGGGCATAAGAAATTTACCTTTTCCGTCTATTATGTCAGTTTCATTGTTTTTTGGAAGATCCTTGTAATCGCCAATTTGTTTGATCTTACCATTTTGAATCAATATGCTTTTTTCTACAAGCAAGGTATCCGACGACATGGGAATAATGCTAATATCCCTAATTAGCACATCTTGTGAGAGTCCTTTTGCAACAAAAATTATTGCAAAAAATACTGTAAGTTGGATTTTCATTAGTTTAAATTAGATTTCGAAGTTTTTAAAAATTAATTCCGATTACAAAAATCAATGCTGAGCTTCACTGCAAGACAGCTTTCACCCTTACTTTTTTGAACAACTTGTTTTGGTAAGCAACTCCATCATGGGGGATTGCATTGGAATAGGGATCATCAGCATCTGAGATCTCGATGATTTTATATGATTTTTGTTTAAAATTCTCTTTGAGATTGTGGAGAGCTAGATTTTTAAAACTATTGGGAGTCAATTTATGTCTTTCCAAAACTTCCCTTTATACTTCTTCACCAAAGCAATTTACCTTATATCTATTAAATTTCATCTCTTTAACTCATAATTCGTACTTCTACCACCTGCTGGTTCTTTTTTGAGAATTTCTTTAGCTATTAGGTCATTTATATCCCGAATAGCAGTGTCTTTAGAGCATTTGGCGATTTTTGCCCACTTGGAAGAGGTCAAGTTCCCCTCAAATTCGTCCATCAACATATTCAATATTTTACTTTGCCTTTCATTGAGCAGCGTTTTTGAATGTTTTGCCCAAAAATCTGCCTTGAACAACACCTTAACCAAGGTAGCTTCTGCGGCATGCAATGCATTGATCAGGCAGTTTAAAAACCATTGGATCCATGCTGTGATATCAAGATTTCCTTTTTGCGTCTTTTCTAAAATTTCATAATACGCTTTTCTTTCAATTCGGATTTGGGCCGACATGCTGTAGAAGCGTTGATTGCTTTTATCGGATTGGGCTAAGAGCATATCTGTCAAAGCTCTTGTGATCCTACCATTTCCATCTTCAAAAGGGTGGATCGTAACAAACCATAAATGCGCTATCCCCGCTTTTAAGACCAAGTCGATTTCATTATTGCTACTGAACCAATCTAAAAACTGACGCATCTCTTTCTCAACCAACGCAGCATCAGGAGCTTGAAAATATACCTTTTCTTTTCCCAAAGCACCAGAAACTACCTGCATGGGTCCCGTAGAGTCTTTTCTCCAATCAGCTACAGTGATTTTGTACATTCCGCTCCTACCTGTGGTAAATAATGCAGCATGCCAATCAAAAAGTCTATCCACGGTCAAAGGCTGAAAACAATTAAGAGTAGCATCGACCATCATTTCAACTACACAATCCACATGCCTATCCGATTCGACAGAACCTGCTATTTCTAAACCCAACTTTCTAGCAATTGAAGAACGAACCTGATCTGGATTGAGATATTCCCCTTCTATTTCAGATGATTTCAGTACATCAAGCGTCAAGGTGTCCAACATCGCTTCATTTCTTAAATCAAGACCCAGGGATTCCATTTTTCCCGATAGCCTTCCCTGCAGATTTCTGGCTTGACTCAATAGATTGATAATCTCTTTATTTTTCCAATGAAAAGATGGCCAATTAGCATTTTGATGGATATAAGTCATTATTCGTTGCTTATTTTACAACGAATATAAACAAGGATAGTCGAATACAAAATTAATCGCCGCATACTTTGCATCGAATAATGCTGTTAATCGTTGCATAGATATTTTGAGCTGACTATTGGGGGAAAAGCATAGGTTAAGCAATAGATTATCAACACAATGACAACTTAAAAACTAACTAGAGGGTTGAAAGAACTACATTTTATACAATTTTTTTTTACTGATTATCAGAAAGTTATAAAATCGCCATAAAAAAAATTTATGTTTTATGTTTTATGTTTTATGTTTATAATTGAATATCAAATCATTACAAAATAACTGCGCAGTGATTTTTTTAAGATTTGTTTACAGGCTTTTGCCACAAAATAAATTATTTCACTTACTAAATTTTATCACTATGAAATTACTATCAAAAACAGTGACTTTAATAGCACTATTCCTAATGATTGGAATAAGTTTTAATCCAAATTCTTTTACATTAAATGCACAAACAGAAGAAGAAGCTGAAACTATTGACTCAACCGAATACCGTCATTTTACACATACTCGGTATTATTTTATGTTTTGGAGTTGGGATGCTATATACTGTGCTAGATCAGGTGGAAGTTGTTTACCTGATGTAGTAGTAACTCCTTAAAAAATCATATATGAAATCTTTTCAATACTTTAACAAAGGGGGAGTCCCCCCTTTGTTAATCCTTTTTATATTAAGCCTTTTTTTATCCTGTAATGGTAATCTTGAGTACGACTCTAAGCTCCAATATACCTTAAAAAAAAATGGTCACGTCGATTTTGCATTAGATGATCAAACAAGCATGTTCATGAACCATATTCAACATTATGATTTTAATGGTGAAAATTTGCTTACTTTTTTAAATGAATACAATAACTCCATATACATTTATGATGCAAAGACTTATTCATTTATTGAATCAATAGCATTTGATGTTAATGGTCCAAAGGGAGTTGGTAAAATACAAGGATATTCATTTCTGAATAGATATACCATTTGCCTAATAGATACATACAGATATAAGGCTCTTTTTTATGATGTTAGTGACAAGGAGCATCCAAAGAAACTAAGAGATATTTCTTTCACTACTGGACTCATAAACCCTTCAAATGGAATGTCAACTGAAACCAATGCCAGTATCCCTTGGATGAAAACTTACTCTCCAAGTTTATTCTTGAAAAATTCAAACCTTTATATTAGTGGACTTCCTGAATCATCTTCCAAACCTACTTCAGAGTTTAGTATAAACCTTTTTTATATAAATTCTCAGGATTCTTTATCAAAATTTTCAGTTTATCCCAAAAAGATGAATGATGGTTTTTGGGAGGATGGAGATATCCCAAGGATGGCACCTAATCTAGATTCCACGGGAATTATTATCACTTATCAATATTCAAATTCAATTGGAAAAACTCAAAATATGGTACAAAACCCAAGTTTTGTAAACCCTACAGGTATTTTCAAAGAAACTAATCAAGTATTTCTTTCAGAGCCAACGAGAGAACAAATTTTTAATCGTTTCTTAAATTCATACACGGTATATAATATTCTTGCTGACCCTTATAGAAACGTTTATTATAGAATAATTGAAGAACCAAATTTTTCCGAATTAGAAAATAATGGTGAAAGAAAAGACTCAAAGAAACCAATTGTTCAAATTTTTGACAAGGACATTAACCTTATTGGAGAGGTATCTTTACCCAATTATGAATATCTGTACAATATGTGCTATGTAAGCAAAGAAGGTCTAATGATTTCGCAGCCAAAAGTCAACTATACAAAAATGGCAATGGATGAAAACACTTTACGCTTTATCTCATTTAAACTTGAAAAACTACAAAAGTGATATTAAAAAACTCATCAGAAAAAGTAAATCTTTTTGTAAACCAATTGCTGAAATTGATTCAAAAGGAGTAAAATTCATATTGAACTAAAACCCTAACTAATCCTACTCCAATTGATTTCATGCTTCTTTTGAGCGCGGATTTGTCTTAGAACTAAGGCATTTTCAGGTTGGGAGAGATCGGGGTCGGATTGTAGGAGTTCTTGGGCCGCATCTCTTGCCAAGGTCAAGATTGCTGCATCTTTACTCAAGTCAGCGATCAACAAATCAGCAACGCCACTTTGCTGTGTACCCATCAAATCACCTGGACCTCGAAGCTTCAAATCAACATCGGCGATTTCGAAGCCATTGTTTGTCCTTACCATGGTATCTAAGCGGATTCTGCTGTCTTTGGAGAGCTCGTATTTGCTCATCAGAATACAATAAGACTGATCAGCCCCTCTACCTACCCTCCCTCTCAACTGATGCAATTGAGAAAGCCCGAATCGTTCTGCATTTTCTACGACCATCACCGAAGCATTGGGCACATTCACCCCCACTTCGATCACTGTCGTGGCTACCATGATTTTTGTTTCTCCTTTGACAAATCGCTGCATTTCGAAATCCTTATCGGCAGCTTTCATATTCCCATGCACAATACTGATTGGGTACTCGGGAAATGCCCGACAGATACTTTCATAGCCATCCATCAGATTCTTTAGATCCAAAGTTTCTGATTCCTCAATCAATGGATAAACGAGATAAACCTGTCTTCCCAATTCGATCTGCTTTCGCATAAAACCAAAAACTTTCAACCTGTCTTTGTCATATCTATGCACAGTTTGGATCGGCTTTCTCCCCAAGGGCATTTCGTCAATCACTGAGATATCCAAATCCCCATACAATGTCATCGCCAAAGTACGTGGAATCGGCGTAGCTGTCATCACCAAAACGTGGGGAATAAACCTTTCATTTTTCGCCCAAAGCTTAGCCCGTTGAGCTACACCAAATCTATGCTGCTCATCGACTATGGCCAATCCAAGGTTTTTGAATTGCACAATATCTTCTAGCAAGGCGTGGGTTCCGATGATGATATGGAGATCACCCGAAAGCAATGTTTCGTGAATTACTTTACGGGCAGATTTCTTAGTAGAGCCAGTCAGCAGGGCAATATTCAAACCCATCAAATCGGCATATTCTTTCAGTCCTTCAAAATGCTGATTGGCCAAAATCTCCGTCGGTGCCATCAAGCAAGCTTGTGCTCCAGAGCTGATTGCTATCAAAATACAAATAAATGCCACCATGGTTTTCCCACTTCCCACATCCCCTTGGATCAGGCGATTCATTTGTTTGCCAGATTTCATATCCGCAAATGATTCCCTAACCACGCGCTTTTGTGCTTCTGTCAATTCAAAAGGTAAATGCTCTTTGTAGAATTTGGTGAGCAACTCTGTCTGATTGAGGATTTGCCCTTGGGATTTTTCCGTTCGGGTAAGCTTCAGCTTTAGTAGCCTCAATTGTACGTAGAAAAACTCTTCGAATTTCAGTCTATACCTAGCTCTTTTGAGGATTTCGGGGTTTTCGGGAAAATGGATTTGCTTAAGTGCTTCTTTTTTGGGGATCAGATTGAAGCGTTGCAAGACATTCTCGGGCATTGTTTCCTGAATCTGAGGATAGGCTGTTGCGACAAGCCCTTCCATAATTCTTGATATCCCTTTAGAATCTAAATATTTAGCCCTGAGTTTTTCAGTAGTAGGATAGACAGGTTGAAAAGAATTCCGCTCTTCTTGGGCAGTTGTGAACACATCCATCTCTGGGTGGGCTATGCTAAACTTCCTGCCAAATTTGGCTGGTTTGCCAAAAAACACATAGACAGCTCCCGTCACCAGCTTTTTGACAACCCACTGAATACCTTTGAACCAAGTCAGTTCCATTTCTCCAGTCTCGTCAAAAATATGGGCTACGAGCCTCTTTCTTCTACCTTCTCCTATTGTCTCTACACTTCTTACCCTAGCGATGACCTGCACATGGTCAAGGTCTTCATTCAATTCTCTTATTTTGAAGAATTTTGTACGGTCTTCGTATCGAAAAGGGTAATGCTGTATCAGTTCACCAAAAGTGAAAATATTCAATTCTTTATTGAAAAGGGCGGCTTTTTGCGGACCCATTCCTTTTAGAAATTCTATCTTGGTATCAAAGAATCCGGACAATGATAATTGGCTTTGGTTGAAAAGTCACAAATTAAGTTATCCAATTCGAAAAAGCTAAAACCAATAAAAAAATGGCTACTGATAAATAAGTAAAATTGATTTCAAATCCCGCCATAACCAGCTGTATAATATAAATACGATTTCAAATTAATGGTTATCCTTAAGCGCATAATTTATCTAAATTGCATGTTAAGCAGACTTTCACCCTATTCACAACATCTATTTCTTTTAGCATAATGATAAAATACTATTTCAAAGTTGGTTTTGGCATCTTCCTTTATGCTTATGCAACACTTCATGTGTCGGCACAAAACCAGTTACCAATGGCGCTTTATACCAATAGCATTCCTATGACACCTGAGATTTTCAATGGTGGGGAATATGTAGAGTACCCAAGTGTTTTTTTAGGACATGCTTTTTTCCAAACCAATTCTTACACCTACGCTGACATTGTTTTCAATGGGATAGTTTACAGAGATGTCCCAGCTCTTTATGAATTGGTCTCCCAAAACATTGTAGTTCTCAATCCGACACATGCTAAAAAAGTGATGATTCAATCTAATAAAGTAAGTGAATTCATACTTAAATCCGAGCTTGGCGCTGTTCGCTTTGTCAAAGGCCAATTGATTGGGAATAACCAAGATTATAAAGAAAGATTTTTGGAAGAAGTAGTGCCTAATGGTCTTTTTGCCTTTCATAGAAAATCAGTGCAAAGAGAAATCAAAGGGTTGGAAAGAAATTCTCGTTTTGATTCATACGAAAATTTCATCCTTCTTCATGACAAGGATTTGATCGATATAAAAGGTAAAAATGAAATCATCGGTATCCTAGGCCTGGACAAAAAATCTACAAGAAAAATGCTAAAAGAAAAAGGAGTCAAATACAGAAAAAGCAATAGGACTTACCATACAGCTATTGTTCAATTCTATAAAAACAATCTAGGCAATGAATAGATTTTCATGGATTCTTATTGCCTTCCTAGGTTTATCAAATTTAAGCTTGGCACAGCAAGTTTCTCAGCAAGAGCGGTTGATTACTGGAACATTCATAGGAAAAACTTTTGGTGAATTTGCTGAAACTGTAAGTAATACAACTCCTTACTCATTCTATTTTGATCAGGCCGAATTGAAAGATATAAAAGTCAATCTTTCTATGGAAAAAAGCAGCCTTAGAGAGGTTCTCTATGCGATATTTGAAAAAACAGATTTCAAATTCAGTATAGATAAAGAAGACAGGGTATTTATCACAAAAGGAAAGGCGCTTAGCTTCAGCTTAAGTCCGACATTTTTCACTGAAAACTCAAAGATTTCTTCTAATGATGGAATGGCTGATGGAGATAGAACTTTTACGAGAAATAGGCTATATGTAATTGGAGAGCCCGACGGAAACAATACTGGATCAGCGACTTTGCGTGGAAAGGTGATAGGATATGATACCCAAAACCCAGTTCCTGGAGCTGTGATATACGAGCAAACCAAAACAACGAGCACATCAACAAATGCTGACGGAGAGTTTAGTATCACCCTTCCAAAAGGTAGGCATACTTTGTTCGTACAAAACTTAGGTGGTTTTGTAGAACAACGGCAAATACAGATCAATGCAGATGGCAGACTCGATCTGATTATTGAGGAGAATATTATCAGCTTGGATGAATTTCTATTATTGTCAGAAAAAAACCTCAACATAGGTCGAACTGAAATGGGTATACAACAACTTGGAATGTCCACTATCAAAAAGATCCCTGCAGTATTGGGTGAAGTAGATGTCATCCGAGGCGTACTTTCTTTGCCAGGGGTACAGACGGTTGGTGAAGCTAGTGTAGGGTTCAATGTCCGTGGCGGAGCAGCTGATCAAAACTTGATTCTCTACAATCATGCTACTGTTTACAACCCATCTCATCTTTTTGGTTTGTTTTCGGCTTTCAATGCAGATTTGATTAGTGGAGTAGATCTATACAAAGCTGGAGTTCCTGCGCAATATGGGGGCAGATTATCTTCTGTTTTGAACGTAAACGGAACATATGGAAACACCGACAAGATAAAAGTCAACGGAGGAATAGGACTATTGACAGGAAGGTTGAGTGTAGATGGTCCTCTTGGAGAAAACACAACTTTTGCCGTAGGCTTGAGATCTACCTATTCTGACTGGCTATTAAATCTGTTGGAAGAAAACACCTCATTCAGCAATGGTCGGGCAAATTTCTATGATTTCAATTTTAATATTGCTCACCGTCTTTCTGACAAACACGAAATCAGATTAAATGCCTATACCAGTAAAGACAGTTTCCAATTTGAAGCAGACACTGTTTTTAGTTATGAAAATCTCAATTACAATGCTTCTTGGAAGTACTTTATTTCCGAAAACATAGAATCGGAATTGGTCATAGGTCAGGATGAATACAATTTCAATATAGAAGGTAGGGACAGTCCAAGCAATGCATATAATTTAGGTTACAGAATCAGACAGAAGTTCTTGCGATTAAATTTTAAACAAGATGTTGGGTTTCGACATAAGCTAAGCTATGGTTTAAGTTCGCAAGAATATCGACTCAGTCCAGGACAGCTTGATCCTTTTGGGTTGGATTCTGGGATTTTACCGCAGAGAGTCAATTCTGAGAGAGCATTGGAATCAGCTCTTTACCTAGCTGACGATATTGAGATTAGTGAAAAACTAAATTTGAATTTGGGTATTCGGTATGCTATCTACAATTATTTGGGACCAAATACTGCAAGGTTCTATCAAGAAGGAGAATCTCCTTCGGAAAACACCTTAGAAAGAGAAGAGAGTTTTGGCTCTGGAAAAGTCATCCAGACTTATCATGGCCCCGAATTCAGACTGGGAGCAAGATACCTTTTGGACAATACTTCATCTATCAAAATTGGGTATAATACAAATAGACAATTTATCCACTTGTTGACAAATAATGCTGCCATAGCTCCGACAGATACATGGAAACTATCAGACAACAATATCAACCCTCAATGGGGAGATCAAATATCCTTAGGTTATTATAAAAATTTCAAAAAGGACATGTATGAATTTTCTGCAGAAGTGTATCACAGAAGCATGAGAAACCTTTTGGATTATAGATCTGGAGCTACTCTTTTGCTCAATGAACAAGTAGAGCAGGATATTCTAAAGACAGAAGGAAGGTCTTATGGAGTAGAATTGATGTTGAGGAAAAATACTGGCAAGCTCAATGGCTGGATTAGTTATTTCTACTCTAGATCTTTGTTGAGAACAGCAGCAGACGAGCAGGCAGAAAAAATCAACAATGGTGACTGGTATCCAAATAATTTTGACCAACCTCACAATGTGACTGTCATGGGGAACTATGAACTCAGCAAAAGAGTAAGCACTTCTCTGAATTTCAACTACAACACTGGAAGACCAATCACGCTACCTGTCGCCAAGTTTGACTATGCTGGTTCGGAAAGGATTTATTTCTCTGAAAGAAATGCCCATCGAATTCCTGATTATTTCAGGATGGATTTCTCTATTAATTTAGAAGGCAATCACAAAACCAAAAAACTAGCACACTCTTCTTGGTCCCTCGGGGTCTATAATGTTTTAGGTAGGCAAAATCCCTATTCAGTATTCTTCACACCGGTAAATGGAGTGCTTCAGGGATACCAGCTATCCATATTTGCCCGTCCTATTCCTTTCATTACTTACAATTTCAAAATCTAATGAAAAAGTATAAAATCTTAACTCCCTTTATATTCATACTGATGGCATCTATCCTCTCGATAGGATGCAGGGAGGAATATAATCCAAATATTGATCCTGCTGATACCAATCTTTTGGTAGTAGAGGGATTTATTGCTACAAACGGTGAGCGGTCTGTAATTAGATTGAGCCGAACTGGGAATTTGAATGATTCAACATTCAATGTTGAACCTGGAGCCTTAGTGGAACTAGAAGGTGAAAATAATGGAACTTGGAGATTACTTGAAAGCCCTTCAGGCACATACAGCATGTCCACTATCTTACCTTCCAATCAACAATATAGATTAAGAATAAGCTTACGAAATAATGATGAATACCTTTCCGACTTGATGCAGCCACTTGAATCTCCTGAAATAGCTGAATTGAGTTGGAGACGTACTAATTCAGGAGTCACCATCAGAGTAAATACGCAAGGAAGTCAAGAAAACCCCTACTTTCTTTGGCAGTTTGAGGAAGATTGGCGCTTCCGGTCAGCGATTCCGACTTCTTATAGATATCTTCCTGATAGAGGTGTAATGGAAGAAGTAACACCCGAGACAAATGTCTCAGTCTGCTGGAATGAAAACAGAGTTCAGCGCGTAATAATAGAAAATAGCGCAAGATTTAGTAACAATCAGATCCTAGATAGAGAGATCAATTTGATCCCAAACTCTTCAGAAAAACTTGGTTTGAAGTACAGTATTTTGGTGAGGCAAATTGCCATAGATCGAAATGCTTTTGATTTCTGGGAAATCATGCGTAAAAACACCGAGGATATTGGAGGGATATTCAGTCCACTTCCTTCATTGATAGGTGGAAATATCAAAAAAGTGGGAGATGAAAATATCTCAGCTATAGGTTATATCAGCATGGGAGTAGCCACTGAGAAAAGAATTTTTATCACAAATCAAGAAGTTTCTCCTTGGTCTGTAAGTATCCAAGATTACGATGGGTGCGCAATTCGCCCAGATACTATTGCCCCACGTGATTATGCAGACTACTTTACTTCTGGAAATTTAATGCCTGTCAATCCGATTTTTGGAGGAAACACACCATCCCCAACTGCATTTCAAGCTGCTACAAAGTTTTGTGTAGACTGTACAGAAAGAGGTGGTACTTTAATTAGACCTGATTTTTGGGAAGACTAAGCCAATTTAAACATGAAAAGAATCATTATCAGTTGCTTAATTCTCTTATTTGTCAATTTAGAAATAAGTGCCCAACAATTTGATTGGGAAGAAAAAGTATTTGTTCATCTATCCAAAAATATCGCCATCACTGGAGAACCTATATGGTTTTCAATAGATGTAGAATCCACGGATACGACTTTCGTACCAAGTATGGCTTACATCGAACTTGTCAATAGAAACGGGATATCTGTACACCAATTGCTTATTCCACTTGAAAATGGAAAAGGTTCAAACAACTTTAAAGCACCACTTCATTTGATTTCAGACCATTACCTGTTCAGGTGCTACACCAGAAGCAGTGCATTTACTGGTGAAAAAGGTGTGTTCAATCAATTGATTACTATCATCAATCCGGAAAAACCCGCACCTATTGTTACCAATTCTAAAACGCAGGATACTATTGTCATCAAAGATCAAACAAAGCGTAATTTGATTTCTGAAAGTACGCTAACAAAAAACAGTTCATCCACCATAAAAATCCCCAAATCAGGAATTCTTTCAATTTCAATTTCCAATCCATTTTTGGATGAAAAATATGATGGAAGAATCTCAAACAATATTTACAAGCCACTTCCAATGGATAAAGTGCTACCCGAACCGTATGGTCATGTAGTACATGCACGGGTAAGGAGTGGGAGCTCAAACCAGCCATATTACCTTTCAGCTCATGGTAGGCAAAACTATTTTAACATTGCAAAACCAAATGAGGTAGGTGAAATGTTCTTTGAACTAGCTTCTTTCAAGGATGTAAATTTTCTTTTGGCTCAAAAATATGATCAAAGTTCCGCTATGGATTTTGAATTAATCTCTCCCTTTCTCAATTTACAGTTTTTGGATGGATTTGAATTGCCAGCATTGGAACTCAAAAGAGAACAAGAGTCCTTCTTAGAAAATCTGATACTTGCTGGAAGGGTGGAGGAATATTATTACAAGCCAGAGACAATGGGCAATGGTTTGATCAATACTGAAATCAAACCAGATAAAACATACATCCTTGATGATTATAACAGATTTGAAAATGTAGAAATTACGCTTAAGGAATACATTCCAGAAGTGTATGTCAGAAAAAGTAATAGAAATGTGCTTTTCAAAGTAATGAATGATCCAACAGGAATTGTATTTCAGGAAAATCCGCTCTTGTTGATTGACAATATGCCTATTATGGATGCAAATGCCTTCGCAGCCTTTGACCCAAAGGGAATAGAAAAGATTGATCTGATCAACAGGAAGTTCTATTTCAATGATCAGGCATATGATGGTGTAATCAGCCTTACCTCAAAAATTGGGGATTTTGGGGGATTTGAGCTACCAAAAGAAGCTTTATATTTAGATTATTACAAATTTGCTTCAAAAATCAAACTGAGAGATAGAGGTGTAAACCCGAACAGAGAGGATAAAAATTTTCCTGATTTTAGAAACCTGATCTATTGGAATGATGAAGCTGAAAGTGGAATAGATAATATATATCCATCAGAGCTCTCAGGAACTTATGTGATCAGACATAGCTTTTTTGACGGCAATGAATGGAGCACTTCAATTGATAAAATAGAAGTCAGAAACTGATGTTTCACCCAATCATTTTAAAACAAAAAAAGACCGGACTTCAAAATCCGGTCTTTTTTATTATCCATATATCTCTTCCAAAGCCTGTGCAAGTCTAATCCCTGCAGCAATCAATCTCTCTTCTGTATGGTGGTAGTGCCTGTAGATGTACTCGTATCCAATCCTACCATTTTCAGGAATATCATACATATCTGGTCTGATGGCAGCTGCTTCTCTCAACCAATCCGCTGGTGAATTTTTGGTGTACTTTTCAACCAAACTTGGATTGATTCTTTTCTGAAGTTCTGTCGCTATTTCGGAATAACTCATTTTTTTACCTTCGATCAGATCGGAATCCCAAATCGCATGGATATTTGTTTCCTTGTTGAAAAAGCTCACTTTCACATCATTTCCACCACGATCTCCTGGCTTTCCTACATGAAATGGCTGATGCAAATCTCCTACGATGTGAATCAACATTCTCAATTGATCTCTTTCTTCTTCTGGAGTCAATTTTCCGCTTTTCAAACTTTCTTTGAGTCTCAAAAACGCCTCGTAAGCATCTCCTGCTTCTTCTTGGATGGTTGGATCATATTCTCCGTCTACTGTAGTCACCCAATGCCAAGTATTGGTATAGTTGTATTTTTGGTCCGAACGAATGTTATCCATCCAAACACCTACGCCAGAGATTGATTCTTGCTTCAATACTGCCTCTACTTTCTCAACAGTCGCGGCATCCATTTGCCATTCGGCAAGTTTACCGATTACATAATGTCCAATAGCACCCCATGCGAAAGACTGGGTTTGCATTCCCAACACTAAAACTAGCGCTAGTGCGATTGATTTGATTTTTTTCATAATTCGATTTGAAATACTCCAGAAATAATGATAAAATATTAATGAAATTTATAAGCCAGGATATATATAGATATTTTGCTTATATGTATATCCGTTTCCATAACAGTAGAATCTAAATAATTGAATTAACATGTGATTTCGAACCAATATCAATAAATATCCAATATCTATTAGTATCAGTTTGCCAAAAAACAATCGTTGAATTGATTAGTGGCATGATTGCGAATAATCATATTGAGCTTACGAATCAAACACAAAATCCATAATATTTGGTATCAATTATTATCTGAAATTTTTATGCTTCCAATTCCTTCACAGCCAAATAAGCCATCAACCCTGCACCAATTTCCAGCGCATCTTCATCAATGTCAAATGTAGGTGTGTGCACTCCAGAAGTGATTCCTTTAGCTTCATTCCTGGTTCCCAACCGATAAAAACAACCATCAATCTCTTGTGTGTAGTAAGAAAAATCTTCTGCAGCCATCCATATATCCAAATCGACTACATTTTCTTCACCCAAATAATCAATAGCTGCGTGCTGAGCACGATCAGTAAGTTCTTCAGCATTTTTCAAAAATGGATATCCCTTTCTAACTTCAAAATCCACTTCACCACCCATTCCTTCCACGATTCCTTTGGCAATGCTAATCATGTGGTGATGCGCTTTTGCTCTCCACTCTTCATTGAGAGTTCTGAAAGTTCCTTGAATCTTAACTTCGTTCGGGATGATGTTAGTAGCGCCAAGTGCTTCTATTCTTCCAAAAGAAAGCACCGAAGGAATCTTTGGAGACGCATTTCTACTGACGACTTGTTGCAAAGCGACAATCATGTGTGAAGCAATCAAAACTGGATCAACCAAAGTCTCTGGCATGGCTCCATGACCTCCTTTTCCTTTTACAGTGATATAAAGTTCATCTGCGCTTGCCATGTACATTCCTTTGCGGAACCCAACTTTACCTACTGGAATCAGAGGCATCACATGCTGTCCGATTATACTTGAAGGCCTTGGGTTTTCCAATGCTTTGTCTTTGATCATTAGAGAAGCACCTCCAGGTATCAACTCTTCTCCGGGCTGAAAAACCAGTTTGACTGTTCCTTCAAAATCACTTTTGACTTCATTCAAAATCTGGGCTACTCCCAGCAATGAGGCAGTGTGTACATCATGGCCACATGCATGCATTATTCCAGGCTTTGTTGATTTATATGAAACGTCGTTTTGCTCTATAATCGGCAAAGCATCCATATCTCCACGCAACGCAACTACTTTTTTTTCTGGGTTGTTACCTTTGATCAATACGACAAGGCCTGTTTCTGCTTTGACTTCAAAATCTGTCACACCCATTTTCGACAATTGCTCTTTTACAAAAGCCAATGTCTCAAATTCATGAAAAGATAATTCTGGATTGGCATGCAAATGCCTTCTATTGGCAATGACTTCGGATTTATACTGATTTGCGAGTGATTTGATTTTTTCCTTGATCATTCTTTAATTTTCTTCAGAATCCACATATCCACTTCTCTGAAATCGATCTTGGATGATCCTTGTCAGTGGAAATGCTTCCTTCAGTTTATTATAATAAGCTTGTGCTTCTATTCTATTAGTGAACTTCCCTACTTTTACCAAATACCTTGGCTGTTGGTACTCCATTTCGGTTTTGATGTCTGGAAATTTCATGTACAGATCATTTCTGGTTTTGAACGCTGCGTCTCTATCTAGTCCACTGTACACCAAAACCGTAAATCCAGAATAATACTTTTCTGAGCGGTTTTTATCAGCAAGTCTTCTCAACGCATCATTCAAATCTTCGTCAACAGCAAGACTTCCATTGAAGGATTCTGTCGGAGAAACAGCCTCCTCTTGATCCTTCAAATCAGGAAAGCTAATCCTTGAAGTAGATAAATCCTCTTTGTATGAATCAAATTCATTTTTGTCACTTCCTGACTTTTTGACGAGGTTACATGACCCCAGCAAAAAAACCAACACAACTGCACTTAAAAATGATTTCATCATAACTTTAATTTTTAACCTTCAATTATTATACACTTCCCTGCTGCCACATCTAGTTCTACACTTTTGAATTTCACATCTTTCTTGACCGTACCATCCGCATATTGAGCTGTGACTCTGTCATTTCTACCATAAGCTTTTTCAGATTTCCTTGGAGCTATCACTTGCTGTTCGGCTTGTCTATTTGCCACTGCTGCAGCTGCTTGTCTATTTGCTCCAGGATTTAGAGTACTTCCGATTTCTGCTTTTGAAGCCTGTACATTTTCTTGGCTTTTTGGTGCTTGGGCGGCTTTTACTTGACTTGGGTCTTGGGTTGGCAATTCAGCTTTGGCCAAGAATGAGATCACATCCTCATTCAATCTTCCTACAAATCGCTTGAACATCTCGAATGCTTCAAACTTGTAGATCAACAATGGATCCTTTTGCTCGTAAACTGCATTTTGAACTGATTGCTTCAAATCATCCATGTCTCTCAAATGCTCTTTCCAATTTTGATCTATGATCGCCAAAGTAACATTTTTCTCAATGGCTCTGATCAGATCTCGACCTTCATTAGTGACTGTAGATTCCAAACCAACAACTACGCCAATCTGCTTCAACCCATCAGTAATAGGTACCATTATTTCCTTTACAGTCGCTCCTCTTTGCGTATGTACATCTTTTAAGATTGGAAGTGCTTTTTCGAGAATCCTTTCGTTTTTGGAAACATAGCTTTTGTAGGATGCGTCAAAAAGCTCTTGGGTCAATGCATACACATCTTTATTGGCAAGATCCTCTGCTCTAAATGGATGGTCAATTCCTAAGGAGCTGAAAATATTCATTCTTAAATTCTCCAAATCCTCAGTGGACTTAGCCATCTGAATGATATCAGAACAAACATCGTACATGATATTCAAAATATCGAGCTCCAGTCGCTCACCCATCAAGGCATTTCGTCTTCTTTTATAGACTACTTCTCTTTGGGAATTCATCACATCATCATACTCAAGAAGACGCTTTCTTGTTCCGAAGTTATTCTCTTCTACTTTTTTCTGAGCTCTTTCTATGGATTTGGAAATCATGGAATGCTGAATCACTTCACCTTCTTCCAGCCCCATTCTATCCATCAGCTTTGCGATTCTTTCAGATCCAAAAAGTCGCATCAAGTTGTCTTCCAACGATACAAAGAACTGTGATGAACCTACATCTCCTTGACGACCAGATCTACCTCTCAACTGACGATCGACCCTTCTTGATTCATGCCTTTCTGTACCGATGATAGCCAAACCGCCTGCAGATCTTGATTCAGGCGTCAGCTTGATATCAGTACCTCTACCCGCCATGTTGGTGGCAATCGTGACCGTCCCTGGTTTACCTGCCTCAGCGACCACATCTGCTTCACGGGCATGTTGCTTCGCATTCAAAACTTGGTGTTGGATTTTTTTGATCGTCAACATCCTACTGAGCAATTCCGATATCTCTACTGAAGTAGTACCTACTAGTACTGGCCTTCCAGCTTTTGTCAATTCTACAATTTCATCTGCTACAGCATTGAATTTCTCACGGACAGTCTTGTATACTTTGTCGTCCCTATCTTGTCTTACTATTGGTCTGTTGGTCGGAATGACCACTACATCCAATTTGTAGATTTCCCAGAATTCACCTGCTTCTGTCTCTGCAGTACCTGTCATACCCGAAAGCTTGTGGTACATTCTAAAGTAATTCTGCAAAGTGATCGTAGCATACGTTTGAGTAGCATCTTCCACTTTCACATTTTCCTTTGCTTCTATTGCTTGGTGAAGACCATCAGAATATCTTCTTCCTTCCATCACACGACCTGTCTGCTCATCGACAATTTTCACTTTTCCATCTACCAAGATATACTCAGTGTCTTTTTCAAACATACAGTATGCCTTCAATAGCTGGTTGACTGTATGAATTCTCTGTGCCTTTACGCCGTAATCTTTGATGATTTCTTCTTTGCGAATCAATTTTTCCTTATCGTCCAAGTCTGGATTTTTTTCCATCTCAGCGATTTCTACTCCGATATCTGGAAGAATAAAAAATTCTGGGTTTTCATTTTTCTTGGTGATGACTTCAATCCCGTTGTCAGTCAGCTCTACACCATTTGTTTTTTCTTCAATTGTAAACAGAAGCGGCTCATCTGCCTCAGGCATATTTCGCTTGTTGTCTTGAAGGTAATAATTTTCTGTTTTCTGAAGAATTACCCTTATCCCTGGTTCAGAAAGGTATTTGATCAATGGCTTATATTTTGGCATTCCTCTGAACGCCCTGAATAGTGCCAATCCGCCATCTTTTTCGTTTTTCTCACCAATTAGTTTTTTGGCATCAGAAAGATATCCCTGAACCAATTTTCGCTGCTCATCTACCAGAGTGGAAACTCTAGGCTTCATATCCATAAACTCATGCTCGTCACCTCTTGGAACAGGGCCAGAAATAATCAACGGTGTCCTAGCATCATCGATCAATACTGAATCGACCTCATCTATCATCGCAAAATGATGCTTGCCTTGAACCAAATCGCCTGCATCTCGTGCCATATTATCCCTTAGGTAATCAAAACCAAATTCATTGTTGGTTCCATAGACGATGTCAGCTTTGTAAGCTCTTTTTCTTTCTTCGGAATTTGGCTTGTACTTATCTATACAGTCCACTGATAATCCGTGGAATTCAAAAAGTGGCGCATTCCACTCCGAATCTCTTTTTGCAAGGTAATCATTGACTGTTACCAAGTGAACACCTCTTCCCGCTAAAGCATTGAGGTAAGAAGGCAAGGTAGAAACCAAAGTTTTCCCTTCACCAGTTGCCATCTCAGCAATATTGCCTTTGTGCAATACCATCCCACCGATAAGCTGTACATCATAGTGTACCATGTCCCATACTACTTCTGTGCCAGCAGCCATCCACTTGTTGTGCCAGATAGCCTCTTCTCCTACTATCTCAACGTTTGCCTTTTTGACTGCCAATTCTTTATCATAAAGATTTGCTTTGACTTTCAGGCTTCCCACCTCTTTGAATCTTCTGGCTGTTTCTTTGACTACTGCAAAAGCCAATGGCATTACTTTTTCCAATACAACTTCCAAGGCTTCATCTCTTTCCTTTTCGGTCTTGTCGATTTCATTGTAAAGAGCATCTTTTTCATGGACTTTATCTGGTGCCAAAGCTTCAATTTGGTCTCTGAAACCTTTTATTTTGTCATCAAAAGATTTCAAATCACTGTTGATAATTGACTTGATCTCGGCTGTTTTTCCTCTTAATTCATCATCAGAAAGGTTTTTGAGTTTCTCAAATTCCTGATTGATCAACGCTACTTTCGGAGTCAACTCTTTTATATCTCTATCTGACTTAGTTCCAAAAACTTTTGCCAGACCTTTTGCTATAATTTCTAACATATCATGCTTTATATAATTGCGGCTTAAAATTACTTTGTTTTTATTACAATAGAAAATAAGGAAATGAATGTTGGGGTATTAAAAAACCCAAAAATCACAATTCCATTTTTCTTCTTTTAATTATTTATACTTCACCTTCAAAGGAAAATTTTATTGGTCACTTTTCCATTTTCCATGGAAAACCTGTTTCGCTGGACCGATCAAAGTGATATTTTTGAACGAACCATTTGCCGAAGCTGTAAATTTCACTTTCAGTTTGCCTCCTTGGGTTTTGATATTGACTTCATTGAGGGAATTTTGGTATCCATATACAAGGGCACAGGCGGTGACACCAGTTCCACACGAGAGTGTTTCGTTTTCCACTCCTCTTTCGTAAGTCCTCACATGAATTTCATCTGATGAAAGTGGTGTTACAAAATTCACATTTGTCCCTCCAGGTTCATATGTTTTACTATATCGGATTTCTGCACCAGTTTCCACTATTGGATATTGTGCTACATCTTCTACAAATCTGACATGATGCGGAGACCCAGTATTTACAAAGAAATCCTGTCCAGAATTGGAAAGACTTTTTACTTCCCCCATTCCCAAAGAAACGATATCACCTGAAATCTTCGCTTGATGTGGACCATCTATCGCAAGGAAAGATGCTTCTGAGGCTACTATTTCCAAGAAGTTGGAAAATGCAACAGCACATCTCGCTCCATTGCCACACATACTTTGCGAGCCATCCGCATTGAAATAAATCATTTCAAAATCATAGCCCTCTTTGTTTCTAATCAAAATCAAACCGTCAGCACCGATCCCGAATTTTCGGTCACAAAGCTGCTGTACGAGATTTAGATCTCCTTCAGGAAAAACTTCGCTTCTGTCATCAATCATGACGAAATCATTTCCAGTTCCCTGATATTTATAAAAAGATATTTCCATTTTACTAAATCTCAATTGCTCATTACTTGCCATCATAAATGGAACTCTACCTATAGAGAGCTCAAACTACTTTTTCCAATTAGTGATGGGAAGCTAAATTATAACATTCATTCACCAAATTAATCCTACTGGTAGAATTAAGGAAAAAACCTTAATTCAAAAACCAAACCAAGGGTAGATGGTTCTACAAACATAAGCAACTTGTCATAAAATCAGACTTATTGTCCGAAATATGGTTTTATTATCGGCATGAAATCTTTAACTTAGGCCAAATTGAATATAATCTACCCAAAAAAACTATCTAAAAAACGCAATCAATTAAAAGGAAAACCATAAAAAAATGAAAAAATCATCCTTTAATGTATCAAGAAGAGTATTTTTGAGTCAAAGTTCTAAAGCTACATTTGCCCTAGGCCTTGGATCCAGTGTCATTGGTTCAGCTTTTCTTTCAGCTTGTGGAGGTGGAGCCAGCGAAGAAGAAAAAATAATGCTAAGTACTGGCTTTGACCAAAATCAACTCGCATATGATTACAATGCACTCGAACCACATATTGACGCCATGACAATGGAAATCCATCATACTAAGCACGCTGCTGGCTATGCCAAAAACTTAGCCGAAGCAGCTGCCGAAGAAGGTGTAGATGTGAGCAAACCACTTGAAGATGTCTTGATGAATATATCAAAGTACTCTACAAAAATGCGCAATAACGCAGGTGGACATTATAATCACGAATTGTTTTGGAAAACAATGGGACCAGATGCTGGAGGGAAGCCAGAAGGAGATCTTGCTGCAGCAATAGACGCTGAGTTTGGTAGCTTCGATGAATTTGTCAAAAAATTTGAAGATGCCGGTAAAACGAGGTTTGGATCAGGCTGGGCATGGTTAGTAGTTGGAAATGACCAAAAGCTCGCTGTAGGTTCTACACCAAACCAAGACAATCCATTGATGGATGTTTCCGATTTCAAGGGTACTCCTTTGCTGGGAATAGATGTATGGGAGCATGCCTACTACTTGAAATACATGAACGATAGAGGTGGCTACATAGGGAATTGGTGGAATGTCATCAATTGGAAAGCTGTATCTGAAAGGTTTGACGCCTTGACTTAATTTCTTGATTTATGCTGATTATCTTTGTTTATTCCACAGCGTAAAAATGTTATTAATCAAATAGTTGTATGGGTATCGATTGATCTAATGCATTTCATTTTGTATATCTTTTTGAATGTAATCGGATAGTCATAATATTTAAATAAAAATAGTCAAAAGGTGAAAGTTGAAAAGATGTGTTCTTTTTACTTTCACCTTTTTCATTTCATCTATAATTTTCGATTTTTTGTTTCTTGATATTTGGTGCATTAGGCAAAATGTGGTTGCAGATAAAGACTAAACTTATTGTTTTTACTCCTCCAAGTAAAAGTTAACAGTAAAAAGGTCTAAAATCTCAATATAATGTCATTTTTTAATCCAATCGTTGGCATAGGCATTGCGTAGGTACGGTTCTAAACCAACTTATTATGAAGATGAAAATTTTAATGAAAAACTATCAAAAAATTGCTTTTGCTCTAGCTATCGGGCTAATCTCCTTTTCTTGTACTGAAGATGATGATGTAAATGCAAATGAACCACAAAGCAATGTAGCGCTAAGTGCTACAGCTTCCAATAACAATACTGCTGGCGCCCGTATCAATGAAAGGGTGAATGTGAATGGATTTGAAGTAAGCCAGTTTTCTGTTGGAACAAAGGACGTCGAAATGAAATATGCTGCTAAAGCGGATCTTTTGGCTGGAATAAGCATCGGAGACATTACATTCAAAACAAATGTAAATACGACATTCCATACAGAAGCTTCAAAGTCGAGAAACCTCATCCTTGTAAACAATGGCAATGTGGCGGTTTCTACACTCGCAGAAGGCAGAAGCCCTGATGGAAACTACACAGAGGTTGATTTTAGACTATTCAAAAAGACAGAAGGAAATGAAAATGACCCAATGTTCGAAAAATCTCTCTGGATCGCAGGTGAAATTGATGGGAAAGTAGCTACAATTTGGCTGACAAATGAAAAGCTTCTAAAAGCTAAATCTGAAAATGCAACAGGAATAGAAGTAGATGGTGAAACTGAAATGGTTCTTACATTTGACATGAGTAAGCTTTTTGCAGGAATAGATTTCAGCACTGCTGTAGATGCAAATTCTGATGGAAGAATCGATATAGGTCCAAATAGTGCTGATGGGAATGCTACTATTTTATCTAGAATAGAAAGTAACATTGAGTCGTCAGTTGTTCTGAAGAAAAAATAAAACATAGTTTCCCAAATACATTCTTCAAGAAATATTTTTTTGAAAAAAGGCCGTTAAATTTCGGCCTTTTTTGTTTTCTTTAAGATTAAATTCAATTGCATAAAACAAAAACCCATTCTCTTATGGTAGAACCGAGTACACTTTCGGCAGTCGCTGAATTTCATCAAACCTTCAAGCACCCAATCCTTACAAGTCCACAGATTCCCGACAAAAAGAGGTGTGACTTGCGTGTATCACTGATTGCAGAAGAACTAAAGGAGCTAGAGGAGGCCATAGCGACCAATGATTTGGTGGAAGTAGCAGATGCGTTATGTGATATACAATACGTACTCTCGGGAGCCATATTGGAATTCGGTTTGGCAGATAGATTCAAGGAATTATTTGACGAGGTACAGCGTTCTAACATGAGTAAGGCTTGTAAAGACATTTCTGAAGCAGAAACGACTGTCAAACATTATCAAGACAAAGGAGTTTCTTGTTTCTATGAAAAGGAAGGGGAACTTTATCTAGTCTTTAGAGAGGGAGATAGAAAAACCCTTAAATCTGTCAATTATTCACCAGCAGATTTAAAGAAGATTTTGGCTTACTAATATTTATTCCCTAACTTTAAAACAGTTCACATTACTATTTTAACGCAAGTCCTAGCAAGGCCAAGAATATCTTAATTCTGTGAAGTAAGGAAGCTGATTGAAAACAATTCAAATGGTAAACTTACAAAAAGGCCATACCCAGCCATCATAAATTAAATTATTCCAATTACCAATATGAACCAATCCATCAAGTTCGTCGACTCGAACAATTCTCAGTTTTTTGCTACGATTAAATCTAGAATTGACCATTATTTCCAAAGTAATAATATATCTAAAACTGCCAATGGTCTGATGGTATTCAAGACCATTCTATACCTTACTCTGTTTGTTTCTTTCTACTTTCTGATTCTTTTTGAAGCATTTTCCCTTTGGGGCAGTCTTTTGTTAGCAATAGGACTTGGCGCTACCATGTCATTTATAGGTTTTAATATTTGTCATGATGCCTTACATGGCTCCTATTCCAAAAAACAATGGGTCAACAATTCTCTGGGATATATCTTCAATTTGATCGGTGCCAACGTTTATATTTGGAAAATAACACATAACAAAGTACACCATACATATACCAATATTATGGGTCATGATGGTGATTTGGACGTGGCTCCTGGCTTGATTCGTGTTTCTAAGGATGAAGAGATCAAACCAATACACAGGTATCAACATTTTTATGCTTTCTTCCTATATTCTCTTGCTTCTATTTCTTGGTTTTTCAGAAAGGATTATGTCAAATTTTTCCAAACGAGGATTGGGGCACATGTCAACAACCATCCAAAAATTGAATATTTCAACTTGTTCTTCTATAAGGTTTTGTATTACACAATGTACATTATCTTGCCATTAGTAATTATGGATATCACTTGGTGGCAATTTTTGATTGGTTATTTGGCTATGAATTTCACTATGGGATTGGTCTTGGGGTTGGTATTTCAATTGGCACATCTAGTAGAAGAGACACATATTCCACATCCGAAAGAAGATGAAAACATCGAAGAGTCTTGGGCAGCACACCAGATGAGAACGACTGCAAACTTTGCCAGAAAAAGCAAATTGGCAGCTTTTGTTTGTGGTGGCTTGAATTTTCAAGTAGAGCATCACCTCTTCCCAAAAATCTGCCACATACACTATCCAGCTATCTCAGAAATAGTCAAAGAAACGGCACACGAGTTTGACTTGCCTTATCATGACAATGAATCGTTTTTTTCTGCGCTAAAGTCTCACTACAACTTCCTTAAAAAAGCTGGACAAGCAGCTTAATAAAAAATTTAGAAAATAAAATCACGCAATAACCTCTCTAGGGATGTCTAAAGGCAGACGGGTAAGCAATTCATAGTTTACCTGCTGTGTGGACTCACCAAATGAAGCTACTGTGATTTCATTTTTCTTTTGCTTACCTATTAATACTACTTCATCACCTTTCTTGACACCGCTCAGATCTGTAATGTCGACAGCGATGCTGTTCATAGTCACTGTACCTACCACAGACACGATCTTACCAGAAATCAAAACCTTTCCCTGATTGCTTAGCAATCTGCTAAAGCCATTGGAATATCCAATTGGTATTAGTGCGATAACCATGTCTCTTGGAGCCATGTAGCTGGAGCCGTAACCGATAAAGTCTCCCATCTTGACTTTTTTCAAACTCATGATCGTACTTTTCCAATTGATCAAGCGCTTCAGTGGGTTTTTGTTGTTTTCAGGTAATGTCTTGAATTTGTACATGTAAGTCTCTTGGGTGGGCCAAAATCCATAAGATGCTATTCCTATTCTTACCATATCCATGATTGTTTCGGGATAACTGAATGTAGCCGCTGAACAAGCCGAATGAAACTTTTCAAATTCAAGACCTTTTTCGAGAAGCCAATCTTTGTAGGCCAAATACTTTTTTATTTGGTCCCTAACCCTCACATAATTCGACACACTTTCTGCTCCAGCATAATGGGTGCATAGACCAGCAAGAATCAAATGGTCTAGATTTGAATTCAGGATTTTATGTAATTTTTCTCTGTCTTCCCATTCAAAACCAGTTCGGTGAAACCCAGTTTCTACTTCAATGTGCACTTTGGCTTTGAGCCGAAGTTTTTTTGAAACTTTGATTGCTTCTTCAAGTCTATCAAACTCGAATACAAAAAAACTAATACCCTTCTCTATCAATTCCACCAAATCAGAATTTTCAAGCATTCCCATAATCATTATTTCAGATTGCTTTTTACTTGCATTGTAAGCCCTGAGCGCTTCCGCTGCACTGAATGCACTGAAGTGTCGAATACCAACACCTTCTGCTATAGGTACTATGTTTTCGATCCCATGACCATAGGCATTTCCCTTGATCACTGCTGAGATCGTGGTATTTTCACCCACTTCAGATCTCAAGAATTGAATATTTTTTTTATAAGCTGATTTGCTTATTTCGATATAGGAAGTATGATTCATAAATGGCTTGATAGACCCTGATGAAAAAACAGGGAAAATGGATTGTTGTTATGACTTTCAGGAAACTGAAGAAACTTTATCTATGGATTTGATTGATGATTTCTTCAAACATCTTTACTCCAGTTGGGATGATATCATCAGGGAAATCATAATTGTTTTCATGAAGTTGTGGTTGTTTTTTGCCAGCTCCCAGACCAAAAAGAAGCGTTTTGGTATGATTGGAAAAGTGTCCAAAATCTTCTGACCAACGAAAAGGAATTCTGATATGCTTGGTCTTAAGCTTTAGTTTTTTAGCAGCTTCGTTACCATATTCCCATGTTTCTTCACTATTATGTGTCGCATCAAATCCCTCAACATATTCAAATGAAATTTCAAGTCCATATTCTTTTGAAATTTGTGAACAAAGTTTTTCTGCATAAGTGACGAGCAAATCCCTTGTATCAGTTTCGTAAGCCCTTAAAGTCGCCATCACTGTAGCATCTCCAGGTGTAGTCCCAAAAGCAACTTCTCCAAGCTTAGCATGGATTACAGTGATCATAGTGAACTTCTTCATGGCATCGGGCAATTTTTGTAAAGCGACGATGATCTTGGACATTGCTTCTGCAGGACTATTGCCAGCTTCTGGATGCGATGCATGGGCATTTCTTCCTTTCAATTTAATTATCATACCAACAGAAGCCGCTGCAAACGCACCCTTTTTCATCACAATCTGATTTTTGTCATATCCTGGGAGATTGTGAAGAGCAAAAGCATAATCAGGTTTAATTTTGAGAAATTTATTGTCCTTAATCACCGATTCCGCACCTTTTCCAGTCTCTTCAGAAGGCTGAAAAAGCAATACTACCCGACCTTTTGAGGGTCGATGGTCTTTGAGCTGCAAACCTAGTCCCGCAACAATGGCCATATGGCCATCATGTCCACACAAATGCGATACACCTGAGACATTGCTTTGATGCTTTATATTGTTGTTCTCTACGATTGGCAAAGCATCAAGCTCACACCTGATAAGGGTAGTCATTCCTTTCTCTTTCCCTTCAAATACAAAAGCCACTCCATGCCCTCCAAGCTTATTGATAGTCAAATCTGGCTTAATCTTTTCAAAAAAATTTGCCACTCGGGCGGCAGTTTCCTTTTCTTCTCCTGATAGTTCAGGGTTCTGATGCAATGTTTTCCTGAATTCTTTGAGTTGGTTGAAAATCACTTTCTCCATTGATTTGATGGTTTTAGGTTAAAAATTGAATATAACATTACTTCTTTAACTGACAAAAATTGTACGGGGATTGTTCCTTAGGAAAAGAAATTAAAAAAAGCGTATTACAACAATCACTGCAGTTTCTTAAATTATCCCAATGATTCTTTCCCTTTCATCGCCTTACATACCAACTCCACATCTTTCATTCTGTTCAATTTCCAATCATATAAACACCTTCACAGGACATTTGATAATAACTGGGTAATGGAGAAATTTAGTAATGGTCAAAGAGTGTTGTACATTTGTTGCTACAGGCTAGCAAGCAGGATGGTAGGTCGACAAACAAAAAAGCCCCGGAACAATCGCTCCGAGGCTTCACTACTAATACTAACTAACTAATAAATTTTCAATATTTTTGAAATACACTTGATTTTCTGCATCTAAATCTACGAGAACAGCAGAGTCATTTTTGATATATCCTGATAAGATCTGTTTGGAGAGTTCGTTCAGCACCAGTTTTTGCATGGTTCTTTTGAGTGGTCTAGCTCCAAACTGAGGATCGAAACCAACTTTGCCCAAGTAATCAAGCACTTCTTTTGTCGCTTCAATATCAATCTTTGAATCTGCCAATCGGCTTTGGATTTCTTTCCACTGAATATCTACGATTTTTCTGATAACCTTCTCAGTGAGTGGCTCAAACATGATTGTTTCATCAATCCTGTTTAGAAATTCTGGACGAACCGATTTCTTCAATAGTTCATAGACTTCAGTTTTGGTTTTTTCCAAGATCTCTTCTTTATTCCAATCTTCAATTTCTGCAAAACGTTCTTGAATTAAGCTAGAGCCAATATTTGTCGTGAGGATGATAATTGTATTCTTGAAATTAGCGACTCTTCCTTTATTGTCTGTAAGCCTTCCATCGTCCAACACTTGCAAAAGGATATTGAATACATCAGGATGGGCTTTTTCTATTTCATCCAACAACACCACTGAGTATGGCTTTCTTCTAACTGCTTCTGTCAACTGCCCTCCTTCATCATAGCCTACATATCCTGGAGGAGCTCCAACAAGCCTACTGACTGCATGTCTTTCTTGATATTCTGACATATCTATCCTCACCATGGCGTTATCATCATTGAATAGGTACTCTGCAAGAGCTTTTGCCAATTCAGTTTTTCCGACTCCTGTAGTTCCCATGAAGATAAATGAACCTATTGGACGCTTTGGATCTTGCAATCCAGCCCTACTTCTACGCACGGCGTCAGACAATGCCGTGATTGCCTCAGTCTGACCAGCAACCCTTTTACCTAGCTCTTCTTCTAGATAGAGTAGTTTTTCCCGTTCGCTTTGGATCATTTTGGAAAGTGGAATTCCAGTCCATTTGGAAACTACCGCAGCGATATCTTCATGATCTACTTCTTCTTTCAATAGTGGAGATCCTTGCTGCATCTCTACTAATTGGGACTTGAATAGATCGAGCTTCTTCTCTGCTTCTACGATCTTGCCGTAACGGATTTCTGCCACTTTGCCAAAATCCCCCGCACGTTCAGCTTGTTCGGCCTCTAGTTTAAGTTTGTCAATATTTTCCTTTTCTGTACGGATCCCAGTGATTACAGCTTTTTCACTTTCCCACTTTACTTTGATACTTTGTCTTTTTTCCGATAGCTCAGCTATCTCTCTACTCAATACAGTTTCTTTATCTTTATTATTTTCTCTTCGAATCGCCTCCCGTTCAATTTCAAGCTGCATGATTCTTCTGTTGAATTCATCTAATTCTTGGGGCAAGGAATCGATTTCCATTCGGAGTTTGGCAGCAGCTTCATCCATGAGATCAATGGCTTTGTCAGGTAAAAACCGATCAGAAATATACCTTTGGGAAAGTTCTACAGCTGATATCACTGCGTCATCTTTAATTCTCACACCATGGTGTAATTCATATTTATCTTTGATGCCCCTTAGAATGGAAATCGCATCCGCAGCATCTGGCTCATCGACAATTACAGCCTGAAACCTCCTTTCAAGAGCCTTATCCTTTTCTATATATTTCTGATACTCTTTGAGTGTGGTAGCTCCAATAGCATGAAGCTCTCCCCTGGCTAAAGCTGGTTTCAGAAGATTGGCAGCATCCATCGCACCTTCCCCACCTCCACCAGCACCGATCAAAGTATGGATTTCATCTATGAAAAGAATGATCTGACCATCTGAATCAGTCACTTCTTTGATCACAGCTTTGAGCCTTTCTTCAAACTCACCTTTATATTTGGCTCCTGCGACAAGTAATCCCATGTCCAAGGATATCAAAGTCTTGGTTTTTAGATTTTCCGGTACATCTCCACTTACTATCCTTTGTGCCAAACCTTCCACAATGGCGGTTTTTCCAACTCCTGGCTCACCGAGTAAAATCGGGTTGTTCTTTGTCCGTCTTGCCAAAATCTGTAAGACTCTCCTGATTTCCTCATCTCTTCCGATTACTGGGTCTATTTTACCTTTTTTGGCAAGTTCGTTCAGGTTTTTGGAATATTTTTCCAAAGCCCTATATTTTGATTCTGCATTTTGGTCTGTCACTTTATTTCCTTGTCTAAGTTCTTTAATCGCTTCTATCAATGACTTTTCTTTTAAGCCTTGATCTTTTAAAATTTGCGCAGGCTTGTCTGAACCAGCCAAAATCCCCAAAATCAGATGCTCAATCGCAACAAACTCATCACCAAAGGTCTTCAGATAATCTTTTGCTTTGTTCAATACTTGATTTGTAGCATTTGAAAGATAGGCTTGTTGACCATCAGCTTTTGGGTAGCTTTTGATAATATCTTCCAGCTTTTGTGATATAATCTTTTTATTTACTGCCAATTTTTCGAAAATAAAATCTGTTACGTTTTCATCTTCTGTAAGGATTCCATTAAGCAAATGACCTGGCTCTATTACTTGCTGCTGTCTCGACATTGCAATCTCGGCAGCCTTTTGGATAGCTTCTTGAGATCTTGTAGTGAATTGTTTGAAATCCATCTTTTGTTTGATTTTGTGGTTACACTGAAATACTCAAATAATTAACCAATTGGATTTTGTGTAATTTTTCGGAAATATTGACAGATATTATACTCGGATTTAAGAAAAAACTGTCATTTTGTCTATACAGAAGTTATGAAAGCTTATTACTCACACTGTCCCTAAATCACAGTCAGACAAAAAAAGAGGCTGTACTATTTTAAGTAGTACAGCCTCTTTAAAAAAAACTTATATATATATATATATGATCTTGACTAGAAAATTAATCTTCTTTTGATTTATATCTCTTTAGGTCACGTTCATATTTCCCAATCTCGGAATTAGCTTTCTCTACGTCTATTTCCAACTCTTTCAATTTGAGTTCCATTTTGGCAATCTTATCGTTTGTAGTGCCCTTTCGAACAGCCTTTTCTATTTTAAGATTTTGTTGGGAATGTTTGATTTCAGCTTTTTGCCTCTTAGTCAATGCCTTGTCATACCCTTTTTGCGCCTTTTCCAAATTTTTAAGGCGTTTTTCTTCTGCCTTTTGCTCCGCAGCTATTCTTTTCAATTCTTTTGCTTCGGCTTTAAGTGCTGCTTTTTCTTCCTTCAAGGCTTGCTTTTCTTCCTTGGCGGCTCTTTTCATTTCAGCTACTTCTTCTTTTGTTTTTTCTTTTTCAGATTCTACTGATTGTGCAAAGCTTTGGGTGCTTACCAAAAAAGCCATCAAAAATATCCCGGCAATAATTTTTATCTTTTTCATAATCTATAAAATTGGTTAAACTTTTACTTAAATAATAGGAACAATAATTATTCCTAAATTCGATTTATACTTACATACACGCATAAGAGTAGCTAAACGTGTCACAATAAACACAAATTTAAATAAAATATGATCATTTGATTCTGTTTTGACAAGATATGAATTGAGGTATAATCTGTAGATTTCACCTTTATTTTTAAGATTTTAAGAATATTTATACCTGAAAAAACACTTTTTTTTGATAAAATAGCTGTCTGTTAAAACCTTATTTATAAATTAGAAAATAATTTTTATCTAATGGAAGTAATCGAACAATTTCAGTTTAATCTAATTTCAATACCTGTTTTTATAACGAGTATTTTATTATTGTTTCTAATTGTGCTTAGCAAAAAGAAAGTAAACAATTTTGGTGAACAATATTTTTTCTACTTGCTTATAAGCTGTTTCTTTTATGCCTTCTTTTATGGCTTTGAGATTATCTCTACCAGAATAGAATACATTGTGTTATTTTACAAGCTCGAACATATTGGCGGGGTATTTATCACACCATTGTTATTGGCATTTGTACTAAAATACTCCAAAAATGAAAACTTCCTCACAAAGTCCAACCTTTTCATTCTTTTTGGGCTAGCTGTTTTTTTTCTGGCGATATTATTTACAAATTCCTTCCATCATTTATTCTACGCATCTTTTGACATCATTGAGAATGAATATTACTCCGCTATCCTGTATGAGCCGACGATCTTCCATTGGGTATATGGTATTTTTAATGTATCAATAGTAATTCTAACCAATACACTCTTGATCAGGATGCTTTTGTTTGTACCAAATATCTATTCCAAGCAGGTTTTTGTGATATTGGTTGCATGTGTAGTACCATGGGTCACCTTGATTATAGATTTGGCCGGACTTTACACATTCCAATTAGACTTAGTCCCATTCTCACTAGCCATCAGTGCAATATTTGTATATTATGGCTTATTTAGATTGAATATTTTCAAATCAGCCCCTATCGCTTTTGATCAGATTTTCAATGAACTCAATGACGGTATCATCATTCTCAATTCCCAGGGAGATATAATCACTCACAATAAGGTCGCAAAAAAAATACTAAGAGTCAAACCACCATTGAGTAGTGAGAAAATCATCAGTGAATGGCCAATTTTAGAACCCTATTTACTTGTCAAAAAGCATGTGGATATCACAGAGTATACTATAAGCGAAAACCAAATCATCCAAATAAAGAGGGAAACAGCAATAGACCCAAGCTCTGTAGAAAACATGATACACTATATCATGATCAGAGATATTACGGCCGAAAAAATTTCTGAAAAACTCATAAAATCCAATGAATTGATGCTTAAAACGGCCAATGCAAATCTTTTGAGAAATGAAAAAATGCTCAAGTCAATTGCAATGGCCACCAAAGAACTTTTGTCTAATCCAGATTTTGCCTTAGCAACCCAAAAAGTAATTACAGTATTGGGAGAAGGAGCCAGTGTGGACAGAGTATATCTGTTTGAAAACAGTATAGGAGAAGACGGAAACTTATACAGCTCGCAAAGATTCGAATGGAGCGCTAGCGGAGTACCTCCTGAGATCAACAATCCAGTGCTACAGGACATCCCGATGAAATTTTATGGTGAAGCAGTTGGATATTTGGAGAAAAACCAAGTATATCAATCTATCGTCTCACAAATCCAAGATCAAGAACTCAAGGATTTACTGACTGGCCAAGACATCAAATCTATTCTACTAATACCCATCTTCATCAACCAAAGATTTTGGGGCTATGTTGGTTTTGACGATTGCACATATGAAAGAGTATGGAGTGATGCTGAATCGGCCTTGCTTTTGAGTTTTGCAGATAGCATTTCGAATGCCTTAGAAAGGAGAAACCTGGAGCAAAATCTCATAAAATCAATGCAGCAAGCAAGAGAGGCAAGTCTGGCGAAGTCCGAATTTCTTGCTAATATGAGTCACGAAATCAGAACACCACTGAATGGCGTAATAGGATTCTCGGATCTTTTGCTGCGTACAAGCTTGGACGAAAGACAAAGAAGCTACCTCAACTCAATCACGCAATCTGGAAATCTACTCTTAGAATTGATTAATGATATTTTGGATTTTTCAAAAATCGAAGCAGGTAAACTTGAGCTTAGCCCCATCAGGGTGAACCTAAGGGGAATTGCAGAAGAGTCTCTGAATGTAATCAAACCTGTGGCGGAAGTAAAAAATATTAAGCTAATTCTTTCCCTCGATCTTAAGCTACCTGATATCGTGATTTTGGACATGATCAGGATCAAGCAAGTATTGATAAACCTCCTAAGCAATGCCGTAAAATTTACAGATGAAGGTGAGATCGAACTATCAATTCAAGTCAATGAATTGAATGCTAACACCCATCAATCAAAAATTATTTTCTCAGTAAGAGATTCTGGAATAGGGGTGTCCAAAGAAAAAGAAAAGATTATTTTTGAGGCATTTGCTCAGGAAGACAACTCAACTACAAGAAAATATGGTGGTACAGGGTTAGGGTTGTCTATCTGCAATAAACTACTGGAATTGATGGATAGTAAACTTGAACTGGAAACCGAGCCACTAAAGGGTAGTGATTTCTATTTTGAGCTGGATGTACCATATGAAATTGGCGAATTGGACCCTGACTATCAAAAGAGTATAGAAAACAGCAATCAAGCTGAACCTAGGAATCTGGCAAGCATAGCACGAAAATTCCTTTTAGTAGACGATAACGCTGTAAATATGCTTCTGGCAAAAACCATCGTCCGAAGTCTTGTTCCAAACGCTACAATCTATGAAGCAAAAAATGGGTTGGAAGCAGTAAAAATGTATGAGACCTATTTTCCTGAAATAATTTTCATGGACATTCAAATGCCTGAAATGAGCGGATATGATGCAACCAAGAAAATTAGGATCATAGAAGAAAATGAAAAGAAAGATAGAGTGACTATCATTGCATTGACTGCCGGAACGGTCAAGGGAGAATATGGGCGATGCATAGAAGCTGGAATGGATGATTATTTAAGTAAGCCTATTTTGGTTTCTGACATTTCCGAAAAACTATTTAAATATCTAAAACCGGAAAGTCAAGAATCAGAAAATCTATACGAATCGAAATTTGAAGAATACAAAAAAACTGATCCTGAATTTTTTAAAGAATTGATCGAAGTAAGCAAGGAAAATATCACACTTCTTCACAGTGCGCTTATGCACCACATCGAAGAGAAAAACTTGATTAAATTAAAACAAACCGGACATGCCATCAAAGGTATAGCGCTAAATTTGGATTTGAAAAGACTAGTTCACTTGGCTAATGACGTTGAGAAATTAAAAGAACTTCCAACAAATGACAACGACAATAATTTCTCGGAAATTGACGAGGAAATTCAAAAAATCATTCAAAAATTGGATCAAGAAATCAAAGAACTGGAATAATATCAAAAACCTTCCAAATGATTTAATAAGTAATTGCTATGTTGCACGTAGGATAACAAGTGGCTTTGTAAGTTGCGAAGACTCTTCATCACACCACAGTTCACAGTCAATAGAACCACAAATCGTTCATCCAACAAACTAATGTTTGGCTACGTGTAAGAAAACGGATAATAAGAAATTCATGTGAAGTAAATCACAAAATAAAAAAAGGTAAAAGAAACAATTTTCCTTTACCTTTTTCAGAACAAAAATCAATACTCCTGCTTAAGTTATTTTTTTGCTATAGCTTCTACAGCATTCCATACCCTGAAGAAGTTCTTGTAGCAGATTTTCTCCAAATCTTCTTTAGAATAGCCAAGCTTCATCAATTCTGCAATCAAATTAGGATACATGGAAGCATCTTTTAGTCCATCTGGCAAAGTATCACCAACCCCATCGAAATCAGACCCAAGACCAACATGGTCTATCCCAACCATTTTCGCAACATAATCAATATGCTCGGCTACCTTCGACACATGGACAGTTGGCTTATTCTCTGACATATATGTTTTGATATATTCCATGGCTGCAGAGTCCCTTCTATCAAGCCCATTTTCCTCCATCCAAGACTGTATATGTGCTCTATTCTCTGTGTTTTTTTCTGAGAAAGATTGGTCTACAAAACTACCTCCAAATGTAATCATGACCATACCGTCCTTCTCAGCTATTTTTTTGATAATCTCATCAGAAACATTCCTCTCAAAACCAGGGGTAAATTTCCTTGCGGAACTATGGGTGGCCACAATAGGTGCATCGCTTATCTCCGCCACGTCGAAAAAAGTCTTATCCGTGATATGCGATACATCAATGATCATTCCCAGTCTATTCATTTCTTTGACTACCTCTTTACCAAAATCACTCAAGCCACCATGGGTCTCAGCATCGTCATACGAAGAATCTCCTACGAGATTATCTTTGCCATGGGTCAATGTCATGTAGCGAATTCCTTTGTCATAAAAATATTCGACATTCTCCAATTTATCTTCAATTGCTGCTGCATTCTCAATTCCCATAGGAAGGGAAAGTAAACCTTTACTGAAATTATCTTCAATTTCCTTCGGGGATTTTGCCAAAGCCAATTGATCTGGCCAGGTTTCCGCCAAACGCTCGACCATCATAATCAAAGTATCAGCAAGGTCTTTTGCCCCTCCCTTTTCCTGATATCCCGCCGGAATATAAATTGCCATAAACGGCGCATCCATCCCGCCTTCTTTGGCTCTTACATAGTCGATATTTCCTTGGTCACTTTTGTTTATGAAATCATAGACATCTCCAGTCATAGTATTTCCCATATTATACATTCGAAATGGCAAATCCATGTGGCCATCCACCAAAATGGTGTTTTTTGTGAATTCTTTTGCCATTTCCAATCTTTCTTCATCAGAGAGCAAAGAATAATCTACCTCTTTTTCTTTTTCACTACAGGAAATAGAAAGGACTAAACTGACTACTATTGGTAAGATTTTTTTCATAATGATTAGGTTTAATTTTCAATTTAATAAATCAGTCAAATATTTTAATCACAAGATTTATAAGCGGTTGAAATGTTGGGTAAAACAGATTTCAGCTATTATTGTTGTTTCTCTTGAGATTGAATTATAGGAATTCGCTCTATTTCATAAATTATCTCTAAATTTATATGTAAATCAAAATTCAGAAAGATGAAAACCAACCAAAAATTAATACTCGCAGCAATCTTCCCAATACTCATGTGGAGCTGCGATTCCAAAACTACAAGTGAAGAAACAACAGAAGTAGAGGAAATAGAATCTATAGAACCCTCACTAACAGAGATTTGGCAGACACCTGCTGAGTTGATGACAAACGAATCAACATTGTTTGATTCCTCTACCGGAACTATCTATGTATCCAACATCGACGGTTCCCCAACAGAAAAAGATGGCAAAGGTTCTATCTCTATCATCAGCAAAGAAGGCGAAATACTTCAAAAAGAGTGGGTCTCTGGTATAGACTCTCCAAAAGGTATGGGAATCAGTAATGGAAAACTATATGTAACCAATATAGATGAGCTAGTAGAAATAGATATTGAAACTGCCAAGATCAGCAATAGATTTAAAATAGAAGGTGCAGAATTCCTAAATGATGTAGATACAGATGGTAACAAAGTGTATTTCTCTGATATGAATACTGGCAAAATTCATATGTTCCAAGATGGTGCGATCAGCACTTTTGCAGAAGGGCAGGAAAATATCAACGGACTGAGAGTTGGCTCAAATGGAGTTCTTTATGGATTGGATGGATCAGGATTGAAAAAATATAACAGTGATGGAAGCTTCGAAATGATCAATGAAGTAGTCACAGGTGGTGATGGTCTAGTGGTAATTGACGACAATACCTTCATTGCTAGCAGATGGCAAGGGGAAATATACCTAATCCAAGATGGGAAAGAATCCAAAATCCTTGATACTAAGGCAGAAGAGTCCAATACAGCTGATATAGATTATATTCCAGAAGATAACCTTGTGCTTGTTCCTACGTTCTTTAAGAACAAGGTAGTAGCGTATAAATTAACCTATTGAGGAGTAAACTCAAATTAGAAATCGAGTTTCCTGCATCGCATTTATCTATTTTGTTCTTATCTTTATAGAAGAATTGCCTAACCCAAATCTTAGATTTAAAAAATTTTTATAGTTTTTGGTAAGGTATTGAATCATCATATTATGAACAAGTCAAAAAATATCAATTACGAATTAGAAAAAAACATGGAAGTCATCAGTCAATTGGATGATTTCGTGGGTCATGCTGTGGACAATGTTCTGGTCGATCCAGATGATTGTTGGCAACCAACAGATTTTTTGCCGGATATGGCTAAGTTGGACGCATTCGATCAAGTCAAATTACTACAGGAAAGAGCAGCAGGAATTCCTGACACAGTAATCACTTCTTTGATTGGAAACATGATTACTGAAGAAGCACTTCCTAGTTATCAGACATATTTCAACTTATTGGAGGGCATCAATGAAGAGGGCAACTTACTAAGTCCATCCGGCTGGGTAAGATGGTCAAAGGCTTGGACTGCAGAAGAAAACCGTCATGGAGATCTTCTAAATAAGTACTTATACCTTTCTGGTCGAGCTGACATGAAAAAAGTAGAGCAGACTATTCATAGATTGATATACAATGGCTTTGATCCAAAATCAGAAAAAGATCCATTTCAAGCAATTATATATACATCATTCCAAGAGAGAGCTACAAAAGTATCTCATGTGAACACTGGAAAGCTTGCGGATAAAGCAGGTGATGATGTCTTGTCAAGAATTTGCAAAACTATAGCAGGAGATGAAGCTAGACATGAAAAAGCTTACAAAAGCTTTATGTCTGAAATCTTCAAGATAGATCCAAATGGGGCTATTTTAGCATTCGAAAAAATGATGAGAAAACAAATTGTGATGCCAGCAGTATTGATGGGACATGGAAGCTCCAACCCTACATTATTTGATCAATTCTCTGCCATCACCCAAAAAATTGGTGTCTACACAGGCTGGGATTATGCAAGGATTATTGATCATTTGGTAAAACTTTGGGATATAGAAAAATTGACGGGATTAAATGATGTAGCATCAAAAGCACAGGACTACTTGGCAAATTTAGCTGATAGATACATGCGTGTAGCTGATAGGATGAAAGCTCCTGACGAGGTTCAACTAGCTTGGCTAAAGTAAAAACAACTAAAAATCATAAGGCGCTGGAAATAATTCCAGCGCTTTTTTTTTGATTAACTGGAACAATTTATAAAGAATAAACATTTACATGTATATACACATAAATTCACTATGAAGACAATCAAAGCAATACATACAGCATCATACCATCCTATTGCAGATCTTATAACTTATAACCCACTCCCTTCAAGGGAGTTGAGGCAGATCGACCCATTTATTTTTCTCAATCATCATGGACACCAAACCTATCCAAAAAACAACAATGGACTTCCATTTGGACCTCATCCACATCGTGGAATGGAGACCGTAACTTTCATTCTTGAAGGTGATATTATGCACAAGGATTCTGGAGGGCATGAATCTGTGATCGAAAAAGGTGGAATTCAATGGATGACTGCAGGAAGCGGACTTATCCATGCAGAAGTAAGTTCTGAGCAATTCAAAAAAGAAGGGGGAGATCTGGAAATCCTCCAATTATGGGTCAATTTACCTGCAAAGCACAAAATGACTAAGCCTAAGTATAAAGGCTTACAAAAAGATGAAATCACACATTTTGATTTGGAAGACGGAAAAATCTCTGTTCAACTGATCTCAGGTGATTGGAATAGTCACAAAGGATCTTTTGAGACCATCAGCCCTCTGATGATGAGCACAGTTTACATGAAATCAGGAAGTACCTTTACAAAAACCATTCCTCAGGAAGAAAATGTATTTTTCTATGTGGTACGTGGCGAAGTACAAATACAAGGAGAAAGAATTCCTTACAGAAATCTTATCGAATTCAATAACGATGGAGATTCTTTAACCGTCAAAGCTTCACAAGATGCAGTAATTCTTTTGGGACATGCCAAGCCTTTCAATGAACCTTTGGTGGCGCAAGGCCCATTTGTCATGAATACGCAGCAAGAAATCATGCAAGCATACCAAGATTATCAAGCAGGGAAATTTGGGACTTGGGAGGACTAGTCCTAAATCAAAATTTATGAGGTTTTGGGTTTCCAAAACCTCTTTTGTTTTTTTATCTTTAATCATTTGAAGCTTAATCATCTCAATTATTCTAAGAAGTTTCAGGCTAATTTCCAGCTTGATAAAATCTTAAAATTTCACAAATCTTTCAATCTTCAATTTCTCAATTCACGTCGATAATGTCTTGAGAGATAAGTCTATAAAGTTCTGCAACTTGCTCGTTGTAGTTCAAAAACTGGAAGTGGTTGTCAAGAGTACCAAAATCACCTCTAATTGCAGGTCCTGTTTGTGCCCTCTTGGCACCGATTTCCAAAGTTTTGCTTATTGATTCTATGATCAAGGGTTTGAGCATTTCAAAATTCAAACCTTGCCTTGCCATAATTTCTTCAGACAATCTTATCATATGATTCGTAAAATTGCTTGCAAAAACTGCTGCTATGTGCAAAGCAAGCCGATCCTTTGACTTGACTATATAATTGTAGGGAGTTAGGCTTTTAGCCAATTTTTTCAACTTCTGCAAAGTCTCCTCATCCTCTGACTCCAACAAAAAAGGAACATCTACAAAATCAATTGCTCTCCCTTTGCTGAAAGTTTGCAAAGGATACATTACACCTGTGTAAGTAGCCGAGCTATAACCCAAAATACTTAAAGGAACTGTGCCTGATGTATGTACTAGGATGCTATTTTCTGGCAAGATAATCTCATCGGCAATATCTGAAATTGCGGAATCACTTACTGCCAAAATGAAAATTTCAGCTTTACTTTCAGAAAAGTCCAGCTCATCAACAGCCTCAGCCACATAGACTTTTTCTGTCAATTTCTCAGCATCTTCCAAGTTTCTACCATAGATTTCGGTGATGGTATGGCCGGCATTTTCCAAAGCAGGAATCAGATGATAGGCCACATTTCCTGTCCCTAATATTGCAATCTTAAACTTCATGAATGAAAGATAAAAAAATTATAACTTCGATACCACAGTTACGATTTTCCATTTATTAAATGATTCCTGAAGTTCATGGGATCGAGATTGAACTTGTGCAGTAAATCCGGCACACTCAAACAGTAATTAAAAGAAAATAGCTTTTTTCATATATGAAGGTTAAGTTTTAGAGCTTTTAAGGGTAAAGCTTCGTCATGGCTTATTTTGGGGGAAACTTCTCTCCACAATTTTTACAAAATTTTGCTTGGACGTCAGACTCTATGAATTTGCAATTTCCACAAGATCTAGCATTTGCCATGCTGATTTTATTTTTTGCATTAGCCATTTCAGCAGTGACTATACCTGTTGGCACAGCGATTATCCCATAACCCATCAGCATAATGAGTGAAGCCAAAAATTTACCAAAGGCTGTCAATGGCGTAATATCACCAAACCCAACGGTAGTTAAAGTTACAATCGCCCAATACATGGACATTGGAATGCTGGTGAAGCCACTCTCTGGACCCTCCACAATGTACATCAATGTACCCGCTATCAACACAATTGCCAATACGGATCCAATGAATATTTGGATTTTGGCTTTGCTTGCATTCAGTGCTTCTTTGAGAAACTCAGCTTCATTGAGATATCGCCCCAGTTTCAAAATCCTAATCACCCTCAACAACCTAAGCGATCGAATCACAACCAAAAACTGTGTATTCAAAAGAAACAAACTTAAGTAGGTAGGAACAATAGCAAAAAGATCTACTAAACCATAAAAACTGAGGACATAGCCAATTTTCCTTTTAGAAAGCCACAACCTGAGTAAGTATTCCAATGTGAAAAGTATGGTAAAAGTCCATTCCAAGACCGAAAAAAACTTGTGATACGCTACCCTAATCTCCCCTACTGAATCCAATACCACTACGATGATGCTTCCCAAGATCAAAACAAGAATGGTTACATCAAATGCTTTTGAAGCTTTGTCGTCATGTTCGAAAACGATATGGGCTAACCTTTTTTTACTTGGGATCAATGACATTTTTAGAAAGTGTTTATCGAAGTTAAGATTTGTTGACCTTTTTTCAGTTTATTTAAACAATAATTAATGTAGCTCTGGATTTTTCTGATGCAGTAGATGCCTAATTCATAAATATTAATCGGCTCTACGTTTATGAGCTTTCTCTTCCATTTCTCGCATTCCAAAAGGTTTTGTTCATTTGCATTCCCTTGTTTGGTTGTGTGTTAGGTATAATTATTTGGCACCTTTTAATCTTTTTTAGGCGGAAGTTGATTTTTGATGATTTTATCAAAATCACTTTCAAATAATCTATCCTGAATTATTCTATATTTTTCAAATTCACTTTCTGCGTGCGCTTTGGCAATTTCAGCAGTTACTTTGCCTGCATTTTGTAATATCTCTCTATCGGTAGCTTCTATAAATTTATTTAAACGACTTTCCCAATCTTCCATAGTCATAGGGATTTGACGGTTGGCCATATCTTCTGCAATATCTAAATATGCAGACACTAAACGTTGAAGCTGTTGCATTTCATTTTCGGATAAATAGTTTTTAGCCACGCTCACATCGAATTTTTGAATTTTACCTTTCGGAGCATCTTGCCAATTGGTTAATCCCATATTTTCTTTTTGGTGGTCTGCTCTTTTTATAATTACTTCTGCCGCTGTTTGGCCGTGTATTGCCCAATGCAGTTTGTTTTGTACGTTTGCAAAAAAACGTTTGGTTGCTTGCGCACTCAAGTCATAGTCAATAGCTGTTGCATAAATATCTGTTATCTTTTGATAAAACTTCCTTTCGCTCAAACGGATTTCCCTGATGCGTTGCAGCTGTTCTTCAAAGTATTTTTTGCCGAGAATAGTGCCGTCATTTTTTAGACGCTCATCATCCATTGCAAAACCTTTTATTGTAAACTCCTGAACTATTTGTGTAGCCCATTTGCGAAATAGTACAGCACGTTCAGAGTTTACTTTATACCCAACAGCAATAATGGCTGAAAGGCTATAGTGCTTTGTGTCATAGCTTTTGCCATCTCTGGCAGTTACTCGAAAATTTCGAATAACTGCGCTTTCCTCCAATTCACTGTCATAAAAAATCCTTTTGAGGTGATAATTCACAGTATGAGTTTCTACATTATAAAGCGTACCCATCATTTTTTGTGATAGCCAAATATTTTCATCTGCATAAATAGCTTCAACTCCTCCTTCTCCAGTAGCTGCAATAAAAGTTAGGTATTCAGCTGAAGAAGAACGGATTATCTCCTTTGACTCCGATTTCTTGTTTTCCTTCCTGCTCATTTTTCTTCATTTTTTCAATTTCGCAAACAGCGTAACTTTCTGCAACATCTCCTCATACTCCAAACGCTCGGTACCATTTTAAAAAGGTTGCAAATGGTAATTTCGCTATTCAACATACATGTTAATTCTATCCAATGTCAACCGATACATTTTCACCCTTCAAATTAGCCCTCAATTTTTTAATTTTCTCAGAAAACTACACATATTAAAATATAAACAATAATCCAGTTTATCAGAAAAGAACAAATTAATTCAAGGCCTTTATAAAAATAGCCATACAGTTTAGTAATTTAGCCTTATGGTGTACAACTGGAAGATCAGGGAAAAGGCGGATATAGAAAATGTAGTTTCTTTAAGTAGTGAAATCAATGTCAATGAAACTTTGGCCAATATGCTGGTCAACAGGGGTATCAATACTTTTCAGAAAGCAAAAGACTATTTTCGCCCAGATTTGGATAAGCTCCATGACCCTTATTTGATGAAGGATATGGACAAAGCAGTGGATCGATTGATCCATGCAATCGCTGCTGAGGAAAAGATTTTGATCTATGGAGACTATGATGTAGATGGTACTACTTCCGTAGCTTTGGTTTACGGATATTTGAGTCAATTTTACCAGCATTTGGAGTTTTACATCCCAGATCGGTACAAAGAAGGATATGGCATTTCGGAGCGTGGGGTAAGATATGCTGCAGAAGAGAATTTCAAATTGGTCATCTCATTGGATTGTGGTATCAAAGCCATTGAAAAAGTCAAGTTGGCCAAGGAGCTTGGGGTAGATTTTATCATTTGTGATCACCATACACCGGGAGAAGAGTTGCCACCTGCCGTGGCAATTTTAGATCCAAAAAGATTGGATTGCAACTATCCATACAAGGAGTTGAGCGGATGTGGTGTTGGATTCAAATTGATCCAGGGTTATGCAATGAAAACAAATAAAGATGCTTCCAAAGTGACTGCATACCTAGATTTGTTGGCCATCAGTATTGCGGCAGACATCGTTCCTATCACGGGGGAAAATAGAATCTTGGCATTTTATGGAATAGAAAGGTTGAACAACAACCCACGACCTGGCATCAAGGCATTGATGTTGAAAAGTAATTTGGTCGAAAAAGAGATTGATATATCGGATATTGTATTCAAAATTGGGCCTAGGATCAACGCCTCAGGAAGATTGGAGCATGCAAAAGCCTCTGTGGAATTGTTGATCTCAAAAGATCTAGACGATGCTATGCGAAGGGCAGAAATCGTGGATACTGTCAATGCAGCAAGGAAAAATTTTGATGAAAACATCACTAGGGAAGCCCTCCAGATGATTGAAGAAAGGGATGTTGTCCAGCAGATGAAATCGACAGTTCTATTTAAAGAAGATTGGCACAAAGGCGTCATCGGAATCGTGGCTTCACGCTGTATAGAAAAATACTACCGACCTACAATCATCCTTACCGAATCCAACAACAAAGCTACAGGAAGCGCAAGGTCTGTTTATGACTTCAATATATATGAAGCTATCAGCGAATGTAGTGACTTGCTAGAGCAATTCGGTGGGCATAAATATGCTGCCGGGCTAACAATGTCAGTCGCAAATGTGGCAGCTTTTCAAGAAAAATTCGAAAGAGTAGTCAGTTCAAGAATTCAAGATGTACATTTGATGCCAGTATTGGAGGTGGATGATGAAATCCTGCTGGATCAGATCAATTATAAATTTTACAATATCCTCAAGCAGATGGCTCCTTTTGGACCGGGGAATCCAGAGCCCATTTTCTACGCCAATCAAGTATATGCAGAAGATGTCAGGATCCTTAAGGAAAAACATCTTCGCTTCAATGTCGTACAGAATGGACAGGTAACCAAACCCGTTTGTATTGCATTTGGAATGGCAGACAGAACCAAATACGAAGATGAAATCGTTTACAAGATGCTCAAACAGAAAATGAGGTTTGACCTTGCATTTGAAATTAGAGAAAATACTTTCAGGAACAATAGTAGCTTGCAACTGTACGTCAAAGACATAAAATTCGATTGATATGATGATTCTAAAGGCAGATAACCTTGTCAAAATCTATAAGAGCAGAAAAGTGGTAAATGACATTTCTGTGGAAGTAAAACAAGGTGAGATAGTTGGGTTACTTGGACCAAATGGAGCTGGCAAGACCACGTCTTTTTATATGATAGTTGGATTGATCCAGCCTAACGAAGGTCAGATTTTTTTGGATGATAAAAATATAACTTCCCTTCCCATGTACAAGCGAGCACAATTGGGAATAGGATATCTTGCCCAAGAAGCATCTGTATTTCGGAAGCTTTCTGTAGAAGAAAACATCATGGCGGTATTGGAGATGACCAAAATGAAAAAAGCTGACCGAAAGGAAAAAGTCGAAAGTCTTCTGGAAGAATTTTCATTGACACATGTTAGAAAAAATCTTGGAATGGTACTATCAGGTGGTGAAAGAAGAAGAACCGAAATCGCCCGGGCATTGGCAGTTGATCCTAAATTTGTATTGCTAGATGAGCCTTTCGCTGGGGTAGATCCTATAGCGGTAGAAGAAATTCAGACTATAGTAGCCAAATTGAAAAACAAAAATATTGGAATCCTTATCACAGATCATAATGTGAATGAAACCCTTTCTATCACAGATAGAGCATACTTAATGTTTGAGGGCAAATTACTAAAAGCAGGTTCAGCAGAAGAGTTGGCAGCAGATGAACAGGTAAGGAGAGTGTATTTAGGGCAAAATTTTGAATTGAAACGTAAAGTGTTTAATTGATGGAAGTGGTCAATACTTTTATGACTTGGATTTTTAAAAATCGAATTGGTCAAATCAAAAATTTCATGGAAAATCCGATAGATACTCAGGAAGAAATTCTTTTTGAACTAATCGATGACGCCAAAAGAACTGATTTTGGAAAAAAACATCATTTTTCCAAAATCAAAGACTACAAAGACTTTGCTTCAAAAGTCCCAATTCATGATTATGAAGAAATGAAACCCTATATAGAAAAGACTATGAAGGGATCACAAAACGTAATTTGGAATACCGAAATCGAATGGTTTTCTAAGTCCTCCGGAACAACTTCCAGTAGAAGCAAATATATCCCAGTCTCACAAGAATCTTTGGAAGAATGCCATTTCAAGGGAGGCAAAGACATGATCTCTCTTTATGTCAATAATTATCCTGACAGCAAGTTGTTTTCAGGTAAAGCATTGACGATCGGAGGAAGCTTAGCCCCAAACCCAATATCTCCCAACCTTTCCAGCAAAGTAGGAGACATCTCTGCGGTGATTACGCAAAACCTTCCTATTTGGGTACAGATGGCCAGAACACCAAGCCTTGACATTGCTTTGATGGAAGAATGGGAAGCGAAAATAGATCGGATGGCTAGAGAAGTCATGCATGAAAATGTCACTAGCATTTCAGGAGTTCCAACTTGGACCATTGTGCTTTTGCAGCGGGTTTTAGAATTGAAAAATGCCAAAAACATTCTAGAAGTATGGCCAAACCTGGAAGTTTTTTTTCATGGAGCCGTTGCTTTTGGCCCGTACAGAAGTCTGTTCAAAGAATTGATTCCTTCCGAAAAAATGCACTACATGGAGACTTACAATGCCTCAGAAGGTTTTTTTGGGATACAAGACCAAAAAGATTCAGAGGAGCTTTTGCTCATGCTAGATTATGGCATCTTCTATGAATTCATTCCTATGGATGAATGGGATGAATCTCAACCAAAAGTAGTCCCTCTTTGTGAGGTAGAAGTCGGTAAAAACTACGCCATTTTGATTTCAACAAATGCAGGACTTTGGAGATACAAGATTGGCGATACAGTCAAATTCACTAGTACTTTCCCATACAGAATCAAAATTTCCGGCAGGACCAAGCATTTTATAAATGCTTTCGGTGAAGAGGTGATCGTAGAAAATGCTGAAAAAGCTATTCAGATGGCTGCAGACAAAACCCATGCAAGCATTATCAACTTTACAGCTGCACCAGTTTATTTCAATGATTCAAAATCAAAAGGTGCACATGAATGGATCGTCGAGTTCAAGACTTTGCCAAATGATCCCGAGTTATTTAAAACCACACTCGACAAATCATTGAGAGAAATCAATTCCGACTATGATGCCAAGCGGTATAAAGATTTGGCATTGACAGAACCGAAGATTCATTTGGTATCCGAAGGTTTGTTTGAGTCTTGGATGCGATCCCGTGGCAAGCTGGGCGGCCAAAACAAAGTCCCAAGATTATCCAATACAAGGGAATATATTGATGAGATTTTGAAATTGGTCTAAAAAATTATTACAAATCCGTAGATTTTACTTTCGAAGCAATGACTGCAGGTCTGTAGGAAGCCACAAAGGTGATCGTAATCACTGCAATGCTTGTCCATAGAAAGTCAGTCCAAATCATTTTGACAGGATAGCTATCAATTACCGATGAGCTGATTCCCAAGGATACAATCCCAAAAGTGGATTGTACCAAGCAGACCAAATACCCTAAAACCAAGCCAATGATAGCACCTGAAAACGCAATTATTGCACCTTGCTTCATATAGATTTTTTTGATCAAATCAGTTTTGGCACCCATCGCTATGAGCACGGCAGTATCTTTTTTCTTTTCTATAGCCATCATCGAAAGGGAAAAGAAAATATTAAAAGAAGCTACTGCCAAAATGAAGCTAAGAGTAATGAAGACAAATAGTTTTTCGATTTTGATGGTTCGGAGCAATCCTGCATGCTGTTCATCCGTGTCTTTTACAGAAAAATCCTGTCCTAGGACTGTTTTAAGATTGTTTTTCACGGTAGAGATTCTATAACCTTCATGAACTTTTATTTCAATAGAAGTTAGTTTTTGTCCATAACTCAACAAATCCCTTACAAATCCTATTGGAGCAATGATATAATTGTCATCAAACTCTTTTTCGATGCTAAAAAATGCAGCAGGCTTGATCACATTTCTAGCGTAAAGCTGTCTTGGGTCTAAGGTACCCGCATTTCGAGGAGCTTTGGGATAAAAGACTTGGAGCAGCTCAAACTCATTTTCAATATCAATAGAAAGGTAAAAACCCACTCCCCTTCCAATGATAGCCTTCGGTTGGGAATCAGTCCCAAGCTCTAGATTTCCCCACACATACCCTTCTTCAAATCTTCCCTGATCCAAATAATTTTCTGAAACTCCCTTTAGCCTAGCAAGATGCTGGTAATCTTTATATTTGAAAAGTGCATTGTCTTCAATTACTTCTGTAACTACTTCTACACCTTCTGTATTTGTGATTTTAGAAATAAAATCCTCATCATAAAGAAAGGATTTTCCCTGAACAGCCTCTATCTTCAATTCAGCGTCAAAAGAAGCATATAATCCTCTTACCAAATCTTCCAAACCATTGAATACAGAAAGCACAATGACAAGCGCCATCGTGCCTATCGCGACTCCTACCATGGAGATCCGAGACAAAATCGTGATAAAGTTCCGCTTCTTTTTACTGCGGAAATATCTGGCTGCTATGAAATAGGAGAGGTTCAAAGAAATGGCTATTTGAAATTAATCTTCATCTTCCTCATCTTCATCCGATGCTTCCGGAATATCCAATGAAGAAATCACTTTGTCCATATGCTGCGCATATGAAGCTGATTCATCCATAAAAAATGCCAATTCAGGAATAATTCGAACACTTTTCCCAATTCTATTGCCAAGATATTTACGAATTTCCTTTTTATGGTCGTTTATTTTCTCAAACAAGTCTTGGTTATTTGCCAATAGCAAGCTGAGATTGATTTTTGCAACACTCAAATCTGGGCTCATAATAACCCTTACAACAGTGACCATCGCATTACCAACGAGCAACTTAGCTTCTTTTTGGAAAATCTCACCAAGTTCCTTTTGAATCAGTTTAGAATATTTTTGTTGTCTTTTACTTTCCATATCAATAATAGTTGGTACAAATTTAGTGAATTAAATGAGTAACCTTTAATTTCGTGGGTCATGAATGTCACACCTTTTAACATCAAATAGATTTTGCTCAGTTTTTTTAAAATAAACGATCCTTTTCGAATGATTGGGGTCTTGCTCATACTTATTGTTTTGAGTGGAATTTACTATTGGGTATTACAAGCCCCAATGACACAGCCAGAGCTTATTTGGATGCTTGCTGGTGAGCGTTTGTCTAGTGGATTTCATATGTACCAAGACGTAGTAGATGACACAGGACCCCTCTCTGCTGGCGTATATTGGATTATTCATTTAGTTTTTGGCAAGAACATACTTATGTATAAACTGATTGCGGCTTTGATTATTTTATTTCAGGTAGCCTACGTCAATACACTATTTATTCAATACAGATCATTTGAAGAGAATACATACATACCAGCCGTCGTAATGATTGTACTCTTCCATCTTTCATTTGATTTCTTGACGATTTCCCCTTCATTGATGGGAGGGACATTTATAGTTTTGGCTCTTGGCCAACTTTTTTCACAGACAGTATTGCAGAAAGAAGGTTCAGATTCAGTCCTATTGGTAGGCGTATTTGGAGGTATTGCGACATGTTTTCATTTTCCTTTGGTAATTTTCTTGCCATTCCTAATAGTATCAGGAATTGTAGTCAGCGGATTTTCCTTCAATCAATTTGTACTTTCTTTGGTGGGATACTTGTTGCCAATAGCTTTGTGTACTTTATACTACTTTTGGATGGACGCTTTGCCTGAGTTTATATTTGAATATTTTTTTGCCACTCGAATTATTGATGTCTATCCACATGTCAGTCTGAAGGACATACTGGTTCTTTTTGCTTTACCTATTTTTCTTAGTTTGACTGGTTATTTTGTCGGAATATGGTTCAAAATGATCACTGTCAATCAGCAAAAGCAAAGGCAGTTAATCATTATATTTCTTATATTCGCCGTCTTTTCAATATTCTTGACAAATAGAAGAACTCCATACCAATGGATTATATTGATACCAGCTTTAACCTATTTTATCAGTCAAATATTTATTTACCTTACGCAGGCAAAAATATTAAATACTTTTGCAGTTATCTTGTTTTTGGGCGTCCCTTTAGTAGGCTACACATGGTTGGCTTATCAAAAAAGTTCAGGAAAGCTTGATAACTACGCTATTGTCCACCAAACCAAACATGAATTTACTAGAGGAAAAAGAATATTAGTTCTTGGAGATGATATCGCTTATTATAAAAAAGCAAGTCTGGCCACATCTTACCTAAACAGTAAATTGTCCAATAGAATCCTGAAAGATTTTGACGATTATGCTGACATGGCCATGGTCTATCAGGAGTTTTTGCTTGAGAGGCCTGAGGTGATTATTGATGAAGAAAGTGTGTTCGAAAATCTAATTCAAAGAATCCCACAGCTGGAAAAACTATACCAAAAAACGGAACCTCATATATACCTTCTCAAGTAAAAGAAGACAGAACATCATGGAATCTATCAGTTCATTTCAAAAGATGAAATTTAATTTTACTTCAGTAGAGCCTAAACAATAAAATACTTAAATATTTTTAACTATAAGAGTATCCGCAATGTTGCACGTTGGCTAAGAAGCGGTTTTTGTGTTGTGGATTCTCGGCAACGGACAACTATGAACAGTCAACAGAACCTCAAATCGTTCATCAAACATTCTATTGATTGTCTAGGTGCAAAAAAGCGGATACACATATTTAATAATCTCATTTACAGATGATTATCCACAAATCTTTAATTTAAATTTTATCCATAAATAACTGACAATCAAGACCTTAAACACAATCAAAACCTAAGTGTGGATAACTTTAGTAAATTGTGGATAAAAAACACTTGTTTTTTTACTTGTTTGATTAGAGCTGTATAGGAGGGATTTTTCTGTATTTACCAAATCAAAAATAATCAGTTTTCCCAGATCCAAGAGTCATTATAGTCATAGTCAATATAAATGATCTGGAAAATTGTAATCAGCTGATTTAGCTTGAGGCCACTTCAGTAAACATCATTTGGTAAAGAAAAATTATGAAGTCAACCAGAAACCAAGAGAGATCTCCCAAAGGGAAATAACTCTCTTGGATTAGCTTAATTGGTTAGACAGCTTTTGCAGCATCCATTTGATCTATGATATCTCCATAATCCAACTTGTCCCAATTTTGAGTTATCAAAGGGCTTGACATAACCTTATCCATAATTGCCTCCTGTAATTTTCCTTGGGCATAAGCCTCTGAGTAAGGCATATCAGAAAAAGTAACCATCGTATAAAGAGGCACCCAATCATTCGGGTACAATGCATGCAGTTTTGCCTCAATTTTCTTCCTTAAAAGAAATTTAGGATCCGAAACAGCATCTCTCATTTCTACAAAATTTTCCATTGCCAATTGACAAATAGCATCTGTATCTGGCTTCCTCATTTTCTGGAATTTTGCAAAAATCAAATCCCAAGCAGTCGTTCCAAACTTATCAATCAAGCTATCCAAAATAAAACAATCTTCAAAACCACAGTTCATTCCTTGACCATAAAATGGAACCATTGCATGGGAAGCATCACCTATTAGCAAGGCCCTATCTTGAACCCAAGGAAAACACTCAATATTGATCAATGCTGAGGTTGGGTTGTTAAAATATTGCTCAGTCAAATTTGGCATTAACTTGTAGGCATCATCAAAATGTGTTTTGAAAACACTTTTGATATCTACCTCATCATTGATTTTGTCAAAACATACTTTTGTCCCTTCAAAAGGCAAGAACAAAGTACATGTAAATGATTTGTCAGGATTTGGTAGAGCAATCAGCATAAATTTCCCTCTCGGCCAAATATGAAGTGCATTTGGATCCATGGCAAACTCCCCTTCTGCTGTAGCCGGAATAGTCAATTCTTTGTAGCCGTGGGAAATATACTCTTGCTTATAATTGAACCTAGCTTGCTTTTGCATAGCCATCCTTAGCGAGCTATAAGCACCATCAGCTCCTATGATTACATTAGAGTGAAGCTGACTTCTTTCTTCTCCAACAGTAAAATGTAGCTCACCTTTGCCAATATTGACATGGTCACACCTGTGTCCAAAATTGAGCTTTACACCTTCTTTTTCAGCTTCATCAATCAGGACCCTATTGAACCTGCCTCTGGAAATAGAATATATTGCTTGATCGTCTTTTCCGTATGGGATAAATGTAGTTTTTCCATGTTCGTCATGAACTCTCCTTCCATACATCGGAATGGCAAGGGGCATGATTTTGTCTTTTAGACCTATTTTTTCCAAAGCACGCCAACCACGGTCGCTTAGCGCCATGTTGATCGATCGGCCTTCCTCTTTATATTGTGAATTTCTGTTGTCTAGTCTTTTTTCAAAAATAGAAACATCAAGTCCTCTTTTTTTCAAATAAATGCTCAAAAGAGACCCAATCAATCCGGCTCCTAAGATGCTAATTTCATTTTTTTCCATCACTTCCAATTCAATACCCTTATTTTTATGCAAACTTTCGGAGAGATTGTTCCAGGACTTGGGCAAACCTGAATACATCCATGAAGCTATTATAAAGTGGTGTAGGAGCTATTCTGATCACGTTTGGATTTCTCCAATCACCAACTATTCCATTTTGATAAAATTCATCAAAAACAGCTTTGCCTCCTTTATGAACGAGCAAAGATAACTGACAGCCTCTTTCGTTTTCGTTTTTCGGTGTTATTATTTCAATTACCCCACTATCTCCGTTTATTTTATGAATTAAAAACTCCAAATAACCTGTTAAAGTTTCGCTTTTCTTCCTTAAGTTCTTAATTCCAGCTTCCATAAATATTTCCAAAGAAGCCTGGTGTGCTGCCAATGCCAATACATTTGAATTTGCCAATTGCCAGCCATCAGCTCCAAACATGGGCACAAAGCCTTTCTCCATCTTAAATCGCTGACCTTCATCATGTCCCCACCAACCTGCAAATCGAGGCAATTCTGGCTTTTCTGCATGTTTTTCATGTACAAATATTCCGGAAACATTCCCAGGTCCAGAATTCATGTATTTGTAACTACACCATGTAGCAAAGTCAACTTGCCAATCATGAAGACCCAATTGGGCATTGCCTGCGGCATGCGCCAAATCAAACCCAACATAAGCACCTACTTTATGGGCAGCTTCGACTATAGCTTTCATATCAAAAAGCTGTCCAGTGTAATATTGTAATCCAGCCATCATCACCAATGCTAACTGATCTCCATGTTCCTGAATCGTTTGTAAAATATCCTCAGTCCTCAGCGTATGCTCTCCTGCCCTTGGTGCGATTTCTACAATTACTTCATCAGGATCTAAGCCATGAAATTTGACTTGGGTTTCCAGCATATACATATCAGAAGGAAAAGCCCCAGCTTCGGTAATTATCTTGTACCTCTCTGCTGTAGGCTGATAAAATGAAACCATCAAAAAATGAAGGTTGGATGTCAAATTATTCATTGCCACAACTTCATGTTCGTGGGCTCCTACAATCTCTGCCAGTGCTGGTTTTGATTTTTTGCGAATATGATACCAAGCGTCTTCACCATGAAAATGTCCATCAACAGCCATGTTTGCCCAGTTGTCAAGCTCTTTTTGGATATAAGCTTGGGTGGCTTTTGGCTGAATCCCGAGGGAATTTCCACAAAAATAAATGGCCTCATTTCCGTTTACCTTTGGAAAAATAAATTTAGATCGAAAATCTCTTAATGGATCTTCCGCATCCATTTTTTCCGCAAAATCTATACTGAACTCAAAGTTGACTTGGTTTGACATTATATTTTCTATTTGGGTAATTTTTGATTTAAATTAGAAAACTGAGGCCTATTTTTTCATGACCGTTCCACAGCTTTTGCACTTGGTGTTTTCAGGATTTGACCAAAAACGTTCCATAATCGGTGGAAGTTGATTGACAATGTCAGTGACTTCTGCATACTCTTCATAGAGCTTTTCACCACAATTTTCACAATGCCAAATAAAGCCATCCTTCTCACCCTTTCTTCTATATCTTTCAAAGACCAAACCAATCGTATTTGCCGGTCTCCTTGGACTGTGGGGAGTTCGAGGTGGCAATAAGAAGATTTCACCTTCCTTAATTTCTATATCTTTTGGCTTTCCTTCTTCTACTATCTTTAGTGTGATGTCTCCTTCGACTTGAAAGAAAAATTCTTCCCCTTCATTGTAATGATAATCCTTTCTTGAATTTGGCCCACCGACCACCATCACGATAAAGTCTTCATTCTCTTTATAGATTTGCTGATTTCCGATTGGAGGTTTGAGGAGATGTCGGTTTTCATCTATCCATTTGGTGAAGTTTATAGGCTTGGAGATAGGCATGTTGCTGTCAGTTGGAAATTAAATATTTGATTTATTCACTGTAATAAATGACTAAACTTATGAGCTAAGCAATGTTAATCTGGAACTCGCTATTTTCTTTAACTCAAAAGAAGTCTAAAAGTATAAAAAAACTGTCATTTTTTGAGTTTCTTTGATATCTGATTCAAACTGACTTTATGAAAACCCCGATAGTTGACACCCATTGTGACTTACTTTCTTACTTGGCTAATGTGCCAGGAGCGAGAGCCGACAAAACAGAAGATATTGCTTGTGCTTTACCTTTTTTGAAAACAGGAAATGTAAAAATGCAGGTGATGGCGATTTTCACTGATGTGGTTTCAGGGAGTATGGATTTTGCCGACAAGCAAGTTGACCATTTTCAATCTATTCAAAAAACTTTCGCTGAGGACTTAACATTAGCAGATTTTGAATTTTTGAATAGTTTAGAAAATCAAGATAAAATCGGACTCTTGGCTGCAATAGAGAGCGCATCTGGATTGGCGAATGAAACTGCCCCAATTCAAGCTGCATTTGACCGATTAGACAAAATCATTGAGAAAACAGGAAGAGTTGCTTACATCAGCATGACGCACCACAAAGAAAATCGGTTTGGTGGTGGAAATTATACTGAAGGAATCGGGCTCAAAGATGATGGGAAAAGACTACTTGATTATATGTCAGGAAAAAAAATAGCCATAGACCTTTCCCATACATCCGACTTGCTTGCAGAAGGTATTCTCAACCATATTGACAAGACTAATCTCCACGTACCCGTTATCGCGAGCCACTCAAACTTCAGGTCTATATGGAATCATAAAAGAAACCTGACAGATGAATTTGTCAAAGAAATAATCCATAGAAAAGGCATTATTGGGGTGAATTTCTTAAGGGCATTTCTCGATACAGAAGATCCAAACAGGATCTACGAGCACATTTTATATGGTTTTGAAAAAGGCGCCGAAGATCAAATCTGCTTTGGTGCAGACTTCTTCTATACGGTTGGTTTTCCGGATATAGGCAGGATTCCGTTTTATTTCCCCAATGTGGAAAATGCCAGTAAATATCCAGATGTTTTGAAAACTCTTTCTGAAAAATTAAGCCAAGATCAGCTAGAAAAATTAGCTTTCAAGAATGCAAAGGACTTTTTTCTGAGAACTTGGAGGTGAGAATAACTGATTCCAAAAGTAAGGTCTAGTAATCAACCAATATGAATCAGCTTCGTCACAAAAAAAGGCTATCGTATCATAGCCTTTTAATAATGTCCATAAGCTGAAATTACAGTGACTATAACTTTTTTACCATCAATAGAATAAACAAGACGATGTTCATGATTTATTCTTCTTGACCACAATCCAGAAAGATTATTCTTCAATCTTTCTGGTTTGCCTGTACCAGTCTCAGGATGTTCTTCAAGTTCGTCTAATAATTGATCAAGCTTTCTGATGAGCTTTTTATTTCCAGAATTTTTATGCCTTAAGAGATCCTTTTCGGCAATCTTAGTAAAGGTGATTTCAAAACTCACAAGTCTAGCATTTTTTTGCGTTGATCTTTGCTCAATTTAACAACCTTCCCAGATTGCAATTGCTTTACTCCTTCGAGTATGTTTTCAATATTTTTTGGGTTATCAAAATACGGATCTCCACTTGGTGAAGGATTTTCATTTAAAACATGATCCGTGACTACTTTAAAGTCAATACGCATAGCTTCAAGCATTGATTTTACTAGATCAAGCTTTGATTTATCTTTAGTTTGAACTACGATCTTTTCCATACAATAAATTTACAAATTTTAAATGATTTTAGTTTCAAAACAATGGTTAGTAATTATTTATATTTAGGTTTGATCTTTTCATTAAAAAAATACACAAGCACCATGTCTTCCCACCATTTTGTAAAAGAACAACAAGAGCCAGCTTTATTGATACTAGACACAAAAGGCTTTGGCTACGAAAATATCGCTCCGCTTTTGGAATGGTCGCCGACTGTATTGGTGACTCAGGAAGAGGTTCATACAGTGATTTCTTGGGGAATCAAAATTGATCTGATCATTGCAAGTATGGATTTCCAAAAAGAAAACTACAGCCTCTTGGAGGAACAGTATCCCGTTAAGTTTTTAGGCGTCAGCAACGAGGATTTTCTTGAAGAAGGATTGCAGTATTTGATTGCGACCAAACATGGGGCAGTCAATATCATTGGGTTTGACCATCAGCAGGTTTTCGGATTGGAAGCCAAGCTTTCATTTCTTGATTTGGTGGTCTGGGATGCCCCCATGAGGTATTTTCCAGTGAAAAATGGACAGTTCAAAAAATGGTTTGCCGGTGCAAGTTTGCAGCTTCATGCTCCTGAAGGCACATTTATTGAGATTCAGGAAGAGGGTGATAGCCAAATCCAGCGCATTACTTATGCGACTTTTATTGAAGTAGAAGAAGGTACAGTTGTTTTCAAATCAGACAAAACATTTTGGATTGGGGAATTTGTGATGGAGGTGTAGGCAAAAAAGTATACTGCATTAAGGTCAAAAATCGGCTGATTTAAGCTACTGATGAATTTCAATAAATTATCTTCTCGATTATGGTGAATTAAACCCTTGACCCATAATCCACTGATCACTATGCGACTACTAACTGTACTTCAAATATGAATGCCTCTTTAACTGAATAAACCATGAAGCTATTCAACCCCACACAGCCTTCACCATCCTTTCCTTGCCATTAAGGTCTTCTAATACCTCAACCTGTGAATACCCGAGCTCAACCAAGAGTTCTTTTGTTGCATTTCCTAATGCTTCATTGATTTCAAAATAAATTTTCCCACCAATCTTGAGATGTAGTTTGGCTTTGTGTGCGATCACTTTATAAAAAATCAAAGGATCCTCATCTGAAACAAACAGGGCCAAATGTGGCTCAAATTGAAGGACATTTTCATGCATCAAGCTTTTCTCTGATTCGCAAACATAAGGAGGGTTGCTGACAATTATATCCAGTTCATTAACCGGTATCTCTTCATTCAAAACGTCTATTTGAAAAAACTCAACCCTTGCTTCATGCTGTTCTGCATTTTCTTCTGCCACAGCCAAAGCTTCTTTACTTACATCCAATGCATACACTTTGGAAGAGGGAATTTCAAGTGCCAAACTGATAGGAATACAGCCCGAACCGGTGCCAATATCCAAAATCCGTAGATTCAACCGCTTATTTTCTTTGATTATCAAATGAACAAGCTCTTCAGTTTCGTTTCGGGGAATCAAGACGGATGAATTAACTTTGAATTCCCTGCCATAAAAAGGAGCTGTACCCAGAATATACTGAATAGGTTTTTTCTCCAAAAGCTGAGATAATGCCTCGTCCAACTCTTGCGGAACACTTTCTATAAATTCATCTCTAAGAATTTCAGACCTCCCTTTTTTCAGAAAAGCTTCAAACAGCCAAAACACCAAACTTTCTGCTTCTTGCTTATCATAAATAGCCTGAAGTTTTTGAGAATATTGGCTGAAGAGGGATCTTAGATTCATTGAGTTTTAAAATTTAGACAAAGTTAATGTTTCCTATTGATCAATCTATCAAAAATAACAGTCCCTATAGCATAACAAAGTACATCCCAAATATCGGCTGTATAGGTAGCTGACCATCTGGGTAGCAATACTTCAAAGAGGAAAGAAAAATAAAGCCAACCTACAAACAACTGGACTTTGGTAAAGTAGAACAAATTTCTCGAAGGATGAATCCATCTAAACACTTGCAAAGTCACTCCCAACACAACAGGCATCGCCAAAAGGTCATCCAAGTAGGCATGGACATAAGGAATGTATATTCCCAACAATCTTTCGACTGCTTGATTGATCCAAAAAAGGATGCAGGGGATTATGAAATAAATATTTTTAAATACAGACATCAACCAGGAAGCGCAGCTATCACCCAAGCCAAAAATGTAATGATCGCCATGTAAATGGTGTAAAAGAAGTTTCCTACTTTTTTCATGCCTTTGACGAATTCACTGTCAGTTTCTTTGATATAAAAAATCCACTGCTCTTCATTGGCTTTTGTATCACGATCCCGCTGCTCTTTGTATTCCAAATCACGACCGCCAAGTGGCTTTCCACAATGTTCGCAAATATCATTTACATCTGTAGTCCATTTGGACCAATTCCCACAGTGGGGACATTTTTTCTCTCCCATAACTCAAAATTAATCATCTTTCTACTGAAATCCTTGATATAACTATAAACCGCAATCATGATACCGAGATAAATTTCCAGCATTAAATTCTGAATTTTTCTCTTTTTCCTGATTCCACGCTTTTCTTTCTATCTTTGCTTTTTCAAAAATACAAACATGAAACTTCACACCAGTACAGTCCATGGCGTCATCACGGCCATAGAGGATATATTCAAGAATAATAGATATGCAGATAAAGTTATAGAAAGAACTTTGCGCTCCAATCCAAAATGGGGAGCGAGAGACAGAGGCTTCATTGCGGAATCTGTCTATGATATGGTTCGCTGGTGGAAATTGATCAATAAAGTCAGCCCGTCTGATAATACATTCCACTTATTTGGAACATATTGGCTTCTTCAAGGAAATGAATTGCCTGACTGGAAAGAATTCAAGGGAATCGATTCCAAGATGGTGGAACATAGATTCAACAAAATCCAAGATAGACCTACACTTCAATCAATTCCAGAGTGGCTTGATGAAATGGGTGAGAGTCTTTTGGGGGAAATGTGGGATTCAGAAATCGAAATGCTCAACACTCAAGCTGATGTAGTACTTCGTGTAAACACATTAAAAATATCACGAGAAGATCTAATGAACAGGTTGGCTGAGGAGGGTGTTGAAACTTATGCTCCAAAAGGCTACAAAGATGCTTTGGTATTGGGCAAAAGACAGAATATTTTCAAAAATCCAGCATTTAAAGCAGGAATGTTTGAAGTACAGGATGCTTCTTCGCAGCTTGTAGCGCAGGCATTGGAAGTAGAACCTGGCATGAGGGTGATTGACGCATGTGCTGGTGCAGGTGGAAAATCTCTCCATTTAGCAGCATTGATGGAAAATAAAGGCAGAATCCTATCTATGGACATAGAGGGGTGGAAGCTTCAAAATGCTAAATTAAGGGCAAGAAGAGCCGGTGTAAGCATCATCGAACCAAGAGTAATCGAAGGAAACAAAACCATCAAAAGGTTGAAAGAGTCTGCTGACAGACTTTTGCTTGATGTACCGTGTACAGGTTTGGGAGTATTGAGAAGAAATCCAGATACAAAATGGAAAATCTCCCCAGAATCAGTGGCGAAAGTCCAAGAAATCCAACAGGAAATTATCCAAAATTACTCTGGAATGTTGAAACCAGGAGGAATCATGGTCTACGCCACTTGCAGTATTCTACCTAGTGAGAATCAGGATCAAGTAGCAAAATTTTTGGCTTCCGAAAAGGGTAAAGCTTTTGAACTTATTGAAGACCAAAAAGTATTGGCTCAAGAAAGTGGCTTCGATGGGTTTTACATTGCTAAGCTTAAAAAGAAAGCTTAATAGAATTTTCTATAACGCGAAACAGATTGGCGGATTCAAATTATTGATTGATAAAACCCAATCTTATTTCAGTCAAAAAGTTAAAATAAGCAGCTTTAAATCCATAAATACTTGAAGGTTTTAGGATTTTAAGGTTTAAAAAATCAACCATTCTATCAGAATCTTATAGATTTGTATTTTCAAAAAATCTGGAGCAGATGCAACAAGAGAAATTAGATGCCATAAAATCTGAAATAGCCGCAGCTGATGCTACAAATGCAGAACAGCTTGAAGCTTACAGAATGAAATATATCAGCAAAAAAAGTGTCGTTGGGGAGCTTTTTGCTGAAATGAGAAATGTACCCAACGAAGAAAAGAAAGCTTATGGACAGTTGATCAACGAGGTGAAAGTTCTTGCAGAAGAGAAATTTCAGGAATTGATTGACAAGGTAAACAACAGCCAAAAGCAATCGAAATCTCAGGATATAGACTTGACATTGCCTCCTACCAACAATGCCGTTGGAGGAATCCATCCATTGACAGCTACCCGTCAGCGGATCATTGAGATTTTTGAGCGGATTGGATTCAACCTTTCTGAAGGCCCTGAGATTGAGGATGATTGGCATAACTTTACTGCCTTGAATTTTCCTGAAAACCATCCGGCTAGGGAAATGCAAGATACATTTTTCATCGAAAAAAATCCCGACATCGCTCTAAGAACCCATACCTCTTCAGTACAAGTAAGAGTGATGGAAAACCAAAAGCCACCCATCAGAACACTTTCGCCAGGAAGGGTATATAGAAATGAAGCGATTTCGGCAAGGGCACATTGTATTTTCCATCAAGTGGAAGGTCTTTATGTGGATGAAAATGTGGGCTTTGCTGATTTGAAAAACACACTCTACCACTTTGCTAAGGAGATGTTTGGAAAAGAAACAAAAGTACGCTTCCGACCTTCATATTTCCCTTTTACAGAACCAAGCGCTGAGATTGATATTTCTTGCCAACTTTGTGGTGGGTCAGGTTGTAATGTCTGCAAAGGAACCGGCTGGGTAGAAATAGGCGGATCAGGAATGGTCGATCCTAATGTGTTGGAAAATTGCGGCATTGACTCCAAAAAGTATACTGGATTTGCCTTTGGAATGGGAATAGAACGAATTGCAATGCTCAAATACCAAATCAAAGACCTTAGGTTATTCACAGAAAATGACGTCAGATTTTTGAAGCAGTTTAAGTCGATGCTTTAGAATAGCGAGTTCTTAGCTAAAAAAGGTTTGGTAATCGATTGATGATTTCTATCATCTTGATTACCAAACCTTTTTATTTTTCAACAAGTAAGAGTAAGGATAGTCATTAAAAATCATTCTGATCAAATCTCAGCTAGATAATCTTCGGATTTCTCTAAATGCTTGATTCCAATTCTACTTTCTTTTTAAATTGCTTTTTGTAAACAGCAATTAGAGGAATATTTGTTTTGTTCAGTTAACATTTTTTGCTTTTAAAAGAAAGCAAAAATGGAAGAGTTGATATTAGAGTTTCAAATAAAAATTAAACTAATACAAATACTGAGCTCAAGTCTCTAATTCAGCTCCAATTTTCTGTTCTTGAATCATAAATTTTTCAATCTCACTTCACCATCCCAAACTTCTCAGCAGCCTCTTTTCTGGAGAAGGCATTGAAATGCCACCATTCTGAACCTATCCCTGAGAAACCTCCATGCTTCATTACTTTTCTTAAGATCTCCCTGTTTGAGATATGTTCTTTGGTGATTTTGCCTTCTTTGAGCATTTGACTTTCTCTATCGGGATAGGCTGGATAGCCAAAAAAATCATACCCTGTACCCATATCCAAAGCCTCTCCAGTTTCCTGATTTGCCAAAGTCAAATCCACAGCTACCCCAAAATTATGCAATCCGCCCACTTGGGGATTTGCAACATAAAGCGGCTTGATACTATCTGGCTTATCCAAATTATCCCAAAGAATCTGTTGCACTGATTGCGGCCGAACACCATCATAGACCAAAAATGTCAATTCTGGATGCTCCTCTTTGAGTTTTTGGTGGGATTTGAGCAACATTTCTGCTACAATGGGCTGTACGTAGCATCGAATCAAATCTCCATAGACATCTTTCCCAAAGAAGTTGTCTGTGGTAGAATATTTCAAATCCACATAGATATCCGGGATCACAGTAGCTACATCCACCAAGCCAGCGTCAATCAATCTCTGCTCCAATTCACCTATGAATTCATCTTCTGCTAGGATAATTTCTTCTACCTGAACAGACTCTTCTGTTTGCGATGGTTTTTCAACTTCCAAAACATCTCTTTCAGGTGCTTTGCTTTCACAAGAAAAAACAAAAAACAGTGCTACTACCAAATAATTTACACTTAATGTTTTCATAAATCTTGGTTTTTATTGACGATGGTGGCTGAAGCCTGTGCTGTTGGGAGCATTACAATATCTGCTAATACAACATGCTTTGGCCTGCTCACTGCAAAGGCAATCGTATCTGCTATATCCTCAGGAAGCAATGGTTCGAATCCTTGATACACCGAATCAGATCTTTGGGAATCTCCTTTGAACCTGACCAATGAAAACTCCGTTTTGACTAATCCCGGATGTATCCCAATAACCTTAATTCCAAATGGATTCAAGTCTATCCTCATGCCATTTGTAATCGCATCTACAGCATGCTTCGATCCACAATACACGTTTCCATTAGGATATACTTCCTTGCCGGCAATCGACCCTATATTGACAATGATCCCGGATTTTCTTTTGATCATGATTGGCATGATTTCATGGGAAACATATAGCAATCCTTTCACATTGATGTCCATCATTGCATCCCAATCTTCCAAGCTCCCATTTTGAATAGGATCCAAGCCATGAGCGTTACCAGCGTTATTGATCAGAACATCAATATTCCTCCATTCTTCAGTCAAACTGGAAATTGAATTTTTTACGGATTCTTTGTCTCTTACATCAAAACAAAGTGTCAGTAAACCCGTATTTTCGGGCAATTCAGCCTGAAGGGTTTCTAGTCTGTCTTTTCTTCTTCCAGTCGCAATAATATCATATCCCAAATTAGCCAATGCTATTGCTGTAGCTTTACCAATCCCAGATGTAGCTCCTGTGACGAGGGCGATTTTTCTTTCCATGTACTAAGCTAAATATAAATCCCAAACTATGGAATCCGAAAATTGTAAACGGTTTATTTTACAAGTGGATTTTCAGGAAAACTATCTATAATATTTCCTTCGGAATCTATGGAGATCAAGCTAAATTGACTTCCTTCCAAAGTTAATAGCGTGAAAGCATTCACTGACTGTGCTTTTTTGAGATACCAAGTACTTGCGACATCATGGATCTCTCTTGGCTCTGTACCCCAAGATCCATCCCCCACATATACGATTCCACTTTGATTTATTTCGCCATTTAATATCGGAAAAGTTCTTTTGTAGGCATGGTCATGATTTTCAAAAACTAACTTGATTCCATGTTTCTCTAATATCGGTGTCCAATTTTCTCTCACCAAAGTTTGGGTCTTGTCTTCATACTTTCTCACTGAAGGATACGCTGGAACATGATAAATGGGGATTCTATGAATTACATCCTTTCTTTGTTCCAGTGTTTTTTCCAACCACTGAGTCTGAATTCCCTGAATGGGATTGGAATGCTCTGTATCAAGAATAATCAAGCTCAAATAAGTCCCTACATCCAGTACATTGTATCCTGGCTGTCCTGGAAATGGAAATAAAGCATAGAAGTATGGAGCAATTCTATTTCTGAATGAGTCTGTCTGTTCATAACCTTCATGTTTGGTATGATATCCACCTACAACTTCGTGATTTCCTACGGCCACTATGCATGGCAATATTCTATTATCAGCAGTGACTAATGTGTTTTTATATGAATCAAAAAAATCATAAATCCTCCCTACATTCTCAGCCAAGCCATTTTCGTATGCCATATCTCCCCCAATGATGATAAAATCAGGCTCATAGGAAGCGACTACTTTATTTGTTTTTTCGAGCCATTCCTTTTTGTGCATAGAATCACCACCAATGGCAATTTTCAGTGACCGCTTATCGAGGCTTGATGGTAGGGTATTGAAATAGTAAACTTCCTTAGAGTCGGGAAACTTGATTTCATAGGAAGTTTCAGGCTTTAGGTTCTTGACACTTGCCCTGTGGACGAGTCTCTCTGAAAAAGGATAAGGAAGCACATCACTTTCTACACTCGACCATTCTTCCAGCCCTTTTCTTCTAATGCTAATTTCTGAAGGATCAGCCTCATCAGAATGCCAATCAATCGTAATGGTAGTCGTAGGATCCTCTTGCCATGTCAGGTAAAAAGCATGTGGTTCATTCTGTCCAAGTGCAAGCCCACAACTAAACAGTGCTATTGCAAATACAATCATTTTTAATTTTTTCATAAGTCAACTTCTTTTAAAATACTATTTACTAGAGTTTTATCCATCTTAGAAAAGGCAAACCATTTTTTACCCAGATCTTTTAATGAGGCACCGAGGTGATAAACTTCTTCTCCATCGATTATCAAAAACCTGTCATGACTTTGCGTAAAGGTTTTGAGTTCAAAATTACTATATTGCTCATTGGCTTTTTTTACATCCAAGGCCAATTGCTTAGAAATTGTTTTGGTCAATAAAAGAACATTTACTGCTTTTGTTTTCTTAGCTAAATGGGTCAAGGTTGTTTCGTCTATATAGTTATCAATCAACACAATGTTTTTCTTGGCAGAGCGGATGATTTTGGAAGCCAATCCATAAGCATCGAATACTTGTCCGTCAAAGAAAATTCCTTGAGATGGAATGATGTCTTTTCTTTCAAGGGCTTTAAATACTTTCTCAAATTTTTGGTCAGTTTCCAATTGTCTGCGTTCAATACCGTCCATTCGCTGCAACAGCCCTAGGTTATCATTTATAAACTTCCTCATTTGAACAAAAGCACGCATAATCGCAACGTGCATATTAGCTGCTGCTTGACTCTTCAATATGCCAGATAAACCCGAAACACCTTGTTCAGTGAAAACATATGGTAAGTATTTTCGATGCTTTCCTTGCTTGTTTTCTAAGATCGCATTTTGCGACCTTAAACTTGATTTCGCTTCTTGCAACATCAATATTTCCCATTCTTCTTGTGTAAGCTGAAACATAAAATCATCAGGAAAACGCTCAATGTTTCGTTTTACTTGTTCATTCAACCTACCTGTAGAAACTTCATACATCGCAGCCAAGTCGCTATCCAACATTACTTGGACGCCTCGCACATTGTAAATTTTATTTTCAATATGTTGTTGCGATAATATAATCTCTCTATTCATTTTTCATTTTTAACAAATCAACTTGGCTTTCAGCTATTCTCCCTCAACCACTCTTTCATGGCCAAGTATACTCCATTGGTCCATCCAAAACCGTCTTGAACTGGATATTCTCCACCTCCAGCTTCCAGGCTCAGGTCTTCGACGTTGTATTTTTCCATCATTTTTCCCGTTCTTTCGAATACGGATTCATTGAGTTTTGTCCATCTTTCAGCCAAGGTTTTTGCCATATCTTCCCTTCCATAATTCAGCATGGCCTGAAAACCAATCCACTGCAAAGGTGCCCAGCCATTTGGTGCATCCCATTGCTGGCCAGAGCTGATTTCTGTCGTGACGAGTCCTCCATCCCGGAGAAAATGATATTCAACATAATCCAACACCCTTTTTGCTTGACTTGGCGTCGCAGTATTAGCCCATAGTGGATAGAGCATTGCCAATGAAGGGCGGTTTACTTTTTCTTTAAATTTGATATGATAATCCAAGAAAATCCCTCTCTCCTCTTCCCAACAATAGCGTTCAATCCCTTCTATTCTGTTTTTCCTGAAATTTTTCATTCTAGAAATGACATTTTCGTCCTCGCCATACAGCTCCATAGATTCAATAATAATCCTTTCTGTCTCAGATAGTAGGACATTGAGATCAACAGGAATCAGGGCAATGGTTTGTACACTTTTCAAATCCATAGCGTCATAAAGCCATCGTGAACTAAAATCCCAACCGGATTCACATGCTGCACGAAGGTTCCTAAAAAGCTTCTCAGGATAGCGCCTTGATTTGTCAGAAAGTTCTATGTCCTCCACATAAGATTCTGCCCTTGGTGTATTGTCATCGTCCCAATATCTGTTTAAAGCAGTATCATCATCCATCCTTACTACACGTTTGTAGTATTTTCCTGGTAAAGGAATTTCCGTCTCACCTTCTATCCAAAAGAGATACTCAACCCAAATTTCGGTCAAATATTTCTTAATGATCTCTTTGTGTCCCTTGGCCTCTGCAAGTAACTCCACCATTTTTGCAAAAAAAGGTGGCTGTGATCTTGACAAAAAGTATGTTCTGTTTCCATTTGGGATATGACCCACTGTTCGTATCAAGTGCGCGAAATTTTCCACCATTGATTCTATCAAATCTACCCGATCTGAAGCCTTCAGACCAATCATGGTAAAATAGCTATCCCAATAGTAAATCTCTTGAAACCTACCTCCTGGAACTATGTATGGCAATGGTAGAGGTATCAAACTTGACCCTTCTATTTCTAAGTCGGCTTCTTTGGTAAGATATTGCCATTGTATTTTCAATCTTTCTTCCAGTGAAAAGTCCTGAGGAATATCCATTTTGATTTCGTCATTTTCCTCCGGAATTATGAAATTCTCTTTGAGAAATGTCAACAAGTCAAAATCTGGCTTTTTCAGCGCACGATAAAAATCTGTAACTATATCATTTGCATCCCGCTTTGGTAAGCAATCTACAAAGGTCTTCGAGTCTGCAAAAACGCCACTCATCTGCACCACTTCAAAAAGGGCTAAATATAAATCTTCTGGTTGTTCGTAAAATTTCATGCGGTCTGTTTTCTTACTTGTCTATGTAGCAAAATCAACACAAGACATAGTGCTGTAATGGGAAATAAGGAGAAATAGAATGCATTAGTTCCTCCATACGCTTCAAATATATGTCCAGTTACAATAGAACCGGTTGTGCCTCCCAATGCTGAGAATACGACTATCAATCCTGACATAGAGCTTTGCATATATTTAGGAAGCGCACTCAGAACTACAGAGTTTATCGTAGGATAAATAGGTGCCAAAAAGACGCCCAATATTGGAAATAAATAAACTACAAATGGAGCATTGAACCAAGTAATTGTTTCGGTAATTTCAGGCTGATTGCTAGTCAATGGTAAGGTCAATACAACACAAACTCCAACTAAAACTATACAACCCAAAGTAAAGGTAAGCCAATGGATCATTTTTAATATAAAACCTGCCAATAATCTTCCAATGGCCAAAGCACCCGCCAAGACTGCACCAGCCTGAATGCTCATGCTAGCGGGAACTTGTAAGACATCTTGATAGAAAGTAGGAGTCCAAGTCATAAAACTCTGCTCTATGAGGACAAACAAAAATGCCGATGCCGCAAACACCAAAACTAACGGCTTTACAACCAACCTCAGCATTTCCATAAAGTCCTCCGAGGCTTTGGAATCACTTTTCCTTGATTCTGATTCATTGATTTGGGCGAAATACAGAAGCAATGCTGCCAGTAATGTGATCGCCCCAAGGTACCAATAGATATTCAGCCAATTGCTGGAATTAGGGTTAGCATCATCTACAAACAGGCTAAAAAAAACATTTCCCAACAAAACCCCAACCATAAAGAACCCTTCAATGGTACTCATAAAGCTACTATGTTCTTTGGGGTTGTTTGTCACAAGACCAATTGTAGCAAATACGGATACTTTGATCACTGCAAATGAAATCCCCACAATTGCAAAAAGAAGCTTGAAGTACCAAAATTCATCAGCTATCAAGGGCATCATAAAACACAATGCCGCTACTGCAAAAAGAGCAATCAACATACCCTTTCTAATTCCTAATTTTGGAAGAAAGGATGCTACTATGAAGGAAAAAATCGCAATTGGCAAGTCTTTGAAACCCTCCAATACAGAAGCTTCTGCTTTGCTGACATCAAAAGTTCTTTGAACTTGTAATATCACAGCACCTACTGAATTAAGAAGTACTGCGAATACCATATAATTAAAAACGAGAGAGAGCCTAATGAGTAATTTTGAATTCATAATATTTAACTTTTGATTCAAAGCGTATATTTGCTTTATGAATAAAGATCAGCTTTTTTTTGAAGCATTTCAAAAACATGTACCAGAAGATGCTGTAAAATATTGTTTTGACATCTGGAAGGAAAAACCGTTTAACTTTTATATCACAAATAAAAGAAGTACAAAGCTAGGTGACTTCAGGTATAGAAGTGACAAAAAAGTCCAGACAATTACAATAAATTATAACCTTAATCCTTACCAGTTCCTGATTACTTACATCCATGAGGTTGCTCATTATCATGCATTCACAAAATATGGTTTAAAAATAAAGCCTCATGGCATAGAATGGAAATCAACCTTCCAAAAATTAATGACGCCCATGTTGAGCAATAGGGTATTCCCATTAGAATTGTTGGTTCATTTAAAACGATATATGGCAAACCCAAAAGCAAGTTCTGTTTCCGATTATTTCTTGGCGGTGGAGTTGAGGAAATTTGATCCTGACACTGCTATCGAAGGAATACAATTGCTACAGGAAATCAAAGTTGGAACTATATTCGAAATGAAAGGTAGATATTTTGAAAAGTTGGAAACACGAAGAACCCGTGTTTTGTGTAAAGAAGTTGATTCTGGAAAAAAATATTTGATCTTATGCCATGCAGAAGTTAAAGTGAAATAAGCTATTTACTCGTTGGATTCGCCTATTTGATTTTCTTCTGCTGTGAAGTCCTTTGGCTGTGGCAAATCAGAAAGTGAGTTGATACCAAAATATTCCATAAACTTCTCACTGGTACCATATAGGATAGGCCTTCCAATACTCTCAGACTTTCCTTTGATGGTAACTAGTTCTTTCTCCAAGAGTTTCTGTATTGAATAATCACAGCTTACTCCTCTGATTTGTTCGACTTCTGTTTTGGTCACAGGTTGCTTGTATGCGATGATAGAAAGCGTCTCAAGTTGAGCAGTTGATAATCTTTTTTGGGATTGCTGCTTGAGCAATATCGATATGCTAGCTTGATAAGCCGGTTTGGTCAAAAATTGATACCCACCTCCGATTTGCTCCAAAGAGAATGAAAAATCCTCAAATTCATATTTTGACTGCAAATCTTTCAATGCAGTCAAAATATGGTCTTTTGGAACCTCTGATTCAAACATTTCTGACAAGCATTTCTGAATCTCATCAATACTTATCGGAGAAGGTGCACAAAATATAAGTGCTTCAATATGTCTATGTAAGAAATCCAATTTATTTCTTTGCCAACTTAGCTTCTATTGAATGCATTGTGTGCGGAACCGCTTTCAACCTATCTTTAGCGATTAATTTCCCAGTGTCAACACATACTCCATAAGTGCCATTTTTGATCCTTACGAGTGCATTTTCCAGATTGATGATGAATTTTTGCTGTCTTGCAGCCAGCTGACTCATGTTTTCCCTTTCAAGTGTATCTGCTCCATCTTCTAAGAGTTTGGATGTAGAAGCTGTAAAATCAGTACCACTGTCATTTTTTTTGCTGAGTGTTTCCTTCAATGAGTTCAACTCCGATTTGGCTACCCCTAGTTTTTGTAGTATTATTTCTTCAAACTCCTTCAATTCATCGGGAGAATAAGCAGTTTTTTGGTCTTGACTCATAGCTTTGTGTTTTAAATGTGGTATACTCTTTTTATACCCCTAGGGTTTAAAAGCCCCTAAAATACACTTACCTTTTTGAAATCAAAAATAAAAAAAACCGCACTAGGCGGTTTTTAATTTACTGAGATATTTTGCAACCTTTTTTCTAACAGCTTTTCATCCATCATCAATCGGTATTTTATCCTCAAATACCTTTGGATTACTTTGATTGTCTTTCCTTTTTCGAGGAAATAGGTTTTCAGCGTCTGCGTTACGATGTCGTGATTCATTTGGTTTTTGGGTTTGAGTTAACGGTTCTTTAATGTAAAGATTATTTTATATTAATCCAAAAATTATTGGATTTTAGCTCCAACCACGATTGTTTTTTTGATTTGAGTAACATTTCCTTCCAAATCAAATAAATCCACAACAAGGATGTAATATCCAGGTCGAACTTTCCGACTATTGGAATCTGTACCGTCCCAAGTATAAAAACCTGAAGATCCCCAAATCTCATTTTGACAGATTTCTCTAATCAATTGTCCATTAATGGAATAAATCCTCATAGTTGCCAAATCCCCAGCTTGGTCCACTTTATAAGAAATCTGTGTGAAATTTTGCTCTCCTGCTGCATCAGGTACAAATACCTTTGGTTGAATCTCAATCCCAAATGAATCTATTTCCTCAAAAACATTTGAATTCTTGTATCCAGGAGTCGCAAAACCTACTGATGCAGACGCAGATTTCCAGTTATTGGGGTTTTCCACAAGCTCTAATGCCGACAAGCGCTCTAGGGAAACTCCTCTAACTTCTTTCAACAATCTATGATGCATTCTTTCAGAATAGGAGAAGATCTCTACGATTTCCTCAATTGGATCAAGCCAAACCACATTTCCCGATGACTGCGGATAACTTGGCAGTGTACTGACCAATTCAAAATTCTCCCTGACCCCTTTAGGGTAGTCAGAGCTCAGCCGATCCACATCTGTAGTGAATACCAAAAAGCCTCCTGGCTCAATAATCAAATCTTCACTTGAAACGATTCGCCTGTTATCTATCTCATTAGATGTATTCAAATTCGCCAATTTCCAATCTTTCAAGTTTATAAACTTTTCGGATTGATTATATATTTCTACGAATTTTGGCCCCCCTGTATTTGCATTGAATAACACCTCATTGATTATAACATCACCTGAAGCTGCCAAGGATGGGATTGTGAAAAATGCTGCATTTTCACCTTCTTTGATTAAATTACCAATACAGTCACGCAAGCCATTTACAACTATCAAGTACTGGGTTCCTTCTTGGATTATTTGATCAAAAGTCAATAACAATGAATTTTGCTCCGGATCCAATTCGATATTAATTGTTGAAAGGGGAGGGTTTATTATAAAATCTAAATTTGACAAATCGGGACTTAGGCTTTTGGAAAAAAATAAAAGTACTTGATTTGTCGAAAGTACGCTTGCATTCAACAAAACAGGTGTGCTTCTATCAGGTGTTTCGTCAAATAAGGAATTTATTTTTCCAGGTGTTCCCCTTTCGGTCGCAATAGATGTTTTCAAATTGCCGATCAAATTACATTTTATAAAAGGATTAACAATTTCTAAACTGTAACCACCAGAAGCAAAAGAACTACCGCCAAAGTTTGCAGTGGTATAGTTCAAACTGTCTATAATTATCCCCTCATTGTCATACAATTTGACTTGATCTGCCGAATTCAATAATGTGGGCCAGTTAGTTAAACCTATTACCCTCCCAAACCTTGAAAATTGATTCACCTGAGTCCGAGGGCATAGGATTATATATTGATCTGGTAGAATCACCTCAGAAGGAATTGTTGTAGTTCTCCTTGAATTGGCCAATTGAAAACCGCCCAAAGCAATTGGATCTGAACTTGGGTTGTAGATTTCTATATATTCGACATTTGGCAAAGAGTTTCCAGCGCGTGGGGCTGGCATGATTTCATTGATGATTAGATTTTTGAAGGCTAACTTCTTTGGAGATTCAAACGTAAAAGCAAAATCAGTCTTACTAATCACGTTGCCTGCAAAATCTGCTACGCCTTCTATTCCTAATACATATATCCTGTTCTCTTCAAAATCAAAATCCCATTTTAAGATCATCGAATTTCCATTTCCTTGGATTTGCGCTTCCATTGGTTCTCTTCCATTGATTTTGTAAAAGCTAAGAATCATTGCAAAAATAGGATCCAAAGGCTCAGAAAATACAAGTACTATTTCTCTGGAACTTATTCCATCCACTCTCACTACCTCTGGTGGAGTGGCATCCCATACAAAATCCCTATACGATCCATTCAACTGTTTCCCTCGCAATGTTTTTCTTGAAGGAATTCGAAGTGTATATGTTATTCCTTCTTCAAATGGGCTATCGGACAGCAAATCAAAGACTTTTCTACCATCGGAAATTTCCCATTCGGAAAAAATAAATTCTCCGTCGATTATCGAAAAATCATTAAAATCAAATGACTCAAAATCCAATTCCAGAAAACTGACGATTGAAATCCGATTTTGATTTTTTGCAAAGATGGTCTCAATTTCATCTATGTAAACAAACTCACGGGTTTGGGGAAGTCCAAGCTCTTGATTTGTGTTTAGGAAAGCCTGCGTTTCGATCTTCACCATTTGACTGAGAAGTAACCCATTGGATAAGCTTAGCTTAATACTGAATCCATCTTCATTCAGAGAAATATCCGAAGGATTCGCACCATTTACCAAAAACTTTGATGTCTGACTCACATCTGAACTTAAGTAATTTTGGCTGAATCTAATGACTAAAGAGTTGGGGTTTTCAACAAGGATTTCACCTATTTGAATTTTGGTATTGTCAACCGATACATTAACTTCTTCTGTCAAGACCCCATTCTTTTCAAAAATATTTTCCAATGAAAGTTGTAGAACTTGGATTGGAACCTCAGAGGCAGTGTGAATAATCGCCGAAGAATCATCTGGAAAATCTATTGACAATATTTCCAACCCTTGAAGACTTGCTTTGGCTTTGTCAAAAACCTGAATCTCTCTATCAAAATTAATTTTCACCCTAAATGGATCTAAGACCAAGGTCTCAACTACCCGAATGGGATCTACTTGTTCATCTCCTGAAAAAACGCCAAAATCATCCATAAAAAATCTTGCTGCTGAACCTGAGCCTTGACCAAATTTTACTTCAAACTTCAAATAGACATTCTCTTCGTTCCAAAATAGATCTGGAATAAACATTTCATAAAGGTTGTACTCTGTCTGCTGATTGCTAAAAGTATCATCATTCCCGACCTGAATGGCTTCAGTAAATTGAATTTGATCGTGCGAAAAGGAAACAAAAACTTCCACAGGTCTATTTCCTGATCCATTTTGGTTCGTTTTTGCAAAAAATGCAATTTTTGGCTCCACCAAATCCATTAGATTGATTTGACTATAAATTACACCATCAAAACTGGCAATCGGCTGCACTGCCAATGCCCTAGAATTGTTTCTTCCTTGACCATTGGCTTGGAAAACCCTAGAAGAAGTACTTCTGATCTCATTAGCAGACCATAATGGCAAAAATTCATCAGGATGATTTACTATATTAAAACTGCTTTCAAAATCCTGATTTTGAGCAAAAGTTTCGGCTTGTTTGAAAAAACTACAGCCTAGTATGGAAAAAGCAATGAAACCCCATACAAAAAGAAGGATCTTCATGGACTAAAAATAAGAAATCAACCTTAATATGTTTGGAAAATAAACGTTTAAATCAATTTAATTTTAAAATCGGTAAACCTTCTAACATATATTTGATGTTAAAGCAATTATCACCGCATCAAAGGTTCATTTTGAAAATACTTACCTTACCTTTGCGGTTCATTTCAAACAATCAAAAACTATTAAAATGAAACTAGCCGTTGTAGGAGCTACCGGATTGGTAGGCTCAGAAATCCTAGAAGTGCTGGCAGAGCACGATTTCCAATTTGACGAATTACTCTTGGTCGCAAGTGAAAGATCAGCAGGAAAGAAAATGACTTTCAAGGGTAAAGAGTACACTATAATTGGACTCAAACAGGCAGTTTCTGAGAAGCCTGACATCGCTATTTTTTCGGCTGGAGGTGATACTTCCAAAGAGTGGGCACCATTGTTTGCAGAGGCAGGTACAATCGTAATTGACAACTCCTCTGCATGGAGAATGGATCCTACCAAAAAACTTGTTGTGCCTGAAATCAACGCAAAAGATCTTCGCATTGATGACAGAATCATCGCAAACCCAAATTGCTCTACCATACAAATGGTCTTAGCTTTGGAGCCTTTGAGAGCTAAATATGGCATCAAAAGAATTGTAGTATCCACTTATCAGTCTGTGACTGGCACTGGAAAAGCTGCAGTAGATCAAATGATGGCTGAGCGTGCTGGTGAAAAGGCTGAAATGGTATATCCTCATAAAATTGATCTGAATGTGCTTCCTCATATTGATGTATTCCAACCAAATGGCTACACCAAAGAAGAGATGAAGATGATCAACGAGACTAAGAAAATCTTCAATGACAATAACATTCAAGTCACTGCAACCACTGTCAGAATCCCTACAATGGGCGGTCACTCAGAAGCTGTCAACGTGGAATTCCACAAGGATTTCGACTTGGAAGAAGTAAAAGCTTTACTTGCTTCAGCGCCTGGAATCATCGTTCAGGATGATCCTGCTAACAATGTGTACCCGATGCCATTGACAGCCCACAAAAAAGACGAAGTATTTGTAGGTCGTCTTAGAAGAGATGAATCTCAAGCTAACACGCTCAATATGTGGATCGTGGCTGACAACCTTAGAAAAGGTGCTGCTACCAATGCCGTGCAAATTGCAGAATATCTAGTAGCACATAGCTTGGTGTAATTTGGATTTGAATAAAATCTATACCGAATCATTGCAAAAATTTGTGCAGGATCATCTCACCGAAGATCCTGCACATTTACTTTTAAAGCACTCTGGCAAAACTGAGTTTGATCTCAAACTAGCTGTTCAACAAATTGCCGCCAGACAAAAGGCAAAAAACAAAATCCCTACTTGGGCTAAAAACCCTAAATTGCTTTTTCCAGCATCAATCTCTATGGAGCAAGCTTCCTCAGAAGAAACAGCCAAATTCAAATCAAATTTGGTTACTGGAAAATCGATGGCTGATCTTACAGGAGGATTTGGTGTGGACACATATTTTCTTTCCAAAAATTTTGAAAAAGCTACTTATTGCGAACGTCAAGAGGAGTTGGCAAACATTGCATTGCATAATTTTCAGCAACTTTCTCCAGACAAATTCACTGTAGTCAATAGAGATAGTTTGGAGTTTCTAGATTCATATCAGGAAACCTTCGACCTTGTTTATGTCGATCCTGCACGTCGTGGTGGTGAAAATCAAAAACTCTACAAACTTGCAGACTGTGAACCGGATGTTGTGAACCATTGGGGTTTGATGAAATCAAAATCTAAGTCTATTTTGATCAAAGCATCACCTATGCTTGATATCAAACAGGCACTTATCGAAATCCCCGATATCCAAAAAATCTGGACAATCTCAGTTCGCAACGAAGTCAAGGAAGTTTTGCTTTTTTGGAAAAAGGAACAATTTGAAGCTCCTAGAATGATCAATTGCATAGATCTTCATCCTGATGGAGAGCGCACTTTTTCATTCACATTTGAAGAAGAAGAAAAGTCAGAAAGCAATTTTGGATCAATCGGCCAATATGTTATCGAACCTTTGGGTAGTATTCTAAAAGCTGGAGCATTCAAAACATTCGGAATAAAATATGGGCTGAAAAAACTTCATCCAAATAGTCACCTTTACACAACTGAAAAATTGCCTACTATTGCCATCCCAGGGAGAGTCTTTAGGGTAATTCAGGAAATTTCCAATCCAAAAAAGGATTTGAAGCAACTTTTCCCGTCAGGAAAGGTAAATGTAATCACTAGAAACTACATCCTTTCACCTGACGAATTCAAGAAAAAGTACAAACTCAAGGATGGTAGTGAAAGTTTTTTGATTGGAACAAAGGTCGCGGAAAAGAACACTTTGCTCATGGCGGAGTTGGTAAAATAAATTTTATCCAATACTTATTTGAGCTATATTATTCAAAACCAATTAGATAAAAAGGTTGCTGCAATTCCCATTCTTCCTTGCGAAAGCTCTGGGAACAAACTCATATTTTCATGTCTACACGGAACTTTGCCACTAATTAAAGAAAAGCCTGATTTAGCTTAGATCCGATATTAATTGATATTAGATACTCATAGATATTGAACATAAGCGAACAATCAACAATGGAATTAAGGCTAGTGGCAAAGAAGCGGATAATCATACATATTTTTAATGAAGTTGACAAAGCAAAAAAACATTTTGGTTTTCATTAGTAACAAAAACCAAGGATGGTTTTAAACTTAAATTCTCAAATTATCGAAATTAGAGCTTTTACAACTCTCCTTTTATCAAAATCCACTTCTCTTTTTGGAAATCATTTATTAGCTTGAAATTTAAACCTATTGACAATGATGCCAAAAACCTATTTCACCAATTTATTGCTGACGCTCTCTATCATATTTTGTTCAAGCGAAGCTGCATTTTCACAGAACCAATTCAAAGCTTTGGTATTCAGCAAAACCAAGGGGTTCCGCCACCAATCCATTCCTGATGGGATCGTGGCATTGAAAAAGTTGGCCAGAGACAACGTATTCCAAATATACACCACAGAAGATGAGGATTATATCACAGACAAAAATCTGGCAGAATACGATGTCATTATCTTGATGAGTACCACGGGGACAATTTTCAATGAAAAGCAAAAAAATAGCATCGAAAAATTTGTACAAAATGGCAAAGGGATAGTTGGGATACACAGTGCCACCGATACCGAATATGATTGGCCATGGTTTACCAAACTTATCGGAGCACAATTTCTCAACCATCCCCATCAGCAGACATTAAAACTCAATGTCGTTGATAGAAATCATCCCTCAACTTATCATTTACCCGAAAAATGGGTTTGGTCAGATGAAATATATGCTTTCAAAAATTTCAATCCAGATGTAAATGTGCTGATCACTGCGGATGAAAAAACCTACGACGCCAAAAATGGGATGGGGGAATTTCACCCAATGGCTTGGACGAACGAATATGATGGTGGTAGGATTTTCTATACAGCATTGGGTCATACCGATTGGGCATTCCAAGATGACAATTTCATGAAACACATCATGGGTGGAATTTGGTGGGCAGCAAAGGGATATCCTGTAGACTGAATAACACAAAATCTCAGATTAAATTTTAAGAATTTTAATGTTAACCACAAAATTCAACCTCAAAGCTAAGGCTAACCCATAAGTTTATATCAAAAATTTAATATTTTAAAGTCAAAATAATTGTTTAAACCCTTCCCAAAGGAGAAGGTATAGGAGAAATCGACAAAGAAAAAGAAAGCCCTATGTTATTATATGGTTCGAAAAAATTAATAAACCACATAGAAACATAGGGCCACATAGAAAATAAAGACCTAAATGTAACGCTCCATATGGGAAAGGAACTTTGTGATTTTTATTTCATTTTTAATTTCTTTGTCACTTTGATTCTCGTGTCACGTCCTGAAAAAAGTTGACAACTTTTTTCTATTGATTAAATAAGTTCAACCCACTTCGGGGTTGTTGTCTCCTGTATCATCATTAATCCCCGGGTTGCGACCCGGGGCTATTTAAAGTTTAACCCTGTCTGACGCCAGGCAGGCCCATTGGGGTTAATGCATTTTGTCTCTGTCTCAAGTCTCATATCTTGTGTCTTACCTTTCAAAAAGGTATTCTCACATTCAATGCAATATTTCTTCCCATTTGATTTACTCCAAAAGGCCTGAAAAGTGACATGTGATCTAAATAGGTCTTGTTCAGAATATTTGAGCCACTCACATAGATATCAAGAGACTTGCCAGCCATCATTACCTGACTTCCTACATTCAGTCCCAACAAGTAATACCCTGGAGTAGCTTCTTCCAATGGTGCCTCTCTATTTTGATCAAAGATAAACGATCCAAGCAAACTGATATAAGGATTTGTAAATACTCCCAAATTATTCAATCTAAAATCTACAGACTGATTCCATCTGAATGCCGGAATATAAGGCAAATAAGTCATATCTGACCTTCTTTGGCCGATCACCATGCTATAGGAAGTCGATCCAGAAACCCACTTTGCCGAAGTAGGGTGGATATCCAGTTCCACTTCTCCACCATATAGCCTAGCATCAGTTTGCTCAAACTCCCAAACGGTCAAGTCTCCCATCAATTCATCTGTCGGAGCAAAGAAGATATAATTGTCTATGTGGTTGTAGAACACCTCACCAGAAAGGGAGAAGTTTGGTGTGCTATACCTGATACCAAAATCGGTTTGGATGTTCTGTTCTCTTACAAAGTCAGCACTTCCCCTTTCGAATCTATTCGTTCCTGGATGTGGTCCATTGGAAAACAACTCTCCCAAATCAGGAGCTCTGAATCCTTGAGCTACATTCAACCTGAACCTCCACGAGGAATTTGGCCTGAATGTCGTCCCGGCACTAGCTGTCACCCCATCAAAAGTTCTAGTCAAAGTCCTATCTGCCGGCTCTCCAGGAAGCAAAAATCCGTAATCAACGATATGTGCCGCACTTGCATCGGCTGTCACTTTTCTATAATCATAGCGGATTCCACCCTGAGCTACCCATTTGTCTTTATTATAGTTCAATAAGAAATAAACAGATCTATCATCCTTTGTGGCATCAGGAATCAAAAATTCATTTGCTTCCTCATAATTGATATTTCTCAAATAGAAACCTTGAACACCCAAAATCGCTTCAAGACCATCTGTCAACTCCTTGTAGTATTTGACATCATACATGAAATTTGACTGTCTCAGACCCAAATCAACTTCGTCTGCGGCTTCTTCCACTTCTTCCCTGAAGTTGATATGATAGCCAAAAGTTGCTTTTAACCTATCTTCTCCGATAAATAGATTCGTCTCCGAATTGATAAAGTGATCTTTGACATCTTGGAAGGGTAACTGAACTTTCCTATCTCCTCTATTAGTCACCAACTCGCTCACATCATCCTCATCTATAATTCCAAGTTTCTGGCTCAAATAGGTATAGCGAATTCTGGTATCACCCCATTTCTTCTGTAACCCAACTCCAGCTTTGACATTCTGTGTATTGAATCTTGTATTTCCTACGGCATTGCCATCACCGTCTAGATAATCTGCATGGGATTCTGCAGCGGCTCTCAATGACCAAACAAAACCATTTTCACTAGCTCCTTTTGCTCCAGCTTCAGACCTTAAACCTAATGAATTGCTGTATCCTCTCAAGTTAACATCTCCTTCTACCTTACCGGCAGCTGCATCTTTTTCCTCTATCAAGTTCACTACACCTGCCATTGCTCCAGAGCCATAAATGATCGATGCAGGACCTTTGATCAATTCAATGTTACTGATGCCTGTCTCAGACAAGCCCAAACCGTGATCTGCTCCCCACTGCTGGTTTTCGAACCTTCCACCTTGATACACAGAAAGCACACGGCTGAATGACAATCCTCTGATCACCGGCTTACTAATGCCCGGGCCCAAGGAAATTTCATTGACTCCCGGCGTTTTGGTCAAGGAAGTCATCAAGCTTGGAGAGGGCATTTTTAGGATTGCATCTCTACTTACTTTCTCGATGGAAATAGGTGAGCTTTCCTTACTCATGATGTATGCACCTGAAACTACCACTTCATCAATGTTGGATATTGTTTCTTCCAATTCAATGACCAAAGAATTATTTGAGGCACTCAATTTTATTACCTCTATCTGAGTAGCGTAGCCGATGAATGAAAACTGAACAGTGATATTTCTCTCAGGCAAAGCCCCAAGGGAAAAAGTACCATCCATCTCTGTAACTACTCCTCTGTTCAATTCAGGAATAAAAACCGAAACTCCAGGTAACGGTTCTCTTGTATTTTTGTCTATTACTTTTCCAGCTATAGATAGATTTTGTGATGCCAATGCGCCTACAGAAATGAAGCACATAGCAATTAGTATGATTAATCGCATTTCGTCTGATTAGATAATTTTTTAAAATAAGGGAATTTCGCAGTTCAGGATTGTAGAACTAGCGATTGTAAATGAAGAAAAAAAATCAAACGATTGGTGGGCCTCGATGCTCAAATCCAAAATCGGTATCAATATAAGAATTAATGGAAACTACAAAGGTATCCGCAGTTGTGTTTAAGGCTAAAACCTCCTGAAAATCAATTTGAAAATCAAACAGAAAGTATTCCGCATGGGCGATCAAATCGAGATAGAGAAGCTCCTCCTCAGTATGTCCATGATCTGGCAATTCCTGCTGCTCCTCTGTTAATAAAGGGTGCGCATGGGTAATTATTCGGCCATTATCAAGTTCGTGGGAGTGAAAAAAGAATACACCGTTGGCTAAAACACTTAGCAACAAAGCCAAACAAAAATGGCTAAACTGAGGCAATATTTTTCTAAACTGATCCAAGGTATATGCTAAACTTCAAACTGAATATTTGCAGTTAGGTTGCAAACTTATAAAAGAATCTTGAAATAATAAGCAAAGAATTACTTTTAGGTCAGGTTTATGCGGTTGGGTGGTATTAAACTGATCAAGAAAAACTATTATTTTGGATATATTTGAATGAGTTTTATTATTCCGTTAAAATTTAGAAAAATCATATTGATTTTAAGAATTATACATTTTTGAAATCGAGCTATGAAGTGTTAAAATTCATATATCAAACACCATTAGTTAGTTTAAATATTAAGGTATAATATGTTAAATTGATTTTAAAAAATATTGCCCATCCGATTTAAAAATATAATAATATTTGTCGTTAACAAATCCAACTGGGTTAATTGGATAATCTTTAATTTCTTTCGTTTTTAGAATCTTTCCTGAATTTGAATCTAATTCTTTTATTAAATATCCGTTTTCTAAATTTTGATAAACAAAATAAATGTTTTGACTAGAATTTACCGAAAAGTCAATAGCCCAAAGGTTTGTTAAATTCTTCTTTACTTCGACTGAAAGAGATAAAAAATCTCTAAATAATTCGATTTTTGTAGAAGCATCGTACAATTTTTTAGGAACAAAATCTTTTTCTAATTTAATAGAATTAATTTGAGAGCCATTTTCGTTGTAAACCTTAATCTCGGAATCTCCATTGAAATAGGAGTATATTAAGTTATTTGAGAATGAAATAAACCTTTGTTTCCCTGAAAAAAAATAAAAACCATTACTGAGAAATTTTGGGAATTCAGAAAAAGATATATTCGAATTATTTTTTATATCAAATATTGTCAAAGAATTTCCTTTTCTAAATTTATTTAAATATTCATATTCTAATGTAGAAGCTAAGTATTTTCCATTTGATAGTTCTAGAAAAACTGAAGAGCTAAAATCAAATACTTTTAGCTTATTTGTTTGCATGTTTACCAAACTTTTATCCTTACTTTTCAAATCTAAACTTTGTTTAGAAATGGCATATGGACTCAACAAAAGCAAATGAATATTCTTATCAGAAATATCAATTTGAAAGATTCCATTTCCAGGAAAATTATGCTCCATTTTCCTTTGGTTTAATAAAGTTCCATTCATATCATAAATATAGATTTCAGTTTCTCTTTTATCATGAATTACTATTTTATCTTCTTTAACAATACATTGAATATATTTCATCTCTATGTTTTGTATATTTTCTAATTTTATTGCCTGAGCATAAACATTTGTTATAAAAACAAAAGAAATAAATAAAACTAAACTAATTCTTGAATATTTCATAAGGTTCTTTTTTAACTATTTTTCCCCCATCTATGTCAAACAATATTATTTTTAACTCATTTTTCAGAAAAAAATCTGGGGGTATTTCACCTTTATAAGTATATGTTGAAATAGACTCGTTAATGTTTTTCAGAAATATCTTGGAAGTATTTTCATTTTTACTCGTTAAGATTAAAGCATCAATTGATCCATCAATATTTATTTTATAAACTGCATCATCAAGACAGTAAATACACCCATCTAATGAGAGTACTAAAACTTTAAATTCTTTATTTGAAACTAAACTATCTCCAATAATTTGTTTGATAAGCAAATAATCGTCATTAGATTTATAGCAACTAAATAGCAAGCTAACAGTTACTAATGTTGACAAGAGCTTTTTCATCATCTTTGTAAATTAAAAATGTCATAAAGAAGATAATCTTCTTCATATGTATTATTTCTCACATTGGCTTTCGAAATATATAATCCCTTTGGGCCAACAAACATAGAAGAATAAGTATAGACATTTTTATCAAGTATTGTTTCATCAATCATATTAAAACTGCTATCCAATGTAATTATTGATAACTGTTGATCAAAAAAAGCTTTATAATCAATATGAATTTTAGGGTCATACCTTGTAGAATTTAAAACTACTCGATAATATAAATTGCGATACTTATCATAAAGAATGCCTTTATAGTTTATACTTTCTATTGTTTTTTTTATCCTTTCCTGTTGTTCAGGTTTTTGAGTAAATGGTAAAACTTTTTTGTGGGAAACACCTTTTGCAATAAAGCTTTCAACCTCTCCACTAATTGATTTAACATAAATACTATCGCTTAAAGACCAAGAATATACTAATAAATCGTTCTCCCCTAATGTTCTAAATAACAATGTACTATAAATACTCCAAATCTTGCCATGATAAAACTGAGGATATTTAATTCCTCCTTCAGAAATTGTGCTGTCTTTTAAATCATAAATAATTTCAAAATCAAATTCATTATTTATGTTTTCTGCACTTTCAACATCAAAAAGAGGGTATTGAATAAAACTTAACTTACTATTATTTAGAATTACTGGATTTAAAGTTGATGAAACATGATTGATGATTTTCGGTTCCTGGTTTCTAAAATCCTGAATTACCAAATTTTCAATTTTATTTGAGTCCATACCAACTATTAAACTTTTGTGTAAAAGACTATTAGGAAAAACAAGAATAGAATCATAATTAATTATGTAAAAACCTTGCAAGGTAGTTAATGACTTAGGCCCATTTTTTTGAAATTCTATCCTAGTTCTAAATTTTTCCCCACTTAAATCAAAAACATCAATACTATTGTTAATTACATTTCCTGCAAAAAGCAAAGTGTCAAATTCATTTTCATAAATTTGGATGTAGGACAATGAATAATTACCATATTCAGGAAGCTTTGTTCTTAATGAATCAACCTTAATAAGATTGTTGGTATACTCTTGAAAATTATTTGTAGTACATGAAACCAATATTATACTTAAAAAAAATAATAAAATTTTACTTTTCATATGTTTGAAATTTGTCTTTTAATTATAACAATGAATCTAGAATGGCAATTAATCATCCCATTATGTCATGTATCTGATATACTTCATTTCATTTATCAATTTTGTACCTTTACTAAGTTGAATTTCTATATAGAATCACTCAGGGAAGATAATTCAAATTTGACATGGCCGATTTCATATAATAAAACTTAACCAGAGGACGATTAATCCACTGGTTGTTAAAATTACCAAGACCAAACTTGACGAGCGCAGTCAGTATAAGCTCCCATACAGGCACCTTCATCAACAGTGGTAGAATAAACTGTTATTGTACCGGTCCCTTCATCTATAGAGTAATCTGCTTCAGATTGACCATTCGCTATGGATATAAATTGAATACACCCAAAAACAAGAATTGTTTTAACACATAAAATTCTCAAAATTAAATTTTTCATGACTTTTAGTTTATAATTTTTTAATTAGTAACCATAACTTACACGACGAGTACAATCTCCCGCGCTACCAGCACATGCATAATCATCAACGTAAGTTGAAACCACATATATATCTCCAGATCCTGCATCAATAAATGTATCTCCAGCTTGGGTTATACTAATCGATGCAATTAAAAATGCACAAATTGCCATTACCATTTTTATCTTTTTCATCTTTATTAAAATTAGAAGTTTTAAAATTTATTTAACTCACCCGACCTAAAAATTCCTGCGCAGTTATCTTTGTATTGATCTGATTATCAATAATAACAAATCATTAGTACATTTTCCAAACTTTAAACTATTTTCTTTTTTTTTGCAAAAGTCATAACTATCTGATATTCAATGATTTTATTTTATGTTAAAAAAAACACTTTGTTCAATCTTAAACTCAACAGTCTTATAAACTCCTCATCTTCATCAACATCACTATCGGATTATCCTCTGCATGGATCAATCCCAAACCTTCTACTTCTATTTCTTTTTTGCCATTGAGGCTATAACTTGGGAGTACAATATCTACCAAGTATCCTTTGTGCATTACTTCATGTTTTATTGTGAAAAAGTAGGAACTTAGAAATACTTTCTCGGGAAAAGGACTGAGATCGTTGAGTATAGACTTGGTATGAATAACCTTGTTTCTTTCTTTGAAATCTAGATATTGATGGAGTCCATTGCTCCCATTTTCTTTGAAATAGTAGGAGAAGGCCAACAAACTTGGATCTTGAATATTTAAAACAGGGAATGATGCTTTCCCTTCTGTTTGCTGTGCCAAGTATTCCATTTGTCTTTCAATAGACTCAAAACTGATCGAATGATCTATCCCAAAGGACCCAAAATCAATCGACATCACAGGATTGGCTTCTTTATTTATCAATTGATAAAATGTATTGTCATATACCAAAGAAATAAAAAGATCTCCATTTTTATTTTCAGTTAAGCTTTCAGTAAACGGTGAAAATCCTGAACCTTTTGTTTCAATAGTCTTTGGAAATATGGAAGAAAGTTGATTGTTTTCGTCTCTAACAATTATGGCCGCATTGGTTGCTTCACCATCAATATTATTTTCTATTTGTTGTGTGGAAAAATAATACAATTCCCCATCCCTTCTCCATGAATTCGACCATGGTGTATTAAAAGGACTAGTATCCAACAATGTGAAGTCTGGCATTGAATAAGTCAATCTTCTTGATTTTTCTCCCATCATTTCAATCACCTCAATGGTGGATTCATCATCTGAGATAAACACAGGACCAAGGTTTCTATACTGATCAGGTCCATCTCCCAATTTAAGTAGTTTGGTCACAAACTGCCCTTCAATATCAAAAATCAATACTGCCTTTTGAAATTTATCTACCGCATAGATGAATCTATCTTTGATAATGATTTCTCTCGTTCCTGCCAAAATCGACTCTTCTTTTGTTTCTAGCTTTATGAATTTAACTTCCTCCACAAACTCAGATAAAAGGGTAGATTCCAAGGCCTCAGTAGGGTTGATTGAAATGATTTTTTGATCACTCTGATCCTTAGAACTACATGAGAAAAACAGTAGAAATAAAGCAAAGACTAAATATAGACAATAGAAAAACCTCATATTAACTAAAGAACATTGAGAGCCTAATTTATAAAAAAATGTTTACTTAAATAATATTTAAATAGCCATAGCTTAGTAATGTATCTGAATTAAATATCGAATTAGCACTTTCAACGGTAGTTGAAAACAAACTATTCAAATACCTAAAAAGTAGTTTTGGCAAAAAAAGAAAGAATTTGGGTTTATTTTTAATCATATAAAATAAATCTCTAATCACATTTCAATCCTCACTTCCAAGACAAATAATTATCCCTAATTTTGCCTTGTGATAAATTTCAACTATAGACCCGAAAGCTACTTCAATGGTACAGGGCCAAACACTTTGATTTGCAAGCTTAGCTATCCCGAAAGTCAGTGGGGTGAGGAAATAAGCATTTATGCCAATATTTTGGATGGAGAATATTACTTTGAAGCGGTGGATTTCTATGGCAATGAAATCAACCTAAACCCTGAAAAATGCAATCAACCACTTACTTTACAAGAGTTGATATTTATGATCGAAACAATGGATGTTGATCCAAAATCAGCGCAAGGCAATATTGAATTAACACTTTCTGGAATACCTGTAGCCGAAAGCATGCTCTACAATCACCTAGAAGCATATTTTGCAGAGAAAAGAAAAACTTTCGGGATGATCTAAAAATCCAGAATAGTCTCATAGGCTTTTGAAAGTACATGATTGGTCTTGAACCAATACTCATAAGTTTCAAAAGAAAGACAGTCCTGTAACTCCACACCATGAAGGTTTACTTTCTTCAATCCATCAGTCGGCAACCAGCTTCTCAAGTCATTTGCCTGATCTATGGTTAACTGTGACAACTGTACAATCTTTTGGCCTTCGATCTCTATAGGTATCAATTTATTCATAACTGGCTTATTTTAAGCTCAAATCAACTCAAAAAAAATTACTAATTGATTAAAACCAAATTACGATTGTGTTAACTTTCGGCGAAATCTGCCTATGACCAACCTCTTCATCGTTGTCGTTTTTCTCCTTGTAGGTATCGCTTTACAGTTTGTAAAACAAGTCCCTACAAGCACCGCCCAGTATTTGAATAAATACCTGATCTATGTGGTGTTGCCGATTCTTGCGTTGAAATACATCCCCGAGATCGACTTGGAGCTATCACTGCTCTTGCCCATTTCGAGTGCGTGGATAAGTTTTGGCTTGTCTTGGGTGCTCTTTGGGACATTGGGAAGAAAATTCAACTGGAAAAAATCTGTCACCGGATGCTTGATCATCACCGCGGGCTTAGCAAACACATCTTTTGTGGGATTTCCGATAGTCAAGGCTCTTTTTGGTGAGGAAGCTCTAAAAATCGCCCTGCTAATAGATCAGGCAGGATCTTTTATCATCGTCAGTAGCATCGCTATCATCGTAGCTTCTATCTATTCTGAAGAGAAAAAAAGAAAACGAGATATCACCAAGAAAATCTTGACTTTTCCTCCCTTTATTTTCTTTATTCTAGCATTTGTTTTGAATTTTTCAAATATCCAGTTTACCGGAAACATTGCAATACTATTTGATCTTATTGCCAAAACCCTGACCCCAATTGCCCTGATTGCAGTTGGCTTGCAAGTCAAGATAAATATGGATGCAATACGTTCTAAATATCTATGGCTTGGACTTGGCTACAAACTCCTATTGATTCCTGCAGTGATCTTTTTGCTATTTGGATTTGCTTTTCGCTTGGAAGATTTTGTATTCAAAGTCACCGTGATCGAAACAGCCATGGCTCCCATGATCACAGGATCCATTATCGCTATTTCCCATGATTTGGAGCCCAAGCTAGCCTCTCTTTTGGTTGGATTGGGGATTCCTTTATCCTTCTTCACTATTGGCTTTTGGTATTGGGTTGTTGGGTGATTTGGAGTTGGTCTGTGCGGACACAAACCACGGGTATCGTTGGGTAGTGAGAAAATGAGTAAATTATGTAAATAGTGCTTTTTGTTTATTTCGCTTGGTTGGTGAAGACACCAACTAAGGAGTAGGATTGGTCGTTGGGGACACCAACCATGGACGGAAGCAAATATATTAGAGGCCGTCAACCTTTTAACTTTCCAACTTTTCCAACCTTAAAACAAGGGATTGTGTATTTGTCGGTGCGGACACCGACCAAGGATGGGGATTGAGGAAGGATTGGTTGGTGCGGACACCAACCAAGAGGAAGCTATTAGAGATCCTTAACCTTAAAACTTTTCAACCTTAAAACACACCTCCCCCTCTGTAAAACATTGCACACTAAGGAACTTTTGGTGAAACTTACTGCTGATTTTTGGTAGTGTCTGGTTTTGCTGCTGGTCTAGCTCTATTGCCCAATACTCCTTTGAGCACATTTTTGGCTTCTTCTACAGCTCTATCTTTGGTCTCTGTTACCTTTCTCTCTGCCTCTTTTTTGGCGCTATCTTGAAGTGCTTCTGATCTTGTTTTCAGTTCGCTTTTCAAACTATCCTCAGCTGCTTTGAATTGTTCCGTAGCTTTGGCTTGCAGGTTTTCCCTTTCAGAACTCACCCTTGATCTTAAGGCATTTGTCAATAAACTTTCAATGGAATTCTCTCCTGACAAACCAACTTTGGGACTATTGTAAGTACCGCCCAAATTGATAGATACAGGAATTAGTGTAGAACCTGTAGCCTCTGTTCCAGAAATCGTGGCCAACAAATTATTGGCTTGTGACCCAAACTTACCTGCAGGAATCTGCATATTGATCAAGTAATTGATCGATCCATCAAATCCTGTGCTTCCCTGTACCTTAGCTTGGTAATCCCACAATTTGAGATCCACGGGACTCAAATTCAACATCCCGTCTTGAATTACAATTGGGAGATTGAGATTACGGAATTGGATCGTATTGGTATCATTCAGTTTGGTCAAGCTCGTTACACCTTTCAGCAATGGGCTATCTTTGTACGCAGCTTCCAATACTCTCAGTATACCTTTCCCATCCAATGAGGCTAGGATTGGCATCATATCTTGGCCCAAAAGTCCAGAAAAATCCAATTTCGTAGAAAACTTCCCTGTCAAATGTTGTGCTACAGGGGCCAAAACTTTCACAGTATTCAAAGAGCTGAATGCTTCCGCAATACTCAGATCAATGACATTGAAGTTGAAGTCAAATTTCGGTGCTGTCAGATCTCTAGGATCGTATGTGCCATTCATGACCACTTGTCCACCCATCGTCGCCATAGAAGCTTCCCTAAAGCTCAACACTCCCTCTCTCAAAGTCATATTGCCTTTCACTTGCTTCAAGTTCAAATTGTCGTACAAAACCTCATTTGCAGAAACAGCCATTGTAAAATCAATATTCTTGGGCAATTCTATGACGGTCAATTCAGAATCTTCAGCTTCTCCAGATTCAACCATCCATTGATTCACATTGAATTTCGATGATTCTAATGAAAGCTGTCCTTTTAAGGTTTCGTTTTCTTTAAGGAAGTAATTCATATAATTTGACAGAAATCCTGAAGCTTGTAGAGGACTTTCACCTACTCTTGCATCAAACTTTGTCAGATTGATTCTTTCTGGTGTAAAGTCCGCCTTTGCATCATTGATTCTGATTCCCTGCGGTAGATCAGTAGAAGTATAGAAGAACTTCTGGATAGACATATCACCCCTTGTATCTAGCTTGTTAAACCTTCCTTCCTCCACATCTTTGTATGATCCCTTGGAATTAAGATCAGCTACCACTTTTCCTTCCATGATGGTATTCTCGATTGGGAAAATAGCCATCATTTTACCAACATCAATTGTTCCCTTCACAGCACCGTCCCAATTCATTTGTTCAAAATCTTGGATTTTTATATTTCCACTGATAGCCTCATCTTCGAGTTCAAAACCAAAGTTGCTGAGATCTACCAAGAAATCTTTCATATTTCCACTTGTATTGATGATGCTTGCATTGACGTTGAGCTTATCAATAGGAGCGGGATATTCTGAGCTTTTCACATATCCATTTGTCAAAAGCATCTTCGCGTTGATATTTGGGATGATATTTTTCACAGAATCATACCTTCCTTTTGCAGAAGCATTGACATCCAAAATCCCCTTTAAGGTCATTCCTTCTATTGGAAAAATCGAAGTCAATTCCTCTAAATTCAATTTACCAACCAAATTTCCATCGATATCGTATGTTACCAAATTTTCCAAAAGTAATCTTCCTGATATTGGATTACTTCCAAAATCCATATTGAATTTTGAAATATTGACTTTAGTAAAATCAAGATTGTCGCTGGTATTTGCAGCATTCATATCGATATTGATATTGCTGACAGGTCTAGGAAGATCCGGATATTGAAACATACCATCTGCTACGTTCAAGGAAATATCAAATGCAGGAAAACTATTTTCATTGTAAATCCCCTTCATAAAACCTTTGAAATCCATCGTTCCCGAAGTCTTCAGACCTTTGAAACTATCGGTATAAATCCCCGGCACCAATGAAAGGATGCTTTTGAAGGTATTGTCTTTTCCTTCAAACTGTAAGTCCATCTCTATATCATCTGCTGGTAATGCTACAAAGCCAAAAAGATCAAAAACGAAATCATTCAGTGCAAAGTCTCCATCTGCAAAAGCAAATTTCATATTTTCCATATCCACATCAACTGTGGTATTTCCTTTGAAAACTTTGTTTTTGAGGTAATTTGTTCCTTCGTAACTGACATCAGCTATGAGCATCTCGAGCTTCACAGGCAGCTGATAGACATCTGCTGTAAAATTCCCCTTCCCTTCCATCTGCATATTTCCCAATGCCATGAAATAATCCAGCTGTCTATCGTCATAAATGAAGTTCAGATTATTGATTTCTATCAAATCGATACCAATCTCAAAAGTGCTTTCAGATTCGGCTACTTCTTCTGAAGGGAAAGTAATATCATAATTGGCTTGTCCATCTTCCAATACTTTCACATAAACTGCACCGCCATCGAGGTGAATTCCTGACAATGAAGGAGTATCAGCAAAAAGAACAGATCTGAGGTTAAAATCCACCTGCAATTGGTCCACATGAACCAAAGTGTCATTTTGAAACGGTGGGTTGCCACTGATTCCAAACTCACGAAGTGTAACACTTACATCTGGAAATCGCTTGAAAATACTCAGGCTAATATTATTGAAGTCATAATGTACTTGTGCATTGACAGACTGGGCAATTTCCTTGTCAATTCTTTCAAGTATTTTATCCTTAAAAATAAATGGTACAGCGATCAAGGCTGTCAATAAAAATGCAAAAACCGCCAATATGATAATTACTGTCTTTTTCATGTGCTCTTACTTTTGTTCACTAATTATTAGTTATACGCAACTCTGCAAAAATCAAAGGTTCGAATAAGCAAAAAGAACAGCTTTTGGCTTATTTCTCCCAAATCTTACGGAGTTCATTCCAAAATTCATCATGAATCAATGTATTTGTTGCAATTATTTCCCTGCCAAACACATAGTCATTTCCATTTTTGAAATCTGTAACTTTTCCTCCAGCCTCTTGTACAATCAAAGATCCTGCCGCTACATCATAAGAATTCAGGTTATACTCAAAATATCCGTCCATCCTTCCACATGCCACATAGCATAAGTCTGCAGCTGCACTACCGAGCCTTCTCAGGCCGTGGGTTTTCTGCATCATCACCCTCATAATGCCCAAATATTCATCAATTTGGGAAAATGCACTGTAGGGAAATCCAGTCGCCAATAGACTCTGGGAGAGCGTCTTTGCTTTACTTACATGAATAGGTGTATCATTACAAAATGCTCCATGACCTTTTAGCGCATAAAAGCACTCATGCATATTCACCTCATATACCACACCCAAAATAATCTCTTTATCTTTTTGAAGGCCTATACTTACACAAAAAATAGGAATCCCATGAATGAAATTCGTGGTACCATCCAAAGGATCAATGATCCAGGTATATTCTCTATTTTCCTCTTCCTTCGTTCCTTCTTCGGTGATAAAACCAGCTTCAGGCAATACTTTAGAAAGGTTTTCGACAATTATCTTTTCAGCTTCTTTATCCACATACGAGACCAAATCATTGAGCCCTTTTTCTTCTACCTTTTTAAGATCAAAATGTTGACGCTCCTTTCGAATAAAAGCACCGGCCTTTTTTGCAATATCTTTGGTTTGATCCAATACTTGATTTAAGTCAATCATAGATTTTCGTTAGTTATGTTGATTGGTTTGGTATTAAATTAAAGATATTTATGAAAATTGGATACTTGTAGATATTATGCGGGGATACCTGTAGAAACTGATAGCCGATTACCTAAATTCTGATAATTACAATATCTTAATTTCAATAAAATACCCAAGAATATCATTGCTATTTCCCCTGCACCACGATTACGATCTCGCCTTTGATAGTGTTCTCTTCATAATAGGCAATAAGCTCTGCAAGTGTGCCTCTGACATTTTCTTCATAGATTTTTGTCAGTTCTCTTGATACACAGGCCATACGCTCAGGTCCAAATGCCTCAGAAAACTGAACCAATGATTTCATCAAGCGATGAGGGGATTCATAAAAGATCATTGTTCTTTCTTCTTCCATCAAACTTTCAATCCTAGTTTTTCTTCCCTTTTTGTGTGGAAGAAATCCTTCAAAAGTAAACCTGTCGTTTGGCAGTCCAGAATTTACCAATGCCGGAACAAATGCAGTAGGACCAGGAAGACAATTGACTTCCAAGCCTGCATCTCGAGCCGCTCTGACCAAAAGAAAACCAGGATCAGAAATAGCAGGTGTTCCTGCATCACTACACATGGCCATGACTTCTCCTCTTTCCATCCGCTCTATCAATTTCTCAACTGTCTTGTGTTCATTGAAGATATGATAGCTTTGAAGTGGCCTTTGTATTTCAAGGTGTTTTAAGAGCCTTCCTGTGGTTCTTGTGTCTTCAGCTAGTATGACATCCACAGACTTGAGAATGTCAATAGCGCGAAGTGTTATATCCCTCAAATTACCAATGGGAGTTGGGATGAGGTAAAGATGAATATGTTTGTCGTCTGACATTTCAAATTTTATCAATAGCTGCCGCTAGTTTCCTGTCTTTTTCGGTCACTATATTCCCTTCGTCATGGGTAGTGAGCTCAATTGTCACAGTATTGTAAACATTGCTCCAATTGGGGTGGTGACCATGAGATTCTGCCAAAAATGCTACTCTCGTCATAAAAGCAAAAGCCTCCTGAAAATCACCAAATTTAAAATCTTTTACCAATTTAGTATTTTCCTCTTTCCACATGATTTTAACTATTTAAAGTGCAATTACACCTTCGATTTTCGAAGCGCGCTCATATACATCCAAAACGGCGTCACTCGAAGCCATCATCGCACGGATGGTTACACTTACATATTTTCCCTGACTTGAGTTCTTAAGTTCCATATCATTATTAGGCAACAATGCAGCCACTTCATGTTCTTGTCCTGTCAAGACAATAAACTTGAACATATATAACGCAGGAAAAGTCATTTGAGCTTCAAGCTTTTCCTTGAAGGCTTCTTTGTCGAATGTTTTGTCCATATGATTACGAATTTAAGAGAATAACATGATTGAAAAAAATGTGAAGTAGATTAAGAATATATAAATGGCCAACAAATACCGGTAGATAGCGGAAATTCATGCAAAGAGATGAGGTGTGAGATGCGAGATGCGAGACAAAAGATTCAAGACACGTTGTGAGACTTAATGCTTGACAAAGAAATGAGAATATGCCCTGAAAGGGCAAATGACACTAACGTTGGGTTTCAACCCAATGCAATGGTAAATGTCTGATTCACTTTTGCCCTGAAGGGGCAATTGAATACCTGAAGAGAATAAAGAGAAATCAATAAAAAAAATGTCAATCATTTTCAGGAAGTGACACAAAAATGCAATCAACTACGAAATATCTTTATTGGGTTATCGGTGAAATGGGATGATGCAAAAAATATACACCAAATTTGCCCAGAAAAAATAAACAAAAAACCCGTGAAATTACTTCCACGGGTTTTAATAGCTTTCAAAGAAATGTTTCTTAGAAAAACTTATATCTGAAATCTTTCACATCAGCCAAATCTTCCAAAGCCATCATGATCATATATGCTGTTCTCTGGGAATTGTTTTGGGTAATTTGATTTTGATAGCTATTGTAATCTGCTATTTCCGAAGCAGGTGTAATTGAATTCAATTTGGCAACAATAACACCTACATCTTCATGGATTGGTTTTGTCATTTCGCCAGCGTTTTGAAGGCCGAAAATCGCACCGATTGCCTTTGGAGCAAAACCTACTCCTGGCAATACACTAGATGATAAATTCAAATCAGGAGAATTCCCTAAAGATGCAGCGTCAGGAAATGCATTTTTGATTTCGTCTAAAGTTGTAAGCCCTTTGATCTTTTCTACAATCTTAGCACCTTTCTTTTCGTTTCTCACTTGAACGGTTGCTTGCGCTCTAGCCTGTTCAAGCGTAGCGTTACCTTCTTCATATTTTGCTTTCAAATTCGCAACCACATAACTGTTGTCTAATTCAAACACTTGAGAAACACTTCCTTCAGAGGCATCATTGAATGCCCATCTGATCACTTCTCTTGCGTTTGCTTGGTTGTTCAAGTTTCTTGCAAATGCATCAACACCATTTGCCTGAACAATTCTGTAACCTTCTGCTTCAGCGTTTGCTTTGAATTCATTCGAGTTACCTGTATTCGCTGCAAACGAATCTGCTTTTCTAAAAGCATCATTTCTCGTCACGTCACTTGGACCCAACTCCAACTCGATCGCAGCGATTTTGTAAGTCTCTGTTTTTGGCAGCTCTGTGACATTGATGATATGGTAACCATATTCGGTTTCAACCAAATTGCTGATCAAGCCAGTTGATTTTGTAGCAAAAGATACTTCTGCAAATTCTGCAACAAAATCTTCCTTTGCAAACCAACCCAAATCTCCGCCTCTTTGTGCAGTTCCATCTTGGCCATATTGCGATGCTGCTGTAGCAAAATTCAAACCCTCTTGAATGTCTTTCAACACTGCCTCAGCATTTAACCTTACCTCAGCTTTCGCATCATCTTCCAAACCATTTGTACCAAAAAGGATGTGGCTAGCTCTCATTCGCGGAGTTCCATCAAATTTGGATGACACTTTGTATGAAACATATGTAGATCTTGAAGTGATAAACGGCCCATAAGTTTGACCTACCTCGATGTTATCTACATTAGTCGTCAAAGATTCTGGTAAATTTTCACCTGGCAAATACGTTCTAAATGGATTATCACCTTCAGAGTTTCTCATGGCAAAAACAGAATCCGTTTCTGTTGCTCTCAGCTCACCTGTCAATTTTGTGATTTCAGAGATTACTGCAGCTGAATCTTCACCACTTGGTTGCATTTCGAATACTACATATTCGATATCTGCTGCATTAGAAACCTTAAATTTCTCTTGATGCTTGCTGATATAAGATTTAAGATCAGAATCAGTAACTTCTACGTCAGTATCAGGAATTGAGTAAAAAGGAATAAATACATGATCGACATCAGCAATTGAATTAGCCATTTTATGTTGTAGCTTACCTTCTGCTTTTGTAGCATAGTCAGAGGTTGCCAACAAGTTGTCATATTTGATTCTCAACCTTGCATCTGCAAAAAGCTTTTCTTGCTGTGCCCAAAAAGCTCTTTGCTCAGGACCTGCGTCTTCTAGGCTTTGTAGAAAAGTAATCAATTGTGTTCTGTCGAATTCTCCAGTTTGAGGATTTACCAATTGTTGTCTAAGTTCGGCTACAATGTTTTGTCCCTGAACCATGTCCACCAATTCTTCGTCAGAAACCGTGAGACCCAACTCTTCATATTGATTTTTGAAGACTTTCTCAACGATTAGTGCTTGCCAAGCTTGCTCACGCAAACTGTACATCTCACCTTCAGATGGAGTTCTTCCTGTATTTTGCTGAAAAGCGCGTTTTACCTCTTCAATTTTACGAACGTACTCTTCATAAGAAATACTTTCACCCGCAATCTCACCTACCTTATTTGAATTGCCACCCAATAGGGTTGAATTAGGGCTCAATATATCTCCCCCAACGAGGAAAAATATCAAACCTACTGCAATTACACCGATTGCAAGACCTGTTCTCTGTCTGATTTTTTTAATTAATGCCATTCTTCTGGTTTTTTGAAGTGCCGCAAAATAATTACATCTAAAGCTAAATTCAAAATATATTTGCTATCAATAAATTACTTCTTGGAATTTGTTGCGGAATTCACTTTGATTTTCAAAGTATCTATGCGGTGGTCCTGCTTGGCCACTACGGTAAAGGTAAATGCCCCATACGTGACAGATTCGCCTTTATTGGGAATATTTTCTGCTAAAGAAATCACTAATCCAGAGAGTGTTTCGAACTCTCCGTAGGGTAATTCCCATTGATATTTATCATTCAAATAATCTATCTCATGTCGGGCACTCATCAGGTATTCATGGTCAGAAATCTTCTGCTCTACCAGATCATCATTGTCATATTCATCTTGGATCTCCCCAAAAATCTCCTCAATGATGTCTTCCATCGACACTATACCACTTGTACCACCAAATTCGTCTACTACCAATGCCAAGCTTTTTCGTTCTTGGATAAATTGCACCAATAATTCATTTGCAAGTGCTGATTCTGGCACTATTATTATCGGTGTGAGTATATCTTCTATCGTTTTTGGCTTTTTGAAAAGCTCCAATTGATGGCAATAGCCAATCACATCATCTATGGTTTCTCTGTAAACGATGATTTTTGAGTGTCCACTTTCTGCAAAGACTTCCTTCAAGTCTGCAATACTTTCATCTATTTCTACAGCAGTGATATCTGTCCTTGGCACCATACACTCCCTTACCCTGATAGTTTTGAACTCTACTGCGTTATCAAAAATCTTGGAATCGACTTCAACTTTCACATCTTCACCAACATGATGTAGGTTGTTTTGAATAAAACTGTTCAAATCTGTCACTTTGAACACCGGCTTATCTTCACTGTATTCCAATCGAAGCACATGAATAATGAAAAACCTTGATAAACCAACTACAAACCAAACCACGGGATACATGATAAAATAAATTATCAAAAATGGTACAGAAAGTCCCGCAAGTAAACTATTTGGATTGAGCATAAAGATACTCTTCGGAATAAATTCCGCGGTGATCAAGACAAGAATCGTAGAAAGAACTGTCTGAATCAACATTATAGTAGCCTGATTATCAACACCCCAACCCTTGATCCAAGGCTCTAGCAAACTTGCCATAAAAATACCATACAGCACAAGCGCAATTGTATTTCCTATCAAAGTAGTTCCAATAAATTGCCCAGGTTTTTTGACAAAACCTGAAAGGATCTTTCCGGAGAGAATCCCCTGTTTGTTTTGAAGCTCTATTTGGAGTTTATTTGCAGAAATAAAGGCAATTTCAACTCCCGAAAAAAGGGCTGAAAAAATCAGCGTGATCAATACATAAGTCAAATACTGATATTCCATTATTTCTTTTTCCTTGCTTTTACAGCTTTCTGTTGATTTTCTTTTTCTTTATCTTCAAATATAGCCTCGTTTTTTCGGTATCTATACCAAAACAACAAAACTACTGCAAACATGAAGACCGGATAAGACATCGTTAATCCTATTGTGATAGTCAAATGTGTCCCAATGATCACCAAAGCAGCTGACAAAGATAAAAGAATAATATCTAGCAATTTCATCTGTCTGTAATAGTTTTTTTGGTTTATGGATATAAGGAACTTTCCCAGTAACTAAAGAAAAGCCTGATTTAGCTTAGATCCGATATAAATTGATTTTGATACTCATATATGTTGAACATAAGCAAGCAATCGACTATGGAATTAAAGCTACTGGCAAAGAAGCGTATAATCATATTTTGGTTTTTTGAAATCTTAGAATTGTTTTCATAGCACTAAATATCTTTTCCATCAAATTGGATTCTGAACACTAGTTTTTTTCACCTGGGATAATAGTTCTACTATCTATAACAGACATGATTTCATATTCACTAAATGATTCATCCGCCACCATTCCAGTACCTTTTATCAGCCTTTGTGGGTCTTGTATGGTTACAAACTTATCTGTATAGATTTTTTTGGTGGTGGGATTCCAAAATAGTTCTTCGGAGGCTAATTTTTGTTGCTTTTCCATATTCTCCACCTGCACGTCACCTTCCCCTCTATAAATATCATCTTTCCTGATGTAATAACCTCTGTCTGCCTTGATTGTAGTAGTCAAATCACCCTCATCATCGTAAAAGAATATCTCAATCCCTTCAGGAAATTCATTGTCTCCATTCGAAAATTCAAGTTGCTTCTTAGCTTTAAGGTTGATTTTGATCCTAGTACTATCAGAATGAAAAAGATCAATATCATAGCCGATTCCTGTAGGACCCAAATAAGATTCCAAGAAACTCGTATCGACTTCCTCTTTGCAAGAACTGAATCCAGCTATAAAAAGAAATAAAATAAGTATCCAAACTCTTGACATGTCACAAATATACACAAAGCATACAAACAGAAAAAAGGCGGTTCTCGAACCGCCTTTTTTGAATATAATTTTATTGACTATTAATCTCTAGTAGCCAAAGTTACAGTTTCACCAATCCAACAGCCAGTATTGATCGATTCACCTGCTTGCTTACCTTCAGTAAACAATTCTTCTTTGGATGGGAATCTTGATTTGGCTTGTGCCATACCTGATGAGTCTCCAGCTTTTTGATATGCATTGTATGCGGCTATATAGATAGAATAATCTTTCGCTCTACTTTCTCCACCTCTACAGTCATTTGAAGAACTCATGTACAGCTGTGCAATCATAGTCCAAGCATCTTTTGATTTCTCTGGATCAAGCTTGGCAGCCTCAAGAGCAGCGCTTCTAGCAGCACTTTTCTTTCCTGATTGTGCATGGACTTTTGCCAAGTCCATTTGAACTTCTGCTCTTTGCTTATCATTTTCAGCAAGAGTCAACGCTTTTTCCAAAATTGGAAGAGCTTTATCATACTCTCTACTTTGGATATATTTCATCCCTCTTACTTGAGATGTAGCAAATGTTGGGTTTTTGGAATCTACTATTTCCAAAGCCATGGTAAATGCCTCTGTGCTCAAACATTTATATTGTACTGAATACTTGAAGATTTGATTTGCCAAGGCTTCATTGGTCATATCAGCCTTAAGCTTAGTTCCGAGTGTATTTTCAATGAAATCACAATCGATCAATTCCATTGCTACAATTAATTGATCTCTGGTATTATACGCTACAGATCCATTTAAACCATCAGCTTCTGCTTTTTCAACAAAAGCAGAGATTTCATCATATTTATTAACAATTTCCTCTTTAGAATATGCTTTGTTGTAAGCATAATTTCTGTAAACTATATCATAATAAGCTTGTAACAATTGTGCAGAAGCGAAATTACCATTTACTTCAATGACTCTTTCAAAAGCCTCAATTGCAACAGGTATTTTAGCTTTATCGTCCTTATAATTAAGATACGCGTAATAAGCCATATTTTCTACCCATTTTGGTTCGTTGTCGTATTTATCTTTTCTTAGGTCATATACTGTCAAAACTGAATCTTTATATATGCTTTTTTTAGCATCATCTGTAGTCGCTGCAGCAGCACTATGATAAACTTTTACTCCATTGATATACAGAGACTCATTAAGATCAGGCACATTTACCAAAAGCCAATTTAAGGGTTTAGTAGCTTCTACAAATTGCTCTGAATTCATATAATCTACATAAGCAGCATTATACTCTCTAGCCTTTGCTTCCAACTCAGCATCAGAAGGCCAATTGAAAACTTGTGCTTGGGCTAATCCCGCCACCATGAAGGCCACTATTCCAGTCAATACAAATTTAAGTTTCATAGGTGTTTTGTTTATTCAAATGATCGTTTATAAAACCACGAGTTATCGTTGAGAGAGAAGCCTAAACTAAAGTTTACATAATTCTCTCTTATTAGTCCATTATTCGTCGAACCTCTCGTTCCGACTTTGATGGCGACATTAACCATAGACAGGGAGTTTACAGGAATCGAACCTCCAAAATTGATGCCAAGATCTGTCACTTGTGTTTGGTTAACTATATATGGCGTTTGTTGATATTCCAAGCCCATTCTATAAGTTGACCTTTTAAACATATTATCTTGAGAACTAATGTCTGGAGTAATCTGACCTCCAAGTGCTAGTTTAAAACTGTCTCCTAGATCTCCAGTTTCTCCAGTAAAAGACCTGTATTTGCTAAAATCTTGAAACTGTGCTTCTAGTCCAACAACAAATTTATTGATTTTTTCGAAAGTAACGCCATAACCATGTCTATCTGGTAGAAAAATATTTCCTCGGTCATTATCATTGATGATATCACCTGGCCTATCAGGGTTACTCGCATCACCGAAATCAGCTACTTTGGCAAACTGCTTGCCGTTAATATTTCCAAATTTGTGATACATTGCCCCAAGGTGGATATTGCTTCTCGCCCCAGCCTTGAAGAAATAATGGATACCACCCTTCACAGCGACATCTGCTACAGAAAAACGCTCGTAATATTCAGATGTTACCCCTTGTGAATTGCCAGTGGTATCTATCAACGACAATTGATTGGTACGGATGGTAGAACCAAACAAATAAGATCCATGCAATCCAATACTAAGGTTTTTGGCAAGCAAAATCCCAGTAGAAAGATATGCCTCTGTGATTCCGCCATCACCTTCGACCCTATTAAAGGAAGTAAGGTCAGTATTTGCAACTTCACCACTTGCCAAAATGCTATAATTCACAGAACTGATTTGATTCAATCCCATCCCAAAAGTGACCTTACCAGGCTTAAAAGGAAGTGATAATGCCAAATAGGACAAGCCTCCACCGTCTAAACTCTCACTTTGTGAACTAGTAGCAGCATTCACAGAACGGTAATTCATAGCTGCCTGAAAGTTGAAGACTGTGTTTCTGGTTGACAAGGCTGGATTGACATTGTTCACAGCCCAACCTGTCCCATAACTAATCCCCAAACCACCCATGGCTTGGTTATGTGTAAGGCCGTTGAAATTGAATTCTCCAAGTCCCAGTGCACTGTATGTAGAAGCACTCGATTGGGAAAAAGATTCTGAAAGTATGAAAAAGGCTCCTATGGCGCCTATAAATCGCAGTCTATTTTTTATTGACATTGTAAGTTAATATTCTATTCAATCCATACAGGACCAAATTGGGGATTACAAATATGTAGTCTTTTGTTAAGGTTTCAAAGAATTTTGAGTCTCCTCCACAAATAATGACCTTTAAATCTTGATGTTGTTGTTGATATGTTGCTATAAACCCTTCAATTTCGAAGCGTATTCCGTGATAAACGCCACTTTGGAGTCCAGAAATGGTTTTGTCGCCAATTAGATTTATTTTTTCATTTTCTTTGATTGCTGCCAAAGGAAGTCTCGCTGTCTGTTGATGCATAGCCTTGAAGCGCATGTTCATCCCTGGAGAGATAGATCCTCCCAAATATTCATCTTTGGAAGTCAGAAAATCATAAGTTATACAACTTCCCAAATCTATCGACAACAATGATCCAGAGCCAAACAAAGCCCTAGCTCCAATCACTGCTGCTTTTCTGTCCACACCCAATGTATCTGGAGAAGCATACTTATTTGAAATCGGTACTGGTGTATGAACTGTAAGGAAAACAAACTCAAAGTCCAAAACTGCAGCAAGCTCTTCTTCTGTATATTTTACAGAACTGATTAGGCAATGTTCAAAATCCAAACTTTTCACATCAGCTATCAACTCTTCCAAATAGATAAAGGCTTTTTCAGAAATAACATTCTCCGCCTCAAACAAGGCAGACTTAATTCTAGTATTCCCTATATCAATAATCAGATTTTTCAAATAAATTTAACTTGATGGTTTAAATTTCAACTCTTTTCAAAAACTATCCATCGGCTAAATTAGTCATTTTCAATCTAGCACTGATTTGAAAAGATTTTTTTTAACTTTATCCTCAATTATTTAACAAAAATTAACCCAATAACATGTCTCAACAATACCAATTGATAGGCTTAATGTCTGGAACTTCCGGTGATGGATTGGATATTGCCTATTGTCAATTCACAAAATCTACCGAATGGAAGTTTGAAATTTTGGAAGCAGAGACAATTCCATTTCCCGAAAAACTCGAAAAAGAGCTTCTCAATGCCCATTTGCTATCAAGTTTAGAATTGAATCTTTTGGATGTGGAATTTGGCAGATGGATGGGAGAGGTGACCAAAAATTTTGTTCACCAACATCAGCTTGAAGTAAAGGCTATTGCTTCACATGGCCATACAGTCTTTCATCAGCCACAAAAAGGCCTCAGTCGCCAGATTGGAAATGGTTGGGCGATGCATGTTGCTTCGGGAATACCAGTAATCAACGATTTTAGGATGCTGGATGTGCAGCTTGGTGGACAAGGTGCTCCACTTGTCCCTATTGGTGATAAGCTTTTGTTCCAGGATTTTGATTATTGTATCAATCTGGGAGGAATCGCCAACATCAGCATGGAAGAAGGCGATCAAATGAAAGCTTTTGACATTTGTCCCTTCAATCTCCTACTAAATCATTATGCAAAGACCTTGAAGATGCCTTTTGATAAAGGTGGAAATATAGCCAGATCCGGAAAAATTGTTTCAGAGATTTTGAAGAAACTAAACGATCATCCTTATTATCATGTCAAAGGTGCAAAATCTTTAGGAAGAGAAGATTTGGATGGTTTTTTTGAAATATTGGAAGCTAATGATGCAATTGAAACAAATGACAAATTGAGAACAATCATTGCGCATGCTGTCCATCAGATAAAATTGGTAATCCCAAATTCGAAAGGAAAACTACTGCTTACAGGCGGTGGTGCTTTCAATACTTTTTTTGTAGAAGAATTGAAACATGAACTAGGCACCGAGATCTTAATTCCTGAATCAGACCCAGATTTGATCAATTTCAAAGAAGCAATGGTTTTTGCATTTTTGGGGGTGCTGAGGTTACGAAATGAGAACAATTGCCTAGCATCTGTCACAGGTGCAAGTAGGGACAGTTCCGGAGGGATGGTTTTTGGCTTAGCTTAAGAGCCTAGTTTAAGAAAGGGGTATAATTAAAGTGTTTTTTTGAACTTGTTTTAGTTCACTCCAAAATGCAAAAAGAATCTGCGTCATCTGTGTGCCACTATATTTAATAGAACGCAGATAAAACAGGTTCAGCAAATAGTCACTGATTGATAAAATCAAAAATTTCTTAAATTTTATTTAACTTTTCTACTGCTCAAAAGGAGTTGACGAAAAATATAAAGAAAGGAATAAAAACGTTGTTAAGGAAATGTTCTAAAAATTCAAAATAAACCAAGGCGTTAATTATCAGACCATTTGCTAGGTGAATTTTTTATAAAAAAAGCAACTAATTATTTTGATATATATATATATTATTAGTTTCAAAAAAATTATTTTAAACATAACCAAAAACAATTATGAAAAAAACAATCGTAATTACCGTTTTTGCCTTTATTGGCTCACTTAGTATAACTCATGCAGGATGCCATGGGCAGTACTTATATTCAGATAGTGCAGAAACCTCTGCAAGTATCGAATCAGATGCAAATTCAAATTGTTGTCAAGGGGATACAATTTGGATTGAAGATATGGATACTGGTCATTTCTATCCTCATGAAGTTGCACTGAATGGATCTAATGCTACATGTTAAATTTTCTTTAACCTTAAAAGCTATGTGATAGGATTACACAAAATCTTAGTCACATAGCTACTTCTTAACAATGAAAAAAATATTTTTCTTTTGCATAATCATTGGGTCATGTAATCCAAAGTCCAATAATACTCTTGAAGAACTAATTGTAGAAAAGACTATCCTTAATCTAGACTTTGGAAATGATATTTATGATGCAAATCCAAGTTTCTATGGATTAAACAATAATTACGAGTTGTTGGTATATGATCGAAATCAAGCTGAATTACAACTTTTCGAGATAAATTCCAATAAGAAAATTAAAATTAATTTAGAGTTTTCTGGGCCAAATTCAATTGATAAAAATATTTTTTCACTATATAAAGAAAAAGAAAATTTACATATTTGCTCTGGAAATAGTGTTGTCATTGCAGATATCGATGGAAAAAAATTAAAAGAAGTATTTTATCACGAAATTCTAGAAAAATTAAAGCTGCAAAATCATTTATATTCTCTAAGTATTATTCCAAAATCTAATTGGAATGTTGAAACCAACGATTTATTTCTTTGGTTAAAAGCCTTTAATTCACATGAATCAAAGTTTAAAATATATAATGAGTTTATTGAAATTCTTCGGTATAATGTTATTTCTGATTCAAGTGAGATTTTAAAATTAAAAGTTCCTGAAAATTTAATTCAAGAATCTAACCAAGGATATTATCAAGGAATAATACCTCATATTTCAGTAAAAAATAACACTATAGTGTATGCATTTCCTAATTTTGATGATGTATTCATTTATAATCAGGAGACAAAAGAAATAATTAATCATAAAATAACACCAAAATCCTTTAAACAATCCCCTCCTACTAATTATGAAAACTATGGCAAAACAGGTGAGATCGTAGGAGAGGTTTACACAAGAATTCTCGACATAGCATTTGATTATGAAAATAGATTAATTTATAGATTGCATAGTCAAATACAAGATGGGAAACTCATAGGACATAGAAAATTGACTATTTTGAATTTACAAGGTGAACATAAAGAAGTTGACCTGACCGAAGAATCAGGAGTGCGTTTACAAACAAGTAATGGTAAGTTATATATCATTCAGCGAGATATTCCAGATGAAAATTCTTTACGACTAAATCAGTATGAAATAAAATTAGATTAAACTTAAACTATTTTCAACGCTTTTTAATCACCTAAAAGCCCTGTTCTCTCCTAAATATTTCTATTTTTGTCTAAGATTATAACCCCAAATAATAAGGACATGAAAGATTTACTCAAGAAATTTGAGAATAAGCAGCCTGAGATCGTATTCGAATGGAGTGACAGTGAAACAGAAGCGGAGGGTTGGGTAGTGATCAATTCGCTAAGAGGAGGAGCAGCAGGAGGTGGCACTAGAATGAGAAAAGGCTTGGACAAAAGAGAAGTCGAATCACTTGCCAAAACAATGGAGGTGAAGTTTACAGTTTCTGGGCCAAATATCGGAGGTGCAAAATCAGGGATCAACTTTGATCCAAACGACCCAAGAAAGCCGGAGGTACTGAAAAGATGGTATAAAGCGGTCATGCCATTGCTGAAGAACTACTACGGAACAGGAGGTGATCTCAATGTAGATGAAATCCACGAAGTGATTCCAATCACAGAATCCTACGGACTTTGGCACCCACAGGAAGGTGTTGTGAACGGCCACTTCCATGCTACCGAACCACAGAAAATCAGGAAAATCGGTCAACTGCGCCAAGGAGTTTCCAAAGTATTGGAAGACCCAGATTACACCCCTAATGGGCCAAAAAAATATACTGTAGCTGATATGATCACCGGATTTGGTGTAGCCGAAGCAGTACGTCATTATTATAAAATATGGGGTGGACAGTTAAAAGGAAAAAAAGCAGTCATCCAAGGATGGGGTAATGTAGGCGCCGCTGCTGCTTGCTTTCTGGCTGTAGAAGGCGTCAAAATCGTAGGTATCATTGACAGAGATGGCGGATTGATCAATGAAGAAGGATTCAGTCTCGATGAAGTAAGGGACCTTTTTATCAAAAGAGATGGGAATAAATTAGTCTCAGAGGGTATGCTCAGTTTTGAAGAAATCAACAATAGAATATGGGACATCAAGTCTGAAATTTTTATTCCTGCAGCAGCATCCCGCTTGGTCAATAAAGATCAAGTAGAAAGAATGGTAAAAGCAGGCTTAGAAGTGATATCTTGTGGTGCAAACGTTCCTTTCTCAGACCCTGAGATTTTCTTTGGACCTACTGGAATGTGGGCAGATGAAAAAGTTTCTGTCATCCCTGACTTTATTGCAAATTGTGGAATGGCGAGGGTATTTGCATACCTCATGTCTGACAAAGTAGAAATGACCGATGATGGCATATTCAAGGATGTCAGCAAGACCATTTTTAAGGCGCTAAAAAAGACACATGCGAGCAACCCAGAAAAAAACCGAATAGCCCAGGCATCTTTTGAATTAGCCTTAAGGCAGCTCGTATAACAAATCAACCAATCATCAGCCAGTAACCGTTAATTTTGTATTAATTGTTACTGGCTGATTCATTTTCGTTAGTCCTTTTCATTCAAAATAAGTAGTTTAGCAGGATTAATTCTTCTGAGACCGTAAATCAACAAAAAGAAGAAAAAACTGAATTTTATTTTAATCTTTTGATATACCCTATAAAAACCTTTGAATGAAGAATTTTATCGCTGCATTTATGCTGCTTTTCGGAATTTTCTTTGTTTGCAATATTCCATTAGTCAATGCACAAACAAATACGCAAACTGAAGAATTAGACAGCGCTTCACAAGACGATCCTATTACGAGTGTGGCTGCCCATATCCACGACGATGCCCAAGAAAACCATCATCATGATGCGCCTGGATGGCTCGTTATACCCTTTGTACTTTTGCTGTTGATGATCGCAACAGGGCCGCTATTCTATGAGCACTTCTGGCATCACAATTATCCAAAAGTGGCAGTTGGTCTAGCCATTTTAGTAGTATTTTATTATCTGTTTATTTTGGGAAATGTACATGGTCCAGTTCATGCGCTAGCTGAATACGTACAGTTTATAGCACTCTTGGCATCATTGTACATTGCATCAGGAGGAATTCTGATAGAAATAGACAAAAAATCAACACCACTGGCCAATGTGACTTTACTTTTGGTAGGTGCTTTGATTTCCAATCTTATCGGTACTACTGGAGCCTCTATGTTGCTTATTAGGCCATTTATCAGGTTAAATAAGGGAAACATTCAGGCTTACCATATCATTTTTTTCATATTTATGGTAAGCAATATTGGCGGTTCACTTACACCGATAGGTGATCCACCTCTGTTTTTAGGCTTCCTGAAAGGAATTCCTTTCTTTTGGACACTAGAACATAACTGGCCTGCTTGGGTTGTAGCGTTGGCTATTCTTGCTGTAGTGTTTTATTTTATTGACCGAAAATATGGAAAAATCAACAATGATGAACTTGAAGTAATTACCTACACCAACAAATTTGGGTTGATTGGTTCCAGAAATTTTCTGTGGCTTGCAATCGTGATAGCATCTGTATTTTTGGATCCTAATGTTATAGAATGGGTTCCCGCAATCCACTATGATGGACAAAAATTTTCTTTCTTGAGAGAGCTAATCATGCTATCTGTTGCTTATTTCTCCTATAGATTTGCAGACCAAAAAGCCATCAAAGGCAATGAATTTAATTTTGAGCCGATCAGGGAAGTCGCTTTCATCTTCATTGGTATTTTCGGAACGATGATGCCAGCTCTCGAATTAGTTGGGAATTTCGCAAAATCTCCCGAGGGAGCAGAGTTGATCACTCACAACACTTTATATTGGGGAACTGGGATCTTGTCAGGTGTCTTGGACAATGCACCAACTTACCTCAACTTTCTAGCTGCAGCGATGGCTTCCCAAGGAGCAGAAATCAGCAATGTCGCCATGGTCAAAGATTTTGCAATGGACAATTACGAAGATTCTGCTTTTGAATTGATGGCAATATCCTTAGCCGCTGTATTCTTTGGAGCAATGACTTACATAGGCAATGGCCCGAACTTTATGGTGAAATCAATTGCTGAGCAAAGCGGAATAAAAATGCCTTCATTCTTTGGTTACATAATCAGGTTTTCAATACCGATTCTTCTCCCAGTATTGATCATTATCTGGTTGCTTTTCTTTGCCTTTGTATAATACAAGGTGAATAGTGGACTGAGTTATTGGTTGAATTAGCAAAATTTGTAATTCAGTCCACTATTCTATCAAAAGCAGTTCGACCTCAGACTTGTAAAAGTCTCAAAAAGGCGACATTTGAAAGGACATTAATGAATCGATGATAGAATGAACTCGATGAGAATTATGGGAGTTAATAAAAATGCAAGAAAATCACTTCTTCTTTTTATTCTTCGGCGGTGTACAGGTTTTACAAAAATCTTCATAATCAGTAAGCTCAAGCCTTACAGCCAAATGAAGTTTTTCGAGTTCGTCAGCATGAATCCCGAGGCTTGAAGTATCACCTGCTTCTCCACTTCGTTCGACCAATTCCTCCTGAATTTTTTCGTACAAAGGCAATATGTAAGAAATATTGGAAAATGTCCCTTTGTTTTCATAAAGCATTTTCCTGAATTTTCTTGAATACAATTCCGTAAGATCAAATTGATATCTCGCAAAGTTTATTAAGCTATTTGCAATTTTATCATTGGGAGCAATAATCAATGAAGCATTCGGGCTAAAAATTGCGGTAACCTTTGAATTGAAATTTTTTGTAAACATAAACTCCGCGTTGGTCATGTTGATCAAGAAATCAATTTTGGAACCAGCCTGAATCAGATAACTATCTACAGATGGATCTATTTTTGACCTTTTTGATTTGAAATCAGAAAATTCCAGAATTACATCAGGAGACCATTCGATATTTTGCTGTGCATTTGAGTTTACAATTATGCCAAAAAAAACGAACAAGTAGAAAGACAAGAACTTCATATATTTTTGCTAAGGATTCAGCAACAAATATATTCAAATTCTTAATTTTTTAATTATTGACTTGCCCATTTAAATCCATGATTATTGGGTCTAAAAACACAACTTTTTGCTCGCCTTTTACCTCAAACTTTGTCACAAGATTGGTGTTTTCGTCTACCTCAAGCCAGCCCTCAGTATTAGAGCTATAAAACGTATTTTCGGAACCTATCAAAAACTCAATCGTTTTTGGTTTTTCAGGTTCGTAGAATTGGACTTTGAGAAACTTCACCTTACTTTTCTCACCCTTTTTCAAAGAATAAGAAATTTCATTTTCGGACTTTTCAATAAAATACGCTTGAGCCAAAGAGGGTCTGTTGATATCTGCTTGCATAAAAAAATCCAACTCCTCGAGCCATTCTTCTTCGGTTGGATTAATGTCAACAATTTCCTTGGATGTATTGAACTGAATTTCTTTTGCCAACTGCTTTCCCACAAGCGATTCTGCTTGATTTTCTATAAACTCTTGTAATCTAAAATAAGGAGGATCGAAATCCTCCTTATTTGTATTTTCTGGTTGGCAAGACAACAGAAAAGCCAAAAAGAAAATAAAGGATGTATTTTTAATCATTATTTCAATAATATGTCTCCAGTCATTTCCCCTGGAATTTTTACATCTAGCAAAGTCAAAATAGTAGGAGCTAAATCTCCCAATTTCCCATCTTTTACTTCCAATCGATCTTGATCATCTACCATGATGCAAGGAACTAGATTTGTTGTATGCGCAGTGTTTGGTGACCCATCTTCATTGATCATCACATCTGAGTTACCATGGTCAGCAATCACAATCGTCGTATATCCATTTGCCAAGGCGTGCGTAATTACATCTTCGGCACATTTGTCAACAGCTTCACATGCTTTTACAGCTGCATCAAAAACACCTGTGTGGCCGACCATATCAGGGTTGGCAAAATTGAGACAGACAAAATCCACCTCTTTTTTCTTCAATTCTGGCTTGATCTTATTTGCTATTTCGAATGCACTCATCTCAGGCTTCAAATCATAAGTAGCCACTTTCGGAGAAGGACAAAGAATCCTAGACTCTCCTTCAAAAACTTTTTCTCTTCCTCCCGAGAAGAAAAAAGTCACATGTGGATATTTTTCGGTCTCTGCGATCCTGATTTGCTTTTTGCCATTTTCAGCCAAAACTTCACCAAGTGTATTTTGTAGGTTATCTTTTTCAAAAAGAACCTTTACACCAACAAATGTTTCATCGTAACTTGTGAATGTTATATAATTGAGATTCAATTTCCTCATTTTGTAATCCTCAAAGTTCTTTTGTGTAAGAACTTGAGTAATTTCCCTGCCTCTATCAGTCCTGAAATTGAAACAAATGACTACATCTCCTTCTTCAATCAATGCCAATGGTTTACCTTGCGAATTAGCTTTGACTATTGGTCTGATGAATTCATCAGTGACACCATTTTCATAGGATTTTTTGATGGAAGTCAGGATATTTTTGGACATTTCACCCTCTCCCAGTACCATTGCATCGTAAGCAAGCTTGACGCGTTCCCAACGATTGTCACGATCCATAGCATAATATCTCCCTACTACAGATGCTATCTCCCCAACCGAATGTTCTAAATGTGCTTGTAAATCTTCAAGATAATTCAAACCTCCTTTTGGATCAGTATCTCTACCGTCTGTGAAAGCATGAATAAAAGCCTGACTGAGCCCATTGGCTTTAGCTGCATCACAGAGCCCTTTCAAATGATTCAAATGCGCATGAACACCACCGTCAGACACCAAACCAATAAAATGGACTTTCTTGCCAGTCTCTTTGGCATATGAAAATGCATCTTTTAAAATCGGGTTTTCATTCAAATCCCCTTCCGAAACTGCCTTGTTTATTTTTACAAGATCTTGATACACTACCCTACCAGCCCCAATATTCATATGGCCAACTTCCGAATTACCCATTTGGCCTTCGGGAAGTCCAACTGCAAGACCTGAAGCTTCTAATTTAGAATGAGGGTATTTTTCAAAAAGACTATCTACGAATGGTGTATTAGCTTTGTCGATAGCTGAAACGCTGGGATTGGGGGCGATCCCCCATCCATCCAAAATCATCAGTATAACTTTCTTCTTCATATTGCAAATATAGGTTTTTCTAATAGGTTTAACTCAATTCAACATGTCGTAAAAATGATTATTCTTCCTTAGCATTTCAATAAAGATTCAATATATTTTGGCTTGCTCTTGAAAATCATAACAATATCTAGGAAGCCTTGCCAAGTTTAAAAGTGAATTAAAATTGCATTTGAGTAAATTCCTCTTTTTAATTAAATTGGCTCAAAATTTGCGTTTTACCATAAATATGAAAAAGTTATTGACCGCCATATTTTGCCTTTTTTTCTTAGGTATATTTTCATTATTGACCAATGCAGCTACATCAAATGAAAATGAAGTGATTTTCAGTTCGCTGAAAAATGGATCGAGTAAAGATTTGGCAAAATTTTTTGAAAACGGAATAGAACTAAATATAAATGGAAATCAAGGAGAATATTCTAAAAACCAAGCCGAATTGGTAATTCGGGATTTTTTCAAAAAATACCCACCAGAAAATTTTGAAATCATCCATGAAGGGTTTTCAGGTGATCAAATCAAACATTATATTGGAACTTACACCTCTTTGGGTGAATCTTACAGAATTCTCTTAAGAGGAAAACAACAAGAGGAAGAGTTTAGAATCTACAGTTTGGAGATTATCAAGTATTGATTATTGACCTAATCATATTTTAATTTCTTACTTTTGCGACGTGAAAAACCTACCCTATCTGACCGAGTCGCGAATCCGACAATTTATTGAAGCCGCCCTTTTGGAAGATGTTGGACCTGGAGATTATTCTTCATTGTCTTCCATCCCTACCGATAAAATGGGTCAAGCCCAGCTTTTGATCAAAGAAGATGGAGTCATCGCAGGTTTGGCTTTGGCTCAGAAAATTTTCAAGCAATTTGATCCTACTTTGCAAGTCACGATGCTCAAAGATGATGGGGCCTTGGTAAGCTCAGGAGATATTGGTCTGACAGTCAAAGGAAAAGCTGCTTCAATATTGACAACAGAAAGGCTTGTATTGAACTGTATGCAGCGCATGAGTGGGATTGCTACCAAAACCCACCATTTGACAAAATTGATAGCGCACACAAAAGCCAAGCTTATGGATACCAGAAAAACCACTCCAAATTTTAGGATGATGGAAAAATGGGCAGTTGTACTTGGAGGGGGATTGAATCACAGATTTGCATTATATGACATGGTAATGCTCAAAGACAACCATATAGATTTTGCGGGCGGAATTGAGACTGCAATCAAAACCACAAAAAAGTACCTTCAGGAAAACAACCTTGATTTGAAAATCGAAGTAGAAACCAGAAACCTTGATGAAGTAGCCGAGGTTCTTCGAGTTGGAGGAATAGATTACATCATGCTTGACAATATGGATTATGACACGATGCGAGAAGCAGTAAAGATGGTCAATGGAAAATATGCCCTAGAAGCCTCTGGCGGAATTACCGAATCAACTCTTGCCAATGTAGCCGAATGTGGTGTAGATTTTATTTCTGTTGGCGCACTGACACATCAGGTAAAAAGTATGGATATCAGTTTGAAAGCTTTTTGATAATTGGCTTAAAAGCTAGGCAAGGTTGATCATATTTGATTTTTCTTCATCATAATTTGAATGTCATATCATAAAAATAGTTGACACTTTTTCTACTGATTTTCCTAAGTTTCCAATATCTATTCATTTGCCTCCCGATAAGGATGAGAGACTCTTTTCTCCCAAAAACAAAAAAGGCCTTCCAGAATTGAAAGGCCCTTTAATGGATGAAATATGGCTGTTTTAATCTTTTGTTGCAAAATCCGGATAGGCTCGCATGCTGTGCTCATTAATGTCCAACCCTTCGACTTCTTCTCTTTCATCGACTCTGATTCCTACAGTACGCTTCATTGTGAAGAAGATCAGCCAACTAGTCACAAAGCAAAATGCTCCAACTACTGCTATACCTATTAATTGAGACCATACTTGGCTCATACTTGCCAAATCTCCAAAAAGACCTACTGCAAGCGTTCCCCAAATACCGCCAATCAGGTGTACTGAAATCGCTCCAACAGGATCATCAATCTTGATTCGATCAAAGAAAACTACTGCAAAGACCACAAGTGTACCACCTATGAAACCTATTATGGCAGATTCTCCAACACTCATCAAATCAGCTCCAGCTGTAATACCAACAAGGCCTGCCAGAATACCATTGAGCACCATCGTGATGTCATAAGTTTTGAATTTCAAATAGGATGCAACCAAAGCTCCAAAAGCACCTGATGCTCCTGCTATGGCTGTAGTCACGAAAACCAAAGAAACTGTTCCCGGATCAGCAGTAAGTACAGATCCACCATTGAATCCAAACCAGCCAAACCAAAGCAAAAATACGCCTATGGTAGCCATTGGGATATTATGTCCTGGTATGGCATTCATGCCTTTCTCGGTATACTTCCCAATTCTTGGACCTAAAAGATACGCTCCTACCAAAGCTCCCCATCCACCTACTGAGTGTACGATCGTGGAACCTGCAAAGTCATAAAAAGGAATGTCTAGTGTATCCAAAAATCCACCTCCCCATTTCCACATACCTACTATTGGATAAATTATTCCCACATAAAGTATGGAAAAGAAAATGAATGGACCCAATTTGACACGTTCAGCTACTGCACCAGAGACTATCGTGGCAGCAGTAGCGGCAAACATAGCCTGAAATATAAAATCAGTAAAAAAAGTATAGCCTTCATTATATGCAAAGGTATCCCAACCTTCAGGAAGTGAAATCCCAATTCCTGCCAGCCCGAAAAAACTTCCTACGAAGTCGTCTCCTGGATACATGAGGTTAAAGCCAATAAATGCATAGGTCAATAGGCCTATAGCTGGAATGATTGTATTTTTAAAAAGGATATTGACAGTATTTTTAGCTCTGGTAAGCCCAGCTTCCAAACTGGCGAAACCGAGGTGCATGATGAAAACCAATATGGTGGCTACCATCATCCAGAGGTTATTTATGGTAAACATTTCTTGATTCATAGGTTTGTATAGGTTAGGTTGAAATAGGTAATAAGGTATTTTATGTCAATTCAATTTGGTTGTAATTAAAGTGCTGATTCTCCTTTGTCATCATTTCTGATTCTATAAGCTTCTATCACATCCGAAATGAAGATTTTCCCATCTCCAACTTCCCCTGTCTTTCCTTCTGTCAGGATGCAATTGACCACTGATTCCACCAAATCCTCTGTAGTCACAATTTCAATTTTGGTTCTTGGAATATAAGATGGCTCAAATGCCACTCCACGATAGGTCTGTGGACGAGCGTGCTCGAGACCCATTCCTTTTACATCATAAAAGGAAAGAAACTTCACCCCAAGTCCTGCTACACATTTGTAGATATCTTGGAATTTGGATGTTCTAATGATTGCTTCTATTTTTTTCATTTTAGTCAAAGAATTAGTGGTTTTCTTGAATTATAGACGCTAATGTAAAACAAAATTTACAAAAAAAGTAAACTTGGTTTATTTTTAAACCAATTTTGATTGATTTCTTGTTAAAAAATTGATTTTTGGATAATTTTCAAATTATAATTTTTTGCCTAAACATTAATTTTTCTGAAATGTGGTTATTTTTTAAACTTTCAATTGAAAGAAGTAAGGCAAATGGGAGGCGAGAGGAGAGATGCAAGACACAAGAGACTAAGTCACCTCGATCCCGAAAGCATTCGGGAGAAGCTTGTCCCGCAGACCTAACGGCACAGGAGGCATATGCTTTTAGTATCGGGTCATGACTCGATACACATTGAATTGTATAAATTCTTTTCTATCACAAAAAGAAAATTGCGGATATTCAGATTCAATATTTATTATATGACTATCCGCTTTCTTGCACGTAGCCAAACAATGGGTTGTTGGATGAACGATTTGTGTGGTTCTGTTGACTGTGAGCTGTTGTCTGCTGACGAGTATCCGCAACTTATAAAGGTACTTCTTACCCTACGTGCAACATTGCGGATACTCATAATTTATTAAACAATTTTCTTTGTATGAAAAAGGAAAAAGGTAAATTTGAGGGTGTGGAATTTTAATCATCCTTTTATAAGTTATGCAAAACAAACCAACACTTTTGGTTCTCGCTGCCGGAATGGGCAGTAGATATGGTGGAAACAAACAAATTGACGGCTTCGGACCCAATGGCGAAACGATTTTGGAATACTCTATTTATGATGCCATCAGAGGTGGCTTTGGTAAAGTTGTATTCATTGTGAGAGAAGAGATCTTGGAGATTGCCAAGGAAAAATTTCTTCCTAAAATCGAAGGAAAAATCGAAGTTGACTTTGTCCTTCAATCTTTGACATCTTTTGTACCTGAGGAATTCCAAAATCCAGATAGGGTAAAGCCTTATGGTACAGCGCATGCTGTCCTCTGTGCAAAAGATGCAATTGCAGAACCGTTTGCGGTGATCAATGCAGATGATTTCTATGGTAAGGAAGCTTTTGAAGTTTTGGGGAAATTTCTGACAAATGGAGTTCAGAACAATCTACACGCTATGGTAGGTTATGCTATCCAAAATGTACTCTCAGATCATGGTACGGTCAGCAGGGGCGTTTGTTCTATGAATGATTCCAATCAATTGGTAGGCATGGTAGAAAGAACAGCAATCTCTAGAGAGAATGGAAAAATAATTGCAAACGGAGACGGTGAGTCTATAGAAATTCCTGAAGGAACACCTGTTTCTATGAATTTCTGGGGCTTTCATCATGCAGTATTTAGCAATATTGAGAAAATGTGGGAAGAATTCCTGCCTGCAAATAAAGAAAACATCAAGTCGGAATTTTTTATCCCTTTAGTAGCAAATACATTGATTGAAAATGGACAAGCAGCCGTAGAAGTCCTTGAAGGTGGCAAAACATGGTTTGGCGTAACCTATACAGAAGATAAACCAGTAGTAATCGCTTCTTTGAAAAAACTTCATGAAGACGGAGAATATCCTGAAAACCTTTGGGCTTAACCGCAATTTTAATATTCATAAGTAAAACAGGCTCTCAAAAAAATTGAGAGCCTGTTTTTTGAAAATCGTTTTAAATCCCTCTCAAGTTTATCAATTCTTCTATCGCTTCCTCACCTGGCCTAGGGGCATTTACATTTACCAGTTTGTTTTCTTTGCCGATAATCAAGTATCTAGGAATACCCCACACTTTAAAATACTTCATGATCTCTGCTTCAAAGCCTTTGCCCGCATAAAGATGAACTCCACGCATTTGGTTTTTGTCTAGGTAATTTTTCCATGGATCAGGTTGATCATCAACTGAGATATACATCAATACGATATCGTCATATTCACGCAATGCACTTTCGAAATCAGGGGTTTTTGTCCTAAAAGTGTTGATACAAGGCCCACACCAACTTGCCCAAAGATCCAAATAGATAATTTTATCATCATAATCAGACAACTTCACAGCCTCACCTTCCAAATTAAGGAATTGAAAATCCTCAACCAAAGCACCTGTTTTCAACTTTTCCATTGAAGCCAAGCCCTTATCCATATTTTGGATATATCCAGACTGTGGATAAGTTGACTTGAAATCATTCAAAGTCTCTTCTATCTCCTCATAGCTACCCGTCAGCATCAAAACATCATTCAAGATGTACGATGCCCAAAGCAATTCTCTATCTTCTTTTGGAACATCAAAAATGTAATCAGAAACATTGGAATCGGATATCCCAAAAGGAACTTTCAATGCTGAATGTAAAGCCATCATAATTGACCTTGCCAAATCATCTGTCAAGTTTTCAATTGAATGTTGCAGGTCTGTCTCCGATAAGTATTTTTTGAAAAATTCCAACCTTTCTTCTACCTCCATCTCTTGTGACCTATCAAGATACAGTTCCCCAAGCTGAACCAACATTGTATGCTTGAAGGATGTAACTTCCATTCTTTCTTCCAAGGACAAGTCTGCAGAACGATCTTTGTAAAACTTGTTGATTTCTTTCTGAATTTCTTTCACAAAACCAAGATAATCTTCTTGTGAGGGCGCCTCTTCTACATCATAAAGCACAGAACTGACTTTTCCATACAAATCATCTTTCACATATTTTTCCAAATCAGACATGTAGTTCACATAGGATTCAGAATAATCTTGGGCATTTACCGATAAACTAAAAAAAACTCCTAAAAACAAAAATAATGTAATTTTTAATCGATTTAATTGCGTGTTCATGAGATATGGTGTTAAATTAAAAGCTTCAAATTCGGCTTTGAAAGTTATAAAATCAAAATGGTATATCGACAAAGAGTTTGAAAATAAAATCACTAATTGCATTCGAAATTCAAAACACTTCAAATAATGAAAAAAATCTTCTTCTACAGCCAAAGTTTGTTCAAAGATATCGCACTTTTAGTTTTACGGGCTAGTGCTGGCTTGATGATGGCTACTCATGGTTGGGCTAAGTTGTCCGACTTCAGTGCCAAGCTTCAATCTTTCCCTGATCCAATTGGACTAGGCCCTGCAGTATCTTTACAGTTGGTGATTTTTGCAGAATTCTTTTGTGCGCTATTTTTGGCTATTGGCTTCTTGACAAGACTTTCTTTATTACCATTAATTGTAACAATGTGTGTAGCTGCATTTATAGCACATGGTGATGATCCATTTGCAGTACAAGAAATGTCACTACTCTATTTGACAGTTTTTGTCAGTTTGTTTTTGTTGGGGCCAGGGAAATTGTCAGTCGACGGACAAATAAAAACCAAAAAAAGTTACTGATCCCAAATCGATACCACACCATTACTCACCATAAAAAAGTTAGTCTGGGCATCTATGGCATTTAATATTGCCTTAGATCGCTCAGGTCTAGCATCTGTGATAAAAAGCTGCCCAAACCTATGGTCTGCCACTAGATTTACTAGCTTTTCAATTCTTAAGTCATCAAGTTTATCAAAAATATCATCCAAAAGCAGCACGGGTTTTACACCTTTCATCATATGGAAAATCTCAAATTGTGCCAATTTTAAAGCGATTACGAAGGATTTCTGCTGACCTTGTGAACCAAATTTTTTGATCGGATATCCATCTATTTCAAATACAAAATCATCTTTATGAACTCCGAGCGTTGTCCTTTTTAAGATAAGGTCTTTCTGATGATTTTGAACAAATTCACTTTCAAATGAATCAGAGAGGCAACTTGTCAAATATTGGATATTTACATCCTCACGTTTTCCAGAAATATTTGCATAATGGTCTAATAGAAGCGGTTTGTAATCACTCAAAAATACTTCCCTTGCTGAAGCAACTGCTTTGGAAAGTTGGATAATCTCCAAATCATATGGCTCTAATAAGCCTTTGTTAAATCTTCCTGAATCAGAGAACTGCTTCATCAATGCATTTCTTTGTTTGAGAAAATGCTGGTAGCGCACCAAATTCTCAAGATAGCTTTTGTCCAATTGGCAAAGCATGTTGTCAAAAAACCTTCTTCTTTCTTCACTCCCATCCTTGATCAGTACTGTGTCGTCTGGAGCAATCATTACAACAGGCAAAAGTCCTATATGCTCACTCATTTTTTCAATAGCCTTACCATTTTGGACCAATTGCTTTTTCTTGCCCGCTTCCACCACACATCGAATCTCTAGGTTTTTTTCACCTAGAGAAAATTCTCCAAAAACTGTAAAAAAATCTTCATTGTGTAAAATATTTTGATTGTCTTGAGAATTAATCGCGCTTTTGGTCAGACAAAGATAATGAATGGCATCTAGGAGGTTGGTTTTACCTGATCCATTGATTCCTACCAAACAATTTATTTCTTGCGAAAACACCAAACTAGCCTTCTGGTAATTTTTAAATTGATTGAGATGGAGATTTTTCAGGTACATTTTTAGAAACTGTAGGGTTTTTGACTATTTTCGCATTCGGACTTAATTTTCAGCCCATTTGATTATATTTGAGTCCTAATTTAGCATATTTTACAATAAACGATATGGCAAAGAAGAGCACGGCTGCAAAGTCGAAAGCAAAATACTCCAAAGAAACATATGCTTTCTGGTATGAAAGTATGTTGTTAATGAGAAGGTTTGAAGAAAAAGCAGGTCAATTATATGGTCAGCAAAAAATTCGAGGATTTTGTCATTTATATATAGGTCAAGAGGCTTGTGCAGCTGGAGCAATCACAGCATTGGAAAAAGATGACAAATGGATCACTGCCTACAGAGACCATGCTCACCCGCTAGGTCTTGGTACCGATCCAGGTGCAGTAATGGCTGAACTGTATGGTAAAGCTACCGGAACTACCAAAGGAAAAGGCGGTTCCATGCACATTTTTGACAAAGAAAGAAACTTCATGGGAGGTCATGGAATCGTTGGTGCACAAGTTCCAATGGGCCTAGGTATCGGTTTTGCAGAGAAATACCAAGGAACCAAAAACCTTTGTATCTGTCATATGGGTGACGGTGCAGTAAGACAAGGAGCTGTTCATGAAGCATTCAATTTGGCTATGCTATACAAGACTCCGGTGATTTTTGTGATAGAAAACAATGGCTATGCAATGGGTACTTCTGTAGCCAGAACATCCAATGTTACTGAGCTATACAAAATTGGCGAAGCTTACGACATGCCTTCTTTCCCTGTGGACGGAATGAATGTAGAAGCAATCCATGAAGCAGTAGCTGAAGCTGCAGAGAGAGCAAGAAAAGGCGATGGCCCAACATTATTGGAATTCAGAACCTACAGATATAAAGGTCACTCTATGTCTGATCCTCAAAAATACAGAACACGTGAAGAAGTAGAGGAATACAAAGAAAGAGACCCTATCGCCCAAGTGAAAGCGACTATCTTGGACAATAAAATATTGACAGATGAGGAGATCAAAGAAATCGATAAGAAGGTGAAAAAGCAAGTTGATGACTCTGTGAAATTTGCAGAAGAATCTCCTTGGCCTGATGGACAAGATGCATTCAAAGACATCTACAAGCAGGAAGATTATCCATTTGTAATGGAATAATTTGTTCACAAATGCAATTTGAGCCCTTGAATCTTTTCAAGGGCTTTTTTTTATAAATTAATCCACTTCAATGTACATAGGCAAAAAGTTGATTGTTGGAAAACAGTTTCAAGTACACTTGACTACTCCATGGAGCACAAGTATGTCCTTTCGACAGTTGAAAGGTAGCCACAACATTTAAAATCTCATTTTTACCCTACGTTCAACATTGCGGATACACATTTTTTTTGTCTGAAATTCGAAAAACTGAATTTTGACCCGAAAGAAATTTCGAAAACCATAAAAGAAAAGTCATTCTTAACAGCATTTTCGCATATTTCTGCATTTTTTATTATCAGAATCTTAGGTATTGGTTCAATGGCTTTGCATTTGTATTAAAGAAATATATCTTTGCGCCAATAATTTTAATAGAATGGCTAAGAAAGAAACAAAAAATAGCGAAGTAGATTACGAATTACTGGAAAACCCAGAGGTAATTGCAAGTAGATTAGAAAGAGGAGAAAATTTTGTAAGACAAAATTCAAAAATCTTCGGAGGAATCTTAATTGCTGTTGTTATCGCTATAGCAGGAATCTTGTTTTTGCAAATCAACAAGCAAAATCAAAATGAAAAAGGTCAGGAAGAAATGTTCCAAGCGGTGTATTACTTCGAACAAGACCAAACTGACTTAGCTTTGAATGGCGACGGATCAAATGCAGGCTTTTTGAAAATCGCTGAAAAGTATTCTGGAACAGATGCCGCAAATCTTTCAAACTTCTACATAGGCTCTATTTACCTTTCAGAAGGTCAATATGAAAAAGCTGTAGATCATTTGAAAAAATTCTCTGCTAGTGACTATTTTGTTCAAGCGAAAGCATATTCATTGTTAGGGGATGCATATCTTGAACTTGGAAACACTAAAGAAGCTATTTCAGCTTACAAAAAAGCTGCTTCAGAAAGTGAAAACAAGTTTTTCACCCCACGTTATTTGAACAAATTGGCGGTAGCTTATGAAGAAGCTGGCGATAATGCCAATGCCATCAAAACCTACGAAACCATCGAAGAAAAATACTTCGAATCTTACGAGTTTACAAACGCACGAAAGCATAAAGCACGCTTGGAAGGTCTTGCCTCTAAGTAATGCTTCATAATTAATAGCATTAAGGAAGAGTAAGACCCGCTGGTCTTACTCTTTTTTTATTAATCCAAACTAAACAAAAAGTCATGGCATCCTCCTTGAAAAGCTTAAGTCAATATACTGACAAAAACCTCCTTGATATCTCCACCAAGAAATTTGGAATTGTAGTATCAGAATGGAATGACCAAGTTACAGGTTCATTGTATACAGCGGCTGTAGAAACTCTCCTCAAACATGGCGCAAAAAAAGAAAACATCTTCAAGAAAAATGTTCCTGGCTCTTTTGAATTGACCCTAGGTGCGCAATGGCTTGCTGAAATCGAAGAAATAGATGCTGTAATCTGTTTGGGTTGTGTGATCCAAGGCGAAACCCGTCATTTTGATTTTATCTGTGATGCAGTGGCACATGGAATCACCAATGTAAGCTTGAAATATAACAAACCTGTCATTTTTGGAGTTTTGACTCCCGACACAATGCAGCAAGCACTTGATAGATCTGGAGGCAAGCACGGAAACAAAGGCGACGAAGCAGCAATTACCGCTGTCAAAATGCTTGGGTTTTAAGGAAAGAAAAATTGTCAAGAAGTGAGAGTCGAGAAACGAAAAGCGAGAGAAAAAATCTAAGAAGCGAGAAACGAACTAAGAGTGTGCTTTCTACGACTACGTCACCTCGACGGCAGGAGAGGTCTCGTCTCGATTATGGTCGAAGAAGTGGGAAAATGAAAAGTATATATAAATTTCAGTTCGAGATTTCTCCCCGCAATTCTGCGGGAAGGTCTCTTTACTTGGACTAACGGTATTTTGGATGGAAATGAAAAACAATGAGAAAAAGTGTCAACTAATTTCAGGACATTAAAAAAATGCCGTAGACATGATCGAAATATTAGACCGGCAATTTATTGCCGGGACTAAATATTAGAGAGAGATTATAAATTGCCTTAGGCACGGACGATGTAGGGCCTTACACAAAAAAGTATTTTGAATCAAAAAACAACCTCAAACCTAATACATACCATGAAAATAATGAAATTCGGGGGGACTTCAGTTGGCAGACCCGAAAGAATGCATCAAGTAAAAGAGCTGATTACAAGAGACAATCAAAAGAAAATCGTAGTGCTTTCGGCCCTATCAGGAACTACAAATGCACTTGTAGGAATTGGAGAAGCATTAGCTGATGCCAACAAAGAGCTTGCTAAGGAAAGAATTGATACTTTGCACAAGCACTATTTGACTTTTTACAAGGAGTTGTTGAAATCAGAATCTGCACAAAAGAAAGCTGAAAAGATCATTGCAGAGCATTTTGAGTTTTTGAATATCATCCTTAAGATCTCCTTCAATGAAGCAATCAATAGAGATATCCTAGCACAAGGAGAACTCCTTTCGACGAAGTTGTTTTATACTTTACTTCAGGAGCTTGATGTGCCAGCAGTATTTTTACCGGCATTGGACTTCATGAGCATCGATGAGAACCACGAGCCGGAATTGAAAAAAATCTCTGAGAAACTGAAAAGCATCATTGGTAATTATGCTGAAGAAAGTATTTTCGTCACCCAAGGATATATCTGCAAAAACCATAGAAATGAGGTGGATAACCTCAAAAGAGGTGGCTCTGATTATTCTGCTTCCCTAATTGGAGCAGCTATCAATGCAGATGTAGTCGAGATCTGGACTGATATCGATGGTATGCACAACAATGACCCTAGGATCGTGGATAAAACAAGGCCTATAGCCCAATTGTCTTTCGATGAAGCCGCTGAGTTGGCATATTTCGGAGCAAAAATTCTGCACCCAGCATCCATTTGGCCTGCCCAACAATATAATATCGCTGTAAAATTGCTAAACACGATGGAGCCTGATGCTCCAGGTACTACAATCACTGCCAAAGAGCAAGGTACAGGTGTAAAAGCTTTGGCAGCAAAAGATGGCATCACAGCGATCAAAATCAAATCCAGCAGAATGCTTTTGGCTTATGGGTTTTTGAGAAAAGTATTTGAGGTTTTTGAAAAATACAAAACTTCCATCGATATGATCACTACTTCTGAGGTGGCAGTGTCTGTAACTATCGATGATCTATCCCACCTTGCTGAAATTGTCAGAGAATTAGAAGCTTATGGAGTCGTAGAAGTAGATCAAAACCAATCGATTATTTCTGTAGTTGGTAACTTGATTGCAGAATCTGAAGGAAGCATTGCCCAAATCATGAATTGCCTCACAGAATATCCTATCAGAATGGTGTCTTATGGTGGAAGCAGACACAATGTATCCCTACTTGTAGATGCCCAATTCAAAAATCCTGCACTGAAAAGCCTCAATGCTGGTCTTTTTGAATGGTAAATAAAGCTAGTGCTATTATAATGAGTTGAGTACATCAATAAAGCTAGGTCGAAATGTTCAATGTTAAGCGTTAAATGTAAGGGATGCTTAACACACATTCTATCAGTCACCAATTTGCTGTTAGCACGACACTAGTGAGCTAAAAACAATAAATCCCCTTTCGGATGATCATTTATCTGAAAGGGGATTTTTTTCTTTACAATCTAGCCATCCATCTGGCCAAAAGTACTTCATGCACAAGAAAAACACCATCGTCTTCAATCACTAGCTCTTGCTTTTGGAGGGACTTGATGGCGGTACTTACAGTACTTGCCGCTCCCAACCGGTATTTACTGATAAATTCTTTCGAAAGTGGGTTCCTCAAAGGTTCCTCTTTGGCTATAGCCTGAAATACTTTCCACTGCGTCTTGGTCAGCATCTTTGGGAAATTCGCAAAAATCGCCTGCTGTTGTGCCAAAATATCAGTCTTCACCCGCTGAACATCCACTTCCTTCACTTCTTGACATTGCGCATAGAGATAATTACAGATCAATTGGATCGTATAAGTCTGCCCTCTTGACCAGTCCAAAATTGATTTGACGATCTCCTCTGAAATCACCTTTCTCTTTGCTCCAAAATGCGCCTGAATAAAAGGATTATATTTTTCAAAAGGAATCGGATCCAATGAAAGCAATTGTGCACTGAGATAAAAAGGCCTGTTTTTCTCTAAAAACATCTCCGCCATCATCCCCCTGTGACTTCCGGAAAATATAAACCTGATGCTGGGAAATTTCTGAACCCAAGTCCTGAACATTGCCTCTGCATTCGTCTCGCTATAGGTCGCCACTTGCTGAAATTCATCAATCGCAACTACTACTCTTTTCTTCCTCTGATCCAAAAATTCTCCCAAGGCATGGAGTGATTGCTCTTCGTTACCCGATGGACTCAATCCTAAGTTCAAAGTCGGCGTTCCCGAAATAGGGTCAAAACTTATTGTCGCCCCAATGGAAGAAATCAATTTTTGGATAGTAGCATTGATGCCAGATTTATTCTTTCCAAAACGCTCAAAAACCGCACTTGACAATTCCTTAATCGCATCTTCTATAGAAATAGCTCCCAAAAAATCAACATACAAAGTTTCATAATCACCCGAGCCTTCCAGTTCTTCAAAAAACCGATGAACCAAAGCTGATTTGCCAAGCCTTCTCCAAGCATATAAAACTACATTTCTGCCATTTTTGATATGTTCTTGAAGAGCTATCAAATCATCTTCCCTGTCACAGAAATAAGCTTTTCCATGATAAGTATTCAACACAAAGGGATTGTCGGGCTTTTTCATTAGGATAACTGTTTATATTCTTGCTTCTCTATAATTTATATATCAGATTTCAATTCCATTTAGATAAGCCCTTTCAGGTTTTCTGTTGAAATTAACCGATTTGCTCAATTTGCAAAAAAGTATTTATCAAGATTTAAGCCTGACAGGTCTCTGGCATTAATACCTCACTCTGGGGGAAAATCCCCCGTCTTTAGGTGAAGACTTTAGTGTTTTTTTTCTTTTTGAACTTGGTGTTTTTACTTTGTGATCATTGTGGTAAAAATTATAACCACAAAGTTCACAAAGTTTTTCACAAAGAGCACTAGGTCTCAGATGCACTTTAGTCGCCTTTAGGCAAAACCAAACCTTTCGGTCTTTCGTCGATAGTAGTTTAGTTTATAATTAGCAAATCCAATATTCCGTACTTTACGTTACGCATATTACGTAACGTAAAGTACGGAATAAAATTATGTTTAACAAAACCAATCATAAAATCCTTTTAGTATTTATTCTTCTTTTTCTACAAATTCGGGCATGAAGAAACTTGCATTCCTTTTTATTGCAGTCTTGTCTTTTGGTGAAATGAACGCACAAGATCAATATGAAACCCTTTTCGAGAAAACCCAAGGGCAGAAAACACCAATTTATTCAGAAGTAATTGATTTCTTTGACCAATTAGCCAAGGATTTTGAGACTGTAAAAATGGTGGAAATAGGCACTACCGATTCAGGAATTCCATTACATGTTATCATGTATGATGACAAAAAAGTGTTTGATCCTAAAATTTGGCATCAAGATAATAGGCTAATACTCTACATAAATAATGGTATCCATCCAGGCGAACCAGACGGTATTGATGCTTCCATGATGTTTTTGAGGGATATTTTACTGGGGAAAATAGCTGTTCCAGCTGATGTAGCCATAGCTATCACGCCAGTTTACAACATAGGAGGTCATCTAAATCGTGGCTCTCACAGTCGCGTAAATCAAAATGGACCTGGGGAGTTTGGATTTAGGGGAAATGCAAGAAACTTCGACCTCAACAGGGATTTTATCAAAGCAGACACCAAAGATGCCCGATCATTTCAAGAAATTTTCAGTTGGCTGAAGCCACAGGTATTTATAGACACTCATGTCAGCAATGGAGCAGACTATCAACATGTGATGACCTTGATTTCAACGCAGCATAACCGATTGGGTGGAGAGTTGGGAGACTATTTAGAGAGAACGTTGAATCCTGCGCTCTATGAAAGCATGAAAGCAAAAGATTTCCCAATGATTCCTTATGTGAATGCATACGGAAGCAAGCCAGAAGATGGCTGGCCACAGTTCAAAGACATCGGTAGATACAGCAGTGGATACGCGTCTTTATTTAAGACTCTGAGCTTTATGCCTGAGACTCACATGCTCAAACCTTACGACCAAAGAGTCGCCTCCACTTATGAATTACTTCTGAGCTTCATAGAAGTTTTCAAAACAGATGCCTCAAAAATCGTCAAAATGGCAAAAGCCGATAGGGAAAAAGTGGCAAAACAAAGCCAGTTCAACCTCAACCATGCTTCAGACAGAAGCACTTACAAGCTTATGGAATTTCACGGATATGAATCAGGACAGAAGCCATCTGATATTTCCGGTTTGCCAAGACTATACTATGATCGCAACAAGCCCTTTTCTACTGAAATCAAATTTTATGATGCCTATCAGCCTGGCTTGACATTAGAAAAACCAAAAGCCTATATCATTCCCCAAGGTTGGCACACAGTCATCGATAACCTGAAGAGAAATGGTGTACAAATTCAGGAGTTGAATCAAGACAGCAGCATCCAGGTATCGGTGTATCACATCAAGGATTTCCAAACTGGACAGCGCCCTTTTGAGGGTCACTATTTACATACAAAAGTTGTCGTTGAGAAGTCAATAGAAAAGATGGATTTCAGAAAAGGAGATTTCATGGTATTGATGAACCAAGAGTCCAACAACTATATCATCGAAGTATTGGAGCCAGAGGGAGAGGACAGCTTCTTCGCGTGGAACTTCTTCGACACGATCTTGCAGTCCAAAGAAGGATATTCTGCGTACGTTTTTGAAGACTTGGCAGCTGAATTTTTATCTCAAAATCCATCGATAAGGACAGCACTGGAAAAAGCTAAATCAGAAAACGAAGAATTGGCAAAAAGCGCATCAGCACAACTAAGATGGGTCTATGAAAATTCACCTTGGAAGGAAAAAGAGCATAACCGCTATCCTGTGTATAGGGTAGAAAAATGATTATATTTGTTATATGATAATATGAGTAAGCTAATCTCTATAAATAACACATTTGAAAGCTATCAGAGCTTGATAACTTTATACGAGAATTATAAAGCAGAATTGTTTAGTGACATCCATGTTGAAATCCACCAGTTCTTTGCTGCCAATATCAGTGCAGCTTTAGGTGCCGTTTTGGATAAATTTAATTCAAATTTAAACGATATTCATTTTGATTATATCAGCCCTCAAATTGAAACTATCCTTTCAAAAAATGACTTTCTCACTTATTATGGAAAACAACGAGCTGTTGATGTCAATAATACTACAATCAAATTTCAAAAACTGAAGCCGACCGATGGAAAGTATTTCAAAAGTTACGTAATTAATGAATTGATAGAAGGACATACTTCGGATCTTCCAAGAATGTCGGCTGGAGTGAAAGAAAAGATTGTTGAAGCTATATATGAAATATTCGTTAATGCCCAGATTCATAGTGAATCGAAATTTATATATACTTGCGGACAGTTCTATCCCAATAAAAACACAATAGAATTTACAATAGTTGATACAGGCATAGGATTTAAAGAAAAGATCAACAGAAGATTTGGGAGTAACCTTAGCGCTACCCAAGCAATAAATTGGGCCATTCAGGACAGAAGAACAACAAAAGTGGATATTTCTGGTGGAATAGGATTAGCTGTACTCAAAGAATTTATTTCAATGAACAAAGGGAAAATGCAAATTGTGAGTAGTGATGGGTTCTATCAGTTTGGTTGCGATGGAGAATTGCTACGAAAGTTCGAAGGGGAATTCCCCGGAACAATTGTAAATTTGCAATTTAGGACTAATGACAAAATCAATTACTCACTGAAAAGTGAAATTGACATAAACGATATATTTTAATAATATGGAAAATATAACAATCAATATAGTAAACACCATCGGGGATAGATATGGAGTAGAAGCCGAAGATGGGCAAAAAGTTTTTGAGCTAATTACCACAGCGTTTTCAGATCAAAAGCGGGTTAACCTTTCCTTTCAAAACATAGAAATGCTTACTACTGCATTTCTAAATACAGCAGTTGGCCAACTATATAAAGATTATGAGGAGATTTTTATCAAAAAAAACCTTAGTGTATCAAATATTTCCGAATCAGGAAAAGTCGCACTAAAAAGAGTGGTTGAGACAGCAAAACTCTACTATAAAGACCCGGACGCTCTGAAAAGAAGTATTGATGAAATAATCAAAGGTTAAAGCTATGGCAGTTATTCACAGATTGCAGGATTTTGCACTACTAAATGACAGAGATATTTTTGTGGACGCTAATGTTTTGATATATCTTTTTTGGCCGACAGGGCAGCATCATTTTGAGAGAAACTACGCAAGGGTGTTTGGCAACTTATTAAGACGAGGGAACAGTCTATACGTTGATTTTTTAGTAATTTCAGAGATTGTTAACAGAGCTATTAGAGCGGAATATGAGAAATACCTCCTCACAAATTCAATGACAAAGTCTCAACTGAATTTCAAAGATTATAGAAATAGCCAAGATGGCCAAGATAGTTTAAATGATATATATATCATTGTCAACAGTGATATTTTAGGCAATTTCAAAGTAGTAGAAAAACCTTTTAACAAGAATAACATAAAAAACTTACTTGTTGTTGATGAATTAGATTTTATTGACAAGGCTCTAGTCTCAATTTGTACAGAACACAACTTGGTGTTGCTCACGAATGATAGGGATTTCAAAAATAGCGGATTGGATATCCTTACAGGCAATCCAAATATTTTGGGTTAAAGAAAAATTGAAAGCGACTTATACCAAAAGTTTGTATTAAGCAAATATATAACTAATCATAATCTTTAAAATATTCGAAATTGACAAACAAAAACATTCAGTGAGCGCCCTGGTTACCTTTGACACCAGAAATATGATTTTCTTATGAAAAAACAAAACAGTCTTAACCCCCCATGTTGATTTTACTATGAATCAACCAAATTAGTTATGCCAAATAAAAAACAATCACCCACTTTTTTAGAAAAACTCCAATCAAAGTGGAAATTAAAAAGCCTAAAACAAGTCATCCTTGTTTTGGTTGTTTTTGCACTGACTGGATTTACTATTTTGTTTATCAAAAAGCCGATTTTTGATTTATTGGGAATCAGCATGGAACGTGGGGGATTTTGGAAAACCGTCCTCTATCTTCTCCTCGTACTTCCACTATATCAGTTGGTTCTTTTATTTTGGGGATTTGTTTTGGGACAGTTTGATTTCTTCTGGGAAAAAGAAAAACAGTTCTTTAGAAGAATCTTCGGAAAAAAGAAAAAAGAATGAATTTTACCAAAATCAATCTTTTCAAAAAAATCATAACCCAAGTAGTCTTAGCAGCAATCATTGTGTAAATTTGCAGACTATTTAATACAGAATAATACATAGTAATGGCAAAAAAGAAAGGTAAGTCCCTAGAAGAGCACGAAAAGCGCAAGCTCAACAAAGAAAGTCTAGGGAAATTGGGAGGAGTTTTTAGGTTTATTTTGCCTTATAAATGGACATTTATCTTAGGTCTTTTATTCTTGTTGCTATCAAGTCTGACACTCCTCACTTTTCCGTATGTCGCTGGAAAATTGATAGATACAGCTTCTGGAAAATCCTGGATGGTCAATGATATCAACGGAATAGCATTTTTACTTTTGGGAATTCTTTTGGTTCAAAGCATATTTTCTTTCTTCAGAGTCTGGTTGTTTGCGAAGGTTTCAGAGAGAAGCATGCGAGATGTAAGGATTTCACTTTATAGTCAACTGGTACAATTACCGATGACTTTTTTTGATAAAAGAAGAACCGGGGAGCTAATTTCTAGGATCACTGCAGATGTAAGTATGCTCCAAGATACCTTTTCCACAACCTTGGCGGAGCTTTTCAGGCAAATTATCACTTTGGTTGCAGGTGTGGTTTTCTTGATGGTCACTACCCCAAAGCTGACAATCTTCATGCTGGCTACTTTCCCGATTTTGGTGATTATTGCGATAGTATTCGGGAAATTCATCAGAACATTGTCTAAGCAGGCACAAGATGAATTGGCTGCAGCCAATGTTATTGTCGAAGAAACATTGCAATCAATCATGACTGTAAAATCTTTTGCAGGCGAGGATTATGAATCAAATAGATATAGAAATGGATTGAATAAAGTGGTAAAAGTTGCGCTGAAAGCAGCTGGATTTAGAGGGGCTTTTATTTCCTTCATCATCTTTGCTCTTTTTGGCGGTATTGTAGCAGTGATGTGGTACGGTGCTACTTTGGTAGCTTCAGGCGCGATGAGTGTTGGTGATTTGGTATCATTTGTTTTATACACAACTTTTATTGGCGGATCTATCGCAGGTCTTGGAGATATCTATGGGCAGATCCAAAAGGCAATTGGTTCCTCAGAAAGAGTTCTTGAAATCCTTCAAGAAGCTCCCGAGTATTCCACTGCAGATTTTCAAAAAGTCCCGATGAAAGGCGCTGTTTCTTTCTCAAATGTCGGATTTACTTACCCTACCAGAACTGAAATAGAAGTACTCAAAAATATTAATCTTACCATTCGAGCGGGTGAAAAAGTAGCACTCGCAGGGCATAGTGGAGCAGGAAAATCAACTATCATCCAACTTCTATTGAGTTTTTATCCTATCAATAAAGGCTCACTAACTGTGGATGACAAGCCAATTGGAGAATGGAACCTAAAGCAGTTGAGGTCAAACATAGGAATTGTACCACAGGAAGTTTTACTCTTTGGTGGAAGTATCAAGGAAAACATCGCTTATGCCAAGCCAGATGCCACGGAAGAAGAAATCATAGAAGCAGCCAAAAAAGCTAATGCATGGCAGTTTATTAGCAAATTCCCTGAAGGTTTGGAAACAACTGTCGGTGAAAGGGGAATCAAGCTCTCTGGAGGACAACGTCAACGTGTTGCCATTGCAAGAGCCATTTTGAAAAACCCAGCAATCTTGATTTTGGATGAGGCTACTTCATCACTTGATGCAGAATCTGAAAGCTTGGTACAGGAAGCATTGGATGAACTGATGAAAAACAGGACTACGATCATTATTGCACACAGGCTTTCTACCATCAGAAAAGTAGACAGAATCTATGTGCTAAGAGATGGCGAAATTGTAGAAGAAGGAACGCACGAGAATCTGGCCATACAAGAAGATGGTTTTTATGCAAACTTGGTACGGTTACAATTTGCGGAATAAATTAGTCCGTTATGAGACTTAAAGGCTTTAGCTTTATCTTGATTTTGTTCTTGCTTAACTTATTGTGAGATTGCTTTTGGCCAAGTAAAGTATTCATTAAATATTGAGGCTGGACATCTCCAGTTTCGAAATACAATAGTAGATGTAGATCCCGGACCAAACTGGCAAGGTCATCCACTATCCGATAGAAATGGATATGAACTCTCTGTCATCAACGGAATCATCTTTCGAGATAAGTTTAATCTTGGTTTAGGCATTAGTTATATGAGATTCTATGCAGCATCCTCTTCAACTTACCATGGATTAGCAGCTTTCTTTAACTTCGAATATGCAAACTACAAGAAGAAGGTTTCTCCCATAATAAATTTGAAATTGGGTAATGGCCAACTTTGGAATCAATATGAGAATGGTAGCAGAAACTTCTACGGAGAAATCACAGCAGGCCCTATGATCAAGCTCTCTCCAAAAACTCAGCTATATGCTAAAACTGGCATGATGATCCAACAGCAGGCTAGCATAATCCCAATAAAGATTGGATTAAGATTTTAATTTTGGATTATCTAAGCCTAGTCGATGAACTGAATCTTACTATGCTTTTTTAGATCCAAACATATTTTTAAGTCGTAGGTTAATTATATCAAAAAAACACCCCATTGATACGATGAATAAGAATATTGAAAAATTAATGGAGGCCATTGAGCCACATAGAACTACACTCTTACAACATCCAATTTATAACGATCTCAAAACTCTGGAGGACTTCCAAGTATTCATGGAGCAGCATGTCTATGCTGTTTGGGATTTTATGACATTACTGAAAGCGTTGCAATTGAAATTGACTGGCACTAGTATTCCTTGGATTCCTTCCAACGAACCTATGGTCACAAGATTGATCAACGACATCGTCTTGGCAGAAGAAAGTGATGAAGATGGACAAGGAGGATATTGCAGTCACTTTGAATTGTACTTGAGAGCTATGAAAGAAGCCGGGGCAGATACAAGCAAGATCGAAAGTGTGATAGAAGAATTGAGAACTGGAAAGTCATTTGATGAAGCCGTAGAAAGTCTCGATCAGCCAAATTCTGTAAAGCATTTTCTAAGAACAAACTTTGCCGTAGTGCAAGCTGGAAAGCCTCACCAAATAGCAGCATCATTTACACTTGGCAGAGAAGAATTGATTCCAGACCTATTTCGACAACTTGTCAATGACCTGATCAAAAGCAAGCCGGGTGAACTGGAAACATTGGAATATTACTTTGAAAGACATATTCATCTGGATGAAGATCATCATGGACCATTAGCGATGAAGATGTTGGATCACCTTTGTGGAAACGATCCTGTAAAGTGGGAAGAAACCAAGCTTGCTGCCATAGAAGCTTTGGAAGCTAGAAAAGTACTGTGGGATGGGATTCATGATGCGGTAATAAACAAGGCCTCATAGTATCCAACATAAAACTTAGTGGATACTTATAGAAAAATATAAAACCGACCCGAGAAATCCCGGATCGGTTTAGGTTGAACTAGTGGTTTATTGTAAAATTATAAAGTGACTTCTTCCTCTACTTGATAGAAGCCTTCATCTTTTCTAGGTAGGGATGAGCTCCCCATCAGGAATTCATCAACACTCACGGCAGCTTCTCTTCCTTCAGAAATTGCCCATACGACTAGTGATTGACCTCTTCTCATGTCTCCTGCTAAGAATACTTTCTTCGATGTAGATTGATAGCCTTTTGATTTTGGAAGGCTATTTTCCATTTTTTCTACGCCAAATGCTCCTAAGAGGCCATTTTCTGCTGGACCTGTATAGCCGATTGCTATGAATGCAAGGTCACAAGGGACAGTACGTTCCGTTCCTGGAACTTCCACAAACTGCATCCTTCCATTTTCTTCTTTCCATTCCAAGTCCACCAATACAAGGCCTGTTACTTCTCCTTTTTTGTTGCCGACAAACTCCTTTGTGAGTATAGAGAATACTCGCTCAGCACCTTCTTCGTGAGAACTTGAAGTTTTCAAGGTCATCGGCCATTCTGGCCATGGATTGAGTACAGTTCTTTGCTGAGGAGGCTTAGGCAGCAATTCAAGCTGTGTGATACTTTTTGCACCATGACGGTTTGATGTTCCAATACAATCAGAACCAGTATCGCCACCGCCGATGACGATGATGTGTTTATCTTTGGCAGAAATTGGGTTTTCCTTGATTTCACCAGCGATTACTTGGTTTTGTTTTCCCAAAAATTCCATCGCAAAATGAACACCCTTTAAATCTGAACCTTTGATATTTAATGCTCGTGGTTGTGCTGCACCTGTGGCCAGTACTACTGCATCAAAGTTTGAAAGAATATTTTCTGCTTTGATATTGAAGCCAATTTCTGTTTCGGTCGAGAAGATCACACCTTCTTGCTCCATCACTTCTACACGACGGTCAATCACCCATTTCTCCAATTTGAAATCTGGGATTCCGTAGCGGAGTAATCCTCCTACTTTTTTGTCTTTTTCGAAAAGCGTCACTTCATGTCCCGCTTGGTTCAATTGATCCGCAGCTGCGAGTCCAGCTGGGCCAGAACCTATTACTGCTACAGTTTTTCCTGTGCGAACTTTTGGGATTCGTGGCTTTACAAAACCCAATTCATAAGCTTTTTCGGCAATGTTTTTCTCAATTAATTCAATGGCAACAGGATCTTTGTTGATCCCCAATACACATGATGCTTCACAGGGCGCTGGGCAAATCCTACCGGTAAATTCTGGGAAATTGTTAGTACTTCTTAAAATGTGAAAAGCTTCCTCCCATTCATTCTGGTACACTGCATCGTTAAACTCAGGTATTACATTGCCCAGCGGACATCCCTGATGGCAAAATGGTATTCCACAATCCATACATCTGGCCGACTGCTCGTTGAGTTTTTTGCCGTCAAATGGTTGATATATTTCTTTGTAATCGTTTATTCTATCTTCTGGAGAGCGTGATTCGGGCAGCTCTCTTTTATACTGGATAAATCCTTCTTTCGCTCCCATATTAAACTAATGTTTTTGATTGTTCCAAAGCTCTTTTTTTCAATACTTCCTTGTAATCTCTAGGAATGACCTTGATAAATCGCTCTTTGTATTCTTCCCAATTTTCAATGAATTCTGATGCCAAAAGACTGTTCGTAAATTCTTGGTGGATTTTAAGTTGATTTTTGATAGTTACAAAATCATCTTCATTGAGTGGATCCAGATCGACCATTTCTGGGTTGATCAAGTGTATGTAATCTTTGAGGATATAAGCGATACCTCCACTCATACCTGCGGCAAAATTTCTGCCGATTTCTCCCAAGTTCACTACCAATCCTCCAGTCATGTACTCACATCCGTGATCACCAATTCCTTCTACTACTGTCTCCACACCTGAATTTCTCACACAAAATCTTTCACCACCTTTGCCATTGATATAGGCTGCTCCTGAAGTAGCTCCATAGAATGCCACATTTCCGATGATGATATTATCCTTTGCTTTGAAATTTGCATTTCGACTTGGATATACGATCAATTTTCCTCCAGAAAGTCCTTTTCCAAAGTAATCATTCGCCTCACCTTCCAGCTCAAAGCTTACACCTTTGGCCAAGAAGCCTCCAAATGTCTGTCCTGCAGATCCGATAAATTTGAACCTTATCGTATCTTCCGGAAGTCCTGGACTGCCAAAGATTTTTGAAATTTCATGCGAAAGCATGGCACCAACTGTTCTATCAGTATTTTTAATTTCAAACTTGCCTGTTACTGGATTTGCTTGCTCCAAGGCAGGAAGTGCTTGCTTGATCAATTTTCTATCGAGAACTTTTTTCAGCTCAAACTCCTGATCAATTTGCTTATGGATTCCCACATGGTCTGGAACCTCCACTTTGTGGAAAATTGGTGTAAGGTCTACCTTATCCCACTTCCAATGGTTCATATTTCCTGTTGCTTTCAAGACATCACTTTGTCCTACCATTTCATCAATCGTAGCAAAGCCTAAAGAGGCCATGATCTCCCTAAGATCCTGAGCGAGGAACATAAAGTAATTCACTACATGATCAGGACTTCCTGTAAATAGCTTCCTCAATTCTGGATTTTGCGTAGCAATCCCAACTGGGCAAGTATTCAAATGACACTTACGCATCATGATACATCCTTCTACTACCAAAGCTCCTGTAGAAATTCCCCATTCCTCAGCTCCCAAAAGCGTTGCGATGGCAATGTCTCTACCTGTTCTGAGCTGTCCATCTGTCTGTAGCACAACTCTGCTGCGAAGATTGTTTTTCACCAGAGTCTGATGGGCTTCGGAAAGACCAAGTTCCCATGGCAATCCTGCATGTCTGATAGAACTCAAAGGAGAAGCTCCTGTACCACCATCAGCACCTGAAATGAGGATCACATCTGCTTGGGCTTTTGCTACACCTGCGGCGACAGTTCCTACACCTGCTTGTGATACAAGCTTGACATTGATTCTTGCCTTTCTATTCGCATTTTTCAAGTCATATATCAATTGTGCCAAATCTTCAATGGAGTAGATGTCATGGTGTGGAGGTGGGGAAATCAATCCTACTCCAGGAGTAGAGTGTCTCACCCTTCCTATCCAATCATCTACTTTATGGCCTGGCAACTGACCACCTTCACCAGGTTTTGCTCCTTGGGCCATTTTTATCTGAATCTCAGCAGCATTGCTGAGGTAATTGCTAGTTACACCAAATCGGCCTGAAGCGACCTGCTTGATGGCAGAGCGTTCCCAGTCACCATTTTCTTTTCTTTCGAATCTGATCTCATCTTCTCCACCTTCTCCACTGTTGCTTTTCGCTCCGATTCTGTTCATTGCTATAGCCAACGTACTGTGTGCTTCATGTGAGATCGAACCAAAAGACATGGCACCGGTAGCGAATCTTTTTAAGATTGACTCGATCGGCTCTACTTCCTCGATTGGGATAGATATCCTCTTTTTGAATTCAAAAAGCCCTCTCAAAGTCAAGGCATCCTTTGTTTGGATGTTAATTTTTTCAGCAAATTTCTTGTAGAGATTGAAATCATTCAGCCTAGTGGATTTTTGGAGTAAATGGATTGTCTCTGGATTGAATAGATGTTTTTCACCTCTCCTTTTCCATTGATACACCCCTCCAGTTTCCAATATTGGGCTGTCAGTATTGTATGCAGCATGGTGTCTGATCAATACTTCCTCAGCCAATTCATCAAAGGAAATTCCAGAAATTCTACTTACTGTGCCTTTGAAACATCTATCGATCACTTCTGGACCTAATCCTATCGCTTCAAAAATCTGAGCCCCCTGGTAGGATTGTAGTGTACTGATCCCCATTTTGGATAGTACTTTTAGCAATCCTTTACCCACAGCTGCCTGATAATTGGCAAAAAGCTGTTTGGTTGGAATCTCTTTCGAAAGATGACCTTTTTCGTTCAGATGAACCAAACTTTCAAGCGCTAAATATGGATTAATGGCAGAGGCGCCATATCCAATTACTGTTGCGAAATGATGCGTTTCACGAATATCTCCCGCCTCTATTACCAAGCCAGCTCTGGTTCTCAGTTTCTTTTTCACCAAATGATGATGAACAGCACCTATAGCCAATAATGACGGAATTGGCGCTTTTGACTCAGTACTATTTCGGTCTGAAATGATGATAATGTTTTTGCCGGCATAAATTGCCCCTTCTGCTTCTCTACAAAGACTATTCAAAGCTTCAAGAATTCTTCCTGGCTGATGATCAGCTTCAAAGTGTGCCTGAAGTGTTACAGTTCTGTAGCCTTGCTCTTCGAGGTGTTTGAGTTTTTCCAAATCTTCATTTAGCAAGACTGGCTGCGAGATATGGATCTGTCTTGTATGTCTTGGGCTTTCGTCCAATATATTATGGCTCTCACCGATTCTGGTGAAAAGTGACATTACCAATTTTTCCCTGATTGGATCAATCGGCGGGTTACTTACCTGAGCAAAAAGCTGCTTGAAGTAATTGGATATGTGTTGGCTTTGCTTTGATAAAACTGCTAATGGAGTATCCGCTCCCATAGAACCAATTGGCTCGTAAGATGTGTCTCCCATTGGCTTGAGGATCATATTCAATTCTTCGGAAGTGTATCCAAAGATTGTTTGGCGTTTTTTGATCTCCTCTGTGGTGTAAGGATTTGAGAGTTTCTCTGGATCAGGCATCAACCTGAGTTTCAGCCTTTCTTCTCTCACCCATTTGTCATAAGGTTTGTTGTCACATACAGATGCCTTGACTTCATCATCAAAGGAGATCTTTCCTTTTTCCAAATCTACCCAAAGCATTCTTCCTGGACTGATTCTACCTTTCTCTGTGATGGTTGCTTCACGGATTGGCAGTGCACCTGCTTCGGATGAAAGAATAAGACGATCATCATTGGTGATAAAATACCTCAATGGTCTCAGGCCATTTCTGTCTAGGGTAGCTCCTACAGATTTTCCATCAGAGAAAAGCAAAGCGGCAGGTCCGTCCCATGGCTCCATCAATGCAGCATGGAATTTATAAAAGGCTTTTCTATCCTTGTCCATCATCTGATTGTCTTGCCATGCCTCTGGCACGAGCATCATCATCACATGGGGAAGGCTACGACCACTAAGTGTCAACAATTCCACCAAAGCATCCAAGTTTGCAGAATCTGAGTATTGCTTATTGGTGACAGGCATCAATTTAGACAATTCAGAATCCGTGAAATTCACAGAACGCATCAGTGACATCTTGGATTTCATCTTGTTCAGGTTTCCTCGGATGGTATTGATTTCACCATTGTGGGAAAGGTATCTGAATGGCTGTGCAAGTCTCCAGTTAGGAAAGGTATTGGTAGAGAATCGCGAATGTACTATGGCAAGTCCAGAAGTGATTTTATTATTCTGTAGATCTTTGTAAAACGGCAATACTTGGTCAGTTCTCAACTGTCCCTTATATATTAAGGTATTCGAACTGAAACTAGCAAAGTAAAAAGCATTGTTTACACCAGGTATTTCTTTATTGATTTGGCTGGTGGCGTAGTTTCTCAACACATATAGTTTACGCTCCAAATCAATGCCTTGAAGTCCGTCTTTGTGGCAGACAAAAACCTGCTCAATTACAGGCATAACATCCAAAGCACCTGACCCAGGTACGGTTTCATCAACGGGAACTTCACGATATCCAATTAGTTTGAAATCAAGTTCTTTGATGATTTGGTTTAGTCTTTCTTTCGATCTTTTATATAGTTGCTTGTTTTTAGGAAAAAATGTCATCCCAACACCATAGCTTCCAGCATCAGGAATAGAGAATCCTGCTCTTGAAGTTACTTCTTTCAGGAACGGGTGCGGAACCTGAATGAGAATTCCCGCACCATCTCCAGTTTTGGGATCACTTCCCCTACCTCCTCTGTGCTCCATGTTACTTAACATATAGAGTGCATCACTGATTGTCTCATGGGTTTTTGTTCCTTTGACATTCACTACTGCACCTATACCACAAGAATCATGTTCGAATTCTGAACGATATAATCCTTTTTTCATTATCAATAAGTTTAATAGGTTTCAATTTGAGTTGCAAAATTTACAAAATATTTTCTTTCTATTAAAATTTAAGCAACTAATTGACAATTTAACTGCGTAGTTTGTATTGTTTATTGACATTAATTACCTTAAATAAAAAATATGCTTTGGTCAATAAAAAATACATTACTTAAAAAATAAATGTAAATTATGATTTTAATGGTTTCAAAACAAACCAAAAAACATAATCAAAACATAAAAAATCAAACTATAAGGTGTCACAAAAAAAAATTATTTTTTTTTAATTTTTTCTCCTGCAAAAATGAATTCAGTAGATTCAACTTCGATTTTATTGAAAATTGTGAATAACAATCATTTTGTAAAAAGTGCTAGACGCAGAATATTATACTGGATCGCAAATTTGAATATAACTCAATCTTCATGAGAATCTAGATTCTTTTCGTCTTCATCTTTTAGTCTTACTTTCACTTTTTTGATTTTTCTGGTATCTACAGCCAAGATGGTAAATTCAAAATGCTCAAAGTTGATTTTCACACCATTCTTTGGCAATTTGGAATTCATTTCCAAGAGCAATCCTCCCAACGATTCACTTTCGCCCTTCACTTCATCAAAAATCTGCTGATCAAGATCCAATTTTTTACAAAAATCATTCAATGAAACTTTCCCCTCAAAAATAAAGGTCTGTGGATCTATTTCCTGAAAAAAGAAATCTTGGATATCGTCAAACTCATCATTGATTTCCCCGATAATTTCTTCGATCAAATCCTCCAATGTAATCAAACCAGAGGTACCACCATACTCATCTACTACGATGGCCATGTGGACGTGTTTTTTCTGAAAATCCTTCAGAAGCGAATCGACTTTTTTGTTTTCAGGAACAAAAAAACCTTTTCGAATCAAACTTTGCCATTCAAAATCTTCTTCCTTTTCAATGTGTGGAAGCAAATCCTTGATATAAAGAATGCCCTCAATGCTGTCAATGGTTTCATTGTAAACAGGAATTCTAGAGTAGCCACTTTTGTTGATTTTGTCCATCAATTCATGAAAATCTGTATCCAAATCTACTGCAGTGATTTCCATTCTGGAATGCATAACCTGCTTTACAGAAAGTGTCCCAAAGTTCACAATACCTTTCAAAATATCTTTTTCTTCGTCTGTAGTATCTTCTGAAGTGATTTCCAAGGCTTGATGCAGCTCATCTACCGAAAGTGAATATCCCTTTTTCTCAATTCTTCTCTCGATGATATTGCTAAGGCTCATCAAAAAAATGGATAGTGGCTTGAGGATAATCGAAAATATATTGATAAGAGGAGCCATCATCAGCGAAAATTCTACTTTTGCTTTTGTTGCGTAGACTTTTGGCACAATCTCTCCGAAGAAAACAATGGCAAAAGTGACCCCAATGGTCTGAACAAGGATAATTACTATACCAGTAGCCCCCATTCCAAAAATAGTCCAAGACACGAAAGTGGTCAAGGTGACAATACCGATGTTGATTAGATTGTTTAGGATTAAGATAGTACTGAGAAGCCGTTGTGGTTCTTCTATAAGTTGAATAACCTTACTTGCATTTTCTTCTCCCTGGGTATCTATTTCATGTAAATCTTCAGCAGTAAGCGAAAAAAACGCTACTTCTGATCCAGATATTAGACCGGAAGAAATTAGTAAAAGGATAAAAATCAATCCATTGATCAATAAATAGCTGGCCGAAATTTCTGAAATTTCAGCCAGCAATAAAATACTCGGATAGGGGTCGTCCATTAATTATTAAATTATTTCTGCAAAATTAACCATTTCTGATAAAGTACTCTAATTTTTAATTTCACAACTAAGCTAAATTTGAAAATTTATTTTATTAGAGTCAAATTTATCTTGGATAATCTCTGATAAATAAGTTTATCAATTGAAATACTTAGGATTAGAATGGTAAATCATCATCATCAGCTGGACCTTCAGACACTGCTTGTGATGGCATTGACTGTGGACTGCTATTGTTGGAAGCATAATTTGTACTGCTATTGTTGCTTGGCCCGCTTTGACCTTGGCCATCTGCACGAGAATCAAGCATGGTCATATTCTGAACCCTTATCCTAACTCTTTTGCGGTTATTGCCTTGCTCGTCTTGCCAACTGTCAGTTTTGATCTTGCCTTCGACATAGATCTTACTCCCTTTTTTGAGATAACTTTCAGCGATTTTTGCAAGTCCGTCCCAAAGTTCCAAATCGTGCCATTCGGTGTTGTCCACACGGTTTCCAGATCTGTCTTTGTAAGACTCTGTGGTGGCGATACTTACATTGGCTACGACTTTGTCACCTTCCAAATGTTTGACTTCTGGATCTTGCCCCAGATTTCCTACTAAAATTACTTTATTTACTCCAGCCATATTTGTAAATGTTTAAATGTTTGACAAAAAGTTTACGATTAAATTTAAGTATTATTTTTCATCGTTCAAAAACTTCACGATCAATCTAGGCTTGCCTACTGATTCTAGTCTTGAAAAATCGACTAGTTCATAGTCATTTTTTTCAACCCAATTTAGAAGTTTAGAAAGATGGCTTTCACCAATCACAAACGTTGCAAAGTTGGCAAAAATTCTTTGATGTGTAAGGATATGTTTGAATCTTGTTTCCGAATCAAAATGTACTTTTGGATCAAACCCTTTTAATTCATGCATTAAAGTTAGCTCTTTTATTTCTTGGAGAACATTCTTTTCACCTTCTTCCAATGGAAAATCATACAAACCCTGCCAAATATCACCAGCCTCTCTTTGCTTGACAACTACATACTCGCCGCATACTATATATATATAAGTAAAAAATCGTTCTTTCACTTTTACTTTATTGATTTTGACAGGAAGTTGTGAGACCAAGTCATTGTTGTACGCGAAGCAGGATGAATTTAGAGGGCAATCATTGCAGGAGGGATTGTTTGGGGTGCACTGAAGTGAACCAAATTCCATAATTGCCTGATTATATTCGGCAGGATACTTTTTGCTGATATGCTCATTGGCGATTTTTTCGAATTCTCTTTTCCCACCGCTACTTGCAATATCAGTGCTGACCCCAAAGTATCTTGCCAAAACCCTGAACACATTTCCATCAACTACAGCAACAGACTCGTCAAAGGCAAAAGAAGCTATTGCAGCAGCAGTATAAGTTCCCACACCCTTAAGTTTGAGCAATGATTTATAATCATTGGGGAATTTCCCACCATATGTGTTCACGATGTCTTTTGCACAGTAATGGAGATTGCGTGCTCGGCTGTAATAGCCAAGTCCTTGCCACAGTCGCATGACTTCTTCGGATGGAGCTTTGGCTAAATCCTCTACTTTTGGAAAATTTTCGAGAAATTTTTCAAAATAAGGCAATCCTTGAGCCACTCGAGTTTGTTGAAGTATTACTTCAGACAACCAAATGATATATGGGTCTTTGGTGTTTCTCCATGGCAAATCCCTTTTGTGAAGACCATACCAGTCCAATAAAATAGAGGCAAAATGATTGTTATTCAAAACATTGAAATTTTTATTAATAATATTTCGTTAAACAAATGAAGCTAATTTTGGTCAAATTGTTTTTATATTGAAATGCTTCTTGTAAATTTGCAGTCCCAAAATTAGTTGGTTAATAGGTTGTTAAGCTTATTCGATAATAATTTAAAATAATTAGAACGTGACTAAAGCAGAAGTAATTACCAAGATTTCCGAGAAAACTGGAATCCAGAAAGATGATGTGACTCAAACGATTGAGGCATTTTTCAAAGTTGTCAAAGATTCCATGGCAGAGGGAGACAATATTTATGTGAGAGGATTTGGCAGCTTCATAAACAAGAAGAGAGCTAAAAAAATCGCCCGTAATATTTCTAAAAACACTGCGATTGTAATCGACGAACATTATGTACCGGCATTCAAGCCATCCAAAGTGTTTATTGAGAAAATCAAGAGTAGCAAAAAAATTAAAGAGTTAGCTCCTCAGGAATAGTCCTGAGGACTATTTTTCCTTATGAAGAAATCTCAAATCATAGCCATCGTCGTTGGAATTGTCGCTGTAGCAATTCTATTTTCACTTCCAAGAGTTGTGGTGGATAATGAAGAGGGAGGTGCTCAAATCACCGAATCCGAACAATCAGAGCCAAACAATCAAGCTGGGATGCATGAGGCTGAAGTGGATGAATCCATCAAGTCAGACATCAACTCTCTCTTGGCAAAGTTGGAAACGGAAGATAATAAGGAAAAATTTGTTACCTTCGCAGACTCTATTGCTTCACTCTATTATCAGGCGAGTAAATATGACAGTGCAGCGTTCTATTACGAACGTGCCTTGGAAAAGACAAACGAGCTAGAGAGAGTAGAAAAAACAGGGAATGCGTACTATGAAGCGTACACATTCGCTTTGGACGAGAAGAAAATAGCTACATTGGCTGAAAAGACAAGAAGTTATCTGAATCAAGTTTTGGAAAAAGATCCAAAACGCCTTGATTTGAAAACTAAAGTGGCCATGACTTACGTGTCTTCTTCCAATCCTATGCAGGGTATTACCATGCTGAGGGAAATATTGGAAGCAGATCCTAAAAATGAAGATGCCTTATTTAATATGGGAGCACTTTCTATGCAGTCCGGTCAATATAATAGAGCAGCTGAAAGATTTGAGGAGTTGGTTCAATACCATCCTGACAATCTTCAGGGGCAATTTTATTTAGCTGTAAGTTATTTCGAATCAAAGCAAACTAATAAATCAAAAAGGCAGTTTGAGAAAGTGAAAGGTATGACAACAGATCAGATGATCTTGTCTAGTATCGATAGCTACCTCGAAAGGCTATAAATAATTGTTCAACTTAAATCTTTAAAACTATGCCTTGCGGTAAAAAAAGAAAGAGACATAAGATCGCTACGCACAAGCGTAAGAAGAGACTTAGAAAAAACAGACATAAGAAGAAGTAATTAATTACTTCTTCTTTTTGAGTTTTTACAGTAAACGTTCATTCACATAAACAGAGACACGATTTGAGCACAGAATTAGTAATCGATTCTGCTCAAAGCGGTAGTCGTATCGCTCTTTTAAAAGACAAAAGCCTGGTAGAACTCCATTCCGATGGAGAAGATAATCAGTTCAAAGTCGGTGATATTTATCTTGGAACGGTTCGGAAAATCGTCAATGGGCTCAATGCAGCATTCATTGATGTAGGTTATGAAAAAGATGCCTTCCTGCATTATCAGGATCTTGGCCCTCAGATCAATAGCCTTAACAAATTTTCGAAATTGGCCAAAAACGGTAACTACACCAGTTACAATTTAAAAGGGTTTGACCTAGAGCCTGATATAGAAAAGCTTGGAAAAATTTCCAATGTCCTTCCTAAAAACAACCAAATATTGGTTCAGGTTGTAAAAGAGCCTATCTCAACGAAAGGCCCTCGACTATCCTGTGAGCTCTCCATTGCCGGTCGCTATTTGGTATTGGTACCATTTTCCAACACTGTCAACGTATCCAAAAAGATCCGTAGTGCAGACGAAAGAAAAAGGCTGGTACGCTTAATTACTTCCATCAAACCAGCCAATTTTGGCGTGATTATCAGAACAGTAGCCGAAGGTCAGTCAGTCACAGAACTTGACAAAGACCTAAGGAATCTGGTAAGCACTTGGGAAGATGGTATGAAAAAGCTTCCAAAAGCAAAACCAAAAGACAAGGTAATCGGAGAAATGAGCATGGCATCCTCTATCATAAGAGACCTGCTCAACGAATCATTCGATGCAATCACAGTAGAGGATGAATTGATCTACGATCAGATCAGATCTTATATCAGATCTATCGCTCCTGAAAAGGAAAAAATAGTGAAGCTTCACAATGGTAAAGCTAAGCTCTTTGAAAATTTTGGAATAGAAAAGCAAATCAAAAGCTTGTTTGGTCAGACGATAAGTCTTCCCCAAGGTGGTTATGTTATTATTGAACATACCGAAGCCCTGCACGTCATCGACGTCAACAGTGGGAATAAATCCAACCAAGAAAGCGATCAGGAAACTACGGCATTGAAGACCAACCTGGTGGCTGCCAAAGAAATTGCTAGACAATTGCGCCTTCGAGACATGGGAGGCATCATCGTCATTGACTTTATAGATATGAAAAGAGCCGAGAATAAGAAGGCGATCTATGATGCAATGAAAGATGAGATGAAAGATGACAGGTCCAAAAACACGGTGCTGCCATTGACCAAATTTGGTCTGATGCAGATCACTAGACAGCGTGTAAGACCTGAAGTCAACATTGTCACTAAAGAAACTTGCCCTTCATGTAACGGAACGGGCAAAATCCAGGCCTCCATATTGGTGGCGGATAAACTGGAGAAAGACCTAGAGCATATGGCTACTATCCAAAATATTTCAAATATCCAGATTGGATTACACCCATACCTTCATGCCTTCTTTACGAATGGCATCATATCACAAAGGGTAAGGTGGTTTTTCAAATATTTCAAATGGGTAAAATTGATCAAAGATTCATCACTTCCAGTGACGGAGTACAGATTCCTGGACAATTCAGGAGAAGAAATAGAACTAAACGTAAAAAGCGAGACTGAATAGTCTCGCTTTTTTTGGTTTAATAGTCTTTGCATTTCAAACATTTCCAAAGTTTTTGAACTTTAGAAATGTTTAGCTAATATGAAGCACTGTTCACCTGGACAAAAGGATGAATTCGGATTAGAAAGAAATCATGAGCATCCACAATGTTGCACGTTGGCTCAGAAGAGGTACTATGTGTTGATTCTCGTCACCAGACAACTGTCAACAGAAGCTCAAATCATTTATCAAACATTCTATTGATTGGCTACGTGCAAACAAACGGATACACATAAAAGAAATTAACTTACTAAGCTTTAATGAATCAAAAATACTATTTAATAATTCCTGCCTATTTATTTTTTATATCATGTAACTACTCAGGTTCGAACCAAATCTTAAGTCAAAACCAAGATGATGAAACTTTTGAGATAGTTGTCAATGAAAGCCAAAATTTTGCATGGCCATCAGATTTGGTGGTTGATGATGTCGTTTATTTACAGACTAATAAAGAAACGCTTATCTCAAAATTGGGCAAATTGGTAATTTCTCCTGATAGGAGTAGGTACATTGTTGTGGATAAACAATTGAAGAAAATTTTAATTTTTGATCAATTAGGGAATAACATAAAAGTATTTGACAAAAAAGGCCCTGCACCTGATGAATATTTACATTTTCGAGACGTTCATATAAATTTTCAAACTGAAACTATTGAAATTCTTGAATATCGAAATATACAGGTTTACAGTTTGCAAACTTTTGAACATCTAAAAACCATTTCGTTATTAAATATAAAAGGAGATATTAATTATAATAATTTAGCATCTATTGACACCATTTATTATTTGTGGACACCCATTACAGCAAACCAAAGGTTGGATTTGATTGAAATGTCCGAATACAATAAATATCACTTAATCAAAAAAGATGGTGATGACATCGAGTATTTTACTCAATATCAACACGGTGTTGTGCTTGATGATAAGTTTTATCCTTCCAATGTGGATGGCGAATTCAATATTTCTCCAATTTTAGGCAGTAATACCATCTATCGCCTAACAAAAGATGGAATGTTTCCAAAAATTAGTTTCCCTTTTGCTTCAAACAATCCGCCTCAGGAAGATTTAGAAAATTATATAGGAAATGAAGTTGAATTCGGATATTCAAAATACTTCAAACATATTTCCAATATAAGAGAAACCAATCAGCATATTTATTTTACTTATACTGGAAATGGCGTTGGTTACCATTTGCTCTTTGATTCTAAGAATAAAAAAATAATCTCTACAGGAAAATTAAAAGATTTTAGGGTTCAGATGATAGCTTCTGATTCCAAGTATTTTTATTGTTCTATCTCACCAAATGTCTATCAAAAGCTCAAAAATGAAGGATCATCATTTGATAACCATCCGCTTCTCAAGCATGTTGATACCAGTAAATTTGAGAGTGAGGATAATCCAATAATTATAAAGTTTCATATTCCGGTGGACACTGAAAATTAGGTGTCACAAGATGCTTCGGAGTAGAGTTGTCCAGAATTAGAACTGGAGAAAGTGTCACATAGAGGTGTTTAACCTCGTTGTCATTGTATGGTTAACTCAGCTCTCACTAGGCCTAAACTTCTCCTGCAATCCCCTCAAAAAATTTCTCAATACTTGATCTTTACATGGTCTGTATTGGCTTTGTTCAGGTTTTCTGAATAGGGCACTGAGTTCATGCTTACCAAACCTGAAACCAATCAAATCCAATGTATCCAAGATTTCTTCATCTTTCATATTCATAGCAATCTTCAGTTTCCTGAAAATTGCGTTGTTGTTAAGTTTTTTCTCAGGCAAGGGCTGTTCTCCATCTTTTTTTCCTCGGTTTTTGACAATCAAACCATTCAGAAATGCAGCTAGATCTTTGTCATAAATGGGTTTACTTTCAGGATCATCTTCTTTTTTGAGCCAATCACTTACTTCTGGTCTGCCAACTTCCAACGTTCCCAATCCAAAAATTGAAATCATTTCGTCATCCGAAAAATCAAAAGTATAGCGCAGGCTTCTTAATATATCGTTGTTTGTCATGTATGCTTTTATTTGGGAATATTTTGAATTATAGAGATAAAAAACCTTTCAGGTTTCATTTAGCTTATTGTAATAACTAATTGATTGTCAATAAAACCTGAAAGGTTTGAGGATTTTTGTTGCTTTTAAAATAGCAAAAATCCAATTCCTATTTCACTCTGTAGCTTAATCTCATTGTGATGGAAGCTGTTTTTTCTTTTGAGCTTGTATTGAATGTGCCTCCCCAAGAATAATCTTCTGCCGAATTTTGACCTGTGATCTGAAAGATTCCCATATTAGCAGATATCAATTGTCCCAGTTTTGATCCAGAATTCTCAGCGATACGTTCAGCTCTTAGCCTTGCATCTTCTGTAGCTTTGGAGATCATTTCTATTTTGAGGCTTTCCAGCTTTGTGTAATAGTATCTAGGAGGCTGAGAATAAAATTTGACACCCTGAAGAAGAAGCTCTGTGATTTCTCTGGAGATTTGCTCGACTTTATCGACTTCGCTGGACTCGATCTGTATAGATTGATCCAATTGATATCCCAAAAAGGTACGGCCCATAAAATTCCCATTGCTGTTGTAATTCTGCTGGTATTGCGGGTTGGTATTGACAGCTTTGAAAATGATCTGTTCCTTTGGAATTCCTTTGTTGACTAGATAATCTGTGACTGCTTTTCGGTCTTTTTCCAAATCAGCATAAGCATCCTTGATTTCATAGCTTTCTCTGCTAAAATTCCCTTCCCACACAACCAAATCAGAAGAGAAATTCTGCTCTCCCAAACCAGTGACATCCACTGTACCTGATTTTTTGTTTCTGTTGACAATTGAATTGCCTAATATTGCGGCCGAAATGATGATAGCCAATGCAAAAATGGCGGCTGTTAGATGCTGTTTCATAGATGTATGTTAAATACCTCGAGGTTCTTTCTAATAGACCTGAAAGGTTTTTTGTTAATAAAATTGATCCTGTAAATTTGAATATCAAACTTGACAGGTCTCGCCCCTTAGTGAAGCAGTATAGAAACTTTTATTCAAATTTAAAGATAATATTATGGATTTATAGGACTTTCATGCGATATACCTGATCTTTTTTATTTAGCAAATCGATCAAAAAGCCATTTACTACAGCATATTTTAAACTGCCATTTTCCTCCAGAAAGAAATTTGGATTGCCTCCAGTTTTGATACCAAATGGAATCTGGTCTTTTTTTGACAAAATCAAAATCGGTAGATTATACAGTTCATTATCATTAATGTCTTCAACTCGCACGGCTAAATATCCCTTTTGCAACAATTCCAAGGTTTTTTCTTCTGTGATATCTTCAGTTTTGGAAAATGGCGTTTCAAAAATTTTTCCTTCGACTACATTCAATCCGCTTGCATCCAAAGTTTCATAGCCATAAAAAACACACAGATCACCCAAGTCATCGATGCTCCCATTGTTGTAATATCCTTCACTCGTTTCATATTCTCTTCTTCTAATCCCCATGTCAACTTGATGTGGATAGTCAGATTGGCTCAAACTCAAGTTTTTAATGATCAAGTCCATTAGCTTCAGGTCATTGTCAGGAATTGAGAAATAATCTTCAAGCTCGTAATTTTTGTATGCTTCGTCCGCAATTTCTGTCAACGCGTGAAGCAGTAGCATAAAATTCAATTTCCGGATTTCCTGCTTCTCAGGGTCATTTGCCATGCCGCCCGATTCTATCAAAATTGTGCTTGTGCCCCATTTTTGGAAATTATCCCCAAAGGCTCTGGGTTCAAAAGCATCATCATATTTTCCAACTTGCCCTGGGATCACTTCCTGCAAAAGGTTATTGATGCCAACAATTACTTGCATTGCTTTTTCCCTAACATCATTTACTTCTGTATTAAAGTTGTAGGCAGGAGCCAAAACTGATATACTGGCTGGTTTTTCTGTTTGGGATACGTTGTAATATATCTGTTGATCATGTAAGTTGAATCCAAAGTGTGGAGAGAAAGTATCCCTTGCATTTTTCAGGATTTTGGACTCCGGAGAGGTGAGAGAAGCAGCATCCCGATTGAGGTCAATATCTAGCGTATTTCTTCTTTTCCATTGGTTCATTCCATCTGGATTCACCACCGGAATTATCCTTAACGTGATTTTTGACAATATTTTTTCCCTTACTGCTGTGAAAGCATCTTCTTTTCCTTCCATAAAATTCATCAGGTCGAAGAGCGCCATGGTTGCTGTACTTTCATTTCCATGCATTTGTGACCAAAGCATTACTTTGGTGTCTCCTTTGCCAGTAGTCAATTGATAAATCGGTCTGTTTTCAACTGATTTACCGATCTCTTCAAATTGAAAAAGAGGCGCTCTCTTTGTGATCAAATCTGTGATTGATTCATATTTAAATCTTCTTTGATTGAGCTCTTTTTGTCTGAATTGTTCATATGCTACTTCTAAATTGCTGACGTCGATATTTGTCGTATTTTCTACCTTGCTACTACATGCCAAAACAAAAATCAGCATTGTAATTTTCAGTGTATTTTTTAAAGTGTTCATAAGTGAATGATTATCTTTAGCTAAATTTAGCTAAAAATTAATTATCCCATACTTCAAATATTGAACCCATGAAATTATCTTTTTTTATAAGAGACCTTGAGCTCAAGCATACCTTTACCATCGCGCATCAGAGTAGAGATGTGCAAGATACCGTCATTGTGAAGCTTGAGCACGAAGGCCTTTATGGCTTGGGTGAGACGACGACCAATCCTTTTTATGGAATGACGCAGGAGAATATTTGCGAGTCACTAGAAAATGCAAGGGATTTAGTGGAAAATGGAAAGTGGGAAACGCCTCAAGAACTTTGGGAATTATGTAAAAGTATTTTTGAAGTTAATCCTTTTGCCCAGTGTGCTTTGGATATGGCTGCTTGGGATATTTTTACCAAGAAAAAGGGAAGAAAACTATACGAATACTTAAACTTGAACCCAAAAGATATTCCCTTGACCAATTTCACCATAGGGATAGATTCGGTTGAGAAGATGGTCGAAAAGATGAAGGAGGTTGATTGGCCTTTGTATAAAATCAAACTTGGGACTCCACATGATATGGAGATCATCAGGGAGCTTAGAAAGCATACTGATTCTCCCTTTAGGATAGATGCAAATTGTGCTTGGACTGCAGAACAAGCCATCTTGTTTTCTGAAGAACTGAAAAGGTTGAATGTGGAGTTTATGGAGCAGCCTTTGGGCAAAGATGATTTGGAAGGAATGAAGGAAGTGTATAAATACAGCAAATTGCCTGTAATCGCAGATGAAAGTTGCATTGTGGAGTCTGATGTGAAAAAATGCCATGGGCTATTTCATGGAATCAATGTGAAGTTGGTAAAAGCTGGAGGAATTACTCCTGGATTAAGAATGATTGCAGAAGCAAAAAAATTGGGAATGAAAACAATGGTAGGCTGCATGACCGAATCTTCGGTCGGCATCACTGCAATTGCCCATATTGCTCCGCTGTTGGATTATGTTGATATGGATGGAGCCATGCTTTTGAAAAAGGATATTGCAAGAGGGGTTGTGATCACTTCGGATTCTATAGTTTTTCCTGATGGGAATGGGATTGGAGCAGAGATGGTGGGTTAATAATAGTGGATTGTTAGCTTTGGATATTTAGGCTTTATTTTGAAATTCTGTTAAAAGTGTGAATAACTTTAGGAGTATTTTCCTTTGAAAAAAATACTTGGTCTCGAACTTTTATTCATATATTTATGTACTTTATTGTGTACACAAAAATATGAGGTTATGATAGTTATTAATTCTAGGGAATTTCGGGAAAATCAAAAGAAGTATTTCGATTTAGTAGATCAAAATGAGCGAGTAGTCATCAAAAGAAAAGATAAATCGTATGAATTGACTTCTAAAATAAAAAATGATAGATTCTTTGATGATCCCAAAATCAAAGAGAGAATTGAAAAGAGTTTGAAATCTCTTGAAGAAGGAAAGGGAGTTAAGTTGAGTGATCAGGAGCTTAAGGATTTATTTGGATTATGACCTACGAAATCATTTTTTCACCTGAGGCTATAGAAGATATTAAAAAGCTCAAAAAAGCAGGAAATGTTACGCTTTTAAAAAAGCTTTACCATTTGATTGAGGAGTTGAAAATACATCCAGAAACTGGCACTGGTAAACCAGAAAAGCTTAAGCATAGTAAATCGGGCCTTTGGTCTAGAAGGATTAATCAGGTTCATCGTCTAGTATATAGGATAGATGGGAAAAAAATCTCAGTAAGTATAATTGGCGCTTATGGACATTATTTTTAAGCTATTAACTAGAAAATGAAACTTTACCAACAAGAAATTCAGCTAAAAAGTTATCCAAGAGGATATCATTTGATCACCGAGATTGTGGAAAATGGAATTCCAGCAATCAGTCAAATACAGGCAGGAGTGCTTCAGGTATTTATTAAACATACTTCAGCTGGTCTGACTATCAATGAAAATGCTGATCCTACTGTCAGAAGGGACTTTGAAACCTTTATCAATGAGTTAGTTCCGGATAGTTATCCACGATTTATCCACACTTATGAAGCGTCAGATGATATGCCTGCGCACTTAAAAAGCAGTTTTTTGGGAAATAGTCTTCAAATACCTATAACTGGTGGAAAACTTAACCTCGGAATTTGGCAAGGAATTTATCTTTGTGAATTCAGAAATCATGGTGGCCCCAGAGAGCTTGTTTTGACAGCTTTTGGGATTTGATTATAATGTTAAAGTATAGATAATCGATTTGCCAGTGCTTGAGTAGGTTCCCTTTTCTACAGAATCAAACGCTGTGTCGTTGAGCTTGATTGACTTTGCAGGATAAAATGAAGGATCTAAATGTATTTCCCAATCTCCATTCTCTTGTTTGACTTCAATTAGAATCTCGTTACCTTCTTTTTTGAAATCCATAGAAATACTGTTTTCGGCCATAATTACATTTTCGATTTTGGCTGAATTCCAAGAACTTGGCATTTGAGGTTTGATGTGGACAACTTTGTTTTGAGCATCCGGATTTATCCCAAAAAACTGTGTCACCAAAGGAACCGCATAGCTGTAGAGATTCCAAGCCTGTGCCATCATTCCATAGTCGGGCGATACTTCATAGATCGAACCAGGGAGTGCAAATCCGAAGGATTTGGTCATTCTTTGTAAGTAACCCAAAGCTTCATCAGGTCTTCCATAGTTGTTCTCTGCAATAGCTTGGACACCTGTTGGCAAAGTCATCACTGCGCCAGTGTATGAAAAGACTTTACTCCCTTCAAATTTTCCATCAGCAGATTCGGAGGCTTCATCTCGATCTATTCCGGTAACGAACACCCCAAAAGGATTTACGAATTTGCTTCCCTTGTTTAGTGCTTTGATTGCCTTTTCTTCTTCTGCTATTCCCATTTCCATAGGTGTATTGACCACCCAGTTATGGAAGAGAACAAATCCTTGCTTTTTGTTCCTTGGATATGTGGATAACCTCTGTTTAGTTGCTTTCAGCTCCTCTACCGCCCAAGGCTTTTGAAGTGTATCGGCTCTTACAATTGCCGCATCTATCAAATGCAGTGCCTCAGATGTAGTACCAATGAAATCTGCGTAAGCGTTGTATTCCTCAACCCAAAATTCCTTATTGATTTTTTCTTTCAGCAAATCAGCTGTATGTTGATAACTCTCAGCCTGTTCTGTTTCACCCATGATTTTCGCCATCTTAGCAGCATCAGCAAAGGCCTTTTGGGTGTAAACAGCCACATCGATCATCTCCGACTCAAGTCCATGGATTTCCATCATTCCATATCCATCAGGGAAAAGATTGCCATCCTGATCATTTTCTTCCATTAGCCATTTCAAACCTTTCTTAATGAAAGGGTAATATTTTTTCAAAAACTCTTTGTCCCCAGTCCATTGGTAAACCCAATATATCAAGGATGCGAACTGCGGAGTTTCATTGATGTTTCCAGGGTTGAAAATCACACCATTGGAACTTACTTCATGGATGATTTTGCCGTTCCCATTTGTTTCAGATAGTTTGTGGATAAGTTCGATCGTGCTATAGACCAAATCTTTTCTGCCCGTCGCAATTGCACCTTTGAGCGTATATTCATTGTCCACACCAAACCACCATGGGTAATCCGGCATTCCTGCTCCCAAGCCTCTTCCTATCTCTGGGACATCTCTGACCAACCATTCTGTATTATATTTGATCCATTCAAAAGCCAATTCAAGTTCTTTGTCTGGAATGGTTACTCTTGATTTGGAGGCAATTTTCTCATAATGTTCGATTTTTTCCTTCAAATATGTGTCCGCATGCTTTGACAAAAGATCGTAGGTTTTTTCCACAGAATCTTGATCTTTGTATGAACCAGCTATAAAAAATCGGAGGGTATTGACCTTTCCAGGCTTTACCGTAATTGTATATTTGAGATTGGCCGACACACCATTGCCTTGTGGTTCATATAGGCAAGAAATGTCGATCCCCTCATCTTCAGTTCCAGCTTGATTTGAACCGAAGAGTACATACCAATCATTTGAAGCATCTTTTCCCCTCCACGCTTTCCGTGATTCATCAAAAGTTAAGTTATCCACATCATCGATCATTCCTGCCCTATCACCAAGCCAAACAGGCATTAAGTCAGTATGCCCTGTGAAATTGAAATCAAATGACTTTTTTTCATCTCCTTTATTGGTAAATGAAAACTCGATAACCATTCCTTCTATTCCCTCAGGAACAAACTGGAATCTCTGAACTTCTAGTTCGGGGATTGAAGATGAAAAAATATGCTTATTGCCAAAAGGGTAATTTATGAATTGATCAGCTCTATCAAGGCAATATGAGCTTCCCTCAATCTGAATAGAATTTGTAAAACCGTCCATCAATTTGATTGGGTGATTCCAAATTCCTCCCATTTCTCCTTCAACATGCCATCCCAAATCAGGAAAAGTCCCATCTTGATGGCCAACCATATAAACCCGGTCCCCAGCTGTCACATAGGGGGAGTTGAGATATTCTTTTTTGCCACTTAGATTTGAATGATCAGTATAAAGGTCTTGGAAATTTACTCTAGGCGGTTCGGATTTGCATCCGAATAACAAAATACCTAAAAAAATGAAGTAAGGATTACTTAGGGTTAATTTATTCATAAGGAAAGATATCAAACTTAACAATAAATGTAAGTCTTACGCCTCAATTATCATACTTTATCATTTCAATTTTACAGTTGAATTAACAATTTGATCTCTGCATTATTGGGAATGATACTTTCAGTTTTGTCTATGCTAAGGGTTGCTTCTATTGCTTAGGATTGTGTAATTGTTTATGAATTGTTATGTAAAAAAATCGGGTAGGATATAATTTAATACTACCGATTTTCAATTTAAAATCGTACCTTTGAGGTATGAAATATGATTTTAATATAGGGCAATTAAGCGAAAATACCTCGCAGCTGCTGCAGTCAGTGCATAAGAAAAAGCAAAGATTGGATATATTCCGTCCAATTCCCCATGCACTGCTAGCCAATATTAGAGAAAACTTGAATGTAGAATGGACTTATAATTCCAATCACATTGAAGGAAATACACTCACACTGCAAGAGACCAGGATGGTGCTTGAAGATGGGATTACAGTGGGTGGCAAATCATTAAACGAGCATTTGGAAATTGTCAACCACAGAGATGCTATAGACTATGTAGAGTCTTTGGTGTCATCAGATTATAAACTTACTGAAAGAGACGTTTTGGATGTACACGAGTTGGTGCTCAATAAAATCCAAAAGGATTTTGCTGGAAGATTTCGTACGGCTGGTGTTCGTATTGGAGGTGCTAATTTTATACCGCCCAATGCACTAAAAGTGCCTGATTTAATTACTGATCTTATTGACTGGGAGAATACTAGTAAAATGGATATTCTTGAAAAAGTCACTTTGTTTCATCATCGGTTTGTGTGGGTGCATCCTTTTTTTGATGGGAATGGGCGTACGGTTCGGCTGCTAATGAATTTACTGTTAATGAAAGAAGGTTTTCCTCCTGCGGTGATATTGGGTGTGGATAGAAAGCGCTATTACCAAGCTTTGAATCTAGCTAACAATGGCAATTTTGACAAGCTGCTATTTCTAATTGTGCAAGCTGTCGATAGGTCGCTTACCATCTATTTAAACAGTTTGGAGGATACTACAGGTGATTTTGATGCCATTTCCAATATAGTAAAAGAGCCTGAAGTGCCTTATGGACAGGAATACATCAGTCTGCTGGCACGCCAGGGAAAAATAGAAGCGTACAAAGAGGGTCGTGTGTGGTATACCTCCAAAAAATCAGTTCAAAATTACCTAAAAGATAAAAAAGGGAAGATTTAAGATTTCTTCCCTTTTTAATTTTCATTAATCTTCCCAGCCCCAAGGAGTTGGTGGAGTATCAACTTCTTTGGTCAAGTCAAACTTTACATTTATTGAAGAGTCGTTGTTGATTCTTCTTAAGTTGTAAGAAAATGTAGTGTCGTCTAAAGTTATCCACCAAATATTTGTTGCTGCATAAGGGATCAAGCTTGTAGTCTCTTGGTCGGCAGGGAAAAATTGAACCTTCGACATGCCTGTATTGCTGCTTGTTCCTCCATATTGAGTTACTCTGTCTTCTGTACCGTCTTCATGCCTGTGATCATGTTTCAGCTTGATTACGTCTCCTTCTTCCATTGTCAAAACCCATGTTCTAGAATGATCATCTCCTACATGAAATGGGATTGTGATTTTGCCATCTTCGCAGGTTCTCACATGCATCACTAATTTTTTACCATAGAATTGATCATTTTCTGAAGCATTGATCATTTCTCCTTCAAAGGATTTTCCACATAGTTTGGTCAAATTTTCCCAAAACGCCAAAGAGCCTTTTCCTTGTTCCGTTTGTGGTCTCTGGGCTAGCAGGTTCGTAGAAATAAGAGTCAAGAAAATAAATACTAGTTTCTTCATTTTATGGCTGTTTGCATTTAAATTGGTTACAATGTAAAATTTATTCTTGTAGAGATATATATTACAGGAAAAGTTTACGGGTATCAAGTAAGGGAAAATATTTTGAATTACCCAAACACTTTATTTGAACAGCTTGTTACTAATCTAATGAAGTACAAGCGTACATTAGTTTGGTTTAGGAATGACTTAAGGCTGCATGATAATGTAGCCTTATTTTCCGCTATAGAAAAATCCGAAGAGATTATTCCAGTTTACTGCTTTGATCCAAGGCAATTTAGGATACTTGATTTAGGCTTTCCAAAAACCGGAAGCCATCAATCAGAATTTTTAATTCAAGCTGTGGATAACTTGAGAAAAAATCTTCAGGAACTAGGCTCAAATCTTTTGATTTTGAATGGAAGACCAGAAGATTTAATCCCTGAAATCACTAAGGAATATCAAATTGATGCTGTTTATTTCTCTGAAGAAGTAACATCTGAAGAGATAGCAGTAGAAAAAGCGCTAGAATCCTCGCTATGGAAAATTGGCATTGAGGCAATTACCTTTTGGCAAAGTACTTTATTTCATTTAGACGATTTGCCGTTTCCGATTAATCAAACACCGGAAGTATTTACTCAATTTAGAAAAGAATGTGAGAAATTTTCGGAGGTTAGAAAGCCCTTATCTGCACCAGAAGTTGTCAATTCACCTAAAATAAACTGGGGAGATTTCCCTGATCTTTCGAGTTATGGAATTGGTAAAGTGCCTGTTTCTCTCCGTGCAGTAATGGAATTCAAAGGGGGCGAGGATGCAGGTATGGCTAGGATAGATTCTTATTTTTGGGAGAAAGATTGTCTGAAAACATATAAAGAGACCCGAAATGGTTTATTGGGTGCAGACTATAGCAGCAAGTTTTCGCCTTGGCTTGCTTTAGGTTGTATTTCCCCGAGATTTATTTTCGAAGAAGTTAAAAAGTATGAAAGTGAGCGAAAGAAAAACCAATCGACATATTGGATGATCTTTGAGTTGATTTGGAGGGATTACTTTAGATTTATTGCAAAGAAGCATGGACGAAAGATATTTTTGGTTTCTGGAATCAAAGATAATGTGGATAACTGGGTGAGAAATGAACAACTTTTTTGGAAATGGGCAGAAGGGAAAACGGGCATTCCATTTATAGATGCCAATATGCGTGAATTGAATGAGACTGGCTTCATGTCCAATAGAGGAAGACAAAATGTTGCCTCATTTCTAGTCAATGATCTCAACATTGACTGGCGCTGGGGGGCAGCGTATTTTGAAAGCCAACTGATAGATTATGATGTCTGTTCCAATTGGGGTAATTGGATGTATGTGGCTGGGGTAGGCAATGATCCGAGGGAAAACAGATATTTCAATATCCTCAAGCAAGCGAATAATTATGATCGAAAAGGAGATTATATTAGGCAATGGATTCCAGAGCTTCAAGCCATTCCAGGTTATGATATTCATCAGCCTTTCGAGTTATCCACAAAGCAGCTGAAGGAATATAAGATTTCACTTGGAGGTACTTATCCACATCCGATGGTCAAGATACCGAAGTTTTAGTTTAATTAAATTGCAAAGGAACGCTAGGAAACGCAAAGGGAAGTTGACTCCGACTAAGCGTAGTTTTCTACTACGCTAAAATATCTTTATAGTTTAATAGTATTAAAGTCAGGGTCTTTCCTATGCATAAATTATTGAATAGCGTTGAACAAAATTCGACTCCTTCAGAGTCGTGGGTGTTGTAAATGATATATTCTCCCCCGGTTTCACCGGAGGCTATTGAAAAGTTAAACCCTTTCAGGGTTTTTGATTTGGTTGAAATTGTGTTCATCAGAAATAAATTACTCTCTGCATACAACCGCCCTTCTCTGTTGAGAATTTGTTATTTTACAACATAGAGCCTTTATTTATTATTACCTTCTACTTTGTCAGAAGATAAAATTCTAATATTAATGTTTGCTTTAGATCAATGTATAAAAATAACTTGTCCGCCTCTGTTGGATCGAAAATGAATCAAAGATGTTATTTTTCTAAAATTACTGGAATCATTCCGTATTTTCATCTTTTATTAAGAAATCAAAAATGCTTTGATTATCTCCAAGCATTTCAATTCCTCTTCAAACATTCCCATATGACCCACCTCTTCTAATTCATGGTAAGCAGTTGCGAAAGGCTGGTGAAGTTTGCTTGCTTCAATTTTCACAGCTTGGTCTAGCGTGCCAGCTATCATTAGTTTTGCGCCTGTAAAAGTTTCCCACACTTCAAACCTGTCTTTTCGATCACGCATAGCTTCAATGTAGGCTAATACAGTTTTCTTTGGTGTCATTTTTCCATATTGAATCAAAGTTGCTATTTCACCTTCCAACATTTCTTGATGGTGGGCAGCAAACAAAGGAGGGACAAAGGATTCGATAAATTTCTCCACTCCATGTTTTTTGACAAATGCTATGGTCTTGTTTCTTGTATGTTTTTTCTCTTCATCATCAGCAAATGCTGTGGAGTGAAACAATCCGATTCCTGCAAGTTCTGACCCAAGCAACTCAGCCATAGCTAAAGCAACATAACCTCCTAAGGAATGGCCTATGATGATGGGTTGATTGATTTTGTTTATTTCCATCCAATCATGAAGGGTAACTGCCACTTCTTCAAGATTCAGTTGATCCAAATGCAAAGCAGAGCTACCAAATCCAGGAAGATCAAGGCAGTAAACCGTAAATTCAGTGGATAACTGTGATGAAAAAGTTTTCCACATTTCTTTTGTCTCGCAAAATCCATGTAGAAAGATAATTGGTTTTCCAGTGCCTTGTTTGGTAAATGAGATCATATTGTAAAAATATAAAAGCCTTGCTGAATTTACAGCAAGGCTTCTACTAAAATATCTTCGTCTAATACTTCCCAGTGAATTCCTTCTCCATTTCCGATCAGTCTATATTGATTTAGTTCTTCAGTACTAGCAGATTTGAGTTTTCTAAACCATTCTAATGGTATCCCTATTTCTCTTTCATCATCGAGTAATACATAGAATTTGGTTTTGTCAAACCAGACCTTTTTTGCTAATGGAGATTTATGTATTACCGAAATATTCATACCAAGAGTCAATTAGAACCTCTATATTAATTTCAATCAATTTACTAATTTCTTTTAGTTCTTTTGAATCAAAACCTTTTGATTTTACGTTTTGAATTGGTTTAAGGTTAAACTTTGCAGTTGAATCTCCAGATTCTACATGAATATGAATTGGTTCATGATCATTAGAATAAAAGAAGAATCTTAAACCTCCAATTTTCAAAACCGTGGGCATAAATCAATCTCTAACCTGAACCTCAACCATCTCCCTCACAGCCTCAGCTATTCCTTCAGGATCAAAGCCACACTCTCTATGCAACTCAATTTGCTCTCCGTGTTCTACGACTCTATCTGGAATACCTAATCTCTTCACTTGAGCTGAGTAGCCATTATCAGTCATCCATTCTACTACTGCTGAACCAAATCCGCCCATCAACGCTCCATCTTCGACTGTGATCACTTTCTTGAATTTTCCGAAGATTTCATGAAGTAGCTCTCCATCCAGAGGTTTCACAAAACGCATGTCGTAGTGAGCAGGGCTCAAGCCTTCCTTTTCCAAAGATTCAAAAGCTTCCACCGCATAGTTACCAATATGTCCAATGGTTAGAATGGCAACTTCTTCTCCTTCTTTTACGATTCTTCCCTGACCAATTGGAATATTCCGCATTGGTGTTCTCCACTCAGGCATGACACCTTGGCCTCTTGGGTATCTGATAGAAAAAGGTCCTTGGTATGTTGTTGCGGTAAACATCAGGTTTCTGAGTTCTTCTTCATTCATCGGAGCAGAGATTACCATATTGGGAATACATCTGAACGAAGGTATATCATATGCACCATGGTGCGTTGGGCCATCTGCTCCAGCAAACCCAGCTCTATCCAAGCAAAGAACTACCTGAAGATTTTGTAGCGCAACATCATGAACAACCTGATCATAGGCTCTCTGCATAAATGTGCTATAGATGTTGCAAAAAGGAATCAAACCCTGTGTAGCCAATCCTGCTGAAAAAGTAACTGCATGTTGTTCTGCAATACCTACATCAAATGCCCTGTCAGGCATCTCATTCATCATAATATTCATGGATGAACCAGAAGGCATAGCAGGTGTCACACCCATTATTTTATCATTTTCCTTGGCCAATTCTACCAAAGTATGACCAAATACATCTTGGTATTTTGGTGCTTGTGGCGCTGTTGGTTTCTTTTTATATATTTCTCCAGTTACTTTATCAAAAAGTCCCGGTGCATGCCATGTAGTTTTATTGCCATTTTCCGCAGGGGCATATCCTTTTCCTTTTACAGTGACACAATGTAAAATTTTCGGTCCAGGGATATTTTTCAAATCTGAAAGCACCTCCACCAAATGATTTACATCATGACCATCTACTGGGCCAAAATACCTGAGGTTTAGGGATTCAAATAAATTGCTTTGTTTTAATACAGTTGCTTTGATAGCTCCTTCAACCTTGGAAATTACTTCTTGTGCCGATGTTCCAAATTTGCTGAACTTGCCTAGAAGGTTCCAAACTTCGTCTTTTACCTTGTTATATGTATGCGAAGTAGTGATGTCAGTCAAATAATCCTTTAATGCACCAACATTCGGATCTATAGACATGCAATTATCATTGAGAATGATAATCAGATTTGTGTCCGAGACACCAGCATGGTTCATCGCTTCGAAAGCCATCCCGCCTGTCATCGACCCGTCACCAATGACTGCTACATGCTGCTTTAATTTGTCTCCTTTGTATTTGGAAGCCATGGCCATACCCAGAGCCGCAGAAATGGAAGTGCTTGAATGGCCAACTCCAAAAGTATCGTATTCACTTTCATTTCTTTTAGGAAATCCAGATATACCCCCATAAATCCGGTTGGTGTGGAATTGGTTTTTTCGTCCAGTGAGGATTTTATGTCCGTATGCCTGATGACCAACATCCCAGACCAATTGATCTTCAGGTGTGTTCAAGACAAAATGTAACGCTACAGTCAGCTCTACTACACCCAAGCTCGCCCCAAAGTGACCTCCATAAATGGACACATTGTCTACGATGAACTGACGAAGTTCATCACTGATTTGTATAAGTTGGTCTTTGGAAAATTTTTTCAGATCGGCTGGGGAATCGATCTGCGCGAGTAATTTACCTGGGTTAATAATCATCAGCGATTTTTTTGTCTTTATAAAAATTATAAACTCTCTTAACTGGCCTATTGTTTTGTACTTGTCAAGATTCAAGCCAAAGCGATCCATAGAAAAGCTTTTGTCTTGACAGGGTTTAATTTAGCATTAATTTAGATATCTTTGAATGCTATTGTGCTGCAAAATTAAGATAAAATAAATAGTATCCAGTGAGTTTCGAAATCAAATTACCACTTTTCGAAGGACCGTTCGATTTGATGCTCTTCTTTATAGAGAGAGATGAGTTGGATATCTATGATATTCCCATATTCAAGATCACAAATGATTTCCTTGATTATCTTCATCATTTGGAGAAAATGGAGATAGAAGTTGCCAGCGAATTTATTCTCTTTGCAGCTACGTTGATGAAAATCAAGTCAAAAATGCTGATTCCAAGACCAGAAATCAATGAACTTGGAGAAGAAGTGGATCCAAGAGAGGAACTGATCAGACACTTGTTGGAATATAAAAAGTATAAATCTGTTATTGGCGATCTATCTACTCTGGAGGTCAATCAGTTGGCAAAAGAGAAAAGAGGAAATATTGTGGCTGAGTTGAAGCAATTATCCAAAGTGGACGATGTAGAAGCGGAGATGCAAGATTTGGATTTATATAAACTATTGAAGGTTTATCAGAAGGTGATGGCTAAATTTTCTTCAAGAGTAGATGAAACAAAGCACACGGTGATTCAGTATCCTTATTCTATCGAACAGCAGAAAAACTTTGTGATGGATAAAATTAGTTTCAGGGATAAGGTTCCTTTTACAGAATTTATAAACTACAAACCAGATAAAATTTTTGTGATCTATACTTTCTTAGCCATCTTGGAACTTCTCCAACTTTCTGTGGTTACCATAAAGATTGGGGAAGGGTTTAATAATTTTTGGGTAGAAAAAACAGAGCCGGTATCTTTGGCTTAGTGTATGAAGTTAGACAACAAGAAGATTTTTGAAACGCTTAATCCAAATAAGGTTTGGGTTCCTGTCATTATTGGCTTAGGAATCGTATTCCTGATGTTTTATTTGGATCCAAGCGTCAATGCCAAAACCTTAAGGGGTGTCTTTGATGCATCTTTCGTCGCGATTTTGATAGCAATATTGGTAATCTTATTTAGAGATCTTGGATATATCTATAGAATAAGAGCCATTACAGATAAAGAGCTCACATGGAAACGAGCAATCTATGTGATTATCCTTTGGGAGTTTGCTTCTGCAGTGACTCCTTCCGTCGTGGGAGGGACAGCTGTTGCGATTTTTATTCTCAACAAAGAAGGCATCAAATTGGGAAAAGCCATAGCTTATGTAATGGTCACAGCAATATTGGACAATTTGTTTTTTGTCATTGGAGCTCCTATAATCTTGTTTTTTGCCCAAGGAAATATTTTTCCTGCAAGTAGGGTAATGGAAATGAAGCTTGGAAGAAGCCTTGAAATACTTTTCTGGACAAGCTATGGTCTTTATGCGGTGTATTCTATTGTAATGGCAGCAGCCTTGTTTTACAGACCCAGGGTTTTCAAATGGGTTTTACTAAAAATTTATTCCATCAAATGGCTATTGAAGTGGAAGCGCTCCGCAAATGAATATGGCAATCAGATCATAGATGCATCAAAAGAGCTAAAAGGGAAAAACTGGAAGTATTGGCTACCAATTATAGCAGTGACGATCTTTATATGGAGTTCCAGGTACTTGATGCTAAATGCACTGGTGGCAGCTTACGAAACTTTAAGTATAAGCGAACATGTGATTGTATTTGCCAGACAAGTGATCATGTGGATTGTGATGATGATCTCTCCGACCCCTGGAAGTAGTGGTACGGCTGAGTTTTTCTTTGCCCAATTCTTTACTGAGTTTTTGTCGGGATATACTTTTGTGACAAGTATCTTATGGAGAATGCTTTCTTACTATCCTTATTTGATTCTGGGAGCGATTTTCCTTCCTAGGTGGATCAAGTATGTATATTTCAAAAAGAGAGAACTTTAATTTAACTTTCTTAATCAATTCCATGATTCAGGCAATCACTACCAATCAAATCAGAAAAATAGTAGGGGATCAAATGATTTCTAACTTCGAAGCTGTATTGATTCAGCATGTCATTATTGATTCGAGATCAATGGTTCAGGCTGAGCAAACACTTTTTGTAGCCTTGATAGGGGCAAAGTTTGATGGGCACGATTTTATTCCTGAGCTCTATGAATTGGGTGTGAAGTGTTTTTTGGTAAAAAAAGGCTACAAAGAACCAAATGGCTTATCAGGAAAATTGGACTTGATTTTTGCAGAAGACACTAGGGTTGGTTTACAGCTTTTGGCAACTTTCGAAAGGGATCTATTTCAATCTCCAGTCATTTCAATTACTGGGAGTAATGGGAAAACAATCATCAAAGAGTGGCTAGGCCAGGTACTGGCCCAAAAATATGCAGTTGCCAAAAGCCCAAAAAGCTACAATAGTCAAGTTGGAGTCCCACTTTCAGTTTTTGGAATTTCTCCATATCATCAGGTAGCCATTTTAGAAGCAGGAATTTCGAAGGTAGGGGAAATGGAAATCCTCCAAAAAATAATCAAACCTGATATCGGGATTTTCACCAACATCGGAACAGCTCACGAAGATGGCTTTTCTTCAATCGCTGAAAAATTGAGGGAAAAGGCTTTGCTCTTTGAGGACTCCAAATATGTAATCTATCGAAAAGAACATGATCAGATTTCAGAATACTTAGAGTCAGCTTTTGAAGGCGAAAATTTGATTTCTTGGTCCGATCAGCCAGGTGCAGATTATACTTTGACGATCAAAAAAGACGCTGAAAAAACCAAAATCCTTTTGATCAAACCTGATATGGGAATGTTTACTTTTCAGGTACCTTTTTCAGATGTAGCATCATTGGAAAATATCCGACATGTGATAATTGCTTCACTTACGCTTGGAATGCAAGCCAAAGATATCCAAGCAGGGATCAATCATCTCAAAGCCGTGGATATGCGCCTGACGCTCAAGTCAGGTTACAATGAAACTTTGATCATTGATGATACTTACAACAATGATTTGGCAGGATTGCGGCTTGCCTTGGACTTTATGGCTGCACAAAGGCCAAAAAACAGAAAAGTGGTATTTCTTTCTGACTTTATGCAGGTCGGGCAGCCTGGCGAAGTTTATCAAGAGGTAGCCCAATTGCTAAAGCATTATGGAATTGATTTGTTAATTGGTGTTGGAGAGACAATTCAGGTTTTGGAAGGAGAGTTGCCATGCCAAACCTTGTTTTATCAAAATACGGAAGATTTACTGGCAGAGCTTCAAGAGGATCATTTTGACAATGACCTGATCTTGGTCACCGGAGCGAGGATCTATGGATTTGAGCGTATAGTGAATAAACTACAACAAAGAATTCACGGAACTACACTTGAGATCAACCTCAATGCCTTGACCCACAATTATAATTTCTATAAAACCAAAGTCCTTCCCCAAACCAAAATCATGGTCATGGTAAAAGCCTTTGCTTATGGGGGTGGAGCGACCGAAATCGCCAATCACTTGCAGCAGCTGCGAGCAGATTATCTGGCTGTAGCATACACTGACGAAGGGGTTGCATTGAGAGAAGAGGGGATCACTTTACCGGTTATGGTTCTGAATCCAGCACAGGAATCTTTTCATTTGCTTAAGAAGCATGATTTGGAGCCGGTCGTTTATAGTCCGCTTTTTTACAGACAACTCGGGAAATACTGTAGAACCCATCAATTCTCGATGAAAATACACCTTGATTTGGATACTGGTATGCATCGTTTGGGTTTTGACCAACAGCAGTTGGGGGAATTGAAGGAATTGGTGGAAATGTTTCCTGAATTGATTGTAACAAGTTTGTACACCCATTTGGTAGGTGCAGATGAGGCTGTGCATGAAGATTTTTCTTTGCAGCAGCTAGAACTTTTCTCCCAAATGTGCGAGCTAGTTTCTGAATACTTAGACCACAAACCATTGCGCCATGCACTCAATTCCGCTGGAATCATCAGATACCCAGACTACCAATTTGATATGGTAAGATTGGGAATCGGATTGTATGGAGTTGAAGTGAATGGGATTTTTGACCAAAAGCTAAGACCAATATCTTCGCTCAAAACCACAATATCCCAAATCAAGCATTTAGGAGCTGGCGAAAGTGTAGGCTACAGTCGCAAAGGCCAAATGGGAAAAAATGGAAAAATCGCAACGATAGCTATCGGATATGCGGATGGTTATGATCGGAGATTTAGCAATGGAAAAGGATTTGTCTTGATTCACGGAAAGAAGGCTCCAATCATTGGCAATGTCTGTATGGATATGTGTATGGTAGATGTATCAGAAATCGACACAAAAGAAGGCGATGAAGTCTTGATCTATGGTCCCGGCATCTCCCTCAAAGAATTGGCTACCAATATCGGCACTATTCCTTACGAGTTGCTCACCAATATCAGTAGTCGGGTCAAGAGAGTGTATTATTTGGATTAGAATTTTAGATTTTAGAGGGTAGATTTTAGATTTGGCGGATAAGATATAAGACACTTGATTCAAGATTTGAGACGTGATTAACATGCTCTGAAATGCCTGTCCTAAACATTTGAAGGCATATGATTGAATATAAGCTAAATAGAAGAATTTTAAAAAATTAAGTTAAGTGATTCAAGGGGATAAAAGGTTCAAAAATCAGAAAATTTTTACGATAAGATTGTATATGCCGTAGGCATGGCTGAAACAATAGCCAAGTAATTTATTGCTGGGATCAAAAATTGATTGTCATTTGAAACAGTTCCCGAGGCACGGACGATAAAAAAATGGTTGTAATCCCTCTTGCTAGTAACCAGATTTAATTTCAAAAGCATCTCAGAAATTTTCGTATTCTTTTTCTCAAGAAAAGTTATTCAGATCATCCAACTTTTTTCATTCTCAAAAGAATAACAAACTCAGACAAAACTGTCAGTCCACCGATGGTCAAAATTGACATTTCTATTCCGAAGGTTTCTGCGATGGTACCAGTAAGAATCGCTCTTATAGCAAACCCAACTTCTGCAATCTGTGGCAAAACACTTCGCTCCAAACCAAGCATCCTACCTACAAAAAAAAGCATTGATGATATCCAAGAGGGTGAATTGCTTCTAATTTTCATTGAGTCTTAATTTTAACTTGTTTAAAGGATTCAAAAATTCATCCATTATGGTGAGGATTTTTTGCTAGTATTTTATGGACCTCTCGTCACATTTGCATTAAGCGGAATCAAGAAGATCAAAGAAGATGTTAATTTATCCAAAGAAATATATGATTTTTTAAAAGTGTAGTTTATCTTAGGAGGAGGTTTAGTTAAGTGATTGGTGGGACTTCAATTTTGCTACCTTGAAAAAGTAATGTTGGAACTGAATCGTTATCAGTATTTATCCAAATATTATAAACTATCATTTTATGAAAAAATTGATTTTCGCAATATCCATTGCTTTATTGGCTTCTTGTGGCGGAAGGGATGTAGAAACTTCCGGTAATTCCTACGATGACATTCAAATATCCATGGATACTGTAGTCGTGGATTCTAAAGATGAAATCCTGATGGCTGCCACCAGTTCATATGCCCAGACCTACAATTCTGATAAAAGCAGGATGATTTTTTGGGATGGCAAGTCGTCCAATTTGGAAATTGTAGATTTAGAGAAACTTGAATTGCTTGAGAAAAAACTCTTAGAGAAGGAAGGTCCAAATGGGGTAGGGAAAAGCGATTATCAACAATCAATGCTCATCAATGACAATTTAATTGCATTTTTTGATTGGAATTTAATTACACTTGCTGATTTTGATGGAAATGTGCAGCAAAGGATCAAATTGGACGAAGAATGGATGAAAGAAGGCTTAGATGAATCGGAATTTTTGAGTTTGAGAGGGTTTTCTGATGATGGCAAGTTGATGTATTGCAGTATTACAAATTTCTCAAAATTAAACCCCAATATTTTACAAATAGATTTGGAAAATAAGGATACCAAGTTGATTGAATTGCCAGAGTTTGATAAAAGGGAAAACTTCAGAGTAACAATGACATTTGAAGGTGGAGGAATATCAATGCACCATCCAAATTTAGAAATGGAGAAAAATTACGATAAAGTTATTTTTTGGACCAATGCCCTCAACAATATTTATGTTTATGATCCCCAAACAGATTCTTTGAAGTTTGAAATGATTACCAACAGTATCTTTCCAAATGAAAAAATGGGGAAGTATAATAATGAAGTATCTTCCGAGGAAGCATTTAGCAATGAAATGGCAAAAATCAATCAGGAAATAAGTTTTTCAAATCTTTTTTGGGATGAAAAGAACCACGTTTACTATAGATTTGCCTATCAGCAACTTCCAAAAATCGCTGATGAGGATATCAAGTACAAGACATTTTTAAGTATTATCGATGAAAATTATCAAGTCGTAGGCGAAAAAGAAACTACTGATATATTTAAGTCAACCCCTTCTGCGAAGTTTGTAAAAGACGGCCAAATATACTGTTACTTGAATATCGATGACGAATTGGGATTTGTTAGATTGAAGATTCATTGATTATCTAAAACACGAAAACCTTTCGTTTTATATTGATAATCAATTAGGTAACAGGATTAGCTGGAAGAAACATAAAAGGTTTTTTATTACAGTACACCAACCGATTAGAGCAACATGTTTCGGGTTTTATGGATTACAAAAAAATTGAATTATATGAAAAACCTACTTACTATCATCATTTTAATTTTTTTGGCTTCTTGTAGTGAAAGGAAAGAGACAACCTACGGAAACTCCTACGATGACATTCAATTATCCATGGATACTGTTGTTGTAGATTCCAAGGATGAGATCTTGATGGCTACGACGAGTTTTCCGACTTTTCCAACAAACGCTGATCCGAGTAAAGCTTACTTTTGGCATGGTAGATCTGCGAATTTGGAAATTATAGATTTGGATAAACTTGAACTAATTGAAAAGATAGGATTTGAAAAAGAAGGGCCAAATGGTGTTGGCCAAAATATGTATCAAGGATTTATGATTGGCGATAGTCTACTTGCATTGGGTAATTGGAACCAAGTGACATTAGTTGATATGAAAGGAAATGTACAACAAAGGATCAAATTGAATGAAGACTGGATAAAGGAGGGTTTGGATGAATTGAGCTCTTTGTCAGTACTTGGTTTTTCGGATGATGGGGATTTGATGTATTGTGGAATCACTAATTTTTCAAGGTTGAACTCCAATATAGTGAAAGTGGACTTGAAAAATAAAACTACCCAATTGATCGAGTTGCCGGAGTATGACAAAAGGGAAAATTTCCGGATTACACATAAGGAAGAAATAGAAGGGGGAACTTCCATGTCTATGATTTCTCCAAGTCTTGAGTTAGGAAAAAATTACGACAAAATCATTTTTTGGTCTGACGCATTCAATAATGTCTATGTTTATGATTCAGAGACTGATTCTCTAAAATTTGAAATGATTACAAGCAAACTTACTGCCAACGAAAAAATGGGGACCTACAAAAATGATGTTACTTCCCATGAAGCGATGACCGAAGAAATGGATAAAATCTACCTTGAAGTAAGTTTTTCGAAGCTCTTGTGGGATGATAAAAACAATGTCTATTACAGATTTTCATCCTATAACTTACCCAAGATAGCTGACGAGAAGACAAAGGGGAAAATTTTTCTCAGCATCATCAAAGAAAACTTTGAAATAATGGCAGAAAAGGAAGTATCAGATGTTTTTCAAACAGTACCCTCAGCTCAATTTGTTAAAGATGGTTTGATCTATTGTTTTCTTAACGTGGATGATGAATTGGGATATGTACGTATAAAAATCAATTGACATTTATGATATGAAACAATTTATTTTACCAATATTCGTTTTACTACTTTTTTCCTGCGGTGAAAGCAGAGAAAATCAATCAGCAGGAGACTACTCTGAAATTTCCATCAGCATGGATACTGTCGTCGTTGATTCTGGTGATGAGATCCTGATGGCGGCTACCAGTTCCAATGGTCAGTTTGTCAACCTTGATAAGACACTTTTGTATTTTTGGGATGTCCAATCTTCCAATCTTGAGGTGATAGACCTCAGTGCTTTGAAGCTCATTGAAAAAAAGCCATTTGAAAGAGACGGGCCAAACAGTGTAGGTCAATATCCCTACAAGACTTTTATTGTCAAAGAAGACCAAATTGGTTTCATGGAGTGGGGGCAGCTTAATATAGCGGATATTGATGGAAATGTCCTTCAAAGGATCAAGCTAAACGATGATTGGTTGAGGGACAAAATAGATGAGAAAGAGTCTCTGTCTATAATTGGCTTTTCTGAATCTGGAGATATTATGTATTGTGGGATACAAGATTTTTTTTCTGATCTGAATTCGGATATTGTCCATATTGATTTGGCAAATCAAACCAGCAAATTGATCGCGCTGCCTGAGTATCAAAAACGTGAAAATTTCAGGGTAACCTTTAAAAATGAGTCTGGAGGATTTATGGAAATTTATGCAAGTGAACCAAATCTTGAATTGACACATCATAAAGGGAAAGTTATTTTTTGGTCTGATGCCTTCAATGCTATCTACGAATATGATCCCAAAAATGATAGCTTGACATACCATAGGATTACCAATACACTTTTTGCCAATGAAAAATCAGGGACTTATACGAATGATGTTTCCTCTAGTGAAGAAAGGACAGAAATGGAAACCAAATTGAATGAAGAAGTCAAGTTTACGGAGCTTTTTTGGGATGAAAAAAACGAAGTGTTTTACAGATTTTGTTCTTACAAGTTACCCCGAATAGCTGATGAAAAGTTAAAATCTAAAGTATTTATCAGTATTATCAATGAGAAGTTTGAAGTGATCGGAGAAAGGGAAATCACAGAAATCATCAATTCAGAACCAACAGCCAAATTTGTAAAAGACGGTCAAATTTACAGTTACTTAAATATAGACGATGAATTGGGTTTTGTAAGGATGAAAATCAATTAAAATTCAATGATGTGGACTAGTTAAATCAATTATAGAACTTAAACACCTAATCTCTATTCTTATGAAAAATCTGTTTACTTTAATTGCTTTATTATTTTTAATCTCTTGTGGAGGCAAATTAGACACTAGCAAAGATATTCAAATCAACAGCAACCTAACCTATTCCTTCGACACGGTCATGGTGGACTCAGGGGATGAGTTCTTGTATTTGAATAATCGGCTTTTTACTTCCGGAATTTCTTCTGATAATAAGTACTTATTCAATTGGAATAGAGAGGCGAATAATCTTGAGAAAATCGACCTGAATGAACTGAAATTGCTCAACAAAATCAAATTTGAGCAGGAAGGTCCAAATGGAGTCGGAGCTTTCGCTTTTGATTTTGCCTTAACAGAGGATGACAATTGTCTCTTTTGGTCTTCCAAAAAAGGAGTGTGGGATCAAGAAGGCAACCTTCTTCGCGAATTGCCAATAGACAAGTTATTGGAAAATACCGAGCATACCGAAGAAGTGATGCTATCAAGACTTGTACAAATCCCCAATGAGTCTGATAAATATCTTACGCTGCATAGAAAATGGAAGTCTCTTGATTTTTATTTCCTGATTTTTGATTTTTCTGATGACAGTTTCAGAAAGATAGAATTGCCGGAATTGCAGAAGCTGTCTGAATTCGAAATCACTATGCTGTATGAAGGGCAATGGATGGGGAGCTTCAATGCAGGAACCATGCAATCCATTTATGATGATAAAGCCATCTTGGGGTTAAATTCATTCAATCAAGCTTATATCTATGATATGAGACTGGATTCACTCTATTTCAAAACATGGGAAGGCCCATTGGTTGGAAGTAAACAAACTGCACAGCTTCCAAAAGAAGTACCAGCTGAAGGGAAAGAGCGAGCCGAAGCGATGCGAAAAGCGAATGAAGAAATTAATTACGGTGCTTTTATTTGGGACGATGAAAACAAAAAATATTACAGGTTTTCTCTCAAAACTATCTATAGTGAAGAATTGACGGAATTTGAAACCTATAAAGTTAGCGGAGCTGATGTTTTCTTAAGCATATTTGATAATGACTTCAACTTGATAGCAGAATCAAAAATCCCTGAAATCCAGAATAGACCTGCCAAACACTTTATCAAAGACGGAAAAATCTGGCTTTTTGAAAATATAGATGATGAATTGGCTTTTGTGAGAATGACGATCAAATGATTTATACTAAATCTCAGATGAGGTATTTGTTAATACCAATCAGCATCGTCTTATTTCTCTCTTGTGCAGAAAGAAAAGAAAAGGAATATGCTATACAGACTGAGCTGAAATATTCCATTGATACTGTCCTGGTAGATTCTGGGGACGAGTATTTGCATCTGAATGATAGACTTTTAATTTCAGATCTTTCTAGTGATGGAAAATACCTGTACAATTGGAATCGCAATGCTTTTTCACTTGAGAAAATTGACCTTGACGAGCTTCAGTTAGTGGATAATATCAAGTATGAAAAAGAAGGACCTGATGGTGTGGGTTCATTTGTAAGACACGTTGCTTGCAGTCCAGAAGGCAAAACCATATTTTGGTCTTATGAAAAAAAGGGGATTTGGGATCAGCAAGGTAAGCTTTTTCGTAATTTATCTATCAATAGTATTCTGAAAGATGCAGATTTTCCTGAAGACTTTGAGTTGTTTCAAATAACCCAATTCCCAAATGAGCAGGATAAGTTTCTGACATTATACGATGAATGGGATACCAACACAATAAATCTCCTGATTTTTGATTTTTCCGATGCCAGTTTCAAAAAGATAGATCTCCCAGAAATAAATAAATCCACTGAATTTTATTCGGAGATTTTATTTAATGGTTCCAAGGTTGGGCGCTTAAATAAAGATGTAGAATATACAGTCGATCAGAATAAGACAATCATTGTATCAAACGCTTATAATTATGCTTATATCTATGATATGATCACGGATTCTTTATCATTTAAGGCATGGGATGGCCCATTGGTTGGAGACAAAAAGAAGTTTCAGTATCCAAAAGAAGTTGATTATGAAAAACTGTGGGAGACTGCTAGACTATCAGAAGAGGATATGAACTTTGGTGTTTTTAATTGGGATGAAAAAAATAAGCGGTATTATCGTTTTGCTGTTAAAACTATTTTTGGAGAAGAGAAGTACGACTATGGGGCATACAAACCAATTGATGCGGAAGTTTTTCTCAGCATTTATGATGAAGATCTTAACCTCATAGCAGAATCAAAAATCCCTGAAATTCAGAATAAACCTTCCAAACACTTTGTCAAAGATGGTAAGATCTGGCTTTATGAAAATATAGACGATGAATTGGGATTTGTGAGGATATCCATAAACTAAAATAAGATGAAAAAATTAATAATTGGAATGATTTCAGGCTTGGTTCTAACATCAGCTTGTTCAACTGAGAAAAGTGAGTCTTCAGAGAATTTTGAATTTAACCTCACCCAGGATACGGTGGTGGTGGATGCTGGTGATGGTATCATCAACCTTCAATATGGTTTGTCTTCTCCTGAGCTTTCTTCAGACAACAAATACTTATTTCACTATAATCATAATCAAGCTAAGTTTGATAAAATCAACTTAGAGCAATTGAAATTGGAAGAACCCCTTCAGTTTGAAAAGGAAGGTCCAAATGGCATGGGAACGTATATTGGTGGTTATTCACTGACATCCAAAGACCAAATCTTGTTATGGTCATACGGACTCAATGCAGTTTTTGACCAATCTGGAGAAAAACTGAAAGATTTCAAACTTGACCAAATTGCCGAAGAAGAAATCAATGGCTCTGGATCTTTCCCAATGAGGTTGATAGAGCATCCCCAAAACTCAAATACCATATTTGGACTTTATGTAAAATGGGAAGATTATGAATATTTTTTGCTAAAGTTTGACCTGGAAAGTGAAACATTTGAAAGAATAGCTTTACCTGAAACAGTTAAGCTTAATGAATTTAGAATGGAAATTGAGGTTGACGGCAATCCCGCAGGTGGTTTTGGACCTCCACCAGTAGCTACAGTAGCAGATAATAAAATAATTATGACTAACAGTGGATTCAATGAAGCCTATGTCTATGATTTGATTTTGGATTCTCTTTATTTGGTATCTTGGAACAGTACTTTGACTGGAAACAAAAATGAAGCGAAGTTGCCCAAAAAAGTAGAAATGCAAGAAGCAGATGAATACAGGAAGCAGTTTTATGAATCCATCAACTTTATGCCTATTTCTTGGGATCCAATCTCTCAGCAATACATTAGGTTGTCTAGTAAAAGTAGATTTGGAGAAGAGTTGGACCAATATGGAAATACAAAAGAACTTGATTCAGAGGTGTTTTTGACAGTTTTAGATAAAAACTTGAAAATAGTCAAAGAAACAAAATTGGAGAGTTACACCAAGCAGCCACCAAGACATTTCTTTCTCGACAATACCATTTGGCTTTATGAAAATATAGACGATGAATTGGGATTTGTAAGGATAAAGCTAAATTGATAACTTATGTACTTAAATCGAACATTTTAGCCTACTGAACGATATTTTGTTCGATGTAAGGACAGTTTCTAGCTCTGTTCATATAGTTTATTTGTTTGTTGCGTTTTAAATGTCATAAAATCAGCAAGATATGATCTTGAGTGTTTCGATGGCACTATATTTTCAATCTTTTACTAGTCTCGTATTCCTTTACTTGATTTACTGTTGTAAATCAAATTCTGTATTTTGAGATAAAATTTATCTTTGGTTCAATCAACCGCTACATGTTCCAGTCTTGGAGTGTGGATTCCTTTTAACCCAAATATTAATGAAAAAACTGTTATTATTAATTTTCGCATTAATGCCATGTTTCTCCTCATTGGCACAATTGGACGCAAGATTGATGCAGCATCCAGATGTATCGGAGACCCATATTGTATTTTGCTATGGCGATGATATCTGGATATTGCCAAAAGATGGAGGAACTGCTTCGCGCCTGACTTCACCTGAAGGACCGGAAATGTATCCCAAATTTTCTCCTGACGGAAGCAAAATCGCTTTTACCGCCAATTATAATGGAAACTATGATGTGTATGTAATTCCTACTACTGGAGGTATCCCCAAAAGACTTACCTATCATGGTATGTCTGACCTCGTTTTAGGTTGGACACCTGATGGCAAATCAATTTTATTTTCTTCAGGCAGGGAAAGCGGAAAAGAACGTTTTTCCCAATTTTATACCATTTCTGTTGATGGGGGACTTGCGGAGAAGTTACCGATACCTTATGGAGAATTTGCTTCCTTCTCGGGAGATGGAAAACATATCGCTTATACTGATAGAAGTAGGGTAAATCGTAATTGGAAAAGGTATCGTGGAGGAACAGCACCCGATATCACTGTTTTCAATTTGGAGAATTTTGAAACCGATAATATTACCTCTAATGATGCAAATGACGAACTTCCAATGTGGATTGGAGAGGCTATCTATTTTATGTCCGATCAAGGGCCTGAAGGCAGAAACAATCTTTGGAAGTATGATTTGAATACCAAAACCCAAGAGCGACTGACAGAATTCAAGGATTTTGACATTACTTTCCCTTCAAATAGTGAAAAAGAGATTGTATTTGAAGCGGGTGGTAAACTTCATCTTTACGATATCTCTTCGGGCAATACAAAGGAAGTGGCTGTTCAGGTAATCTCTGATCAAAAAGCTTTGATGCCTGTACTGAAAAATGCTTCTGGTGACATCCAGTCTGCTAGTATTTCACCGGATGGAAAAAGGGTTTTGGTATCTGCTCGTGGTGACGTCTTCAACTTGCCAGCAGTAGATGGGTTTGTTGTAAATGAGACATCGAGCAGTGGTGTTGCAGAGCGTTACCCAGCATGGTCACCGAATGGCAAGTACTTGGCTTATTGGACAGATGCTTCTGGTGAATACCAACTAGCGCTCAAAGACCTTGAAAACAAAAGCACAAAAGAACTTACTTCATTCAAAAATGGCTTTTACTACAATATCTATTGGTCACCAGACAGCAAAAAAATTGTAACGATCAATCAAGCTATGGAAGTTTTGTTAGTTGATGCGGTTACTGGATCAGTCAAGACTATTGACAAAGGGAAGTACATGTTTGAAGGAAATCTTCAAGGTTTTGAAGTCAATTGGTCTCCTGATAGCAGGTATTTGGTGTATAGCATGTCAAAAGAAAACAGGGCAACTTCTGCAATCTATCTCTACGACCTTGGCAATAGTAAAGTGAATCAAATCACTTCCGGTTTTTATTCTGATAACTCCCCTGTCTTCAGTGAAGATGGTAAATATGTCTTTTTCACAACCAACAGGACTTTTAATCCAATATATTCTGATTTGGACAATACCTTTATCTATCCTAACACTACCAAGATAGCCGTGGGTACTGTTGCCAAATCGGTTCCTTCCATAATTGCTTTGAAAAATGATGCACAAGAAGTGAAAAAAGAGGATGATGATAGCAAGAAAGATGAGGAAGGAAAGAAAGCCGACAAGGAAAAAGATAAGAAACCTGAAAAAATCAATTTCGAAGTTGAAGGTTTTGAGAATAGGTTGGAGATGTTGGATGTTCCTGCCGGAAATATCGTTTCCTTAGCATCAGTTGATGGAAAGTTGCTTTTCCTTAGATACCCGAATTCGGGAAGTGCTTCAGATGTAAAAACAAAGCTGGAATTCTTTGACTTTAAAGAAGAAGAAACAAAAACTATCATCGAAAGTATCAATGGCTTTCAACTTGCTGCCAATGGCAAGAAATTATTGGTGAGTGCAAGAGGTCAGATGGCTGTAATCGATCCAGCTCCAGGTCAGAAGTTGGATAAGCAAGTTCCTACAAAAGACATGATGATTTCAGTAGTACCAGCGGAAGAGTGGAAGCAGATTTTCAATGAAGTATGGAGATTGGAGAGGGATTATTTTTATGACCCAACTATGCATGGCGTGGATTGGGAAAGTATGAAGACGAAATATGGTGCTCTGGTAGCACAGGCTAATTCCAGAAGAGATGTCAATAATATCATTGGTAATTTGATCGCTGAGCTGAATGCTTCACATACCTATGTGAGTGGAGGCAGCATGGAAAGTGCAGAAAACATCAACGTAGGATATCTTGGAGCTGATTTTTCCTTTGAAAATAATGCATACAGAATCAAAAAAATAGTAGCTGGCGCCCCATGGGATTTGGAAGTAAGATCACCACTCCAAAAGCCTGGGGTAGATGTGAAAGAGGGAGATTATATCTTGGAAGTCAATGGAGTGGCATTGGACTCGGAAAAATCAATCTTTGCGGCATTACAGGGATTGGCAAATAAAACTGTGCAGCTTACAGTCAACAATCAACCAAACCTGACAGGTGCGAAGAAAGTATTAGTTAAGCCGCTTTCCTCAGAGGCTAGGCTCAGAAACCTCGCTTGGATCAATGGATTCAGGGAACGCGTAGAAGAAGCTACAGATGGAAAGATTGGATATATTTTCGTACCAAGTACAGGTGTCGATGGTCAGAATGAATTGTTCCGTCAGTTTTATGGTCAGATGAACAAAGAAGGGTTTATCATCGATGAGCGTTTCAACAATGGCGGACAGATTCCTGATAGGTTTGTCGAGCTTTTGGATAGAGGTCCTTTGGCTTTCTGGGCTGTAAGAGACGGTGAAGATTGGGCATGGCCTCCTTCTGGAAATTTTGGTCCAAAAGTGATGCTTATCAATGGTTTCTCAGGTTCAGGGGGAGATGCCTTTCCTGACTATTTCAGAAAGCGCGAAATCGGACCTTTGATCGGTACTAGAACATGGGGTGGGTTGATAGGAATTTCAGGAGCACCTGCTTTGATTGATGGCGGATCTGTGACTGTGCCTACTTTTAGGATGTATGACCCTGACGGAACATGGTTCAAGGAAGGACATGGAGTAGATCCTGATATTGAAGTAGTGGAGGATTTTGGCAGTCTTGCCAAAGGAAAAGATGCACAGCTAGAAGCGGCGATCCAAGAAGTTATGAGGCTTTTGAACAGTAAAGATGCCTTTAGCAAGCCAAAAAGGCCAGCTTACGAGAAGAGATAAAAACCAAAATTACGCTAAGTCAAATAAATGAAAAAGCAGGTCATAGACCTGCTCTTTATGTTTTCTGAGATTTTTCTCAGATATCAATTAACCAACCGTTTATATGAAATGATTTATTTGTTTCCTTTACTGCCTTTTACACCTCTTCTTCTTTGCTGAAATTTTTCTCTATCAGGGTTGTTTCTTGCATCACGGAAGTTTTTCATTTTTTCTTTGTCTTCGTTCCTGAGCTCTTTCCATGTAGATATCTGCTCAGGAGTCAAGACAGCCTCGATTTTTGATTGCTGCTCTTTTTGTTTAGCCTGCATTTCTTCTCTTTTGGCTTGCATCTCTTCACGTCTTGCTTCCATTTCTACTTGGTTTTTGGTAGCATTCTCCAACTGTATGTTATACACTTCTTTTTTCTGATCTTCTGATAAATCAAGTTTTTCCGCCAATCGATTTGTCATCAATTCAGCTCTTTTCTCAGGTGTTCTCATTTCAGCCCTTTTTTCAGGTGACATTTGTCCTCCTCTGGGGCCTCTTTGCGCTTCAGCAGTAATGATTCCTACAGAGAATATTGCGAGTACTAATAATAGCTTTTTCATATTATTGTGTTTTGAATATTTAGTCAATTTGTTTAAAAAACCATCACTTCCCGGGAGTGAAATGGTCGTTGGGTTAATTTCCATTTTATTGTGGAATATGACTATTAGACAGTACGCCTGATAGATGGTTTAATATGGATGCCAAATAAAAATGTTAACAAAAGTTAATATGATTATCCGCAATATTATCAGTAATTGATTTTTTACATAAAATCCTGCGGATAATCGTTATTGGCTCTAAGTCGATAGGTTATTAGTGAATCAATTGGTATTAAAAAAATGATTTTGTTTGGCTACTGGTAAGAAAGCGTATATTCATAAAATCAAAATAGATGAAAAGCTCAAAGTTTCACTGAAGCCAAAAGCTATCGATCCAAGTCAAAATTCGTAGTTTTGATAAAAGCTTGATTAACTTCAATGAAAAAAACATGAAAGATAAAGATACATTTTTGTACTTTGGTTATGCCAGCAACCTTGACATAAGCACTTTAGAAAGTAGGCTGGGACAACAACCAAAACTAATAAGTCAAGCCGTTTTGCCACATTATGGATTTCGGTTCAATTATCAAAACCCAGATGGCTCAGCACGGGCTAACATAATCGAAAGTAAGAATGAATCAGTATATGGCTTGCTTTTCGAAGTATCGGAATCAGATAAGGATTATTTCCTAAAATCTGAACCAGGCTATGATTTTGTAGAGCATGAAATTTTCACCAAAAATGGCTCTTTTAGGGCGTTTACCTTTATTTCGGATAAAATTGTAAAAGGCATCTTCCCCCACCAGGAATATCTTGAAACCATCATCAATGGTGGCAAATCAAACAATATTCCTAGTGGGTACTTAGCAAGCATCATCAATCGAGCTGGAAAAATCAGGTGATCAATCTTGCATCAGTTCCTCGTCTTTTTTTGTTTTAATTTGCTTAGGTCGAATCAAAAGTCTCAAACTTGGATCGAAAGCCAAATAATTCCAAGACCAATTCAAAAAGATAAACAACTTATTTTTCACTCCTAGTATTGCCATCAGGTGAACGAACAACCAAGTCATCCAAGCCAACAAGCCCTGAAATTTGACAAATGGCAGATCTACTACGGCCAATTTCCTCCCAATAGTAGCCATGGATCCTAGATCCTTGTATTTAAACGACTTCCATTGTTTATTCTTCAATTCTCCAAGCAAGTTATTTGCAAGATTGTCACCTTGCTGCAGTGCTACCTGAGCTACTTGGGGAAGCCCTCTTGGATTTTCGACTGTCGAATTAATACAGATATCTCCCAAAGCATAGATATTTCCACTTCCTTCCAACTGATTGAATTCATCTACAATCAATCTCCCATTTGGGATTTTTTGGGCGTCGCGTACTCCACTGATTCCATTTGGCTTGATCCCAGCTGCCCAAAGCAACGTCTTTGTTTCTATAGCTTCTCTCCCTTTCAGCGTCACTTTTTCCCCATCATAATCCAAAACTTGGGTATCTACAAGAACCTCCACCCCCAAATTCTCCAAATATTGTTTTGACTTTGATTTGGCTTCTTCAGACATACTTGATAGAAGGCTTTGTCCAGCCTCTATGAGTACAACTTTCATGTTTTTGAAATTCAATTCAGGATAATCCTTTGGAAACACATTGTTTCTCAGCTCTGCCACAGCACCGGCTAGCTCCACACCTGTTGGACCACCACCTACTATCACCACATTCATGATCGATTTCCTTTTTTCCTCCTCTCCAATATTGATGGCCGTTTCATAATTTGAGATGATTTTGTTTCTGATAAAAAGTGCTTCAGAAACAGTCTTCATAGGAGTGCTGTACTTTTCGATATTTTCCAATCCAAAATAGTTGGTGTCTGCTCCCATTGCCAAAATTAAGTAGTCATAATCAATATAGCCTACAGAAGTGTATAGTCTATTTGCTTCTTGGTCGATCATCTCTGCTTCTGCCATCCTAAAAATGATGTTTTTTGAGTTGTGAAATACTTTCCTCAAAGGAAAAGAGATCGCACTTGGCTCAAGACCAGAAGTGGCAACTTGGTAGAATAGAGGCTGAAATTGATGGTAATTATTTTTATCCAGCAAAAGCACTTGATAAGCACTTCCCATCAGCTTTCTTGCTAATTTAAGACCTGCAAATCCAGCACCAATAATTACAACTCTTTTTGATTTTGTTTCCGGAAGATTCGGAATTGGATTTTGTTTGTAAAAGTTCATTTTGTTGATACAAAAGGTTCATATTACTATACGAAGTATGAATATAAAGGACGTGATTTTGGCCAGTTTTTTCAAATGTTTTCAAGGTTGTCCTTCCTGCTGCGTCACGATAAATTCTGAAAGACCGCTACAGATCCTGATTGGAATTTGTTTTTTGTCGAAAATCAAATAAATTTGAGTAGCTAAAACGTTTTATTAAAAACTAATTTTACTTTTTTAAGAGAGTTTTACCCTAATTATTTAATTCAAAAATGAAAAAGATAGCCTTCTTTTTTCTTTTAGTATGTACTTCATGCACAAACCCTCCTGAGGGGTATGAAAAACCTTGGATGCTGGGTCCATTCGAAAGGGAAGTGAATCAAACAGCAATCATAGAACCTACTGACGCAACTTCCTTTCAAGACCCTATGTCAGGAAGGCTTGTCAACTGGGAATCCATGGCGACCTTTAATCCAGCAGCGATTGTGAAAGATGACAAAATCCATGTTTTCTACAGAGCTGAAGAAAAATTAGGTGAGAAAGAAATAGGTGGCCACACATCTCGATTGGGGGTCGCAATTTCACAAGATGGTGTCAATTATACCAGAGAAAGCGAACCAGTATTTTTTCCGCAGGAAGATAAGCAAAAGTACTACGAATGGACAGGAGGAACTGAAGACCCACGATTAGTGGAGACAGAAGATGGTACCTACGTCCTCACATATACCCAATGGAATCGGGAGTACCCAAGACTTGCAGTAGCGACTTCAGAAGATTTGAAAAATTGGAAAAAGCATGGACCTGTATTCAAAAATTGGAAATCAGGAAAATATCTCAATATGGAGACAAAGTCTGGAGCGCTAGTTACAAAAGAAATAAATGGAAAATTGGTAGCTACCAAGATAAATGGCAAGTATTGGATGTATTATGGTGTACCGCACATTTGGTTAGCCAGTTCGGAAGACTTGATCAATTGGGAACCTCTGGAAAATCATGAAGAAAACTTAGTTCCAGTCTTGAGCCCGCGTGCAGGATATTTTGATTCTTGGCTGGTAGAGGCTGGCCCTCCAGCAGTATTGACAGATGATGGAATCGTCGTCTTGTACAATGCAGGAAATTCCCAATCAATTGGGGTTGGGAATTTACCAAATCGAATGTACACAGGAGGGCAAGCTCTTTTTGATCCCTTGGAACCGTGGAAACTTCTTGACCGATCAACAAAACCATTTATAAAGCCAGAAAAAGATTTTGAGAAATCTGGTCAATATGTGGACGGAACAACGTTTGTGGAAGGCTTGGTTTTATTTCAAGAAAGATGGTACCTCTATTATGGTACTGCAGATAGCAAAGTCGGTGTGGTAATCTGGAAGAAGTAGTTGGAAAATTACCCATTAATAAGACCTACGAAATAATCAAGGAAATGTGAGCACAATTTAAAAAAATCATGATGACGAGAAATTCCGCCGAGCAAATTCATCGATCTTTACATTGATTACTGTAAGCAACCAAACGAAAGAAAAGTAATTAATAAATCAAGCAAAAATCTAAAAGTAAATATGAGCTATTTCAATTCAGATAATCTTTGGGGTATTGATATGGGAGGGACAAAGATAGAAGGAATCATCTTGGCCTCAGCAGAAGTTCCTGAAGAATTGTTTCGGTTCAGAATACCCACAGAAGCTCATTTGGGATATGACCATATTTTGAATCAATTTGAGAAATTGATCGAAAAGATGGAATCTCATTCAGGGTATAAAGCAGAAGTGATAGGTCTTGCATCTCCTGGTACATATATTCCTTCTAAAGGAATTATGAAAAATTGCAATGCCACAGTTATCAATGGTCGAGATTTCAAAACTGATTTGGAAAAGAAATTGGCAGTAAAAATACTTTTGGCAAATGATGCAAACTGCTTCGCATTGGCAGAAGCCAAACTTGGTGTCGGAAAGGAAACTAACCTAGAAAATGAAGTTCTTTTTGGAATTATACTAGGCACAGGAGTAGGTGGAGGCGTTGTAGCAAATGGAAAATTGATCCAAGGAAAGCACGGAATTGGAGGAGAGTGGGGACACAATTACCTTTTTCCAGGAGAAGGAGATCCTTGTTATTGTGGAAAAACAGGGTGTAATGAGCAAATTATCTCTGGACCAGCATTGGAAAAATTTTACCTCCAACAATCTGGTACTTCCAGATCATTGAAAGAAATTCACGAAAGACACTTAAGCAAAATGGACCCTTACGCAAGCATAACTATCGAAAGGTTAAAAGAAGGATTTGCAAAAGCCTTGAGCATAGTTATCAATATTCTGGATCCAGATGTCATAGTTCTTGGTGGAGGTGTGAGCCACATAGATTCACTCTATGACGACACAAGCTTGCTAAAGCAAATGATATTCAACAATGAATTCGAAACACCAATAATCAAGGCAAAACTTGGAGACAGTGCAGGAGTCTATGGAGCAGCGCTTTTAGTGATTGAAAATGCCAATAGAAAGGTTTTAACTTAAAAAAAGTAAACAAAAACTCCTTATAAAAACCCTTCATCACCTGATTGCCATCAAAAAGCTTTTGCTGAATATTTAATATGGGTAACCGAAACGTTGCATGTAGGGTAAGAAGTAACTTTGTGAGTTGCGGATACTCGCCGTCAGACAACAATTCACGGTCAATAGAACCACAAATCGTTCATCCACCAATCCATTGTTTGGCTGCGTTCATGAAAGCGGATAATTATAATATTTTAAACCCTATTTAGCAAAGAAAGGGATAATCATAAAAGATTACATGTCATTACATGAATCGTTTTAAAAAGATTTATTAATTTTACATTTTTAAAAAACATCTGAATATGGGAAGAGCTTTCGAGTTTAGAAAAGAGAGAAAATTTAAGCGTTGGAACAAGATGTCCAAAGTATTCACACGCTTGGGCAAAGAGATCGTCATGGCAGTGAAAGCTGGAGGGCCTGATCCTGTCAACAATACTAAACTCCGAACAGTAATTCAAAACGCAAAAGGCGCTGCAATGCCAAAAGATCGCATAGAAGCAGCGATCAAAAGAGCTTCCAATAAAGATGAAAAAGATTACGAAGAAGTGTTGTATGAAGGTTACGGCCCATATGGAGTAGCTGTAATCATCGAAACTTCTACGGATAATACCAATAGAACAGTAGCAAATATTAGAAGTTACTTTTCAAAATCCAATGGATCTTTGAGTACATCTGGATCTGTAAGCTTTATGTTCAACAAAAAAGCGGTTTTTCGATTTGCCCAAGGTGAATATGAAATCGAAGAGCTAGAATTAGAGCTTATTGATTTTGGATTGGATGAAATAGATGAAAATGAAGGAGAAATCTTCGTTTACACAGCTTTTGAAGACTTTGGCAACATGCAGAAGGCATTAGAAGACAGAAATATAGACATCATTAATGCTGATTTCCAATGGTTTCCGACGACAACGGTAGAGTTACCGGAAGATCAGGAAGAGGAGATCAACAAGCTCATCGAAAAATTAGAAGAGGATGATGATATCAATCAAGTTTTTACCAATATGGCGTAAGCTTCCAAACCTGTAGAAAGGCACCTACAGGTTTTTACATTTACAAAAGAAATCATGGCATTTCCACAGAGAAAAAATATAAAAGAAGAAAAAAGACAGCAACTCATTATTGTAGGAAGTAAGAATCCTGTAAAAATCAACAGCACAGATATTGGGTTTCATGCAGCATTTGAATCGGCATTTTTGGTAGAAGGACTAAATGTAAGCTCCGAGGTAAGTGATCAACCTATCGGATATGAAGAAACATATTTGGGAGCTTTCAATAGAGCAAAAAATGCAAAACAAGTATTTCCAGAAGCAGACTATTGGGTAGGAATTGAAGGAGGAATCAATGAAGAGAACAATGAGATGTATGCTTTTGCTTGGGTCGTGATTATGGACAGAAAAGGAAGGGTGGGAAAAGCCAAAACAGCGACATTCTATCTACCGTCCATCGTTTCAGATTTGGTCAAAGAGGGGAAAGAACTGGGAGAGGCAGACGACCAAGTATTTATGAAAGATAATAGTAAGCAAGGAAGTGGAGCAGTGGGTATATTGACTAGCGGGGTTGTAAATAGAAAGGATTATTACAGTCAAGCTATAATCCTAGCGCTCATCCCTTTCCTCAACGAAAGTATTTATCAATAGGAAAATGTGAGACATTGTGCCATTGGAATTCCGATGATGCATTGAAAATATCTATTAGTGAAAGGGCTTATATATTCGTACTTTTGTATTTCGATATTGACGTAAACAAAACTATATATGTTACAAGAACTAGAAACTGACACATTACAGAATATTGTAAACGAAAATGAAAAAGTAGTGGTACAATACGGTGCTACTTGGTGTGGAAACTGTAGGATAATCAAGCCAAAAATGAAGAGGTTATCAGGTGAATATGAAGGAATTACTTTTCTTTATGTAGATGCCGAAAAATTACCCGAATCAAGAAAATTGGCCTCCGTAACCAACCTTCCTACTTTTGCAACTTTCAAGAATGGTCAATTGGTCAACCAAATTCAGACAAACAAAGAAGACGCACTTAAAACCCTGATCAATGAGATTGCCGATAATTAAGCATGTGCTAGGGTTTATTGAGTCCCATGATGAGGACTGGGTAAAGGAAACCATAGAGCTTTTGGAAAATATGACAGAGATTTCATCGTTAAAGGATGAGGAACTTGAAGTGATGGGAGAATTGCTCTCGAACCTTTATGGTACATTGGAGGTTAATCAAATGATAAAGGATGGTACAGATAAAAAAGAAGCCATGAACGCTTTCATGAAGCGTGTCACCGGATCGATAGATAAATAAAAGTAAAAGCGAGAAGTTGTTTTAAATCACCCGATAAACACCGCTTTCTTGTAGGGCTCTTCGGAGCCCTATTTTATTTTTTCAGATTTTCCAAAAACTTCCTCAAAGCTACTCTCCAATTAGGATCGGCATCCCATTCTGGTCCGATGTAGAGCTCGTTTCGGACGAGGAATTTGATATAATATTTCACGACTATCCGAGAATCATCTCCTGATTCTAAATCAGAAAGCCCCATGCTACTTCTTAAATCTGACTCTCTACCTTCCACACGCATCAATACAAACTGAACTCTTTCTTTTATAAGTTCTGCTTCTGTTTTTGCTTCAGACAAATACTCAACTTGATGTGGATAACTTGTTTTAAATATACCTTCAAGCCCAGTTTTCTCATCTTTTTGGGCGTTGGCAATAGCTTCAGCAGATTTCCCCAACAAATCATATCGATACATACTCAGAAATGCTGACTCACCAACCGCTCCTGATAATGGCACACCGAGCTTGAAAACGTCTAAGTTTAATGGATTCCTATTCAAAAATCTCGAATTTCCTCCTGCCAAAGAAGTTTCGCTTGCTGGAAATTCTGGAACGTCCAAAACTAAAAGGTTTTTTGACCTTATATTTCTCCCCAATGCAATCAATCTTTCCTGCATACTAACCACACTCTCTGCCTGCATGGAATAGATTCCTGCATTCGATACCATATTCTTATTGTTAGTATAAGGAGCAATATGAAGTATCAATTCTCCGGAAGATTTCCTCGTGAGGATAACGATATTTTTTATCAACCTCTTGTTGAAAGCCTCTGCATAACCAGCCTGGGTCTCTTCTGACAGCGTAATCTCCTCCAATTCATAATAGGCGACAGGATCACCTCCAGCTTCAACAATTCCAGTGTGGATTTCTTCTGCCAAATTTTCCCAACCTAATAATGGTTTTGCTTGAGGGGAGTTGGAGATCAATACCACTGATTTTCCATTCAAAAAACTATCAGGCAAAGTCCCTTGACTATAAGAACTCGAGATAAGCAAAAAAAACAACAGCAAAGCTGAAAGAGATTTCATAATCAAATAAATTTGTGACCATCAATTTGCACGAATATAATTAACGTCAGAATAAGATTATCATTATTGGTCTTATAATTAAGTTTCATTTCTAGAAAATCATATTTGATCTTAGTTGGGTTGGGTTGTCAATTTAGTTACTAGTTTCACTAAAGCTCTCCAAATTAATTTTCACCATCGCCTTCCCTATCACCTTTCTATCTAGCATATCTTGTAAAGCTTGAGGGGAATCTTTTAGGGAATAGGTTTGATGAATATGTTGGGAGATTTTTCCTTCTTGTATCATTTCGACCAGTTCAAGGATATTTTGTTGGTTTTGCTCTGGTTCCTCTGTTGAAAATCTCCCCCAAAAAACTCCCATCACAGAACAGCCTTTGAGCAAGGCCAAATTGAAAGGGAGCTTGGGAATTTCTCCTGCTGCAAAACCTACCACAAGGTAGCGTCCTTTCCATGCCATTCCCCTCAAGGCTGGCTCTGCATATTTTCCTCCTACTACGTCCAAGACCACATCTACTCCTTTTCCATCTGTGAGTTCTTTGATCCGCTGCTTGAGATCCTCCGCTTCATAATTAATCAATATCTCTGCACCCTGCTCTTCACAAACTTGAAGCTTTTCATCTGTAGATGCTGCTGCAATAACTTTTGCCCCCATTACTTGCCCCAAAGCTACCGCTGCCAAACCAACACCTCCAGATGCGCCAAGTACCAGCAAGGTCTCACCAGACTTGATTTGTGCACGATCTTTCAAAGCATGATATGCTGTTCCAAATGTGTACAAAGTTGATGCTGCTGTGGTAAAATCCATTTGGTCTGGAATGGGGAACACCCTGTCTGAGTTCACCTTCACCTTTTCGGCAAATCCTCCCCAACCACACAGAGCCAAAACCCTTTGACCTACTTTGAGATTTTTCACATCAGCTCCTACTTTCTCAATAATTCCAGAAACCTCACCTCCTGGTGCAAAAGGCAGTTCAGGTTTGAATTGATATTTGTTCTGGATGATCAACACATCTGGAAAATTGACTGCGCAAGCGGCAACCTTGATCAATACCTCTTTGCTATTTATAGATGGCTCAGGAATGTCAGAATACATTAGAGAATCAGGTAATCCGTGTTCTTGGCAAAGTATTGCTTTCATGTGTTTAAAATTTGCTTTTCAAATATAACCCTGATTTGTCGGGACAGGCTATGAAATCAATATGGAAGGTATACACTTCATGACAGTCTCAGGCTAGCTCGATTTCATGTGGCCACATGATTTGTAATTCACGTATAAGGTCTTTGTTTCATTTAGAAATTATTTTCATCAAATTCTAGAGCTTCGGCCATGCTTTCTGCTTTGAGCAGCTTCTATTTTATAGATAAAAATTTTGACTAAAATAGGCAATTGATGATTAAAAACGTAATTTTGCAAACGAAAATGCCCCTAGAAGATGCCCATTTTCAGATAAAAAACAATATTTTAATCTTTTGCAAACAGTTTGTGTAGAGCCTTTTGTGAAAAAAAATCCAAACCCAAGTATATGTCAGTAAAAAAATACATCCAAGACAATCAGGAGAAATTCCTCAACGAACTTATAGCCTTGCTAAGAATCCCTTCGGTAAGTGCTGACCCGAAGTTTAAGGACGATGTTTTTGCAGCAGCGGAATTTGTAAGGGAAAGTTTGGAAAAAGCAGGTGCTGATCAAGTAGAACTTTGTCAGACTGCAGGCTATCCGATTGTATATGGAGAAAAAATAATAGACCCATCACTTCCTACTGTTTTGGTCTATGGACATTATGATGTGCAGCCAGCAGATCCTTACGAGCTTTGGGATTCTCCACCATTCGAACCGGTAATCAAAACCACCGCAAGACATCCCGAAGGAGCGATTTTTGCACGTGGATCGGCAGATGACAAAGGGCAATTTTATATGCATGTCAAAGCTTTTGAAGCAATGATGGCTAATGAAGACCTTCCCTGCAACATCAAGTTTATGATAGAAGGAGAAGAAGAAGTCGGATCTGAGCATTTGGACATTTTTGTGAAAGAAAATAAAGAAAAGCTCAAAGCTGATGTAGTTTTGGTATCGGATACCCATATGATTTCTTTGGAAGATCCTTCTGTGACAGTTGGTCTGAGAGGTCTATCTTATATGCAAGTAGAAGTGACCGGACCAAACAGAGATTTACATTCGGGCACATACGGTGGAGCAGTTGCCAATCCAATCAATATTCTTTGCAAGATGATAGCTTCTCTTCAGGATGAGAATAACCATATTACAATTCCTGGATTTTATGACAAAGTTGAGGAATATTCGGCTGAATATAGAAAAGCTTTGAATGATGCTCCTTTTGATTTGGAAGCATACAAAAAAGAGTTGGACATCAATGATGTACATGGAGAAGCTGGGTACTCGACGATCGAAAGAGTTGGTATTCGTCCTACATTGGATGTAAATGGAATCTGGGGAGGATATACTGGCGAAGGAGCGAAGACAGTCCTTCCTTCCAAAGCTTACGCAAAAATCTCCATGCGATTGGTTCCCAATCAAGACCACAAAGAAATCTCAAAGCTATTTGAAGCACATTTCAATACTATAGCTCCAGCTTCTGTGAAAGTGAAAGTTACACCGCATCATGGAGGACAAGCAGCCGTTGTTTCTACAGATACGCCTGGCTACAGAGCAGCTGACTTGGCAATCCAAGAAGCATTCGGAAAAAAAGCGATCCCTACGAGAGAAGGAGGATCGATTCCTATTTGTTCTCTGTTCCAGCATGAGCTTGGATTAGATCCGATTTTGCTTGGTTTTGGCTTGGATACAGATGCCTTGCATTCTCCAAATGAGCATTATGGTGTGAAAAACTACTACATGGGCATAGAGACCATCGCTTTGTTCTTCAAGTATTTCAAAGAGGAAGCGAGCAAATAAAGGTTTTCACTCAAACTCCAAACACTTTACATTAAGTTGTTTGGAGTTTTCTTTTCATTATTCACCAAGAATTATTTCCTACTGAACTTTCTTAGTTCTTTTATCCTTTTTACAATCAGTTTAGCATCCATTTACATACCATGTCAAGACTTATCAAATCTTCACTGATCCTATCGCTCTTTTTATTCTTAACCAACATCGCGAGTGCTCAGATGATTTCTCCGCCCAGCTGGTCTATTCAGTTGTCTGAAAAAGATGTAAAAGTGGGTGATGAAGTAAAAGTGGTTTTCAAAGCTCAGATTCCAAGAGATTGGTACATCTATTCCAATGATTTTGATCCTGATTTGGGACCGATGTTAACAGAGTTGGAACTGGATGAAAAGAAATCGACCGGGTTCACCTTGGTCGGGAAACTGAAAGCAATCAATCCCAAGAAAAAGTTTGATGAAGTTTGGGAAGGTGATGTGACTTATTTTGAAGGTTCGGGAAGCTTTGAGCAAACGATCAAAATCACCTCTGAAACTATCAACATTGTAGGCTTGCTTAGTTACCAAATGTGTACAGATGTCACAGGTCAATGTGTGCCATTTGAAGAGGATTTTACCATAAAAGCCAAAGCATCTACTACCACCAATCAAGCAAGTTCAATTGACTCGGAAGTCACAACAGCAACTGATACAGAAGACATTGCTATTGAGGCTTCGATTGATCAGGTTGAAGAAACGCCAAATATAGAAGAAGTAGCTACACAAGATCAAGAAAGAACATACATTGATTTGGAGGGAGATTCTGACAAGGAAGGTTTGATTGGATTTATGATCTTGGCCTTCTTGGCTGGATTGGCTGCTTTGTTGACTCCTTGTGTATTTCCTATGATCCCTATGACAGTCACTTTTTTTACGGGAAGGTCAAAATCCAGAGCTGTGGGAATTAGAAATGCCTTTGTATATGGCTTTTCGATTATTGCAATTTACACCATTGCAGGTACAGCCGTAGCTGCTATCCAAGGCCCTGAATTTGCAAATTGGCTTTCCACTCATTGGGTACCAAATGTCTTTTTCTTTTTGGTGTTTATATTCTTTGCATTCGCATTCTTGGGAATGTTCGAATTGACATTGCCAAGCAGTTTTGTGAACAAAATGGATGAAAAGGCAGACAAAGGCGGAATGACTGGAATATTCTTTATGGCATTCACTTTGGTTTTGGTTTCGTTTTCATGCACTGGTCCTATTGTGGGGTCGATATTGATCAGCTCAGCAGGTGGCGCATTGATCAAGCCAATATTGGGAATGTTTGCCTTTTCTTTAGCATTTGCCATTCCTTTTACACTATTCGCAGTTTTTCCACATTGGTTAAATTCATTGCCAAAATCCGGTGGATGGTTAAACTCAGTGAAGGTTGTCTTGGGCTTCTTGGAACTTGCTTTGGCTTTCAAGTTCTTGTCAGTAGCAGATCAGGTTTATCATTGGGGATTGTTGGATAGAGATATTTACATTGCCATTTGGATTGTTATTTTTGCTTTGCTGGGGTTTTATCTTTTGGGAAAAATCAGAACAAAGCACGATTCTCCGATGGAAACGATCGGCGTACCAAGGTTGATGCTGGCAATTTCCACGTTTGTATTTGTAGTTTACTTGATTCCGGGTCTTTGGGGAGCACCTCTAAAAGCCCTGAGCGGCTACTTACCTCCTATGGCTACACATGACTTTAACATCATGGTAAACAGAAGTTCGTCCATATCAGAAGCAAACCAATTGGATGAAATCCCAAAATATGCTGACCTTTTGCATTTTCCTCCTGGATTTCAGGGTTATTTTGACTACGATCAAGCCTTGGCAGCAGCAAAGAAGGCCGGCAAACCATTGTTTATTGATTTCACAGGCCATGGCTGTGTGAACTGTAGGGAAATGGAAGCAAGGGTTTGGACTGATCCTCAGGTGATGCAGCGATTGAATGAAGAATTTGTATTGGTGGCATTGTATATCGATGAGAGATTTGAGTTGCCAGAATCAGAATGGTTTGTTTCTGAGTATGATGGAAAGGAAAAGAAGACCATTGGCAAACAAAATGCAGATTTCCAAATCACAAAGTTCAACAACAATGCCCAGCCTTATTATGTGATCTTGGATCATAATGAAGAATTGCTGGTAAAACCAATAGGTTATGAAACCAATATTGTGAGTTTTGTTAACTTTCTGGATACAGCTAAAGAGGAATTTGCAAGAAGATAGAATTCATTTAGTGACAGGCAGATGATACCAAATAGGCGAAGAATGTTTTTGCCTAAAACAATTTATAAATTTGTCAAATTCAGCTTACAGCCCCCGCACCCTCACATTCATTTTTCCAGTGGAGCGGAGATAGATGCGGATATCTTCTTCGGTGTTGTAGATGCCTTCTACGTCTAGTTGGGGATTGACTAGGGAGAAGTCGGCAAATTCTGTTCTTAGCTGTCCTTGAAGTCTCAACTCACGCCTTGCTTCAGCCAAATATTCACCGATTGGGTAGCTCGCCAGTTTCTTAATCTGTGTGATTACCTGACCCTGCTTCATCCATGTGGCACTTCGAGCTAAGATATTTTTGGTATTGATGTCAAATTCTATCTCGTCAAACCTGATGGATTCTGTCGCAGCATCATATTTTGGCTTGCCTACCAGATACATTTGACCAGTGATTTGCTTTCTTCCTTTTCTGATGGCCAAAAAATCCATTTTGAGCAAAGTTCGATCTCCAAAACTCTGGGACTCTAGATTGGACACTTCCAGTTCTGTACGCTTGTCTGTTTTGAATCTTTTTCCTGCAAGATTTTCATTCAGATATTGATCCAATTCTTCATAGGTTATGGCGAGTGGAATTATGATATCTAGCTTATTCTCACTGCTTTCATTGTAGGAAATGTTAGGCAGAGGTGTTTTGATTGTCTGTGGTGTTTTTCCGACTTGGGAGTACACTTCACCTTCAATGCCCATAAAGAATCTCAGCTTTTGATCTGCTGTCACCTCTTCTCGGATTTTGAGTTTTGTTGGCTTTGTGTAGACAAAAGCCTTAACCCCATCTTGGTCAATTTCAATTGGTTTGGAGAAATTATCCCAAGCCTCTTGAGCGATCTCTTTGAAATCCAGGCGGGACAGGTTCGATGTACTCAGCTGATTGTTCAGTACCCCTTGGAGCTGCTTGCGGATCATCGGATCCAGATCAATCTCAAAACCCAACAAGTTGTACTTCATCGATCTGCCGTAATTTTCGATGTTGATATCTTCTAGGGAAAAATCCCAGTTTTGCCCTACTTTCGGTCTAAAACTGATCTCGGGAGTGAGTGTTTCGTCAAATGGAATGGCAGTATTTACATTCTGACCAAAAATCCTTTTTTCAAACTTCAAGTCACCGGTCATTTTCATTGGGATTTTGATAGACATTTTCTTGGAATCCAATGTGGATAACTTGATCATACCTGTCCTATTGACATCAATATCAGTGAAAAAGCCTGAACCCAAATCCAATCCTTTTTCAGCAAAGAGCTTTTGCCCCAATGCTTTGTTGAGATTGTCCTCTATCATAGCAAATGGAATTTCGATAGGAATATTGATCTCAGATGTCGCTCGCGGAAGCACTACAGGTTCGCCAGAATAGGTGGGTTTGTTGGGATTGATGCTTTTGCAAGCAGATACAATTAGAAGGAAAATCAGTACACGGGATGTTATTTTCATTGAATTGACATTCAGGGATAATTAATGCTAAAGTTATATACTCGTTTCAAAAAACCTGCCAGCTATCGAAACTTCATTTACAAAGGAACTATTTTTACGGTTAATTAATTGAACGAGATAATAGATTAAGAAAAATTAAGATGAAAAATTGGTTAACGATCGAAAACGCAGCCCAATTGGAGGCTATCAAAGAACAGAGTATGCAAAAACCTGTTTTGATTTTTAAACATTCTACCTCTTGTTCCATAAGTGGCATGGCTTGGAACAGGCTGCAGAGAAATTGGAAGGAAGAGGATCTTGAAAAAGTAACACCCTACTACCTTGATCTGCTTTCCTACAGAGCAATATCCAATCAGATTGCTGAGGATTTTGGAGTTTACCATGAAAGCCCACAAGTCATTTTGATCAAAAACGGAAAGGCTGTGTACGACAATAGCCACATGGGAATTAGCTATGCAGATATCATGGGAAAGGTATGATAATCATTAAGCCTATGTGATCTTGAGGTATTAAAAAAAACCAAATTGAAGATGAAAAAAACTGATCCCCCAATTGTTGTAGAGCAGACATTTGAAGCATCGATATCGACTGTTTGGACTGTAATTACAGAAGTTGAATATATGAAACTTTGGTTTTTTAATTCAATTAAAGCATTTGAAACCAAGGAAGGATTTGAAACAAGATTTTTTGTTCGTCACAACAAGCATTACTTTCTTCACTTGTGGAAAATCATCCAAGTAGAACTTGGCAAATCTATCAAGTATAACTGGAAATATGGTGGTTACGAAGGAGACTCGACTGTTTCTTTTGAATTGTTTGAAGAAGGCAAATTTACACGTCTCAGACTTACCGTGGAGATTTTGGAAGATTTTCCTGATCATATTCCAGAATTTAGCAGAGAGAGTTGTATGGAAGGTTGGGAATATCTAATTAAAGAAAGTCTTTTTAACTTTTTTGAACTAAAGTAAAGGTGTGTTGGTTTTTAATTGTGCGCAATTAAATTTACCGCTATCTTTGTGGTGTTGAAATCGCCTTTTGATCATTTCTGAATCTGTTATCAAATAATTTAAAAGAATATTTATCATACAAGCTTTGCCAGCTTTGCTGGTCATTCTGTTTGTAATCATTTCAAAATAAAAAATATGTCACTCATTGAAGATTTGAATTGGAGACACGCTGTGAAAGCGTATGACCCATCCAAAAAAGTAAGTAAAGAAAATATCGATAAAATCGTAGAAGCGGCAAGGTTGGCCCCGACTTCATCGGGATTGCAGCCGTTTAGGTTGATCGTAGTTGAGGACCAAGAAACCAAAGAAAAGCTTGTCAAAGGATCTTTGAATCCAGATTGTATGCGAGATTGCTCGCATGTAATTGTGTTTGCAGCATGGGACAGATATACAGCTGAGAGAATTGACAAAGTCTATGATTTCACGACTGACGAAAGAGGACTACCTCGTGGTCGTTTTAGTTCATATACAGACATGCTCAAGGCAATTTACCTAAAGCAGTCAGCTGAGGAGAATTTCGCACATATTGTCCGTCAGGCTTATATTGCATTAGGACTTTCGTTGGCTCAAGCAGCTGAATTGAGGATAGATTCTACACCAGCAGAAGGTTTTGATAACAAGGTTGTAGATCAAGTTCTGGAGTTGGAAAAAGAAGGGTTGAAAAGTGTATCTCTGATGTACGTAGGTTATGCTAATCCTGAAGGAGATTGGTTGGGTTCTATGAAAAAAGTCCGCATCCCAACGGAGGAATTTTTGATAAAAAAGTAAAACAACTAGGGGTAGGTGTGACCTACCCCTAATTTTTAGACTTCTGGAATTGATCAAATCAACAATAAATTAGCTCAGAACTCACTGCATTTTCTTTTGTAGTTTGCGAGAGATGCGAAAGACAAAAAGCTAAGCTTTTATATTCCCCAAATCAATTATTAAGACTCGTTTGCTGGCTTGCCAATTGTGGCCAAGATTCCGCCATCTACATAGATTACTTGTCCATTGACGAAGTCACTTGCCTTGCTTGCGAGGAAAACAGTCGTGCCTTGAAGATCCTCAGTATCACCCCAACGACCCGCTGGAGTTCTATTGATGATAAATTCATTGAATGGATGACCGCCAACTCGGATTGGAGCAGTCTGGGAAGTAGCAAAATAGCCCGGCCCTATGCCATTCACGTTGATATTGTATTTTGCCCATTCGGTGGCTAGGTTTCTTGTCAGCATTTTTAAGCCGCCTTTTGCTGCTGCATAAGCTGATACAGAATCCCTACCCAACTCACTCATCATGGAGCAGATGTTGATGATCTTACCTCCACCGATATCTTTCATTGTCCTGGCCACACGTTGTGACACAATAAACGGAGAAACCAAGTCTATATCAATTACTTTTCTAAAATCCTCTGGATCCATCTCTAAAGCTGGAACACGCATGATGATACCTGCATTGTTGACTAAAATATGAATCGGACCAAACTTGTTCTCTATTGCTGTGATGTTTTGATCTACTGCCTTTTGGTCAGTTACATCAAAAAGGTATCCATGTGCAGTTATGCCATTTTCGGCGTAATCTTTGATCGCTTGATCTATTTTTGACTGATCAATGTCATTGAAAATTAAGTTAGCACCACTTTTTGCCAAAGAAGTAGCCATTGCCATTCCCAATCCGTGAGTTGCTCCTGTTACGAGGGCATTTTTGCCACTCAAGTCAAATAATTCTTTCATTAAATATTAAGGTTTAAGGTTTGATTAAGTAAATCTTAAAGTTAGTATGATAAATTGATCATCCCATCCTGATTCGTCCTGTACCGTTGGTATACCATACTACAGGATAGTTAAGTTGACTGAATTTGGTTTATTTATGTCAAATAAGGTTATCCACAAGCTCGCACAAAGCCAAACAAATATTGTTGGGTGAAGACTTTGAGTTTTTGTTGTTTATAACCTATTGTCTAGGACACGGCGTTTAAGTTGTTGACGATTACCCACAACATTTAGAGTCTCTTTTTATCTATTGTTCGACATTGCAGATAGTCATAATATCTATTGCAATTTCAATCAATAATTATTTCAAAAATCCGGCTAGCGGATTCTCAGGCTTAGAGGAAATTCCTTTTACTACAGCTTCTGCATTGAATTTTGCTCCAGCTTCAATGGTATGCGTGTGATCAGTTGTGTTAAAATAATGTTCTCTAACATAAGCTTCGCCTTTTTCATCATAAGCATCAGCAATGATTGCGTTGAGGTCTATGAAGATCGCATCGGAATTTTCAGCAGCTTCCTTTGCCCAAAGCCCGAATCCATCAGCTGCTCGGTTGACTTTGTTTTCTTTCCAGCTATTTCTTGGCACTAAAGAGCAGACGATGGCTGTAGCTCCCTTTGCTTTGGTGTCCAATATCATGTTTCGAAGGTATTGTCCATAAGAATAGACGGTCTCTTGCTGCTTGGTAATTGGGTTGTAGATATGCTGTGCTTCCAAACCGGCACTTCGAATGGTTCCTCTGGCTCTAGCTTCGTCATCCAGTGGACTGCTATCATTATGTCCAAACTGCATGATAACAAAATCCCCCGGCTCAATCTTGTCAAGTACTTTTTGCCAAAGTCCATAAGTCTGGAATGTTCGTGAACTCGTCCCTCCCAAAGCGTGGTTTTCCACCTTTATTTTTTCTTGATCAAAAAACGGGGTTATAAAATCTCCCCATCCCCATAATCCTCCTGCGCCATCACCTTGACCATTTTTGACAGTAGAATCTCCAATCAGGTACAAGGTTGGTTTTTTGGCTGGTAAAAGGGAAAGGAGTTTTTCATTTTTAAGGGATTTGATTCCCTGGATGACTGACCAAGCGTTAATCCTGGCACCAGCTTCATTGGTATGGGTGTGGTCTTTTTCGAAAAGGCCTTTGACTACTTCTTGACCCCATTTGTCATATTGGTCAGCAACAATTCCATTTAGGTCTATAAATTCCGCACCTCCTTTTCTAGCAGCTTCCTTCGCCCAAAGTCCGAAATCCATACTGGCTCGTTCGACAGATCCTTCTTGAAATTTATTTCTTGGAATCATGGAAGCGACTATTGGATTTGCACCTTTTGACTTGGCATCTTCGATAAATTTCATCAAGTACCAACCATAAGTATGAACTGTTTCCTTTGTACCATCAGGCCAGGTTAGCTCTTTGGTTTCATCACCCATTCCCCTCAGAACTCCACGATATCCTGCTCTTGTCGTATCAGGCTGACTTCCTTCATTGTGACCAAACTGCATGATGACATAATCCCCAGGCTTGAGGTTTTCCATCACTTTTTCCCATCGACCTTCTTTTACAAATGTCCTTGTACTTCTCCCTGCCATTGCGTGATTATGAACCTCCACTTTTGCACTATCGAAAAAATCCTGTAAAAATGTTCCCCATCCCCATTGACCTGGACCTCCTGATCCAGATTGGTTTCTGACAGTGGAGTCACCAATTAAGTAAATTTTTGTTTTCTCAGAAGAATCCGAGGATATCAGGTGAACATTTGTAAAGCTCGTCAAAGCACACGTAAAAACAACAAGAAATATGGCTTTTAAACTAAAGTAATGGAATTTTTTTTGGTTCATGGGTTTTGGCTTTGACTTGCTTTCACAGACTTCAATTGATTTTATATGTTTTAATCTCTTCGGAAAACTATGGTAAAATTGCTTTTTATCCATCCTGTCCTAACCTGAGTTTTAAATTCATTATTTTAACTAAACTTGTTTTATATGAATGTAGGCATGACAGAACAGGATTGATTTCCTAATTGATCCATTTAAATTTAAAAATCATTCAATTCAAAAAACTCATAACTAAAGGGATACTAAAATTAAAAACATCCAAACAATTTTCAATAATAAACCTAAACGAAACCCCAAGACAAATGAAACAAAATTTATTGCTTCAGTACTATTTTAGGATTCGTCTGACGCTAGTAGTGGCGCTGACGGTTCCATTAGGCCTGACAGTGTCCCGTGCCGATAACATAGATAATGAAAGAGATGTCACCATCTCTGGAGTAGTTACTGATAAAGAGGATGGCGTAACACTGCCAGGAGTAAATGTGGTCATCAAAGGCACCACAACAGGAACGGTTACAGATATTGATGGTGCATATAGTATTACTGTGCCAGACAATAATGCAATTTTGGTATTCTCATCAATAGGCTATGTTACACAAGAAATGCGAGTTGATTCTTCCAGTACAATTAATATTGAACTTTCACAAGACTTGCAGCAACTTGGAGAAGTAGTCGTGGTAGGGTATGGTTCTCAGAAAAAAAGTGACTTGACTGGTGCCATTACCAGTGTAGGTTCCAGAGAATTGGAAGAAAGGCCGATAGCTAACATTTCACAAGCACTACAAGGAAATGCAGCAGGTGTTCATGTGACTACAAACATGCGTCCGGGAGAATTGCCTGCTGTCAGGATTCGTGGAAACAGATCGATCAATGCTTCAAACGAGCCGCTTTATGTAGTCGATGGGATCCCGATCGTATCTCAGCTGGGTGTGAGTTCTTTTTCTCTCAATGACATCAGTCCCAATGATATCGAGTCCATAGAAGTTTTGAAAGATGCTTCGGCTACGGCAATCTACGGTTCGAGAGGTGCAAACGGCGTAATATTGGTGACTACCAAAAAAGGTCAAAAGGGTTCTATAAAAGTAAACTATAGTGCAACCGTCTCTATGGATTCTTACAGAAATTTAACTGATTGGATGAATGGAGGACAATATGTAGACCTTTGGAGACAATCACTGATCAACGGAAGATTATATGGTGATGCAGAAAATGAAAACCTAAACGAGCCAGCCCAACCATGGTATCCAGATCCATTTTTGGACCAACAAGTAATGGGGCTTGGTCAGGATCCTATCGCAAGGGATATGGTATGGCAAGGATATGAATGGGAAGAATTTGGTGTGACTCCAAGAACTAGGCCTACTACAGCCGAAGAAAGAGCTTTGGGATGGCCAGATCAAATCCCTATTTACAACTCAAACAATGTAGGAGATTACAACTGGAGAGATGATGTTACTAGACAGGGTATTACCAATATCCACCAATTGTCACTTTCATCTGGAACAGAGAAATCAAGGTTGTATCTATCTCTAGGATATCACAACCAGACTGGTGTACAGAGGGATCAGGATTTCGAAAGGTTCACACTAAACATCAACGGAGATGTAACTCCAACCAAATGGCTGACTGTAGGGTCCTCAGTTTTGGGATCATTTTCAACCCAAAATTACGGCTTTATGGGTCCTAACACGAGTAATACTGGTGCCAAAGATCTGTTCTCTAGAGCCAACAATCAGTTTCCGTATGCAGTGCCAAGGACCCCAGATGGTGAAATTATCCAAAATCCTGGAGGTAATTTGAATTTGTGGAATCCATTGATGGATATCGATCAAGCACTTAACGAAAGAAGGACTACTTCTATTTTAGCCAATATTTTTTCTGAGGTGACTTTCACTCCATGGTTGAAGTACCGAGTGAATTTTGGTGGACAAATAAGGAACTTCAGAAATGGTTCTTGGACTGGTCCAAACTCTTCAAATCACCTCAACTTGAGACCAAACACAGCAGGAATGTCAAAAGATGAAAATTTCTCCTGGGTAGTTGAAAACTTATTGTTTGCTGATAAAACTGTCGGTGACCATACTTTTGGAATCACCTTGCTTCAATCTTCTCAATATTCAAGAAGAGAAGGAATGGGGATGAGTGTTTCAAACATTGTGATTCCAGCAAGTCAATGGTATTCACTAAATTCCAATACAGTAGGTCGTCCAGACAGTTATGGTACTTCTTTTACAGAAAACACGCTCCAGTCTTGGATGTTGAGGGTAAATTATTCTTTGAAAGATAAATACCTTTTGACTGCATCTGGAAGATATGATGGATCATCAGTATTGGCGCCTGGAAATAAGTGGGATTTTTTCCCTTCCTTTTCGGCAGCTTGGAAAATGCAAGAAGAAGGATTTTTGAGAGATGTAGCCTGGATTTATGAATTGAAGCCAAGGTTTGGATTCGGAATTACAGGTAACTCAGCTGTAAATCCATACACTACAACAGGTCCTTTGAGTCAAAATCCATATGTATTCGGAAGTGATGCTGCTATTGGGTTTTTGCCTCAGCTTGTACAGAATCCTGATTTAGGTTGGGAGAAAACGACTCAGTGGAATGCTGGTTTGGACTTTGGCCTTTTTGATGGAAGGTTGACGGGTGCAGTTGAAGTATACGACATGACTACCAGAGGCTTGATTTTTGGAAGATCGGTTCCTGCTGTGACAGGCTATGTCCAAAAATTTGAAAATATAGGAAGTACCAGAAACAGAGGATTAGAAGTAACCTTATCTACGATCAATCTTGAGAGAAATGGTTTTACATGGCAGACAGATTTCAACTTTGGTGCTAACAGAGAGCAAATTCTTGAGCTAGTGAATGGCGCAGAAGATATGATTGCCAACAATCTTTTCATTGGCTATCCTATTCATTCATTCTTCGATTACAAACATGATGGAATCTGGCAAAATACAACGGAAGATTTGGAGCAAATGGCTCTTTTCAATGCCAATGGTCATAATTTCTATCCTGGAACTGTCAAAATCGTGGATCAAAATGGAGATTTTAGAATCGATGGTGATGACAGAGTTGTGGTGGGTACTAGACAGCCTAGATGGACTGGTGGTATTACCAATACTTTCAATTACAAAAATTGGACTTTGAGCTTTATGGCTTATGGTCGATTTGGACAGACTTATTTTGGTGGATACCCAAGTATGGGAGGAACATTTCCAAATGGAAGAGTTGAAAATGATCGATGGAGCTTTGATAATCCAAATGGACGATGGCCAATGCCTACCATAGGTGCCAATGTAGAAAATATTGCTAATCCAATGCAATTTAATGATGGTTCATTTGTAACAGTTAGACACATTTCTTTGGCTTACGATTTTCCGATCCAGTATATCGAGAAACTTGGCATGGCAAATTTACAGCTGAATATGCAAGTAGTAAATCCGTTTATTTTTGGTGGAGATGTTGTCAGATGGGGAATCAATCCTGATGATGATACCGCATGGGAAAACAGAAATGGTGCAGGAGATCCACTTGGTGGAATGAACAGTAACACCATTTTACCACAGAGTTTAGTATTTACTTTGAGAGCAGGATTTTAATCAAATTTAAAAGGAAAAAAGATGAAAAAATATATTTGGATAGTAGCCTTGGCAATGTTGGGAGTGCTCAATTCCTGCCAGGACTTTTTGGACGAAAGACAAGTCTCCAATCTAACACAAGATTATTACAACGACGAAAACGGATTAGAATCTCTGATCAATGGGCTTTATGTATACGCAAGAGTAAAGCACGAATGGGATGCCAATGGAGCAAGAATCACGCAAGCTGAAACAGATGCTTACATGAGTACTACCCCTGCATGGGCCCGAATGGAAGTTGGGATTTATGGAAATGATTTAAGTAGTGTTGCAAATAATGTTTTCAATTACTTAGGAGCAGGCAATTCGAATTTTGCACCAATGGGAGCTTATCCCCATATCAACAACTGTAACATCGCTTTGGATGTATTGGAAAATGGAGCCCCTGGAGTATTTGGTACAAATCAAGCTTTTGCAAACCAAAGAAAAGGAGAAATCTTATTCCTAAGATCATGGGCATTCTATCTTATTTCCAATCAGTTGGGAGATGTACCTTTGTTGCTTGAACCTAGAAGGACAGATGATGGGGTATATAATTTTCCTAAATCATCATTGGAAGATATTTATGCGCAAATAATAGAAGACGTAACTTTTGCTTATGATAATTTGCCAACCACAGCTCCAAGGGGTAGGTTGACAAAATGGGCAGCGGGTCATTTTTTGGCCAAGCTTTACCTTAACAGGGCTCAGGCAGCAGACTTTGCAAACAGCAGTGAAGAGTCTTTGAGAATGCTCTATAAAGGTAATGTTCCTACAGATCTTGACAATGCCATTCAGATAGCTACCGAGGTAATTGATGGAGCTGGTGGATTGGCACCTGATTATGACATGCTGTTTGATCCAGCAATTTCTGAAACAAGTCCACACGCTGAAGTATTGTGGGCAGGTCAGTTTGATGTGAATACTGGACTAAATGGTAGATTCGGAAATCGATCTGTCAATTACCACGTTGGCAACTATACCGAGCAGTCAGGAGTAGCAAGGGCGATGATCTATGGAAGACCTTTTGGTACTTTCAAGCCTACAGATCATGGTTATGACAATTACAAAGACAAGATGCATGATTCAAGGTATGCAAAAACCTTCAGACATGAATACATCAGTAATATGGGATCCAATTCCTCATCCTTTGCTTGGACAGCAGAAACTGCAGCTTGGTGGAATGCCAACAAGCCTGCAGACCAACCTGAAGTAAGAGCTGGAGACAGAAGGATTCAGAATGGCCAAAGAGCTATTATTTATTTGGAAAATGACCGTGAAAATGCTTTGGATTCAATGGAAGTAATGAGCCAACCTTATCAGTTTATGGTAAGATGGGTGAGGTCTTCCACTACAGGAAGGTATTACTACAGATTGTTTATCAACGGTGCGAACATGGGCTTGGCAACGCAAACTGCCCCATATTTGTCTGTTAAAAAATATGTCGATCCTTTGAGAGGTGGTAGCAATGACGAAGGTAACTTCAATTCAGAAGCCGGTACGAGAGATGTGATTTTGATGCGTTTGGCAGAGACTTATTTGATTAGGGCAGAAGCTTATGGTCGCAAAGGAGACTATGGTTCTGCTGTAGGTGATATCAATGTACTGAGACAAAGAGCGGCATTCAAGGCTGGAGAAAACAGACCATCACTCTTTGCACAGTGGTACCCTGAAGCACAAGATTTGGATGCTTCAGAATTGGAAGCACCATATGCTGCCATTGGTGATTCCTACAATGCAATCATGATAACAGAAAACCACTTCACTCCGGGTACGCCTGAAGCTAACCGTGAGGGTTATATTCCTTCGGTAGGTTCAAAAAGAGACATGTTTATCCATTTTATATACAATGAGAAAAACAGAGAGTTCTTGGCCGAAGGGATCATGTGGGAAGATCTGCACAATGCAGGAATACTCTATGACAGAGTGATGCATTACAATCAGATGGCATCCAACAGAACTGGACTTTGGCCTGTGGCTTCCAATACCGGAGGAGGAAATGGACAAAATGGAAATGGAAAAGGACAAATGCAACCTTTCCATACTTTCAGACCTTGGCCATTCAACTACTTGGTGCAATTGACAGATGAAACCGGGGCGCCATTGGATGAAGCAACAAGATCAGCTTATCAAAATCCTGGATATTAATCCAAAAGTTTAGCATAACCTTAAATAATCACCAAGGGATTAAAAGTGTCCCTTGGTGATTTTTTGTAAATTATGTAGACTGTTGTTTTTAACAAACTAGCGTAAATCTTCGACTTTCAAGTTTTAGTCTTAATTGATAAAAGAATAAGCAAAATACTTTGTTGAAAATTAGAGTTGGGAATAAGATTTCCAGTATGAAAACTATTTTTTAAAAGCGAATAAGTACTTTAGATTTTGTACTTTTGCCTGATCGAAATTCAATTTTACAGGATAATAAAATTTAAAGAAAAAATTAACAAATTTAGTTTGTAACTTGACTTTATAAATTATTTGCTTCTAATGAAGTTAGCTGTAATTTGATAGATTTAATCTTAATAAAATGGTTTTTGATAAATAATATTTTAATTGAGACATTTAGAGCAAATATTTGATAAGCTTGGGCTTTCAAAAGAAAATGGGCTTTTTTTCACGAGTGAGAACAGCTGGAAAGGTTTGTTTTCCAATCGTGTAGAAAGGCTGTTGAATAATGTCATTGAACCTGATGCTTTTTTCTCAATTGACAATAAACCATTCATTTTATTTTTTGATTCACCGATAGATAAAAAGAAAAAGCTCAAAGAAGTATGGAATTTCAATGAATCACCTATTGTCATTATTACAGAAGGTGATTCATTGGAAATTTATAATGGGTTTGAATTCATTACAAAGAAAGATTCGTTGCGCTTATTTGGAAAATCAGAAAAGCTAGAGGATTTTTCATATTTCAAACTTGTAACAGATAAAACTTGGGAAAAATATCAAAAAGACTTTAGTTATAGTAACCGAATTGATTATCACCTTCTAAACAATATTAAAGCGACAAGAGAATTACTTATTGATGACGGCTTACCCATTGATCTTACGAATTCATTGTTGGGGAAAGTCATTTTTGTCCGTTACCTAATTGATCGAGAGGTAAAATTGGATTTTGAAAAAGAAGGGACATCACGTAAATGGACTAACCTTGAGTTTTGTAGTCTTTTATCGGATAAACAAAATGTTAAAGCATTTTTTAAGTATTTGAAAAAGAAATTTAACGGAGATTTATTTCCAATATCCGATGATGACATTGATTCGATTTCATCAAGTAGTCTTTCAATCATTGTTAAATTGTTGTCTGGAGATGAAGTAGCTTCTGGGCAAATATCTTTGTTCAATCTTTACGATTTCTCAATTATCCCCGTGGAATTTATCAGTAATGTTTACGAGCTATTCATTGGGCAAAATCAGCAAGAAAATCAAGGAGCGTACTATACGCCACTTTTCTTAGTTGACTATATGCTTTCTGAAACTGTTGGGATGAAGTTTAGAAATCAACCAAACTCACATGATTGCAAAGTGCTTGACCCTTCATGTGGTTCAGGGATATTTTTGGTTGAGACATTGCGTAAAATAATAGAGCAATTTCAACTTAACAACCCTTCATATCTAGATAATCCTGAGGAATACAAAAAGCAATTAATACAGTTGGCTTCCGATAATATTTTTGGAATAGACAAGGATAAAAGTGCAATCAATGTTGCTATATTCTCAATTTACCTCACGCTTTTAGATTATCAGGAGCCTTCAGATATTGAGTCTTTTAAGTTTCCGTTATTGTATAATAAAAATTTTTTCTCAGAAGATTTTTTTAATACAGAAGCTGAATTTAATACCCTTTTAGGGGATGTTTCTTTCGAATTCATTTTAGGTAATCCTCCATGGAGAAGAGGAAAAGGAGAAAAAAAACCGTTATTCGATCAATATATAAACAAAAGAAAGAAATTAGAAAAAGGTAAATATGCGATTGAGATAGAGATTAGCAATAGTGAAATAGCGCAAGCCTTTATTCTCCGAGTCAGTGATTTTAGCTTAGATAAAACTAAAATTGCTTTTATAGCGACAAGTAAAATCTTGTATAATATTAATGCACAAGAGTTTAGAAAATATTTACTTGACCAGTTTGTTATTAACAAAGTCTTTGAACTTGCACCTGTTAGAAAGGAGGTTTTTGATAAATCAAATGATAAAGCCATCGCTCCTGCCGTAGTATTGTTTTATCAATTCGCTTTTGATAAAAATACAAATGAAAATATTGTTGAGCACATTACCCTAAAACCAAGTCGTTTCTTCTCCCTCTTTAAAGTCTTCACGATTCAACGAGGAGACTATAAGAAAGTAGTCCAAAGTAGATTGAAGGAATTTGACTATTTATGGAAAGTATTGGTTTATGGTAATTATTTGGACTTTAATTTGATTCAACGTCTAAGAGAGTCATACAAGACAATTGGTGAAAAAATCGCTGATTCGCAAAAGTATACCTATGGGCAAGGAATACAGTCAGGGGGTGGAAGTAAAATGGATGTATCAGATAAAATAGGTCAAAAATACATAGATGCAAAGCGAGACATTAATGCATTTTGGATTAATTTAAATTCGAATAAGTTGTGGGACAAACAATTTGTACATAGGGCTAGAGAAAACAGCCTTTTCAATGCTCCTCTTCTTTTAATTCAAAAAGGATTTAAATCCGATTTTAGATGTTGGTCTGCCTTTTCAGAAGAAAATGTAGTGTTTCAAGATGCACTAACTTCAATTAGTGCTCGCTCAGAGAACGACTCAGGAGACCTTAAAATAATTTCAGGCATTCTTTATTCTGAACTATTTTCATACCTAAATCTACAAACGTTTAGCTCTTCTGGTATAGAAAGAGAACAAGCTCATAACATTGAAAAATTTAATATTCCTTTTATTTCTGATAAAGAAATTGAAAATACTGTTGATGAAATAATTAATCTTAAGAAAAGGAAAAACTCATTAGAGAGCTTACAAATAGGTCCTTTTAACTATGAATTAAATATTCTTATAAAGAGTATAGATAGTCATGTTTTTAGAGCTTTTGAGTTTTCTAATCGGGAAATGGATTTACTTAATTATTCAAATCAAGTTGTTATTCCAATAATTATGAAGCATGATGGATATGAGAAAATTTTCTCTTCTTTAGATCCTAAAAGTCAAGAGCTTCAAAACTACATCAATCTATTTTTAGACAGGTTTAATGATATCTTTATAAAGACTAATCAGACACTAGTTGTATATGTACATCACACTAATCAATTGCTTGGTTTATTCTTCAAGCTCACTACCATAAATGAACAAACTGAACTAATCAACTTCGTTGATACTAATAATGATAAAGTCTTGAAAACTCTATCTGCTCTTGGAAATGAAAAAATAACAGATCGTTTATTTATTCAAAAAGACATTCGTGGATTTGAAAAGGATGGGTTCTACATTGTTAAACCTAATGAAAAAAGACTTTGGCATCAAGCCATTGCTCAACTAGACTTAAATGAATTTTCTGATGCCATTTTAAATGCGGGCAAAAAACAAGCTTTCAATGTTCGGTAGTTTAGACGCATCAAATTTTAGTGGTTCAATACCATTTTATGATAATGAGTTTGAGAAAATCTTGTCAAAGATTACTTTTTGCTATCGATTAATGAAGACTGATAACGTAGCTCTTGAAAATGATGAAAACAAAATTCGAGATGTTTTGGTCAATCAATACATTAATAACTCATCAATAAAAAGAAAGATAGAATTTGAATATTTCATATTTCCAGAAGTTCCAGAAACAGGAACTTCCGGACGAACTGATATTCGAATTCATAATCCTAATCGATTTTACGACCAAGACGAATATTATATTATTGAATGTAAAAGATTGGACAACGTAAAGACAACAGGAACAAGTGGTTTGAATGCCAAGTACATAAGAAATGGATTAGATAGATTTGTTTGCAAATATTATGCATCGTTTTACCGAATGAATGGTATGATAGGGTTTATAGTAGAAGATTTGGAAATTGATGAAAATATGAGGAATATAAATACTCTTTTAACTACTTCATTCACTTCAATAAAAACAACGAAAGTGATTTCTCGGGATACTTTCATAAATGAATTTGAATTTCATTATAGTTCAATTCATACTGACGAAGACAATAATCAGTTGAAAATATATCATTTGATGTTTGATTTTAGTGAAAATATTCAACATTAAAAAAAACTCAAGTCTCACTTTCAGACACTACAGGAAAGTTTTTTGCTTAATAAGCATATTTTTGGGGTTATATTAGGTATATATTTTACATAAAGCACAATGAACAACCTTGTAACCAGAATTATCAATCCGCTTATTCTTCTTTTGGCAGCATCTATTCTTTTGAATTGCCAACCACAAACAGAAAACAATTCCAATACACAGGAAAACCCACCTGCGGAAAAGGAGATGAATGACAGCAATACACCTCTTCATTTGTTGGAACCAGATTATCCCACTCCCTATGGTGCTCCTGAGGTTTCAGAAGTGAAAGCTGTTTTGGATAGAGTAAAAGGATATTTGGAGAATACTACTTACACGACCATATTGACAGAAGAAGGCGGGTCTGAAATTACAGATTTTAGCAAGGTTGATGAAAAATCAGTTTTGAAAAAAGGTGATTTTAGACTCTTGAGCTACGAATGGGGAGTAACTTATTCCGCAATGCTTTTGGCAGGAGAAGTGACTGGTGACCAGTCTTACACAGATTACACAAACAATAGAGTGAAGTTTTTGGCGGATCTATATCCACATTTTGAAAAAATGGGGAACAAAAGACATGCGCTACACTCAATCGTCGCTCCGGGAGCTTTGGATGATTGTGGAGCACTTTGTGCTTCATTTATCAAGACCGAAGCCAATGGCTTAGATGCTAATGTAGATCCATTGATTTCTAATTTCATGGATTATATTATGAATAAGGAATTTAGATTTGAAGATGGAACTTTGGCAAGAAATAGGCCATTGGATAATACGCTTTGGTTAGATGATTTGTATATGAGCGTTCCTGCGATCGCGCAGATGGGAAAGAAAACAGGCGAGAAAAAGTACTTTGACGAAGCTGTTAAGCAGATTAAACTTTTCTCAGATAGAATGTTCAACGAGAAAAAAGGTCTTTACATGCATGGATGGGTGGCTGATATGGATGTACATCCAGAATTCCATTGGGCTAGAGCAAACGGTTGGGCTTTGTTGACAAAAATCGAAGTATTGAAAGTGCTTCCAGAAAGTCACCCAGGAAGAGCAATGATCATGGATTTGTTGCAAAAGCATGTTAGAGGTTTGGCCAGTTTGCAGTCTGGGTCGGGATTTTGGCATCAGTTGCTGGACAAAAATGATTCTTACCTTGAGACTTCTGCTACAGCGATCTATGCATATTGTATAGCTGCTGCAGTCAATGAAGGATGGATCAATGAAAAAGCACATGCTCCAATGGCTATTTTGGCTTGGAATGCAGTAGCCACCATGGTCAATGAGCAAGGACAAGTGGAGGGTACTTGTGTAGGAACAGGCATGGCATTTGACCCAGCATTCTACTACCATAGACCAGTCAATAAGTTTGCAGCACATGGCTATGGCCCTGTAGTAGCTGCTGGAGCTGAAATTATCAGATTACTAAAGCAAAATGAATTTGAAATCAACGATAGTTCTTTGCAACTATTGGTGAAATAGAAGAATAAGGGTGCAATTGAGGTTTGCACCCTTATTTTTTTATTTGAATTGGAAGCTTGTGTAGTAGAGGGATTGGTAAATACTGAGCTTGATTTGAAGTATTACCTAAAGGCTGACATTCCCAAATTTGATCCTTCCAAACCCAGAAAATTTGAAGAATTCTATTGGCCTTTGAGTAGAAAAATCTCAAGTGAAAAACCTGATGGAAATTGACTTTATGGAATCATTGCGGATATTAGTAAATATTTAAGTGTTTAAAATACATTTATTAATTATATTTAGCCCATATATTAGATGATTAATAAACCCTAACTACAATGAAACTCACTTTACTTTCCATTTTAATCCTGTTTTTCTCAACAATAGGAATCCAAGCACAAGCTCCAAGTAAGAATTTGGATATTGATATCAACAAGAAGGGGGCAACAATTGCACCTGATATGTGGGGACTATTTTTTGAAGACATCAATTTTGCTGCCGATGGAGGACTCTATGCAGAGATGATCAAGAATTATTCCTTTGAGTTTCCTTCACCTTTTATGGGCTGGAGGAGAATTCAAGAAGATGGAGCCATGGGCTATCACTACACGAAGCCACATTTAGATGACAGCAAAAACAAGAAATACCTTCAAATGCAAAGACTGAATGACCAAGGGAACTTTGGGATGTCCAATGAAGGATTTAGAGGAATGGCAGTGAAAGGGAACGAAAATTACCGATTGACTTTCCTTGCTAAAGTGGCTAAAGGAGATAATCTGAGCATCACTGCACAGATTACAAAAGGCAAAAAGATCTTGGCAGAAACGACGATCAATCAGTTGACAAATGAATGGATATCCTATGAAGTAATGTTGAAAGCCACTGAGACAGCAGACGGTGTGAATTTCAAGGTACTATTGGAAGGTGAAGGTGAGTTGGATATTGATATGATTTCATTGTTTCCGGAGGATACATGGATGGGGAGAAAAAGAGGACTAAGAAAGGACCTTGTGCAGCTGTTGGCAGATATGAATCCAGGGTTTTTGAGGTTTCCAGGTGGTTGTATCGTAGAGGGTTTTGACCTTGAGAATCGCTATCAATGGAAAAATACCATCGGTGAAATGAAAGATCGTGGTACGATGATCAACCGCTGGAATATTGAGTTTTCCCACAGAAATGCACCTGACTATTTTCAATCTTTTGGATTGGGGTTTTTCGAATATTTCCAGCTTGCAGCTGACTTGGGAGCAGAACCACTACCCATATTGAGTTGCGGACTGGCTTGCCAATACAATTCAGGGGAAATGGTTCCTTTGGCCGCTTTGGACGAATATGTACAAGATGCCTTAGATCTGATTGAGTTTGCAAATGGATCGACGGATACTTATTGGGGAGCAAAACGTGCTGAAATGGGACACCCTGAGTCGTTTGAACTGAAATATATAGGCGTAGGAAATGAAAATTGGGGGCCACAATATATCGAAAGAGCAGAGATCTTCGAAAAAGCAATCAAAGCAGCTTATCCGGAGATAATTATTGTCTCTACATCAGGGCCTTCATCAGACGGACATGAATTCGACTATTTGTGGAAGGAACTCAAAGCGAGAAATGCAGAATTGATTGACGAGCATTACTATAAATCCCCTGAATGGTTTAGAGAAAATGCCCGCAGGTATGATGATTATGATAGAAATGGCCCAAAGGTATTCGCAGGAGAATATGCAGCCCATTCGACTACCGAAAATGATGCTTTGAAAAGAAACAATTGGGAGGGAGCTTTGTCTGAAGCAGCATTCATGACTGGGCTGGAAAGAAATGCAGATATTGTGAGATTGGCTTCCTATGCACCACTTTTGGCGCATGTGGATGGCTGGCAGTGGGCTCCAGATATGATTTGGTTCGACAATTTGGGTTCTTATGCCACACCAAATTATTATGTGCAAAAATTATTTTCAACAAATCCAGGAACCCAAATTATCCAAATAACAGAGAACGGGAATACATTGGCAGGTGAAGAAGGTATATATGCTTCCTCCACCTATGATGAAAATACCAAAGAGTTGATTTTCAAAATTGTCAACACAAATACCGATACAAGAGCATTTACAATAAGGCTAAACGGAAATTACAAAGGAAAAGGGAATGGAAAATGGCTAGAACTGCAATCCGACGATTTGACAGCAGCCCACAGCATAAAAGAGCCAAAAAGGATTGCTCCTGAAGAAAAAGATATTTCCATACAAAAGAAAAAAATACAAGTTTCCCTAAAAGGACAATCCGTCAACGTATTTAGGCTGAAAATATAATTGAGGATTTTGAAGTAAATTATATTTGATATGTTTATCCGCTTTCACACCAGTATCCACATTTAATTAGGTACACACCTAGAATTCAGCTGCTGTCAATAGTCGACGATTATCAGCTTGATCGAATTGCTTTAATTTCCTACTGGTGTCATTGCGGATAAACATAATATTTGAAATCACAGAATCAATAAACGACTCGATCACAACCTATCCCAAATCAACAACTCAAGTTCTAAGCTTGTTCTTTCTTTGCCTTTTACCAGGAATACCGCAGTAAAATACTCGATTTCCTCACCTATCATTTTGTAAAATACATCTTCTACCCAATTGATATCAGTGAATTTATCGGTAGTTGCTTTTACACCGATGTCATGGTCGGAGAAAAACATAAATTGTTCAGTACCATTTGGACCTTTGATTCTCGATACGACTACATGCTCGTATCGAGTTCCGTCTTCAATGCTAAGATTGATCAACGTATCCCTTTCAGCAGCAGCATCTTTATAGGTGATTGTGTATTGATCAATTTTGAATTTTGAATTATTGTCATTGAAAAGATCGAGGAATATATTTTTGTTTTTCACAGGACCGATATAGATCGAATTGACTGATGAAATATCTTTTATGGATGTTTGGGAAGTAAAGCGAATGTCAAAATCATTTTTGTTTGAATGAAAAAGTCTAGAGATATTCATGGTGCCATTTGCAGCCATTCCAGTGACATAAGGATAGTTTGCAGGGTAAATATTTTCTTTTTTATCTGGATTTTGCTCCAAAAATTCATAAAAATCTTGGAGGTTATTTATTTCATAGTCTCTATTCCATCCATTTCTCCCAGTCACGGTATTTCCCATGATCCCAAAGAAGTCTCCAATAAATAAAGTAGTGGACTTAGAATTGCTAAAAAAAGGTTGCCAGAGAGGAGTATTTTTATTGTAAAAAGAGAAATAGGCCAATATAGCTGTCAAAAAAATACCGCCAGCCATAAAAAAATACCTCTTTTTTCTTCTTGTGCGAGTGATAATTTCTGGATCTTTTGAGCGCTCATTAAACTCGACTTGATATTGTCCTTTTTTTATTTCGAGTTTGATCTCGTCATTTTTACCATCATAACTGTAATATTTTTCTAGTTTTTTGCGAAGATGGTAGATATTTACCCTCATGTGTGCTGCACTTTTTTCGTCAGCATAATCCTTTCCATAGAGCTCCATTGAGATCGTATTCTCTTTCAAATCCTTATTGGCTATCGAAGCTTCGACAAGATATTTCAGCAACATGCTTGTCGAAGGGGACCTTGAGAATAGTTTATGTTCAAGAACATGCTGTAGTGCTTGTAGTTTTTCAGGCTGTTCCATGTGGGGGAGTTGTTTTGGGTTTTGAGTCTAACACATCCAAAGTGCCCTTACAAGGATTTTGAGATATGTTTTAACGGTTAAAGATACCGTTAAAAGTCCGTTAAATTTAGATTTTTAATTTTTAATTACAAACATTACATCAATCAAAGATCGTCAAACAACTAATTGAAGGAATTTAATTTTGAGTCTTAGTTAAGTCACCAGAAAATAAAAATATAGTCCAAATGTATATGAAAAAACGCAAGTAGAGACGAAGTAATTTAAAATCAAGTGTTGATAAGTATCAACAAAACTTAAAAAAATCATTAACATTTACCCAATCTAATTATGAATAAACTAATACGAAGGATAATTATCCTTTTCGTTTGTTTTTTGGCAGTAGTACCTTCTACTGAAGCACAAAACCAAACAATCACAATCGATGGAGTTGTAAAAGAAGCCACAAATGGCGAACCCATCCCAGGGGTTACTATTGTAGAAAAGAACACAACCAATGGAACAGTTACAGATATTGATGGGAATTTCAATATAAAGGTAAGCTCACCAAACGCAGTTCTCTTAGTGTCATTTATTGGATTTTCTACACAGGAGATAAGCGTTACCAACAAAAGCTTTATTGAAGTTTCGCTCGAAGAAGACATCAGTCAGCTGGATGAAGTTGTTGTAGTTGGTTATGGTACCCAAAAGCGATCTGATATCACAGGATCAGTGGCATCAGTTCCCAAAGACAGACTATCAAATCTTCCTGTAACTGATATTACCCAAGCAATCCAGGGAACTACAGCTGGCTTGATGGTGACACAAGGCTCTTCTGTTCCGGGAAGTACGGGAGGGATGCAGATTAGAGGGGTAAATTCTATTACTGCTGGAACAAGCCCATTTTTGGTTGTGGATGGATCTCCATTTTTTGGAAGTATCAATGATATCAGTCCAACTGATGTAGAATCTATAGAAATCCTGAAAGATGCTTCTGCGGTGGCAATTTATGGAACAAGGGGATCTAATGGGGTCATCCTGATCACAACAAAGAGAGGCTCTACGTCAGCTGGAAAGCCAAGGATAAATTACAGTGCATATACTGGGTTTGAAGGAATCGCCAACTTGCTGACTCCCATGGGACCGGATGCCTATGTGCAGAAGTATGCGGATTTTTTGACTGCAAACAACCTGTCTATGACGAATATTCTTCCGAATGCAGCTGAAGTGGAGAATTACAACAATGGAATCACTACTGATTGGATGGATGTTGCTACCCAGCAAGGAAGGATTACAGAACACAACTTAAGCATCTCTGGGGGAACTGAAAATGTCCAGTACTTTGTGTCAGGATCCAAAGTGGATCAAGAAGGGGTAGTTCAAGGATACCAATTTGGAAGGGCTTCATTTAGGACCAATATCGATGCAAAAATCAATGATTTCATCAAGGTAGGAACAAGTGCCTTTTTTACTGACAGAAATCAAGATGGAGGTAGAGTCAACTTGTTGCTTGCGTCTGCCATGAGTCCATACTCTAGACCAACGGATGACGATGGGGAATACAATATCTTCCCAATGGCTCCTGAGCAATTGTTTCTAAACCCAATGTTGGGACTTACTATCGATAGGGAAGACAGAAGAAAGACCTTGTCAGGCGGTGCTTATGTGGATATTACACCCGGCTTCATTCCGGGATTGACTTATAGACTTAATGGGAACTATACCTATAACATCAATAGGTTTGCTGAATATGTTGGAAGGAGAGCCTTTGATTTGAATGGATCAGCACACATTTGGAATAGTGAAACAACCAATTGGGTATTGGAAAACATTTTGACATATTCAAAACAAATAGGAGAGCATAGCCTCAATTTTACCGGTTTATATAGTGCACAACAAGTGGATTATTTCAGAAATGATAGTCGATCAAGGATATTTACCAATGACGCACTGTCATTTTATGACTTGAATGCAGGATCTACCCAACTGGCAGATTCGGAGGGGAATGGTTATACAATGCTTTCACAGATGATTCGTGTGAATTATTCTTACAAGAGCAAATACCTGTTAACTGCGACTGCTCGAAGAGATGGATATTCCGCATTTGGAGTAAATACAAATAAGTATGGATTGTTTCCTTCTGTTGCTTTGGGATGGAATATCCACAATGAAGGCTTTATGGCCAATGCCAGTTCAGTTGGAGAGCTGAAGCTTAGGTTGTCACATGGTCAATCCGGAAATATGGCAATTCCTGTCAATCGAACAGCTACTACGGCCAATACAATCCTTCTTCCATTTAATGGATCGCCTCTTACTGGAGTTATCTATGATAGATTGGGGAATGCAAACCTAAATTGGGAAACAACTACTTCTACCAATTTGGCATTGGATTTTGGGGTAGTCCAAAATAGGGTGAGAGGTACGGTTGAAGTTTACAAATCAAAAACACACGACATTTTATTAGAAAGAAACTTACCAAACATTACGGGTTACCAAAATGTATGGGTGAATTTAGGTAAAATGCAAAACTTAGGTTTTGAATTTACCGTGAACACCGTGAATATTGAAAATGAGAACTTCACTTGGGAAACCAATTTTAATTATTCCAGATATAGAAATGAAATTTTGGATCTCTATGGAGATGGCAGGGATGATATTGGAAACGGCTGGTTTATAGGACAGCCCCTTAGGGTGATTTTTGATTATGAAAAAACTGGGATCTGGCAAATAGGTGAAGAAGTGGCAGGCCATGACCCTGTGGCGCGTCCCGGAGACTTGAAATTTAAAGACCAGAATGGCGATGGAGTTATCAATGATCAGGATAGAATGGTGCTTGGTCAAAGAGACCCGCTATGGGTTGGTGGATTGACGAATAATTTCAGGTACAAAAACTTTCACTTAAGCATCTTCCTTCAGGCAGTGAAAGGCGGACTCAAAATCAATAGGGACTTGTCTTATGCAGATGAAGCTGGAAGGAGAAATATTCCACAAGAAATTGGCTATTGGACTCCTGAAAATCAGGACAATTACTGGCCTGGGCTTGGAGCATTTAGAAATTATAGAGGATATCAATTTGCCGAGGATTTTAGCTTCTTGAGAATTAAAGACGTGAGATTGAGTTATACCGTTCCAAAAGAATTTCTGTCTAGATACCATATTGAGGGTTTGACGGTTTACATGGCAGGTAGAAACTTGCACACTTTTACAAAATGGGTAGGATGGGATCCTGAGATGAATTATGCTCCTAGAGGTTCTGATGGTTGGACCAATAATTACCCATTGGTTCGCACTATTTCACTTGGTATCAACCTGACACTTTAAAATCTTAAGACAATGAAAAAAATACTAAATTATATAGGAATATTATGTGTATTGGTATTTTCCAATACAGCATGTAGTGACTCTTTCTTGGACGAAAATGTACTGGATAGATATGCTCCTGAATCATTGAATGACAAGTTGGGTTTTGATGCAGCAGCAATTGGTTTGCATAGACAGTTTGTATCCGTGTACACCAATGATCAAGATCAGACTTTACAAGGCATTTGGCATGTAGGAACTGATATACTGTGGGCACCCTCTGGAAGATCAAATGGTGATGCCAGGCCTTATTTCAGTTACTCCCAAATGAACTCTTTGGATCCGGCTTCCAGAAAAACCTGGAGTGCACTTTATAGAATGATCAACAATGCCAATATTTTGATCTACAATGCAGAAAACAACAATCCCGCTGGGATGACTGATGCAGAAAAGGACGCATTCAATGCGGAAGCGCGTTTTTTTAGGGCACATTCTTACAATATGCTGGCAACGCTTTATGGGGATGTACCCCTACTGACAGAACCTTTGACAGCTCCAAAAACCGACTTCGTTCGGACACCAATCAACGAAGTGAATGCAGTAATAGAGCAAGATTTGATTTTTGCAACCGAGTTTCTCCCAAATGCAGGGTCTGCTTCTTATGAAAGTAGAATCAACAAAATGATGGCCCATCAATTATTGGCTGAAGTTTATCTTAGGCTTAACAAACCAGAAGATGCAGAGGCACAAGCAAGTGCGATCATCAATAGTGGTAGGTATACCTTGGTCAATCAAAGATATGGTGTAAATGCAAGCGGACCAGGAGATCCGTTTTCGGACATGTTTATTTTAGGAAATCAAAGAAGAAACCAAGGGAATACAGAAGGCATTTGGGTAGTGGAGATGGAAAACCCTGCTGATGTTGCAAATGGGGGATTTGGTGCTCCACAACAGAGAAGAATTTGGGTTGGGGGATATTATGATATTCCTGGGATGGAGCCTGCTGATTCTCTCGGGGGTAGAGGTATTGCCAGAGTGAGATTAAATAACTGGGTTCTCTATGGTCTCTATGATGATGGTGATATGAGAAACTCGGAGTATAACATCAAGAGAAAGCTTTACTTCAACAATTCTGGAAGTGCATACAATAACATCAGAGGGCAAGAGGTTCCTTATGGGGTTAACAGTGAGTTTACACTTACAAATGGAAATGTAATCAGAATTTTCCCTGCAGATACCATTTGGAGAATGGCTCCATACTCAATGAAATGGGGACAATTTGATAGCAGAGATCCCTTTGGATATGCAATGTGGAAGGATTTTATAGTAATGAGATTGGGAGAGACTTATCTTCTAAGAGCAGAAGCAAGATTGCTTAAAGGAGATTTGGCAGGTGCTGCTGCTGATATCAACATGTTGAGACAGAGAGCCAATGCTCCACTAGTAACAGCTGCTGATATAACATTGGATTTTATTCTAGATGAAAGAGCCAGAGAGCTCTTGGCAGAAGAAAACAGAAGGATGACATTGGTGAGGACAGGAACGCTTGTGGAAAGGGCTAGAAGATTGACTGGCACAAGTCCTTTGGCAAATGGTGAAATTGAAACGACTGATGGTCTCCAAAATTTCCATATGAAAATGCCAATCCCTCAATCTGAAATTGATCTGAATAAAGATGCAGAATTGAAGCAAAATGAAGGCTATTGATTTCAAAATCAAGAAATGTAAAATTTATTTTCTTCTACAAAATCATTATTAAGGTCTAAAAAAGTAAAAAATTAGGGTTTATTGTAACTATAGCAACTACCAGGCTCTGTCTGGTAGTTGCATATTTATTTCACTAAAGAATTCTTTTATACTCTAAGAATTTCCTTCAAATTAGCCAAAACCCTTCAGTGTATTTTATGTGGGGGTTTTTTCCAAAAAAAATTAATTTCAAAAATGAAAAAAATAAACCTACTATACACCGTAGTTCTTTTTTTGATAATCTGCTCAGCCCAAGCGAATAATCAAGAAGATAGAAAAGCCTTTATTTCCCACCTTACCAAAATAGCAGATCCGGTTTTGACAAACCTAAGTCAGGATAAGCTCAAAGAAAATATGCCTGTGGAGACCGCTCCAAATGCTTATGGAGATAGGGATAAAGTGACTTACCTCGAAGCTTTTGGAAGACTTGTGTCTGGGATGGCTCCTTGGTTGGAACTTGGCCCTGATGATACGGAGGAAGGTAAGTTGAGAGAAAAATACATCATTCTGGTTCACCAATCGCTCAAAAATGCCACAGATCCCAATGCAAAGGATTTTATGAACTTTACAGAAGGTGGTCAGCCTTTGGTGGATGCGGCATTTCTAGCCCAAGGCTTATTACGTGCACCCACCCAACTCTGGGACAGGCTTGATTCCCAAACCAAAAAGAACACAATTGAAGCTTTAAAATCATCTAGAAGTATCACTCCTTATTACAGTAATTGGCTGCTTTTTACTGCCATGGTAGAAGCAGCTTTGACCAAGTTTGACGGTGAAGGTGACCAAGTGCGAATAGCCTATGCCCTCAACAAGCATAAAGAGTGGTATCTTGGAGATGGCGTCTATGGTGATGGTCCTGATTTTCATTATGACTATTATAATAGCTTCGTGATTCAGCCGATGATTTTGGATATCTCTAAGACATTGCTGGAAGTAGGAAAAGGAAACAAAGGGGAATTTGAGATTTTCCTCAAAAGAGCTAGAAGATATGCCGCAATCCAAGAAAGATTGATTTCGCCAGAAGGAACTTATCCTGTAATTGGAAGATCCATGGCCTATAGGTTTGGCGCATTTCAAGCACTTTCCCAAATAGCCCTTTGGGAGGAGTTGCCCAAGGAAATTGCTCCCTCACAAGTTCGTGGAGCCCTGATGGCAATTGTGGACAAACACATGCAGTCTGATTCAATGTTTGATCAAAATGGCTGGTTGAAACTTGGTTTTCATGGCAATCAACCCGAATTGGCAGAGCCTTATATTTCTACAGGAAGCCTATATTTATGTTCGCAAGCCTTCTTGGTTCTAGGTTTGCCTGCTTCTTCAGATTTTTGGGCAAAGCCTAAAGAAGAATGGACACAGCAGAAAATCTGGGGTGGAAAAAAGGCAGTGATTGACAAAGCACTTTGAAATGATCCACAAAATTAAAATTTCATTTCTGCTGCTTTTGCTTATAGCATCTTCTTGTCAAGTGCAAAAGTTAGAAAAGGCTCAAATCACCACAAGTAATGTTGGAGAAGGTTGGGCAAATAATTCTATCAATACAGTTATCTTCAGAAGGAATTCTTTGGATTCTGATGGCAAGCTTCAGTTTATTGCCTACTACGATCCAGAAGGATTTGTCGTGCTTGGCAAAAGGGAATTGTCATCAGATACATGGGAGCTAAACAAAACAGCATACAAAGGAAATGTTAACGATGCCCACAATTCCATCAGCATTGCCTTGGATGGGGAAGGATATCTCCATATCTCCTGGGATCATCATGACAATGAATTAAGATATGCCAAAAGCAAGGATCCACTGAGTCTTGAGTTGGGAGAAAAAGAAAGCATGACAGGATTAGGGGAATCAAAAGTCACCTATCCCGAATTCCACAGATTACCAGATGGGAATTTGATATTCATGTACAGGTCAGGATCTTCAGGAAGAGGCAATTTGTTGATTAATAAATATGATTTGAAATCAAAATCTTGGCAGCAAATCCATACCAATTTGATTGATGGGGAAGACAAAAGAAGTGCTTATTGGCAGTCTTACGTCGATCAACTGGGAAATATCCACTTAAGTTGGGTTTGGAGAGAGTCTTGGGATGTATCGACCAATCATGACATGGCCTATGCTGTATCCAAAGATCAAGGATTGACTTGGGAAAAATCATCGGGAGAAAAATACAAGCTCCCAATTACAGAAAGTTCAGCTGAATATGCTTGGAAAATTCCCCAGAAGAGTAGCCTAATCAATCAAACAGGTATGACGGCCGATAATAATGGCAATCCATATATCGTCACTTATTGGGCAGATGAAGAAATTCCTCAGCTCCAAGTGATCTACCTAAAGGATGGATCATGGAAAAAAGCAAGCCCAAACCACAGGACTCAACCTTTCTACCTCGGCGGTGGAGGAACCAAAAGAATCCCTATTTCCAGGCCTCAGGTGCTTGTGGATGATCAGCAAAAGATCTATATCATCTATAGGGATGAAGAAAGAGACAACAAGGTAACCCTTGTATATCAAAACAAATCAAAATGGGATATCAGAGATTTGACAAATGATCCAGTCGGCCAATGGGAGCCAACTTATGATATTTCACTTTGGAAAAAGATGCAATCGCTACATTTGTTTGTGCAAAATGTAGAACAAATCGATGGGGAAGGAATCGCTGAGGGAAAGTCAAGCACTGTTCGAATTATAGAATTAAATCACAATCAATAAAATCATAAAAGTTTAAAAATGAAAAAGCTTTATTCTCTAGTTATCTTACTGTCTTCGATTGTTTTTTCGAATTGTCAGGTCAAAAGTAATAATATACTTGCGCAAGAGTCCGATTTGGGTGCTAAATTGGACGATGTCATATTTCAGGCTTCAAATCAATATAAATTGATGATGGAAATCCTGCCTGAAAACAAATTCCCAAAAACTTACCATGCAAAAAATGACAAACTTGAGACTTCAGGTTCTGGCTGGTGGTGTAGTGGGTTTTACCCTGGATCTTTGCTTTACATGTATGAGCAAAACAAGGATGCCGAACTTTTAGCCGAAGCTAAGAGAATCATGAAAGTTCTTGAAAAAGAAAAGCATAATACGACTACGCATGATCTAGGGTTCATGATGTTCTGCAGTTTTGGAAATGCACTGGATATTGCCCCAGAAGATGATTACAAGGAGATCTTGATTCAAAGTGCAAAGTCTTTGAGTTCAAGATTTGATGAAAAAGTAGGTTTGATAAAATCTTGGGACTCGAAGGAAGGTGATTACTTGGTGATCATAGACAATATGATGAATCTTGAATTGCTTTTCTGGGCATCTGAAGAGACTGGAGATCCATCTTACAGAGATATTGCCATCACTCATGCTGACAATACGATCAAAAATCATTTCCGTGAGGACTACAGCACTTACCATGTAGTCAACTATAACCCACAAACTGGCGAGGTAAACAAAAAGCACACAGCACAAGGATATGCTGATGATTCTGCATGGGCTAGAGGTCAAGCATGGGGCCTTTATGGCTATATTGTGATGTACAGATTTACCAAAGATGAGAAATACCTCGACCTTGCAATAAACATTGCCAACTTGATTTTGGATCACCCAAATCTCCCCGAAGATAAAATCCCTTATTGGGATTTTGATGCTCCAAATATTCCGGATGCTTTGAGGGATTCTTCCGCAGGTGCTATCATAGCTTCAGCACTTTTTGAGCTATCTACATTCGTAGATAATAAAGCCTCCACAAAATACTTTTCCGATGCAGAAACCATGTTGTCATCTCTTTCTTCTGCCCCTTATTTGGCAGAACCAAAGACAAATGGTGGTTTTATCCTCAAGCATGGCGTAGGACATATTCCAGAGAACACGGAAGTGGACACACCTTTGACTTATGGAGATTATTACTTCTTGGAAGCAATTAAGAGATATAAAAACCTATCAAAATAATTAAAATGATAAACTACAAGAACCTTCTTTTCAGTTTTCTTTGTGCCTGCATATTGACCTTGAACTCTTGCTCTGAGCCGGTCAAGACTGAAGCTTATTTATTTGCCTACTTTATTGGCAATGGACCTGGTCAAGAAGCTGTCCATTATGCGATCAGTGATGATGGATTCAATTACCGCGCTTTGAACAACTACCTTCCTATCATCGATAATGATGTCATCAGCAAGCAAGGAGGCGTCAGAGATCCACATATCCTAAGGTCAGATGATGGCAAGAGTTTCTTCATGGTCTTGACAGATCTTTATGTACCAAATGACGGCTGGACCAATGAAAGCATGATCTTATTAAAGTCTGATGATCTTGTCAATTGGACTCACAGCAATATCCACATTCCTACGGTTTTTCCTGAGAAATTCGGTGAAGTAAGGAGAGTATGGGCGCCACAAACGATCTATGATTCCAAGGCAGGAAAATACATGGTCTATTGGTCTATGCAGTTTGAAGGAGAAGCAGATATCATCTATTATGCTTATGCAAACAGTGATTTTACAGCTTTGGAAACTGAGCCACAGCAACTTTTTTTCCACCCGGAAGGAAAATCTTGTATCGATGGAGATATCATATTTCAGGATGGGAAATACCATTTGTTTTTCAAAACAGAAGGACATGGCAATGGTCTCAAAAAGGCAGTTTCGGATAAGTTGACTGAAGGATACGAAATGCAAGACAAATACCTCCAACAGACCAAAGAGGCCGTCGAAGGATCAGGAATTTTCAAACTGAATGATTCAGATAAATTCATTCTCATGTATGATGTCTATATGAAGGGATCCTATCAGTTTACCGAAAGTACAGACTTAGAGAATTTCACTGTAATCGATGAGCAGATCAGCATGGATTTCCACCCTAGACATGGATCTGTGCTTCCTATTAGTCTGGAAGAAAAAGAAAGATTGATCAAGGAGTTTGGATATGCCGACGAGGTAGTTTCAGGCAATCCTGTTTTGAAAGGTTACTATGCTGATCCCGAGATCATCTATTCGGAAAAGGAGCAGAAATACTTCCTTTACCCAACAAGTGATGGATATGATGGCTGGTCTGGAACCTATTTCAAGACATTTTCTTCAGTAAACCTTCGGGATTGGAAAGAAGAAGCAGTGATATTGGATCTGAAGAAGGATGTGTCTTGGAGTGACAGGAATGCTTGGGCACCGACCATGATTGAAGTCAAAAAAGAGGATGGTTATGAATATTTCTACTATTTCACAGCCAGTCAAAAAATCGGCGTTGCAACTTCGGATAGCCCATCTGGTCCTTTTACAGATTCAGGTAAGCCTTTGGTGGATTCCAAGCCTGATGGCGTGTCTGGTGGACAAGAAATCGATCCTGATATTTTCAAAGATCCGCAGTCAGATATTACCTACCTCTATTGGGGCAATGGCTATTTGGCGGCAGTTCCCTTGAATGACGATTTGAAGAGTTTTGATAAGAAAAAAATCACAGTAATGACCCCTGACCAGACTTTTAGAGAAGGTGTTGAGGTGTTTTTCAGAAATGGAAAATACTACTTCCTGTGGTCAGAAGATGATACCAGATCTGAAAACTATCGAGTGAGATATGCTGTCTCAGATAGTCCAGTAGGGCCTTTGGAAATCCCTGAAAACAACCTGATTTTAAGCAAAAACCCAAAATTGGGGATCTATGGAACGGGTCACAATTCAGTGATCAATGTCAAGGATACCGATGACTGGATGATCGTCTATCACCGCTTCAAGCGACCTGAAGGAATCAGAATGGGACAATCAGCCGGATTTCATAGAGAAGTCTGTATTGACAAAATGGAATTTGACGAAAATGGATATATCCTAAAAATAGAGCCCACACTTGATGGGATTATCATAAATTAATTCAAATAATAGTGATTGTTATGAAAAGTGAATTTGGCATTATTAAATTGTTCACAATTTTATTTCTGCTTTCAGTTGCTGTTCATGCACAAAAGGGAAGAAAAGAATTTACGCCAGGAAAAGAATGGCTCGATACAGAAGGACAAGTAATCAATGCTCATGGAGCAGGTTTCTTATTTGAAAATGGGACATATTATTGGTTTGGAGAAAGTAGGGCAGAGAGGTCTTCACTTGGCGTGGCAGTGTATTCTTCCAAAGATTTGTACAATTGGAAAAATGAAGGACTGGCATTGAATCCAGTGGATGGAGATGATGAACACGATATAGCGCGAGGTTGTGTCATGGAAAGGCCAAAAGTCATTTTTAATGAAAAAACCGGGAAATATGTCATGTGGTTTCATTTGGAAATGAAGGGGCAGGGTTACAATGCTGCAAGGGTAGCGGTTGCAGTAGCTGACCAGGTCGTCGGTCCATACAATTTTGTAACAAGTTACAGGCCAAATGGAAATATGTCTAGAGACATGACAGTGTTTGTGGACGATGATGGCTCTGCCTATCATATTTACTCCTCAAGAGACAATTATGATTTGAGGATTGCCAAACTTTCCGATGACTACCTACACCACACAGCACAGGACAGCCTTATGTTTGGTGAGCATAGAGAAGCACCAGCTATTATCAAACATGAAGGTCTTTACTATTTGATCACAAGTGGATGCACAGGATGGAAACCAAATGATGCATCTATTCATGTTTCTGAATCTCTTTTTGGAAATTGGAAAAGAAAACCAAGCCCTTTAAGAGGCCCTCATGCCAATATCACATTTGATGGGCAATCGACATATATCTTGCCTGTTCTAGGCAAAAAGGATGCTTATATCTTTATCGCAGATAGGTGGAAGCCTCAGGATTTGAGAAATAGTCCATACATATGGCTTCCACTGGAGTTCGATTCTGGTGAACCTATCGTCCAATGGAGAGATTCTTGGGATTTGTCTATGTTCGATTGATTTATGTTTACATAATCTCCTCTTTTTATGATTATGGACAAAATAGAACTATTTGACCACCATATAAAACCAATATGTCACCCTTCAAAAACTGTGTTGACTGTAACTTAGTGATCAAATTTTGAAGTCAAAAAACACTTAACAACAAGTGAGGTGGTAGCTCCCATTAACTTGAAATAACCTAAAATAATCATGAAGTATTTATTTGCTATTCCCCTTATGCTTTTGAGCACCTTTGTTTTTTCCCAAAATGAAAAAAACGAATGGGAAAATCCCACAATTCTAGATAGGGGAAAAGAGGCTGGTCGCGCTTTTTTTATCCAATATGATTCGGAAGAAAAAGCACTCAAAAAAGACCTTCAATTCAACCACTACTACAAAAGCCTGAATGGTAGTTGGAGGTTTAACTTGGTAAGAACACCCCACCAAAGACCTCAAAATTTCCATGAGAGCAACTTCAATGACAAAGATTGGGATATGATTCCTGTACCTTCCAATTGGGAAATGGAAGGACATGATATACCTATCTACACCAATGTAGCGTATCCTTTTCCTGCTAGACCTCCTTTCGTGGATAACAATTATAACCCAGTAGGGAGCTATAGGAAGTCATTTTCTATTCCGGCAGATTGGTCAGATAAGCAAATTGTCTTGCATTTTGGGTCTATCTCGGGTTATGCAAGGGTCTTCTTGAATGGTAAGGAAATAGGAATGACCAAAGCCTCCAAAACCCCTGCTGAGTTTGACATCACAAATCATGTCCAAAAAGGAGAAAATCTCTTGGCAGTCCAAGTGTTCAGATGGCATGACGGAAGTTATTTGGAAGATCAGGATTTCTGGAGATTGAGTGGGATTGAGCGGGATGTGTTTTTACAGGCCACCCCGAAACTTTCAATTGCTGATTTCACAATTCAGTCTGATCTAGATGCAGGATATAAAAATGGAAAACTAGCAACCAATATTAAATTAAAGAATGCTGAGGGTAATAAGTTGAATTCAGCAAATGTGACTTTTGAGCTAATGGATGCCAATGGAAAAAAAGTCTATTCGCAAAAGAAATCTACATCAAACTTTAACTCCCCAATTATATTCGAAGGAAAAATAAATGCAGTCAACAAATGGTCAGCAGAATCTCCCTACCTATACACCTACTTGATCAAACTGGAAGATGACAATGGAAATGTGCTCTCTGCAGTGAGTAAAAAGACAGGTTTCAGATCCATTGAAATCAAAAATGCCCAACTGATGGTCAATGGCGTAGCTGTCTTGGTAAAGGGAGTCAACAGACACGAGCATCACGAGGTCAAAGGCCATGTGCCAGACAGGGATATCATGATCAAGGATATTCAGCTGATGAAGCAATTCAACATGAATTCTGTGAGAATGAGTCATTATCCACACGATCAGGAATGGTATGAGCTATGTGACGAATATGGGCTTTACGTAGTCAACGAAGCAAACATCGAAACACATGGAATGGGAGCTGAATTACAAGGCTGGTTTAACAAAGAGAGACATCCTGCCTACAGAGAGGAATGGAAAGCAGCCCACATGGACAGGGTTCAGCGGATGTTTGAGCGGGACAAAAACAGTACCTCAGTCATCATCTGGTCAATGGGAAATGAATCCGGAAACGGCCCTGTTTTCTATGATGCCTATGATTGGTTGAAAGCAAATGACAAAACACGTCCTGTCCAATTCGAGCAGGCAGGTGAAAATAGAAATACCGATATCGTAGCACCGATGTACCCATCTATCGAACACATGCAACGATACGCCGATGATCAATCCAAAGAGAGACCATTTATCATGTGTGAATATGCACATGCAATGGGAAACAGTGTCGGAAATTTCCAGAAATATTGGGACATTATCTTGGGAAGTAAGCACATGCAGGGAGGATTTATCTGGGACTGGGTAGACCAGGGCTTGTTGACACATGACGAAAATGGAAGGGAATACTGGGCATATGGTGGCGATTTGGGAGGTTTTCATTTCCAAAATGACGAAAACTTCAATGCCAATGGACTAGTGGCAGCAGACAGAACACCCCACCCATCTTTGTATGAAGTGAAAAAAGTATATCAAAATGTTCATTTCAAACTCAATGAAAACAACTCGCTTTGGGTTAAAAATTATTTCGATTTCACCGATTTGGATCAGTTTGCCTTTTTTTGGGAATTGCTGAAAAATGGGGAAGTAGTACAGTCTGAAACTTTCGAGGTAAAACTTCCTGCCCATGGTGAAAAGAATGTGAGTTTGAAACTTCCTGTAATTGGTGATGATGCAGAATATTTATTGAATGTGTATGCAAAAACCAAAGGTGCCACAGCAGCATTGCCTGCAAATCATGTTATTGCTTCTGAGCAGTTAGCGATTGGAAAAACGTCATACTTTGACATCGATAAATCTGTATCCAACTCCCTGAATCACGAGGAAAAAGATGGGGTCTTACATTTCCAAACAGCTTCTATCATAGGTGAGTTTGATCTCAAAAATGTAAGTTTCAAAAAATATGCTTTGAAAGATTCTGATCAGGGGATCATCAGAAACTTCCCTGAGCCTTATTTTTGGAGAGCACCTACGGACAATGATTTTGGAAATCACATGCCAACCAGACTTGGGGTTTGGAAAACAGCCCATTTGGATAGAAAAGTTGTGAGCTCTACTGTCAATAAAAACCACAAAGATGGAATCCTGATTGAGGTCAAATACTTGCTAAACAACATCATGGTAGACTACCAAGTAGACTATTTGATCCAACACGATGGACAGATCAAAGTAACAGCAAGCATGGATTTCACAGATAGGGAATTGCCAGAGCTGGTACGTTTCGGGATGCGCATGCAGCTGCCGGGTCAACTAGAAAACCTTGAATACTATGGTCGTGGTCCTTGGGAAAATTATGAGGATAGAAAATCAGGTTCACACATCGGCATTTACCAAGACAAAGTTTCCAATCAGTACAATTGGAACTATATCAGACCACAGGAATCAGGCAATAAATCAGATGTGAGATGGTTGGAGTTAACCAACAGAGATGGCAAAGGATTGAAAATTGAAGGTGTTCAGGAAATAGCATTTTCTGCACTGAACTTGTCAGTGGAAGATTTGGATCCAGGATTTTCCAAAAAACAGCAACACCCTACTGACCTCAAGCAGAAAAATACCGTATTCCTACACATCGATTGGAAACAACGTGGACTTGGTGGAGACGACAGTTGGGGAAGATATCCACATCGAGAATACCTTTTGTTGGACAAGAAGTATTCATATAGTTATAGGATTTCGTTGGTGAAGAAATAGCCTAATTGGTCAACAGAAAATAATTGTAAGGGTCATTTCGAACGTTAGTGAGAAATCTCAATGTTAGTTGTTTTAGTAATCAGCGGATTGGTTTATTGGGAAGCTTTTATCAGGATTTACCACAGAGTGCACTAAGGTTTTCACAAGGGTCACAAAGTGAAAATATAGAAGAAGGATTCCTTTGTGTACGTAGTGCCACCTTTGTGTCCCTTGTGGTTAAATCGATTCAAGACAAGGCACAATTAACCTAAAAACTTGTTTCTCTATTTCGGTCAGGGGCGTAGCCCATATATCTTCGTAGAATGATTTGGAATCAGCGGAATTTTAGGGGCGTAGTCCTGCAATCTTGATAGTCATGATAATAGACCAAAAAAGTGAGAAATCAGGGCTACGCCCCTCTTTGGTTGCTGGATGATGGCTTTCTACGAAGATAAGAGGGCTAACGCCCCCAATATAATAGTCTCATTATTGCTAGAGGTCATGAGTGATTGGTTTATTTGGAAGCTTTTATCAGGATTTACCTCAGAGTGCACAAAGGTTTTCACAAGGGTCACAAAGTGGAAATATAGAAGAAGAATTTGTTTGTGTACGTTGTGCCTACTTTGTGTATGTTATGATTAAATCGATTCAAGACAAGGCACAATTAACCTAAAAACTTGTTTCTCTATTTCGGTCAGGGGCGTAGCCCTGGAATCTTGATAGGCATGATATATCCAAAAAAGTAAGAAATCAGGGCTACGCCCCTCTTTGGTTGCTGGATGATGGTTTTCTACGAAGATAAGAGGGCTAACGCCCCCAATATAATAGTCTCATTATTGCTAGAGGTCATGAGTGATTGGTTTGTTTGGAAGCTTTCTTCAGGATTTACCACAGAGTGCACTAAGGTTTTCACTAAGGACACAAAGTGGAAATATAGAAGAAGGATTCCTTTGTGTACGTAGTGCCACCTTTGTGTTCCTTATGGTTAAATCGATTCAAGACAAGGCACAATTAACCTAAAAACTTGTTTCTCTATTTCGGACAGGGGCGTAGCCCATATATCTTCGTAGAATGATTTGCAACCAGCGGAATTTTAGGGGCGTAGCCCTGGAATCTTGATAGGCATGATATTTAGATCAGAAAAGGAAGAAATCAGGGCTACGCCCCTCTTTGGTTGCTGGATGATGGTTTTCTACGAAGATAAGAGGGCTAACGCCCCCAATATAATAGTCTCATTATTGCTAGAGGTCATGAGTGATTGGTTTATTTGGAAGCTTTTATCAGGATTTACCAAAGAGTGCACAAAGGTTTTCACAAGGGTCACAAAGTGAAAATATAAAAGAAGGATTCCTTTGTGTACGTAGTGCCACCTTTGTGTCCCTTGTGGTTAAATCGATTCAAGACAAGGCACAATTAACCTAAAAACTTGTTTCTCTATTTCGGTCAGGGGCGTAGCCCATATATCTTCGTAGAATGATTTGGAACCAGCGGAATTTTAGGGGCGTAGCCCTGGAATCTTGATAGGCATGATATTTAGATCAGAAAAGGAAGAAATCAGGGCTACGCCCCTTTTGGGTTGCTGGATGATGGTTTTCTACGAAGATAAGAGGGCTAACGCCCCCAATATAATAGCCTCATTATTGCTAGAGGTCATGAGTGATTGGTTTATTTGGAAGCTTTTATCAGGATTTACCACAGAGTGCACCAAGGTTTTCATAAGGGTCACAAAGTGGAAATATAGAAGAAGAATTTCTTTGTGTACGTTGAGCCACCTTTGTGTCCCTTGTGGTTAAAATCACGCTTATTTAAGAAAATAACCACATTTTGCACTCAATGTCCTAAATTTTGATGGATTTGTGGTGCTAAATCATTTCAGGTTTTTGGATATTGCAGGGTGTAAAACATTAATTCGAACTCTAACTTTCAACTTTAAAACATCAATCTTCAAGCCAAAATAAATAGAATAATAGAATCTCCATATTCAATATAAAGCAATCAAATAGCTCAAACATTACAACCTTTTAACATTATAACTTTAAAACCTAAATCCAAACCATGAAATTCTCCTTTGAAGAACACAGCCATAGAAGATTCAACCCATTTACAGGTTCCTATGTGCAGGTATCTCCTCATCGATCCAAAAGACCTTGGCAAGGACAGCAGGAAAAAATCGTCAAATCAGATCCTGTAACCTATGATCCAGAATGTTTCCTTTGTCCCGGTAACACTAGGGTTGGTGGTGAAATCAATCCAGATTATACATCAACTTTTGTTTTTACAAATGACTTTGGGGCATTGACGCAGGATATCCCAAGTGGAAGCTATGAAGATGGTGATTTTTTCAAAGCCAAAAGTGAGCGAGGTATGTGCAAAGTAATCTGCTTTTCCCCCGACCACTCCAAGACAATTCCTCAACTGAACCAAGATCAGGTTTTCGATGTGGTGAAAACCTGGAGAAAGGAATACATGGAACTTTCAGAGCTGGATTTTATCAATTATGTACAGATTTTTGAAAACAAAGGGGAAGTCATGGGCTGCTCGAATCCACACCCTCATGGACAGATTTGGGCACAGGAAAGCATTCCTGACGAGCCATTGAAAAAGCAACAAAGATTCCTTAAGTACTATCAAAGCAAAGGGAAAAACATGGTCACGGAATACGTTCAGGCAGAGCTTGTGAAAAAGGAACGGATCATTTATGAAAATGACAGCTTTGTCGTGTTAGTACCTTTTTGGGCTGTATGGCCATTTGAAACCATGATTGCATCGAAGTCCCATATTGAGAGTTTGGCAAAAATGTCAGATACCCAAATGGCTGACTTGGCAGATGCGTACAGGACTTTGACGATCAAATATGACAGACTATTTGATGTATCATTTCCCTATTCTGCAGGAATCCACCAAGCGCCTACTGATGGCAAAGATCATCCTGAGTGGGATTTACACATGGTATTCTATCCACCGCTTTTGAGGTCTGCCAGCGTAAAGAAATTTATGGTAGGCTACGAAATGCTCGCCAATCCCCAAAGAGACCTGACAGCCGAGAAAGCAGCTGGGGTTTTAAGGGAATTGTAAAATCAATATTTTCCAAAGCACTTGTCCCTATTGATCGTGGCAGGTGTTTTGGTGAATTGAAGGAGAGAAGTGAGAGACAAATTTAATAGAATAAAAATATCAAAGCTACATTTTACTAGTATACTAAAATCAGTGCAAATTAGCGTCCTCTGTGTGCCATAGAAAGCAGATGACACGGGTTGGGCGGATGATCACAGATAAAAATTATGTTTTTCATTCTTTGATCAGAATTAGACCAAATTGATTTGAATTCAGATCAATTTACAGCCAAAATTGATTTCAACCCAAATCAATTTAACAAAACTAACCAACCTCCTCCAGCACTGATTCACCATGGGAGCAATCCCCTGAAGTCCAAGCCCATTTTTCATGAAGGCGTATTTTGCCATTTTCGAGGAGTTCAGGTGTAGACTTGCAGGTTCCTGTCATCAAGTTTCCCTTTGCATTGACCTGATGATATCTCATGTCGATATTTCCCTTGTCATCCACCAAGCCTATCAAGTGGCCTTTGATGATTTCGCCACCTGAATATGCACAGGTAAGCACATTTCCATGCTGCTGGTAATGGAATATCATCTGCGATGAAACTTCCCCATTGGGAGAATTGCTGATTGCCCTGAATTTCTTGTTATGGTAATTGATCATATTAGTTATTAATAGATATTGTCCCAATGACAATTTAAAATATGGATACAATGTCGTTTCGTTAAGAAATCAAACCTGCCAGATTTAAATCTTTTATTGGTCTTCCCAGCCAAATAAGAGACCTGTACTAATTTAATAGAAAACCTGGCAGGTCTTATCTAAACGGCATTGAATAGGTATATCCGAATGCTTTTCTGTAGGTAAACAATGAGTTTTCAATGAAAGATTTTAGTTCAGGTTCGATTAAACAGTCAACTATTGATTGATAGTTTATTTGGATGAACTCCTTACAGTTGCATTCAGGTTCGTTCAATTAGATCGAGTGTTGAAATGGGTGTTAAGTAAATATATATTACAATATTATCATCATTTTGCGATGGATTAAAGAATTTGTCATTATTGTTTTCAATTTTCAACCCTGATAGTCATTGTGTGTCTTGCAATTTTTCTTCTTGATTCTTTCTGATACCCAATGATAAAAGTAGTAAAAGAACTATACTTAAAACCTTCATGATTCTCTGTTTTTATAATAAAACATGTTTGAAACTAAAAAAATAAATACTATTATCCAAATCTCGAACTTCTTAGCCTCTCGTTTTCTGTAGTTAACCTCTAGAACACTTTTAACCACAATGAGCACTAAGGTTGCACAATGTACACAAGGATTTTCACTAAGTTGAGTTAGAGTCTTTAGTTGTAATTTACCGAAAATCACTCCCCTCCATCACCTCCAATATCAAATCCATCTCAAATCCCCTTGACATCAAATACTGCTGGACTTTGTATTTCTTTTTGAAGGGGTCTGTTTCTTTGGTCAACGCCCATTTTTTTTCAGCGACATGACTTAGTATTTTGAAATATTCCTCGGGATCGATCTCTTTCATTCCTGATTTGATACAATTCGGGCTGATTCCCTTGAATTTCAACTCCTGCAAAATTTTATTTCTCCCCCACTTTTTCAAGCGAAACCTCCCCCTGGTAAAGGACTGTGCAAAGCGCTCTTCGTTCAGAAAATTCTCACTGATCATCTCGGAAATCAACTCCTCCGCCTGCTCACCATAGATTCCTTTTTCATGGAGCTTGGTCCTGACCTCCTTTTGGCAGCGGTCCTGATAGGCACAATAAGCAGCGATTTTCACCTTGGCCTCTTGAAGGCTCCAGTACTTTTTGGGCTGTTCATTTCCATATTCGTTTCGTGGGTAGGACATTTTGTGTAATTTTGTGACAAAGTAACGGCTTATGTTATTTTTTTCAAATCTATTAACCAAACCATTAATACCATGCGTAAGAAAATCGTAGCAGGAAACTGGAAAATGAATCTCAATTTTGACGAAGGTCAAAAACTGACTACCGAGATTGTCAATATGTACAAGGATGAAAATATCAAGGATGTAACCGTCGTGTTGAACCCTCCTTTTGTTCACCTTTTTCCTGTCAAAAAATTAGTAGGAAATACTCCAAACCTATTTTTAGGTGGGCAAAATTGCTCTGACAAAACTTCTGGAGCTTTTACTGGGGAGACTTCAGCGACTATGCTGAAATCTTTTGGAGCTGAATACGTGATCATTGGCCACAGCGAAAGAAGAGAATATTTCAAAGAAAGCAATGAGTTGCTTACTGCTAAAGTAAAACAAGCATTGGAAAATGACTTGACACCTATATTCTGCTGTGGTGAACCATTGGAAATCAGGGAAGCTGGTACGCACGAAGATTATGTAAAAAACCAATTGACAGAAAGCCTTTTTGGCTTGAGTGATGAGGATTTTGCAAAAATCGTGATTGCTTATGAACCAATTTGGGCTATCGGTACAGGAAAAACCGCTTCTTCAGACCAAGCTCAGGAAATGCATAAGGCTCTTCGAGACCATTTGGCTTCCAAATATGGGCAAGAAGCTGCTGACAATACATCGATCCTCTACGGAGGTAGCTGTAACCCAGGCAACGCCAAAGATATTTTCTCCAAAGCGGATGTGGATGGAGGATTGATCGGTGGAGCTTCTTTGAAGTCACGTGACTTTGTAGATATTATTAAATCATTTTAAAATTGATAGTCAACTGTCAACGGACCTCAGTCGTCTGTCGTCTGTTGACAGTTGTCTTTCTTCCCGTTTTTTATCACTTTCCTACAATTTATGCAGTATTTAGAGTTTAAGATTAATTGTAAAGAAGATTTTCGTGAAATCCTCATCGCTGAATTGGCGGAGGTGGGTTTTGATTCTTTTTTGGAAACGGACACAGGTCTTGATGCCTATATCGAAGAAAATTCTTTTAATCGGGAGACTTACCAAGAAGTAATCAACCGCTACCAAGATTCAGCAGAATTGGAGATTGTGGAAGGTGTGATGGCAAAGGTCAATTGGAATGAGGAGTGGGAAAAGCATTATGATCCGATCCAAGTGGGAGAAGAAGTATATGTAAGAGCTTCATTTCACGCTCCAAAACCAGAAATCAAGCACGAAATTTTGATCAATCCTAAAATGTCTTTCGGGACAGGGCATCATGCGACGACATTCCTGATGCTATCCCATCAGTTGACGATCGACCATCAAGGCAAAAGAGTGATTGATATCGGAGCGGGAACGGGAATTTTGGCCATCATGGCACACAAGCTTGGAGCGACACAAGTAGAAGCCTTTGATATCGACGATTGGTGTGTGGACAATGGCAACGAAAACTTCGATCTCAACGGCATGAAGGATGTTAGGATGGGTTTGGGGACTGTCCGTGAAGTTGCACCACAGGGAACTTTCGATATCGTCTTGGCAAATATCAATAAAAATGTGCTGCTCGATGAATTGGAGATTTATGCAAGTTTGGTAAAAAGCAGAGGGAATTTATTGTTGAGTGGTTTTTATACCCATGACATTGTTGATATTCAGGAAAAGGCAGATTCCGTAGGTTTCAAATTATTGAGCCAAAAAGACAAGGATAATTGGGCAGCATTGATTTTTGAGAAATTATGACAGAATTAATCATTTATGCAATAATATTTTTACTGTTGATCGCACATGCCTTGATGGCTGGAAAAATGTACAGAACAGTCCACGAAGACACGACTTTATCCATCAAAGAAAAGAACCACTGGAAACTCAAGGCGTTGGTCTTTCCTATATATTACTGGGGGAAGTATAAAGAGAAGGAATAAGTATTAAGGTTTAGGTATTTCTATTGTTCAAATTTCATTTTTTTTGAACCAGTGGGAAATCTCTTCAAATGATTTTGACAATAAATTTCCTGATTTTAGTAGGAGTTTAGGACTCCCTGCATGTGTGATTTTCCCATTCTCTATGATGTAAATATAATCAGATCTCAAAGCAGGTGAAATTTTATGAGTGACGATCAAGATTGGCATACTACTACCTTTAGCATTTCTTTGAAACCCAAATGCAACACAACTGAAAGACTTCCTGCAAGTGCAAACCAATATCCTATTTCAAAAACATTCAGCGCCTTAAATGGGTAATGAAACCATTTTTCCAACAATTCAGGATCAAAAAGGCTAAACATGGATAGGGGATAGAAAGACTTAAAATCTTCCAAAGTGAAGCTTGGATCTATCCATTCAAACCAAATGATCTTGATCAAGATGGGTAACAACAGCACAAACTCTGCGATTACACAAGCCTTAAAGACATCAGAAAAGGAATATTTTAAGTTGGAAAGATAAAGCCCCAGGTAAATCAGACTGGCAAGGAGCAAAATTTTAAAGAAGGTAACGGCTGGGGAAATAAAGTAGGTGACCCAAAGCCATTTCCCTCGGAAGTCCAGCATTTTCTCAATTCTAGTGTTGGAATATTTTTCTGTCAAGTGGAAATAAAAAACTTCATCAGAAAGCAAAAAAACGTCTATAAATACTCCTAAAACTATTCCTATCAGAATTAGAACCAAAAAATACTTCATGCTTTTTTCCTTGTTTTCAATTAAAATTAACTAATACAGAATATCACTTTCATGCCTAATTTAATTTCTTGAAAAAAAAAGCATGAATTTTCTTGGTGTTTTCTTTGTAACTTACTGCTAAAATCAATTTTGAATTTACTCTCTTTTCAACAAAAGTAAGTTTTTGCTAAGGTCACCGTTTGGATACACGAGCTTCAATTTTAATTCATCTTTTGTTAAACTTTCTTTGTAGAAGCGATATGTTTTGATTTTTTTCAAGTCATTGATAATGATGGTGTCCCCATTAAAATACCACATTCCGGATTTTTCGTGGATCTCACTTTCTTTATAATCTGAAAAAAAGACTGTGTCTTGAAGGAAATTAAAATATGAACCTTCAATAACTTTGTTAAAAGTTTCCAACATTTGTTCCTGAACTTCAGGGGGCGCATTTTTGAAATTATTTGAAGAAATAATATTATCAAAGGCTTGGAATGAGTGTACTTTCCAATACCCCAAAATTTCTTCCTCCGAATTTTCAAAAACAGGAAATGAAACTAAAAGGATAAATATTGCCAAAATTTTCATGGTTATTTAATTTATAAGTTAATTGAAAAATCGGATCTTAAATATGGCCATATGTAGTAAATTGTTCTGCAGAAAACATAAAATCAGGCAAACTGATATTATTGTAAATTATTCTATATATTTAGAATAATTTGTTTTAGGAAAGAACACTTTATCCAAATATTTTAATATTAAGATCCGATACTTTTTTAATATGGATTGTGACCTTGACAATGTTGATCATAAGAATCAGCTAGTATCCAATATAGTTCATCACTACCCTGAAATCCACCACCACTTAGTAATAACCAAGCTGTGTCACAATAATCCGATCCACCGACCAGATTTTCCATTTTTTCCATGTCTAAAGTTTCCATGATTTTTAAAATTTATTAGTGAAATAATAATTAAAATGTTTTTGAAACTAAAGAAACATTGATATTAAACTAAATTTACTATGTTCTGATTACCAGTTGAGTATATGAATTGTACTATTTTTATAGTGAATTTTTCAAAGATTTCGGAAATATATTTTAAAAATTTGGTTATACCCCCCCCATTTTAAACTAAATTTTATGTGGATTTGTGATTCGGAAAATAATAAACTTTTTTTATCATTTTTGTAATTTTTTTTGAGTACAATTTAGAATTCACTCTCTTTTCAACAACAGTAGGTTTTTACTAAGATCACCATTTGGATATACAGATATTCAATAATCCCAGAGGGGTGTAGTCCTGACTTCTTATTACTGACTAAATCCCTAACTTCAAACTTCTACTCCAAATTCTGCCTAATCAGGCGTTTTCTGTAGGCATTAAAAATTCTGGATTTGGATATAAATCCCAAATAAATACCATCTTCAACAACAGGCAAATTCCAAGCACCGGACTTTTCGAATTTTTCCATTACTTTTTGCATGTTTTCATCTGGATAGATTACTTCTGGAGGACTATGCATCAGCTGCTGGATTTTGATATCCTTTTGCTTTTCTTCATTGAACATGATGTCGCGAATGTCATCCAAAGTAATGATTCCAGCAAGTTCTCCATTTTCATTGACCACAGGGAATATATTCCTTTTGGAAAGCTGTACGAGCCTGCAAAGATCTCCTAGTCTCGCTTCAGGAGCAATTGGCAATAGATCTCTTTCCATCACTTTTCTGATATCGATATTATCCAAAACCTCCTCATCTTTTGATTCGGTGAGGTATCGACCGGTGTCTTTGAGTTGCTTAACATAAAGAGAGTCCTTGTCAAAGTAGGTTGTTGTCACAAAAGAAATGGCAGAAACAAACATCAATGGCAGAAATAACTCATAACCACCAGTGATCTCAGCAATCAAGAATATCGCAGAAAGTGGTGCATGTTGCACCCCACTCATCACCCCACACATAGCGACTAGTGTAAAATGTGCTATCGGCAAGGCAATGGGCAATCCAAATATATTCGCCGTATAAGCAAACACGAAACCTGTAATTCCTCCAACGAAAAGCGAGGGGGCAAAAATACCTCCGCTTCCACCAGCCCCGATAGTTATCGCGGATGCGATTGGTTTGATGAAAATGATCAACATCAAGAACAAAATGATAAAATATGGATTGTCAATTTCCCCAAAGAATGGACTATTTGCCAGTAATCTCTGAGGATCCCCATCAATCAGAGCGTTTAATGTTTCATAACCTTCACCATAAATAGGAGGGAAAAAGAACACGATCAAACCCAAGAATGCTCCTCCATATAGAACTTTCATCCATGGATCTTCCATCATTCCCAAAAGTGACTCTGTCTTCAATACAACCCTGCTGAAGTATAATGAAATGATTCCTGTAAATATCGCCAATAAGAAATAATAGGGCATGTGTGCTGCCAAAAAACTATCTGAGAGGTTGAATGTAAACATGACATCCTCTCCCAAAAGTATCATGGAAGTAATAGACCCTGTTACTGATGCGATCAATAAGGGAATGAAACTCCCAACACTGACTTCTAGCAAAATAACTTCTATCGCAAATATCACTGCACCAATCGGGGCGCCGAAAATTGCTGAGATTGCTCCAGCGGCTCCACATCCTATCAAAAGTGTCCTTTTTTTGGCATTCAAATGCATCAAACTACCAAAATTCGATCCTATAGCAGATCCAGTGACCACTATGGGAGCTTCCAAACCAACAGAACCACCAAAGCCAACGGTAATTGCCGAAGTAATCACTCGACTGTACATTTTTACTTTGGCGATCAGACTACTTTTTTTGGAAATATTGTAAAGTAAATCAGGGATTCCATGACCTCCTTGATCTTTCAAGATATATGTGCCAATCAAGAATGCCAATATTATCCCAATAAGAGGGTAGATGATATAGAAAAAGTTTGCGTAAGCTTCGTTGAAGTCTCCGGTCAGGAATTTTTGGATGGCATGAACGGCAGTTTTCAAAATGACAGCAGCCAATCCAGCTAATATCCCAATCAAGCCACTCAATATCAAAACAAAGTTTTTGGTACTTAGGTGTCTGATTCTCCAGATCAAAAAACGGGTGATGATGTCAGTCTTTGCCAAAGCACAAATTTAATTTAGGGCATAAAGGTACAAGTTATATATACTTCAAAAAAGAAGACTTGCCGAAATCAATTCAGCAAGTCAGTATCTAAAGCAATTATACAATCAAGAATCAATTCTACTGCTCCTTTGAAAAATTCTGGTTGGATGTTTTCAAAAGTATCTCTTGGCGTGTGATAGTCTGCATGATCTTCTACTCCAAAGTAAATAAACGGGACTTTTTTCTGATGGAACTGTGCATGATCTGATGCATTGGTCCAATCATCCCTTCCCGAACCGGGCTCATCATGTCCAAACATCAACTTCGGTGACTTTCCTGTTGATGCTTTTTCCAAAATAGGTTTTAGAAAAGGGTAATGATAAGTTCCAACAGCATACAATTCATTGTTGTCATTTCTACTCACCATATCCATATTGATATTGAGCTTTACCTGTTCCATCTCAAATGGAAAATCATTCACCAAAGCCCTAGCTCCATGCATGCCCATTTCTTCTGCATCAAGTGCTACAAACATCATCGAGTGCTTTGGTCTATTTTTGGCAAAATATTCCGCCAAAGCGAGCATAGCTACCGTTCCGGAAGCATTGTCATCAGCTCCATTGAATATGTCGTCACCATTTTTTCCAATGTGATCATAATGTCCCATGACCACGATGATTTTATCAGAATCACTTCCAGGTACAAAGCCCACTATGTTCGCAGCTTTGTCATAGGTCTTTCCATCTCGTCGATTTGTAAACGAAAAAGTTTGAGTAAAATCGTCATACTGACTACTCAAACCTAATTTTTCAAACCTTTCTTTGATGAATTCTTGTGCTTTCAGATGCCCTTCTGACATAGGTTTTCTGCCTTCAAGTTCATCTGAAGAAAGGTATTTGATGTCTGAAATAAGTTGTTCTTGATTGATTTTCTGTGCTTCTGACAAAGCAGGAAAGGCTAAAGTCAAAATCAAGAGGATTATTTTGAAATGTCGTATCATCGGTTTATATGTTTGTTTGAATAGTCTCTCCATTTATAAAGACAATTTATTTCAAATATGGTGTAAAAGGAATAACTAATTTATTATTGCCTATTCTTTTTATCAATAAAAAATAACTGTCTTATTTCCAAATGGATAAACTTTATTTTCCAAGTGATATTTAATGGCTTTTGAAAGAACTACTTTCTCTATATCCTGACCCATCTGAACTAAATCAGAAACAGTGTTGTGGTGCCGAACCCGGGCAACATCCTGCTCGATGATTGGACCTGCATCAAGTTCTTCGGTCACATAATGTGCTGTAGCCCCTATGATTTTGACACCTCTTTCATAGGCCGCGTGATAAGGCTTGGCCCCCACAAAAGCCGGAAGGAAAGAATGGTGAATGTTAATGATTTTGTTAGGATATTTTCTTATAAAATCACCACTCAATATCTGCATGTATCTCGCCAAAACTACAAAGTCCACATCATGGCTTTCCAAAAGTGCAATTTGTTGTTGTTCTGTATCAGCTTTATTTTCCTTATCCATCGGTACATAATGAAATGGAATTCTGAATGCCTCCACCACGCGTTTCAAATCTTTATGATTGGAAATTACCAAAGGTATCTCTACATCAAATTGCCCCGAGTAGTATCGACTCAAAATATCAAAAAGGCAATGAGACTGTTTGGATACAAAAAGTGCCATTTTTGGCTTTCTGTCATTGAAGTACAATTGGAATTGCATTTGAAATTGGTTTCCAACTTGCTGTTCAAATACCGTCTTTATTTCATCTTTTGCCAAGCCAAAGCTTTCCAATTCCCACGATGCACGCATAAAAAACATGCCCAACTCTTGATCTACATGCTGATCGATTTCAAGAATATTCCCTTGATGTGCGTACAAAAATGCCGATACAGCGGATACAATTCCTTTTTGATCTTTGCACTGAATGATTAAAATCGCTTTGTCCATGGTAAAATAACTTTGTGATTTAAAGTTCAAATAATTAAAAACTCGTTTAATTCCAAAGGCAAATATATGGGGTTTTCTTAAAATGAAACACTTGATAGAAGGAGGAAATCTTTACATAGAGTTGATAAGGCAATTGGTGGATTAAGTTATTACGGATTAGAAAATTAGTGGATTAGTATTTTAGGCCGCATTTTCCTCACAATCAATCTAAAATCTGAACCTTAAAATCTAAAATTAAACCTATAACCTGAAGCTATTGGTTAATTGGAATTCTGCGGGACAAGCTTCTCCCGAATGCTTTCGGGAGAGAGGTGACGTAGTCGTAGACACTCTGTCTCAAGTCTTTGTCTCAAGTTTCATTTCTCACATCTCACGTCACGTATCTACAATCAATCCAACAAGGCCTCTATATCATCTTTGCTCAGACTCTTCATAAAGCTCTCTTCAGTACTAATCAATTCACCTGCAAGCGCCATCTTTCGCTCTTGGAGTGCCATGATTTTTTCCTCCACGGTGTTCCTGGTGATAAATTTATAAATAATCACTTTGTTCTCCTGTCCAATCCTATGGGCCCTATCTATTGCCTGTGCTTCTACAGCTGGATTCCACCATGGGTCAAGCAAAAAGACATATTCAGCTTTGGTCAAGTTCAAGCCTACACCACCAGCCTTAAGAGATATCAAGAATATCTTCACGCTATCATCTTCTTGAAATGTCGTTACTTGTGCTTGCCTGTCCTTGGTAGATCCATCGAGATAGGCATATTTGATTTGATTTTCGTCCAAATATTCCCTGACTATTGACAAATGTCTCACAAACTGACTAAATACCAATACTTTGTGACCCTCACTTGCTGTAGAATGAAGCATATGGATCACATCGTCAAGTTTACCTGAATCTCCTAAATAATCCTTATTGGTCAATCTCGGATGATTCGCAATTTGTCGCAGTTGTGTTAGACCTCTAAGCAAAGTAAACTGTTTGTTTTTCGCACCAGGTGAAGAAAGTTCATTGACAATCTTATCCCGATAATAGCTCTTGATTTCTTCATAAGCTTTTTCTTGTTCATCAGTCATGGAAGAGTACTTCACATTGATGACTTTCTCTGGCAAATCCGTCGCTACCTGTGTTTTCAACCTTCGCATGATAAAGGGTTTGATCATGGCATGAAGTTTTGAGGCTTTATCCATATCATTTTTCTTCTCGATAGGCTGCAAAAACTGTTTTTTGAACATACTTTGATTTCCCAAAAGCCCCGTATTGATGAAGTTCATTTGAGACCACAAATCCATCGTTCCATTTTCTACAGGAGTACCTGTGAGGATCAACTTATGCTTACAATTGAGCTCTCCTACGGATTTGGCAATGATACTTCCTGGATTTTTGATCGCTTGGGACTCATCTAGGATGATGTAGTTGAAGTAAAATGATTTCAATACATCAAGATCTAGCCGAATGATTCCATAAGAAGTCAATACCAAATCATAATTGGCAAATCTACTGCTGTCCTTGATTCTGTTCGTGCCTGTGTAGGTTAATATTTTCAACCCTGGCGTAAACTTTTTGGCTTCAAGCTCCCAGTTATAAATCAGGGAAGTTGGCATGACCAACAATGAAGTGGTTCCTTCGGTTTGTTTCTTTTCGTGAGCCAAAAGTGCCAGTGTCTGCACAGTCTTTCCCAAACCCATATCATCGGCCAGGCAGCCACCGAATCTATATTCATTCAAAAACCTAAGCCAGTTGTAACCTGCCTTCTGATAAGGTCTCAACGTGCCATTGAATGTATCTGGTAAGTCATAATCTTCAATTTGCGCAAAATCCCTAAGCTTTTCCAACTTCCTGCTCATAGTCAATTGAACCAGGTTATTATTTTGTAACTCTTGTGCAAGTGCTATATGATGCTTCTTGAGTACCAAAGTCTGATCTTCAGAACTTTCATTATCTTCAAGAAATGCGAAAATTTCAGAATAATTCACAAACCAAGAATCAGGTATTACAGCAATTTCACCATTGGGAAGTTCAAATTCGGATTTTCCTTGAAGAAGCAATTTTCGGATTTTTGCAAAAGGGATTTTATATGGTCCGAATTTGATCAGAGCATTGACATCAAACCAGTCAATATTTTCATTGACCTCTACAGAAATGTGTGCATGACCAATGAAATACTGCTTGCCTTTGAAAGTAGCTGATTGTTGGATTTTGATACCCATCTCTTCCAAGCTGTCCTTGTGGATATTGATCCAGCCAAAAGCCTTTGATTTCTCCAAAGCAAATCTTGAGGATTTGACTGGCAGACCAAGGTTTTTTAAGTAATCTCCGTAGGATTTTTCCTTAACTACATCTCTTATGACTTTATGAAATGTATAATTATCCCCTTCCTGCTCTAACTCTACATTGTTTGAAGCGCTTTCTTCAGAGCGGAAGGCATAATTTCCATATTGGAATTTGAGGTCAAAAACGATTTTTTCTTCCTCTTGTATTTGATTATTATTGCCAAATAGGTCGGTCTTCGCTGATCCCGGCAAGTCGCTCAAACTAAGTACAGGTTCGGGCTGACTTCGTTCTACTTTGATGTCAAATCCTTTTGCATACACGTCAAAAGAAGCTACGAGTTGGGTGACAAATTTTTGATAATATTGTTGCTCTACTTTTTTGGGTATTACGATAAATTTTTTGTTGAGAAACGGCATCAGCTTTTTACCGTCTTCACCTTTTGCAAAATGATAAAGATGATTGTCAACCACCAACCAAGCTGGCTCATTACATATCAAATAAGCGTTTCTATATTGCCATTCCAATCTTTCTCCCTGGTATTTGATTGTTGGAAAATAATGGGTGTTTTCCTCGTTTCGCCTAAAATGAAAAAGCACAGAGGCGGGTTCCTCCATAATAAAAATCTCCCTCCAAATCGGATTTCCATCATTGGCCATTTCAAAAAGCCTCTTTCCCTTCATTTTTTCAAGTATTCTTGACCTTAGTCCTTCCAACTTGATTTCAATCATTTCTTGAGAAACTTTGTTGCCTGTTTTTTCATCGTAAATCTTACGCAAATACTCCTTTGGCTTCAGCTTTTTGGTATTCAATTTTTTGGTGATTGCATCCTGCTGCATTTCATCCATCATTTTGATAAGCTGATAGTCTATTTCATCCAGTCCATCTGCAAATTCTTTGGCATTGACATGGGAAATATTTTGATGAGCAAGGGATAGCCTTCCTTTTTCGTCCAATTGAATTACAAAGGACTCAAAAAGTAATCCCAGATATTCGTGACTAAATAGAGAATAGATAATCTCAAATGGTTGCTCAGCAGAAACTTTCATAGTGGGTGGTACTTATCGAGGAATCAAAATCGACGACAAATGGTTTTTTGGTGGTTCAAACTAGTTCGAAAAATAAGGAATAAAATCCAGTAAATGAAAAAATATCTTTAAAGGGTTATAGACTTAATCGATTTAAAGGTTTAAAAGTTAGAATTAAGCGATTGTAAATTTAAAAAATATGATTATCTACAATGATACTAGTAGGTGAATATATCACTTATAATCATGCGAATAATTGATAACAGTAGGCAGTCATCAGACCACAACTGATTGAAGATTATAAATTTATAATAAAGGAGTTAGAAAACACCTTTACACCGATTACCTATCAACGAACCCCATTTCCCTCAATAACTATCTCTCGATTAGATAATGGTTAGGGGATTAGCGTTGGAAAAACCGTTCCACCGATAACCCAATCAACTAATCCCCATTCATCGATAACTATCTCTTGATTAATGGTTAGGGGGTTAGAGGTTTAGAAGAAATGATTTAGAAAACACATTCCACCGATAACCCAATCAACTAATCACCATTCACCGATAAGTTAATTATCTATTCCCCCAAATCCTTACAATATCATACTTAGCATAAAACATGATGGGCATAAAAGTAACTTCGCTATAAACCACCTCACGACCATCTACCTGATTAACCTCTTGGAAGCCAGGGGTTGTAATATTACTTGTCCAGCGAATCCCTAAAGTAACGTTATTCCGAACTATCCCACTTTCTATACCTACAATAAAATTGTTTTTTGAAACCCGGCGTGTATCATTTGTATCTACTCTTTGGGAAACATGGCTCAATCCAGGTCCTGCCCCAAGGAAAAAGTACCGGCGTGGATCTTTGATAGCAAATTTGTATCGACCCAAAAGCATGACATTCGTCAAATTGGCTAAGCTGTTATCATAGAAATCAGCATTTTGAGAAGATAAGAATGGAGTACGATCAGAAAAACCCATTTGACCAGTAATTAAAAAGTCTGCACTAAAATCAAATCTAGTATCTGTCCTGTAGTTAAATGCTGTGGTTGCTAGAACTTTTCCAGGCCCAAAAGACCAATCATCGATAAATGTACCCACACCGAGACCAGCATCTATTTTTAGTTCTTGGGCTTGGGAAACTGAGCATAAGAGTAAAAAGGCAGGCAATAAGAATTTGAATTTCATAAAACAGGAATTTTAGATTAAATTATATGATAAATTAAAAGCAATAATATAAACTACGCAGTTATTAAGAAAAGTGTTCAAAGAATTTAGTTATAAATTATAAATTTGTTTTTAAGTATTTAGCTTTTTTTAATAAACAGACACTTAAAACTCAATATTTGAGTCAATAATTATTATAATATATAGGAATGACGTATTTTGCAAAATATTTGACTGTACAATGATTCAAAAACTATTTCCTCTAGATAAAAATTATATTTTACGCCAGGCTCAGACAGCTATGGAAGATAGGATGTTGGAATTACTTGTTTTTGAACTAAAAAGATCATACACTGCACTTTTCAATCCATTGATGCTGATGGATAAAACTTTCAATCAGATTTTGGACACTTATGATTTTCCAAAAGACAGGTTGAAAATCATATATTATCAGCTTTCAGGCATCTATAGGTACAAATATGGGTCAAATCAACTAGAATTACTTTTTGATGGAAGGACCCATTTCGAAAAATTTCAGGAAGACTGGACAGACCAATTGACTGAGTGGGTGAGAGAACTAGGTCAGCACGAGCAATATGTGAAAACAATGCTAAGAATGACCGTTTTATTCGATACAGATTCGAGAGCCGAATGGTCCGAAAACCAATGCAAGGCATTTATCAATCATTTTTTCGATCTGAAAATTGTCAAGAGAAAAGGTGAGTTGAAATTAAAAATCGCCTAAAAATAAGATACTTCAATATAAATAAAGATGAGGTTATAGGATTTGTCTAAAAACAAGAGAGGCTCCAAATTTGGAGCCTCTCTTGTTTTTATTCTACTGTCACTGACTTGGCAAGGTTTCGCGGTTGATCCACGTTGCATCCCCTCATCACAGCAATGTGATAGGATAATTGCTGCAATGGAATCACAGAAAGCAATGGAACAAAAGCCTCTGCTGTGTCTGGAATCTCCAGAACGTGATCTGCCATTCCTCTCACTACAGTGTCTCCTTCGGTGACTACAGCGATAATTTTTCCTTTTCTGGCTTTTACTTCTTGAATGTTGGAAACTACCTTTTCATAAGAAGTATCTTTTGTGGCGATGAATACAACAGGCATTTCTTCATCAATCAATGCAATAGGGCCATGTTTCATTTCCGCCGCAGGATATCCCTCTGCATGGATATAGGAAATCTCCTTAAGCTTCAGTGCGCCTTCAAGTGCTACAGGGAAGTTATAACCTCTACCCAAATAAAGGAAGTTTCTAGAATCTTTATAAATCTCAGCTATCTTTTCAACATTGCTGTTCATTTTCAATGCTTTCTCTACTTTCCCTGGTATGCCTTCTAGTTCATTCAATAGCTGAACATACTTGCTCTCAGTCAAAGTGCCTCTTTGATACCCAAGCATCAAAGCCATCATCGTCAGTACAGAAATCTGAGCTGTAAATGCCTTTGTCGATGCTACACCTATCTCAGGACCCGCATGGGTATAGCAGCCAGCGTGTGTCGCTCTTGCAATGGACGAACCCACTACATTACAAACCCCAAAAATCGTGGCTCCTTTTGACTTTGCCAATTCTATTGCTGCAAGTGTATCCGCTGTCTCTCCTGATTGGGATATCGCAATGACAAAATCTTTCTCGCTGATCACTGGATTCCTATACCTAAACTCAGAAGCATATTCTACTTCTACAGGAATTCTCGCAAATTCCTCAAAAAGGTATTCCGCCACCAAACCTGCATGCCATGATGTTCCACAAGCGGTGATGATAATTCTATCTGCATTTTGAAACTTGTTCATATAATCCCTAAGACCACCAAGTATCAACCTGCCATTCTTGGCATCCAGCCTACCACGCATACAGTCTGCAATCGACCTTGGCTGCTCATTGATTTCTTTCAACATGAAATGCTCATATCCACCTTTTTCGATGGCTTCGAGTTCCATTTCCAACTTATTGATATATGGATTGGTTTCCACATTTTCAATCGTCTTGATCTGAAGGTTGTTATTTCGGATTACTGCTATTTCATAATCATCCAAATAGATTACCTGGTTGGTATATTCTATAATCGGTGTGGCATCGGAAGCCAGGAAATATTCACCCACGCCAACTCCAATCACCAGTGGGGAACCTTTTCTGGCAGCAATAAGCGTATCTGGTTCAGCAATATTCATGATCACGATAGCATAAGCACCCACTACTTTGTGCAGGGCCAATCTTACAGCTTCTTCAAGACTACAATCATTGTTCTTATGAATGTCTTCTATAAACTTCATGAACACTTCTGAGTCTGTATCACTGTGAAATTGATACCCTCTATTCATGAGATCTGTTTTGAGAACATCATAGTTTTCAATGATACCATTGTGGATCATTGCAAACTCTTCATTTGATGAGTAATGCGGGTGGGCATTTACATCATTTGGCTCACCGTGGGTGGCCCATCGGGTATGGCCGATACCTATTTTTGAGACTAAATCACCTTGGCTGGTCAGGTGATTTTCCAACTCGGAGACTTTGCCCTTTTTCTTATAGACATTGAGTCCATTTCCATCTATCAAAGCTACTCCTGCACTATCGTATCCTCGATATTCAAGCCTTTTGAGTCCTTTGATGATTATTGGCAGTGCCTCTTGCTGCCCTACATAAGCTACTATTCCACACATAAGTAAAAATTTTAAAGCTTAAAGGTAATTCTTTTCAGGCTAAGATTGCAAAAACCCAAACTTAAATTCTGCAATCGGCTTTAATTGAAGGCAAATTTAAGCTTGGGTTACTTAATTCATTTTCGAGATAGGAATTACTAGAAAGCCCTAATCTTAGAATAATATATTTTTAATTTAATATTGTTTTGATCTACAGTAAATCCCCTAAAAGACTTTCTAAATGCATCTGCACCATCTTGGGTTGTCGGAGCAGGATAAAGCAACATATCATTTCTTTGAAGTCCTTGCCTGTAAATAGCATTTAGATATGAAGTCAATCCCTGTCGATAAAGATTGCTGGTCGACGAAAAACCCAACCGGCCAGGGTTTCCAACTGCTGGGATAATATTGCCATTTTCTCCTGTAATAAATTGAGGTTGGTTTTCAGTTTGTACAATTAATCGGCTTCCATTTCTTTCCAAAAGCCTATTTGAATCATCTGTGAAGTTCAAAAACATACTTGGCGGAGGTCTATTTGTAACTGATTCGCTGGCAAGAGGACCAAGTTCCAAAATCACTTCGTTGAAGGTAACGTTTGTAAGTGTATCTAAAAATGCATCGATAGGACTTGTGTCTAATTTGATTGTAAGCCCTAAGTTGGATTTTAAACCAACTCTGTTACCCACCTCATAAGCATTTCCAGCTTCCGTGATAATTTCCGTTGGTGTACCAGATCTATCACTGTTAACATAATTGAAATGTCTAGATTGTGCAGTAGTGATAGCATATCCCCTGGAAACAGTATCTCCTTGATTCTTGAAATAAACAACGATTCCAGTGTTGTTTCCGATTCTTATAGATGTAGAAGCATTTTCCTCTGTATCACCTTGAAAAGCAATTCCGGGAATAAAGTTTCTAAAAGTGAAGATATCTCTGAAATTATCTCCCTTTTTCAATTCTTCAAATATAAAATCAGAAAATCCTGACTCCATAGCTATGGAAACAGCAGTGTCTTGCCTTGCAGAGAAATCAAAACTACCTTGGGCGATGGGATTCGGGTCAAAATCTAATCTGTCAGTATTGAAGTAAATGGTATCCATGATAGGCTCATTCAATAGATGAACAGAAAGCGATTTTGGACTGCTCAAATCATCTCCAATGACAGATTCTATCAGGAAATTGAATTTTACAGAGTCTAACACTGCGTTTTGTGAGGGTCTGGTGGCAGTAGGACTAATTGCAAGTCTGCTAAAGCCGATTCCTTCAGTCTTGCCAAAGAAATCATCTGTCATACCCCCGACTACCATGGAAAAACTATTGGTAGTTTCAAAAGAGTCAAGCAAAACCATAGAAGCAGAAAGGGGTATTTCTGTGTAGAAAACCCCTATCTGATTATTGTTGGGATCCAAATCTAACCCTAGAGTAGATGGATCGCTGCAAGAACTCGCAATGGATAATGTGATCAATAGACCTCCAACCAGCTTAGCTGGCGAGGTCATTATAGATGTTGTAATAACTTTCAAAAAGTTGTTCTTCTTCGTCGCTGTTAATCTCACACTTCTTGTCTTTAGAGCACTCCTCAATTAATTGTGTTAATTTATCTGAGATGTCTTCGTTCTTGATGACTACGTCGGCATATTCCATTCCTATTTTAAGGAAACCTTCATAGTCTTTAGATTTCAAAGGAGCTAAAATGGCATCATCAATATCTACCATTTTCACTTTCTCAAACAAATCGTCGCCAAATTTATGGCTAAATCCTGTATTATAAATAGCAAATACGGATTTTGTATCCTTAAATAACGGTTCGTTTTTGTAGGTGGTCTTCAAATACATTGGTATCAAGCTGGTCATCCAGTCGTTACAATGCACTACGTCAGGAGCCCAACCTAGTTTTTTTACTGTTTCAATCACACCTTTACAGAAGAAAATGGCTCTTTCGTCATTGTCTTCATAGAACTTTTCCTGCTTATCGTGGAAAACGCTCTTCCTTTGGAAATAGTCTTCATTGTCTATAAAATAAACTTGAAGCTTTGCATTGGGTATAGATGCTACTTTAATAATCAAAGGTTTTTCTTCCTCACCAACTGCTATGTTGATTCCAGAAAGTCTCACTACCTCGTGTAACCTGTTCTTTCTTTCGTTTATTAGACCAAATCTAGGAACAAGAATTCGTATTTCCATACCTTTCTCCTGCATTGCCTGAGGCAGAGCTCTTACAAAGTTGGCAACTTCAGAAGTTTGGAGGAAAGGATTGATTTCGCTGGCTACGTAGAGAATACGAAGTTTAGACATATCTTGTTTTTTTTTGTTGAGGGATAATACGGGACTACAAACTTACAAAAAAAATCCTTCAAATCCATTGTTTTTATCAAGAATAACATAGCTTTGCGGCTATTTTACATTTTCCAAAATCCCATCAATGTGACAATCCTCAGGACAAAACAAGCTGTAAAATCAGCTTTACAGATTCTTAGAAATAGTCAAAAAACAATAGGTTTTGTACCTACTATGGGTGCATTACACAAAGGTCATTTGTCTTTAGTTGAAAATGCAAAATTATCTTCTGACAGTGTAATAGTCTCCATTTTCGTAAATCCCACGCAGTTCAACAACAAAGAAGACTACGAAAAATATCCTATTTCCATAGATGAAGATCTCAAACTACTTGAAGAAAAAGGGGTAGATTTTATTTTTTTGCCGAGTGTAACTGAAATGTACACTGGCGAATCACTCCTAAAAATGGACTTTGGGAACTTAGACAAAACATTGGAAGGAAGCTTCCGACCGGGTCATTTTAATGGTGTTGGAGTGGTCGTATCTAAATTGTTAAACATTGTTAAACCTGATAAATCTTACTTCGGACAGAAGGATTTGCAGCAAGTTGCCATCATAAAGCGGCTAGTAAATGATCTTTCCTTTGATGTGGAAATCGTAGTAGTCCCGACCATTCGAGAGTCAGACGGATTGGCAATGTCATCCCGAAATGTAAGACTCAATCCCGAAGAAAGATTGACCGCTACTATTCTCTACAACTGTATGTTTTTTGCCAAAACTGAACTTTTACAAGGTGGGGATTGGTTTGAGATCAGGGAAAAGGTTGCCAAAAGATTCTATGATGAACCGAAAGCGAGATTGGAATATTTCGAATTGGTGAATACGGATACTTTAGAGAAACTAAGTACCATCAAATACCAACTTAACATCTCAATCTGTACTGCTGCTTTCATAGGAGAAATACGATTGATAGATAACCTTAGTATAGTTTAATTACCTTTGCAAAAAATTTGAATTCATGCATATTCAAGTATTAAAATCAAAAATACACAGAGTAAAGATTACTCAAGCGGAACTACATTATGTAGGAAGCATTACCGTAGATGAAGATCTAATAGATGCTGCCAATATCATCGAAAATGAAAAAGTGCAGATCGTCAACGTAAATAATGGCGAGAGACTAGAAACTTATGTCATCAAAGGCGAAAGAGGCTCAGGAATGGTTTGTCTGAATGGTCCAGCTGCACGCAAAGCGCAAGTAGGTGATGTGGTAATCATCATTTCATATGCCTCAATGGATTTTGAGGAAGCTAAGTTGCATAAGCCAGTTTTGATTTTCCCAGACGATCACAATAAAGTAATATAAGTATTGAAACTTTCTATCAAACAGTGGATCCAGGTAATACTCTCATTAGGGGTGGCTATCTGGATCTTTTGGTTTTTATATAAAGACATCAGTTTTTCTGATATGTCTGAAGTCGTTGAAGAATCTTCTATTCTTTGGTTAGGTATTTCCTTTTTGGTTTCGATTTTTGGTTTTTGGCTTCGTGCTTGGAGATGGACCTTGTTGATTGACGCGGGGGAAGATCAGAATACTTCGAGTTTCAGGGCCTTTTGGGCTTTGATGATCGGCTACTTAGCTAACTTAGTCGTACCAAGAGCCGGTGAAGTGGCCAGATGTGGTGTTCTGAAAAAAACAGAAAACATCGAAATGGGCAAATTGATCGGAACAGTAATCATGGAAAGAACCATTGATTTTTTGTTCATGCTTTTTGCTATTTCCCTAGCGTTCTTTCTAGAACGAGATCTTTTCATTAGCCTTTTCTCCGAACTGGTATCCGTAGATGATATTGTAGCTAAAATTAACGGTGCACTACCGATTATCATCGGGGCCATTATATTGATTATCATTTTAATCGTCTTCCTTTTCAAAAAGTACAAGGAAAACAGCTTCATCAAAAAAGTAAGGAATTTTACTGGGGATCTTGTCAAAGGAGTGGTTAGTCTTCGTAAAGTGAAAAACCAAGCAGGATTCTGGTCCTCTTCGGCCGTGATTTGGCTTTGCTATTATGCTACCATGTTTGCGGTAGCTTTGGCAATTCCGTCTACTGCCAGTTTGACAGCCAATGCAGTCCTGATGGTGATGGTAATGGGAAGTATTGGCATGACTGCACCCGTTCAAGGGGGGATTGGAACCTTTCATGCATTAGTGGCCTTTATTTTGATACGTTATGGATTATCAGAGGAGGAGGGAAAAATCTTCGCAGCAATCATCCATGGAAGTCAGGTGGTGATTATGATTGTCTTGGGTTTAGTTGCCCTGGCAATTTTCTTTAGGATCACTGCAAAAGGAGAACCTAAAACTTCCTAAATTCGTAAAGACAAAAGTTAAAAACCAAAGCTATGTTTCTAATATTAATCGTCGTTGTATTCGGAATCTTAGGATTTGTTGTAAGCAATAAGCTTAAGAGCAAATTCAAAAAGTATTCAAAAATTCCACTTCAGGCAAATTTGTCTGGAAAGGAAATAGCAGAGCTGATGCTTGCTGACAATAACATCTATGATGTCAAGGTAAATTGCGTGGAAGGTCAGCTTACTGACCACTACAATCCAGCAAACAAAACTGTAAACCTTAGCCCAGATGTGTACTACGGTAGAAATGCAGCCGCAACCGCAGTATCTGCACACGAATGTGGTCACGCAGTACAGCATGCTACAGCATATTCTTGGCTACAATTGAGATCTGCATTGGTACCAGTTCAAAACGCAAGTGGTAAGATTCTAAACATTGTGCTGATTGCTTCTTTATTAGGAGGTTACGCATTGGGCCTTAATTATGACCTTATAGGATTTATTGTAGTTGGAGCATACAGTGTTATGACGTTGTTTACATTGGTAACATTACCAGTGGAGTTTGATGCAAGCAACAGAGCACTTGCCTGGGTCAATCAAAGGAACATTGTCACCAAATCAGAATATGGAATGTCTAAAGACGCATTGAAATGGGCAGCAATGACTTATGTAGTTGCAGCTTTGGCTTCATTGGCTACTTTGGCATATTACATCTTTATTTTCTTTGGAAATAGAGACTAAGAAACTGAAAACATCAATTTGAGTTTACATTTAAGGGGCAAGAAATTGCCCCTTTTATTTTTTTGATCTATATTCCACCCTTGAAACAAATAACCCAAATATCGATATGAATTTTGAATATACTGAAGAGCAGTTGGCAGTAAGGGACGCAGCGCGCGAATTTGCGCAAGCAGAATTACTTGAAGGAGTTATAGAAAGAGATACTGAGGCTAGATTTCCTCACGAACAAATCAAAAAAATGGGGGAATTGGGCTTCATGGGAATGATGGTCGATCCAAAATATGATGGTGGCGGCATGGACAGTGTATCGTATGTATTGGCAATGGAGGAAATATCCAAAATCGATGCATCAGCTTCAGTAGCGATGTCTGTGAACAATTCGCTTGTCTGCTGGGGATTGGAAAAATATGGAAATGAACAACAAAAAGAAAAATATCTAAAACCACTTGCATCAGGTGAATTGTTAGGTGCATTTTGTCTTTCAGAACCTGAAGCTGGATCTGATGCCACTTCTCAAAAAACCTCTGCAGAATTGAATGGTGATCATTATATCTTAAATGGGACTAAGAATTGGATTACCAATGGCAGTACTGCTAGCATATATTTAGTGATTGCACAAACCGATGCTGCCAAAGGTCACAAAGGAATCTCTGCATTCATAGTCGAAAAAGAATCAGAAGGTTTCGTCATTGGCAAAAAGGAAGATAAATTGGGAATTAGAGGATCTGATACCCATTCTTTGATGTTCACCGATGTGAAAGTGCCAGTAGAAAACAGGATAGGAGAAGAAGGGTTTGGGTTTACTTTTGCGATGGAAACATTGAATGGTGGCAGGATAGGTATAGCGGCTCAAGCTTTGGGAATTGCTTCAGGTGCTTATGAACTAGCCTTGGCATATTCCAAAGAAAGGAAAGCTTTTGGCAAACCAATTAGCCAGCATCAAGCAATTCAATTCAAATTAGCCGATATGGCTACAAACATAGAAGCTGCAAGACTATTGGTACTCAAATCTGCTTGGCTCAAAGATCAAGGAAAAGACTATGCACATGCCTCAGCAATGGCAAAATTATATGCCTCACAAGTGGCGATGGATGTGACAGTAGAAGCAGTACAAGTACATGGTGGGTACGGATTTGTAAAAGAATACCATGTAGAAAGATTGATGCGAGATGCAAAAATCACACAGATTTATGAAGGAACCAGCGAAATTCAAAAAATAGTTATATCACGTAGTATTTTAAGATAATTCAAAAAAAGATGGTGAAAAAGGTCATAAAATTCAATTTTTATGACCTTTTTCTTTTTTACATGAAATTTTTATTAGATAAGTACACTATATTGCAGAAATTTAACCTAGTTTTACAGAAAAACCAAAACAACTTCTTTCATGGAATATTACAATAAAGTCATAGAATCCGTAGGAGTTCGCTTTTTAAAAGGCAATAACTATAAAATTGATAAGTCTGTTAGCGTTTCGGATTACAACGATACCGAAAACACAGTAATTTTACTTCATCAAGGTTCATTAAAATTCTCCGATGAAGGAGAGGGTGTCAATGAAGGCGAAATTTTATTTATTCCTGCAGGACGCAGAAGCAACGTTTCATTTGGCAATGTTACCAAAAAGTCAGATTTGACAAATGAGGCATTTTTAGACAACAAAAGAAAATACCTACAAACAATCAGTTTTAAGGATATCAAAAATGCGGAAGAAGACTGCATCACTGTAGTAAATTTCGAGGCTAAGGTATTCGATGTCGTAAACTTTTTCAATTCACTCGGGATTCCTCCGTTTGTAATTAGATTCAATGACAAGATCGCTACGATCATAGAAGATATAGTAAAAGAATCTGAGCAAAACGTACCTGGAAAAGAAAGGGTATCAAAATTGCAAACAGAATTGCTGGTAATTGAAATTGTAAGACATATTCTTAAAAACAGACTTTTTGTAGAAGAATTATCTACAAACAGTACTTATTTCAAAGATCCAAGATTGATTGATATGTTCAATTATATCAAGAAAAATATCGGAGGTGATCTATCCAACAAAGTATTGGCGAAAGTTGCCAATGTATCAGAAGACTACGTTGGTCAATATTTCAAAATGTTGACCAGTATCAATCCACAGGATTATATTGAATATCAAAGAATGGAAGCAGCAGTGGAGTTGTTGAGAACTTCCAAGAAAAGCATCAGGGACATTGGCAAAGAAGTAGGGTACAAAGATACGGCTTACTTCTGTAGAAGATTCAAGATGATGTATGGATTGCCAGCTGGTAAGATGCGAAGAAGAGAGTCTTTAATTAATGTTCAGTGATAAATTAAGAACATTCACATATTCCAAAACCTCAGTCAAAAAACTGAGGTTTTTTTCTGCCCCATTTCCTATGACTACCACATCCGCACCTGCTTTGAAGGCCTCTTTTACATTTGACACTTCCTTCAATCCTCCTCCTACGATCAAAGGTGCATTGATTGATTTTTTCACTTTATTGATCATTTCTTGAGGAATGGGGATTTTTGCACCACTTCCCGCGTCCATATAAAAATACTGTAGCCCCAAAAATGATCCTGCTAAAGCGGTCGCAACGGCTATTTCAGGTTTGTGATTTGGAATTGGGATGGTTTGACTGATATAATTCACAGCCGTAGAAAGTCCGCCGTCTACAAGAATGTAACCTGTAGGTAATACTTCAAGGTTGGATTTTGCCAGCAATGGGGCTATAGCAACATGCTGCCCTATCAGAAGGTCTGGATTTCTGCCTGAAATAAGAGAGAGAAATAAGATTCCGTCTGCTAAATCGGAAAATTGTAATACACTGCCAGGAAAGAGAATAAGGGGAATTTTAGTATCTATTTCTTTGATTATGTTAATGATGTTTTCAGTTTCATTTGAATTGATCAAACTACCACCAATAAAAATAAAGTCAATACCCAAACGAGATACCTCTTTTACATGTTCCAAAAAAGATAGATCTGTTGCAGTTTTGTCTGGATCTATAAGCCAAGCGACTGCTTTTTTTCCTTCCTGAGCAAGAGATTTTAATTTATACTCAATTGTTCCCTTCACTTGGTTCTCCTATTTGTTCATCATTTTTTTGATTTCCACCCATCAATTTTTCTCTTCCATAAGCTATGATCATAGGTAAAAGTACTGCGACCATGCGTGCTTTAAAACCAGTACTTTTTTTTGTGTTTAATCTCTCAATGGTATCTTTATCAAGGAGTCCTTCTTTTTCCAGGACTTCCATGATTCTTTTATTCTTGCTGTTTTTTTTACCTTTTATAGCTTTCACTATACCGAAAGCCGTAAGACCACCGAGCAATACTCCAGCACCAATTTTGACAAAATCTTTAGAATCGGTTTTGAGAAAATTCAACTGAGCCTGAAGTGTTTGCTCAAGTTCTATTGCCTTATTCTTCAAATCTTCTTTCGTATCCATCTATTTTTTGATTCTGAAAATGAAAGTCCTAAACACATGTTTGAAAGTATCCAAAATCCCCTTTGATTCTCTTACGAGATAGAGGATCACAAATAACAATAAATAAAGTAAACTCACATACAAAAATCCCTGATATGGAGAATACAAAATCTCTCCCAGATAAAATGCCAGTGAAATACTTGCAAAAAGTAAAATCATGAGGGAAGATAGTCCCATAAGAACTAAAATAAATATTCGGGAAAAGATATCCGAAAATTGATCCTTTATCTCATTTTTTACGATATCAACTCTAACTTCAATAAGTTGCTTGATCGTTTGTACTATTTCTGAAACATTCAGCATAATAATTATTTTAAAAAGCCAACAATTAATTTAATAAGTTACAATATACAGCAAAAACCTGGCTTCAAAAATTATCATTGGATTCAATATTATCATTTTCTACATAAAACATATAATTCATGACAGACTCCAAAGCCTTTCGTACTGCTTGGTTGATTGGAAACTGCTCTTGTGTCATTTGGAAATCGATATTGTAAAGCTGTGAATAAGCGTCTCCACTAGACGGTACCGAAGCACCATCTTTGATTTCCAAAGCTGTTTTTTGGTAAAGGTCTGATTTTTGTTCCTTGATAATCTTACAGGTTATCAATTCCTTTTTCCCTTCCTTATTCCTTCTTGCGGCACTTCCAAAAAGCCGGCATATCATCCCTCTATTAGCATAATCTGAGCAGTAGCCTTTTTTGACATCTTCATTTTGGGATTTGTATATGATACAATTTGCGTCATTTCCGACATCATCTAGGAGTTGCATCGCTTTCTCTGCCTTTCCCTTTTCGTAAAGATCAAAAGCCAAGGGCAAAAATTCCAGAACAGATGCATGCACATCCGGATTGGCACAGCATGCTCCGCATCCGCTGATGCAAGAGAGCTGGCTACCATCCATAAAAGCCTTAATCTCAATATCCAAATCAGTAAATACTTTCCTGACTTCCAAAGACTTTTCCCGTAAATTCATATTCTATAAAATAAAAGCCTGCGAAATTAAGTCGAGTTATGATCTAAAGCAAAAACTATTTTTTTGAAACTTATTTTTCCTTATTTCGATTATCATAAACGGTAATTTTCTATCCAAAAAGAAAAATCTAACTTTGTCAGCTTAGATAGCTTATAAGGAATAGAAATTGTTTTTTAATATTAATCAATAAAGTTATGAGTGAACAAAATGGAAACATCGATCCGAAACAAGAAGAGAGGATCAGAAGAGCATTCAAAGAAAGAGATTGGAATGAAATCAAGAGTGCTGATTCTTGGGCGATTTTCAAGGTAATGTCTGAATTTGTCGAAGGGTTTGAAAAATTATCCAAAATAGGTCCATGTGTATCGATTTTTGGATCTGCTCGAACACCTAGAGATCACAAATACTACCTTATGGCAGAAGAGATCGCTGCCAAACTTGTCAGACATGGATATGGAGTGATCACCGGCGGTGGTCCAGGTATCATGGAAGCAGGAAACAAAGGAGCACACTCTGAGAATGGAAAGTCTGTTGGTTTGAATATTGTACTTCCCTTTGAGCAATTCAATAACATTTATATTGATCAGGATAAACTTATTTCTTTCAATTATTTCTTTGTCAGAAAAGTAATGTTCACCAAATATGCTCAAGGTTTCATCGTGCTTCCGGGAGGGTTTGGAACCCTAGACGAGCTGTTTGAAGCCCTTACTTTGATTCAGACTAATAAGATCGGAAAGTTTCCCATTGTATTGGTAGGCAGATCATATTGGTCAGGATTGGTAGATTGGCTCAAAAACACCATGCTAGAAAATAGGTATATCAATGTCGAAGACTTAGACCTTTTCTCTGTGGTAGACGATCCGTCAGAAGCAGTAAAAGTCATCGATGATTTTTACAGTAAATATTTATTGTCACCAAACTTCTAAAGTTGAAAAAATACCATCTAATAATAATATACGCTTTAATCACAATCCTTTTTGGTTTGGTTTTTCTTTATTCACAAGAGAAAAACCAAACTGATTTGCCCTTTGAGGAAATCACAATCAACCAACCAGACGGGGAAGAGATAAACATAAAAATTCCAGATACTAGGGCAAAGCTATTTGAGACACCAAAAGCAATTAGCTTTGCTGGCGAGGAAGTTCCCCTTGAAATAGAAGATGTAAAGGAACGGTTTGAAAGAGAGATTTATGTCAATGCATATTGGCAATCAAACATGATTTTGCTGATGAAGCGATCAGGAAAATACATTCCAATTATAGAAAAAATCCTCAAAGAGCAAAACATCCCAGATGATTTCAAATACTTGGCAATGGCAGAATCAGGATTGCTTAATGTGGTCTCTCCAGCAGGTGCGAGGGGCTTTTGGCAGTTTATGCCCGCCACAGCCAAAGAGTACAACCTAGAGGTAAGCAATGATGTGGACGAGCGGTATCACTTGGAAAAATCCACAGTTGCTGCATGCAAGTATCTAAAATCAGCATATGCCAAGTTCGGCAGTTGGACTTCCGTAGCGGCAAGTTACAATATGGGAATCAGTGGACTTTCCAAAAGAAAATCCGAGCAAAAGCAGGTCAATTATTATGAACTCTTGCTCAATGATGAGACAAGTCGTTATATCTTTCGACTATTGGCTTTTAAGGAGATCTTCGAAAACCCAGATAAATACGGCTTCAAACTCAAAGATGAAGACTATTATACTTTACCCACATTTAGGGAATTGATTGTGAAGCAAGATGTGAATGACTTGGCTACTTGGGCTATAAAACACAACAGCTCTTACAAAACCTTAAAAATCCATAACCCTTGGCTAAGAACAAATAAGCTTAAGATTCCCAAAGGCAAAGCATATACAATCAATCTACCGTCCTTAGAATAATGGGTGTAAGGCATTGCACTTTACACGAATTTTGATATCTTAACATCCAATTATCCACATTTTCCTTCATTTTCATGAAAAAGATCATTATTGCCTTATTAGGACTGGTTTTGGTCTTAGTTTTAGTTTTGAGAGGAATACCTTTTTTTGTCAATATCTATCTCAACAACAACGCTGATAAAATAGTCAGTAATATGATAACGCGAACCAGTGGCTTTGGGAACCACGACGTTACTTTTGGGAATATCAAACTTGATTACAATTATTTTGGCACTTTTCTCTCGATAGAAGATATCAGAATCCAACCAACAGAAAATATCCTTGCAGGCCAAGTCAAGGTCAATCTGCATTTGGAGCAAGCAAAAATTACAGGCTTCAAATGGAAAAGCTTCTTATTGGACAATTCTATTCAGGTAGATTCCGCAAGATTGGAAAACCTCACGATAATGAGCGTCACACCGCCTATAGATTCATTGAATATTGACAAAGAAGAAAATCAAAGCAAAAAGAAAAATGATACCAAGGATTATGACAAAATAGGAGTAGGCAGTGTATCTCTTCAAAATCTAAATCTCGAAAATAAAGATAGTAATACGGATTCAACAAGAATGAGTCTGAAAAATCTCTCTGTAGATGCTAGAGGGTTTGTCTTGACAAAAGAAGATATTCAAAGTGAAGACGCACTATTTTCTGTAGCATTTATCCATGGAGAAATAGAACATGTTGAAATCCACTTTGACGAATTTCGACAAAAAGCTGAAGTCAAAAATTTAGCCTTTGACACCGAAGACAAAAACATGAAAATTGAAGACTTTTCTATTTTGAATAAACTTGGAAAATATGCCTACACCGAATCATTCAAGAAACGAAAAGGTTGGATTCAGCTGAAAAATGGCGCATTGGAAATAAATGGGATGAACTTCCAAGATTACTTTAGAAAAGGAATCGTAGAAATCGACTCCCTTTTGGTAAAGGACATCAGACTGGAATCCTTCACGAACAAGCTTATTCCTGATGATTATGAAAAAAGACCCCCGATGGCTCATGAAGCCTTTGGAATTTTGAATTTTCCCCTCAATATCAAAAACACAATCATAAAAAATGGCCATATTCTCATAGAAGAACAGCCAGATAATGGTGCTCCAAATTATGGATCATTATTCTTTTCCGAACTCAATGCAGAAATCGGGGCTATTAGCAACATGGATAAGGTGAACGAAGATAAAAACGAGTTGAATATAAAAGCAGAAGCGTTGCTTATGGGCAAAGGCAAAATAAACCTCAATGTCATGTATGATTTAGCAGATACAAGAGGTGCTTTTCAACTTAAAGGGAATTTGGGAAAATTTGACTTAACGGAAATCAATGACATGGTGGAACCTGAAGCCAAAATCAGTTTGAAATCAGGAATGATCAATAGGTTGGACTTCAATATTCACGCATTTGATTTCGACGGTAGTGGAGAAGTAATCGTAAGATATGATAATTTAGAAATAGAGATCCTGAATAAAGACTTCGAAAAAGACAAAAATTTATTCCGCAGAATTGGCGCTTTTTTGGCCAATAAAGTGATCATAAAATCGCAAAATCCGAGAAAAAACGGAGACTTACAAAAAGGGGTTGTCTATGCCCAAAGGCTAAAGCACAAATCGGAATTCAATTATTGGTGGCAACTATTGTTATCGGGATTAAAATCAACTGTGACAGGAGATGATTTAGAAGAATTGAAGAAAAAAGCAAATGAAGAATAGAAGTTCGAATTAGCATTAAACTATCCAGAAAAATCAAAACTATCTGGCCTCAATTTGGGTTTATGAATCTGTAATCACTTTGGGAAGCCCCAATTAAAATCCCTATTTTTGCAAGCTTGAATTATAAAGGTTTAGCCCTACATGACAGACCCCAACACTGACAAAAAAGAATACATTGAGATCTACGGTGCCAGAGAGCACAATCTTAAAAACATAGATATTGATATTCCCCGAAACAGCCTAGTTGTCATAACTGGACTAAGTGGGAGTGGAAAAAGTTCCTTGGCATTTGATACCATCTATGCAGAAGGCCAAAGACGCTATATGGAAAGTTTCTCCGCATACGCAAGGTCATTTTTGGGTGGAATGGAAAGACCAGATGTTGATAAAATCAACGGCTTGTCCCCAGTAATTTCCATAGAACAAAAAACGACTTCAAAAAACCCTAGATCAACTGTGGGAACAGTCACTGAGATCTATGACTTTATGCGATTACTTTTTGCAAGAGCAGGAGAGGCTTATTCCTATTTGTCAGGAAAAAAAATGATCCGCCAGACAGAAGATCAAATCGTTGAACAGCTTTTTGAGAGTTTCTCTGGCAAGAAATTGTATATTTTGGCACCAGTGGTGAAAGGTCGAAAAGGACACTACAGAGAGCTTTTTGAGCAAATCCGAAAAATGGGTTTTTCAAAGGTAAGAATCGATGGGGTGGTCATGGAAGTTGTGCCCAAAATGCAGGTGGACAGATACAAAATCCATGATATCGAAATCGTCGTAGATAGGATCATAGCCGAAGAAGAAGATAGATTCCGAATCAGCCAATCGCTAAAGACAGCATTACAACACGGAAAAGGGATCATAATGCTTAGGGAAGAAGATGGCAATATCCATCATTTTTCCAAATATCTTATGGATCCGACGACTGGACTTTCTTACGATGAACCAGCTCCGAATACTTTTTCCTTCAATAGTCCTTATGGCGCATGCCCTTCCTGCAACGGCTTGGGAATAATAGAGGAAATCACCAAAGAAAACATTATTCCTGATCCCAAACTAAGTATAAGCAGAGGAGGAATAGCGCCGTTGGGTGAATTTAGGGATATTTGGATTTTTAAGAAAATAGAAGCAATCCTTAAGCAATATAAATGCTCTATCACAACACCAATTGGAAAACTCCCGGAAGAGGTTATAGACATTCTTCTACACGGAGACAAGATGGAAGTCGAGGTAAGTTCTGTAAAATATCCAGGAACTACATGGACGACGACATTTGAAGGAATCGTAAATTTCCTGACCAAGCAACAAGAAGGAAGTTCAGATAAAATCCAGCAATGGGTAAGTGAGTTTACGACCACGAAGATTTGTCCAGATTGTGAAGGCTACAGACTGAAAAAAGAAGCCCTTCATTTTAAGATTGCCGAAAAGCACATCGGTGAATTGGCTATGATGGACATCACATCGCTAGGCAATTGGTTTGAAGATGTAGAATCCAGAATGACAGACCGACAAAACCTGATTGGCAAAGAGGTACTCAAAGAAATAAGAAAACGAATTGGTTTTCTTTTGGATATAGGATTAGATTACCTTTCTCTCAATAGACCTCTTCGGACGCTCTCTGGAGGTGAAGCCCAAAGAATTCGTCTGGCTACACAGATAGGCACTCAATTGGTAGGTGTATTGTATATTTTAGATGAGCCAAGTATAGGACTCCATCAAAGAGACAATGTAAAACTGATCAAGGCACTTCAAGAACTAAGAGATCTTGGCAACTCTGTCATTGTAGTCGAGCATGACAAAGACATGATGCTTGATGCGGATTTTGTTGTGGATATCGGCCCAGGTGCTGGCAGACATGGTGGACAAGTGGTAGCTTCAGGTTCTCCAAAAGAATTTCTGAAGCAAAATAGTATCACTGCCAAATACCTTTCTGGTAGTCTGAAAATAGAAATTCCCGAAAAAAGAAGAAAAGGAAACGGTGAATTTTTGGTGCTCAAGGGAGCAAAAGGAAACAATCTAAAAAATATAGACCTAAAGCTTCCTTTAGGAAGTATGATTTGCGTGACTGGAGTGTCAGGATCCGGCAAAAGTTCATTGATACACGAGACATTGTTTCCATTACTCAACAGACATTTCTACAATTCCAAAAAAGAGCCATTAGAGCACAAAGAAATTGTTGGTTTGGATTTGTTGGATAAAGTGATCGAAGTAGACCAGTCTCCAATCGGAAGAACACCTAGATCCAATCCAGCTACATATACGGGCGTTTTCACTGATATTCGAGCTTTGTTTACTGAATTGCCCGAGGCAAAAATCAGAGGATATAAGCCTGGAAGATTCAGCTTCAATGTGAAAGGAGGAAGATGTGAAGACTGTGAGGGAGCAGGGATGAAGCTTATAGAGATGGACTTTTTACCAGATGTGCACATACCTTGCGAAACATGCAAAGGAAAAAGATATAATCGAGAGACACTTGAAGTGCGATTCAAAGGCAAATCAATATCCGATGTCTTGGATATGACTGTGGAGCAAGCAGTGGATTTCTTTGAGTTTCAGCCAAAAATACTTCGCAAAATAAAAACCCTAAATGAAGTAGGGCTCGGATATATCACTCTTGGACAGCATGCCACTACTTTATCAGGAGGAGAAGCACAGCGGGTAAAATTGGCAACTGAACTTTCCAAAAAAGACACTGGCAAAACTTTCTACATCTTGGATGAACCTACCACAGGGCTACATTTCCAAGATATAGAGCATCTTCTGAAAGTTCTGAACAAACTTGTAGAAAAAGGAAACTCAGTTTTGGTGATTGAACATAACATGGATATCATCAAAGTAGCAGATTACATTGTGGATCTTGGACCAGAAGGAGGACAAAAAGGAGGAGAAATAGTAGCCCAAGGAACACCAGAACAAGTAGCCAAACACAAAAGCAGCTATACAGCAAAGTTCCTTAAAGAAGAACTTAGCTAAGAGGAAGATATAACAGTCAAAAAAGTTATCTGTCCATTAGTATAATTGCCAATAGTCCTTTCAGCATCATGGTTATCTTTGGAGTGAGACATGAATAAGACAAAACTATATTGGATCCTTCAGGTATTTGGGTGGTTGGGCTTTGCCTTAATCAACCTTTTGTTTGTATCCTTGGAGCGAGGGGTGTCATCAGTTCAGATAGGAGCCTATCTTTCTTTAGCAGGTTTTTATCTGTTTTCTACCCATGGGCTTAGATATATCATCAAAAAGCATAATTGGTTCAGCAGAAATTTTAACCTACTGATTTGGAATACTTTTCTGGGCCTTTTGGTATTAGCTCTATCCAATACAACTGCACAGCTAATTATCAGTTTGATTTTTGATACATTCAATCCGGCTGTAGATATCCGGCCAATAATCCTGGCAGTAACTATTTTCGTTAGTTTTCTTTTTTATGCTCTTTGGGTAATGCTTTATTACTTGTTTCATTTTTTGGATAATTACAACCAAAGTTTGAAGTACCAAGCAAAAATCAATGAGATACAGCTGAACCACCTCAAAAGTCAGCTTAATCCCCATTTCATTTTCAATGCCCTAAATAGTGTTCGTGCTTTGGTAGATGAAGATCCAGCCAAAGCCAAAACATCAATAACCCAACTATCCAACATCTTGAGGTTTTCATTGATGATGGACAAAAAACGGGTTATCGACTTCGAAAATGAATTCAATACAGTCAAAGATTATTTGAATTTAGAAACGATTAGGTTTGAAGAAAGACTGAATGTCAAATACGAAATTGAGCCAGAAGCCTACGATTATAGAATTCCGCCAATGATGATGCAAACCATAGTCGAAAATGCTATAAAACATGGTATTTCAAATCGAGTAAAAGGTGGAGAAATCAGCATAAAGTGCTATGAAGGATTGACTGATGACCTATATATTCAAGTAAAAAACAGTGGCCAGCTGAAATCCCAATCTTTTGCGAAGAAAAAGCCAGGAGAGGGACATGGGATAACCAATACAATTCAAAGGCTAAAATTGATCTATGGAGAACGCGCATCCTTCAAAATATTCAATTCTGGTAACGATTTTGTCATAACTGAAATAAAAATTCCAAAACAAAGCCTTACATTAGGTTAAAATTTCAAAGAAATGAGAGCATTAGTAATCGACGATGAAAGATTAGCAAGAAAAGAGCTGATCAATTTATTATCACAATATGATCATGTAGAGGTGGTTGGTGAAGCAACCAATGTAGATGATGCCAAAGAAAAAATAGACGCTCTCCTTCCTGATGTTGTGTTTTTGGATATACAAATGCCCGAAAAAACAGGTTTTGAGCTTTTGGAAGAACTTGATAATGTCCCACATGTCATTTTCACAACAGCTTATGATGAGTATGCTCTGAAAGCTTTTCAGGTTAATGCACTGGATTATTTGCTAAAACCAATCGAACCAAAGAGATTAGGTGAAGCCATCGAAAGACTACAAAGAAAACTTAAAGATCAATCTCCCAAGAATAGTGAAAATGAAGGCTTCAATGACTCAAAAAAACTGACCCTCGATGACCAAGTATTTGTAAAAGATGGAGATAGATGTTGGTTTGTAAAATTGGTAAATGTCAGGCTATTCGAATCAGATGGAAATTATATCAAAGTATATTTTGAAAATAACAAACCAATGATTCACAAATCACTCAATGCACTCGATGAAAGGCTGGACGAAAAATCATTCTTCAGGGCAAGCAGAAAGCATATTATAAATTTGAGCTGGGTAGAAGCTATAGAACCCTGGTTCAATGGTGGATTGGTAGTGACACTCAAAGGTGGAGACAGAATAGAAGTAAGTAGAAGACAAGCTGCAAGGTTCAAAGACATGATGAGTCTGTAACTTAAAATTCACATAACAAAAGCCATCATTTGATTGAATTTGCAAAGTTTATTTCGTAAATAGAGTCAATATTAATTTTACATACAAGAAATCCTATTTGGTAAATATATATTTGTCAAAATCCCCACATAATACTAAACATGAAAGAAGAAAGAATATTAGTCGTCGAGGACGATATAAATATTGCTGAAAATATTGAAGAAATTTTAGAACTTTTAGGTTATGTCAATATAGATATTGCTAATTCTGCAAATCAGGCAATAAAAATTGTTAAGAAGTACAGACCTGATATGATATTCATGGATATCAAGCTGAAAGGTGACAAAGACGGTATTGAACTGGGCGAGATTCTCAAGCAAATGGTTGATGTACCTTTAGTTTTCGTTACTTCTTACAGTGATCCAACGATAATTGAAAGAGCTAAAAGAATAAACCCAGCTGGATTTATTGTAAAGCCTTTCAATACCAATGACATTCATGCTATTGTAGAAATAGTCCTTTACAATAAAAGAGTCAACCCAGTTTCGGATACTACCACTGTAAAATCTAAAGATGAAAGCCCTTATTTAGTAACAGATGCTGTTTTTATCAAAGCAGATAATGCCTACGAAAAAGTCCCTTATGTCAACATTTTTTACGTGGAAGCCAATGGCAATATGGTCACGATTTTCACCAGACACAGAAACTATACAATCAGAAAATCAATGAAAGATATGGAAGAAAAACTTCCTTCAAACCTTTTTCTAAGGGTTCAAAAATCTTTTATTGTTCAACTTGGTCAGATAGAAAATTTCAATACAAAAGAAATCACACTTGAATCTGGGGCAGTAGTTCAAGTAGGTAGACAATACTACAATAGCTTTTTGGCTAAATTGAATACCATCACGGAAAGTTAAAAAAGAAGGTGAGCAAAGCTCACCTTTTTTTCATCGTTAAACCAAAAAGTCTTGGCTATCATTTTTGATAGCATATTATGTTTTGGGATGTACATGTTGTTTATCACACTTTTTACATCAATTTATATATCGTTTATATTTTGAATCATTTTGTAAAAAATCGAAGCTTACTCTGCGAATTGATCAACTAATATTACGTCAGACCTTAAAATTTGTTGTACAACTTAATGATCAATTACAAAATTAGTCAGATATTTTCCTAAATTTTTATAGCTTAAGTATTTTTGAGTATTCTAAATGATTGCTTGAAATTATTCTAAGCTATTAATGCAGTTAATATTATTACCAGTGCCATAATAAAGCCACATAAGGCACATATATTTTTTTGGGTTAAAACGGTGCTTTCCATATCTATGAATTATTGAGTATCTATGAATAAATATCCGAATCATCTTCGGTAATACTCACATGCCAAAAACCGCTCCCAAATTCATATTTATTTGATTATTAATTATTTATATTATTTCTATAATCTAATAAATGTTCAAAAATGAACAAAAAATTTCCATTTTAGTACACTAAATTAAGCAGTTTACACCAGCAGCATTTTACGAAAAAAAACAGCTAAGTGTCCTAAAACACTCAACTGTTTGATAACACTCAGACAAAGAAGCAGATGAAGGTTTTGTTTCTTTCTCTTATATTTCATTTATCTATAAGAGCTCGTTTGCCAAATTTGCCAACTCCGAACGTTCACCTTTTTCCAGTTTAATATGTGCATACAATGGGTGGTCTTTGACTCTGTCAATGAGGTAAGAGAGCCCATTACTCTGAGAATCCAGATAAGGAGTATCTATCTGGAAAACATCACCTGTAAAAATGATTTTTGTGTTTTCCCCAGCTCTACTTATAATCGTCTTGACTTCATGAGGTGTCAGGTTTTGTGCTTCATCCACAATAAAAAAAATATTGGACAATGACCTTCCACGAATATAAGCCAATGGTTGAATTACCAATTTTTCCTGATTTACCAATTCTACGATCTTTTGGTACTCTTTGTCGGACTCTTTATATTGATTTTGGATAAATTTCAAATTGTCCCAAAGAGGTTCCATGTAAGGATTCAATTTTGATTTGATATCTCCAGGAAGAAAACCAATATCTTTATTGCTGAGGGGTACAATCGGCCTTGCCAAAAACACTTGTTTGAAATCCCTTCTTTGCTCCAAAGCTCCCGCCAATGCAAGAAGTGTCTTTCCAGTTCCAGCTACACCTTGGATTGATACCAATTTCACTCTCGGATTGAGGATAGCATGAAGAGCAAAAGTCTGTTCAGCATTCTTTGGTTTTACATTGTAAGCCAGTTGTTTATCAACACGCTCCATGGTATTGTCATCTGCATTAAAATATGTCAACACGGAATTTTTTTCATTCTTTAATATAAAATATCCGTTTGATTTCACTTTTTTTCTACCAAAAATCAACTTTCCATCTACATGATGTGATTCATATAATTGGTTGATAATATCCAAGTCCACATTTTCGATTACAGATTTCCCGGTATTTTCAAGCTCATTGATATTTTTGATCTTGCCAGTTTCATAATCTTCAGCATAAATATCCAAGGACTTTGCTTTGAGGCGCAAATTGATATCCTTACTTACCAAAATCACCTTTCTTCCAACCTCTGTCTGTTTAAGATAAAGTGCAGCATTGAGAATTTTATGGTCATTCTTTTCCTCTCCGAAGATTTCATTGGCATTCATGTTATTTTCCGGATTCATCAAAACCCTGAAAAACCCCCTAGTCTTCCCATTGAGGGGAGTCCAATTATGGATCATGTTGTCTTTTGAAAGATTATCCAGAAGACGTATAAATTCACGCGCCTCGAAATTTTTTGTATCATTTCCTTTTTTGAACTGATCGAGCTCTTCCAAAACTGTAATCGGGATGACTACATCATGCTCAGCAAAATTCATGATACTATTGTGTGCATACAGAATTACAGATGTATCAAGCACAAAAATTTTGCGGTCTTTTTCGGATTTGGCTCTTGGCATAGGTAGTAAATTTTATTGGTTGTTAGCTGACAATAAGTTAGAAAAATTATGGATAGATTACCATTTTACTCTTAAAAATTAACCTATAGATGAGTTCAAAATAGGTTATTGTTTTGATTTACAATACTATAATTTCCAATTAGGACCCAAAAAAAGCACTCAAAAAAGAGTCCTTGGGAAGGAACTCACATCAAGCATTTGGTGAATTTCATTCTGATAATTTTTTAACGATTTTACCTACCCATATTGCATTCTCAATTTGATCTATTCTTGTCGAATCATAAGTATATCCAGGGAAGTCTGTAGGCAACCGAAAAAAATCAATTACACTTGTAATTATTACATTTCCCTGAGCCAGAGTCCTAGTTACCTCATTTTTAAATTTCGGATAGTCTGTAACTCCTCCTTTTTTATGCTGTTTTCTATTAGTAATGATTGTTTGAGCGTGTATAGAATTGGTAAACCCTAGACTAAATAAGTAGGGAACAATCAGGTTTTGAACCAATATAATCTCTGTATCTCCTTCAACAATAAAAACCAATCTCTTCATCAGACATTATAAGGTTGAGCGCCTAACTTATTTTGACCCCATAAATCTCCAAGAGTATATTCTTCAAGCCATATTGAAAGTTCTTCGCTCTTCAGTCTTTTGAAGATTGATCCATTACTTTCTCGATCTGTTACAATGATATCATTAGGGTCAAAATTATCAATTAGGTTGGTAGATTGAGTAGATAGTATTACTTGAACATTTTCTGAAGCTTTTCGAACCATTGCAGCTAGTTTATTTATTGCAACTGGATGTAACCCTAACTCAGGTTCATCAATAATAATAGTTTGAGGTGGCTTGGGTTGCATAAGCAAAGTTGCGAGACAAATAAATCTTAAGGTACCATCAGAAAGATGATAAGCGTTGAAGTAATTATCAGGATATCCTTTTTCCTTCCATTCTAATTCAATTTTGTTTTCATTTAGTTGGTTAGGTTCCAAATCAAAACGGTCAAAAAAAGGAGCTATGGATTTTATCGTAAGTTCTATTCTTTTGAAATGCTTTGGCTCCTTTTTCTTAAGAAAATATAAAATGGAAGCCAAATTTGAACCATCAGGTTTTAAATAGTGATTATCGTTCAAATCAGCCAAAGATTTAATTGGTGAAGTATCACTAGTATCATGAAAATGGTATACATCAAATTCTCTCAATCGATCATTAACCCAAAAAGCCTGACCTCTATTGATTTCAGAAAATCTTGATTCAAGAACATTTTTCTCGTACACTTTAGGATACCAACTGTTATAAGATTTAAATCCTGTTTCTACAGATTGAATAAACAACAAATTCCGAGCGAGCTCCAGATTTACTGCAAAGTTATTTTCACTGCCCCCTGTACTTTTAAAATAAATCTTTAATAAAATTTGATCTGTTTCCTTTCTTCCAAAATGCAACAAGCTATCAGGCCCACCTTTTTTCTGAACGTAATTCTGGAAGTTTTGATTATATATGTTTCGAATCAAAGAAAAAATAGAAATAAAATTACTTTTCCCTACTCCATTCCCACCCAATAAAATATTTATAGGCTGCAGGTCGATTGCTAGAGACCTGATACTTTTATAACCTTCTATTTCAATTCTTGTAATCATATCAACAAGTTACGATTCTTTGGAAAATGACAATATTATCTGACTTAAAACCTGAATTTTTAATTAAAAATCGATCGTTTTAAGGATAAATTTAATGTTACTATTCTAAACATTTTTCATTATGATTGGAAATTTACTAAATAAAAAGAAAGATGATAGCTAATTAACGAAAAGACATTTTTTGAAAGTTCTTTTGGTCTCAAACAAAAGCCTAATGAATAACTAGAAAATCTTATATCAAAATATAGCATAAAAGAAGATATCGAGTGATTTATCGAAGACTGGCCACTAAAACCTACCTGCAGCGATGACCGCCAAATCCACCAATTTTGCATTTGCTTCCAAGAGTACATTTGCGCAGGAAGTCAGGGTAGCACCAGTAGTCATCACATCATCTACCAATAAGATCTTCCTGTTTTCTACTATTACATTTTTGTTGATTGAAAAAACTTCCGAAACATTGTTGATCCTCTCAATTCTGGATTTGTTGGTTTGGGTCTCAGTAAATTGGGTTCTTACAAGCCCCAAATTCATAGGAATACCAAGAACTGAAGCAATGCCGATAGCAAACTGTTCACTTTGATTGTAGCCTCTCCTCCTTTGCTTCTCCGGATGGAGAGGAACAGGTACTACCATATCCCAATTGGACTCAAACCCATGATTTTTTAACAAATACCCATACAAAGCGCCCAATTCCATGCCTATTTCAGGTTTGTTCTTATATTTCAAATTGTGCAACAATTTTTGACTTATACCACGTTTTGTAAATCTAAGATAAGACATTACAAGGTTTGGCTTTGTGAGACCCATTACCTTAATCACAAGGTCATTATTCTGAGGATTCAGATGGTAATTTGTCACGGGAAGGCTTCCAATACAAATTTTACAAAGCTGATTTTCGAAGTCAAAAAGACTTCTCTTACATACACAGCAGGTTTTGGGAAAAACCAACGCCAAAAAATCTTCAAAAAAAGTGAAACGCATATCCAAAAAGGCTTGTTAGAACAGAATGACAGCAAAATACCTGTTATATTTGCTAGTTATTTAAATACTTACCGATAAGTTAATGAATTTAATAGAAGAATTCAACGAATACAGAGGCCGAATGAATGAAAAAATCATGTCGGCAGACAATAAAGTTATCAAGCGTTTCTTTAACCTTGATACAAATGCTTATGCTGAAGGGGCAATAGATGTCAAAACCAAAGAAATGATAGGTTTGGCTTGTTCCATGGTATTGCGTTGTGATGATTGTATCAAATACCACCTTGGTAAATCATACGAAGCAGGCTTGAGCAAGGAGGAAGTATATGAAGTATTTTCTATCGCTACACTTATAGGAGGATCTATCGTCATCCCACATTTGAGAAGAGCAGCAGAATACTGGGAATTATTGGAAGAAGAGAAAAATAAAGATGTTTAAAAAAGATTTAGATCTTGAAAAACGATGGAGTAAATTGCTATCAGGAATTCAAGAATTGGTAGGAAAAAAACCTTCAGATCTAAATGGGGTTCTTTTCTTGATAGGTGTCCAAGAGCTTGGCCAAGGAAATAGGACATTTACAAAAGAGCAAAAGCAGGACCTGATGCATATCGCTGTTTGTAAAGTCCTAAGCTTAGCTGGTTTCTATGAATTGGATTATATAGACCAAGATGGCTGGCCACATTGGAAACTAATAAAAAAGCTTCCCCATTTTGATATATTAGAACAAGAAAAGCTACTCAAACTCCACGTAATTGAATACTTTGAACAAGAATTTGAAATAGAAATTAAATAAAAATCTAAATAGCATGAAAATCGTATCCTATAATGTCAATGGAATCCGGGCTGCTTTGAATAAAGGTTTTGCAGACTGGTTGAAAGCGACAGATCCGGATGTCATAGGGATCCAAGAGGTAAAAGCAATGGAAAACCAAATCGAAAAAAGCATATTTGAAGATTTGGGCTACCATATCTTTTGGAACCCAGCAGTGAAAAAAGGATACAGTGGTACAGCAATACTGTCAAAAGTAAAACCAAACCACATAGAATATGGAATGGGAATACAAACCTATGATGATGAGGGAAGAATGATCAGAGCAGATTTTGATGATTTCTCTTTTATTTCAGCTTATTTCCCATCAGGAACGACAGGTGATATTAGGCAGGTATTCAAATATCAATTTTTGGATGACGTTTATGGATATTCACAAGATTTGATAAAAAAAATCCCTAATTTGATCTTGAGTGGAGATTATAACATTTGTCATAAGGCAATTGATATTCACAATCCAATATCGAATAAAAATTCTTCAGGTTTTTTACCAGAAGAAAGGGCATGGATGGATAAATTTACTGAAAATGGATTCATTGATACATTTAGGCAACATAATCAAGAACCCCATAATTATACATGGTGGAGCTATAGAGCTGGTGCCAGAGGTAAGAATTTGGGATGGAGAATCGATTATCACATGGCTGCACCAGAGATAGCTAGTAAAATAAAGAGATCTGTCATACTTCCGGAAGCTTACCATTCAGATCATTGTCCAATAATGATAGAGTTATAGTACGATAAAATTAAATTAATTATAATATCATCAACAAAAGATTCATGAAATCTATAAAAATTTCAATCCCTTCTCTGATAGAGAACATTAAAATAATAGAAAGCTTCATCGATAATGCGAGAGAAAAATTCCATATTGATGATGATATCTATGGAAATATAATGATTTCTGTGACAGAATGTGTGAGTAATGCCATCTTACATGGCAATAAGGGAGATGCTAGTAAAAAAGTAGATTTGGAATTGCATTTTGATGAAGAGGAAATAAAGTTTATTGTGAAGGATCAAGGTGAAGGATTCAATTATGAAGAATTGAAGGATCCAACTTCACCGGAAAACTTGGAGAAAGCAGGGGGACGTGGAATTTTCATCATGAAGCATTTATCTGATGATGTAAGTTTTGATGATGAAGGTAGAACTACTACATTGAAATTTTATATGTACTAAAAAAATGGCAATACAGTTTTTCGACGAAGATTCAGGATTTGATCTAAAAAACAAAATTCTCCACAAAAATTGGCTCAAGGAAATTGCACGTCTAGATGGGTTCAAAGTAGGAGAACTCACTTACATCTTTTGTTCAGATGAGTATTTGTATAACATAAATTTAGAATATCTAAATCACAACACATATACAGATATAATAACATTTGATAATTCTGAAGAAGAAAGAATTATAGAAGGAGACATTTTTATAAGTATAGAAAGAGTCAAAGATAATGCACTCAAAGAAAATACTGAGTTCGACAAAGAATTACTAAGAGTAATGAGTCATGGCATTCTTCACCTGTTAGGATATAAAGACAAGACAGAAAAAGAAATTAAATTAATGAGAGAAATGGAAAACAAATCAATTTCCCTCTTCAAAAAAACATAAACGTTCCACGTGGAACACTATTGATTTTACAGATATATTCTACTATCAATAGAAGTGTTCCACGTGAAACATTAATAATAATATCAATATGTTTCCACAATATGATGTAATAGTAGTAGGGGCGGGACACGCAGGTTGCGAAGCAGCACATGCTGCTGCAAAAATGGGTTCGAAGGTACTTCTTTGTACAATGAACATGAATACTATTGCCCAAATGTCCTGTAATCCAGCCATGGGTGGGGTAGCAAAAGGACAGATCGTTCGTGAAATAGATGCGCTTGGAGGAATGTCAGGAATAATTTCAGACAAATCTATGATCCAATTTAGAATGTTAAATAGATCAAAAGGTCCTGCCATGTGGTCTCCAAGAACGCAAAATGACAGAATGAGATTTGCTGAAGAATGGAGATTAGCGTTGGAACAAACACCAAATGTTGATTTCTGGCAAGAAATGATCACAGGGTTAGTTGTCAAAGATAAAAGAGTAATAGGGGTAAGAACAAGCATAGGGTTAGAAATACCTGGAAAATCAGTCGTATTAACAAACGGAACTTTTCTAAATGGATTGATCCATATAGGAGAAAAACAATTTGGTGGAGGGAGAACAGGGGAGGGTGCTGCAAAAGGAATTACAGAACAGCTGGTTCAGTTAGGATTCGAAGCTGGAAGAATGAAAACTGGAACACCACCGAGAGTAGATGGAAGATCTTTGGATTATACCAAAATGGAAGTACAATTTGGAGACGAAAATCCTGAAAAATTTTCTTATTCTGACGAAACAAAACCCCTTTCCAAACAACATACATGTTGGATAACATATACCAATAAGGAAGTCCACAATACACTTGAAACTGGATTCAATAGATCTCCAATGTTCAATGGAAGAATCCAAGGATTAGGACCAAGGTATTGCCCTTCTATAGAAGACAAAATAAATAGGTTTGCAGAAAGAGAAAGACATCAAATATTTGTAGAACCAGAAGGTTGGAATACAGTAGAAATGTATATCAATGGATTCTCAACTTCTCTACCGGAGGACGTACAATATGATGCAATGAGAAAAATACCTGGATTTGAAAATGCAAAAATGTTCCGGCCAGGATATGCTATAGAATATGATTTCTTTCCACCAACTCAACTGAAATTAACACTGGAAACGCAGTTATTGGAAAATCTTTATTTTGCAGGACAAATAAATGGTACTACAGGATATGAAGAAGCCGCATCACAGGGATTAATCGCAGGGATCAATGCATCTCTAAAAGTAGATGAAAAAGACCCTTTCCTACTCAAAAGATCAGACGCTTATATTGGTGTATTAATAGATGATCTGATTAATAAAGGTACAGAAGAACCCTATAGAATGTTCACATCACGTGCAGAATTCAGATTGCTTCTTAGGCAGGATAATGCAGATTTGAGATTGACGCAACTAGGTCATCAAATAGGCCTTGCTGATGATGTTAGACTTGAAAAAATGATGGATAAAAAATCAGATACCCAAAAACTGATAAATGACCTAAAGCAAAAAAAGCTCTCTCCAGATATAATCAATGATGGACTAGAAAATCTAGATACTGCAACTATCAAAGAAAAAGTAACGATAGATAAGCTTTTAAAAAGACCACAATTGGGACTCAAGGATATCGAACAACTTGATCCAGAATTGAAACAGTATTTGTCTAAGTATAAAAAAGATGTATTGGAACAAGCAGAAATACAGATCAAATACGAAAGCTATATAGAAAAAGAATCCCAAATGGTAGAGAAATTGGCGAATATGGAAAACTATAAAATCCCACTATCATTTGACTACCTATCAATCACCGCACTATCAGCAGAAGGCAAACAAAAGCTAAATAAAGTAAAACCGGAAACATTGGGACAGGCTTCAAGAATAAGTGGTGTATCACCTGCAGATTTATCAATCTTGACAGTTTACTTAGGAAGATAATATGAAAAAAAGATTAACCAAATGCCCACTTTGCAAGAGTGGGCTTTTTCTTAATCATTTAGAGGTAATTGATTACTCTATAAGCAAAGAAAAATTTATCTTGTGCAAATGTAGCCATTGTACATTTCTTTTTACCAATCCAAGACCAGATCTACATTCTATTGGTAAGTACTATGAATTTGAAGAATATATTTCCCATCAAGACAAATCAAACAATATTACCAATAGACTTTACAAAATAGTCAGAAATATAACATTAAAGAATAAAATCAAATGGATTAACACTTTTCATCCATACAAAGGAAAACTTTTAGATATTGGATGTGGAACTGGATATTTCTTAAAAACAGCAAAAAATAATGGTTGGTCCACAACTGGTATAGAACCGAATGATGGAGCACAAACTATAGCCAAATCATTTGAAACCGATGTACATTCTACTATTGAAGAATTGAAGGATGGAAATAAGTATGACGCTATCACATTGTTTCATGTATTGGAACATATCCATTCTTTACGAATGACAACAAAGAAAATTGTAAAGAAATTAAAAAACTCAGGAACATTATTTATAGCAGTACCAAACATTGATTCCTGGGATTCAAATTACTATAAACAATACTGGGCTGCACTAGACGTTCCAAGACATTTGTATCACTTTGATCAAGACACATTTCAAAAATTAGCTAAAGAAATGGGATTGAAGATAGTTGAAATCAAACCTATGGTTTTTGATAGTTATTACGTTTCGATACTATCTGAGAAAAACAAAAATCCAAATCAAAGCAACATCAAAACGCTGTGGAATGCGTTAATAAATGGATATAAATCTAACAGATGGGCTAGATCAAATAATAACAATTATTCAAGTATATTATATATTTTGAAGAAAATATGAAACTAATCATACAAATATTATCGATTTTTATAATAATATTATTATACTCTTGTGCTAAACAAAGTACACCTATGGGTGGTGATAAAGATGAAACACCACCAAAACTTCTGTCAATTAAGCCTATCAACGAAAGCACAAATATTGAACCTTCTACAATTGAATTGGAATTCGATGAATATATAAAAATCGATAACCCAAACAAACAGATCATAGTAACTCCAAGAATAAATAAAGATGAAATGGTAGTAACTGCCATAAAAAATAAAGTTGTCATCAAACTAAATCAAGAATTGGAAGAAAAAACAACTTATGTATTCAACTTCCAAAAAAGTATTCAAGACATTACAGAAAGCAATCCAGCTGAAAACCTCAAACTGGTATTCTCAACTGGAGATGAAATTGATAGTTTAAAATTTAGCGGCAAAGTATCTTACACATTCCCACCAAAGGAAAAATTCATAAAAGATGTACTAATTGGATTGTACGAAAAAAATGACACAACTGATGTATTGACAGCATCGCCGTATTATATAGCTGCAGCTGACAGTGCAGGTAATTTTGAGATTACAAACATCAAAGTAGGGGAATACCGAGCTTATGCATGGTTTGATTCAAACAATTCCTTAAAAGCTGAAGAAAAATCGGAACCATACGCATTTTATGGTGACACATTAGCTATCAATCAAGATGTAAGCGGCATAAATTTCATGTTATCAAAAGCTGATATTTCTGATTTAAAAATAAACAGATCATCTACTGTGGGTCAAAATTTCGATATAGTTTTAAGCAAATATCCGACAGATATAAAAATAGACCAGGAAGATCTAGGAAAGAAGCTCTATTTCAGACAAAATGAAAAAAACATAAGATTCTACCATACTGATATAAAAAATGATAGTATTCAAGCAATATTATCACTGAAAGACTCTGTTGGATTCAAATTAGACACTTTAATATATTTAACATTTGAAGAAAGTGATAGAAATAAAGAAAAACTGGAAACAACTGCTAATTCTGGAACAAACTTTCTCAAAAATATTGAAGCAGAATTTAGCTTCAATAAACCAATTGTAGATATTAATCTAGATTCTCTTTATGTGAAGTATGATTCAGCATCTACCATACAGATTCAAAGAGAATGGATCTATTTGAAAGATAGCACTAACCACACTAAAATTTCAATCGATATCCCATTGATAGATACACTTACAAACACAACCTTTACAATATATGCATCGGATTCTACTTTCAAGGATGTAGAAGGTTTATACAATGATAAAAAAATTGAGGCAACATATAAAAAATTAAATCCAGAGACACTCGTCACATCATTAGATGTCACAGTGGAAACAGAATTCAGACCATTATTAATCCAGTTATTAGACAAAAGCGGAAAGGTGATCAAGGAAGTTCTAAAAGAAAATACAAACAAACATTCATTTGTTGATTTTGAAGCTGGAACGTATAACCTCAGAGTGATATTTGACGAAAACAAAAACAAACGATGGGATCCATCAAACATGCGCCAAAATAGACAGGCAGAAAAAGTGTTCTATTATAAGAACCCTGCAGATACAACATCAATGGATATCACTATTAAAGCTGGTTGGGTCAATGATATAATTGTCATTACTGAAGATAAGATTACAGAAGAAATAATAAAACCAGATGAAACAGAACAAATCATACCTGATGGTGAAGAAAACGAATTAAATTGAATGTGAAATCCAATTATAAATTACATATTTTGTGGATAAGACATTAAGAAATTGTTAATAACTGTCAACAACTTGATGATAAAACATGTATTATCCCCATCAAGTAAATCACAAAAACCACAGACAAGAAAAATTGGGTATAAGTGTGAAATAATAAACACTAATCCACAATTAGAAACACAAAATGTTACAGACATTTAATAAAAATACATTATCAACAACCAAAAGAATCTAAATTGACAAACCTACATCAGCTCAATATTTTATGACAATTATAGATGTTGGTAACTCGTGGATAAGCAATAGGAAAGATACGAAATACATTGTGGGAAAATAAAATCACTTTATTTATCAACAAATCCACACCTTAATACCTTTAACTTGATTTTTTAGATAAATAACCAATTGTATATAAAGAGAAGTGGATAACTCTCTAAAGAGCATTTTTGCATTCCTCACTTGATTTTCATAATTTGATAGAATCAATTTACCCAAAAAATTTCACGACCATGCGAATCAATAGATTGTTTGACATTATCAATTACCAAATTGCTACCTATGACAAAGACGTAGCACTAGCCCAAAAAGTAATGGGTGAATGGAAAGGATATTCTTCCAAGGACGTAAAATTTATAGTTGATAATCTTGGTTTGGCCTTTTTGTCTGCTGGGATAAAAACCGGGGAAAAAGTAGCCATAATTTCAGAAAATAGGCCTGAGTGGAATTTCATAGATTTGGCATTACAACAGATTGGGGCAATTTCAGTTCCGATGTATCCTACAATATCAGCTGAAGATTACAAGTACATTTTTGAACATGCTGATGTCAAAATGGCTTTTGTAGGAAGTGAAGAAATTTTTGGAAAAGCAAAGATTGCAACCGAACAAAACAAAATCCAGATCATGTCATTTGATAAACTACCTCAATGTACACATTGGGAAGAGTTTATGAATACTGGAGAGTCGGGCAATTTGGCAGATTTGGATTCACTCAAAGAGCAGGTAAAATCAGATGATCTATTTACAATAATATATACCTCTGGTACTACAGGTCGCCCTAAAGGTGTTATGCTTAGCCATAGAAATATTATTCATAATCTACTGGCTGTAGAAGATAGATTAATTGTTCCCAAAGGCACTTCAAAAGCTTTGAGTTTTTTGCCATTGTGCCACATTTATGAGAGAACAGGTTCTTTTTGTTTTATGTATATGGGTATTTCGATCTACTATGCGGAGAGCATGGAAAAGATTGGGGACAATCTGAAGGAAATCCAGCCACATGTTTTCAATACAGTACCTAGATTACTTGAAAAGGTATATGACAAAATTGTGTCAAAAGGTTATGAATTGACTGGTTTGAAAAAGTCTTTGTTTTTTTGGGCGCTTAATCTGGGTTTAAAGTTCGAACCGAATAAGTCACAAGGCTTTTGGTATGATCTACAATTGAATATTGCAAATAAGATCATTTTCAGCAAATGGAGAGAAGCCCTTGGTGGCAACATCCTCCAAATCAATTCTGGTGCCTCAGCTTTGCAACCAAGATTGGCAAGGGTTTTTTGGAGCGCAGGTATACCAGTATGTGAAGGGTATGGATTGACAGAAACTTCCCCTGTAGTAGCAGTATCGATCTGCAATCTTAAAGATATGAGGATAGGATATGTTGGTAAACTTGTAAAAGAAGTCCAAGTTCAAATCGCTGAAGACGGCGAAATTTTGGTTAAAGGGCCTAATGTGATGCAAGGGTATTATAAACAACCTGAAATGACTGCTGATGCCATTCAAAATGGATGGTTTCATACTGGAGATATTGGAGAGATCCACGATGGTGGCTACTTGAAAATTACAGATAGGAAAAAAGAGATGTTCAAAACATCAGGAGGAAAATATATAGCTCCACAACCTATGGAAAATAAATTCAAAGAATCATCTTTGATAGAACAGCTGATAGTAGTTGGAGAAAATAAAAATTATCCAGCAGCCTTGATAGTTCCTAGTTTTGATGGCTTGAAAGATTATTGCCGACACAAGGATATCCCTTATACCAATGATGCAGAAATGATTCAAAAACCAGATATTCTTGAAAAATTCGAACGAGAAATCGAACAACTGAACAAATATTTTGGAAAATGGGAACAAGTCAAAAAATTTACACTTTTACCTCAACCTTGGGGTATCGAAACTGGTGAATTGACACCCACAATGAAACTGAAAAGAAAAGTCATACATACCAAATTTGCTAAAGAAATAGAGGAACTTTATAGTTGATTAGTTATTCGTTGAATAATGTTAGTTGATTTGGTTTAGAAAATGCTATAGTTTTAGAAGTTTAGATTTATCTATTCCACGCAATCATGAAGACCTTCGAATACGTCACGGCGCATTCAAAGGTCTTCATCAACTTTCCAACTTTGAACTTTCCAACTTTTTAACACTTTGTCCATTTTAAAAACTTGTTTTGAAATTAAAAGCTTTCTACCGTGTATTGTACTTTTAAGGGTATGATAAAGCTTTCTAACAGACTAAAATTTTGATTTTGTAAATTAAAACATTTTTAAATTTCCTCTGCATGCATAACTTTTTTTAATAATAGTATGTATGCATAACAAATTTTTCTTAAATTAGGGATGTAAATTTTATTATGCCCATGAAACGTGAAGAAACGGTAGACTACCACATCAAAAGTTCTTGGCACGCTATATCAAGAATGTACAATCAAAAAGCCGCTTTGGAAGATTTTACAGCTTCTATTGGCTATGTTTTGATCAATATAAATTCTAAAGAAGGCACTCCGGCAACCAAAATTGCTCCTCTGATGGGATTGGAAGCACGTAGTTTGACAAGAATGCTAAAGACAATGGAAGAAAAAGGCCTGATTTATAGAAAACAGGATTCTGTAGACAAAAGATCAGTACGCATATATCTTACCGAAGAAGGGAAGAGGAAAAAAGAAATTTCTGTCGAAACCATTAAAGATTTCAATCTTTCCGTAAGAGAGGTAGTAAGTGATGAAGAATTGGAAATTTTCTTTCAAGTATTCCAAAAAATCAATCAAACAATAGAAAAAATTCAACTAGAAACCGTAAACCCAAATCAGTACAAGCGTAAAGTGTACGAACTCTAAACCAATATAATCTTATGAAAAGAACAATTCAGAAAGTTGCCATTTTAGGTTCAGGTGTGATGGGTTCAAGGATCGCATGCCATTTTGCCAATATTGGCGTGCAGGTGTTGCTCCTTGATATCATACCACGTGAACTCAACGAGGATGAACAAAAAAGAGGATTGACCCTTGAGGACAAAACTGTGAGAAACAGAATTGTCAATTCGGCTTTGCAATCCACATTAAAAAACAAACCAGCATCACTTTACGATGCTAAGAATGTTGATAGAATTACCACAGGAAATTTTGACGATGATCTACCCAAAATCAAAGATTATGATTGGGTGATGGAAGTCGTAGTGGAAAGGTTGGATATCAAGCAGTCACTCTTTGAAAAGGTGGAAAAATATAGAAAACCAGGAACTTTGATCACTTCAAATACTTCTGGAATTCCTATGCATTTGATGTGTGAAGGAAGATCTGAGGATTTTCAGGTTAATTTCGCTGGAACACACTTTTTCAATCCTCCAAGATACCTAAGGTTGTTGGAAATTATTCCTGGACCGAAAACCAACCCTAAAATCATCGATTTCCTAATGGATTATGGAGATAGACACCTAGGTAAAGAAACTGTACTTTGTAAAGATACTCCTGCTTTTATTGCCAATAGAATCGGAGTTTATGCGATTATTTCAGGCATGCATGCCATTGAAAAAATGGGCTTGGGAGTATCGGAGGTAGATAAGTTGACCGGAACTATCATCGGTCGAGCCAAGTCTGCTACCTTCCGCACAATGGATGTAGTAGGATTGGACACTACCGTAAATGTAGCCAATAACCTTTACAAAGCACTGGAGCACGATGAATCTAAGGACAAATTCCAGCTGCCCAATATAGTGAAAGTGCTCTATGACAATAAATGGTGGGGTGACAAAACGGGTCAGGGATATTTCAAAATGATCCGTCATGATGATGGCAGAAAAGAACTGAAGGAACTCGATCTGAAAACCTTCGAATATAAAGATGCTGAAAAACCAAAATTCAAAGCTTTGGAAGCATCCAAAGAAATTGAAGATTTGAAAAAGAGGATCAAATTCTTGGTCAACTTTGATGATAAAGCAGGTGAATTTTATAGAGCATCATTTTATGACTTGTTCAAATACTGCTCACATAGAATCCCTGAAATTTCAGATGAAACCTACAGAATCGATCAGGCAGTTTGTGCAGGATTTGGTTGGGAACTTGGACCTTTTGAGACTTGGGACGTGCTTGGAGTTAAAGAGACAGTAGAAAAAATGGAAGCAGCAGGAGAAAAAGCTGCGGACTGGGTTCACGAAATGCTTGAAGCAGGAAATGATTCATTCTATAAAGTGGAAGGCGGACAGAAGAGGTTTTATGATGTCAAGTCCAAAACTTACCTTCCGATTCCTGGACAAGAAGAATTCATCATTCTTGATACACTCAAAGCTGCGAACAAGAAAGTTTGGGGCAATGCAGGAGCGACTATTTATGACCTTGGTGATGATGTGATAGGATTGGAATTCCATACCAAAATGAATTCCATGGGTCAGGAAGTTATCGAAGGCATCAATACAGCCATTACAATGGCAGAAAAGTCCTACAAAGGATTGGTAATAGGCAACGAAGGACCAAATTTCTCCGCAGGTGCCAACTTGGCAATGCTCTTTATGTTTGCTGGAGATCAGGAGTATGATGAAATCAACCTGATGATAGCAGGATTCCAAAATACCATGATGCGGACAAGATATTCATCTGTCCCTGTGGTAGTAGCTCCACACAATATGGCATTGGGCGGTGGATGTGAATTGTCACTTCATGCCGATGCTGTACAGGCACATGCCGAATTGTACATGGGATTGGTAGAATTTGGTGTTGGTTTGATCCCAGCTGGAGGAGGAACCAAGGAGATGACCTTGAGATTTTCCAATGATATCAAAGATGGTGATGTAGAATTGAACAGGCTTCAGGAATATTTTATGAATATCGCTACCGCAAAAGTTTCCACATCAGCCGAAGAGGCAAGAGGACTGGGCTATTTGCAAGTAAAAGATTCAATCACGCTGAACAGAAAAAGACAGCTTGCAGAAGCGAAAGCTAAAGTCTTGGCATTGTATGACGCTGGATATACACAACCGATTCAGCAGACAGATATCAAAGTCTTGGGGAAAACTTCACTAGCCTTATTCGAAGCTGGAATCACAGGGATGCAGTATGGTAAATACATCTCCGATCACGATGCCAAAATCGCCAGAAAATTAGCTTGGGTAATGTCAGGAGGAGACCTTTCTGCACCAACATTGGTAAGCGAGCAGTTTCTATTGGATCTTGAAAGAGAAGCGTTCTTGAGTTTGACAGGAGAGAAAAAGACCCTAGAGAGAATTCATAGTATTCTGTTCAAAGGAAAACCGCTGAGAAATTAGAGATGTCAGACGGGAGCTATGAGATATGAGACGTAAGACACAAGATTGTAGGAAAACAAACCCTAAAAGGGTTAAACTTTGAATAGCCCCGGGTCGTAACCCGGGGGAAAAGTAGATAAAGGAAGCAGCAACCCCAAAGGGGTTGAATTTCTAAAACTCTCAATCAAGTATAATTATCTCGATTCTCTTGAATCTCAGTTCAGTTAATAACAAAACCTGAAATAATAAATTAACCTCAATAGATACACAAAATGGAAGCTTATATAGTAAATGGATATAGATCAGCAGTAGGAAAGGCCAAAAAAGGTGGCTTTAGATTTTATCGACCAGATGATCTGGCGTCAGATGTGATTAAGCATTTGGTAGCCAATACACCAGGATTGGAAAATAAAATGGTCGATGACCTCATTGTCGGAAACGCAATCCCTGAAGGGGAACAAGGTATGCAAATGGGAAGGATGATTTCCCTTTTGGCTTTGGGAGTAGAAAACCCAGGTTTTATCATCAACAGATATTGCGGTTCCGGATTGGAAGCGATCGCCCTGGCAGTTGGCAAGATCAAAGCGGGAATGGCTGACTGTATCATCGCTGGAGGAACTGAGTCTATGTCGCTCCTACCAATGATGGGATACAAGACAGCGCTCAACTGGAAAATTGCCTCAGAAACCCCTGATTATTACCTAAGCATGGGTCTTACAGCAGAAGAATTGGCAAAAGAATATGACATTACTAGAGAGCAGGCTGATGAATTTTCGGTAAAGTCCCATGACAAAGCTTTGGCGGCAATTGCAGCTGGAAAGTTCAAAGATGAAATCGTTCCGATAGAAGTCGAAGAGACCTATTTGGACGAAAATGGAAAAAGGAAAACAAGGAAGTTCACTGTAGATACAGATGAAGGTCCAAGAAAAGGAACCTCTTTGGAAGGTTTGTCCAATCTAAGACCAGCATTCAAGCAAGGTGGACAAGTGACTGCAGGGAATTCCTCCCAAACATCCGATGGAGCCGCCTTTGTGGTGGTGATGTCAGAGCGAATGGTAAAAGAACTTAACTTGGAGCCAATCGCCCGCCTGATGTCCTATTCGGTGGCAGGTGTAGAACCAAGAATCATGGGAATCGGACCAAAAGAGGCTGTTCCAAAAGCACTGAAGCAAGCAGGATTGACTTTGAATGATATTGATCTTATAGAATTGAACGAAGCATTTGCAGCGCAGGGATTGGCAGTAATGAAGTCATTGGATATGAATCCAGACATCGTCAATGTCAACGGTGGTGCAGTAGCCCTTGGTCACCCACTTGGCTGCACAGGTGCTAAGCTTTCTGTCCAACTCTTCAGCGAACTCCGCCGTCAAAACAAAAAACACGGCCTAGTCACTGCCTGTGTCGGAGGTGGACAAGGAGTAGCTGGAGTGTTTGAGCTTTTGAAATGAGATGTAAGACGCAAGATATGAGACAAAAGACAGTATCCGTCAAAATTTCACTACTTGTTTCAAATTTCAAAAGTGAAACAAATTCTATTTTATAATTGACTCTTTGTTCAACTTAAATTTTCAATTATGCATAACTACAAAGAATTGAATGTTTGGAAAAGAGGAATTAAACTTACCGTTCAGGTTTATAAAATTTCTCAATCTTTTCCATCTGATGAAAGGTTTGGGCTTATATCTCAAATTAGAAGAAGTGCAGTGTCTGTTCCTTCAAATGTTGCTGAGGGAGCAGGTAGAAGAACTAATGGTGAATTCGCAAATTTTCTTGGGATAGCCCATGGATCTATTTGTGAATTGGAGACACAGTTATATGTAGCATTTGAGCTAGGCTATATTGAAAGTGAAAAATTTCAAGTAGTGACAATAGAACTTACTGAAATACAAAAAATGCTCTATTCATTAATCTTAAAATTTGAAAAATAATAATGACTTCGACGTGTGGATGAGCCTGTCTTATGTCTTACGTCTTGAGTCTAATGTCTTTAATTATGAACACAATAACCAAAAAATCAATCAACGGAGGTGAGTTTCTGATCAAGGAAACGGAAGCCCAAGAAATCTTCATTTTTGAGGAGTTTTCTGAAGAACAAAAAATGATGGCGCAGGCTTGTCAAGATTTTATAGATACGGAGATCACACCAAATATCGAAGAGATTGACAGCATGAAAAACCCAGATTTAGTTCCTTCTATTTTTAGAAAAGCTGGTGAATTGGGTTTATTGGGGATTTCTGTTCCTGAAAAATACAATGGAATGGGCATGAGTTTCAATACTTCCATGCTCATTGCCGATATTATCGGTGCTGCAGGTTCTTTTTCTACCACCTATGGAGCCCACACGGGGATCGGAACTTTGCCAATCCTCTATTATGGTACAGAAGACCAAAAAGCAAAATATCTTCCCAAGCTTGCCACTGGGCAATGGGCAGCATGCTACTGCCTGACCGAACCTGATGCTGGTTCTGATGCCAACAGCGGAAAAACCAAGGCAAAACTGTCTGACGATGGAAAACACTACATCATCAATGGTCAGAAAATGTGGATTTCAAATGCCGGCTTTGCAGATGTATTCATCGTTTTTGCAAAAATCGATGATGACAAAAACCTGACAGCATTTATAGTAGAAAAAGATTTTGGCGGAATCTCTATGAATGAAGAAGAGAAAAAGATGGGAATCAAGGGCTCTTCTACCAGACAGGTTTTCTTCAATGACTGCAAAGTACCTGTAGAAAATATGCTATCTGACAGAGGTAACGGATTTAAAATAGCCGTGAATATTCTGAATATTGGTAGGGTAAAACTAGGATCAGGTGTATTGGGTGGTGTAAGAACGGTAACTAGTCACGCCATCAAGTATTCCACAGAAAGAAAGCAGTTTGGAGTAAGCATCAATACATTTGGAGCTATTAAATCAAAATTGGCCGAAATGGCCATCCGAACGTACGTCTCAGAATCATTGACCTACAGAGCTGGACAGGATATCGAAGACCGGATCAATCATCTGATCGCTGAGGGAATGGACGAAACACAAGCCAAACTCAAAGGAGTCGAGGAATTTGCGATCGAATGTGCCATTTCCAAAATCCATGGATCAGAAGTCTTGGATTATGTAGTAGATCAGGGTGTTCAGGTATATGGTGGTATGGGCTACTCTGCCGATGCACCAATGGAGCGTGCATACAGAGATGCTAGAATCGCCAGGATCTATGAAGGAACCAATGAAATCAACCGTATGCTTATGGTAGGAATGCTTCTAAAGCGAGCCATGAAAGGTGAAATCAATCTCTTCGAGCCAGCGATGGCAGTTTCCAAAGAGTTGACTTCTGTGCCTAGTTTTGATACAGTAGATACATCAGAGCTATTTGCAGCAGAGAAGGAAGTTCTCAAAAAACTCAAAAAAGTATTCTTGATGGTAGGTGGCAAAGCAGCCATGGCACTCCAAGACAAGATAGAAGATGAGCAAGAGATCATGATGAACTTGGCAGATGTGATGATCGAAATCTATGCTTCAGAATCAGCCATTCTTCGTACCGAAAAACTTGTAAGTATCCAAGGAGAGGAATCCAGCAAGCATCAGATTGCGATGGCACAGGTATATCTTTCAGAAGCTGTGGATAGAATCAATGCCGCAGCCAAGGAAGCCATCGGATCATTTACAAAAGGTGATGAGCAGAAAGTCATGCTGATGGGTTTGAAGCGCTTCACCAAGATGGATTTGGTCGATACCAAGACCTTGAGAAGACAGATAGCAGATTACATGATCGAGAAGGGCAAATATCCTTTTTCTTAAATAAGTGGTTTTGCCACAAAGACGCTAAGCCACAAAGATTGTATACTAAAATAGCCTATGAGAGATCAGGGGCTATTTTTTCGCAAAGGTCACTAGGGATGTAAGACCTTTGGGGTTTCCAAAAACCCCGAAGGTCTTTACCCATAAGACAATCGATTATTTGTAAAAAATGAAAAGCCTCGGGTCAACCCGAGGCTTTTTTGATAAATGACACACATTTTGAGCCAAATTTCTTAAATTGAGTTAGTTTATTTTTAAAGATGATTTTTATGAAACAGCTGGTTTTGAAAAATGACTATATGGGAAAAAATCCAATTATTAGGATTGAGTTTCCTTATGATTTTGAGTTAAAGGAGATGGTAAAGCAGTTTCCAGGCTGTAATTGGGATACCAAAAAGAAGGTATGGTGGGTGAGTTACGCTGATGAAAGGATTACCGAGATGATTGGATTTTTCGAAGGAAAGGTAAGTTTGGATTATAGAGCATTAAAAAAGGTAGAGATTCCAAAGATCCCTCCAGGTTTACCTCATTTGACCGCATCTCAGGGAATTGAGATTGGTAAATTTGAAGATTGGATGCGGAATAAGCGGTATAGTAAAAGTACTGTAAAGACCTATAAGGATGCTGTAAGAATATTTTTAAGATTTTTGAGTAATAAAGCTATCGAAGAAATTGAAAATGAAGACCTTGAAAAATTCAATAAGGAGTATATTTTAGCCAAAGGTTATTCAAGTTCGTATCAAAACCAGGTGGTAAATGGCATCAAATTATTTTTCCAGAATAGAAGAGGTATCAAATTCAATCCAGAAATAGTCTATAGGCCAAAAAGAGAGAAGTTATTACCAAACGTGTTGAGTAAAGAGGAGGTTTCTAAGATTTTAAATGCCCCAACGAATTTGAAGCATCGATTAATGCTAATGTTTCTTTACGCTTGTGGTCTCAGAAGAGGTGAATTACTTGCTTTGAAATTTCAGCACATTCAAAGAGAAAGAGGCTTGTTATTGGTAAAACAAGCAAAAGGAAAAAAAGACAGAGTGGTAACATTACCCGCCCCTCTTATTCTTGAACTCGAAAAATATTATAAAGCCTATAAGCCCAAAGAATACATTTTTGAAGGGCAAAAAGGAGGCTCTTATAGTGAAAAAAGTTTGGCAGAGGTTTTAAAAAATGCTGTTAAAAAGGCAGGTATAAAAAAAACCGTAACACCACATTGGCTTAGACATTCTTACGCTACGCATTTACTGGAGAGAGGCACAGATTTGAGGTATATTCAGGAGCTTTTGGGACATAAAAGTAGCAAGACAACGGAGATCTATACCCATGTAAGCCAAAAGTCTATTCAGCAGATTACAAGTCCGCTAGAAGATTTAGATTTATAGAGCTGAAAAACCAGACATATTTCTTATTATTGGTATTTAAAGTCTGGTTTTTCCAGACAGATATATAAGTTACCAGCAAGCGTATAACGACACACACCGAAACGAAAAAACATAAGACAACAAATGATTTCAACCAAAGAACTAAACTTACCTGACAGACAAAAATTACAGACAATTTGCAAAGCAATTTCTGTTTTAGACGCAATTCTTTCACAAGAATGGGAATATCGATATTATTCATACAACAATAAATGGGCAGACAATGAAGAATTTTGCGAAATGCGAAATGGTTCGGGCGACCAAATGCTAATTTTATTTAGAGCAGACGGCTGTGTAATAAATGGTTTTGCTCACGAATATCAACAGCAAGAAAAAGAGAAACTAACAAAAGATTTACCTTCTATTTTTGACGAATTTATTTTTGGAGAACCTGTAAAAAAAATCGGAACAACATTTTGCGTTTGGACAACCGAAAATAAAGCTTGGAAAACTGGACAAATCGAAAATTACGAAGATAATTCTAACGAAATGTTGAGCATCTTTGACGGAAATCCACAAACTTATGTTGATTGGGCAACAGAATATTTTGACGAAAGTTTTATAGAAAGTGGAATTCCATTGGAAACCGTGACAGAAATTTATAACGGAAAAACGCTGACAAAAGATATGGTTTTGACAATCGTTGAGGAACTTGAAAATTGGGAACAACTTGAAGCTGACCTAAACGAAATTGGTTATCTTTATAACTTTAACTAACCGAAAAAACGCCAGCTGGTAACAGCAGTTTGGCAAAATGGCGGGTTCGGTGCTAAATTGAACATTTGGATTTCTAATAAACATTTGTGCAAAATTGAAAGTAAGTGCTTCAAAATCCGCCACTTCGCCAAGCTGCAAAACGTTATGCAACATTTTAAATGAAAATACGCAAAGTAGAAATATCGAAATTTAGGTCAATCGAATCAGGCAGTTTCGATGTTGAAGATATTCTTGGAATTGTTGGACAGAACAATTCAGGCAAAACAGCAATACTTAGAGCATTAAACTCTTTTTTTAATCCTCAAATTGAACTTCAATATTACTTTTCAGGTGTAAATTTATACTCTACAAATAGAGCTATTCCGAAGATAATAATTTCATTTGCCAATGTACCAAACAAGGTCATTTACACTCCTTACATTGTAAATGACATTATTAAAATTAAACAAGAGTTCAATAAAACACGTGGTAAATTGGAGTATTTTGTATTTAATAATGGTACTTTTGAAATAGCACAAGATAACTTAGTGAATGAATTAAATTTAGATGTGCAATTTGTTCTGATACCAACAGATAGGACTGCGGAATTTTATCAAAGAAATGGTGAATCTGTTTTGAGAGAACTATTAAAAGTCTTTTTTGCAAATCATACAGCTAAGAGAGATACACTAACACCTAAAGTTAAAGATGCATTTGATTATTTGAATAAAAATGCGTTAAAAAAAGTAGCTCAAGGAATAGAAGGTCGGTATTTAACCAATAAAGGGTTCGAATTCAAAATTGGAACAAACATTCCAATATCTTTTGAACTTTTTTTAAATGATTTAGAGATATTAATTAATGAAGATGGCAAAGAATTTAATATAAAAGATTGTGGTAGTGGAATACAAAGTTTAGTCGCTATCGCTATCTACAGATATTTAGCCGAATTAAAACACACAAATTTTATTATAGGTCTTGAAGAACCTGAAACGAATTTACACCCACAAGGTCAAAAAGAACTAATTTATACGCTCTTTGACCAAGTTCAAAACAGTAATATTCAAGTGCTTTTCACAACCCACTCAACTATTCTTGTTGACCAACTTGACCACACAAAAATTTTACTGATAAGAAAAGTCAAAGACAATCAAAGAGCCTTTAAGAGTAAATTATTACAGTTAAGGGACGATTTTTGGATTCATTACAATTTGCAAAGATTGCAGTATGACAAGTTTCATAAATTTAGAAACTCTGAGTTTTTCTTTGCGAATCACGTTTTAGTAACGGAAAGTACAATTGATTCAGGAGTTTTTAGTACACTTTTAGAAAATAAAGGAGTTAAAATCGAAAGAAAAGGGATTTCTATCTTACAGTTAGATGGCGTTACATCACTAAAATATGCATATTACCTTTTAAGGGATTTGGAAATACCGAAAACGATAATTATTGATAAAGACTTTTTCTTTAACTATCAAAATGGAGAAAAGTCAAATAGCAGATATGGTTCGGGCTTTTTTAATTATCAAACCATATTCAAAAATGAAACTTTGATTAACGAGATTTTTCACCATCAAAACTCTCGACAACAATTGGAATTACTGTTGACATCAAATCATAGTCGTGCATTAGATATTTCAGAAAGATATGATGTGATTTGTATGAAATACAATTTAGAAATGGATTTAGTTGCTTCCACAATAGCACAAAATTTAATTTATAATTTTTTGAATGTACCAATTGCAAATAGAAACACGAATGAAATTTTAAACATTAGAGAAAAGTCACTTAAAAAACTCGAAACTCTATTACACGTAATTAACAATTTGCCACATAAAAATTTACCTAATTCATATAAACGACTACTGAAAAGAATAAAAGAATTATAAAAAACGTTGCATAACAGCACCTACACGCAAGTGGGGGTTCAGTGCTTCTATGAAAGTGAAGTGCTAAATCAAAATTCTGTACTTTTAATAAAGTTCAGTGCTAAAAATCCCCACCTGCGTGTAGCTGCAAAACGTTATGCGGCAGCTTAAAAGACGACACACAACGACAGACAATGAATAAAAAGAAAGTACCTGCAATAATCATTTTTTTGGTCTGTGTGACAATCCCAATTTTGACATTGAGTTTGTTTCCGACACCTTGTGGCTACGGACTTTGTTTATTGGTCTATTACCCAATCATATTTTTAATTGGCGGAATAGGTGCTTGGACTTATTACAAGTTCAGCGACAAGATTAAATTCAGCAAGACCACATTTTTATTAATAATACTCTTGCTTGACTTTGCATTATTGACATACTTCTATCCAAAAGGCGAGTATTTTCCAACAAATCAAATTAGGATTGCAAGACAAGTTTCAAGCAACTATTACAATTTACAACCAGTTGATATTTTCAAAGCGACTGAAGAAAGAAATTTTTTGATGATTACAGCACTTTACCACAAATTCAATTTACCAACAGAAACATATAGCGTAAGGTATTGCTTCATTGACACAAACGGCAGTTGCGATACAATTCATAAAGAGTTCAATTATTTCATATATGACAAAATGGTTGTGACCAACAATTCAGACTTTCATTACGACTTAGACCTTAAAGAAGGTTCGTTTACGTTTACAGACACAGTTGGAAATCAAGATTTCACTTTCAAAGTTGGTTATCCCGACTTTGGAAAATATAGAAAGGACTTCACAAACAGTTCTTCTGACCTTTCAGACAAAGGAGAAAGAATTACAGGACTTGTAAAGGATATTGAAACTTTAAGGGTTATAGTTGACGAAACACAACCGAAATTTGAATATGGGTTCACGAGACTTTTTGAAAAATACTTAAGTTTGACAAAATGAAGGAAAGCACAGACTACAGAAAAGAAAGCCGACCGCATAACAGGCGTTTGGCAAAAAAGCGGGTTCAGTACTTAAATGAAGCTTTGTGCTTCGTATCAAGTTCAGTGCTGGCAGACAGTTTGGTGCTTCGAAATCCGCTTCTTCGCCAAGCGCCAAAACGTTATGGGCAAGGCTAAAACGACACCACAATAAAATAGAACAATGGCAAAAAATTATAAACTACTTACAGAAAGTATCAAGGGACGAATCAACCCAGAGAACTTCGCACTGAGAAAATCATTTTCTGATGAACTTGCGACTGTTTCATACAGTGAAGTATTGACATACATTAGACTTGCAATGAAAGGTGTCGAACCTGAATACACCCAAAAAAGTAAAGACGCAGGAGAAAGGGTTAAAGAACATTTATCAAAAAAACTTACTGACGTTGTTTTTAAATATCAAGGCTCTGTAATGACCGACACACATATTAGAGGTTATAGTGATATTGACTTGCTTACAATTTGTGACAAATTTTATACTTATGATGCCCCTAAAATAAAGCAGATACTTGAATCAGTAGAGCAGAAAAATAGATACAGACAGGTTTCCATTGATAAAATGGTTAAGGAAGTTAATACAAGCTCGTATCAAGGAAACGCACTTCAGGATTTGAGACAATTAAGACTTGATAGTGAAACAATTTTAGAAGATGTATATGATATATGCGACACCACAAAACCAAAATCAATCAAGATAAAAAATCAAAGTCTAAACCGAGAAGTTGATGTTGTAATTGCCAATTGGTATGATGATGTATCTTCTGTTATAAATGACAAAGGAGAATATCGTGGGATTCAAGTTTATAATAAAGAAACCCATTCAAAAGGCAAGAAAGATTTCCCATTTCTTAGTATTAAACGAATTAATGAAAGAAGTTCAGATACTAATGGAAGACTAAAAAGAATGATTCGTTTTTTGAAGAATACCAAAGCAAATTCCAATCAAGAAATAGATTTAAGCAGCTTTGATATAAATGCTATATGCTATGACATTGAAGTAGATAAATATCAAACACTTTCATTTTATGAACTCGTTCCCGTAATCTATTATCAAATTAAAGAAATCTGCACAAATCAAACTAAATCCGATAGCATTATCTCTGTAGATGGAAGAGAGTATATTTTTAGATATAACCCAGAAAAACTGGAGAATTTGAAATTATTACTTGGTGAAGTTGAAGGAATATTTGTTGACCTAAGAAATACGCTTGGATTATGATAAAAAAGAGACTTTTCATAGGTTCTTCGTCCGAAGAACTAAAATTAGCAGAGAAAGCCAAAGCAATTTTATCAAAAGACTTTGATGTAACTATTTGGAACGAAAAGGTTTGGGACACTTCGGTTTTTAAGATTAATCAGAATTTTCTATCTGATTTGCTTAAAGCGACTTTACAATTTGACTTTGGAATTTTATTAGGCACAAATGATGATAAAGTCGAATTTAGGGGTCAAGTAATGTTGCAACCAAGAGATAACGTCCTATTTGAATTAGGTTTGTTTACAGGTCGTTTAGGAACTTCTAAATGTGCATTTCTAGTAGACAAGGAGATTAAGCTTCTCTCTGATTTTGGCGGATTGTCATTGGCAGTTTTTGAAAATGGTAATGACAGCAGTTTTGAAAATGCAGTTAAGCAAATACAGGACCTCTTCATTTCCAGTTCAGATGATGAAATCAACTTCTTTCCTTCTGCTACATTAGCTTCCGTTTATTTAGAAAATCTTATTGTTCCAACTTGTCGCTATTTAATTGAAAATAATGGGTACGAACTTGATGGAATTAAATACAAAAAATGCAAACTAAATATTATCGTTCCTGACAAAATCAATGATGACGTAAATCTTCAATTCGAGAGATTGAAATCTTCTATTGACACTAAAAATGTTTCTTTCAAATATGCAGGCAGACCGAGAAATATCAGTATTGATACTCAAATAAAAGATGAAACCCTAGTATTCATAGACTTCCCGACAATAATCACGGGAATAAATTATGCTATTTCAAACTTACTACCAAATGACTTTAATAAACTCAGTCCTGATTACGACTCAATCCTAGAAAGAGAATTAAGACGATTTATTACAACATTGAAAAAGTTATTGATAAAACACGGATTTGATGAAATGGTAGTTGTAAAAAGAGAAACAGATTTATGACAAAAGCAGAAAGCCCAGCCCATAACAGGAGTTTGGCTCAATGGCGGATAACGTGGTTAATTGAACATTCTACCTCGCATCAACTTTTGTGGTTAAATGAAAGTTTTGTGCTCCGAAATCCGCCACTGCGCCAAGCGCCAAAACGTTATGGTGCATTTAAGAAATGAAATGTGAAATGAAACGAATAAAGAAATTACTGACATTTCTGTCAACCGTAATACTTCTGACAAGTTGCGAAGGTTTTAAAGTATTGACAATTCACAACACTTCAGCAAATGAAGCGAAGGTGACAGTACGACCAGGACTTGATTATTCTGACAAAAAGCAAATCCACAATTATCCGAACAATCAAACTTCGGACAGTACAACTGTTGTTTTAAAGCCTGACAGCTCAATGACAATATTATCGATTTTTACAGGAATGATGTTTAACGTAAAAATAAAGGAAAGTGACTTGCGGACTGACTATTTAAGAATCGAAACGAAAACAGATACAATTGTAGCGAAATCAAGAAACGAAATATTGCAGTTGTTAAATGATGATAGAACGAGATACAGACGCAAAACGGACAAAGACAAAGTAATGGCGAGCAGCAGAAATTTTGGAAACATATTTATTCGAAAATAAGAAAACGCCCTATAACAGCACCTACCCAAAAGTGGCGGTTCAGTGGTTAAATCAAGCTTTGTGCTTCTATCAAAGTTTCTGCTTGACGGACAGTGAATCGCTTCGAAATCGCCACCTTCGGGTAGCTGCAAACCGTTATCGAAAATTGAAGAAAAGCCATGGAAAGCAATAATCTATATCACCACATACTGAAATATCTGTTTCTAGGCTTAGGAATAATAATGTTATTTACGTCCCTTCTGTCTTGGTTCTTTCCTGAGTTATTCTGGGTAAATGGTGAGAAAATGGCACAAAACATCGTTATCACGTTAGTTTTTGGAGTGATAGGAATAGTCTGCTTCCCAATATTTATTGCTATTAAGGATAAATTTGTGATAGTAAAATTAGGAGGCCAAAATGTGATTATAAAGAATGGAGAGTATGAAAGGAAAATAAATTGGATGGAAGTGGAATCCCTTTCTCTCATACAGTTTGTTTACCCTCCTTTGTATAAATTGAAAATTAAAGGGGATAATAAAGTTTATTGGTTTAATACCGACAATGAATTTATCAAAGCATCTGGTTTTGTAAAAGATTTTAGTGACATGGGAGACTTGATTCAGAAAAAGAAAAGAGAGTTGGGAATTTAATTTTCTAAATCATTTGACCATCAATCCATTAATTCCGTAAATTGAAGAAAAAAAGCATGGCAAACCTCACATTAAATAACAAGGCAATAGAAAAGTATTTTGGTCTATTGAAAGGTTTGGATAATCTTTCCAAGAAAAAACTAATCATTAAATTGACCGAGTCACTGGATATAAAAGAAGAGAAGGTGGATTTACGAACACTTTTTGGAGCATGGGAAGATGATAAAGATTCGGACGAGATCATTAAAGAAATTAGAGAATCCAGAATAGAAAAAACAGAAAACCTTGGTTTCGAATGAAGTATCTTTTAGACACTAATATTTGTACCCATTTTTTAAGGGGGAAATATGGATTGATAGAAAAGTTTGAACAGCTAGGTACTGAGAGTTTTGCTATTTCAGAAATTACTTTGGCAGAATTAGTTTTTGGAGCTGAAAACAGTAAAAACCCTCAAAAGAATCTTGATTTAATTGAAGTGTTTGCTAATCAAGTTGTTATCCTTCCAATTTTTAGCGCAATTTACCTATATGGAAAAGAGAAAGCCAGATTAAGATCTATAGGCTTGCAGATTAGTGATTTTGACCTCTTGATTGGTTGCACAGCAATAGAAAAAGACCTCATAATGGTGACAGAAAACTTGAAAGAGTTTCATAGAATCTCCGGTATTAGGTTAGAAAACTGGGTTACTAGATAAAAAACAACTTTCGCCAACATCACCTTGGATCCAGCGGGCAGTTCAGAGTAAATTGAAAATTCAGTATCTTTAAGAAGCTAAGAGTAGGCTGGAAGCGAACGGCTCCGAAAGCCCGCCGTCTCCAAGCTGAATCCCGCTGTTACCAGCAATTCCCCCTACATTAAAAAACTTGATTTCGTAAGCTAACGTTTGAGAGCATCGTGGCAAGATTTTTTGTAATTTACTACCCTTTTAGCAAGGCCGATTTTAGAAATGTTGCCCTCGAGTAATCGAAGAGCATGGGCGCCATTCTGGTTGGGATACTTGCGATGATTTCAGTGGCGGATTTGTCTTTAAAAAGCCAGATACCCTCCCGATACGCTTCGCTATCGGGACAGGCTGTTCAGAATATTTTCTAGCCAAAAGCACATCCCCTGTGAGACCTATCTATTCTTAATCTTATGGAACAGGAATCTATCTCCATGGAAGTCGTCAATCCGCAGGCTAGGGGAATTATCTCCTATTAAAGTTTTTATTTGGTGTCGATGAATGCTTCGCATGTGATGTCGGCAGTCGCTCCCACTGGGTAGCAGTAGGTCAAACCGAGCATGATGTTCGGGAATTTGGGGTATTCAATCAAGATTTGTTTGCTATGGCAGATTGGTTGAAGGAAAAGAATGTAAAAACTATAGCGATGGAAAGTACAGGGACATACTGGCAAAATCTCTATGCAGTCTTGCTTTCAAAAGGGTTCCATCTTATATTATGTAATGGTAAGTTCACCAAAAACATCAAAGGTAAAAAGACTGATGTCTTGGACTGTCAGTGCCTGCCTGCCGTCAGGCAGGGATTCAAAAACTGCACACATTGGGGTTACTAACTGGAAGTTTTTTGCCAGATGGCCAGACAGAAGAGCTTAGAACTTATTGTAGACACAGATCAAATTTACTTCATTCGGCCGCCGCAGCATCAAAGAAAATGCAGAAATATCTAATCAAGACATTTTGCTTTGATTTGGGCATGACATCTCCCACCCATTGCTTTAGGATTTAATTTTTCAGCATGTCTTGGATCCAACTTTTGATTTCTTAGACCAAAAGAATGTCTAGCATTGCAGATACCCATAAAAATGTTTTTATTCTGTGAAGATTCTCAAAAAGAGTAGAAGTTTTTGGTAAAAGATCTTCCACTTTCTCTAAATCATGTTTTCGACAAATGAACAATAGCTAAAATAGCATTTCCATATTTCTAAAATTAACTGGGATTAAAATATTAAAATTAACGAATCGATAACATTTGACACTATAAAGTATTTATTATGTAAATTTTTAGCTTATTTGTTGAATTAATTTTAATAGAAGGAATGTTTTCTTAACTTTGAAATATCAAACAAAGACAAAAGGTCGAAAATTTGAAAAAACAAATTGTAGGATGTTGAAATTGGCAGACAAGCCCTCCTGTCTCGGGGGTGGAGATCCCAGAATAAAGCGAATATCGAGCTCGTATTTTTGCCTAACTGCTCCGTGGAGGTTCGAATCCTTCTCCTACAGCCAAATTGTAGAAATGTAAGATTTCTAGTTGAATTGAAAATATTATACTGTAGGATGATGAAATTGGCAGACATGCCCTCCTGTCTCGGGGGTGGGGTCCCAGGATAAAGCAAATATCGAGCTCGTGTTTTGCCTAACTGTCCCGTGGAGGTTCGAATCCTTCTCCTACAGCTGGTTATTTTGGGTTTATTGTTAATTGACTAAAGCTGTGAGACTCTGTTTCGCGGCTTTTTTATTTTTTATGGTATTAAGAATCCCGGTCAGTCTTACTTTCCAAATCCAACTGGCTCCAAATTATTCATGTTTCTAAGAATCCATACTTGCCTGCCATAGATATATGCTGTAGGTCTTGCTGGTGACCAACGTCTCGGGTTCGGAAGTGTTGCTGCAATAAGTGCCGCTTCATTTCTTGACAGTGAAGAAGCTGATTTTTTGAAAAATTCCTTTGATGCAGCTTCTGCCCCATAGATTCCATCTCCCATTTCTATGACATTTAGATAGACTTCCATGATGCGTTCTTTGCCCCAGATAAACTCAATCAATCCTGTAAAATAAGCTTCAAGCCCCTTTCTGATCATGTTTCTTCCTGGCCAGAGAAATACATTTTTTGCTGTTTGCTGGGAAATGGTACTCGCACCTTTGATCCTTTTTCCCTGCTTGTTACCTTCCCAAGCTTTTTTCATGGCTTCCACATCAAATCCATTGTGTGCAGGGAACTTTTGATCTTCTGCTGCTACTACAGCCTGGGGTAGATTTTTGGATATTTCTTTGATAGATACCCAATTTTTTGATAATCTGACTTCTTTTTTTTCATCGAAGCTTTGTTCCCATACCCTTATCAGCATCAAAGGAGTCACTGGTACAGGTACAAATTTGTAAACGACCGTAAGCCCAATAGTAATGATAAAAAACCACATCACTGTTTTGGCCAAAATTCTAAAAACCTTCTTTAGTACTTTCATATCGGGTTGTTTATGCTGTTGCTGTGGCTTGAATAAATCTATAATAAAATACCGAGTCTTCTTTTTTGGCCAATTCATCCATGGCATTTTGCATGGCCTGTATTTGCTCTGACGTGATCAAACCTTCTTCGAGAAGTGCTGGTGCACCACTGCTCATTAGTCCTTTCCAATAAGCGAAGACTGTTTTCTTATCCTCAGGATTGCGACTATCAAGGTGAAAACCTCCCGACCTAAGTGAGATATTCGAATACCCGGAAGCTTCCAAAAGATCTCCAAGTCTGGCTCCTACTTGTGGGTCTCCCCCTATCTGAACCTGAAAGTTATTGTATATTTTCCAGTAATCCATGATAGCGGGAATCAAAGGAAATGTATAAAACGTAGCGTTGAAAACTTCGGTGATCACAACTTTTGCATTAGGCAAAAGATGGGGCTTCATACTTTTGAGTACTTGGATAGGATCAGAAATATGCTCCAAAACCCAGCAGATAAATGCAGCATCAAATTTTTTCTCAAGCTCCAAAAATCTTGCATCCTGTTGGATAAATCGGACTTGAGGAGGTGAGTAGCCTAATTGATTCAAGTTTGCTTCAGCTTTTGCGATTTGTTTGGATTCATATTCTACTCCAGTGATCAAAAGGTGGGGAAACCTCCTGAGCAAGATTTCAGTTTGGGCTCCTACTCCGGAACCTATTTCCAAAAGCTCTTTGTGATTTGAGAAATCCACAAAATCATAAATCGGTTTTTCTATCACAGCAGCTTGGTGTCGAAGCCTTTCTTGCTCAATATCTTGATAACCGTGAAGGTATTTTTGTTGGGTCATTTTTGCCTGCTCTAATACTATTCTTAGACAAATTAAGCTGAAATTTACGGGATTTTTAATACCTTTAATTTTTTTAAAACACATAAAAACTATGAGTCAACTCAGAATCGGAAGTTTTGAAGATTTCGAAAAATATATAGGATTGGAACTTGGTCTATCTGATTATCACAAAATCACCCAAGAACAAATCAATCAATTTGCAACAGCTACACTGGATCACCAATGGATTCACACTGATCCAGAGCGTGCAAAGGCCGAAGGGGCATTCGGAGATACGATTGCTCATGGCTATTTGACACTTTCGATCGTACCCTATCTTTGGGGACAGATTGTGAAAGTAGAAAACTTGAAAATGATGGTCAATTATGGAATCGAGAGCTTGAGATTTGCGCATCCAGTATTGGTAAACAATGAAGTAAGACTAAATGCCAACCTCAAAAGTGTAGTAAATCTTCGTGGAACCATCAAAGCCGAAGTAAATGTAAAGCTGGAAATCAAAGACCAGAAAAAACCAGCCTTTACTGGAGTGTTGGTTTTCCTTTACCATTTTCAGTAGGGACTGGATTAACAATCCAAAAGTTGTTCTGGATTATCCCTTCACTTTTTCTTTGCGAGCTGTTTTAATACTTCCAAGTATTGATCCGTCACATGATCCCAGTTGTACTTTTGGGTAAGGCCAGAGCGTGCAGTATCGCGGAAGGTTTTCATTGCCTCGGGAGAATCCTCTGCCTTTGCCACAATCTCTGCAACTGATTTTTCATTTTTCTCGAAATACCATCCATGCTTACCATTCTGTAGCATCTCTTGGTTGAAAGCTGTGTCCAAGGCCAAAATCGCGCAACCATAAGCCATTGCTTTCAGCATGGCTGGGTTGGTGCCTCCATATTCATGTCCATGAAAATAGCCGTAGCAATTATGATAAAGTGCCTTCAACTCTTCTGGGTCGGTTACATATCCAGTGAATAAAAGCCGATCATCTGCTATGTTTTTTAACTTATCCGCGTAGTTGTCTTTGTACGGAACATCTCCTACGATGACGAGTTTTCTTTGGGAGTTGGATTTCACATAGCCTTCAATAATCAGATCGGCATTATTATCAGGCACAAGTCTTCCTACAATAAGGTAGTAGCTTTCTTTCTCCAAATTCCAATTTTTGATTTTTGAAGAGTCTGAATTCAATGCTGGATTAGCACCATAGGCGATTACTTTGGACTTTGCATTGAAGAGTTCGAGGTAGATTCTCTGCATTTCATCGGAGTCGTTGATGACTTGATCATAAAATCTAGTGGCCATCTTTGAAGCCCAAAAGAAATATTTCGAACCCAAACCTTTCCATTTTGGTCTCAACCATTCCAATCCATCGACATTGATTGCTGTAGGCTTTCTGAAGATCCTTGAGATTATACCAAATGGACCATTTCCTGAGTTTACTACCAAGATCACATCTGCATCTGAAAAGCATGCATGAAGCATCGAAACAAATGAATGGGTCAATTGTGTCAAACTCTTTTTTTCAATCGCAGGAGTATATACAAGTTTGATCCCATTTACGTAGGGAGGTCTTTCTTTAAAAAGAGCCCGATGACAATAAACAGTAACCTCGACGCCTCTTTTTTGGAGTCTTTCGCCCAATTCTTTGATCATTGTATCATATCCGCCATAGACATAAGGATACCCTTTGGCTCCAAGAATAGCTACTTTCAGTTTTGAATTATCGGGATAGTTTGTCATCTTTTTTCGTATTGCAAAAGTTTAGGCGCCAAAATACTCTAATGCTCTCTCTTTGCCTAATTTGCCCATCTTTTTGGACATTTCAACGTCCGCTATCAAAACGCTTATCATCTCAACAGCAGTGGACAAGTCATTATTTTCAATTAAAAAACCTGTTTGATCCTGCAAAATCACATTTTGTAAAAGCTCCGTTTTGACGCTTATTACAGGAAGTCCTGTGGCCATGGCTTTCAAAATATTTTCAGCAAAACCCTTCCCCCTGGCGGCGGGTTCTACAAAAATATCTGTAGATTTTAAAACATCAGGAATCTTTCTGTCGCTTTGAACTGTATCTAGCTTATGCTTGAGATTAGAATTGACTACCAAATCTATAAATTCTTCCTGAAATTCCGGATCTATATCTTCATGTACAATCAAGAAGTGGACATTTTCAAAACGTTTTTCAACACTTTTTGCCAATTCTAAAAAAAAACAATGGCCTTGGTCTTTGACTAAAGATCCAATCATGGTAATGATCAATTTATCAGGAGGAAGTTGAAGGTAGTATCTTGCATCTAACTCTGGCTCAATAAATGGCTTAAAATCAATTTTTTTTATTCTTGTTTCGGACTGCTTAGTGTGCTGGGAATCATTCATGCTGGGTGGGTACATTATCCTGTAAATATACTATTTCCATGACGATATATTTCAATACTTAAATGAGTATAATAGGGGAAAAATAAAAGGCCGTCTGTTATTTGACCAACGTTTTGTAGATCGCATAAGAGAAATTTTCAAGATATGCTTGGATAGAAAAGTGTTCTAAAACTCTATCTCTACCAGCTTTACCCATTGCCACTCTCTTTTGAGGATTATTTATGAGGATACTCAGTATCGAAGCAGCTTTTTTTGCATTATCCCATGGAATCAGAAAACCTGTTTCTCCATCTAAAACCATTTCTTTAGCCCCACCATGACTTGTAGCTATTACTGGTTTGGCAGAAGCCATTGCTTCCAATACCGTCGTAGGCAATGGGTCTGGAAGAATCGACGGAAGAACAAATATATCTAATCCACTTAAAATAGCCTCAACATCACTTCTGTAACCCAAATAGGTAATTTGATTTTCGATTCCCGATTTTCTTAGCGCCAAAATCAGTTCATCGACTAAGTATTCTGTACCGGGATAAGCATCACCCGCGATCACGAAGTGTAAGTTGTCATGTTCGTGAGACAGGATTTTTGCAATATCCAAAAAATAGTTTTGTCCTTTCCACTGATTGACCCTAGCGACCATGCCTATTAGGATTGTACTATCTGTTGGTTTTGAAAGCTCATTTCTAAGTTGGTTCCCTGACTGAAGATATTTGGATTGATCTATTCCATTATAGACCAACTCAATTTTCTCCACTGCTATTACATCTCCCCAATTTTCTTTGACCGCTTGTGATACAGCCAAAACTTTGCTTGATGTATAGTTGATCATTTTACCAAGAAATTTCCTCAGCCAATTTGGTGATTTTATGATTTCGTGAAGGTGCGTAACATGAGGAATTTTCATTTTTTTGGCAACCCATCCACCTACCAGTACAGCTGAGGTATTGGAATATATGAGGTCAATCTTTTTTTCAGATACCATTTTTGACAAATATGCCTTCGCCCTTCGGATAGTTAATAGTCTATTGAGTAAGCCTTTTGCATTAAAGTATTTTCTTCTGATAATACCTAGTTTATAGATATGTAAATCTACCTGAAGCAAATTCAGCTCATCTACAAGTGGGCCATATTCAGACAATACAACTATAACTTCGGCACCTTTTGATTGTAGGGATTTGATGGAAAGCAAAAACATCTTACTCGCACCATAGAGGTCTGATGACCCATGGAGCATGAGAATCCTACAATTATTTAAGGATCTATCCATGAATCAAAACTCTCTTTTCAAAATATAAAAACTTCCCAGAATACCTCCATGATTTGTTTTCACTTCTTTGACTTGGGTAGAATACTTGTCAAATACATTTTGGAGTAAACCAGTTTTGTACAAATTCATCTGCATGACGGGCTCTATGATTATCTCTCGATGCTTCGCAAAAGAATAAAGAAAATTGTACAAGGGTACTTTGGTCCTCAAGTAGAAATTGAGGTAGGGAATTGAAGGGAGTTCGTGTCCGTGTGTGATTTGGATTTGGGCGATTCCTCCGATCTTGACCTTTTCCAATAGCTGTGTGAGCAATGACAAGCCTCTTTTGATTTCTATGTGTTGCAAAACAATGTATGAATTCACTAAATCAAAAGAAGGAAGGTTTGGAAGTTTCTCTCCATCATAAAGGACAAAATCTATATTTTCTCTCCCAAAGCTTTTGGCATGATCTTTCGCTTTGTCGAGAATCTCAGGCGAAATGTCCAACCCTACTACTTTCTTATCTGTATATTTGGAAAAAGGAATAGCCAATCTCCCTACACCACAACCAAAATCCAAAACAGAAGCATGCTCCAGTGAAAACGCTGTAAGTTGATTGATTCTATCCAACGACTCTTTGACATATACTTCTCCAGTAGCAAAAAACTCCTCCAATCCATCTTCTGTGAGATTTTCTTTCTTGTACTTTTCATCTGAAAGCACTCCAAAGTAAGGATCGTTTTTTCCGAACTTTTTCCAATTTTTTAAAGAATCACGCTTCATTTCTATAATCTTGATTTAATGATTTTTGCAGGGTTGCCACCTACAATACTAAAGGGAGGAACATCTTTGGTTACTACAGACCCTGCCGCCACGATAGAGCCTTTTCCAACTGTCACACCAGCCAAAATGATCGAGTTGGCAGCTATCCAGCAATCATTCTCTATTTTGACAAAAGAACGTGTGACCCCTTGATCAATCATAGGTAAGTCCACATCACTGAAATTATGGTTTTCGGAATAAATGCTCACACGTGGTGACATCATGACATTGTCTCCGATTTCAATGTATCCAGAGCAGCCAATATAGCTATAAGGGCCGATGCTGCTGTTGTTTCCAACCTTAAGCCCAATACCCGCTTCGCCACCATAGAGATTTGTAGGCCGGATGATCGCATAGCTGCCCACAGTAACCTTGTCTCCAAAAATCAAGCCTTTTTGGGATAGCCCATTGATCTCACAGTGATCTTGAGCTATAAAGTTTGTTCCTACTTCAATATATCCAGGCTGCCTCAACGTAACTCCTTTCCCAACCAAAAACAGTCCTTGTACAGATTTAAGCCTCCATCTGATCAATAATCCCCTTACCAACCAGAGACTCATTCTCAACAGAACTCCCAATGTGGATAAACTATCCCAATCCTCACCAAACCTATCACTAAGGTCAACTCTAGTGATTTTTGTAATGCTTCTCCCAAGGAAATTACTCATTTAAAACATCTTTAAAAGTGTGCTCCAAAGATAAGAAAAACTTCTTCGTTGTAAATTCCTTTAACCGATTTATCCCCTTTTCACTTAGTCTTTGTCTTAGATTTTCGTCCTCTAGCACTTGAATCATAGATTGCACCAGGTCTTCACAAGTATTTTCATTCAAAATCAAAGCTGCTTCACCTGCCACTTCTTTGAGTGCTCCTTGATTGGAAATGATCACGGGTATGCCAAAAGAAAATGCCTCCAAAACCGGAAGTCCAAAGCCTTCATTGGAAGAAGGAAAAATGTATGCACTTGCATTTTGAAAGAAATTTCTTAATTCTTCATTGCTGATATAGCCTGGAAAGATTACTTTTCCTTCCAGGTTCTGATTTTTTACAAGTCGGACAAGTTGATCATAATCGTCCAGCGCTTCCCTTGGGCCACGTTGACCTACCAAATATAATTTCAAGTCTTTGTACCTCGGGTTGTGGATAAGTTCGGAAAAGGCCATGATCAGCATGCCTAGATTTTTCCTTTTTTCCATCACACCTACATGGAGAAAGTACCTTTCGGTTACTTTTAAGGATGTTTTTGAAATGTTATCCACATTATTGGTCAGTCCAGATGAGGGGTAGACCACATCTATCCGTAACCTTTTGAATTCATCCATTTGCATCAACCTTCCTTTAGAATAATTGGTGATAGTAATAATCGACGCATTCTGCTGAAGTCCTTTGGTTAAGAAAAAGATAAAATATTTTAACCAATGTTTTTGATAATGCTCAGGATTATCCCAAAAGAATGTATCATGAATCACAGATATTTTTTTTCCTTTTCCCCATAGCGGACTAAGAATGTCTGGGCTGAAAACAATGTCTGCATTATACCAATAGGAAAGAATGGGAAGCATGATTTGCTTGCGCAAAAAGTATAGCAGCTGAAAAAGTAGATTTTTCCACTTTGCTGTTTTTCCTTTAAAAAACCTACTTTGGCTTATTTTCTGATAATCAGGACTGATGATGTAAGTCAGGTCAGTATCTTTTCTTGAAGAAACTTCCTCACAGATAGATTGGATGTAGGTTTTGATACCCGTCTGGGCTACATACAAGTAAAAGACATCGATCAGCACCTTTTTTTTATGCTTCATGATGCTGAATTCTAGGGTAATTGTTCATGGCATAACCTACCATCCACCAAGAGATCCAACTGACATACAGGTACATTTCCGCATTGGCAGTAAACAAAGGCAATATCAGCGCGGTTTTGGCTGCAGCACCTGTGAATGCTATCCGTGCTGTCATCAAGTTTTCTGTACTTCTGAATACTTTTATACTGTGTATTATGGCATAGGACAGCAATAAGATATAAGTAATCATGCCGAGCCATCCCAATTGGACTCCATAGATCAGAAACTGGTTTTCGCCTCCTATTCTTAGTTCGTCTGTTACACTTCCTGCATTACCACTCATGGCCAATCCAACTCCAAATGGGTTTGCAATCATTCCTTCCAAAGCCACAAGCCACTCTACCAAGTGACCCACACTTGAAAGATTTTGGAAAGTAAGCGTGTCTATCACGAAATAATAAAAGTCCTCAGTAGCAATAAAGACCACAAAAACGATGAATGCCAAAACCAAAGAGACTCCTATCATTATCAAAGTATATAGCCTAAATGTCACAGCAATAAAAAACAACATGACAAAAAAAGATGCGAAAGATGCTCTTGATGAAGCCAATATCAAACTGATAAAAGAGAATATCATAATCAATAGATAGAAATTTGCATTTTCTCTTTTGCTTGTCAGGTAAAAAATCAGCCCAACGGCAAAACCCATCAACACAGAGCTGGAGAGTTCCAAAGGATCTGAATAGATGGAGGCAAGTCGTTTGGTGATCGCTTGGGTTTCGAAAGTCCAAGAAAGCCCAAAATTACCAGTTGGCTCTACGTTGTTCAGAGCGAGATTAAAACCGGCGTAACCTGTGATATTTTGAAAATGTATGTCAAATATAACTTCGAATACATTGACCCCAAAGCCTACAATCACAATCCCAAAAATGATTTTGAAGAACAATCCAACTTCTCGATCATCAAAATTGGTGTTACGGCCCAAAAAATACACAAGTGCTGGTATCAGCATACCTTTGAAATAGAATACTTTTGCAGAAAATGTAGCCTCTCCGACCGGAGCAAAGAGAAAGAAAACTGCGAGCAAGGTCAGCATCAAGAACAACTTATCCACAATGGTAAGCCTAAATGGATATTTGAATATGTTATTCTGGAAAAGAACAAAAATAAATACAGCAAAGATCACAATCAAATCTTTGAAGAATTGAAAAGCCTTCACTAGGACCACAGATTCTGTAGAGGCATATGTGACGCTCAAAAACACTGTGTAAATTGGGAAGTATAGCAATAAAAAATAAATTATATACTCCCATTTTCCTATCAACAAGGCCTTCTTAACTGTCCAAAAAATTGTCAGCGAAAGGATGATAAAAAGGACGATAAAAATGATAAAGTGCATTCAGAGAGATTTATTTGATCAAATTTAGGAAAGTAAAGTTCATATTTCGACTCAATAAAAAAACTCTTGTAAGGTGTTTGCTTATTTTACACAGACTATCCATTGATTGATTTTGAAGAAATTCTGCACGACTCGGGAGACTTTCTTTTTGATGGGCATTTTGTATTTCACTAAGTTTCTATACTTTTCACCCAATGTGTGTGAATAATGTAGCTTGATCGTCAACCCCTGCTGTTTGATCAAATCTGCCAATAATCCTTTGGGGAAAATATAAGTATGTTCCAAACCATCTATTATCCTAGGTACTTTTAGCTGTAGATGATTTAGCCATTTATAGCTTTTATACAATAGACTTGACATGTCTGGTGTGCCTATTGCCAATGTGCCTTCTGGCTTTAGGATTCTTTTCATTTCTGTAAAATATGCTACTGGATCAAGGACATGCTCTATCACATGGCTCATATGGATAAAGTCAAAGTAATTGTCCGGAAAATTGGCAGTATCCAAATCACCCTTATGTACATTTACAGGGAATTGACTTTTCACAAAATCGATTGCACCTTGATCAAATTCTGTAGCGAAAAGCTCAAAACCTAAACGATTGGCATAGGCTAGACCCATTCCAAGGCCACATCCTACATCTAAAAATTTACCTGTTTCTTTGTAAATACTGAAATACGGTGCAGCTTTTTTTATTTCGGATTCCGTCAGATTTTCAATTTTTAGGATTTCATCTTTGATGATGTTTTTGTAGTCTGTACTTTGATAGATATCTTTTTCATAATAATCGTTGTAGTATTTATTTAAGTCATCTGCATCTGCCATTGGGTTGGCGAATATCAATCCGCAAGATTTGCATCTGGCACGTGATATATGAGGACCAAATCGATGAAGGTCTATAGCATCACCTACAATATTTGTTGAAGAACAGATCGGGCAATATTTATGAATAATCATCAAACTGAATTTTCTTGATCAAATAGCGTGGTGGCCTATCAATCTTAGTTTTATGCAATATTGGGAACTTACAAAGGTCTATTTTGTGATATAATGATCTTTGTACAATTGGCTATCCGATCTTTTCTTTATCAGTTCTTGGATCTCTGGATTGTCTTTTTGATCCTCTGTAGGAGCATAGAGTGCCCTCTGTCTGTCTATGAATGATGCTGGAGGCTCACAAAGATAATAGATTGCGAGTGATTTCCTGATCTTCTGTCCATCTGAGGTCACCTGCCTACTGAGCCCATGCCATGATTGTAAGCTGGTATCAAAAATCACCGCCCTATTGAATTTGATTTCAACTTCTTTGACAAGTTTCTCCGGACTATTGGTAGCTTCATTATTGCTCCACAGACCAAAATGTCCACCATATTCTGGCTTCCAGTCTTCAGACAAGTAAATGATCAAGTTGATCCTTCTTTGCAATCCCAGTTTGGGATGGATATTGTAATCCAAATGTGGGTTGAGCTTTCCGCCATCTGGGTGCATGTGCCAGCCTCCTCCATGGAGACCAAAGTCGGGGTACAATTTGATCCCCAAAATCTCCCCAAGCTGATGGACAAAATCATTTGAACAAAGAAATTCAAAAAAGCTATATGTATTTGGTGGAAATTTGTTCCAGTCATTCAATGCCGATTTTTTTTCCAATGGATTGGAATAATTGAATAGGCTTGTATCATTTATATTTGGAAATTCATTTGACAACTTTTGGGCAAGATCACTATCCAAAAAATTATCTATAACCAAATGTGGAAAAGGTTTTGCAACTTTGTACCCCTCTATTTCCTTTCTAATTATGTCAGTATTAATCATGGTATGATTTAAATAATCCATCTATAAAGCCTGTCCAGACCATTTTTAATTTAACAGGCCTCCAAAGAACTACAAAATATAAGGAATAAGCAAACAACTTGAAAACTTGTGTAAGCACTGCCAACGGTTTGAATATTGCTGGCGTGTGGTGATTGATAAAGATCATCTGATTTCTTTGAGTCAAATAGTGAACCTTCGGATTGAGGTAACCTTCTTTACCCTTTGTTTTTGACTTGGACGAGCTTCCTACTGAGTGGTAGATGACTGAGGCTGGTTCTAGCCAGAGTTTGTATCCGAGATTTCGGATTCTGAGAGACAAATCTACGTCTTCGAATGATCCAAAAAAGTAAAATTCCTTTAATAATCCTGATTTTTTGAGAACTTCTGATTTGATCAAAAATGCACATCCTGTAATCCAATCTACCTCTGAACCTTGGATGGTCTCTGGATTTTTGGAGTTTTCGTGATTGGTAAGCGAAATCCCCAAGGGACTCAGAAGTTTTCCGCCAGCATTCCAAACGGTCTGTCGATTTGGTGTATTGTAAAATATCAATGGTTGTGCTGCTCCATATTCGGGCTTATCGTCTATGGCTTCGATCAATTTCGTTATAAAATCCGGTTCTACCTCCGTATCATTATTCAATTCCATCACATAATCAAAACCCTCGCCCAAGGCGTACTTGAAACCAAGGTTGTTGCCTCCGGTAAAGCCTCTATTTATATCAGAGAAAATAAAATGAGCAAATTCACCAAATTCACTTTTCAATTTGCTCCCCGAGCCATCCTGTGAGTCATTGTCCACAATGATGGTTTTGAAATTTTGATAATCACATTTTTTTAAAGAATGAAGACATTTTTGGGAATCATCATAATTGTTCCAATTGATTAAAATGATGGCCACTGATGGCTGGGTGATCTTTGTCATTTTTTTTGAAATGATAAAATTGTTGGATTTAATTTTTTTTTAAGCCTTTGTAAAGTAAAAACAAGCCTGATCGCCTTTTTGGTCTTTGTTTAGTTGTTTGGCTTTCTGGATCAATGATTTCCTTGATTTTTTGTCAACAAATTTATCTGGATCATTTGATTTCAAAGAAAAACCTTTTTTATACATATCTGTGATGACAAATTGCTTTTCATTGCTGTCAAATATGACTTGTGTAAGAATTAGTCCATTGGAATCTCCCATTATTTTCAAGGCTTTGACACTTGGGATAAACAGATGTCTTGGTGCATCAAGTTGAAACCAGTTTACTCCTTCCGTTTTCCAAACTTCCGCATCAGTTACAGGCACCCGAATCAATAATTTACCGTTTGGTCTAATCAGAGATGTTAATTTTTTCATTGTTGCCTTAGGATCAGCCATATGCTCAAAAGAGTGGTGAAGCATAACTACATCAAACTGTCCTTTTATATCCTCAACATTGCATTGTGAAATCTTCAGACCATCAAGTGAAATTTCCTTATGCAAAAATGGATCAAAACCATGTAGGTCATTAAATCCTGAGCAGTGCATTTCATAAAGTAACTGGCCATTTCCACAACCAATATCGGCAATCTTGGAATCTAATTCAAGATTGAGAGGCTTTAACCAATGAAGATATTCTGTGTTATTGTAAATTAGCAAATTTCTCATATGAAATTGCCAACGAAGCTTCTTAAAAATGTTTTTTACTGAAGAGCTCAGAACTAAACCTGTCGAAGTATAATACTCTGAAGAATAGTAAAAACTAAGATTTTCTGGTACTTCTTTTATTTGCAACGAACAGCAAGTCATACATTCTACATATATAAATTCATGAAGGAGTCCAAACATGTTTTCCTTTACAATGAATTCTTTTTTGGGTCCAAAGTCACCACAAGCAACACACGCTATATCTCTTTTTTGAATCATTTATTTTCTAGTAAAAATCAGCTTAAGTAAGTTTTGAAGGTCAGTTTTATTGTATAAAATATTAATTACCAAGGAAATAAAAAACACAGAAATCTCTGTTGAAATCAGTGCATATGAAAGACCAATTCCTCCATAAAGATGTGTCAATGTCACTGAAGCAACAACCATATACATGCACATCAGCCATGATGATCTGAACATTAGATTCTTTTGGTCTTTTACCAAAAATAATAGAACATTAAGATTATTAAGACATGCCAACATAGGAACAAAAGCCAAAATCCTCAGAAAGTCAACAGCTTCGGGTAGCTCTTTTTTGGAAAGAAGCTTGATGATGATTGGTGCCATAAGAAATGTGCTGAATGATACTATTGCTCCGATTACTAAAGCCCATTTGGCTGTCTTCAGTGCGTAGGAATAGAATTTCGATCTATCTTGATGGTAAAGCTTCGATGCGTTTGGGTAGATTGCCTGAATGACCAACGCTGGAAACATCCGCAGGACCATTCCGATTTTCTCGGCCAAACTGAACATACCCAATATTGTAGAACTTGCAAAGAATGACAAAACTATCAATCCTCCGTTGACAGAAATATGGGATGCCAAAAGAGAGAGGAAAAATAAAATATTTGATTTCAGGGAAGCAAATATTTTATTGAATTTTGGCTTATAGAATATGATTCCCAGCTCATAATGAATATAACACAATAGTAAAACATTGATGGATAAGGCACTTCCTGCCAAAAGGAAATTGACCCATTTTGCCTGTTCTGGCTTGTGGATAAACAGAACGATACCTAAAAGGAAGAGCAATTTGCTAAATACATTTCCGATGGATATCAATTTCATTTTTTCCATTCCCTGAAAAAACCACAAGGGTAGTGTCGCTTCAGAAAACAACAAAAACATGGAGAAAATCAGGATCGTTTGATATTCTTCAAACATTCCAAAACCAAAAATTCCTACTAAAATCAATAGGGAGGAGAAAAATGCCAGTATAATTTTTCCAGAAAAAATATTGGATACCAAATGGGAAAGTTCGTCTTTGTTGTTTTGGTTGATAGCTACATCACGAGGAGCGCTGAGATTGAAGCCAAAGCTGACGAAGATATTTGCCAATATGACGACAGATAGCGCGAGATTTACCAAACCAAATTGATCCACACCAATACCCTGTATCAATAGCGGCATGGAGATCAGAGAAATCAAAACATTGGACGCTTGTATGATCGCCAGAAAAATAAAGTTTTGGATAGACTTATTTCGAATCAAGTTGGCAATTGGGAAAGATGAAATCTTGTCTAACATAAAAAAGTCTTTGCGTCAATTATTTTTCTTTCACATAGACTACATATTGCTTCTGAACAAAAAGCAAAATGATAACTAATACAAAAGCGATCAAACCTCCAAAAACTATTCCTTTCATCAATTTAAGATGAATCTTTTCCAGTGGAAACCTCGGAGAATCAATAATCTGAATCAAAGGAGAGTTATTTCGATGGTTTACTTTTGCTATTTCGAGATTCTTGACAATTTCGGAATATACAGCAGTAGAAGCAGAAATGTCAACCTGCTTTTTCCTTGCGTCCACAGTACCGGACTGCATCAGTGGGTTTGGGTTAGGTATTCTATCCGAGGAGTTTGCAAAAGCGACCAAGCTTTGGTCCAAAATTTTCCGCACACTATCAGATTGCGATTGAAGTATTTGCAAGTTTTCTGCCGTCTTTTTTGTTTTTGTCTCAAAGTAAAACCCATTGACTCTTTCTACAAGTGTCTCGTTGAATACTTTAGAAAACGCTTCGTCTTTGGATTGGATATTTACTTTGATTATTGTTAGTTTTCTGTCTGGTTTTACCACAGAAAGGTGGTCTTTTCTTATCAGCTTGGAAATTTCTTTTACAACCGAATCTTGGGTCACACTGAAGTTTTCCCGATTTATAGAAAAGTCAAGTGAACTAAAATCGACCTTTTTTTTCCATTTTTGATCTAGCTTATTAGAAGAAATGTAGCGATCTATGAGCAAAGATTCTTCATCAAATGGGCTTAGCAGGGTCTTGTTGATCATGTTGTCAGACTTGTACAGTTCCATGATATTGTCACCCTGAAACAAGCCACTTGAGCTTCCCAAAGATCCCAAATTGACACCTACCAAAGATGCCAATCCTGACATACCTCCCATACCCCCCATATCTGATTCTTCCAATACAAAAGATGTCTCTGCAAGGTAGAGAGGTTTTTTGAAAATAGATATAGCAGCACCAACAGCGGCTCCTATCAAAGTGGCTACGATCAAAAGCTTCCACTGACCCACCAGGTAACTAACCCATAACTGAAATCTCGAAATAACTTCCTTTAAAGTAATTTTATCGTCCAAAATATGCTTTTCTGACATTTTGCTTAGTTGTTTATTTGCGTGACGATCAAAACCAATGTAGCCAATCCTGTGGTCAAACCGACAATTTCCCCTGGTCTCAGTGGCATTCTTGGTCCTTTGGTAGGCACAAAGATCTCAGCCCCAGGCTCTATACGAGGATAAGACCTGATTCCAAGGAAGCTTTTGGTACGTGCTACTTCGCCATTTGCATAGACCACGTAGGTTCGCTTTCTGTTTGCTCTATTGTCGAATCCACCAGCTCTATTGATATAATATTTCAATCCACCAAGGTTATCATAGCGAACAGTAGTCGGATAGACTACATCACCCCTCATCCTTACAGTCTGAAGTTGTCTAGGGATGGAAATGATATCGCCTTCTTCCAGTATGAGGTCAAATTCTGAGCCTGGATTGTTGAGTATTCTTTCCAGATCTATAGCTACAGCTTCCATTTCTTTGATTTTGATCGGGGAAATGTCTGCTTTGGATTCTACAATTCCCGAAATCGTTTCCTTTTTCACCTCTGATGCAGCAGTACTTTCTCCGGCACTTTTTGTAGCCTCTTCCTTATTTCCCAATGTTTTGAAAAGTCTCTCAAGCAAGAGCTCTTGGGCTTCTGTATTGTTTGGATCGTACTGTAGTTTTTGCTGAAGGTCGATCAAGTTTTTCTGTCTCCTCAGCTGTTCGGATTCTGTATCATAATATTCCGTTCTTCTGATCAATGTTGCTCCTTTTGCATAAGCGAATGCTGTCAACCCTCCAGCTCTATTGATGACATCGGAGACCCTTTCTTTGGCTGATTGCACGGCAAAAGCTCCGGGTGAGTTTACTTGCCCTTCGATGAAGACCATTTTTTCGAGGGTGAAATTTGGTTTTCTTCTAATGATCACATTGTCAAAAGGCTCAAGGATCTCTTTAGATCCGGTTTGACTGAAGTCAATATTTACACTTACTGGGACTAGAACAGAAAAAGTTCCAGCTTCAGGTTCGGAGATTCTTCTTGAAATCTCAATATCTTTGGTGTTTGCTGCTTCTCGTAGTCCTCCTGCCATGATGATCAAGTCTTCTACGGTCATTTTGTTTGAAAAAGGGTATGTTCCAGGCTTGCTTACTTCCCCTGTGATCTGTACATAGATTTCTTCTTTGAGGTCATAGATGCTCAACACCCGAATGACATCCTCGCGCTGCAGGGATATGTCTGGAGCTGAGCCATTCAATATTTCCCGGAGACTTATAGAAATTACTTCTGTACTCAAGTCAGCACTTGTCCTCAAGATACTTGCTCTTTCCAAATAAGCTTCCCCTCTTACGCCATCTGCATTTTCGATCAGTTTTTTTAATGTCAATCCTTCCGTAAGTGCATAATTTCCCTCTCTAAATACAGCACCTTTGATCTGTACCCTATTGCTATATCTATTGAGTACCTTTCCGACTTTATATACATCACCGCCTTTTATGGTGAATATGGAAAATTGATCTTTGAAAATATCTGAAACTGCTCTTTCTTTACCGCTTACCCTGGTTACATTGATTCGGTCTTGGAATGCTTCATCGGTAAATCCTCCGGCATATTTCAAAAGCTGATCAAAACTTTCGCCTGATTTGACTTCGAAAATCTTTGGTCTTTTGACTTCGCCCTCCAGCGTCACCCTTCCTTCAAAAGGCTCAACCAAAATCACATCTTGATCTTGAAGTTGTTGATTGAGGTTGGCGTTTCCATTGATCAAAAAATCGTATATATCGATCGTTTCAACGAGCTTTCCGTTCCTGATCAATTTGATATTCCTCATCGTACCATTTTCATTAGGTCCTCCAGCTGCATAGAGGGCGTTGAAAACCGAGCTGAATGCACTCAAGGTAAATGTTCCAGGAAGTCTAAGTTCACCTACAAGATTGACCTTGATAGTCCTTACATTTCCCAAAGTGACTTGAAGAAAAGTATTGGGATTGGAACCACTTAAGCCTTGATAATAGCTGGAAAGTCTACTTTTTAGAATACCTGTTGCTTCTTCTATAGATTTTCCAGAAAGGGAAATTGGGCCTACGTTGTCTATGATTGCGAAGCCATCGGGATTGATAGTAGCTTCATAGTATTTTTCTGATTGGCCATATACATCCACATAGATCATATCGCCGGCACCGAGGATATAGCTTTTGGGTGTTGCCAGGTTTAGATTTGGCTCAAAGGTCAACCGCCTGTTTTTGTTATAAAAAAGATCAGTGCCAAAATAAGGTGAGGGTTTTGAATCGATGGAAGGGTCTTGCTGAAACTTGAAAATACCCTGGGTGATCTCGTTTAAGTCACCTTGTGTCCTTGGGTCTCTTTTTGATGCTCCAGTGGCAGTAGATCTTCCAGAAGTACCATTCAGGTCGAGTTTTTCTATTCTTTCTTGAAGCTTTTCTATCTGTATAGCCGGCAATCCTCTCAAACTTGCCATTTGGATTAATTCATTTTCAGAAAGTCCTGCTTCATTCGCTCGATTGACCAATTCCTTGATTTGGTCATCTGATAGCTCGTCCACATTGATAGTGGAAATATCAGAGAGAGACTGTCCATGCGACTGATTCAAGGACAAGAAAAAAAGAGTGGCAATCAAAACAATGGTATTGGTGATTTTTGTTTGGATTGAGCTTAAGGCAAGTTGCATCATGAAAATTGTGATTTTTTGATCATTCGGTTTCCTTGAAAAGATGTCAAACATCTGACTGTAAAGAAATTTTGCATCTTTCAGCATTAAATTTTGGAAAACTTGCGTAAAGATAACTATTCCATACTGTAAAGAAATAGCTAAATCTTTAAATTAGACCATTTTTGCTTATTCCATACAGTTTTTGCACATTTCGATTTGCTTTCTGTCATGAAGAAGTGAAGACCTAAAATGTAGATATTTAGCATTTTGCCAAATTTCTTTTAATGACTGATAGGTGAGTTGTCCCATGACATGCTTTCCATCTTTATCAAAACAGCATGGTACTACTCTTCCATCCCAGGTGACTACCGATCCTTGCCACATTCTCCAGCATTTGTTTTCTATTTCCTTTTTGAGCTTCCATTTGCCATTTTTCCCAAGGATATATCTTGAATATTTTGAGTCTTTGGGAATCAGTTCCGATCCATTTTCAAAATCATAGATTTGGGCAGACTTCAGCTGCAATTCATCTACCTTCATTCTTTTGGCCCAAGACTTTAGCTCCTCAAGTTGATGTTCGTTTTTGCCAGTTACCAAAAACTGAAGGATGATTCTAGGAAAGGTCGATTTTCTCTCGTTTCTTTTGTGGACAAGTAGGCTAAGGCCTGCTTTTACTTTGGAGAGGTTGCCACCGACACGGTAATCTTGATAGATTTCTTGGGTGATTCCATCCATAGAGACTATGAGCTGCTTGAGTCCTGAATCCAATGTTTTTTCCACATTCTCCTCTGTAAGGTAGTGGGCGTTGGTAGAAGTAGCGGTGAAGACTTTCTTTTGGTTTGCATAGCTTACAAAATCCAAAAATTTCGGGTGGAGGTAGGGTTCGCCCTGAAAATAAAGGTGCAAATAAGTAAGATATTGACCATTTTCATCGATGATTTTTTTGAAAAGGTCTTCCCGAATCATGCCAGTGGGCCTGGTAAAACTCCTTAATCCACTTGGACATTCCGGACACCGTAGATTGCAGCTGGTGGTAGGTTCGATAGATAGGGTGGTTGGTTTTCCCCAGATCTTTGGGTTTTTTGTAATTCTGCTGACTTGAAAAGAAATCAAAAGGATTAAGTAATTTGAAATCTTTTTCCAGTTAAGAAGTTTGGTATAGGAAATTGCGGTGATTAGTTTGTTCACAGAAAATCAGTCGATAATTCGGGTCTAAGTTAGTGGATTTGGGTTAGATTCTGGAATCATGATTTAGAAAAATGGCACTTAAGAATAAAAGTGGTTTTGAAGCTATAGAAAGTTGTACAAGTTTTGAGGGAACAGAATTTTTCTTGTTGAAATCGAACAATAAACTAGAAGGAACATGGGGTTACTGTGATGGGGCAAAAAACATCTTTGCAAAAAGATAATTTTATTAATCGAAAAGGGCCGATCCTAGAAAGTTCGGCCATTCTCGATTTGTTCTAAATCACAATAAAGAGCTGGAATATTATTTGGTTTTCTATTTAATCCCATTGAATATCAAGGTTCTTGAAAAGAATGGGAATAGATCTTGAATACTGTCTGCTGAATATAACTGGTGAAAAGAGTTTTATTGTAGAAAGTCCATCTTCGTCAACTCCTGAGAAATGAATTGAAAAATTTACAGGAATATCTTTTGGCAGATTGGGAATCATCATTCCATATTCTGAAAACGAAAAATTACTAGACTTGTATACATTGCCTTTTAAATCAATTAATTCGGCAGCTTTTAGCTGAAGTTTATGTGCTTGCCCTTTGTTAGTAACTAACCCTTTGATTAAAATCTTTCCAGAATTTCGGTTTCCTATAACTGATGTTATCTTAAATTCAAATTCTTCTTCTATGAAAGTATTAGAAACATTGTATAGATCTAGAACTTCTCTAATATACTTTACTTGTTTTTCTAGCTCCCGGATCTCTAAATTTAAATTTTCTATTTCCCCTATCTGTTTTTCAATTTCTAATCCTTGGCTCTCAACTGTTCTCTCCAGTGAATAGATTTCTTGATTTTTCTTTTCAAGTTGTTCTTCTAATTTTTTATTCTTGATTTTCTCTTCCTCAAAATTTTGAGCTGTAAGGGAGGTTGTACCAACTACAGAAATAATTAAGATAATAAGGTTAAATTTTAAAAGCATAAGATTATTCTTTAAATGAAAACATAAATGTGTGTAATTTTTCCAGAGGTCAAAATAAACAATTGGCTCGAAGCAGACTATCTTGGACTCTCTACCATTTCTTAAATTAGAAATGGCCTATTAGATAGCAGCCTAAAAATAGTGGATTGCAATATTTAATATAGCTACTAAAACCAATTCTAGGAAATAAATTAAAAAAAACCAAAAAAGAGAAAGAATTTTATCTTTTTTGGTTTCAGAATAATGTCAAATGACTTTAAGCTTTTACTGAGCTTTGCTCTCCAGCCAATTCTATTAGGAAGCTGTCTATTGTACCGCGCTTCACATGTGGCATAACGACAATTTTGTACCACTCCGCCTGAAATTCATAGGAATTTGCTACCAAATAGTATTTATCGGCAAGCTCTGCTGACATGTATTTTGCCTTGATCGCGATTATGTTATTGTATGGGTTTCTGAAATATTCCACACCCATTTTTTCCAATTTCTTGCAAATTCGCTCAGTTTTGTCACAGAGGGTTTCCATTTTGTATTTCCAGCCTTCTGATCCATGTATTTTCAAGATCATCCACATAGAGATGGCATTGGCACCTGATCGGCTTCCGCTGATTGTATAGTCTTTGCCAGGAATGTATTGGGCTTCGTCTGTTTTTACATATTCTATGAATCCCTTCCTGATCAAAAATAACCCAGTCCCATAAGGAGTCTGAAGCATCTTGTGACCATCTGCAGTAATGGAGTTCATGTATGGATTTTGGAACGTATATCGACTCATGGTATTGGTGAATGGATAAATAAATCCACCATAGGCTGCATCCACATGAATTTTGAAATTCACATTTTGATTGCTGAAGAAATCACCCAACATGTCTATATCATCTACCGATCCAAACATAGTTGTGGATAAGTTGGCTATGACTATAAAATACTTGATTCCATTTGCTCTCGCTTCTTTGATCTTTTCACTAAGTGAGGACTTGAGGATCTCACGAGTTTCAGGATCTACATTCAGGATGATATTTTGAAGGTTGAGGATATTAGCACCTTTAGGCATGGAATAGTGCGAATCTTCAGAATATACGAGTCCAATCTCTCCAAGTCTTGCACCATATTCTTTCATGAAATAGTTGCGGTAGATCCACATTGCCTGAATATTTGCTTCTGTACCACCTGTTGCGACATATCCATCTTGGTCATTTTGCCTTCCATTGAAAACCTCTTCTGCAACAAGGCGAATCAGTTCTCGCTCGATTTTTTGGGTGCCTTCAAATACCTCCAAAACAGATTTTTCACTCAAAGTATGTACACCGATGTGGTTAGGATTGCGCACCATGGCTGACATATAAGGTGCATCTTGCAGGAATGGCGCATCGGGATAGAATTCTGTGGTATCCAGGTAAGTTCCGGGAATTCCAAGAATAGGCCTTTCACCTCGGTAGTCGAGGTTTTCTCCCAATGCTTTGAATATGATTTCTTTGATCTGTTCGTGTGATAATTTTTTCCAGTACATGTTTTTGTTTAAAATGGTATGAAATTAATTCCAAATCTTCCAAGCAGCTTCTGCCTGAAGATGAAGCATTTCCAAACCATTTTTTACTACTGCACCGCGCGCTTCCATTGAGCGCATCAAAAAAGTCTTTTCGGGATTATACACCAGATCATACACCTTGTGCTGCTTTGAGATCAAATTCGCATTGATAGCAGGCATTACTTCTGTATTTGGGAAGGTTCCCAGTGGGGTTGTATTGACGATTAGGTGATGATTTTTGAGGATTTCTTCTTGGTTTTCCAAGTCTTCATAAGTGATCCAGCCTTCGTTGATACTACTTGATCTTGAGACTATCAAGTAGGATATTTCAAGGTCTTTCAATGCTTGGATAACAGCCTTTGAAGCTCCACCAGTGCCAAGAACCAATGCTTTTGGTCTTTCGTCTCCCAGCCAATTGGCCAAAGATTCTTTGAAACCTATGTAATCTGTATTGTATCCTTTTAATTTTCCATTGTTCACTTTGATACAATTGACCGCTCCAATAGCTTCGCAAGCAGGGTCAAGTTCATCAAGAAACTGGATTACTTTTTCTTTGTGGGGGATCGTTACACTAAGTCCTTCCAGCTCTTGGTTGTTTTGGATAATTTCTTCTATCAAATTCACCTTCTCTATTTCGTAAAGGTCAAATTCACAATCAGAAAGCCCTTCTTTGGAAAACTTCTCTGTGAAGTATTTCTTTGAAAAAGAATGGGTAAGGGGATAACCAATTAAGCCGAATTTTCTCATTGTTTTTTGATGTATTGTGCAAATCTTTCTATGCCTATTACCAATAGAATCCCAAAAGAGAATGCTAGGATTGCTGGCAAAAACAAGGATTCTTCTCCTGTTGCTGCAAGATAATTTTGGGGTAAGATATTTTCTGTCAACAGTGGCTTTTGCACGCCAGAGGAAGAAAGTCTGTAACTTAGGACGATTTTCCAAGGCCAAAGTTTATTGATCGAACCCAACATAAAACCTGACAACAATCCGATGGTAGCTGCATGGTGATTTTTGAGAAGCCATGATATCAATCTGCTAAATACCAGCAGACCTGTAACACAACCAGCACCGAAAATCGCAATTACCGTGAAGTTTCTCTCAGAAACTGCTGCAAGGATTTTTTCATATTGGCCCAACATCAGCAAAAGAAAACTCCCCGATACACCTGGTAAGATCATCGCACAAATGGCAATTGCACCTGAGACAAATGTAAACCAATGGCCTTCCGGTGAACTTACTGGTGGAATACTTGTAAACAAGTATGCGCCAACAATTCCTGCTATGATGGCTACTACCACACCAATGCTCCACTTTTTGATATCTCGTAGGATAATGACTGCAGATATTATGATCAAACCACAGAAAAATGACCACACTGGAATCGGGTGGAATTCTATGAGATAAGTGATGATATTTGACAAAGCAAAAACACTCGTCAAAATCCCGAACAGGAGTGTAGCAAGAAAGCCACCATTGATATGATGCCACAATGCCTTGATCTCAAACTTAAACAAAAGTTTGAGTGCGGTTTGATCTATTGCATTGATGCTATCGAGTAGCTTTTCATAGATCCCAGTGATGAGCGCAATAGATCCACCTGATACTCCTGGAACGATATCGGCTGCACCCATAGCCATTCCTTTCAGATAGGTTAGGATTGTGTCTTTGAATTGATTCATGGATGAAAACGAATTGGACTGCCTCATTGAGATAGGGCAGTCCAAGAATTTTATAATTTTATATCTCCTAAGAAATGGTCGAACGTATCTCCCCTTAACCCGAGGCGAATGGTTTCAAGTGGAATCAATTCATTTGGAGCAATATTACCCAAATTTACATTTGCACCAAGAAGTTTTACAAACCATACTTGTTGCTCTTTTTGAGGAGCTTCCCAGATGATTTTTTCTTCTGGGATTTTTGTCAGGATTTCTTCAACAAGCCCCTGTCGTACTTCACCGGAATCTCTAAAAAGTCCGACATTTCCTCCTTCTCTAGCTTCACCGATTACTTTCCAAGAACCTGCTTGAAGCTCTTTTTCCATTTGCTCAATCCATTTGTAGGGAGGGATGATTTTAGCTGCGTCTTTTGACCCTACTTCTGATAGAACTGTGACATCTTTAGAAAGTGTTTCTATAAATTGACATTTTTTGTCATGCTGAAGACTGATGGAACCATCCGATACCTCAGCGAAGCTAAGGTTGTATTTTTCCAAAACTCTTCTATAATCTTCAAATTGATCACGGATTACAAAAGCTTCAAACAAAGTCCCACCAAAATAAACTGGAATGCCAGCATCTTGGTAAATGCTTATTTTCTCAGAAAGTCGTTTTGTCAAGTATGAAGTGGCCCAGCCAAATTTCACAATATCAACATATTCTCCGTGAGCATCTACAAAATCTTCAACTTCTCTAATGCTAAGGCCTTTGTCCATGACCATGGTAAATCCCGAAGTACGTGGTTTTTGACTCCGTACAGGGACATTATTCAGAACGTAATTCATTCTATTGATTTTTCTATTAATTGGTTTTTTTAAGAAGGTTTTGAGCCGTCTTTAAATTGAGAGATTATCTTGAAAATTGCTTTCTGATGTTTCACTTCAGGCATCAAATCATACAACAAGATATGCTTTTCGAAGTCCAAAGTTAATGCATTTTCTAAATAAGTAAAGGCTTCTTTGTATTTACCTGCCTTGATGAGGTATACGACCAAACGATAATACAACTCCGCATTTTCTGGAAGTTCTTCAATCCCTTCTTTGACGACGTCTTCAGCCTCCTCGAATCTATTTTGATCAAAATAGATAATGGAAAGATTGATGTAAGTTTCCATAATGCCAGGCTCTAAGTTGATAGCTTCTTCATATGCTTCTGAGCTTGCATGGAGATTGCCCAATTGATATTCTGCATCTGCCAAACCTACATAGTAATTTGCATTGTCATCTGATAGCTTGATTGCCTTTTTGAAATAATGTATTGCTTCAAAAAACTTTTCTTTTTTCAGCATGCACATTCCCAAGCCAAACCAAGCATCCTCATATTCAGGGTCAAGTTTTGCTGATTTTTTGAAATACTTAAAAGCTTGATCAATTTGTCCCAATTTCTCATATGCAGCACCCATGTAGCAGCAGTTTTCTGAATTGGTACCTTCACAATTGATCGTATTTTGATATGCTTCCAAAGCCAATTCAAATTGCTCCGTGTTCATGTAGGCATTGCCCAGATTGAAATAGGCCGAGGCAAAAGTGTCATCTATGATCAAAGCATATTCATAAGCTTTGATTGCGTCATCGAATCTAGCCAAGCGGTTATAAACAACGCCTAAATTGTACCAAGCTCCTGCAGAATAGGGGTCTTGATCTATAAACTCTTGATAAAATTCCAATATTTCATTGAAGGAACCTTCCTCCTCCGTAATCATCGCCAACTGAAAGAGTGCGTCTTCATGGTTTATTTTGACTTTCACACACTCTTTGTAGTAATAAACAGCTTTATCTTTGTTCTCAGTGGCACGATAAAATGTGCCAAGTGAATAATAAATCTCTGCTTTGTCATCTGCCAATGGCAAGAAATCTTCCAGAATCGCTATCGCTTCCTTGACACTTCCCGCTATCATCATGGCGTTTGTTAAGGCCAATATGATTTCTTCATTGTTTGGAGAGATGTTGTTGATATTTTCCAGCAATTCGAGCCCTTCTTCGAGCTCGTCATTAAAAATTAGACATTGGGCTTTAAGCAATTTAATCTCAATGCTGAAAGGGAATTTTTCAAGAGCATGGTTTGAAGCACGCAATGCTTTGAGGAATTTTTGGTTTTCGAAGTAGAAGCGGATAATATCCTCTAGCTCTTCTTCCTCAAAATAAAGATCCAAATTGGCTTTGAGTGCGTTTTCAAACCTTTCTACCAACTCCTTATCGTTGTTCCATTCGTTTTCAAAGTCTCCGGTCATCGGCTATCTTTTTAATTCTAACTTAAGTTACCAATTAAATTAGTGTCTCAAAATCAATTTAATATATTTTTTATTATTGAGAAAATTTTATTTAACAAGCGTATCTGCTTCCTTACCAGTAGTCATTTACGATATTGGATGCGTTACATTCAGTCTGATGACTGAAGAAAGTTGACGATTATTGGTATAAATATATGTGAAATATTCAACTACTGGTGTCATCGCGGATACTCATGTTATTCAATTACAATTTTTTAGGTAATCTCCCAATACTAGATTTGATTTGAACGGTGGATCAGGTTTTTTCGTTCACCTTTGCCCAATTTAGGGTCTCAGACAATGGTCTAAACTCAAAATTTAATTCGTTCTTGATTTTTTTGTTTGACATTTTGTGGGGCAATTGTGCTAATTGCGCAGTGATTGGATTGAGGGGGATTTTACTCAGGCCAAAGGAATATGCTACCCATGAAAATGCCAAGAACAACCTAAGTGTGGAGGGGCTGATTGGTTTGTAAGGAGCTTTTTTGTCAAAGGCCAGGGCTATTTCTTCAAAAAATTCTTTATAAGGAATGGTATCTGCGTTCAGGATATATCTGCTTCCCCAGACTTGTTTTTCGAAAAGTTGTGCAATTATTTCTGCTATGTCGCGTACGTCTATATAGTTGATCATTCCGGAAGGGTAATACGGCTTTTCTTCCAAAACATAATTGTATATGGCTGTACTGCTTCTTTGGTCACTTATTTTACCTAATGCTACAGAAGGATATACGACAATCACATCCAATCCCTCTTGGGCAGCACGCCAGACTTCCAGTTCTCCAAGATATTTTGAAATAGCGTAAGGTGTATTCAAGTCAGAAGTAGCCCATTTGTGATTTTCGTCAATTAGATTGATATCGGGCGTTCTACCCAAAGCGGCTACTGAGCTGACATGAATCAATTTTTTGATGTTCAATTGAAGCATTACATTGACGACATTGATAGTGCCTTCAAGATTGACCTTCATAAGTTCTTTGGAATCTTTTTTTTCATAAGAGACCAATCCGGCAACGTGAATGATCACATCCATCCCTTCAAAAGCAGATTCCAAAGATTGATAGTCGTTGATATTTCCTTCTTTCCAAATGATATTGCTATCATCCAAAAGGGGTTCTTTTGCAGTTTTTCTTCTCAAAGCATAGATTTCCCCGAAACCTATAAAACGCTTTGCTATATAACTTCCGATTAATCCTGTTGCTCCAGTGATTAATATTTTCATAAAGTGTTGTTCAAAAGATCCAAATGTTGTAATTTTTCATAATACTTACTTTTTGGTAGTGTTTCCAATGCATCTAGATAACGATCATTGTGACAATCTGTTCCTACTAATTTGACACGTTTTTCGTCAACTAACTCTTCTGCAAACACCTTGACTTCCTTGGAGTAAAATCCCGTAAGCGATAGCAGATTTAACTGAAAATAAATCTCTCTATCGAGAAGGTCATGCATTGTCTTTTTGTCTCCTATAAGATAATAATACCTCTCTGGATGGGCCAAAATCGGTTTGTAATGATTTAGTTCCATTTCGAAAAAAGTATCAAAAAGTATAGCCGGCTTGTTGATAAAACCAGTTTCTACCAAGACATAGTTTTCTGAAACCGGAAGCAATTGATGCCCGTTTTTCAGTTTTTCAAAGAAAAACTCATCAATATAGTATTCAGCAGCAGCATTGATTTCTATTTCAATGTCATTTATTGATAATTCCTTTCTAAGTTTTTTTAAGCCATTTAGGATGATTTCTGGGGTGTTTTTGTAAAACTCCCACATAATATGAGGCGTAGTTATGATTTTTTTCAGCCCATAGCTTTCCAAGCGCCTTATCAAATCAATGGATTGCTCCATTGTTTTCGATCCATCGTCAATACCGGGGATAAGATGGGAATGCATGTCAGTATGCATCCATGCCAAATCTAAATTTTGGTCATAAGTACTTGCTTTGCTCTTTCTGAAAAAATCAATTATTCCCATTTATAACCCCCCTGTCATTTTTGTAAATTCCTTTAATGTTGGCCATGCTGTATCCTTTTCTGAAAGAATCGGATCAGATACTTTCCAATCTATATTCAATTCAGGATCATTCCATAGGATTCCCCCTTCACTTTCTTTGTGATAGTAATTTGAACATTTGTACACAAATATAGCGGTTTCCAAAACAGAAAAGCCATGTGCAAAACCTTCAGGTACAAATAACATATTGTGTCTTTTTGCATCCAATTCGAAACTTGATACTTTTCCGAATGTTTCAGAATCTTTTCTTAGGTCCACAACTACATCCAGTACTTTTCCTTGTATGACGCGAACCAATTTTGCTTGTGCATAAAGTCCTTTCTGGAAGTGCAAGCCTCTTACTGTGCCCGTAGATGAGAAAGATTGGTTTTCCTGTACCCACTTTACATCGACTCCATAATCTGAAAGCGTATCTGCTCTGAATGATTCGAAAAAATAGCCACGATTGTCTTCGAAAACATTTGGTTGCAATTCTACCAAACCTTTGACTGCTGTTGGAATAATTTTCATTTTTATTTGATTTTTGTGGGATATTTTTGATGTTTAATCATTAAGCACAATCAGGCCATTGATTGTCTTGATAACTTATATTTTCAATTATTCATTTGAATAAAGTAGGGCCTAATTTATAATGATGGTGACTCTGATTAAAATTGCTTTAGCGACAGCTATTTTAGGTAATGTAAATACTATGAAACTAATTTATGTTGGTATATTGTTGAGCACTTTGGTGAGTTGGACTCAAAGATAATAGATATTCATTTTGCGTTGGTATTATTGTGGTAAATTCACCAAGGAACTAAATTGAACCTACTTTCCTTAAATAAAAGACAGCACTAAAACTAAATATGACAAAATACGCCAAAAAACTCCAAAAACTCCATGAAACGGCTCCAAAAGAAGACACGGCTGTTTTGGTTGCACTTATAAAACAAGGGCAGTCCGACAGGCAAGTTCATGACTATTTGGATGAATTGGCCTTTTTGACTGAGACGCTCGGGGCAAAGACCGTTTATAGATTCACCCAGAGATTGGAAAAGCCAGACGTGAAGAGCTTCGTGGGTACTGGGAAACTCGAAGAAATCAAAACTTATATCGAACATTTTGAGGTGGATATGGTCATTTTTGATGATGACCTTTCTCCTTCACAAATGCGTAACCTTGAAAATGAACTCAAAGTCAAGGTGTATGACCGTTCGCTACTTATCCTGGACATTTTTCTCAATAGAGCGCAAACAGCACAAGCAAAAACACAAGTTGAGCTTGCAAGATTTCAATATTTGTTGCCAAGACTGACTAGAATGTGGACTCACTTGGAGCGTCAGCGAGGTGGTACCACGACTAGGGGTGGATCAGGTGAAAAGGAGATCGAAACTGATAAAAGAGATATCAGAAGTAGAATTACACTTTTGAAAGAAAAACTCAAAGATGTAGAAAAGCAGGGTGTGACTCAGAGAAAAAGTAGAAAGGGAATCGTACGTGTCTCTTTGGTAGGATATACCAATGTGGGGAAAAGTACTTTGATGAACTTAATTACAAAAACTGATATCCTAGCTGAGAACAAACTTTTTGCGACAGTGGATTCCACAGTAAGAAAAGTAGTGTTGGAAAACATCCCGTTTTTGCTTTCAGACACAGTCGGTTTCATCAGAAAACTACCAACGCACCTTATCGAGTCATTTAAATCCACTTTGGACGAGATTCGCGAAGCAGATCTTTTGATCCACGTGGTGGATATCAGCCATCCCGGTTTTGAAGACCACATCACTATTGTGAACCAAACTCTAACTGAGTTGGGAGCAACCGACAAGCCGATGTTATTGGTTTTCAATAAAATAGATTTGGTAGATCAGATGCCTACTGAAGAGGAACAGATGCATATGACTGAACTGGAACTCGAAGAGAGTAATTTCCTTGATTTTGAAAAGCTTGCAGAGGCTTACAAAAAGAAGACAGGTATATCTCCAGTATTTATGGCTGCCGAAAATGGAACTAATGTGGAGGAGATGCGTGAAGCTTTGGTAAGAGAAGTGAAAAAGGAGCATAAGAAAATGTATCCACACTATCTGGAAAGTGAGATAATTGACATGTCGGGATTTGAAGAATAGAAATTTTCAAAGTAGAATTTTATTCAAAATACGCTGCTTTGTAGCTTATATTTGTACCAAACCTATAAACACAAATAACCTTCTTGGGTAAAGACGATGGAAAAAGAAATCATATATACAAATGAAGCCCCAGCACCAATAGGTCCATATAGCCAAGCGGTAAAAGCTGGTAATACGCTTTATATCTCAGGTCAAATAGCTTTGGATGCTGAATCCGGCGATTTGATCAATGAAAATATCACTGAAGAGACACATGCAGTCATGAAAAACTTAGAAGCTGTCCTGAGACAAGCAGGCTTTGGTTTTGATAATGTTGTAAAGTGTAGCATTTTCATCAAAGATATGGGCCAGTTTGGAACCATCAATGATGCTTATGGACAATACTTCAAAAACAATCCACCAGCAAGGGAAACTGTAGAAGTAGCAAGGTTACCCAAAGATGTCAATGTGGAAATTTCTTGTATTGCAGTGAAATAGATTATTTAAAGGGTGAATTTGTAAAAAGTTTACCCTTTAAAATTTTTTGATCGCTTTATACATCCCAGAAAAAATATAGTGATGTATAGGCTTTGTCATTATCCAATATAATCTGCCAAAGATTCCTTGTGGTTGAAAATCAATTTCTTGGATAAATTGATCTCCTTTGATTTCGAAAGTTATCCAAACTTTGCCGGGCAATTTCATCTCGGCTTTCATTTTTAGGTGTTTTCGAGAGTTATCCACATTCACAACCCTCCAAAAATCCACTTGATCCCCAATCTCGAGTTCTCTTTTGGGTCGGCCTTTCCTAAATCCAATACCCCCAAAAATCAAGTCGATCCTACCTCTTATTTTCCAAAGAAACGTTCCGAAATACCAACCGTTTTCACCTCCAATATTTTGTATTTTTTCCCAAACTTGGGACTCTTTACCTGCAATTGATGACTTCCATGTTTCAACAAAAATTCCCTTTTTCCCTTTTTGCATAAGGCTTCATTTTTCTGATTATTAAAACTAATTTTGGATCAAAGAAGTTATCAACATATGCCATTTTTCCCGACTCAAAGCGAAATACTCGTATCAAGCCTCAGTGTAATAGAGGTGCTGAGTAATCTTGATAAGGTAACAAAGGATGCGAATTTTCTAGCATATGATAGAAATGAGGATAAGGGGTTTCTATTCAATGGAAACATTAAAAGAAATACTTTTAGCATTTCTTTGGTGATTTACAAAGCAGACAGTTTTCTACCTTTGATCAAAGGAAAAATAGAAAGTACACCAATGGGATCTATCCTATTTTTGTCATATAGCCTCTTTCCAAGTTCTGCATTCTTTTTGGGATTTTGGACGATTGTGACCTTGTGTTTGGCTCTTTTTTTTGGGTTTATTGCCTCCCAATATTTATACGCATTGATTAGTATTGCAGTAGGGATATTGAATTATAGTTTTGCATGGACGCACTTTAATAGAAAAATCAAAAGCTCCCAAAAAATATTCCATGAACTTCTGGAAACGAATAGAACCGAATAATGAATTAATTTTATGGATTATGCCCTTCAGGTAGTAATTTAGCAAGTCAAATAATAAAACTCTTAAATCTAAAATAACATGAGCATTAGGATAGAAAAAGATACCATGGGGCCTGTAGAGGTTCCTGCAGACAAGTACTGGGGAGCACAGACCCAAAGGTCGATCAATAATTTCAAAATTGGAGGAGAGCGTAACCGCATGCCAATAGAAATTATCAGAGCTTTTGCCATATTGAAAAAATCCGCAGCGCTTACAAATGCAGAGCTTGGTGTCCTAGCTCAGGATAAGGCTGACATTATTGCAAAAGTATGCGATGAAATTTTGACCGGACAGCACGATGATCAGTTCCCTTTGGTAATCTGGCAAACTGGCTCAGGAACACAATCCAATATGAACTCAAACGAGGTCATTGCTTACAGAGCACATGTGTTGCTAGGCGGTTCACTAGAAGATGAAAAGAAAAAAATCCATCCGAATGATGATGTGAATAAGTCCCAATCTTCGAATGATACTTTCCCTACTGCCATGCATATCGCTGCATACAAAATGGTAATGGAAACGACTATCCCAGGAGTAGAAAAATTAAGGGATACGCTGAAAGCAAAGTCTGAGAAATTTATGAATGTGGTAAAAATCGGCAGAACCCACTTTATGGATGCCACACCACTTACACTTGGGCAAGAATTTTCGGGATATGTTGCCCAACTTGATCATGGATTGAGAGCATTGAAGAATACGCTTTCTCACCTTTCTGAATTGGCACTTGGCGGTACTGCTGTTGGTACGGGCTTGAATACCCCAAAAGGATATGCAGAACTTGTGGCTAAGAAAATAGCAGAATTTTCAGGTCAACCTTTGGTGACGGCACCGAATAAATTTGAAGCTTTGGCAGCACATGATGCTATTGTAGAATCCCATGGAGCTTTGAAACAACTAGCAGTAAGCCTGATGAAGATTGCCAATGACATCAGGATGCTCTCCTCAGGCCCTAGATCGGGTATTGGTGAGATTTTGATTCCAGAAAACGAACCAGGATCTTCAATCATGCCAGGAAAAGTAAACCCAACGCAAGTGGAAGCAATCACAATGGTCGCTGCACAAGTGATGGGCAATGATGTAGCCATCTCTATAGGCGGATCTAATGGACATTTTGAATTGAATGTCTTCAAGCCGATGATGATTGCCAATTTCCTACAGTCAGCTAGGCTTTTGGGAGATGCTGCGGTCTCCTTCAACGACAACTGCGCCATAGGAATAGAGCCAAATACGCCATTTATCAAACAACATCTTGAAAATTCCCTGATGCTAGTGACGGCTCTTAATCCGCACATTGGCTATGAAAATGCAGCTGCTATCGCCAAAAAAGCACATAAAGAAGGAACAAGTTTAAGAGAAGCAGCAATTGCCTTGGGCTTGCTTACGAACGAACAATTTGATGAATGGGTGAAACCTGAAGACATGATTGGTAGTTTGAAGTAATTATATTTTATTTGCCAAAATCAAAGATTAATTTTTCCACAAATTCATACTTTACAAAAATGAAAAAAGTTATCAACACACTCTTCATGGCAGTGATGCTAATAGGTATTACTCTTACGGCATCTTTTGCAGGAAAAGAAACAGCAACAAAGAATGTTGCAAAAGAAGTAACTGCTGAGGAGCTTAAAAGATTCGAAGAAATAGATGCAAGAGTCAAAGAGATCAAAGAAATGGATTTCAAAGAGTTGAGCAGAGTTGAGAGAAAGGAAATCAGAAAAGAGCTTAAAGAGCTCAACAAAGAAGCAAAAGAAAGTGGAAATGGACTTTACATTTCTACAGGTGCTTTGATCGTGATTTTGATTCTTTTGATCATTTTGCTTTAAGAAGTCCCAATTTAGTTAAATTTAAAGAGCTGGCTTTCCTAAATTGAATTTAGAAAGGCTAGCTCTTTTTTAGTAGTTTTAAAAAGTGAAAAACCTTCAAAAACTTTACAACTATTTCAATTTTCTATCTTTAGATGTAGTCCTTGGATCCTTGGCTGGAATGGGATTTTTTGCACATTTGCTGAGGGTTAATCCTGTTATTGAAATTTACTTGGTTTTGGGTTTGACAGTTTGGATCATTTATACGCTTGATCACCTGGTAGATGTCCGAAAAACCAAAAATCAACCAAGTTCGCCCAGACATAAATTCCACTTTAAGTATGGAAAGCCAATTTCTTTTGTACTGACTTTTGCATTTATCCTTGTGGTAGCCATGCTGGTTCTCCTTCCAACCCTACAATTCCTTATTGTACCCGGACTGGTTTTGGCAGGAGTTATCACGTTGATATTGGTTTTGTTATATTTCTTGGGGAGAAAAATAGCTTTCTTGAAAGAATTTTTGATTGCTTTGTTTTATGTTTTAGGAATTACACTTGCTCCATTTTTATTAAAGCAAACTCTAATCCCTCCACAATTTTATCTTTTTGGAGTCTTTTACTTTTTGATTGCCTGGATCAATCTCTTGATACTTTCTTACCTAGATAGAGAAATAGATGCAAAAGATGGCTTCAAGTCTGTCGTCAATTGGATAACACCAAAAAAATTAAATTCATTAATTCTTTGCCTTGCGTTGATTGGAATTGGAATGGCAGCGTTTCTATTTTTAGGTCAGTTTTCTTATTTCCATATTTACACCAGCATACTTTTGGCAATGCTCCTGATTCATATTATTTATTTTTTGGAGAGAAATAAAAATAGAGAAGCAATCAGGAAAATTCTGGAAGTGAGTTTCCTAATACCTTTTGTGGTTTTTCTGTTTTAGAAAAAATCACCAATTTTTCTTAATTAATCCATTTACCAATTCGACAAAATAGGTACCATTGAAGGGGCCATACCAATTCATATTGCGGACCTCATGGTAATCATAGTCGTAATATTCATCAGGTGTAATATACCCAATGTATCCTCCATTAAAAGTGGTGACGATTAGGTTGAGTCCACGACTTTTTGCTAGATTCTCCCAATCCTTCATAAATGTTCCTGATACTTCTCCACTAGAGCTGACCAAAAGAATATTTCCTATCAATACTGCGTCAAAATGTGCTTTGCTTTCACCAAAAGCAGATTCAAAAATATAGGGTTTTAGCCTCACATTTTTTCCCAACTTATATTGTGCATCCCGTAAGGCAATAGGAAGTTGCATATATCCAATTTTGAAGTTATCCACACTATCTTTCAAGGATATATTGGTGCACCCTTGGCTAAAAACCTCCTCTGCAAATGCTTCAGTATGTTCAGGTTGATTTCCTTTTCTTGAAGGCCCTTGACTTCCTACAGCCCCAGCAGCAAACAAAGCAAAGTCATATATTTCTTCTTCAAATTTATCTACTAGGTAATGTGGATAATCGCCAGACAACCCCATAAATTTTACTGCCAAAGTTGTTGGGTGTGCACTAAAAGTCAGAAACAGCGCTTTTTCTCCATTTTGTTTTTCTATTACCAATTGCCGCAACAAAGGATCTACAGAATCATTGCTTACAAATCTATTGTACACAAGAGAGTCTGTAGCAGAAACTTGATAGTGAAGTGCTGCTGTGTCTTGATTAGAAAGTGCCTGATGTAAGCCTTGGATGGTTTTTTCTTCAAGCATTTCGACAATAGATTCATCATATCCTCCAAAGGCAATTTTTCCCATCAATCCAGGAATGTATCCCCCGATTCCGCTATGGGTGTGTGTAGCTGAAAAATATGTGAAATCAATTGGTAAGTTCTCTTTTTGAATTCTTTGCTTTATTCTATCAGCTAAGTAGGGATGGATAATTAGCAACTCATAACTCAAAATTGCAACATTTTTTACTCCATTTCCCACAACCAAAGTCCTCACATAACTACTATCCAATACAAAATCATAGTTTCCACGAGGTGCATATCCTACCAAATTTGCGGGTTCATTGGGAGTAGCATTGATCTTAGACCAACCCACTAACCATGTGCTCCCTTCAGAAATCTCAGGTTCCAAACTTTCAAGCTTTGAGATAGTTTCTAGGTAATAATTCTGTGTTTTATAATCTGATCGATCAATAGTACCCGTCAATAATACGCCAAGCAATAGAACCACATATATGGCGATAAAAATTGTTGAGAGTGATTTTTGAATCATGTTTATATTAAGCAAGGAGCTGGATTGGTATTTTTTGGTAAATCGTCGAACGAGTCATTCAATAAGCCAAAGTCTGGTTATTTAATTCCACATTGAAATTTACTTTAGCACCCAAAGCTTCAAATACCTTCAAGATAGTTTCTAATCTAGCATTTTTGGTGCTATTCTTAATATTCAAAAGTCCCATGAGCACCCTGAACAGTAACTTTCTTTCCTTCATGTGGTACCACTCTTCCGATGATTTTTGCTTCTACGCCAAAGCCTTCAGCGATATCTATAATCTCTTCGGCATATCTTTCTTCGAGGTAGATTTCCATTCTATGACCCATGTTGAAAACTTTGTACATCTCTTTCCAATCTGTACCACTTTCTTCTTGGATAATTTTGAATAATGGTGGTGTTTCGAAAAGATTGTCTTTGATCACGTGTACATTGTCCACAAAATGCAATACTTTGGTCTGTGCACCACCGCTACAGTGTACGATTCCATGTATCTGAGGTCTGAGATATTTCAACACATCTACCATGATTGGAGCATAAGTTCTTGTCGGTGAAAGGACTAACTTTCCAATATCCACAGAGGTGCCAGGAGCGGCATCAGTTAAATTATATTTCCCCGAATAAACCAAGCTTTCAGGTACTGCAGGATCAAAACTTTCTGGGAATTTAGTCTTTAATACTTTCGAAAAAACATCATGGCGGGCAGAAGTTAAGCCATTGCTGCCCATTCCACCATTATAAAAATCCTCATAGCTTGCCTGTCCATATGATGAAAGGCCTACCACAACATCCCCTGCTTTGATTTGATCATTTGAGATCACTTCGTCACGGCGCATTCTACAAGTAACTGTGCTATCCACAATAATCGTCCTTACCAAATCTCCAACATCAGCTGTCTCTCCCCCAGTCAAAACAACATTTACGCCATTGTCCCTGAGCATTTGGAGAACTTCTTCGGTTCCGTTGATGATTGCAGAGATCACTTCTCCAGGAACGAGGTTCTTGTTTCTACCGATTGTCGATGATACCAAGATATTATTGATCGCACCTACACAAAGCAAATCATCGGTGTTCATGATGATGGCATCTTGGGCAATTCCTTTCCATACACTCAAATCCCCTGTTTCCTTCCAATACATATAAGCCAAGGAAGACTTTGTCCCTGCCCCATCAGCATGCATAATGTTGCAATACTCAGGGTCATTGCCCAGCGTATCTTCTACTACCTTGCAAAATGCTTTTGGAAAAAGACCTTTGTCCAACTTTGAAATAGCTTGGTGGACATCTTCTTTGGAGGCTGAAACGCCACGCTGCATATACCTTTCGTTCATGGGGAATTGATGGGTTGGTTATATGGAGGACAAAGGTAAGGATAAATTGGGGATTGGTAGATTCGAATATTTTAAAACTGAAAAATTTATCCAATGCTTCGGACATTAAATTGAGTATTTGTAAAGACAAAATTCATTAGTTCCCATTTCATTCACATAAAAGACTAATTTTGCAGGATGATTGATCAGATAGATTTTAGCAAGCTAGAGACCACGCTCAGCAATACGAAGAAAAAAGCAGCAGGACTCTCCATTATCAGACTCATTTTATTCTTTGGGATTTTTGTCGTCGCTATCGTAGGCATCAGTGAGGTAAGGTTACTTTTACTTTTGTTGCCATTATTGATTGGTCTTTTTGTCTATTTTATCCTGCAATTCAACAAGCAAAAAGATAAAGAAGCGTTTTTGAAAGAATTGATCAGCATGCGCGGGGATGTTCAACTGAGAAAAGAAAGAAAACTTAGCACTTTTGATCCTGGAATTGAATTTCAAGAAAAAAGCCATCCTTTTGCAAATGATTTGGATCTTTTTGGGGAGCATTCCCTTTTCCAAATGCTCAACCATACTGTGAATAAAGGAGGTAAGGAAAAATTGGTCAATTGGATGAAAAGTCAATTTGATCCGAGCAGCGCCAAAGAGCGAAGTACAAGTATCAATGAACTCTCCACAAAAGGTGAATTTCTTCAAAGCTTTGAAGCCCTGGGGCGCGCATTTATCAAAAAGGAAAAATCCAAAGACGAGTTTTACCAATGGCTGGAATCATCGATTTCATTCAAATCTTGGCTATTTATCCCTATGGTTCTTGGTCCTGTTGGCGGTTTGGCCCTGTTGATTGGCACGCTGTATTTTGGTTTGGCTTTTGGATGGATAGGGCTTTGGATCTTATTGGGAGGTGCTTTTTTGGCTACAGTTTTCAAACCACTCCAAGAAGCTGGTTCAATCATGCCAAATCAAGGAGACATCAAAACTTTTTCATTTTGGTCCGCACTACTTGTCAAAGAGAACTTTGCTGACGAAAGGTTAAAGACACTCCAGCATGATTTTAAAAATGAAGAAATAGAAGCACCAAAAGTTTTGGAGTCACTCGAACAAAAAACATTTATGATCCAAAGCAGGCTCAACATGGTCTATTTGGTCTTTAACTTTCTCTTTTGGACTGATCTTTTTTTATGGTGGAGGTTGGTTATATGGAAAAATAAAAATGGGAAATTCCTCCAAAAATGGGAGAGTAATTTTGATGAGTTGCAAGTGTTGGTTTCATTAGGGTCTTTTGCAAAAGAAGAACGCTCGGTTTGTGAAGTAGAATGGCTCGACAAAGAAATCATAGATGTAGAAAAAATTACCCATCCATTGTTACATCCAGAAAAAGCCATTGGGAATGATTTCAGCATGGACGATCACAATCAGGTAGTCTTACTTACTGGCGCAAACATGTCAGGAAAAACCACCTTTATGAGAACATTGGGTATCAATATGGTTCTTGCAAATTTAGGCCTTAGACCATTTGCGAAAAGATTCGAGATGGGTAATTTCCAACTCTTTACAAGTATGCGAAATTCCGATAACTTGGGAGAAAGTGTCAGTTCATTTTATGCAGAATTGGCTAGGATCAAGCTACTCTTGGACACAGCAGAAGCAGGTACAAAAGTATTCTTCCTTTTGGATGAAATCCTCAAAGGAACAAATACTGCTGATAGAATTATGGGAAGTGAGGCGCTGATACATCAACTTTATGCTGCTGGTGGAAAAGGCATAATTTCAACCCATGATATAGAGTTGAGCGAGTTGGAAGCTAAACTAGATTATTTAGTGAATAAAAGCTTTCACAGTGAGATCACTGACAAGGAAATCCATTTTGACTACACGATAAAAAAAGGGCCTTGTCCAAGCTTTAATGCCCATAAATTGATGGAACTTATGGGGATTAGGTTCCAGTAAGATTTTTGTGTTGGCATAGTACTTGTTAATTATGAGTAAATCTATTATTTACTTTAACCAACATATTATGAACTCTTTATTGTATTTGATCGCAATTATCTTAATTATCGGATGGGTCTTAGGATTCTTTGTATATAGTATTGGTGGTTTGATTCACATACTATTGGTTCTTGCCATAATTTCCATTTTACTTAGATTAATCGGTGGGAGAGCAGTGTAGAGGTACATTCAGACTTAGAATATAATTAGCTCCACCAGGAGCTTTTTTTAATAGAAAAAAAGGTGGTCTGTATGTCAGACCACCTTTTCAATTTTTATATTCAAAAACTTAAGCCAAATCAAATCTATCTAGATTCATCACTTTGTCCCAAGTTTTGATAAAATCTCTCACAAATTTCTCTTTTGCATCATCTTGAGCATAAACTTCTGCAATCGCTCGAAGCTGTGAATTAGAACCAAAGATCAAATCAACCCTTGTGCCTGTTCTTCTGACTTCTCCCGTCTTGCGGTCATGTGCTTCGAATACATCGGCTTCTTTTCTTGAAGGAGCCCAAGCCACACCGATATCTACCAAGTTTACAAAGAAATCATTACTCAAAGTACCTGGACGATCAGTGAATACTCCATGTTTGGAATTTTTGAAATTCGCACCCAAAACACGCATCCCACCAACCAATACAGTCAATTCAGGAGCGCTAAGCTCTAATAATTGCGCTTTGTCCACTAGCATTTCTTCATCAGAAACTGTGAAAGCCGCTCGGCGGTAGTTGCGGAATCCATCTGCTTCTGGCTTCAACCAATCAAATGACTCTTCATCAGTCTGCTCTGCACTGGCATCCATTCTTCCTGGTGCAAAAGGTACCGCTACATCAAATCCACCATCTTTGGCCGCTTTTTCTACAGCAGCACAACCTCCAAGTACTATCAAATCAGCTAAAGAAACTTTTTTGTTTCCAGATTGAATGCTATTGAAATCATTTTGGATACCCTCTAGAATTCCCAAAACTTTAGAAAGTTGCTCAGGTTGGTTTACTTCCCAATCTTTCTGAGGAGCCAATCTGATGCGAGCACCATTTGCTCCACCTTTTTTGTCCGAACGTCGATAAGTAGATGCTGATGACCACGCTGTGTAAACTAATTCAGAAACAGAAAGTCCTGAGGAAAGTATTTTAGCTTTCAAGTTGGCAATATCTTCACCGTTCACCAATTCATGATCTACAGCAGGTATTGGATCCTGCCAAATCAAGTCTTCTGCTGGAACTTCAGGACCTAGATAGCGGGATTTTGGACCCATATCACGGTGGGTCAGTTTGAACCACGCACGTTTGAAAGCATCAGCAAATTCTTCTGGATTTTTGTGAAAATGTTCTGAAATTTTCCTGTATTCAGGATCCATTTTCATAGCCATATCAGCTGTGGACATCATTATTCCTACCTTAATTGAGCCATCTTCTGCATCTGGAGCATGGTCTTTTTCAGCAAGATTTTTTGCTGCCCACTGATGTGCACCTGCAGGACTCTTTGTCAATTCCCAATCATAACCAAACAGCACATCGAAATAGCTCATATCCCAGGTAGTTGGTGTTGGTGTCCAAGCACCTTCCAATCCACTGGTGATTGTATCCCTTCCTTTTCCACTTTTGAAACTACTTTTCCAACCAAAACCCATTTCTTCGATTTCGGCAGCTTCAGGCTCAGGCCCTACAAGACCTGCATCTCCAGCACCGTGGGTTTTACCGAAAGTGTGTCCACCAGCAGTCAAGGCTACCGTTTCGTAGTCATTCATGGCCATCCTTTTGAATGTCTCCCTGATATCCCTAGCAGAAGCTAATGGATCAGGATTTCCGTCTGGACCTTCAGGGTTTACATAAATAAGCCCCATTTGGACTGCTGCTAGAGGGTTTTCAAGATTTCTTTCTCCTGAATATCGACTGTTTTTCTTTTCACTAGTTGCCAACCATTCATCTTCAGCACCCCAATAGATATCCTCTTCCGGTTGGAATATATCCTCTCTACCTCCACCAAATCCAAAACTTTTCAGCCCCATGGACTCTATTGCGACATTTCCTGTTAGAATAAACAAATCTGCCCAAGAAATTTTATTTCCATATTTCTGCTTGATCGGCCATAAAAGTCTCCTTGCCTTGTCCAAATTACCATTATCCGGCCAGCTATTCAATGGTGCAAATCGCTGATCACCAGATCCAGCACCTCCACGGCCATCACCTGTTCTATAGGTACCTGCAGCATGCCAAGCCATCCGTATCATGAATGGGCCATAATGACCGTAATCTGCCGGCCACCAATCTTGAGATGTTGTCAATATTTCTTCAATGTCTTTTTTTACTTGAGGTAAATCGAGCTTTTTAAATTCTTCGGCATAATTGAAATCCTCACCAAGTGGGTTTGATTTTGGGGAATGCTGATGCAGAATTCCAAGGTTCAGTTGATTCGGCCACCAGTCTTTATTGGTGGTTCCTCTATTTCCCAATTGGGTGTTTGAGCCGTGCATCACTGGACATTTACCTCCTCCATTTACATTGTAGGCAGTATTGCCTTCATTGATATGTTCCATATTGTTTTTTTGGTTTGTTATTCTTTTGGATTTACTAATTTAGACAAATAAAGTGTTATGATATATTTTTTTCGATTGATAAAATCTATGGGTAATATCCATTGTTTTGTTCAGCTCAAGATAACAAAAATGAAAAGCTTTCACAATGATTAGTAATTAGGAAAAATGAAATGGAGCAAGATTTGTAAACCTTTTGTAAAAAAGCCAACAATCCAACCAAAAGTACTTTCTCAATTCTTTTTTCCTTATTTTTGGGCAAACAAAAAGCAGCTCAGTGCAAAAGAATTATCAACAAAAGGTTTTAGGAATTCTCGGTGGAGGCCAATTGGGAAGAATGGTAATCCAATCGGCTATCAACTATAATATCGATATTCACATTTTGGATCCAGATGGAAACGCTCCTTGCAAAGCAATCGCGCATCAATTTACACAAGGTTCATTGACTGATTTTGAGACAGTTTATGCTTTTGGCAAAAACTGCGATGTGATTACGATCGAAATCGAAAGTGTAAATACCGATGCTTTGCAGAAACTGGTCGATGAGGGAAAGGAAGTCTATCCACAACCACATTTGATCAAACTGATCCAAGATAAGAGAGCTCAGAAGCAGTTCTATAAAGATAAGCAAATCCCTACAGCTGATTTTATTCTTACTGCAGACAAGAAAGAAGTCTTGGAAAATGCGGATTTTCTTCCTGCTGTGAATAAACTTGGAAAAGATGGATATGATGGCAGAGGAGTTCAAATTTTGAGAGATGCATCAGACTTGGGCAAAGCTTTTGAAGCACCTAGCTTGCTGGAGAAATTGATCGATTTTGATAAGGAGCTTGCGGTGATTGTCGCTCGAAACAAAAGGGGCGATTTGATAGCTTATCCTTCTGTGGAGTGCGCTTTTCACCCAACCGCTAATTTGGTTGAATTTCTTTTTGCGCCAGCGAATGTGAGTCAAGAGATAGAAGAAAAGGCAAAAAAGATAGCTATCGAAGTCATCGAGTCTTTGGGCTTGATTGGAATATTGGCAGTAGAGCTTTTTGTCACAAAAGATGGAGAAATATTGGTCAATGAGATCGCACCAAGACCGCATAACAGTGGACATCATACGATAGAAGCAAATTTCACTTCCCAATTTGAGCAACATCTCCGAGCTGTAATGGACATGCCTTTGGGAAATCCAGACTTGAGAATCCCTGCTGCAATGGTAAACTTATTGGGTGAGGAGGGATATACTGGTGAAGCTCTCGTAGAGGGCTTGGATGAGGCAATGGCAGCAAAAGGTGTGTATGTTCATTTATATGGCAAAAAAATCACAAAACCATTTAGAAAAATGGGTCATGTGACAATCTTAGATGAAAATTTGGATCAATTGAAATCAAGAGCATTACAAATCAAGGAATTGATAAAAATAAAAGCATAAAAAATATGAGTAAGCAAGTAGGGATCATCATGGGAAGCAAATCTGACCTCCCAATCATGTCGGAAGCAGCAAAAGCATTGGAAGAATTAGGAGTTTCGTATGAATTGACTGTGGTCTCCGCGCATAGAACTCCCCACAGAATGGTAGATTATGCAGAGTCGGCAAGGCAAAGAGGAATCAAAGTAATCATTGCTGGAGCTGGTGGTGCTGCACATTTGCCAGGAATGGTCGCTTCATTAACTTCCCTTCCTGTCATTGGTGTGCCTATTCTTTCCTCAAATTCGATAGATGGTTGGGACAGTGTGCTTTCTATCCTGCAAATGCCGGGCGGAATTCCTGTCGCTACAGTTGCCCTCAATGGAGCCAAAAATGCAGGAATTCTTGCAGCTTCAATCATAGCAGCATTTGATCCAAAAATCGCCGAAAATATGGATAACTTCAAAAAAGAGCTAAAACAAAAAGTAGAAGATTCAGCCAGAGAAATTGAATTGAAAGGCTGGAAAGACAGTCTGGGGGATTGATTTGTTATTAGTTAATTAGGGATTGGTTGATTGGGTTATCAGTGGAGTGGTGCTTCCTGACTCATTTCTTCTAAACCTCTAATCCCCTAACCATTAATCGAGAGATAGAAATTGGTGAATGGTGATTGGGTTATCAGTTGAATTAGTTTCTAAGCTTCTAAACTCTAATCCTAAAGTCAGTTATTGAGTGATTTGTAGAGTAGGCGTTTAGGAACTGGTTGATTGAGTCATCAGTTGAATAGGATTTGAATGATTGGAATTTTTATGGTTTTTGACTGACTGATAACTAATAAACTGATCTCCAATTAACTAAATAAAGTATCAGCGTATTTTGAAAAAAATCACAAAACAAACATCAGATCATGGATCTAAATAGAATTATAAAGTTCAAAATCGGCAAGGAAGATTGGGAAATGCCGCTGGGAGTACTTTTGCTACTTGGTGGAATTGCCCTAGTGATGATAGTTGGAGGACTTTATATGGGTTTCAAATTTGGTGAAAGCGTACAGTAATCAGTCGCAAAACAATCCCCATCCGTCATCATATCTCTCTGCGCTTTCGAATGTTTTTATCCATTCCTTAAAAAGAGCCTTAAACTCATCCAAGGCATCTCTGAGTAACTGCAAATGCTCCTCTGCATGGGTTTCTTCCATGGACAATTGGTAAGTCAATCCACCCAATGACCGGGCATGTACTTTCATGATTACAGCATTTTCCATTTTGATCACATAGCTATCCACAGCATGCGCACCGGAGAATTTGGCTCCAAGAATCGAAGCACTTTCAATCATCAATGAACCGTACAGTTCACTTCTTGCTTCATCCAAAGATCCAACAAGTGCAAAAGTCAATTCAAGAATATCCTTGCTTTTGACAGCGAGGGGATGTTTTTTCTTTTCATCCCGTTCCCTTTGAAATTCAGCCTCGTCGTCTTCATCAAAATCATCATTGTCAAAATCATCCCACATATTTAAAGAATCTAAAGTTTTGTAAAAATGGTGATATTGAAAAATGATCAGGAAGTTCATTAAATCGGACTTCCTGACCCTTGGTTTCTTTAAAATGGCAACACATCACCTTCGTCGCTGGAGAACGAAGTCACATCTGGCATTGCTGCTGCATTTTGTGGCTGTGGACTTGGCGTAGCACCACCTTGCTTATCCACTTTCCAAGCTTTCACATCTGTGTACCATCTGCCGTTGTATTCACGGCTTTCTATCTCAATACCTGCGGTCACCTGATCACCTTCTTGCAAATTGAATTGGTCGATTTTATCACCCCAAACAGTCAAAGCAACTTTTTTTGGATAATTTCCATCTGTCTCCAAAATGTAATCCTTCTTTTTCCAGACACCATTTCTACCATTTCCACTTTGCTCAGCCATTACCTGAACAATTTTCCCGTTGATTTCCATATATATATGTTTTATTGTTTTTCTCTGAAAAACGAAGGTAATAAAATCAGCTAACAATCACCATTAAGCATATGATCTAACATCCCAAAAATTCTTAAATTTTTACTCTTTGTATTCCTTGATTTATTTGAATCACTTTTTATACAAACGTACAGCCAGTCGTCCATAAATCTTTATTTGGAGATTATACAGAAAAAATAAATTACTCGCACAATTATTGAGACCAACAGCCTACAAAATAGTGGAGGCCGTAAGAAAGCAAGGAATACTTATAGCCAAATATTATTTCATAAATCCAAGTTTGAACAGCCATTTAGAGGTATTTAGTACGCTTTTGCTGAGAAGTTCATCCTAAAAAAAATTGAATCATCTATTGCATGAGTGTTTTCGAATCTATACATTTGGTTGGATACGTAATTATTGTTTCAATCATTAATATATACTATGGCATAAACCTCTACGTTATTTAAAAGTCAATAAACATGAGTAAAAGGATCAGTCCTAAAGACAGCGAACTAATAACACAATATAGAGGTGGAAGTGAGGCTGCATTTGAAATGTTGGTGGAAAAATATAAATCAAGAGTATATACCACCATCTATTTGATCGTTAAGGATCAGGGTGTTGCAGAGGATTTATTGCAAGATGTATTTGTCAAAGTTGTGCAAACGCTCAATTCGGACAAATACAACGAAGAAGGTAAATTTCAGCCTTGGTTGATGCGAATAGCGCACAATCTGGCAATTGATTATTTTAGAAAAAGTAAACGCTATCCAACCATAGTGATGGAGGATGGCGGAAATTTATTTAATACCTTAAAATTTGCTGAAGAGACTGTCGAAGACCTTCGAATCAAAGAAGATACGATAGAACTTGTACGCAAGTTGATTGATGAATTGCCTGAAACACAAAAGCAGGTGCTGATCATGAGGCATTATATGGATTTGAGTTTTCAGGAAATAGCAGAACAAACTGGTGTAAGCATCAATACTGCACTGGGGAGAATGCGCTATGCACTGATTAATATGCGAAAAAAAATGAAACAATTGAACATAGCCTATGACAAAACAATTTACCCCAAATGACTTGGTAAGATATATCTACCAAGAAATGAGTGAGGAAGAGAATGAACTTCTAGTGCAGGCCTTACATCAAGATGAGTCTATGATGGAAGAATATTTGCAAATGCTGAGCACGATCGAGAAGTTAGATCAAATCATTCTTCACCCTTCCGAAAAAGTAGTAAAAGCAATTCTAAAGAAAGCCAAATCTACGGGACTCGAGAGAGTTTGATCCTTTTAAATAAAATGGTAAGCCTGATGATGACCTCTTCAGGCTTTTTTTATTTAAGGCACATGTACTTTTAGAAAAGCCGCTGTTTTTCCAACCAAGTCTACTGTGACTGATTGTGAAAAACTATGGCCTGCACCTTGGATATATTCCCTCAAAAATGGGACATCGTTTTCCTCAAGCTTTTCCTCTAAAATATAACTCTGTGCAATCGGTACGACATTGTCCGCAGTACCATGAAAAAATACAGTCGGAACAGAAGTTGACTTGATGAAATTTACAGGGCTTGAATTAGTGTAGCCAGACGGATTGCTATTTGGGCTTCCACCGATAAGCGCTTCGATCAGTGCAGTTGTCAGAAAGTTGAAGCCATGAAATGCTTTGAAATCAGTAGGTGGAAAAAAATGCTACAGTAGCTTTGACCAATCCATCTCCATTATTTTTATAACTATGCAATAATGCCAAATGCCCTCCTGCACTGCCTCCTGCCAAAACCACATCCTCACTCAAATCCCATTCACTCAAACGGGATTTTACATAGCTAAGCATACTTTTGATATCTTCTTCCTGGTTGGGAAATTTATTGCTAGTTGTCGTGATGTTGTATAACCTATAATTCACTGATACAAATGCATAATCCTCAAATAATGTCTCAAGCAATGGTTTTATTTGGGTAAACTCAGACTTGTCTCCATCAGTCCAAGCACCTCCATGAACCCAAACAAACAGCTTTGTCTTCTCTTTTGATCGATTCGCAGGGAGATATACATCCATTACTTGCCTTGGATGATTGCCATAAGGGTCATCTTTGATTTCTACAGCCACACTTGGATCCAAATTCAAACTTGGCTCCTCTGATTCGGAGCATGCGAAGGTCAATAATATTGAAACCAGAATTAAATGGAGGGTGAATTTATTTTGCATGGACTTAACTTATAGTTATCTGCATGGCCACAAATCGGAGGGTTTGAAACTTGGGTTCATACAGATAATTGGTTATTTGTTTAATAGTTATCAGTTTATCAGTTGATTGAAATTAAAGCATTTTGTTTATGTTAAGAAAGAATACTTACAGAGTTGTTAAATACGAGTTTACGCTAGAACTCAAGATTTTGAATTGACACTTGGAATTTTGCAGAAATCGGCAAAAGGCAATGGTGGTGAATAATTATTTTATATGTGTATCCGCTTTATTGCACGTAGCCAATAAATAGAATGTTTGATAAATGATTTGAGGTTCTGTTGACTGTTGTGCGGTAGAAAGAATCCGCAACACATAAAACCCCTTCTGAGCCAACGTGCAACATTGCGGATACTCATATTATTTTCAGTGTTTATTGGTGTGAAAGCGGATAAACATAATAAATAGAAGCATATTTAGAACGATCACTTAATTTTCTTGTTGTAATTAAACAAATTCTGAATGGTAAATCAATTAGAAGCTTGCTATTTTTAGAAATCAAAAAGAAAAAGAATGCTGAAAAAAGAAAGATATAAAACCTTCATTGATCATTTTGAAGAAAACATGCCAGTCGCGGAGACCGAGTTAAGCTATGAAAACCCATTTCAGTTGCTTGTAGCGGTAGTTTTGAGTGCACAGTGTACTGACAAAAGGGTAAATATTGTCACCCAAACCTTGTTTCAGCATTTCCCAACTCCTGAGCATTTGGCTTCTACACATTTTGATGAGCTTTTTCCCTATATCAGAAGTATTTCCTATCCCAACAACAAGACTAAGCACCTTATTGGATTGGGAAAAATGCTTGTGGAAGACTATAATAGCAAAGTTCCTTCTACTGTAGAGGAACTTATCAGGCTTCCAGGTGTCGGACGGAAAACCGCGAATGTAATCACCTCTGTGGTTTGGAATCAACCAAATATGGCCGTTGACACCCATGTTTTTAGAGTTTCAAAAAGATTGGGATTGGTGCCTCAAAATGCAAAAACACCCTTGGAAGTCGAAAAACAATTGATCAAAAACATCCCTTCCAAATATGTACACAAAGCACATCATTGGTTGATCTTGCATGGACGCTATGTTTGCTTAGCAAGAAAGCCAAAATGTGAAGCATGTACGATTACCCATTTTTGCAGGTACTTTGAAAAGACCAATAAACTACAAGCCAAAGCATCAGGAGAATTAGAATCTTAAGGTATGTGTGGTATCAATCTGATCATTAATCCTAAAGAAGACGGAAAATCTACCATACAAAAAATGATGCAGGCGACACAGCATCGTGGGCCTGATTTTTCTGATTTTTGTCAAATTACTGAAGGAGTTTGGATCGCAGGCAACAGATTGAAAATCCTAGATCTGAGTGCATCATCCAATCAACCCTTTTGGTCAGAAGATAAATCTTGTGTTTTGGTGTGGAATGGCGCACTTTACAATTACCAGGATTTAAGAAATAATCTTTTAGATCTTGGCTATAATTTCAAGACCAATTCAGATTCAGAAGTGCTTTTGCTATGGCTCAAGCACTATGGTTCAGATAAAATTTCAGAATTGAAAGGCATGTTTGCCTTTGTCTTTGTCAATATTTCCCTACAGCAGATCACTATCGCAAGAGATCCTTCTGGAGAGAAGCCCCTTTATTTTTACCAAAATGAAGAAACTTGGTGTTTTTCTTCTGAATCAAGGGGTGTTTTGGCAGGTTTTGGAAAGGAAATTAAGATCGATAAAAGTCAATTCTTACCATATTTTTATTCTAGACATTCATTTCCAGATAGGAGTTTTTACCATGATATCCAACAGCATTTGCCGGGAACAGGCTTGACCTTGGATTTTAATGGTAAAACAGTACGCAATTTTGAATGGACTCAGCCTAAGTTTATTCAGGATGTCCCTTCGCAAGAAGTATTTGAAAGCAAGCTGAAAGATGCAGTTCTCAAAAATTTCCATGCAGAGAGGCCAGTGGGAATAATTCTGAGTGGTGGGGCAGACAGCAGTTTGCTTTACAGGTTATGGACGGAAGAAACAAGCCAACCTGTGGCTACCTTTACAGCAGCATTTGAGCAAAAGTATCAGGCAAAATATAAGGATCCTGTTTTTGCAAAAAAGCTTACAAGTCAGTTTGAAGGCTTCCATACTGAAGTACTAGTCAATCCTGAGAAGATTCAGAAACATTGGCAAGAGTATATTGCGGGGATGGATCAGCCGATAGGGGATAGTGCTGGGATTCTGACTTGGCTGATTGCAAAAGAGGCAAAGGAAAATGTTCAAGTACTCATTTCTGGTGCAGGTGCGGATGAATTGTTTGGTGGCTACACGAGACATTCGGCTTTTGCCAAATATCTCAAAAACCCAAAATTCTACCTCCAAATCAAAAAACTGTCAGAAAATCTACCATTTCCCAGACCATACAAGAAATTCCTAAATGGAATCGATTCTGATCCTGAAAGGACTTTTCTAAACTTTGCATCTTTGCTGAATATTCCTGATGATGAATATTCCAAATTTCAGCTTTGGTATCCAAAAGATGCAGGGATTTTTCAGAATGCGCTCAATTTTGACAGGAAATATTTCTTGGTCAATGATGTGCTCAAAATCCATGACAATGTATGCATGACACAGGGCATAGAAGGGCGATCTCCATATTTGGATTTTGAGATGATCCAATGGACAAAGGGTTTTTCCGAAGATCAGACACTTTTCTATTCGAGTAAAAAAATGATCAAAGAAGCTTTGGAAAAGCGGGGTTTTGCGAAAATTGCCAAAAGGAAAAAGATCGGTTTCGGCATTCCTATCAAAGAATGGTTGCAAGAGGACGAGAGTTTCAGAAAGTGGGTGTTTGGTACAATCAAGGAAATGAATGCTAAATGGGCTGCTGATTTCCCACGGGAAATGCAGCAAATTGCCGAAGCCCCAGAGAAAGTCTTTAAAGACCAATTTCTATTGGTGTGGAATCTTTTTATCTTAGCATCATGGCTCAAGAATCAGGAATGAGAATCATTTACATTCACCAGTATTTTTTGACTCCCGAAGAGGGAGGCGCCATAAGATCCTATCATTTGGCAAAGGGAATGGTAGAGGCTGGGATTATCGTGGATATGATTACGAGCCACAACAAGGATTATTACGACCTGAAAATCATCGATGGGATTCGAGTCCATTATTTGCCTGTTCATTACAGACAAGAATGGGGATTCTTCAAGAGGGTTGTTTCATTTTTAAAATTTGTCAAATTAGCCAAAAAATGGGTTTCCAAACTTCCTAGACCAGATTACTTGTACATTACTTCCACTCCTCTGACCACAGGGCTAATTGGGCTTTGGGCAAAAAGGAGATATGCAGTTCCTTACTTTTTTGAAATCCGAGACCTATGGCCTGATGCACCTATTCAGGTAGGTGCAATCACCAATCCATTGATCAAGCGGTTTCTTTTTATTTTGGAAAAACGCATTTATAGGCATGCTTTGAAATGCATTGCACTTTCTCCCGGAATTGCCAATACAGTCAGAATGCGGACGGAAACCAAAGTGACAATCATACCGAACATTTCTGACACTTCATTTTTCTTTCCCCAAAAGAAAAATCCCAAACTCTTGGATAAGTATAAGCTAAAAGATCAATTTACAATCATTTACACAGGTGCTTTGGGTCTGGTAAATGCTGTCGAGGAATTATTAGAAATTGCAAATCTTTCACATTTACAAAATAAAGGTTATCAATTCATAATTCTTGGAAAAGGCTCTAAATTACCAGAACTACTTGAACTGAAAGCGAAGCTGAAGTTGGAAAATGTGAAATTTTTGGATTTTGGAAATAAACAAAAAGTAGCTGATTTGCTATCTCTTTCAGATATGGCATTTATTTCGTTTGACCACCTACCTGTGTTGAAAACAAACAGCCCAAATAAGTTTTTTGATGCGCTTGCAGCGGGAAAAGCCATACTTGTCAACCACAAAGGATGGGTCTATGAACTCACCAAAAAGTACGATCTTGGAATCTACCATGACCCTAAAAACCCAGAATCGACAATTGAGATGATAGATAGACTTTCCAATGACAAGCAGCTCTTGATAAAATATCAACAAAATGCAAGGAAAATTGCTGAAGAACATTTTTCCAAAGAAATTGCTGTAAAGCGGCTTTTGTCTCAAATTGATGAAAAAAAATTTGGTCAGGAGTTTACTGACGAGGTTTATATCCTGACTGCCTAAAGATCAGTTCAGCATCTTGATTTTCCATCAAAACATCTAAAGGAACATCCTGATTGATCCTGTAATCATCCACGATATTCCACCCAAGCCACCTTCCGATTCTTCCCGGAGCATCTGGGCTGACTACATCTGTAGCAGGAGCTTCTCCAGTATATTGCCTGATTTCAAACGGGTTGGTAATATAAAGCAGATCATTTTCTATAAAGTGTGACCAAATAAATTTCTCATTGGCAAAACAAGAAGCAACTTCTTCCGAAGTGTACCCTATGATATAGTCGTCAGGTGTGCATGGTAAAATCGCCTTGGTGAAATGGTATGCTTTACCATAAAAGATCATTTCTGCCAAAAGGGAATTTTGATTTGGATCTACCTTGTTGTACTTGGACGAAATGGCCGTCACTATCATCGGAACTATGTAGTCGCGCTCGTATCGGTCAGCAATATACCTCGGAAGTTCTTCAGGTTGGAATCTATGTTCCTTAGGTAGAAAGTAATCCAAACCAATCACAATCATATCATCAGAGATATAAAGATCATTGCTGAAACCCGACAAAAAGGTATAAACCTTGGGGATTTTAAAATCCGGAAAATAATACTTGATGTAAGCAAATGCGTTATTCAAATCTATTTCCAATTGGTTGACATCAGTATAGTTTTTTTTCACTTCGCTGTAAAGCTCCTGCATCAGCGTGTCTTGATTGATAGCCAAGAGCTCATCAGCCAAACCTTCTTTAGAGTCGTAAAGTGCTATTTGAAGATAATCATTTGTGAAATCAGCATACTCTTCGAAAAGAAACAGAAACTCCTCTTTTGTGCTTGCAGTATAGAAGTTATCCTCCAGCCTGGTAATGGATAAATCTTCCAAACTATCCAAAATCTTTGCATCCAATTCACAAGCATCTTCAGATTTTTTGCAAGAAGCAAATAGGATAAGTAGCGAAGCAAATAGAATTGACAGATTTTGATATTTTTTGACCATATATAATGTATTAAAATTCAAATCTAATAGATATTGATTTGTTAACGGTTTGGAACTTATAAAATTTTCAATTTTGTTAAAGTTTAGAATAAATATAATAATTTCAATATAAATTGTATTTTTCGGATTTATATTTTATGCTCCATTAGAAAGTTTCTACCTTGAAACATCTACTTTTTATGACAGTTTGTTTACAAAAATCAATATTTTGTACACATTTTTAAAATTAAATTTACATTTATGTAACATTAGGAGCTTTACGTGGGTTAATGAAGCGTACTTTTAATAAAACTAAACCAACAAAAATTATGAAAAAGAAAAGTTTATTTAACTGGAATGTTAGATTTCCTTTGGCGGCTTTAGCCTTAGGTTTTGGACTTGTAGCTTGTAACGATGATGACGATACAGATCCAATCATCGAAACGAATAATGTTGTGGAGGTTGCTGCTGCAAATCCAGAGTTTTCAACATTGACAGCAGCCATTGAAACTGCTGAATTGGTACCTACGTTGTCAGGTGATGGACCTTTCACGGTTTTTGCTCCTAATGATGAGGCTTTCGGTCGTTTTCTTTCTGCTAATGGTTTGTCAGCAGACGAATTGCTTGCTAATCCAGAGCTTGGTGATATTTTGACATATCACGTTATAAGTGGAAATGTAGCTTCTGCTGACGTAGAACCAGGAAGAGTAAATACGCTAGGTGATGCTCCTTTTTTCGTTAGCCAAGCGCCTGATGATTCTTTTTGGATTAATGGTAATGCTAAAATTGAAGCCACGGACGTAAGTGCTTCTAATGGTGTAATTCATGTTTTGGACAATGTAATTACTGCTCCAACGCAAAACATTGCTGAAATCGCAACTGCTTTATCTACTTCTGATTCCCCTCAGTTTACACAATTGGTAGCTGCTTTGGTAAGAGCTGACCTTGTTGAAACCTTTATGGGTGGGTTTGACGATGATTACACAGTATTTGCTCCAACAGATGCAGCCTTTGAAGCTCTATATGATGCATTGGGTGTAAATGGAGTGGATGAAATTGAATTAGGTCTTTTGACTGATGTTTTGAAGTATCATGTTGTGGAAGCAAGAAGATTTTCTCAGGATTTAAGACAAGATGCAGTGATTGAAACCATGTTGGATGATGCTACATTAACAGTAGATTTGGCTAACATGCAAATCAATGATGCAAGTTTAGATGATGAAGGTCTTGTGAATATTCATGCAACTAACGGTGTTATTCATGTGATTGACCAAGTATTGTTGCCGCCAACGGAATAATAGAATTCATTTGTATTGTATAAAAGGGAGGCTTAACCGCTTCCCTTTTTTTATTTAAAGTATTCTATCCCTTTTTTATAGATTAGTTTTTCAAAACCCAATCAACAGTTTCAGAAGAAATTACCCAATACATAAGAGTAACTATATATTTATAATTTCAGAAAAATTTGTTTAACTACAGAGATATGAAATTCATTTTGTTTATTGTTTCCCGCTCTTAAGTATAAATTGTTAACAGATTGCATTGGAAAACAATTTACTTGATAACTTTGGCGTATATAAAAAGAGATAAGCACATTTTTGTATTTGAAGAAGCATGGAAAATAACAGATTGAGGCTGTTCAGAGGTTTACTAATTACTTGTATCGTAACTTTGCTTTACGTTTCATGTAATGACAACAATAATCTACCTCCACAAAATGAGCAATTGATTCTTGGAACAATGGAAGAGCTTCAGAATTTTTCACTTTTTGTAGAAGCGGTCAATCTCGCCGGCCTTCAGGACTCGCTAGCCCAGCAAGGACCATATACTGTATTTGCACCAAATGATGAGGCTTTTAGAGAAACTTTGCAAAGTTTAGGGGTCAGTTCAATTGAAAATATCCCACCAAATGAACTTGGAGCACTTTTGGCTTACCATATCATACCAGGAAGAATCCTTTATAATCAAATCCCAACTGGTGAAGTTCAAACTTTCTTGGAAAGCATAAACATTACTTTTAGCAAAAACGGTAGCAATGTGATACTGAATGATTCCGTTCAAGTGCTTACAAGAAATATTGAGGCAAGAAACGGAATGATCCATGAAATCGACAAGGTATTGTTCCCGCCAGCAAATTCGATTCTGAATGTGGTGGAGAACAATGGGTTTTCAACGTTTCTAGCAGCAGTTGAAGCGGCTGAAATTGAAGGTTTATTGACAAATGAAGGGCCATTCACACTGTTTGTACCTACAAATGCGGCCTTCACTCGATACTTGACTGAAAATGAAATAGACCAAGAAACACTTTTGGCTTCTCCAGAATTGGAAAACATCATTTCTTATCACTTGATTAGGGGTATTCTTCCTGCTGCATCGATAGAAGCGGGAAGGATTCCATCACTTACAGAAGAACCAATATTCCTCAGTGTCGCTCCTAATGGTGCTTTTTGGTTAAATGGTAAGGCAAGAATAACAGCTTCCAATATTGCCGCAGACAATGGTTTGGTTCACGTGATAGACCAAGTTATCGAATCACCGAAGCAGTCTATTTCAGAAAAAATGACTACTTTGAATACAGCTGAAAATCCACAGTTTATCATTTTGGTAGAAGCATTGGAGAAAACTGGCCAAATTACTGATTTGGATAGAGATTTTGAAGACAATATTTCACTTTTTGCTCCTACAGATGCTGCATTTGAAGAGTTGTTCGCAGACTTGGGAGTGGCAGGTATCGATGCCATTGAAGTAGAGACTTTAAGAAGAATTCTTCAATATCATTTGGTTCCCAATAGGTTGTTTTCCCAAGATCTGAGGGAAGGAGCCACGCTTCCAACGTTGATCAGTGGACAAACACTAAGTGTCAACCTCGCCCAACTCCAAATCAATGAATCTGGTTTGATTTCAAACCTACTAAATATACATGGACAAAATGGGGTTGTTCATGGAATTGACAAAGTGCTGATTCCAGAGGATTAGTTATTGTTTTGAGAAATTCCGGTAAAAGCCATCCTTTGCATTTACCCTTCAATCATCTCTGACATAATCTTTGCCGACAATAGGCAAAGTGGGATGCCTCCACCTGGATGGACGCTACCTCCGCAGAAATAGAGGTTTTTGATCTCAGAGGAGTAGTTTGCATGTCGTAAAAAAGCCGCATATCTATTGTTTGAGCTATTTCCATACAATGCCCCATTGGCACTGGAAGTTTTGGACTCTATTGTTCTTGGCTCGAGGATTTCTTCCACTTCTATCAGCGGTTCAATATCCGTATTGAGGACTCTGTTGATTTTAGCAATAATGCTTGACCTGGCTTCTTCGATCAGTTTGTCCCAGTTCTGGCCTTGGTTGTTTGAGACATTGATCATTGTGAACCAATTCATACAGCCATTTGGCGCATCATCTTCCTTGCAAACTGAAGTTATATTGACATAGACTGTAGGATCATGGTAAATGCTTCCCTTATTGAAAATATGGTCAAATTCAGTCTTGTAATCTTCACTAAATAGAATGTTATGCAAGCCAAGTTCTGGGAAAAATCTTTTGATCCCCCAATATAAAATCAGGGCAGAGCTTGATTTTGGTTGATCAAGAAGTTTTGTTGGCTGTTTTTGATTTTTGAGAATACTTTTATAAGCATTGACCATGTCCATATTGTTGATGATAAGGTCAGCGTGGATTTTGGTATTGTTTACAAGTACTCCTTTAGCAATGTTTTTTTCGACTAGAATTTCTTCAACCTTTGAATTGAAATGAAAAACAACACCTAGATCCACTGCGAGCTTGTACAAACTTTGGGTGATATCGTGCATTCCTTTTTTAGGAAAAAATGCACCAATATTGAATTCCAAATGGGGGATGATATTCAGTGTTGCAGGAGTTTGGTAAGGGTTAGAGCCATTGTAGGTTGCGTATCGATTGAAAAGCTGTACCATTTTGGGTTGATTGAATAGCCTTTCATTTGCATCATTCATTGTGGTAAAGATTCCAAGTTTTCCCATTTTGAGATAGGATTTTAGCGCTGTAGGGTTTATCCAAGTATTCCATTGGTGCAGTGACCGATGCATGAATAGAGGTGCCAAGTGCTCGTAGATATAGGCAGAATTTTTCAATGCTTTCTTTACGTTTTCAGCAGGTTCTCCAAGTTTGGTTTCTACTTCCTCCGCAAACTGATGGAGGTCACCGTAAGCTTTGATCGATTTTCCATCCTCCCAAAAATAATGGCAAGCCACATCGAGTTTGCTGTATTGAAAATGATCAGCAGGCTTCCTTCCAGCCAATAGAAACAACTCCTCAACTTGCTCCGGCAATGTGAAAAGAGATGGTCCTGCGTCAAATCGATAGCCTCCGATTTGCATCTCAGAGAGCTTCCCTCCAGGATATGAATTTGATTCGAATACTTGGACTTTATAGCCTTTGACGGAAAGCCTGATGGCAGCTGCCAATCCTGCTATTCCGGAGCCAATGATGATTGCTTTTTGATTCATGGATATTTACTCGTGGACGAATTGGGTTCAGTCTTCAAACTTAACAGATTTTAATCGCTTCAGGTTTTCAGCTTTCATTGATTCTCTGCTTTGGATGCAAAAATCCGTATGGAAATGGTGGTTTTCCAAAAATGCAATCTTCATTTTATGCCATTCTTTTATGTTAAGGTTTGGGGAAAAATGTTTCAACTCATCGAAAAGCAGACGGCTTCCTTTTTCATATAAGTCTGTCCCAATATATTCGAGATCAGCATCTGCGATTATTTTTTCAAGATGGTTTGTAGGGTTTTGCGGAATTCTCGTGGCCATTATCATTCCACAGATTTTGGTGATTTGTTCTCCATCAAAGCCGTAGCTGGGAAGTTGCTTTCTAGCTTCTTGGCAACTCAGCTCTTCATGCTCGAACCTGTTTTGCAAATATCCTATATCATGAAATAAGCTCGCTACCCGCAAAAGATCCAAATCTGAGTTACTTACATTTTCAGCAGCAGCAATAATCTCTGCACTACGAATCACCTGTCTCGTATGTTCCGCATTGTGATATTTTAAATACGATGGTGTTTCACTTTCAAGGCGATCTAAGGTAAATTGAAAAAGTTTTTCTAGGTGTATCATTGAGTTAAAATATCTTGGTGAATCTACTCCAATACTTGATAGGTCATGAATGGTTCTTTTTTGTTTTTGAGATTGAGGTTTCCTACGACTTCACAACGGAATGACTCTTTGACCAGTTCAAAGCTTTTTGCTGAAATCAAGATCTGATTTTGTACAGCCGCAGCTTGTAATCTTGCCGCTACATTCACGGTGTCCCCAATCACTGTAAAATCAAACCGCTTCAATGTTGAAGAACCTATATTTCCAGAAACCATTTCTCCTGAATTCAATCCAATCGAAACTTTGGGTTTGAAATTGGTCGTACCAATATTTTCTTCCTGTTGGTCTATGATTTTTCTGATGGAAAGACATGCATCCAAAGCCCTGTCAATGTGAAACTCTCCAGTGAATACAGCCATTATCGCATCGCCAATGAATTTATCTACCACACCTTTTTCCTTGATAATCTCCTGCACCATGATATCAAAATAGCGGTTGAGCAATTCCACTACCTTATCTGCACTTTCATTTTCGCTGATGGAAGTAAAGCTACAGATATCGATAAAGACAACTGTTCCTTCCACGATTTCATTGAGAAACATGGCCTGCTCGATTTCTTTTCCTCCCATAAAATTCAGAACTGTTTCATCCACGTACATTTTGAGGATGTTATTCTCTTTTACGGCTTTCAGCGTATCGCGAAGCATCAGCACGTGCTTCAAAGTCCTATCGATGGTAATTTCAAGATCTTTAAAATTGATGGGTTTGGTCACAAAATCAAAAGCGCCACGATTCATCGCAACCCGGATATTGTCCATATCGCCATAAGCTGATACTATGACAGATTTCAGTATTGCATTTTGTTCACCAAGTTTGGAAAGCAAAGTGAGGCCATCCATTTCTGGCATGTTGATATCACTCAGGACAATATCGATATCTTTGTGAACTTGCAACTGCTCCAAAGCATGTCTGCCGTTGACTGCAAAAACAAACTCATATTCATTTAGTCGGATTTTTTGTCTGAACTTTTGCTTGATCAAAATCTCTAAATCCGCTTCATCATCGACTACTAAGATTTTTGCCATTGTTTGTAGCACTTTATTGTGAGTTTATAAAATTTCTGATTTCGGATTTTATTTCTTCGAAATCTATCGGCTTGGTAAAAAATTCCTTTGCACCTGATTTGATTGCCTTGTCATAGTTTTCGGTGTCGCCATAGGCTGAGATCATGCTGACATTGATGTCAGGAAATTTGGACTTTACATTTTCCAACAATTCCAAACCTGTCATGCCAGGCATATTAATGTCCGAAAAAACATATACTACTTTCGGTGGGTTGTCACTCTCAAGGGCCATTAGCGCCTCATCTCCCGAAAAAGCAAATACGAGTTCAATTTCTCCAGCCCTTACTTCTTTTCTGAATTTTTGTCGAAAAAGAAGTTCAACATCTTTTTCGTCATCGACAATCAGTATTTTTATCATTTTCTGTCAAGTGGTAATGTAATTATAAACTCAGTGCCTTTTCCTTCTTCCGAAATCAAATCGATTTTTCCTCCGTGGGCTTTGATGATGTCATAGCTCAGACTCAATCCCAAACCTGTGCCCATACCTGTTGGCTTGGTCGTAAAAAACGGTTGGAAAATTTTTTCCCTGATATTCTCTGGGATTCCAGGCCCGTTGTCACTAATGCTGATCACTCCAGTACCTGAAATGTTTCTAGTCGTCACTTTCACACAAGGAATATAGTTTTTCAAAGACTCATCTTCCAAATTTACTTGGTTTTTGAGTTTTTTCGAATAATCTGCACAGGCGTAGAAAGCATTGTTGACAATATTTAAGAACACCCTGCCCACGTCCTGCGAAGCAATCGTAACAAGTGGAAGGCTAGGATCAAAGTCCGTTTTGAAGTCAGCGTTGAAGGTTTTGTCCTTAGCTCGGATTCCATGGAAAGAAAGGCGCAAATATTCATCAGCAAGTGCATTGAGGTCGGATGGGGTTCTCTCACCCGAATTGCTTCTGCTGTGCCCAAGCATTCCTTTGACGATAGAATCAGCCCTTTTTCCGTGATGGGTGATTTTCTCAAGGTTGGTTTTGATGTCAGCCAAGATCTCTTCTTCCAATTCATCCTCCTCGGTTTTGTTGGCATTTTCCAATCTTTTGTTTCGTGCTTCCTGGATTTCGTCGATCAATTCATGGCTTACTTCTGAGAAGTTGTTCACAAAATTCAATGGATTTTGGATTTCGTGGGCAATCCCTGCAGTCAATTCTCCCAATGAAGCCATTTTTTCCGCATGGATCAATTGTGCTTGAGCTGATTTGAGCTCTTGAAGTGTCTTCTCCAATTCCTCTTTTTGCCTGATCAATTCATTTGTCCTATCAGCAACTTCTATTTCCAAAGAAGCTTTTACTTTCTCAATGATTTCCAGTTCTCTTTCTCGTTCAATAGCCTTTAGCCGTTCTATTTCAAGGTTTTTCCTTTGTTTCCGCGTGACAAAGTACATGAAAATTGCCCAAAGAAAAGCGAATGCTAAGGCCGTTTCGAATACTGCTTCCCAACTATTGTAAAATTTTGGCGCAAGCAATTCAACAAAATGCTCAATGATTCCCAGTATTATGAATGGTGCAATTGCATTGAAAAGTGTTTTGGTCCTTTCAAATTCTGGAACAGTATATACAAGATATGCCAAGCCACTTATTAGGGCAATTGTCAAAATTTTGAATAGTATCTGTGCAAAAATTACATCTGAATATTCTAAAGTACCACCAGAAATCCAAATTGCCGTACCAGCCAAAAATCCCCAATTGATCCATTTTTTCAGGGGTGAAGTTGGATTAAATTTCTTGATGTTGGAACTAAGGTAGTAAAGAATCAAAAGGGAAAAGAAGTTGATGAAATACATAGTAACTATTTAAAACTGGGATCACCGTATGGTAAGGCAATATATTAAAACTGTTTTAAATTTTTATTATTATCCGTAATGATACCTGAAGTTGAATAAAATATCATTTGTAAAAAATCTCATCTTATATAAAGATAGAGACCTTCGAGCATGCCGTGGCGCACTCAAAGGTCTGCTCCAACTTTCCAACTTTGTAACTAATCCGCAATATCTGTTCAAAAGTTTAGAAAAAGTATACAATCCCCCAATCTTCTAATTTTTCCATCTTCTAATCTTCAATCCCTAATCTTGTAGTCCTAAAAGTCATAAGTAACACCTACCCGAAAATTTCTGCTTTTTATTCCAGAATCAGCTGGGAAGTCGTAAACATCGGTGACTGCTTCTCTCCATTCGGCAAGTAATGATATTTTATTTACTTGAAAGCCAAATTGCAAACTTACACCCAATTCATTTGGGGCAAAATCAATTGGTGCCAAAACTGCCCTGGCATCTTCTCCCATTCGCTGCTTCAAGTGATGTCTGTAGTATGGACCTACTCCGGTAAAAAATCGGAACGCCCCATCATCATCGATGGCAAGATTATATCGAACCAAGGCAGGAATAGTCAATGAGTGTCTTCTCAACTTTCCGTCTTCGACCATACTTCCGTGTATATCATAAAGAGTGGAGACGGCCAACTCAAACTTCCTACTAAGACGAATCTTTCCATAAAAGCCTGCCTCAATACTAAAAAGTCCAAATGCCCTATAGAAATCTTTTTCGTGTCTGTGGTGCGAACTTCCCATCCCGAAATGTGCTCCGAATTTTACGGCTTCTCCATAGAGTACCTTTTTGGAATCAAATTTTGATATAGGAGCGAGAACTTCAGCATTGCCCATTTCCATAAGCAAACCCGATAGGAAAAGGCTAATCTGAGCCATTCCATCATAGTCCAGAAGTTCTGCATTATCTTCAGGCTTGTGATATGGAGACTTGAGACCTGTATGTACGTGAATGGCAGGAATCCCCAATTTACCAAAAGGCCAAGTGTCTGTTCTGCGTTCTATATTAGGGGAGGTATTTTTGACAGAAAGATTGTTTCTAATCTGAGCAGCTACAAGGTATGTTTGGGATCCAGCTAATGTTTCGAAACCTTTCAAATCCAAATGTTTGACAGTGCTCAGCATTCCTATCATGTCTAGGCTAAACATGGCTTTGATCGCATTATTATCAAAAGGTTTGTCTAAATCTAAAAATTTACTTGAGCCGATCAGCCCACTTTCCTCTGCATCAAAAGCCACAAAGATCAATGAACGTTTTGGCTTTTCTTCACCACTCAAAATTTCCTTGGCTAATTCTAAGATTCCAGCCACACCTGAAGCATTATCATCTGCACCACTAAAGACGATTTTGTTACCATCACCATCCACAGTATAACCAAGATGGTCATAATGTGCACCGACTACTATATATTCATTCTTTAATACAGGATCTATTCCCGGTATCATTCCTACAATATTCTTTCCGTCTACATTGATCAACCCAGATCTATAGAGAAACTCCTGAATAAAATCATCTCCAAAAACAGGCTTGAGTCCTATTTGGCGCATTTCATTTTCGATATATCTGATCGCTTTCAGCCTACCCTCAGTTCCCAATCCTCTACCTTCCAAAGAATCCGCAGACAAGACATAAACATGCTGCTGAAGTCTTTGGGTGGGAGTTTGTTGGGCGGAGGATAAAAAAGCCACGCATGACATCAATGCTGATATAAGAACTACTGTCTTGGTCATAAATTGGGAAGTTTTAGGAATATAATTTGGGACAAAGCTAAGGAATTTGTTTCTTGGTAAGAAAAAGAATTGATTTTCAAGAAGATGTTAAGGTTAATTAGATCATATTTTTATACGGATATACGGAACTTTGCCACTAACTAAAAAAAAGCCTGATTTAGCTTAGATCCAATATTAATTGATATTAGATACTCATAGATATTGAACATAAGCAAGCAATCGGCCATGGAATTAAAGCTACTGGCAAAGTAGCGTATAATCATATATTTTTATATGTGAATCCGCTTGATTGTTTGTAGCCAATCAATAGAATGTTTGATAAATGATTTGAGGTTCTGTTGACAGTTGTCCGGTGACGAGAATCCGCAACACATAATACCTCTTCTGAGCAAACGTGCAACATTGCGGATACTCATATATTTTTCATAGAATCTTAAATGGAGGCAAAAAAATTAAAAATTTTTGGAAACAAGCAGGGCAGAAATGAAATTCCTATAATTTAGATGGGCACCTGAATGAATAATCATTCAGATTATTATATTTGCAAAGATGAGCTAAATTTAAAATCTGAAAAATTATGATACTTAAAATCCTCAATTCTATTCTAATCCTCGTTGCAGTTTTTATGGGACTGAAACAAGGGTATGCAATGTTCTCGGCAAAGCCAGAAATGCTTGAAATGTTCGGAAAATGGAATTTTTCCAAAACAGGCCTTATGATCAACGGAGCCATTACCATGATTGCAGCCCTTTTGATTATATTTCCAAAAACCTTTCTTTGGGGTAATTTCATCATGGCAGCAGGTATATTGATGATAATCTGTTTCCATTTATTAGACAAAGACCTGAAAGGTGTGGCGATTGAAATCCCATTTCTTATGATCAATCTAATCATCATTTATCTTCAACATCCGTTGAAGAGTTGAAATTATTTTTATGGCGGGTCTAATTTCCCAAATAAACATATAGTTACAGCAATGGAAAACCTTGCAAGTCTCAAACGACCGACATTGATTGTTAATTTTTGAATAAATGTTTATGGTTATCCGCAATGAATGCAGAAAGTGAATTTTCGCATGGAATCATACGGATAAATCGTCGACGGATGATTGTCGACAGCAGCAGAATTCAAGGTATTTACTTATTTTAAATTTGGATACTGTTGTGAAGGCGGATATAAATAATAAATCTCAATATGAAATTACGACTACAAGTATTTTTAATGGCTAGTTTCTCATTTTTGGCCTGTATGCAACCAAGCATTCAAAAACAAAATGAAAATAAAGTATCAAAATCAAACCAAATAACTATGCAAGATGAAAACTTAGTAAAACCTGTAAAAAAGTTAATTGAAGCGATGGAAGCGGAAGATGCCAAGCTCATTCGAGCTCAGTTTGCAACTACAGCTACACAAGCCTATGGAGCTGATGGAAAGATGAAAACAGCCGAAGAAACGGCAAAGTGGTTAGAAAGTGACATCATAAGTCGTCAAGGTAAAGTCAAAAGCCCTGAATATACTATTCAGGATGGAAATCAAGTTGTGGTGAAAGGACAATATTCCAGTCGTGGCTATACCAACAAAGCTGATTTTTTATTTACTGTCGAAAACGGACTAATAACCAGCTGGAGGATGCGTTATTAATCCATTTCAAAGAAAATTAAGCAAAGTTTCCTTAAGTAGCTTTTTCGAAAAAAAGAACTTTATGATGTATGCTTGAAGCCGCATGCCATGCTGCTGAAAGACCAATTTAGAATTATCAAATTATTTAAAATAAATTAAGAAAACATGGACTTATCAAAAATCACAAACGAAACAGTAAAAAGTGCCATTGAAGCATTGCAGGCTAATGACATCAAAGCTTGGTATTCTCATTTTACAAGTGATGCAAAATTTTCCGATGACGGTAGAGCATTGAGTTTGAAATCATTTTTTGACAATGCATTCAGCCACAAAGAGAAATTCTTGACATTGGACAAAATAGAAAATGGAGGAAAAGACCTCTTGGGAGATTTCTATGCTGGTCAATGGGGTACTTTCAAGGTGTTCTTTAGATTTACCCTCAACGAGGAAGGAAAAATCACAAAGTTGGAAATAGGGCAAAACTGATCCATTATAGATAGTTGGCAATGAACAATTGTCAACTATCCTTTATCAAATCAAAACATGGTACACGAATATTTACTATTGATCGTAGGACTTTTGCTAGCAGTACTGCTGCTGGTGATGTTGGGACAAAAACTAAAAATCAGCTACCCAATATTCTTGGTGATAGCAGGTTTGTTGCTGAGCTTTGTTCCGGGCATGCCACATATAAGGATAGATCCAGAGTTGGTTTTTCTGATTTTCTTGCCTCCAATTCTTTACGAAGCAGCCTGGTACACTTCATGGCATGACTTCTGGAAATGGAAACGACCGATCAGTCTTTTGGCTTTTGGATTGGTGTTTTTCACTTCTTTGGTTGTTGCCTATTTTTCAGTGGCCTTGATCCCGGGATTTACGCTTGCCTTAGGATTTCTTTTGGGAGGAATCATCTCTCCCCCAGATGCAGTAGCTGCTACCTCGGTATTGAAAAGTATCAAAATTCCTAAGCGCTTATTGACCATTCTTGAAGGAGAAAGTTTGGTAAATGACGCATCCAGTTTGATTGTGGTGAAATTTGCTTTGGCAGCGATTCTTACGGGACATTTTTCACTACAGGAAGCTGTTGGAGATTTTTTCCTATTGGCAGGAATGGGTATAGTTGTAGGCTTGGTAATAGCATTTGTTGTCTATGCCATTCACAAATACTTGCCAACTACCCCAAGTATTGACACCGCTTTGACCTTGCTTACTCCCTATCTGATGTATGTTGGAGCCGAACATTTCCACTTCTCGGGGGTGATGGCTGTAGTGAGTGGAGGACTGTATTTGTCTTACCAATCGCATAAAGCACTTTCTTTCCAGTCAAGAATGCAAGCTACAGCTGTATGGCATACGCTCATCTTTCTGATCAATGGCACAGTATTTATTTTGATAGGTTTGGAATTGCCAGTCATTGTCGAAGACTTGGGAAATACTCCAAAGATCCAAGTAATTTATTATGGTATAGCGATTTCATTGCTGATTATAGCCATCCGCTTTGTATGGACATATGTGAGTGCCCATCTACCACGACTCCTTTTCAAATCCATTCGGGAGAACGAAAAGAGTCCAGGCTGGAAAGGACCATTCATCATCAGTTTTGCTGCAATGCGTGGAGTTGTGTCGCTGGCAGCTGTGTTTTCCATACCACTTTTACTTACATCTGGTGAAGAGTTTCCTCAGAGAAGCATTTTGTTGCTGATTACATTTGTGGTTATTTTGATTACTTTGGTTGGTCAAGGACTCCTTTTGCCTTTTGTAGTCAAATGGCTAAATATGGAGGAGATTGACGATATTGCATCTGAAGAAGAGCAGCTGGTTGGAATCCAATTGCAACTGAATAAAACCACGCTGAACTACCTATCTGATAAGGATCTTGTAGATTTGATTGAAAAAAACATGCTCTTGGCTAATTATAAAGCTAGTCTTGAAAATGAAATTCCCATTCTTGAAGAAAAAATCGCATCCCTAGATTGTGATGAAAGTGAGAAAAATGACGTCCATCTTTTTCGTCAAGAACTTCATAAGATTTATAGGATGCAGCGAAATGAATTGGCAAGGTTAAGAAATGAAAAGTTATTTTCAGATGAAATCCTTCGAAAACAAGGAGAAATGATAGATCTTCATGAAGCACAAATTTCAAATAGCCATTAATAGAAATGCATACAGGTAGTCACTTTAAAATTTCTGAATTCTTGTTTTGGACAAGACGAGATATAATATGTGCCATTATAATAGCTGCAATTCCGACAATTTTGTTTCAGGTTTTTGATTTAAAGTGGATTTCTATTCCTTGGGTACCGGTAGCGTTGGTAGGTACAGCAACGGCCTTTGTAGTGGGTTTCAAAAACACCCAAACCTATAACCGTCTTTGGGAAGCAAGACAAATTTGGGGAGCGATCGTCAACACAAGCCGCACTTGGGGCATGATGGGCAAGGACTTTGTAAATGCTGAGAAAAAAGAGTCTGAAATACTTATCTATAGGCATTGTGCCTGGCTTACAGCGCTGCGTTTTCAACTTAGAAAACCCCAACCATGGGAAAATAACAACAAGTCACATTTCAAAGAATATAGTAAGCACTATTCCATTCCTGAGTGGGAGGGTAAGTTGGAAGAAGAATTGAAAAAGTATCTTTCAGGTGAAGAATACAAATATGTGCTAGAGAAGAAAAATAGAGCTACCCAGCTTATTTCATTACAATCGAAACATTTGAAAGCACTAAGAAAAGAAGGGAAGATTGCGCATTATGAATATGTAGAAATGGAGCGTCAGCTGTCTTTTTTATATGACCATCAAGGCAAGTGCGAACGCATCAAAAATTTCCCCTATCCAAGACAGTTTTCGAGTGTCAATCTGTTTTTTGTATGGCTTTTGGTGCTGATGCTTCCATTCGGCATGCTCAATGAATTCCAAAAATTGGGAGAAAACTTTGTATGGTTGACCATACCATTTTCGGCTATTGTTTCCTGGGTTTTCACTTCCTTGGAAAAAGTTGGAGAAGCTACCGAAAACCCCTTTGAAGGTGGAGCCAACGACATTCCGATGGCAGCACTCTCCCGAACAATTGAGATAGACCTGAGGGATATGCTCGATGAAAGCCAACTGCCCGAGCCAATCACCCCTAAGAACAACATCTTAATGTGATTTTAAAAATGGATTGATGAATGATGAAGTTCACCAATCGACAGATGTTTTGTCAAACGGGATAATCAATCGGTTAAATAAGAAAAATAAAAAATGTTTTGAGATAACTAAAATTATACAAAATTTTTGTAATTAGCATTCCTAAAAACTGGTGTAACGGGAGACTTTTTGGTTTTATTTGCACCAAAATAAAGGATTAAGACTTTAAAATTCTTTAAAATTTGTTTATTATTGATAGCATGCTTTTGATAGAGATGCTCTCAATTTGGTTAGGCTTAGTATGCTGTTTTAAAAAAACCTCTATACATTAACTTATGGAATTATTTGAAAATTTAGACCCTTTGCTCAGAACTTTTTGGTATGTTGCGATTCCAACAAGCTTGATTTTTGTAATTCAAACTATTTTGACTTTTGTAGGCGGAGATGCCACAGATGGTTTGGAAGCGGACTTTGAAGGTGATTTGGGCGAAGTAAATGCACCATTTCAGCTTTTTTCACTACGGAATCTAATTAATTTCCTTTTGGGATTCAGTTGGACTGGAATTTCCTTTTTTACTAGTATTTCCAACGAGACCATTTTAATACTTTTAGCTATTGCGATTGGATCTTTGTTTGTTTATCTATTTTTCCTGATCATCAATCAAGTAAGGAAGTTGGCAGAGGATAATTCATTTAAACTTACCAACACCCTCAACAAGACTGCAGATGTGTATCTGACAATTCCTGGTCATAAAAAAGGAAAAGGGAAAATAATGATCAGTGTAAATGGAGCTTTTCATGAACTCGATGCCGTCACTGAAAATGATAGTATTCCATCAGGTGCAGTAGTCAAAGTTGTAAGAATTGATAGTAATAACCTTTTAATAGTAGAAACACTTTAACCAAATCTATTTTATGTCACCAATGATAATTGTTGTAGTTGCGGCAATCGTTTTGTTCGTAACAATTTTAGCTTTAGTGTCAAGGTACAAGCGATGTCCTTCTGACAAAATCCTGGTTATTTATGGCCGAACCGGAGGGACATCCGCAAGATGTGTCCATGGTGGAGGCGCATTTATCTGGCCGGTGATTCAAGACTTTGCTTTTTTGGACTTGAAGCCACTTTCTATTGAAGCCAATCTTACCAATGCACTTAGCCGTCAAAATATCCGAGTAGATGTACCTTGTAGGTTTACAATCGCAATCTCCACTGAAACAGACAGCATGAATACAGCTGCTGAAAGGCTTCTTGGCTTGTCTTCAGAGCAGATTCAAGAACTGGCAAAGGATATTCTTTTTGGACAGTTGCGTTTGGTGATTGCCACAATGACTATCGAGGAAATCAATTCTGATAGAGATAAATTCCTTGAAAACATTTCAAAAAATGTTGACAGTGAATTGAAGAAAATAGGCTTAAAGCTAATCAACGTAAACGTAACCGATATCAAAGATGAATCAGGTTACATTGAGGCATTGGGTAAAGAGGCTGCTGCCAAAGCGATCAACGAAGCCAAAATCAGTGTAGCAGAGCAGGAGAAAATCGGGGAAACTGGAAAGGCCTTAGCAGATAGGGAGAAAGATACACAGATAGCAGAAACGCACAGGGACCGTGACGTAAAGATCGCAATCACCCAGAAAGACAAAGAAATCAGTATAGCGACCGCCCAGAGAGATGAAACTATCGGTAAGGCTGAAGCAGAAAGAGATACAAGGGTAAAAACCTCCGAAGCAAATGCGGTTGCGATCAAGGGAGAAAATGAGGCTAAAATATCCATAGCACAATCAGAAGCAAATAGAAGGGAAAAAGAGGCTGAAGCCCTCAGAATTGCCCTAGCATCTGAAAAAGTCCAAGAAGCGAAAGCTTTGGAAGAGTCTTATGTAGCCGAACAAAGGGCAGAACTTGCAAGATCTGAAAGAGAAAGATCTACGCAAATAGCAAACATTGTAGTACCTGCTGAGATCGCCAAACAAAGGGCAATCATCGAAGCCCAAGCTGCGGCTGAAACGATCAGGGAAAATGCAAAAGGGGAGGCAGATGCTATTTTTGCAAAAATGGAAGCTGAAGCAAATGGTCTTTATGAAATCCTTACCAAACAAGCAGATGGCTACAGGCAAGTCGTAGCAGCTGCTGGTGGAGATCCGACGAAAGCGTTCCAGTTGTTGTTGATAGAGAAACTTCCAGAACTTGTGAAAACGCAAGTAGAAGCAGTGAAAAATATCAAAATAGACAAAATAACTGTTTGGGACTCTGGAAATGGACAAGCCGATAATGGGAATTCGTCTACTGCAAATTTTGTCTCAGGAATGATGAAAACCGTTCCTCCACTCAATGACCTTTTCAATATGGCAGGGCTCAACTTGCCTACATACTTGAAAGGGCCTGATGAGGCAGAAAATCAATCAGAAAACAAAGAGGAAAAGTAGGTAACTTTCTTTGGTAATATTTGATTTAGTACAAATGCAGGAATTAGAATCTTTACTGGTAAAATTCCGAATACACATAATTTTTTTAACCCAATCCTGACACGCTTCAGGATTGGGTTAAAATTTTTACAAACTGATTTTTACTCGTCTTTCAGTGTTTTGACAGGATTCATTTGGCTTGCTATGTAGGATTGGCCTGATACGATCATGATGGTAAACAGTATTCCTCCAATTGCCACTAGGAAGAAATTGAACCACGAAGGCCAATTTCTGACAGTAAATTGCTCTATCCAGCTTTGCATGAAATATAAGCTAAGTGGAAGCGCTACCAATACCCCCATCAATGTGATCACCAAGAATTCTTTATTGAACATCCAGGAAATACTCCAACTTGAAGCCCCAAGTACTTTCCTAATCCCTATCTCCTTGGTACGTCCAGCAATGGCCAAAGCTGCCATGGCAAAAAGCCCCATCAGTGCAATCAAAATCGCAATACAAGCTGCCAAGAAGACCATTTTACCAAGCCGTTCATCTGCTTTATATTGATCTGCAACGGCCTCGTCCATAAAACTGAAGCTAAAAGCATCCATTGGATATATTCGCTCCCACTCCTCCTTCAATATTGCTTGAAATTGCTCAATATCGCTTCCATTACCCCTTACGACAACTTTTGGATTGCTGGCTGAACTGATCATTAGCATGTTTACGCCGCTAAACAAAGTAGCAGGACTCTTTGCCAAGATCACCGGTTCGATTTGCCCATAAAGAGAATTGTGATGAAAATCTTTCACAACCCCAACAATTTGATGGGTGTTGAATCGGTTGTTTGGGATAATTTCCCCCAAAGGATCTTCCCAATTCATTGCTTTGGCAAAAGTTTCATTGATGATAAAAGCACTGCTATCAGATTTAGGATCTGGATTAAAGTCCCTTCCTTCTGCAAGTTCCAATCCAATGGTCTTAAGATAATCACCTCCTACAAAATTCAAACGAAAGCTAAACTGTTTGCCATCTTCCAGTGAAAACCCTCCATCCCAAAATGCATCATCTCCATAGGTTGAAATGGTGATTCCTGCAGAATTTACCTCAGATCTACTTGATAAAGCCTGACGATAGGTTTCTGCTTTTGCAAAGCTTGCTGTGATTGACTTGACAAAACTTGTAGAAGGTACATCAGGAACATCTACCAAAATGATCATATCCTGATCAAATCCTAGGTCATGATTTCTGATAGCATTCATCTGATTGACCATGATCAATGTGGATGCGACCAAAAGAAATGAGATTGAAAATTGAAAAGCTACAAGCCCTTTTCGCAATCTCTGTTTTCCAAACTTAAAAGACAGATTTCCCTTCAAAACCCTGATAGGCGCCAAACTTGACATAAAGAATGCTGGATATGCTCCAGCCATAGCAGTAATTGCCAGTGTCAACCCGAATAAGACCAGGATTTGTTCAAACCTATAGACTAATTGAAGCTCTTTTTCAAACAATGCATTAAAAGTGGGAAGGATTGTTTCTGCCAGAATCAACCCAAATATCAAGGCCAACAGTGTAGTCAAAAGGGCCTCAGTCAAAAACTGAAAAACGAGATGACCAAACTCAGCTCCCATTGTTTTGCGGACTCCCACTTCCTTTGCCCGGGTAGTAGATCTTCCTATCGCCATGGTTGTGAAATTGATACAGGCGATCAATAGAATCAGGAAAGCGATTCCTGCCAAAATCCAAAGCAACTGAGGGCGGGTATTTTCTATCATTCCAGGATTCTGGGTATCCAGCAAATGCATGGCTGAAATTGGCTCTAATGTAAAATAGTATTCACCAGCAACATAATTCTCTCCAAGTACCTTTTTCATCATAGCATCCACCCCAGCTTCGACCTCACGCTTGGCCAGCGGATCATTTAGCACTACATAGGTCTCACCGTAGACATTGTACCAGGAGTTTTGACTTTCCTTTCCAATAGAAAAGTCCATATTTTCATCATTGAGCAATACTTCAAATTGGATACTTGAATTGGCAGGTAAATCTTCCAAAAGACCAACAACCTGATATTCTTCAAAATCATCCTCCATGCGCATCCGAATAGTTTGACCAATCGGATTGGTGTCGCCAAAATATTTTTTTGCAGTCTTCTCTGTGATGACTGCACCAAACTTATCTTGCAATACCTGATTGGCTTCACCCCGAAGCAGTTTGAAATCAAAGATCTCCAAAAACTCAGGACTCACCATCAAAAATGGTTGAAACTGGATGGTCGATTCATCCAAATATGCCTGTGCACCTCCGCCAATCGTTCTAGTCACCTGCCTTACCTGAGGGAATTCATCCCCGAAAGTAGGTGCAGTACTGATGGGAGTGGAATAGCTCGAATTGAAACCATTCTCGTCTTTCTCATGTCTTTCAAGTCGAAAAATGTACTCAGCTTGAGAATGGAACTTGTCAAAACTCTGCTCAAACTGTATAAAAAAGAAAATAAGAATACTGATGCCCAACCCAATAGATAAACCTATCAAGTTGATCCCGGTATGCAGCTTGTTTTTGTAAAGATTGCGGATTGCGATTTTGAAATAGTTCTTAATCATGGTGTATAGCTTTGTGTGAAAAACTGTTCCTGGAAAAGCCTTCGTATATTGGAAAAGCAGGAATGAAGGGAGGAATACATGTTTCCTTTTCCAAAACATCTATAACAGGGGCAATTTTCCTTTTTACGGGATTTTCGTGCGCAAGTGTAAAATAATTTTTCGGCATAGTAGTATCTCTGTACAGGTTAGAATACCAGTTCTATGCCTAAAAATAATAGTCAATATTGTCGTTAAACGCCATTTCTAGGGCTACAAGATTGTCATTTCCGAACAATATCGACCGTCAACGGACTATTTGCGCTATTTGGTTTTCACAAAAAAAATGCAATCAACGTTTTTCAAATATTGGGATGTAAACTTGACAAGGGTTTTACTTGGAATCATCTTGGCTGATATAGGCAAGGAATTATGCCTTACCAACTACCACCAGCACCACCGCCTCCAAAAGATCCTCCTCCGAATCCTCCGAAACCACCGCCGCCACCAAATCCACCTCTTCCTGAAGAGAAGTCACCGAACTTTCCTCTTCCACTTCCTTTGAGCATATTGGCAAGCATTATAGTGGTGAAGAGGTCTACACCTCCACCTTTGCCACCCATGTGGTTATCGTTGTCTTTTCTATTCTTGATCAATGGAATAATGACAAAGATGAAGATAAAGAGCAGAAACATAAAAATAGCTCCTCCACCATTGCCACTCGAAGTAACCTTTTCAGCATCGTATTCTCCAGATGCAAGTTTGAAAATCATATCAGTGGCTTTATCTAAGCCAGTATAATAATCTTCCATCCTGAAGTTTGGTACAATTAGCTGATCTACGATTCTTTTGGCAATTGCATCGGGAATCGCTCCTTCCATACCATATCCTGTCGCAATAAAAACTTTTCGGTCTTTCATAGCAGCCAAGATCAGGATTCCATTGTCTTTGTCTTTTCTGCCTATTCCCCACTTATCACCTAGCTGAAACGCATATTCACTGATGTCATAGGGTCCAATAGAATTGACCATTACTATTGTCACTTGAGACGAAGTGCTGTCATTGTAGGCGACTAGCTTATTCTCAAGGTTTTGTATTTCGGAAGATGAAAGGGTTTTAGAAAAATCATTGACCAGCTTTGGAGGGTTTGGTACTGCCGGAAAATCCCCTTGAGCCCAAGCGAATGAGCTTATCAAATACACAAAAAAGAAAAGCAATAGTGGTTTATTATTCATAATGTTTTTGTGAATTCAATTTTAGCCAAATGAGATTTCATCAGGCAATTCATTTTCATCTCCTTTTTGATCATAAGGAAAATGCGATTGGAGCTGTTGTCCAGACATTTCTATACCTTTTCTTAATCCTTCGGTATATTTTCCCTGACGGAAATTTAGAGTCATTTCTTCTTTGATATTTTCCCAAAAATCTTTGGGAACCACCCGATTGATACCTGCATCACCCAAAATCGCAAATTTATGATCTGCTACTGCAAGGTAGAATAGCACTGCATTGCGATTTTGGGTTTTATGCATTTTTAGCATTTCAAACACTTCAGCAGCTCGGTCAAGCACATCAATTTTGCAATGACTCTCAATGTGTACTTGAATTTCGCCGGAGGTTTCCCTTTCTGCTGCCTGAATCGCAGCTTCAATGATACTTTTTTCCTCTTTGCTGAATAGTTGTTCTGCCATGGTTTTTTTTTATATCACACTCTGGGGAAAATCCTTCGCCTTTAGTGTTTTTATCTTTGTGAACTTGGTGTTTTTACTTTGTGATCATTGTGGTAAAAATTATAACCACTAAGGTCACAAAGTTTTTCACAAAGCACACAAAGTCTTAGATGCACTTTAGCTGCCCTTAGGCGAAACCAAACCTATCGGTCTTTAGACGTCAGTAGTTTAGTTAAAATTGTACAGTAGGGGCATTTTCAGATCCTGCTGCTGCCTCAAAGTATCCTTTGCGCTCAAATCCATACCAACCTGCAAATATGTTGTTTGGAAATGTTCTCAAGTTGGAATTGTAAGATTGTACCGACTGGTTGAAGTTTCTTCTCGCTACTGCGATCCTATTTTCAGTACCTTCCAATTGTGCTTGAAGTTCAAGGAAGTTTTGATTGGCCTTCAAGTCAGGATATCGCTCCACAGCAACCAAAAGGCGGCTTAATGATCCACTAAGTTGATCTTGAGCTTCTTGGAATTTGGCAATGTTTTCCGGTGTCAAGTCATCGGCCTGAAGTGTGATTGATGTCGCTTTGGCTCTAGCCTCTATCACTCCAGTGAGGGTTTGCTGTTCAAAATCGGCATAACCTTTTACTGTGCTTACCAAATTAGGGATAAGATCCGCTCTTCTTTGGTATTGAGTTTCGACCTCAGCCCATTCTCCATTGATGGTTTCTTCAGTTTGTACAAAAGTGTTGTAGACACCCACAGCTTTGGTGTATACAAATAGCCCAACAAGGGCAATGATAATAATAGGGATAAGTGCTTTTTTCATAGTTTAGATGTTTTTAAAAACATTGCAGGTATTTGACGTAAATTTAGTGTAGAGGTTTATTATTTGCAGGAAATTTCTGCATTTTCTCTGAAGTTGGGAAATTAAAAAATTTCCTCCGTGTTGACAATGAGATTTTTAAGGTGGATATAAAACGTGGTTCCCTTTCCAACTTCACTTTCTACATGCAGGTTGCCATCATGTGCGCGGATCTGCTCCCTAACCAAATATAGTCCGAGACCTTTTCCCTCGACATGTGAGTGAAATCTCTGATATAGCCCAAAAAGCCTATCGCGATATCTGTCCAGGTCTATTCCAATTCCATTATCCTTGAATTCAATTACTGTATATGCTCCTTGGGTGAATGTTTTGATATTTATCTGGAGTTTTCTGTCTGGATGACGATATTTTATAGCATTGGTAGTCAGATTGATAAGAAAATTTTCCAAATGGGAATAGATATAGTTGATCTTGACAGCTCCACTAAAATCTTTGTGTATGACAGCATCGGCTTCTTCTATTTGTTTTGATAAGCTTTTCTCCAAATTACCGATTATATGATCAAAATTTACGAGTTCGATTTTTGGAAGCTTATTCTTTTTGATCGCTACTACATCTATAAGGTCTTGAAGGGTGTTATTCAATATATTAGTAGCTACTCTTAGGTTGTCTATAATTTCCTTGTTATCGGGGTCAGAAGCATCCTGATTGTTGTATAGCTCGAGCAGAGAAGTGATATTGACAATCGGTGCCCTCAAATTGTGGGAAATAATATATGCGAATCGCTGGAGTTCCTCATTTTGGGATTTGAGATCTTTAATGAGCAAAGTTCTTTCTTCTTCAGCATTTTTAGATTCTGTGATATTCTGCGTTACGAGTAGAATTCGATCGATTTCTCCACGGTTATTTATCAGTGGTACACCATTGCTGAGATAATGCTGATTTCCTATGACAAGTTCAAATGCCACAGATTCGCCCATCAATACTTTGGTAAGTTGCTCAACCACCTGTTTGGAAATTTCGTAATCATATTTTTCAAAAAGTGAAGAACCTATTAAGTAACTAGGATCAATCCCCCTTTGCCTATACTCTTTTCCATCAGTATAGACATATTTGAAATTGGTATCAAGTACTTCAATTACTCCTTTAGGGAAGTTTTCAGCGATGTTTCTAAAAAGCTGTTCTGATGCAAGCAATCTTTTTTCATATGAAATTCTACTTATCTCTGCTCCGATTCTGTCAGAAAGAACACTTAGCACATTTTCATAAGCGCTGCTTACATACATTTGCATTGATCCCATCAAGACTAGCATCCCCAATTTATTGTTGTTGATATCTGTCAAGCTGACTCCCATATAGGAAGAGATGTTTAATTTTTTGAGATCTTCATCATAGGGGAAATGTTTCTGAGCATCTTGGAGGATGATCAATGGGGAATTTGTCGCCATTGCTTGTTCGCATGGTGAGTTTGCAATCTCATAAGTGATATCTTCTATTTTTACCCCATTGTGATGAATAGAAATTGTTTTTGCTGTTTTGTCTTTACTGTTGATTTCTGCAATGAAGCAATAATCCATATTCAGTTTCTCCGAAAGCAGGAGTGTAAGTTCATCAAAGAATTTTTGTCCACTATACTTCGAAGTCCTTTCTGTCAATTCGGAAAGTACATTATGAACGTATTCTTGTTCGCTGATATCCTCTAAGATGGCCTGATAATTATCACCATTATCGATGGCTTTTGCATTGACCCGTAAATGATAAAGTCTATTTGTGAAAAATGTAACGTATGGCCCTTCGTATTTACCAAGACCATTTACCAAAGAATCCTTAAATACTTGGATTATAGGTTGGCCTTTTGCTATTTCAAACAGGTTTTTGCCTATGATTTCATTTTCGGATTCTAGACCCACGTGTTCTAGATAGCTTTTGTTGGCTGCCAAGATTTCCCCATCTTTTGAGTAGTTAAAAATTGAGACTGGGTTTTCGTCAAAAAGTGTTTTGTACTTTATCAGGTTGATCGTATGTTCTTCTTCCTTCAACTTTCTATGTGTGATATCGACGTACAGCCCCGCCCAGATTGACTCATCTTGGAATTTTTTAAGTCGGTTAGATGCACCAAAAATCCACTTGGTTTTACCTGATTTGGTTTTGATTCTAAATTCAGACTCGAACTTTTGATTTTTGTCAAATGATTTTCTGCTTGCCGATAAAAATGAATCTAGATCTTCCTCTAAGATTAATCTTTGAAAAGAGTCCTCGTTCTGAAGCATTTCATAGGGATGCAATTCTACCAAATCCATACATCCTTCGCTGATAAAAATATACTGGTGCGTACCATCAGGAAAGGCCTTGAGCATGTAGACAATGCCTGGTACTACTCCTGTAAGTTCATCTAGGATGTTTTTGTTATCCAAAAGCTCTTTCTCTATTTCCTTAAATTCAGAGATGTCTGCAATAATGCCCAAAACAATTTCACCTGTACTGTCTTCATTGCTGATCGTCCTTTTTTCATCCTGTAGGAAAATGTACTGGCCATTTGCATGAAGATACTTATAGACAATGGTATTCGTATGTTTAAAACCACGATTATAAACCAATTTGTCATCTGGGTGAATGTGCTCTCTCCATTTACTTTTGGAAATCCCTTCAAAAAAATCATTATCATAGCCCAATACTTTTTTTACAGCTCCAGAAAATCTCATTTCGTCTGTTTCTGTATTGTATTCATAATAGATCAAATTGTCATTGGATGCTTCTGAAGGATTTTCTTGCAACAATCCCGCTTCCAATGCTGACTTAGAAGTATGGTATTCCAATTGGATCAACTCTATGTTTTCGCAGAGGAGTTTTTTTGTAAGAAATAGTCTTCCTGGGAAAATCGTCAAAAATGAAGGATGTTTATTTTTTTTGAATTTAGAAACCTCTTTTTCGCCTAGAAATGAAAATCTAAATTTGACCATCTGCTCCCAGCTCTCAAAGCCAACCGTGCCAAGGTCGTTACTTTGGATAGCATATCGATGTCCTTCTACCAAAAGCCAAGAGTATTTGATGTTGTTGGGGATTTGGATTGGTGATACCAAAGCATTGATCAAATATGATCCATCTTCCTGACTGATCACATAACCTTCTATCTGAACCCATTGAAAACAATTGTCTTTGAATACGATGGGACAAATAAACTTGTCTCCATTGCCCAAAGACTTGAAAAAAAATTCAAAAACTGGTTTTTTTATAGTGGGAAAAAGAGCTTCAAAAAAACTCTCTTTATAGAACTTGGAATCTACACGAATCAGTTCTCTAACTTCTGAAGAAATGTATAGTAGTTCAAATGTCTGGTTTTTATACTTTTTAAGTGTAAAGAGAATGTTCTGAAAGTTGTGTTTTGATAGTTCAGACATGTTATTCATGTTAAAATCTTAGAATCCCTTGATTTAAGCATTTGTTTACTTAAAAAAAACCTTGACAAATGTACATAATTGATTGGATAATCTTTATAAATTATCTTTTCTAAAGATCTTATCAAATTTTGGGACTCATATTTGCCTTCTTAGACTAAATTGAAAATCAAGTGTCTCAGACTTTTCTGGGATTTCAGAATCGTATCTTATCACAGTTACATTCACTACTCTTCCAACTTCTGATTTGAAAAGCTTTATCAAATCAGAAAGTTCCCAAAAATCAATTGGAATATTATTGATTTTGATAATTTCGTCGAATTCCTTTAATCCACTTATTGCAGCTGGAGATTTTGGTTTGACATTTGAAATATAAATCCTCCTCAGATCAGTTGGCAGTACTTTGGCAGTAATACCGCTCATGTCGTACTCGAAAGTATTAGTGAATGTGGAGGATTTTCTGAACAAAAACCTTTCCCTTGGGTAATCCAATATAATTTCTAATCGACCGAGAAGCTCTGAACCTAAGCTTCCTTGTCTTCCTGATTCCTTGATAATGTAGCTGTAGTCGGTTTCCTGTGGAAATGAAGTGATTATATTACTAAATTTGAGATTATTGAGTGAAACAAATTTTGTCCTGCCCACCACACCATACAAGTCTCCACCCAAGGATCTTCCAAGTTCGGTTTCCAAATTGATTTCCGGAATCTGAATTTCTTCAGTTGTCTCTGGATTGAGTAATAATCCATGGTTTGCTCCAGTATCAATAAGGAGTTTTCCTTGTAAAATATTGCCTTTACTTTGTTTTATTTTTGCATTTATGTATGGTTTGTTCATTTCTATTTTCATTGGCAATTTTCTAAACCCAAAAGGACGCCATTTGAGTGCCTTAGTATTATAGAAAGTTATTTTTCCGTTGTCATAATCTATTCTTATCGGATTAAATTTGAAAAATTCGTATCCGATTACTCCATAAACTGGAATTCCTATCACACTTTCCAGCTCAAAAAAATCCTCATCCAACACAAGAAGAGTCTGGCTAATACCTTCTAAATTTCCCATATCAAGATAATTGTTTGGTGATATGGAGGCTGTCAGTACTGTTTTTCCATCTGCACCTATCAAGTCAAGACTCCTTGTATAACTGAGGTTCATTTCATTTCCCATTGTTTTGCTAAATAGGATATTGGTCCTGACGCCTGTGTCCAAAATGAAATTTAAAGGAGGATTTCCATTGATAGAAACGGGTACAATAATGAGGTTATTGGAATTTATAAACTTGATTTCGGTTTTTCTTGCTTCTTTTTTCAAAAAAAAACCAGGCAGTTGAGCAAAGCAAGAAGTACTAATCAGTAGGCATATTTGGGCTAGTATGGTTACAAGTACTTTGGGCATAAATTCCTGGGAGCTTATATTTTATCTTTCTTAATATAAGAAGAAAAAACATGAAATTTTGTTTTAGAAAAAAATTATGAATGTCGGTAATTTTTAAAGAAAAATCAGACTTGAGTGAGTCGATGAATGGATTCTGGCATTGAGATTTCAATAAATGTTGAAATTATGTAAAAAAACCCGCATCTTTAATTCTTATTATAAATTGAACATGGCAGAAAAGTCGGTAATAGATAAAGCAAAAAAGATTTTTGAAAATTTCCTCTCTAGACAGGGAAGTCGAAAAACCCCGGAAAGATTCTCGGTTATTGATGAATTGTACATCCTTCCACAAGATGAGCACATCGATGTAGAAGGGTTGTTTTTATTGATGAGAAACAAAGGCTATTCAATTAGCCGTGCTACTATTTATAACACCTTGGATCTCCTTGTAGAGTGTGGTTTGGCAGTAAAGCATCAGTTCAAAGATAAAGTTGCGCTATACGAACAAGCTTTGACATATAAGCACCACGATCATCACGTTTGCAACCAGTGTCGAAAAATCAGGGAGTTTTCTGACGAAAGGCTCAATATGATCAAAGAAGCAATGGGCAGGGAATTTCAGTCAGCTATCAGCAGTCATTCACTTGTCCTTTATGGAGATTGTCAGATTCAGAATTGTGAAAACCTACAATTTGGATAAATCACTTTTTGAAAAGCTTTTTGTAAATCGGCTTCCTGTACAAAAATTGCAAATATAATGCAGGGTATAGAAGTACTGTCATCAAACGAAAAGGACCACTGTAGGAAATTTCATCACGAATTATACTTGAATCCCCACTTTTAATAATTCGGTGCTTGTGGCGCCATGATTTTAAGAAAAATGGTAAGGCTGTACCCTCATCAATAAAGTAAAACTCCTTTTCATCAGTGCGATCTTCCGTAATCTCACTTGTCCACTTTTGTTTGAAAAATATAAAATTCAACTCCAAAGTCACCAAATCTCCTTTCGAAGATCCATCGAACCGAAGTAATTTTACTGGAGGAAAAGGAGGGCTAAGTTTCGTAAATAATGTTTCATCAAAGCCTTCTTTGACTTTGAGGTAATCCTGTTCAACTTTTGTTTCTATATTAATATCCATCTATGTTATAAGCGAATATCCATGACTATTGTTTGGCAAAGTTATGTTATGAGGATTTCAAATATGATACTAGTTTCGAAAGACAAGATGAAAAAAGATTGTGATATAATTAAAGACTTGAGGAAGTTGCAAGGGGGGAATAAATTCTTAAAAACCCAACAAGTTGACACTTACTTATGGCTTAGAATAAAAATCTAAAATCTTTAAGTTTTTGACTATCAACTTGGCGTTCTCAGCGCCTTCGTGGTTACTATTTACCGCAAAGGCGCAGAGGACGCAGAGTTTCTTGAAAAAACTTAAGTGATTTGAAAATCAATTCTTTGTTCAGATTGGTACCAGAATGACATCTACCAGTGACCTATCCTTAGAGGAAGTTGCAAGATGGAAACAAATTCTAAAGAATCAACAAGTTGACACTTACTTATGGCTTAGAATAAAAATCTAAAATCTTTAAGTTTTTGACTATCAACTTGGCGTTCTTTGCGCCTTCGCGGTTACTATTTACCGCAAAGGCGCAGAGGACGCAGAGTTTCTTGAAAAAACTTAAGTGATTTGAAAATCAATTCTTTGTTCAGATTGGTACCAGAATGACATCTACCAGTGACCTATCCTTAGAGGA
>NZ_JAKZGS010000049.1 GCF_022549695.1 Belliella calami | reverse complement strand
GGGAAACTCAACAAAACCCACATCAACAACAGAGGCTATAACAAATACCTAAAAATGGAAGGTGAGATAAAGATTGCCTTGGATATGGAAAAGTTTGAACAGGATGGGCAATGGGACGGTCTCAAAGGCTACATCACCAATACAAAGCTTGACAAAGAACAGGTGATTGAGAATTATAACAACTTATGGAAGATTGAAAAGGCCTTCAGAATAACCAAAAATGATATCAAGGTAAGACCAGTTTTCCATTACAAACAAAGGAGAATAGAAGCCCATATCAGCATTGCATTCGTAGCTTACAAGGTCTACAAGGAACTCGAAAGGCAGTTGAATGAAAAAGAAGCAAACCTTTCACCACAAAAAGCAATTGAAATAGCAAAAGGTATTTACACAGTAGAAATCCAACTCAAATCAACAGGGAAAAAGCTGAGGAAAACCCTGTTTTTGAACGAGAGTCAGCAAAAACTGGCAAAAATGTTCGATTTTTGATTTTGGGTGTCCCAGTGTCGAAGTCAGG
>NZ_JAKZGS010000048.1 GCF_022549695.1 Belliella calami | reverse complement strand
CCGCTGGGATTCGAACCCAGGACCCTCCCGATAAAAATCGGGATGCTCTACCAGCTGAGCTACGGAATCATTATTAAATTAAATGGAGCATTTCTTTTTTTCGAAATGCTCCATTGTTCATGGTCTGGCGACCTTCTGTGATCCTGTCAGGACTCGAACCTGAAACCTTCCCGATTTGATCGGGATGCTCTTGTTCGCATCATTCGTAACTTCTAAAAAAAATTGAAATCAAAAAAAATCAAAAACAAAAAAGCCTCCCAAATTAGGAGGCTTTTGTGATCCCGCTGGGATTCGAACCCAGGACCCTCCCGATAAAAATCGGGATGCTCTACCAGCTGAGCTACGGAATCATTATTAAATTAAATGGAGCATTTCTTTTTTTCGAAATGCTCCATTGTTCGTGGTCTAGCGACCCTTTGTGATCCTGTCAGGACTCGAACCTGAAACCTTCCCGATTTGATCGGGATGCTCTTGTTCGCATCATTCGTAACTTCTAAAAAAAATTGAAATCAAAAAAAATCAAAAACAAAAAAGCCTCCCAAAT
>NZ_JAKZGS010000047.1 GCF_022549695.1 Belliella calami | reverse complement strand
GAAGTCGGGTAGACCTGAAGCCGGTAACCGCAAGGAGCCGTTTAGGGTAGAACCGGTAACTGGGGCTAAGTCGTAACAAGGTAGCCGTACCGGAAGGTGCGGCTGGAACACCTCCTTTCTGGAATACATATCGGTATTTTCCTTTCTAATAATTTGAACCGAACGTCTTACAACTTCTTTTATAATATTGTTGGGCCTGTAGCTCAGGTGGTTAGAGCGCTACACTGATAATGTAGAGGTCCGTGGTTCGAGTCCACGCAGGCCCACTATTTAATTGACATAATGGAGAATTAGCTCAGCTATCTAGAGCATACCAATTTGTATCGGGATGGTCAACGGTTCTAATTCACAAATAGTATTGACATCATGGGGGATTAGCTCAGCTGTCTAGAGCATCCCGATTTGTATCGGGAGGATAGACGGTTCTAATTCACAAATAGTATTGACATCATGGGGGATTAGCTCAGCTGTCTAGAGCATCCCGATTTGTATCGGGAGGATAGACGGTTCTAATTCACAAATAGTATTGACATCATGGGGGATTAG
>NZ_JAKZGS010000046.1 GCF_022549695.1 Belliella calami | reverse complement strand
CCAAGAAAATACTGGGAGGAAGTATCAATATTGTCTTTTACGATTGTACCACACTCTATTTTGAAGTAGATCAGGAAGATGATCTCAGGAAGACCGGTTTTTCCAAAGAAGGCAAGCATCAGAATCCCCAGATAGTTTTGGGTTTACTGGTAGGTCTTGATGGGTACCCTTTGGCTTATGAGATTTTTGAGGGCAATAAGTTTGAGGGGCATACCATGATTCCGGTAATAGAGACTTTTAGGAAAAAGTATAATCTGCCCGCCCCGATAGTTGTGGCAGATTCTGGTTTGCTTTCCAAAAGCAATATCAAAGAATTACTTGATAACGGATATGAGTTCATTCTTGGGGCTCGTCTTAAGTCTTCCGGCACTAATCAAAAAAACAAAGTGTTAGCTCTAGAGCTGGAAAATGGAGAGAGTGTTTCTGTGGATTGGGAAGAGAACCTTAGAATGGTTGTGAGCTACTCGGAACAGAGGGCCAAAAAGGATAAGATCAACAGGGAAAAAGGGCTTAAAAAGCTCGAAAAACAGTTAGCTACAGGGAAACTCAACAAAACCCACATCAACAACAGAGGCTATAACAAATACCTAAAAATGGA
>NZ_JAKZGS010000045.1 GCF_022549695.1 Belliella calami | reverse complement strand
GCCAATTACGATATTGAGTTTAGAGGTTCAGAATTTGAAATCTTGGCAGCCGAGATAGAGATGGTCATGCAACCTTCCCCAATTGCAACAATCTGGGGTGTTGATCCAGCTTTGCCAAACACGATCACCGTGATGACCACTGACGGTCAGTTTCTTGAGCTTCCAATCACTTGGGATTTACAAACCCTTTATATCTTCGGAAATGGGGATTATCCACTAACGGCAGCCATCAATTTGCCTTCAGGAATCCTGAATTCCCAAGGTTTGGTTGCAGGAATTGTGGTGACAGTCCTTCCAAAACCGGCACCTGAGGACATCCTACTGGACAACAACAGTTTTGAGGCTGAAGTGAGCCAGGCTATAATTGCAGTCGGCAATTTGACGGTGGTGGATCCATTGGACAACCAGCATGAAATCACACTTGCCGATCTTGCTTTCGACAATGTGTATTTCCAGATAGATAACGGGACGTTGTTCTGGAATTCAGAAGAGAGGGCAGAGGGCAGAAGGGAGTTCAAGATTCTCGTTCGTGTCAAAGACCGTGATGGAAATATCATTGAGAAAGAATTTTCGATCATCAGAAACAGGACTTCTGTGAGCAACA
>NZ_JAKZGS010000044.1 GCF_022549695.1 Belliella calami | reverse complement strand
CCACATCTCCATCCTCGTTTACATAAGAGAAATCAGTCCCGTCAAAAGTCACGTTGCCTGCTACATTCTCGGTGATAAATGTACTCAATAGCTCTCTGACGTCTCCATCTTGGATGATCGTCTCAAATTCGCTGATCACCGCCGAAGGGATATCTATCAATACTCCAGGTGCGATCGGATTGCCATCTACATCTATGCTCTCTTCGTTGTAGTAGGTATATGTTCCATTGGAAGTATCCAAAAGTAGCGTTATCGTCTCATTGGCTTTTACGATCTCGGATAGGTTGATCGTTTCCAAATCTCCGTCCTCGTTTACATAAGAGAAATCAGTCCCGTCAAAAGTCACGTTGCCTGCTGCATTCTCGGTGATAAAGGTACTCAATAGCTCTCTGACGTCTCCATCTTGGATGATCGTCTCAAACTCGCTGATCACTGCCGAAGGGATATCTATCAATACTCCAGGTGCGATCGGATTGCCATCTGAATCTATGCTCTCTTCGTTGTAGTAGGTATATGTTCCATTGGACGTATCCAAAAGTAGTGTTACTGTCTCATTGGCTTTTACGATCTCGGATAGGTTGATCGTTTCCACATCTCCATCCTCGTTTACA
>NZ_JAKZGS010000043.1 GCF_022549695.1 Belliella calami | reverse complement strand
CTGCCAAGATTTCAAATTCTGAACCTCTAAACTCAATATCGTAATTGGCTCCTGCAGTCAAATCCCCAATATTGATTGGATAGTTGCCAACGCCCTCACCTGCTGTTCGTGACAGTTTGCCCGAGAATACTTGTTGATCGTCTCCAGCCACAAATCCTGTGGCTGTAAAGGCGAATTCAGGATCATCTGTGCCGAATACCTTGGACTGCCCCTCCTCTACACGAACCTCTAGGTTGGCTGGATTAATTTGAAAATCTGAAGGCGTAAAATTAATGGTGTAGTTAACTCCGGCATCGAGCGAACCTTGTTGGATAGCAAAGCTCCCGACATTTTCTCCTACATCCCTACCAATAGAACCTGTTAAAATCCCTTCATCATCTCCACTTGCAAACCCACTTGCTGAGAATGTAAGAATAGGATCCTGTTCCCCATAAATTTTGCTTTGATTAGGATTTGGACTTACCTCTAAAGTCGCTGGTGTGATTTCCAAATCAGCTGTCAATACCAAAGTCTGGAAATTCGAGCCTGTGATCGTAGCTGTCGCTTGCTGTGTTCCTACGTTTGTTCTTGAATTATCAGCATAAGATACCGATGTTCCTGCTGGAAGTGTTCCAGTGATTTCTATGGATTTTTCCGATCCGTCAAAGACAAAACTTGCATCATCGAAAGTGATTC
>NZ_JAKZGS010000042.1 GCF_022549695.1 Belliella calami | reverse complement strand
TTCGATTCCCGCTCCTGGTACTTAAACCTCGTATAACTACGAGGTTTTTTGTTTTATATTTGATTATGTTTTTTGTATACGCCATATCAAGTTCTATTAGAAAGTATATCTACGTAGGACTAACTTCAAATCTTGATGAAAGAATTCATAGACACAATTCCGGATACGAGAAAACCACAAAACCTTATACGCCTTTTGACTTGATTTATGTCAAACAGTTCGAAACTAGAATCGAAGCAAGACAACATGAAAAATATCTCAAATCTACATCTGGAAAACGAATTTTGTACAGCTTATTGTAAGCTTGTGGCTTCACGGCCGTGCGGGCCTGTCTTCCGCCAGGTAGATTCGATTCCCGCTCCTGGTACTTAAACCTCGTATAACTACGAGGTTTTTTGTTTTATATTTGATTATGTTTTTTGTATACGCCATATCAAGTTCTATTAGAAAGTATATCTACGTAGGACTAACTTCAAATCTTGATGAAAGAATTCATAGACACAATTCCGGATACGAGAAAACCACAAAACCTTATACGCCTTTTGACTTGATTTATGTCAAACAGTTCGAAACTAGAATCGAAGCAAGACAACATGAAAAATATCTCAAATCTACATCTGGAAAACGAATTTTGTACAGCTTATTGTAAGCTTGTGGCTTCACGGCCGTGCGGGCCTGTCTTCCGCCAGGTAGACCTGTCTTCCGCCAGGTAGATTCGATTCCCGCTCCTGGTACTTAAACCTCGTATAACTACGAGGTTTTTTGTTTTATATTTGATTATGTTTTTTGTATACGCCATATCAAGTTCTATTAGAAAGTATATCTACGTAGGACTAACTTCAAATCTTGATGAAAGAATTCATAGACACAATTCCGGATACGAGAAAACCACAAAACCTTATACGCCTTTTGA
>NZ_JAKZGS010000041.1 GCF_022549695.1 Belliella calami | reverse complement strand
CATGGTATGATGGCTAACTCCTTGTCATGGATTGAAATCCATACCTAATACATCGGTCACTCCTATGGAGCTGATAGCAAATCCCACTTCCAGTCGACACACCTACTTTCCAGTGCCAGCGGCACGACCGACATCTTAACGGTGGGTTTCAACCCACCGACCCAAGAAACTTGCGACTCAGCAAAAGTCCCGTAGGGACGGATGATATCTTTGCTGATTGACCTCAAACCATATCACCCTTCCCTACGGGACTTCATGGTATGATGGCAATATCTTTGTCATGGATTGAAATCCATGACTAATACATCAGTCGCTCCTACGGAGCTGATAGCAAATCCCACTTTCATCCGATATACCAGCTTTCCAGTGCCAGCGGCACGACCGACATCATAACGGTGGGTTTCAACCCACCGATCCAAAAAACTTGAGGTGAAGGGAAAGTCCCGTAGGGATGGATGAAAATAAATAGTTAAACCTCAAAATATACAGTTGCTAAATTAGATATTGGATTAAAACTCATAGATAAAAAATATCAATTATTACTAATTATAAGTCAATTAGTATTTTCACTTTTTTGGAGTGAGCGTTCTCCTTTCAAGCCCCTTTTGAAATCATCCCAATCATTGAATATCATCAGTGACAAAAGGAAAGAGGCTACTATTATTAAAAATTGAAATGTTTTCTTTTTCATAACTGCGTTGATTTATACTTTATCTACTCTTCAATTCTTTTAAATTTTCCATAATCTAAATAAATTTTCATTTTTCCCCAACCTTTTCCGGGCATCAGGTTTTCCCAATCTCTCCCAGGCAAATCGAATTAGCTAGCATAGAAATCTCTAAAACATGATTATTCAGATGCCCTTTCAGGGCATTCCTGATAATAGCAGCATCTTGTGCAATGGGCTGCACCCATTGTTAGAAGCTCTTGCCCTTACAGGGCAGT
>NZ_JAKZGS010000040.1 GCF_022549695.1 Belliella calami | reverse complement strand
CAATAGCGTCCTAAATAAAATATGAGAGGTCTGAATTTTTGCCCAAAATGTGTATTTTGGGTTTGCACCAAAAACAAAGACCTCTCATGTGTAATATTACATTGTTTTCTCAGATTATTAAAAAGATTGACCGTTCAATTTTCAAAAAACTGGTTCAAGATAAGCAGACAGATAAGGGTTGTAAAGGTTTTGATAGCTGGACACATCTAGTATCAATGCTTTTCTGTCATTTTGCAAAAAGCACATCGGTAAGAGATATATCCAATGGTCTTCGTTCAGCTACGGGAAACCTAAACCATCTTGGGATTTCAAAGGCTCCTTCCAAGTCAAGTATCAGCTATCAGAACAAGCGGAGAGATGCTGATCTTTTTAAAGACCTTTATTATTCTCTTATGGGAAGTTTAGGACAGCAGGCATCACTCAGGCGTGTCAAACTTAAAATCAAGGTTCCAGTATATCTTTTGGATGCAACGGTCATAAGCCTTTGCCTTTCTGTCTTTGACTGGGCCACTTTCCGCACTAAAAAGGGTGCTGTCAAAATGCATACCCTGTTAGATTATGATGAGAAACTCCCTGTTTATGTGAACATTACAGAAGGAAGCGTAGCGGATAATAAAGGTGCTTACAATATACCTTTGGAAAAAGGTTCGGTTATCGTCGCAGACAGATACTACAATGACTTTCCGATGCTAAACGTTTGGGACAGCAAAGGGGTATTCTTTGTCATAAGGCATAAGGACAACTTGGCTTACACCGTGATCAGCGAACGGGAACTGCCGGAAAAAATGGCACAGCATGTTCTAATTGACCAAGAAATAGAACTGACCAACCCACAATCCAAGACCAAGTACCCTAAAAAACTTAGAAGAGTGGCAGTCTGGGACGAGAAAAACCAACAGACCATAGAAATCATTACCAACAACTTCAATTGGGCAGCACAGACAATCGGAGACCTTTATAAATCAAGGTGGGAAATTGAAGTATTTTTCAGGGATATTAAGCAGCTGCTCCACATTAAGACATTCATCGGTACTTCAAAAAACGCAGTAATGATACAGATATGGACTGCCTTGATTACAATTTTATTATTAAAAGCAATGAAAGCAACTGCAAAATACGGATGGCATCTATCAAACCTGGTAGCATTTATCAGACTGAATATTTTCGTCAAAATTGAATTACAAAATTGGCTGGACAGACCGTTTGAAGATCATGACAAACCC
>NZ_JAKZGS010000003.1 GCF_022549695.1 Belliella calami | reverse complement strand
AACCGAAGTCTCGAATCCCGTTCGACTTGCATGTATTAGGCCTGCCGCTAGCGTTCATCCTGAGCCAGGATCAAACTCTCCATTGTAAAGTTTTTTTTAGGGATCTTTAAATCCCTTTGTTCCTGACGCCAATGGATATATATTCTCTATCTATTCTTACGAAACTAGCCCTAAGGCTTCGTCTCTGTCGTTTTGTCTTACAGTACTTCAATGAACTTATACACCGACTTTCCGGTGTCTTGAAAACCTCTCTGGCCTTATCCCCAAAACCCTCTTACGAGTTGGGTTTGCAAAGGTAGGAATGTTTTTTAAAACCGCAAAAAAAAGATTGAAAATATTTACTTCTTTTTTGCCCTTGCTGTGTTTCTGTGTCAACCTTTCCCCCGTTTGGGATTGCAAAAGTGCAACTTTTTCCCAAATTTACAACTACTACTCACAAAGTATTTTTACAACATTACCAAAATACCTGAAAACCAAGTAGAAAAGTTTTGAAATAAAAATCGCTCAAGCTATTTCTAACTTGAGCGATTTCAAATCTCTCCTTTTAAAAGCCTATAAAGGTTTCAAAACAATATTTCTCCAATATACTTTGATACCTCCACCATCATGGATCTGAAGCAAAATACTACCCTCGCCCTTTGCAATTTTGTCATCTTCTAAATCTACCATCTCTTCACCATTCAGATACGAGGTGACCCTCCCTCCATTAGCTACAATTTTCATTTTATTCCAATCTCCATATTTTAATGCTTTTTCCTTTTCCGCCTCAGGCTTTATCAACCATCCTCTTCCATAAGATTCATAAATACCACCTGTATGCAGATTTGGAGGAGCTACCTCTACTTGCCAGCCAGAAACGGTAGTTCCTTCCACTGTAGACCTAATGAAAACTCCAGAATTACCATCTGCTTCTTGCTTGAACTCAAGACTCAACTCGAAGTTTTTATAACTCTCATTGGTCCCGAGGTATCCATAAGCTTTGTCAGGACCACTCTCTGAAACTAGCAACCCATCTTCAACATACCATTTCTCTGTACCATAAATAGTCCAGCCATTCAAATCCTTACCGTTGAATAAGGAAACCTCAGTATCGGACTTGCAGCCCAAAAAAGCCAATACCAGACAACAAAAAAAACAAGTTGTAATTATAGTTTTCATAGTCTCTTTATTTTAATGTTTTTGAACCAAACTGCACTACCATGATCTTGTAGGCCAATCAATCCTGATTTAGACATGGCATAATCTGGGTATTCATCCCATTTACCACTATTCTTTCTTTGATTCCAGTCTTCTGAATAGGGAACGAACTCAACTGTTTTCTTACCATTCAACCAATAGCTGGCACCTTTTTCGGAAAATACAATCTTGGAGGTATTCCATTCGCCTGCTGACTTTACTGCTCCTTCAAAATCCGGATCATACATTGCATAATCAGCTCCAATTGATTGCCACAATTCCAACTTTTGAGGAAAACCTAATTGATCGATAACTTGATATTCTGGAGCTGTGTAATATGGCGCTTTGTATTGCTCCCCTTCCACTACATGATAAAAGACACCACTGTTGCCCCCTTCACCAATTTTCCAATCAAACTCCATTTCAAACTCAGAAAACTCAACTGCTCCAAATACGATATCACCTCCTATATCTCCACCAAGACCAAGACCTTTCAAAGCCCCTTCTTCTACTGTCCACCCTTCTGGAAAACTATCTCCATTATAAGCTCTCCAACCATCTACATTTTCACCATCAAACAAAAGCATCCAACCTTCAGCTTTTTCATCATCTGTTAATGTATTGTCTTCCCTGACCTCAACAGGTGTCTCTTCTAAATTTTCTGTCTTTTTTTCGGAACTACACGCTATTAGCAATGCAGTTATACCCAAATAGATTAACTTCTTTTTCATATACTTATAATTTTCTTTTCCGTGGTAACATAAAATCTCACATGACTTACTATTTTCTATACATTTGAAACTTTCGTGAGATGAGATTTCTTCCTATACTATTTTCATGTTTACTGGATCCCAGTTGATGAATTTGTTTTGAAAGTAACTGTCATTACATAATAATGCTGGCGCTGCTGCCCTAAAACCAAAAACAGGATCTTCTGCCACTTCCCCACCCGTCCTGATTGCGTGGAAAAAATTGCCAAAATGATCATAATGTGCACCTTTGTATTTTTTTTCAGCGGCATAGATAGTTTCGCGAGGAGGGAGAATTTTAGCCCTTGTGTCTGTTTCTCCTCTCAAAAGTGCCTGCTCTTTCAAGAAAGGATCTTCTTCCAAAGCTGCTCCACCATTGAGTTTGACAACCACCTCTTCCCATTTCACATCCATTGAACCCTTCGTGCCCACAATTCTAAGATATGTAGTTCCACTTGTACCGTCTACAAAATTACACCTTAAAGAAAGATTGAACCCAGGATGCTTTTCTGATTTCGGATAATTGAATGTACCCAAAAGGACGTCAGGCACTTCCCTGCCATCCTCCCAATATCTCAATCCTCCCATGGCAGAAATCTTGTCTGGGCCATATGAATCTGTAATATAATGCAGACTAGAAAAAAGGTGAACGAATAGGTCACCAGACATTCCCGTACCATAATCAAGGTAATTTCTCCATCTAAAAAATCTCAATGGATCCCATGGTTTCTTATTTGTATTTGATATAAACTTTTCCCAATCAACAGTTTGTGTATTTCCATCTTTTGGGATGTTATATTGCCATGCGCCTTCAGGGGAATGCCTCGCCCAAAAACCTTCAGCATAAACAATATCACCGATAGCTCCTGCAGCCAAAAGTTCCTTAGCTTTTTCATTTCCCAAAGAGGAAACGCCTTGACTCCCTACCATCATCACTTTACCAGACTTTTTCCATTCTTTGATAACACCCTCCCCTTCTTTTACAGAATGTACCATGGGCTTTTCGCAATAGACATGCTTACCTGAATTCAAAGCATCTATACTGATCTGCTTATGCCAATGATCAGGTGTGGCTATCAGCACCGCATCAATGTCATTCCTTTTCAAGATCTCTGTGTAATCCTTTGTCAAGAACAAGTCTTCTCCCCATCTTTTTTTTGCATCATCCAACCTTCCTTGGTAAAGATCGCAAACAGCAACTACTTTGACATTAGGATGCATTAAAGCTGTCTGCATGTCCTGAACCCCCATAATTCCAGCCCCAATCAGAGCAAGGGACAGTGGTTTTTCATTTGAATCAAAATGACTTCTAGTCAAAATCATTTTTGATGGAGTATTTTCAGCAAAAACCATAGGAGTAACTGCTGCCGCAACACCAGTCACCCCTATTTTTTTGAGAAAATTTCTACGGTTATTTTTCATGAATTCAAAAATTTCATATTAAAGGTTAAATATCGACTAAAAGTTAGGTAATTTTTTTAATAAAGTTCACTCTATTCCATAAAAATATTACAAACTGTGATATTTTGTAACAATACAAAAGCTATTCGAAGCATTTTCTAAAAACAATGTAAGGAGAATTCCACTAAGTTGAATCAGTAATAGGAAGATGATAATATCACCAATTTTGTCATATTCTTAGCTTGCTATTTGGATTTAACTTTTGGTAATGAAAAGGAAGTAGAAAGCCAATTACCCATTCTAAGCCATAAATTAGAGGGGATCCATAAAATAAAACCTACATTTGCAGTAAATTAATAAAATTAGATGAAGTTTTCTGACTTAGGCTTTTCTCCAAATATTCTTGAGGCTATCAACAAAGCACACTACGAGAAACCTTACCCAATTCAAATAGAAGCTATTCCGGCAATTCTTAAAAATAGAGATGTACTTGGAATCGCACAGACAGGATCTGGAAAAACAGCATCCTACATTCTTCCTATTTTAGAAGCAATACAAAAAAAAGAAATTAATAAAGGAAGAAGCATTCCTGTTCTTATCATCGTGCCAACTAGAGAATTGGCTGCTCAGGTAGAAGATGTAATACGGGTCTTTAGTGAACACTTACCAAGAAAGGTAAAAAGTATGGCAGTCTTTGGGGGTGTTTCCATCAATCCTCAAATGATGAAGCTAAATGGTACAGATATATTGGTGGCTACTCCTGGTAGATTATTGGATCTACTCTCAAAGAATGCCATATCAATCTCAGATCTAAATACGCTGGTATTGGACGAGGCCGATAAAGTTTTGAATTTGGGCTTCAAGGAGGAGGTCGATGAGATTTTGTCTCGCTTACCAAAGAAAAGACAAAACATCTTGTTTTCCGCAACAATGGAGGATTCTGTGGCACTTTTGATAGACAAACTGCTCACGGACCCCGTCAAAATCGAAATCAAATCTGAAGAAATTACTCCAGATCTCATAGCACAATCAGCATATCTTGTCAGTCAAGAAAAAAAGGGACCTCTTTTAAGACATTTGATTTTAGACGGGAACTGGAATCAGGTCCTGGTATTTACCTCTTCGATAAGAGCGGCTGATAACTTAACGGCAAAACTGAATAAGAATGGGATTCAGGCGATGGCTTTTCATGGAGACAAAAGTCAAGGGGGCAGAACTGAAGCTTTGAAACAATTCAAAAGTGGCGCACTCCGAGTGCTTGTTGCTACTGATTTGGCCGCTAGAGGAATCGATATTAAATTTTTACCATATGTTGTGAATTTCGAATTGCCTAGATCTCCAAAAGATTATATCCACAGAATTGGTCGTACAGGTCGGGCAGGATCGGAAGGAGAAGCTATTTCTCTTATCACAGAGGAGGATAGACATCACTTTAAAGTAATTCAGAAAAAAATGAAAAGGTGGGTAGAATTGATTGACTCTGAAAATATTGATTTTTAGTAAACCCCTAAAATCCGCAACATATTGTAATAATCAGTTGATTTATATTGAGAAAAAACCTTCCAAGTTTCACTTGATTAATGCTAACAACTAATTGAAAATCATAAAACCTTTCAGGTTTTATGATTTTAGTGAATCAATCGCATATATAAAAAATCCCTTCCGAAATTAATTCAGAAGGGATTTTTGTTTGTTTAAGGATTCAATTTGGATAAAATATCTTTTGCTTCGTGCCATTTCAACCTTGGCCCAAATTGGCTGACAATTTTTGAACTAGCCATAGATGCCAGTTTTCCACTTGAGGCATAAGAATGTCCATTGGTGATCCCATACATAAATGCACCCGCAAACATATCACCTGCTCCATTGCTATCAATAGCCGTAGTTGGGTAAGGTTCAATGTCAATAAAAGTATCCCCATCATAGATCATTGCACCATTTTTGCCTTGGGTAATTACAAAATGTTTTGCTACCTTTTTCAATTCCTCACGAGCTTCTTTGAGGTTATCCTTCCCTGTGTATAGCATCGCCTCTTCCTCATTGGCAAATAGCATATCTACACTATGGCCAATTACATCATCGAATGCTTCCTTGAAATACTTAACCATCGCAGGGTCAGAAAAAGTCATTGCCACTTTCACACCATTATCCTCGGCAAGCTTTTTAGCATGACGCATGGCTGCTTTTCCATTTTCAGATGTCACTAGATATCCTTCTATGTACAGATATTTAGAATCCTTAATTGCTGACTCGTTGACATCTGCTATAGAGTAGGTCTGTGTAATTCCTAAAAACGTATTCATAGTACGTTCAGCATCTTCTGTCACCATCACTAGGCACTTTCCAGTAATCCCTTCCTCAAGTTTTTCTGGATTCAAGTTATTATCAACACCTGCTTCTTTCATGTCTGCAACAAAGAATTTCCCCAATTCATCATTTGCCACTTTGCAGGAATAATATGATTTACCACCAAATTGACTCACTGCAATCACTGTATTGGCAGCAGAACCTCCACATTGTTTTTTTGCTTCTTCGGTATTGATCACCTGCATCAAACTATTCTGACGGTCTTCATCTACCAATGTCATCAAGCCTTTTTCAACTTGATTATCAATAAAAAACTGGTCTTTTACTTTAAATTCAATATCTACAAGTGCATTTCCTATGCCTGTTACGTCGTACTTCTTCATTCTCAATTTATTTACTTTTTATTAATTTCATGTTGATACACTCGCTATTTCTCCTATTGCCACTATTGACCAAAAGGTGAGTGTGTAAAATCTATAGCATTCAATTTCGTCGATTGTCTATTTCTTTTACTTTATGAATCGGGATTCATATTAGTATGTTTACTCAAAAATCGGATGTCTTTCGAATGGCTTTTCTCTATCAAACAAAAACCTGTAGGTATGGTGCGTCTTGTAGATTTCAGCATTCAATTGCTCACAAACCCGCATCATTTTAGGATTAAAATCCCCAATCCAATTCATTTCTATTGTTTTATATGGGAAGGAATCATGTTTTGCGAATTTCTCATTATAAGCCATAATCATCGCACTTTCCACACCTTTTCCCTGAAACTCTGGTACAACACCAAATACGAGACCGAGCATTTTGTTTGGGGGATTGAAAATCTTGTTCCAGACAAACTTCAGTTTCCCTATCAAGTCCATTTTCCCATTGACATATTTGAAGAGTTGATTGATCTCTGGGATATTGATGAAGAAAGAAACTGGTTCTTTTTTGTGAAAACCAAAGTAAATCAACCTCCCATCCATGATCGGCTTCATCTTTCCAAACATCAGTTGCGTTTCGCGTAATGTAAGGCTTTTACCCATATGTCTGGCCCAAGCTTTATTATATACTGTCATGAAGTATTCGGGAGCCTTTTCAGAAAGTTCTTTTCCAGAAATATGCCTAAATTCAAAATCTGGATCACCGATTATTTTATTGGCTCTCTCTATCATTTTCTTATCAAATCCTACACCTTGCACAGGACGCATATAGGTGAATTGCTTAAAGTAAATCTGGAAGCCATAAGCTTCAAAAAAATCCTTATAGTAAGAGAAGTTCCAAGGCATATTGTAATTAGGGGGAGAAAATCCTTGGACTAAGAGTCCCCACCACTTATCCCTTTCTCCAAAATTGACTGGCCCATCCATGGCTTCCATTCCTTGTTGAGCAAGCCAGTTTTTGGCAGTATCAATTAACAAAAAGGCTGCTTTTTGGTCATTGATACATTCAAAAAAACCCATGCCTCCTGTAGGCTGCTTTTCTTTCCATTTAGGATTTACAAAAGCGGATACCCTTCCGATAGTTTTTCCTTTATCATTCAAAAGTAACCATCTGCTTGCTTTTGCTCCAAGTTTGAAAAGCTTGTTGGTATCGGTATGAAATAGACCCTCAATATCTTTGTCCAAAGGCCGGATCCAGTTGGGTTCATTTTTGTATAACTGAACTGCCATTTCTATAAACTCCTTTTGATGCGCAGGGCTGCTTACTTCTACAATCTTCATGCTTTGCTTTTGATTAAGAAAAGCCAAAAATAAGCATATAATCTTAAAGTCCGAGGTAATTTAAAAAGAGTCAGGCCTCAAAATCACTATGGATGATTCTAAGGCCTGTTGTATAATAAGCAAATCCTACTACTGCTTCGGAGCCAAATTGGGAAAATCTGTAATTATACCATCGATACCCATATCCAAAAGTTTTTGCATTTGCTCTGTGGTATTGACTGTCCATGGGATAATTTTCATACCTTTCTCCTTCAATTCTTTGACAGTCTCTTGGTTGAGTGCCACGAAATATGGAGAATAGATCTGAGGCTGAAATCCAAGTTCCTCCAGTTGCGCTTTAGATTTGGTCGCATCTGTTATCAACATTGCCAATGTTACATCTGGATATGTTTGGTTGTAGTATTTCAAAACCCTGAAATCGAAAGATTGGATATTCACCCGCTCCCAAGAAACACTCGAATCGATTAATTTAAAAACTATATCTGAAAACTCAGCTGGAGCAGGATGATAAACACCATCGCCTTCGACGCTACTTTTGATCTCAATATTATAATAAGGTGAGGGTAGGTTATGATCCTTCACATATTTTTCTACTACTTCAAAAAGATCCTTGAGTCTAGGTTTGGTGACATGAAATTTCACTTGTTGAGGAAAACCAGCATGAAATTTCGTCCCAGAATCGTATTTTTTTACTTCCTGAAAAGTCATCTGGTAGATATTATGGCTTTTATCACCTTCTTTTATTTCACTTCCTTCCGGGGTAAAGCAAATCAACGGATTCATATATGGTTCATGCGACACAATTATTTCCCCGTCTTTTGTCACAGCCAAATCCAATTCAAGTGTAGTAGCCCCCAAATCCAAAGCCTTGATCATAGCTGGAATAGTATTCTCAGGCATCAATCCCCTTGAGCCTCTGTGGCCTTGCAGGTCGTAAGAAAACTGAGCTTCTGAGATCATGGGGATAAAAATTAAAGCAAAAAGGAGTGATTTTTTCATGTTTTTTGTTTGCAAATTACACTATGTCTGAAAACAAAAAATCATCACAATATGAATTAATTGTGATGATTTCTTAATCTAATCTTTTTAGGAATTCAAGACATCTCCATACAAGTCAAATTCTGTAGCATCTGTAATCTTGACATCTACAAAATCACCAACTCTACAATAATGCTTGGCTGCATCAATAAGCACTTCGTTGTCAACCTCTACAGAATCATACTCTGTCCTACCCACAAAGTGTCCACCTTCCTTTTTATCAATCAAGACTTTAAAGGTTTTACCGATTTTCTCTTGGTTGAGGTCATAAGAAATCTGCTCTTGAATTTCCATCAGGTGATTTGCCCTGGCTTGTTTTTCCTCTTGTGGAATAATGTCTTCCATCGAGCCGGCATGTGTATTTTCTTCGTGAGAATATGTAAAAACACCCAAGCGCTCAAATTTCATTCTCTCAACAAAGTCAACCATTTCCTGATATTCTGCTTCTCCCTCACCAGGGTGTCCTGCTATCAAAGTAGTCCTGATAGCGATATCTGGCATCACATCCCTGATAGAATGTATCAATTCTTCCTGCTTCTCCCTGGTTGTACCCCTACGCATTGTTTTCAATACTGAAGTGGATCCATGCTGCAATGGAATATCTAAATAGTTGCAGATATTTGGTCTTTCTTTCATGACGTCGATCACATCCATTGGAAATCCAGTCGGATATGCATAATGTAATCTGATCCAATCAATGCCATTTACATCTGATAGCGCTCGCATCAAATCTGCCAATCTTCTTTTCTTGTATAAATCAAGACCATAATAAGTTGAATCTTGTGCAATCAAGAGCAATTCTTTGGTTCCGTTAGCAGCTTTGTGTTCAGCTTCTTTTACCAAGTCTTCAATAGAGCGTGAGATATGACCTCCACGCATCAATGGAATCGCACAAAAAGAACAAGGTCTATCACAACCTTCAGAAATTTTCATGTAAGCATAATGTGAGGCATGAGTCAATAAACGCTCACCTACCAGTTCATGCTTATAATCTGCTTTGAATTTTTTCAAAATAGCTGGCAAATCCCTAGTCCCGAAAAATGCATCTACTTGAGGGATTTCTTTTTCCAAATCATCTTTGTAGCGCTGAGACAGGCAACCAGTGACATAAACTTTATCCACCAAACCCTGCTCCTTTGCATCTACATACTGGAGTATTGTATCTATAGACTCCTGTTTTGCATTGTCAATAAACCCACAGGTATTGATGATAATTATATTGTTATCGTCCTTATTTGATTCATGGCTGGCATTGATGCCGTTGCCTCTGAGTTGTGTCAAAAGCACCTCTGAGTCTACCAAATTCTTGGAACACCCCATGGTGATGATATTGACCTTATCTTTTTTTAATGTTCTCGCTTTCACTGATATCTTACTTTGGGGGCAAAGGTAAGGAATTTAAAGGAACTTGCTTCTTTTGGATGGATAGAGAAGTAAATAAGTGATTTTTTTTAGAATCAATTCTAGAGATCATGTGGGATTCACTGTACAGCTATATTATCAAAATATTAACAATCTTAGATTAGATTGCCTTTTAATTAAAATATCCTTAATGATTTATTTGCTTCTGATGAATAGAATCTTTCTACTTTTGAACTCGTACAGCAAACGAACATTTTTTCAACTCCTTGCATTACTTTTTAGCGTCGATTCACATCGACGCTATTTTTTTTGAGATATAGCAAGAAAAAATAATTGGGATGAAAATTCGCTCCATCCCAATTTTCTATTTATCAAATATCAAATTTAATACCTTGTGCAAGAGGCAATGCATTACTATAATTGATCGTATTAGTCTGTCGACGCATATAGGCTTTCCAAGAATCTGACCCTGATTCTCTTCCTCCACCAGTTTCCTTTTCTCCCCCAAATGCCCCTCCTATTTCTGCACCAGAAGTCCCAATATTAACATTTGCAATACCACAATCGGAACCTGCTGCAGACAAAAACAACTCTGCTTCACGCATATTCAATGTCATAATAGCAGAAGACAATCCTTGCGGAACTGCATTTTGTAACTTTATTGCCTCTTTCAAATCATCATATTTCATCAAATACAAAATCGGGGCAAAAGTCTCATGCTGCACCATCTCATAGTGATTTTCCGCTTCGATGATGCAAGGCTTCACATAACAACCTGATTCATAACCTTCGCCGCTCAACACGTCTCCCACAACTAATTCTTTACCACCTTCTGCTTTTACTTTTTTGATTGCCTCAAGATACATCTCTACTGCTTGCTCATCTATCAATGGACCCACGTGATTTTTTTCATCTAGTGGGTTTCCTATCACGAGCTTCCCATAGGCCGAAACCAACCTAGACTTAACTTCCTCATACACTGATTTATGGACAATCAATCTCCTTGTGGAAGTACATCTTTGACCCGCAGTACCCACGGCTCCAAACAAGGCACCACGAATTGCAATTTCCAAATCTGCATTTTCAGAAATAATAATCGCATTGTTCCCCCCTAATTCAAGCAAGGAGCGACCTAGCCTAGCTCCAACAGCTTGCCCAACTAGTTTGCCCATCCTAGTAGAACCCGTCGCAGATACCAATGGAATCCTAGCGTCATGGGATAAATATTCACCAACTTTGTAATCACCCACAATCAATGATGAAATCCCTTCAGGCAAATTGTTTTCTCTCAATACTTTTGCAATTATATGTTGACAAGCGATAGCAGAAATCGGAGCCTTTTCGGAAGGTTTCCAAACACAAACATTGCCACAAACTAAAGCTATCATACTGTTCCAAGACCAAACTGCCACAGGAAAATTGAATGCGGAAATTATACCGACTATTCCAATTGGATGCCATTGTTCGTACATTCTATGGCCAGGCCTTTCAGAATGCATTGTCAATCCATAAAGTTGTCTTGATAGACCAACTGCAAAATCACAGATATCTATCATCTCCTGAACTTCCCCTAAACCTTCCTGATAAGACTTACCCATCTCGTAAGAAACCAATTTTCCCAATTCAGATTTAACTTCTCGCAAAGCATTTCCAACCTGACGGACAATCTCCCCTCTCTGAGGTGCCGGCAACAATCTCCATTCAGAAAAAGCCTTTTGTCCTTGCAAAATGACTTTTTCATATGACTCTTTATCTGTCAATTGAACTTTTGCTATCAAATCACCATCTGCTGGAGAAAATGAACTTAAATATCCTTCACTTGTATCCATCCAGCTATTTCCGGTACAAGTCCCACTATTTTCAGCTTTAACACCCAAGACTGCCAAGGCTTTGCCTATTCCATATTTGTCTGACATATATATTTGGTTTTATATTCTTCAAAGAAAGTAAAATTAATAAAATATGATATCTAAAAATATTAATAGGTATAATTACCAATATATCAAGCTATATATTGCCAATCGAATATCATCTCCTTAAGAGCCTTTTTAAATCTACTGCATCAAGATATCGCTTTAAATTTGACCCAGGCTTTATTCTATAAACAAAATTAATCCGATAGTTTCCTGTCATCAATGTATTATCAAAGTTACTGTTTCGTGTCAAATTAACTCTATTATGTACGTAATTTGCATTGATTGACCACTTTTCAGAGTTGTATCCTACAAATCCACGAAGAAATAAATTAGAACTCAGACCCCATCTTCTTTCATTTCCATTTTCAAAAGACAAATTTTGATGCCCCAAACTCAGATTGGTAGATGCATATCCAGTTATGAAAAAATGTTTCAAAATCACGAAGGTATGCGAATACCCAACATTTGGTCCAAATTGGAAGTATTTTGAAGAACTGAAGTTACGATCTTCAGAATCCAATAAGCCCATTGGCATTATCAACCCATCATTGTCTACAAGACCTCCATAAATCTCAAAACCCAAAAGAGGACTTCCCGCTGAGCGTTTTTGCCATTCACTTTGAAGAAAAGCAGCTCGTAAAGACAACTTATCACCATTGAATAGATATTGGACATTTGTCCCTATTTTTCTAACTCGCATCTCAGGGAGAATCAAAAACGGATCATTTTGTGAAGAAAAATCATCCAATTCCGCATAGTAACCTTTATAGAATTGTAAAAAAAGATCAATAATAAGATCTTTAGGGTAAGCATGGGCTTGAAGATCCAAGTATTTTGACTCTCCTGTACCACGTTCTGGATTCAAAAAACCAAAACCATACGCAATATTTAAAGTAAGTCCATTGTAAGTAGCTCCAAGTCCAAGGTTCAATGTGGAATTTGGTTCGAATCGAATTTTTTGGTCTAGCACCCGATCGTTTATCAAAACAGAGGTGTATTTTCTGGAAGTGTACACTCTAGTGGTCAATTGATCAGGAAATTTCACATAGTAGACAGAGTCCAAATTTGCTTGGGCATTCGTTGGTTTTACTTCCAAAGAAAACGCCAAAACAAGCAAAATTACAACCTTGAATATTTGAAGCTTATAAATACCCACAATGATCTTTTTTTAATGGATTTCATTGAAACATAAAATTAATAAGAGCAATCTAAACAAAAAATCCTGCCGAAGCAGGATTTTATATTTTTGAAATGAAGACTAGTAAAAGCAATTCTCGAAACAGTCTTCATTTCTATGCTAGATCAAAAACTTAAAGCAGAAAAAGTTGCTTAATCACCCATGACAAATATACATAAGTTTATATTTAATATCCAAATATTTTTTCATGGTAATTTTTGATAAATTATAAAAATAATAACAACAACTGACAGCCAACTACTCAAATAAATCCAGCTTAGATAAAATTCCCTTGACAGAAACGCCCCACTCATCCTAATTTTCTCAGGAGCAAATGAGCAAAAATAAACGTACAAAAAACACTTCAAACAATTGTTTATCAATATTTATATGGGTTTAATCAAACAATATTCAGCTTAAAACAAAAACCAAACATACCCATTCATCAAATTTCCGAACTCCTATACACCCAAAAAACAAAATTACATAAAAATAATTTTTTATTGATTTAATTATATCTTTTATACTCAAAACTTGGTAAATTTCTAATAAAGTCAAACCCACAACATTTGGAAAGTCTTGCTATTTTCTCCTGAAGACTGTAGGAAAAAGTTAATGAATACTTTATGGATTACATTTTACAAAATGGCTCATGGAAGACAATAAATAAAGTAAAAAAAACACATTAGCTTTAGCCATCCTTTCATTTGATCAATTTGCTTTAGGATTTTCTTGTCTGAAAAATATCTATTCTGCTAATCTAAATACGAAATCATTCCGAAAAAGGGAAAATTAAAAAATTGAAAGAAAAATTATTTTGATTACATGCTTCTTTGCCGGCAGCCATAATTCCATGGTTGATTGTTGGCTTATGTTAAAGATCTTTGTGTATCAAATATCAATTAATATCGAACCTAAGCTAAATAAGGCTTTTCTTTAGTTAGTGACAAAGCTCCATATATCCATTAAAATCAACCAATAGCTTTAAACTGCTTATATTTTATCTCTTCCCAAAATAAACTTTTGCCAATAGTATTTTATTGGATTAGTGTATTTGAGTTGCTTCCATGGTCTGCTACCATGAGGTCTATGCCATACAGGGACATTATTCAAAACAAAATTTTCAAACCCCAAATTTATTGACATTTTCGATATTGTTGTATCAAACCAATCTTTGCCTCTTTCCAAGGAATTGAAATCATAAGCTGCCAAAAAATCTGTTGTAATCAAAGTACAACAAAAGCTCAAACTCCTTTCTGTTTGGATCACTTGCTTCTTTTCATTTTTAAATTTTAAATAAGGAAAATTAGTCTTACCCTTTTCATCAACAGTGATAGCCCCTATCATTCCGCAACCTTTATTATTTTCCATAAATGTAAGTAAGCTAGATAAAGTATCTTTTTTGACAACAACATCAGACTCAACAATGATCAATGGCAATTTTTCTTCCAGAGCCAAAGCCTGACCTTTCTTCAAAACATAATCATAATTTGGAGAAGGTTTTTGCACAAAATCTTCCAAATTAATAAGATCGTAGCCGAACTTTGCTTGATTCAATTCCAGTCCTTCTCGAGTTTCCGGACTACTGAAATCGTTAAAAATAATATGCTTTACCTCTATATTTGATTCACTTATTGCTTTGGCTGTATCCAAAGTCGTTTCGATCGCATTTTTTACAGGAGTGATGACTAATGCCTTTACCATATTTCAAATTGAGTATTGAATAAAACAAATAAAAAAAGGCCTTCTGAAAAGGAAATCAAAAGGCCTCTTGGTTATCTCAAAAGAATTAGGACAAATTACCTAAAGCCTCTTTCATTCTCTTCAGAGCTTCTTTCAAATCCTCTTCAGATGCTGCATATGACAACCTAAAACAATCAGGCGCTCCAAAAGCAGCCCCTGTCACCACTGATACGTTCGCTTTCTCTAGCAAATAAATACACAAATCATCTGCATTATTTATTTGTATTCCCTCAGCACTTTTCCCAAAGAAAGCTGTCACGTCTGGAAAGAAGTAAAAAGCCCCTTCAGGAACGTGAGTCTTGATCCCTGGAATATCTCTCAACAATCCCAAAACCAACTCCCTACGTCCAAGATATGCTTTTTCCATCTCTTTTGATGGTTGCTGATCACCTGCAATGGCCGCCAATGCTGCTCTTTGTGCAATTCCGGTTCCACCTGAGGTGAATTGACCTTGCATCTTCTCACATGCTTTGGCAATAAACAGTGGAGCGCAAATATACCCTACTCTCCAACCTGTCATTGCATAACCTTTTGAAAATCCATTAACAGTAATTGTTCTTTCAAACATTCCTGGGAAAGAACCTATACTTGCATGTTGTCCTGTGAAGTTGATCAATTCGTAAATTTCATCTGCGATCACATATACATCTTCTTGGCTTTTTACCACTTCAGCGATAGCCTCCAACTCTTCCTTGCTGAAAACAGAACCTGTAGGGTTGCAAGGGGAAGAATAGATTACTGCTTTTGTTTTGGCTGTCATTGCATCCTTCAACTGAGCTGCTGTAGCTTTGAAATTGTTTTCCAAAGTACCTTCAATCAAAACAGGAACACCGCCTGCCAACTTGATGATCTCGGCATAAGAAACCCAATAAGGTGAAAAAATAACTACTTCATCACCTTCATTCAGCATACACATAAATATGTTAGCGATAGAATGCTTAGCGCCAGTAGAAACAACGATGTTTTCCGCCTTCGCATCACTTATCTTATTGTCATCACGAAGTTTTTTGGCAATTGCTTCCCTCAAATCCTGATATCCTGCCACTGGAGGATACGCAAAATATTTCCCCTCATCGATTGCTGCTTTTGCTGCATCCTGAATATGTTTTGGCGTTTTGAAGTCTGGCTCTCCAAGACTCAAACTTATAATATCTATTCCTTGGCCTTTGAGCTCTCTAGCTTTTTTTGCCATTGCCAGCGTTGCTGACTCTTCCATTTGGTTAATTCGGTCTGATAGGATTGAATTCATTCTAGTGGTTGTTTTTTTTAAAATTTTGTCAAAATTAAAGATTTGAAACTTTATATCTAAACATAACTGAGATTTGATTGCGAATTAGTAATTTTAATGCTCAATAATCTTAAAAAGAACACGTTATTCAGGTCATGAAATCGATCAAAATACTTTTATTCCTGCTGATTACTTTTCAATTGGGCGCTTTTGCACAAAAAAAATCCGAAGAGGTATTTGTTGATCCTGATTCTTCAGGAGTAGTTGCCAATAAATTACTGCCAACTACCTCTCCACTCTTGCTTTTTGACGAACAGAGCAAAAAGGATAAAAAGAAAAAAGACAAAAAGAAAATAAGGAAAAATATTTATTTTGGAGAAAAGACCAGAAAGGGAAGAACTCGACAAGCTTTAAGAGATCAAGTTCAATATACCATTTTCAATTACACCTTAGAACAAAAAACGGTAGATCCTTATATACGAGACATCTATTGGTTTGATCAAAAAGACAAGCTGGTCAGGTCTAAAGATTTTGATGCATCAAAAGGCGTTCTACTACATGGCCCATATGAAAAATACCTGAATGAAACAGTCATTGAAAAAGGAATGTTTTACTACGGAACCAAGCACGGCACATGGTTAACTTTTGACGCTAAAAGTGTTTTGATTGACAAAGGACACTATTACGAAGGTTGGCCGAAAGATTCCCGTACAACTTACTATGACGAAACCAATAAAGAGATTGAAAAAATAACACCGGTAGAATATGAATTGAAAGAAGGGAATTTCTATCATTTCTACGAGAATGGGCAAGCAGCAGTAATTGGCGAATATAAATACGGTGAAAAAGTCGGTATTTGGACAGAATATTGGGACACCAAAAACACCACAGCTATCAGAAAGAGAGAGATTCAATACCAAGAAGAACCCTTTACGAAAAAATTTCGACCCTATATCCGTGCCGAATGGGACAAAGATGGAAATTTAATCTACAGAAATCTCGCATCAAATTAATTTATAATTAACCCTATAATTTTTGTAGGGTTATTAATTTTTCATATAATTTTTCCATATATTTGTCACACTAACTATTGGTATGACACAAGAACAATTCAGCAAGTATTCATTTCTACTGGACAGAACTGCCCGGAAAGTAAAACAATATGCACAGCAGAAGTTTAACCTTGGGGAATTTGATATCACAGTAGATCAATGGTTGGTTTTGAAAAATCTTGCTGAAAATGAACTCCTGAGCCAGACAGAGCTCGCACAACTGGTGTTCAAAGACCACCCTACCCTGACAAGAATAATAGACATTCTGTCAAAAAAAGGATATGTAGAAAGGATACCACATCCTCAAGACAGGCGAAGTTTTCAACTTCATCTCACTACAGAGGGAGTTGAAAAAGTCGAATCATTGAAGCCTCAGGTAGCCTCTATAAGGGAAAAAGCTTGGGAAAACCTTGATTCAAAGGATTTTGAAGAATTTAAAAGGATTTTGAACACTATTTACAATAATTTGGGATAGAAAATCCCCAGAAGGTTTAAAATAGTTGTTATACTAATTATATTTGTACGAACAAATTGAATTCACATTGGTTTTACCAATAAACAAATAGAGAAATGATTAATACTGACATTTGCATTATCGGAGCAGGACCAGTTGGGTTGTTTGCTGTTTTTGAAGCAGGACTATTAAAAATGAGGTGTCATTTGATTGATGCATTACCTCAGGTAGGTGGCCAGCTTTCGGAGATTTATCCCCAAAAGCCAATCTATGACATTCCAGGATATCCAGAAGTAAAAGCACAGGATTTGGTGGATAATTTGATGGACCAAATCAAGCCTTTCAATCCTACTTTCACTTTGGGAGAAAGAGTAGATCATCTCGCTAAACAGGAAGACGGATCATTTATTGTCACGACTAGTGATAAAACAAAAATTCACGCCCAGGTAATAGTTATTGCTGGTGGCTTAGGTTGCTTTGAACCTAGAAAACCTGTTCTTGAAAACTTAGAGCATTTTGAAGGAAAAGGCATTACTTATATGGTTAAAAATCCTGAAACCTTTAGAGACAAAAAGGTGGTCTTAGCAGGTGGTGGTGATTCTGCACTTGATTGGGCAATCTACTTGTCAGATGTAGCCGAAAAGGTAACCTTGGTTCACAGAAATGAAACTTTCAGAGGCGCTCCTGATTCTGCCGCAAAGGTTTTTGATATGGCAAATAATGGCAAAATTGATTTGATCCTTTCTGCAAATCTCAAGCAGGTAAGTGGAAATGGTGTGTTAAATAGCGTTACTTTAGAAAGTAAAAATAAAGAGGAAATAAAAATAGATGCTGATTATCTGATCCCATTGTTTGGATTAAGTCCAAAACTTGGACCGATAGCAGATTGGGGATTAAGCATTGATAAAAACGCCATAGAAGTGGATACCACTGATTATTCTACTGGTGTTGACAGAATCTATGCAATTGGTGATATCAATACATATCCTGGAAAATTGAAGCTGATACTTTGTGGCTTCCACGAGGCAGCCATCATGATGCACTCAGCTTTCAAATATGTGTACCCTGATCAAAAATTAAGCTTCAAATATACCACTGTCAATGGTGTAAATGCATTTTAATTTTATCTTTGCACCATGGTAACATTTACAGTAGAAGATCACGACGGCAATCGCCAATCTATAGAAGCTCCTGACGACATGGGGCTGAGCTTGATGGAAATCTTGAAAGCTTCAGAGTACCCAGTACTTGCGACATGTGGCGGAATGGCTCTTTGTGCTACCTGCCATATAGAAGTCTTGGAAGGTGAAGAGGCACTTGGAGAAGCTACCGATACTGAACTAGATCAGTTGGAAAACCTCCCTGAGTATTTCCCTACAAGCAGACTTGCTTGTCAAGTAAGAATCAGCCCAATATTGGAAGGGGCTGTTATCAAGCTTAGAGGTGAAGACAATTAATACGAAAAAGATATAACAAGCAAAAAAGGAGGTCAAATTGACCTCCTTTTTTGGCTCTTATCACCTGAGTAAAATTAAGTTTATTTATAAAAACTTATGAGTATCCGCAATGTTGCACATTAGGTAATCAGTACTTTTGTAAGTTGCGGATACTCGTCAGCAGCTAACAGTTCACAGTTAACAGAACCACAAATCGTTCATCCGACAATCTATTGTTTGGCTACGTGCTAGAAAGCGGATAGTATATAAAAACTTTTCATTCGAATAATCCCTTACAGGATCTTCGATTATTATGTGACATTGTCGAAGACAACCTAGCTCCCTATTTTGAAACTATTCCATCATTCATCGTTTTTCCTCCACAGACCAACTGCCACTGACAATTCCAAATCAATTTCTTGGGACAATATTTCTTCAATTTCATCTTTCACCTTATTGAGCTCTTGGATATCCAAAGGCGACTCTGATACAACTGTTGCTGAAAGCTTTAATGGAACCACTTTAATCACTTTCACATCCCTTAGAACACCTATAGAGATCTCCTTTCCACTAAGATTTTGCATAATTTTATTCTCTTTGACCATTTTCGAAAAACCGAAAGCAAGTGGTGCTGAAATAAGGATTACAAAGAATAGGGATATTGTCAAACCCTTTTTTGCCAGCTTGAATGGACTAAATCCAAGAAAAAGAAATGTAAGCGCTGCAGCCAAAACCATTCCCGCCAAGTTGGTTCCCAAAAGTAGTAACGCTCCCCAGAAAACCGACCAATCTCCCCAACCAAGCCCAACTCCAGATACTGCCAAAGGAGGCACTAGTGCAACTGCTATTGCTACACCTGCCAGTGTTTTTGCAACTTCTTTCTTGGCATGGGCATATGCTCCTGCAATCCCTGAAGCTGCTGCCACACCCAAGTCAAGTAAGTTAGGTCGAATTCTTGCCAAAATCTCGCCATTCATTGTATTCAAGGGGGTAAACCAAGTGATCAAAACTGCAAAAAGATAGCCTACCCCTAAGCCAAAACCTATAGTTTTAAAGCTTTCGCTAATCAGCTTATTATCTTGTCTCAAAACACCCATTGCCAATGAAATAATCGGAGACATCAATGGAGCCAAAATCATCGCTCCAATAATCACAGGAGATGAATCTCCAAAAAGTCCAAAAGTCGCTATGATCGTAGACAATGCCATCAAAACAAGATAACTCGAACTGAGCCTTGAATTTTCCCTTAGGATTGTAAAGAGCCACTTAAACTCCTCTGTAGTTGCATGATTAGTGATTGGCAAGAATCTTTCCAACAACTCATTTTTCAGCTCACCTTGTGGTAAGTTTTGGGTTTTATAGATTCTGCTTTTTTTGACTTTACCCTCTGTCTTCAAGGATTTCCCTGGTACTATCGACAATGCTTTTGACACTACTTCCAATTCTATTGACTTGGATGTCATCAAAATTTCATCAACCGAATAGTTTATCGGCGAGCTACTATTTATATGAACTTTATCTGTCTTAATGTGTGCTACATAGTCTGGAAGCCGATTCTTTTTTGAAGATTTGAAAATACTGAAAAACCCAAACTTAAAAATTTCCCAAATACTACTTGGTGCCAACACTAAGCAATGCATCAAACCATCGTTTGCGTAGGATCCTTCAATGATTCTGCGTGATAAAATAGAACTCTGACCATGTTGCACCACCACCATACCTAAGGCGGCGGTTTCGATAGGTTTTTCCTTAAACTCACCGCCTTCATTACTCCAATTGATACTGAAAGGGTGAAGCTTCACTCTTCTGAAGGAATTCAACAAGCGCTTAACCCTAATGGCAAATTGAGAAATCAAATTCCTGTCCTTTTCTACCGCATACAAAAGGCTGAAAGAATCTCCAATCATCAATTTATTCAATACAGGTTGGCCATTTGCCAACAAGACATCGATTTCAAATACTTCTTCAGTAGTCAAAATATTATCTACAGCAATTTCAAGATTTGAAGAGACCCCAAAACCCTGTCTTGCCTCCACCAATTTCGGATGAGGCAAAAAGCCTATTTTCCAATGATTCTCTATGATTCCATCCAACAATTCACGCAATTGCTCATCTGATAAATAAGCCACGATAAAATCATTGTCTGTAAACTCATGCTTTCTATGATCTTTGTATGGAATTTTGATTTTGACATTATTACTCAATAAGGGCAAAACCTTTTCTTCCAAGAGGTCTAATTGATTTTCATCATAAATTAAAGTAATCGACTTCATAAGGGTATCAAAAAAGAAAGGTTGAAAATCAACCCTCCATCATTTTATTTAAAATTTCTATTGCGGCCTTTGGTAATACTGTACCAGGTCCAAACACAGCAGAAACACCTGCTTCATAGAGGAAATCATAATCCCTTGGCGGAATCACCCCTCCCGCTATAACCATAATATCCTCTCTTTTTAATTTCTTCAACTCAGCAATTAAAGCAGGAACCAGTGTTTTGTGCCCTGCAGCCAAAGAAGAAGCTCCTACTATATGAACATCATTTTCTACAGCTTGTTGCGCTACTTCCTCTGGAGTTTGAAAAAGAGGCCCTATATCTACATCAAAACCCAAATCTGCAAAGCCAGTTGCGATAACTTTAGCACCGCGATCATGGCCATCTTGTCCCATTTTGGCAACCATAATCCTAGGCCTTCTGCCTTCAAGTTTGGCAAATTCATCGGCCAGTGCTTTGGCTTCTATAAAACTCTTATCATGCATCGCTTCACCTGAATAAATCCCAGAAATTGATTTCACTGTAGCTTTGTGTCTCCCAAATGCTTCTTCCATAGCATCTGATATTTCTCCTAAGGTAGCCCTTTTTCGAGCCGCATCTACCGCCAGTTCCAATAAATTACCTTTTTCACTTTTGGCTGAATCAGTGATTGCCTTCAAAGCTGCTTTCACTTCTTCCGTATTCCTTTCTGCTTTTAACTTGTCGAGCCTTTCGATTTGTGACTTTCGGACAGAATCATTGTCAACTTCCCTTATCTCAAAATCAGATTTCTCTGATGTCTGATATCTGTTGACTCCGACTATCACATCTTTCCCACTGTCTATCCTTGCTTGCTTCCTTGCAGCGGCTTCCTCTATGCGCATTTTCGGAATACCTGCTTCTATAGCTTTTGCCATTCCTCCAAGCCCTTCCACTTCTTCTATCAATGCCCAAGCTTTTTTCACCAATTGATCAGTCAAGTACTCTACATAATAAGATCCTCCCCAAGGATCAACAACCCGTGTGATCTCGGTTTCATCTTGGAGATACAATTGTGTGTTTCTTGCTATTCTTGCCGAAAAATCCGTAGGCAAAGCAATAGCCTCATCAAAGGAATTGGTATGCAAGGATTGTGTATGACCAAGTGCTGCCGCAAGCGCTTCGACAGCTGTTCTTGTGACATTATTCATTGCATCTTGCTCTGTAAGTGACCAACCGCTCGTTTGACAATGAGTCCTTAAAGCAAGTGATTTGTCATTTTTAGGATTGAATTGCTTCACTATTTTGGCCCAAAGCAATCTTCCTGCCCTCATTTTTGCAATTTCCATGAAATGATTCATTCCGATTGCCCAAAAAAACGAAAGCCTCGGTGCAAAATCATCTATATCTAGACCTGCCGCTACTCCAGTCCTTAGGTATTCCAAACCATCTGCCAAAGTATAAGCCAATTCCAAATCAGCAGTAGCACCTGCTTCTTGCATGTGGTAACCTGATATTGAGATTGAATTGAATTTGGGCATCTTCTTCGAAGTGTATTCAAAGATATCCGCAATGATCCGCATAGAAGGCAAAGGTGGATAGATATAGGTATTACGGACCATGAATTCCTTCAAAATATCATTTTGGATCGTGCCACTCAGTTGCTCTGGCTTAACTCCCTGCTCCTCTGCAGCAACGATATAAAAAGCCATTATCGGAATCACAGCACCATTCATCGTCATGGAGACAGACATTTGATCCAATGGAATCTGATCAAAAAGCACTTTCATATCCAAAACTGAATCAATCGCAACACCTGCCTTACCTACATCCCCTACTACTCTGGGATGGTCAGAATCATAACCTCTATGAGTCGCCAAATCAAAAGCAACAGAAAGCCCTTTTTGGCCAGCTTTAAGATTTTTTCTATAGAATGCATTTGACTCTTCAGCTGTAGAAAATCCAGCATACTGACGAATAGTCCATGGTCGCATCACATACATGGTGCTATATGGCCCCCTTAAGTATGGTGCTATTCCAGCAGCGAAACCTAGGTGTTCGGCTTCAGAAAGATTCTCTTTTTGGACCACCGCGGGTACTTCTATTTTCTCCGCAGTATTCCATGTATAACTTCCCCAATCTTCTTTTTGAAAATTGACCTTTTTGTCTAAACTCAATTGTTTTAAATCCGGTCTCATAACTTCTCTTGGTTCAAAACTTCTTTCAAAAAACTCTGTCTGTTGAATTTCAACTGACTTTCTGATTCATTGGCTATAGGATCTTCGAGCTGCAAATCTTCTATTATATCACTCAAATATTTATTGACACCAACTTTGATTAAACTACCTTCCAATACCATTTGTTGCTGTTTCTCTCTAACAGATTTCACTTCATTTTGAATGATATTTTGATCTGCAGCTTGCCACCAACCACCAATTTGTTCTATTTCCAATAGTTTCTCTTTGGCATTTTCAAAAATCTCTGCAATCAAACTTTCCATAAAATATGACCCTGCAACAGGATCCAATACTTGATCTAAGTAACTTTCTTCTTTTAGGATATTGGAAACATTTCTGGACATCCGCAAAGAAAATTCACCCATTTCTTTGCTGACCACATCATGCCTTAAAACTTCCAATGCATTGCATCCGCCCAAAATCGCTGACATTGCTTCAGTAGTATTTCTCAGCAAATTAGTCTGGACATCGACCCCTGATTTTGTCCAAAAACTTGTTTGCACATAAATGAAGATATCTTCGGGGCTTTGTTCTACTTGATAAAGTGAAGCAAGATTTTGAATCAATATTCTCAGAACCTTGATTTTGGTCATTTCCAAAAAGTAATCTGAGCCAACAGCTGTCTGAAGTATTAAATTCCCGAAAATTTCCCTTGGACTAATCCCTTCAGCACTTAATTCTTCAACCAGGTCAATAAAATAACTTAAGCTGAATGCCAATTCCTGAACTATGCTGGAACCTGAATTGTGATAATGGGAACATTGCAAAGTTAAAGTTCTAAAGCTTGAAAGCTCTTTTCCCATCGAAAGCAATGTTTTGCAAGTCTGGGATATATTTTTTCTATCTCTCCGTTTTGTCAAATTTTGTACAGCTCCATCCCAAATTATCCCTCCATTGATATCTGAAAAATCATGGCTCTCAGCACTTAACCAATCCTTGAATTTACTAAATACAGGAATGGGGTCATCAGTTGGTTCTAAAAACAAATTGATGTACGCTGGCTGAATACCTTTCAACAAAACAGAAAGATCTTCATTACCATCCAATTCCAAGACAATTGCATCTGCACCATTTTGAAGAGACTCTAAAAGGATCTCGTTCCCTGCTTTTTCATCGATATGTGCGATCCTCACCACATTACTCCAAACTCGGGGCGCGATTCCAGGCACAGAAGGCTTAAGGTTTAGCCTATGGTGAAATTCACTTAGTACTGTATCAGCAGGAAGATCTTCAATTGTATAAAAAGGCTGTATTCTGAACCTATCCAAAGTTTGATTGACAAGGGTATCTTCGAAATCCTTTCCTTTCAAATCTTTGACAACTTGAGCAATCCACTCCTCTTTGGTAGTAGGTACAAAATCATCTAACAATTTATTTCTCATATCTATAATTACATTTGGGTTATTTTGCATTGTTTAAAATCAATCTTGATTTTTTAATAATGACATTGCTCTTCAAAACCAAAAATAAGGTTTTTAATGTAAACATTAGATATGATGTAGGTACGCAATTTGTCAAGCGAATAAAATAGCCTAACATTCTCAATATTTAGATACTCCTAGAAATTGGATCGCCTACGAAAATAGTATTTATATATATTTAGTCAGAAAACATTGGGTTTGTCGCAAAAAACAAACCCTGGTATAGGAATTCGTTCAAAAATGCTGATCTGGGATTTTCAAAAAGTTTCTCTTAAATTGTAGCATTCAAGAGAAAAAAAACGTCTTGATGGAAACAAGCTAGCCATGAAAAAAATCTTTATCAAAACCTACATGGGTTCAAAAGCTATTTCAAGCTTATATATCCTTTCAGCATTTTTCTTTTGCTTTGGTTGTATCAATAATGAGGACGATTCCCTTTCAGACAAAGTTGAAGCTAATCTCAGGGCTTTGTCTTCGGATGAAAACAGGCTCTCCGATGCTAATACCAAGTTTTCAATTAACCTTTTTCAACAAATAGCCTCGAATAATGATTCAGAAAATCTATTTTTCAGCCCATATTCAGTGCACCAAGCATTGGCTATGGCTATGAATGGAAATGAGGGGGTAGTTTTAGAAGAATTTATCCAAATTTTACAATTGGAAGGCATGAGCTTAGCAGAGGCAAATCAAGCTGTCAAAGACTTAACTTCCTTCCTACTTGATGTAGATTCAAAAGTAAAGCTAAACATCGCAAATGGTATCTGGTATAAAGATGATTATCAAGCACAAATTCCTTTCAAGAATACTTCTCAGCAATATTTCAATGCTGAAATAGCTCCTCTTGATATGCATAATCCTAACTCTGTAAACATCATCAATAACTGGATCGAAAAACAGACCAATAACCTCATCAAAGACATGCTGGACTTCATTCCATCTGATGCTGTGATGTATTTAGTCAATGCTATTTACTTCAAAGGGGATTGGACTTATAATTTTCCTAAGGAAAATACCAAAAAAGAAAAATTCACTCTTGGAAATGGGCAAGAAATCATGACAGACATGATGAATTTGGGTGATCCAGCTGGATTCAAAACACATTTCTCCGCAGATTACACCTATCTGGAGATCCCTTACAGCTCGGGTCAATATACAATGGGAATACTGATCAACGAAAGCGGGGACCTGTCGCAGCTATCCCAACAATTCACCATGGAAAACCTGAATACCTGGAGAGATAATTCAAGAGATGCAAATTTGATTTTGAAAATGCCAAAATTTAAAATTGAATATAGAATTGATAATCTATCAAAAGACTTACAAGCGATGGGCTTAGAAAAGGCCTTTTACTTTCATAAAGACAACTTTACAGCTTTGTTTTCTAACCCAACTGAACCTTTGAAAATCGACAGGGTTATTCACCAAGCTCTGATAGAAGTAGATGAAAGAGGCACGGAAGCTGCTGCGGCAACGATTGTTGAAGTAGTTGAGCTAGTCAGTTTACTTCCAGATAGATCCCCTACTATTTTTACATTGGACAGGCCTTTCATATTTTTTATTCAGGAAAAGCATAGCGGAGCGATTTTATTTATAGGTAAATTGGAAAATCCTGAAAATAGTTGACACTTTTTCTATTGATTTCCCTATTGTCTCGTCCTGAAAATAGTTGACACTTTTCCTTACAATTACTATAGTTCAACCTCCCGAAACTGTCGGGACAGACACTTCGGGGTTGTGTTTCGCTCATCGACTTTGATCCCCTGGTAGCAATCCGGGGCAATTCAAAGTTTAACCCTGCCTGCAGCAGGCAGGCACTTCGTGGTTAATTGACATAACACTCATGTCTCATTACTTTGTCTTTGTCTCATAGCTAGCTTCTCTTTTCGTTTCTTGACTCTCACTCATTCTAAGACAAAATTCAATACCCAACTTTCTTATGTATATAATTTTTTTATATATTTGACTTACTGATGTATCAAAATCATTATGTCCAACAACAATTTAATAAAAGGAAGCCTTCAAACCATCATCCTTAAACTTCTTGAGGAAAATGATAAAATGTATGGCTATGAAATAACCCAAAGGGTCAAAGAACTTACCGAAGGTGAAATTAAAATTACCGAAGGAGCCCTCTACCCTGCCCTCCACAAGCTAGAAGCAGAAGGAATGCTGACCACAGAAATCCAACAAGTGGATAACAGGGTTAGGAAATACTATAGCCTAACCAAGGACGGTCAAAAAGAAGTGAGTGCAAAAATGTCCGAGCTTCAAAGCTTCGTGGGCAATCTCCAGAGAATATTAGATCCGGAGTGGAAACCGGGCTTGGCTTGATTCCAAACCTTTGGGGTTTTAAAAACCCCGAAGGTTTAAAACAAGAAAATAGTATTTATACCATCACATACCTTAAAACCTTCGAGCTCTAAAAAAGACCTCAAAGGTTAATCGGAAATATGCGTCAACTTACAGAAATAGAACTACAGGAAATCAGGAGAAGCATTATGAGGAAAGAAATTTCCTCAGCTGAGATTCTTATGGAGATTTATGATCACTATATCAGTCATTTACAAGAATTTCCTGAAGAAAATTTCAATGAACAACTTTTTGAACTGGATGAAAAGTTCACTTATGGATATTGTCATGCTTTGCAGTATAAATTCAATAAAAAAGCCAAAGAAGATATTCACCAAACTCAATGGATGGTGATTAGAAAATACTTTTGTACATCAAGATGGTTCTATTTAGCAGGGATAATGGCTTTGGCTTTTTATGTAGCTACTCAAGCAAGAACTGAAAAAGAATTGGGAGTTCTTTTGTTATCCCCCATGATTCTATTGCTGATAGTTAACATTGCCTTCGGATATCAAAATTTCAGAAAGCTTAGACCTATCAAAAAAACATTTAAAGACATAGGAATCCCGATCAATTCTTCTTTGGCGCTACCAATCACTGAACGCATGTATTTTCCCATTTTGATGGCGCAACTTTTTGTCTATGTTCCAAAATTAATTTTCTCCCAAATTGATCTATTACCTTATCTACCCGCTGGAGCTGCCATGATCACAATATTGCTTACACTTTATACAGTTTCATTATTGGAAGTCTGGAAAATCAAATCTAAAACGGCATTGGTATGAGAAAACTTACCGACACAGAAATCCAAACCATCAAAGACAGGTTAGACAGCTTAAATCTGTCTTATTTAGAAATCTACAATGAGCTTTTGGATCATTATGTCACGGCATTGGAAGAGGTGGAACAGGAAGAATTTGATCACAGAAAAGAATTATTGGATGAGGAATTCGCTTGGTCAGTAGTAAGAGGTATGGAAAAACAGCTGCTGAACTCAGTCAGCAGTGAGTTAAAAAACTCTCAATTAGAATCACTGAAATTCTGGAAAATGGATTTTTGGAGAGTTTTTGGGATTTTCACTTACACAGTTTTATTGATTGTTGTTTATAAAACGATAAGCCTTGATGTGATGATGGTTTTTTCTTTTTTGCCAGCATTAGGGATTATGATAGTCTTACTTTATCATTCAGGAAATTATTTTTGGTTTTCTTTCAAGCCAAGTTATTTCAGACCTAGAAATGTCATCTTACAGGCAGCTTTAGGAAGATACTGGTTCGTTTTAAATTCGAGTAATTTCTTTTTTTTCATTACATCAATAATATTAGATAAAAATGATTTAGAACATTCGGCAATGATTCTGATGCTGTTCTACAGCACACTTTTGAATCTCTATGCACTATCGCTTTATCATTCCATCAATCTAAAAACCTTCAAATTGATCAAATCATGAATAGATTAGATATAAAGTATTTAGAGGAAAAACTAGCGGAAAGACCTTTCAGGTGGGAAGAGTTATATTTTGAAATTCTTGACCATGTACTTTGCAAATATGAAGCCTCAGGAATAAATGATGTCGAGGCATTTTGGGAGCAGGAAAAATCAAATTGGAGTTGGGGGAAGATTTACAAATTAAGGTTCTTTCATCATTTATCGTTGATTTGGCTTTTCCTTTACACCTTTCTTAAGTCTCTTTTTTCTATTGGACAAGAGGAATTGAAATTCAAAATTCCTATTTTGGTACTGGCTGTTTTTATAGGATTTACATTCTTTGAAAATTCATTCAACATAACAACAGCGCTTATCGTCTTTCTTTGGTTTGGCTTCCCAACAATATTTCAAACATGGATCTATCACAGCCGTGACACTTTGGGTGAGAAATCATTGCTTTTAAGGAAAAATAGGTATGTAAGTGCAAAAAGAGACGCCATGTGGACTTGCCTTTTAGCATGTTTCGTTTTCTGGCAGATAATATTCGACACAAGCAGAAAAATGCTTGAACTTGACGAATACTTCGCTATTACATATTATCATCCAATAATTTCAAGCATCATTATTTACATGTTTATCTTATCGGCAAGAGCATTTTACACCGTGTACTCTATCCAACTCAAACCTTTTTTATATGGAGCTAAGTAAAGACCAAATCGAACAATTGCATTACCACATCAATGACAAGCATATCGAGTATGTTGAAATTCGAGACGAGGTACTGGATCACTATCAGACTGCATTGGAATCAGAGGAAGAAAAGTCAATGGAAGATGTCTTGAGATCCCTTGATCAATCTTTCACAATTGGCTATTGTAGAAAGGCAGGAAGAGACTATTTGAGTAACTTAAAGAAAGAATATACCACAAGATTCAAGCAAGAAATACTAGCTCTATTTACAACTAGAAAAATTTGGATCACGCTATTAATTTTGGGAATAGTTATTTCTTTTCCTAGTTGGATTCCAAAAAGTGGTGCGTTAGTACATCTACTCAATTTGATTGTAATCTCTACCATGAGTATTGAAAATTGGATGATCGGGAGAAATTACCCTAACAAAAACCATAAACATCATTACAGAAGTAAGGACGACAAACCCATTTTTGCCCATACCAAAGCTGACACACCAAAGGGTTACGCCATACTTCATGGAATTATATTAGTATTAGTAATGATTCCGCTATTGTTTACTTATGGGATATATACTGATGAGACAAGGAGTCAGTCTATTATTTTTGAACCACCATACCTGTACTTCACTATAATAGGCGTATGGCTTCTACTCCTATTGACAATAGTAAGATACAGAGTTAAGACCACACTTTCCAAGCCTCAATTTAGATAACTTTTGAGCCATGAGAAAACTTACCGACACAGAAATCCAAACCATTAAAGACCGGCTTGATCGCTGCTTGATTGCTTATGCAGAAATATATGATGAGCTCTTGGATCATTATATCTCTGCTTTGGAGCAAACACCTGAGGAAGAGTTTGATTGTAAAAAAGAAGCTTTGGATGACGAATTCTCTTGGTCAATCATTAAACAGATGGAGAAAGACCTTCAAAAGGTTGCTTGGCGAGAATTGATGAATACCGCGAAATCAAGTTTTAAGGTTTGGAGTTTGGGCTGGAAGAAAATAGGGATTTTGATTTTGACGGCAGTGATTCTGATACAGATATTTTACTTCGCAGGCGAAGAGTCTTTTTATATTGTAGTAATGATGTTTTTTGTAATATTGATGGGGTCCTCCATTTATTACAACAGAAAAAAATATGGATTCACGTTATCCCTTTCTCCAGGCAAACATCAACCTAAACACGTATTGGCAGCCACGTTCTTCGGTTCTCAAGGATTAATTTTTGGCATAATCCACCTGTCTGCACAATTACTTCCTATGCTTTTGTTAAATACTCCTTACGAACATTTGACTCCATTCCTACTTCTCAGCCTAGGCATGATCATTCTTGCCTATTCATGGCTAGTATTCACCACCATCAATCTCAAAACCTTCAAACTGATCAAATCATGAAGCTAGATAAAGACCAAATCGACCAACTCAAAAAACTGATTTCTTACAAAGGTTATCCACAAGTGGATGTGCAATATGAAATCTTGGATCATGTCGCTTGCAAAGTGGAAGTCCTGATGGAAGAAAACCCAAAGCTTAGTTTATCAGATGCTTTCAGAAAAGTCCATGCTTCCTTTGGTATTTTTGGGTTTTCGGAATTAGAGGAGTCTTATGTGAAAATGATTTCAAAAAGGCTGAGAGGGTATTATTGGGAAGAGTTGAAAAGCTTATTGACTAGCTATAGAATCTTGTATCCAATCCTAATTTTGCTGATTTTGTTCCAGCCATCTAACTGGTTTCAAGATTCCAAATCATGGATATTGATGATGATTGGTTTTGTTCTGATTTCTTTCTTGACAATCATAATTCGTTATTGGCGCAAACACAATAAGTATAAGAAGTACGCTTCCTATATAGCTTCAAACAATGTTTTTGCAATGATCAATTTCGGAATTATTACCTGCTCACAAAGTTGGAATTTTGTTTATAATGATAATTCAACACCAGATGTGCTTTTCTCTCGAATCTTTAAAGGAGTAATTTTATCATGTCTCTGTTTACTTTTTGTCAGTATTTTCATTCTTCCGAGGGTTTTAGACAGAAGTATGTCCGATACTGAGGAATTAATCAATATTTATGGAGAAAACTGATTGACCAACAAAAGAAATCGCCCATGCCTACGGCATTTTTAGAAACCTTCACTCATTTCTATCCATGGTTTAAAAACCATGGTTAATAGTTCGGCCGCTCCTATGGAGCTGTTTCCATATTACCAAAGCCAAAAGTATGGCTAGTGTATTAACAGAGAACTCTATCCTACCACCCCCCTCACAGTGCCGTAGGTACGATCGATATACTAACCGTGGGTTTTAACCTACGAACACGGTCCCCACAGTGCCGTAGGCACAACCGAGACACTAACCGTGGGTTTGAACCTATGAATACGGCCCTCACAGTGCCAGAGACACAAATGACATAACCGTGGGTTTGAACCTATGAACACGGTCCTCACAGTGCCGTAGGCACGATCGACATACTAACCGTGGGTTTCAACCTATGAACACGGTCCTCACAGTGCCATAGGCACGATCGACATACTAACCGTGGGTTTCAACCCACGGACACTGATCAACCCACGAACACGCACCTCAAAGTCCCGTAGGGACGGGCGATATATCCTTGAAGCACAATAAGTCTCCTCAATCAAATATCAACCGCTTCAAATACAAGTTCTCATCTTTCTCCCTGATTAAAAAACTAACTGTGTCTCCTTTCACTTGAGGGATCAGATTAGGGTAATCATCTAAATACCAAGCACCTGCAATTTCAGTCTCTTTAATTGTCATTTTCTCAAGATCAATTTTCATCAACATCCACCTATAAGTCCCTAAGCCATAATCCCTATCACGGGTATCAAAAGAGTGGTATGATGCATAAAAAACTTTTTTAGATGAATTCTGGTCAGAAGCTAAACCATTAAACTGATCTGTGAGTGGTGCTGAAAACGGATCATCAGTATAGTATCCGATTTCAGGATCATGATGCTCAGATTCTAATTTATATACGCCGTTCAGATCACCATTGAGCAAATATTCTTTCAAAATCGGAACTCCCGCAACATTAAGGATATAGATTTTTTCATCTTTGATGATTTTACTTTCATTGGTACTTAAGACCAAATTACCTTCCGTGTAAGGTTTGGGGTATTTTCCAAAATCAATTCTAAATCTACCCTTTTCATCAAAAACTGAAACTAAAGGAGAAAATTTAAAATTTTCATTTGTTGTAGAGCTATTATATTCAGTACTTACATAAATTGATTTTTGGAAAACTTCAAAAAACACATTGTATCGTGGTTTCATCATATGATTCTTAAACTTTAAATCCACAACTTCTTCAAACTTTTTATCAAGATTAAAAACATAAACTTTACTTAATAAGTGATTTAGTATATATATGTTATCCCCGACAATGCAAAAATTCGAATAGCTTTTTTTTGGAATTATAAAACTGTCTATACTATCTGATTCATAAGTTGCCAAAAACTCTCCTGTTTTCGAATGAAACATATTTATACTTGAAAATGAGCCATCTCCAAAAGCCAAAAGTGTGTCATTGTAAATTTTTGAATTCTTTAAATTTGAAAAACTAAATCCACTATCGTCAATCTTAATTGAATCTATAATAGTAAGATTTCCTTGTAGAATTTCAAAAACATTTTCTTCGGATTGAAAGCAAGAAAACAAGCTTATAGTTATAAATGCAAATAGTAAAATTCTAATTTTCATAAATATATCATTTTAGTAAAAAGAGAGGGGATACCCCTCTCTTTTTTAAGCCCGCACCGTAACTCCTCTAGCCACAGTTACTTCTCCATGTTCACCACAATCATATGTTGCAGTAGCTCCTCCTGGATTAACTTCTTTCAATTTACAAGGAACAGCATTCGCATCTTGTACATTGACGAAGAACATCCCAACCATTGCAAACATGATTAGACCTGATTTTAAAATAGACTTTTTCATAAATAATTGATTAAAATTTTTCCACACACTCTCAGGCAGTGCAGTCCTCCTAAAAAGTATTCCTAACCGGTATTGAAAACTTTTCGAAAACTAAATTACCCCCCCCCGAAATTAAAAAACAAGTTTTGAAAATACTCAAGATTACGCATAGAACTATAATAACAACTTGACATCTAAACACCTCCGGCTAAACCTATTTTAAAATAGATTTAATCCCCAATTTAAAATCGCCCATGCCTACGGCATTTTCGAAACTTGCCATCATTTCTATCTACGGTTTGAAAACCGTGGCAATTAATTCGGTCGCTCCTATGGAGCTGAACTATGCAAAACCCCATTGGTCAAACAATCAACACAAAATCCATTCTAATATTAATCAACAATAAATAAGACAAAACCCTATCTAAAGTGTCCCGTAGGCACAAACTATTTTATTACTCAGAGTTTTAAAACCACAGATAAAACACATTTCAAAATTCAGTACCAAAGGCACGTCGAATGTATTAACAGTGGGTTTTAACACGGCCCTTCAAGTGCCGTAGGCACGATCGACATACTAACCGTGGGTTTCAACCCACGGACACTGATCAACCCACGAACCCGCTCCTCAAAGTCCCGTAGGGACGGCCGATATATCCTTGAAACACAATAAGTCTACTCAATCAAATATCAACCGCTTCAAATACAAGTTCTCATCTTTCTCCCTAATCAAAATAGTTACTGTATCTCCCTTCACTTGGGGAATGAGATTACGAACTTCATTCAGATGCCATGCTCCACCAATTTCAGTCTCTTTAATTGTCATATTCTCGAGATCAATTTTCATCAACATCCACTTGTAAGTACCCAAACCAAATTCCCTGTCACGGGTGTCAAAAGAACTATAGCTAGCATAAAAAACTTTTTTAGACGAATTCTGATCAGAAGCTAAGCCATTAAACTGATCGGTTAAAGGTGCTGAAAATGGGTCATTGATATAATATCCGATTTCAGGATCATGATGCTCAGATTCTAATTTATATACGCCATTCAGATCACCATTGAGCAAATACTCTTTCAAAATCGGAACTCCCGCCACATTGAGGATATAGATTTTTCCATCTTTTATGATTTTGTTTTCATTAGCACTTAAAACTAAACCCCCTTCTAAATACGGTTTAGGGTAACTACCAATCTTATAAGAATAATCACCATATTTATCAATGACTGTCAGTAGTGGTGAAAATTTAAACGTTTCTTTTAATCCCCCTGCAGAATATTCGGTACTCACAAAAAACTGTTCATTATAATTTTCAAAAAATGTATCAAACTGACCTTTAAATAATTCATTTTCGAATTTCAGATCAATTGATTTGATATATTTCTTATCAAGACTAAAGACATAAACTTTACTCAAAAGGTGATTAAGAAGAAAAAAATTGTTACCATTAATTGCAAAATTAGAATAGCTTCTCTTTGGTATAATATAGCTTTCAATACTATCTGACTCAAAAGTCATGAGAAAATCACCTGTGTTAGAATGAAACATATTGATACTAGAAAACGACCCATCACCGAACCCCAAGATAGAATCGTTATAAATTTTCGCATTCCAGACTGAAGCAAAGCTAAATCCACTATCGTCTATTTGAACAGAGTCTAAAATTGTTAAATTTCCTGATTCAATTTCAAAAACCCTTTCTTCTGATGATTGACATGAAATCAATTTGAAAATAATAAAGAGAAATAGGGAAGTTTTAATTTTCATATGGTTTTATAATTAGTGAAAAGTTGGAGGGCTTCCCCTCCAAAGAAATTATGCTCTTACCGTTTTACCTCTAGCCACAGTCACTTCACCATGCTCCCCACAATCATATACTGCTGTTGCCCCTCCTGGATTAAGTTTTACCAACTTACATGGTACAGCATTCGCATCTTGCACATTGACGAAGAACATTCCAACCATTGCAAACATGATTAGACCTGATTTTAAAATAGACTTTTTCATAAATAATTGATTAAAATTTTTCCACACACTCTCAGGCAGTGCAGTCCTCCTAAAAAGTATTCCTAACCGGTATTGAAAACTTCTCGAAAACTAAATTACCCCACCCATAAATTAAAAAACAAGTTTTGAAAATACTCAAGATTACGCATAGAACTATAATAACAACTTGACATCTAAACAGCTCCAGCTAAACCTGTTTTAAAATAGATTTAATCCCCAATTTAAAATCGCCCATGCCTACGGCATTTTTAGAAACTTCCCATCATTTCAATCCACGGTTTGAAAACCGTGGCAATTAATTCGGTCGCTCCTACGGAGCTGAACTATGCAAAACCCCATTGATCAAACAATCAACATAAAATCCATTCTAATATTAATCAACAATAAATAAGACAAAACCCCCTCTAAAGTGTCCCGTAGGCACAAACTATTTTATTACTCAGAGTTTTAAAACCACAGATAAAACACATTTCAAAATTCAGTACCAAAGGCACGTCGAATGTATTAACAGTGGGTTTTAACACGGCCCTTCAAGTGCCGTAGGCACGATCGACATACTAACCGTGGGTTTCAACCCACGGACACTGATCAACCCACGGACACACGCCACAAAGTCCCGTAGGGACGGCCGATATATCCTTGAAGCACAATAAGTCTCTTCAATCAAATATCAACCGCTTCAAATACAAGTTCTCATCTTTCTCCCTGATTAAAAAACTAACTGTGTCTCCTTTCGCTTGAGGGATCAGATTAGGATAATCATCTAAATACCAAGCACCTGCAATCTCAGCCTCTTTAATTGTCATTTTCTCAAGATCAATTTTCATCAACATCCACCTATAAGTCCCTAAGCCATAATCCCTATCACGGGTATCAAAAGAGTGGTATGATGCATAAAAAACTTTTTTTGACGAATTCTGATCAGAAGCTAAGCCATTAAACTGATCAGTCAAAGGTGCTGAAAATGGGTCATTGATATAATATCCGATTTCAGGGTCATGATGCTCAGATTCTAATTTATATACGCCATTCAGATCACCATTGAGCAAATACTCTTTCAAAATCGGAACTCCCGCAACATTAAGGATATAGATTTTTTCATCTTTGATGATTTTGCTTTCATTGGTACTAAGAACCAAATTACCTTCTGTATAAGGTTTTGGATAATTGCCAAAATCGTTAATATAGTTGCCTTTCAAATCGAATTCAGTTACGATTTTTGAATATTTAAATCGTTCACTTAATGTACCATCATTAACAGAACTTAGAAAAATCGAATTATTGTGGATTTCAAAAAAACCTTCAAACGCAGGTTTCTGAGAAAAATCACTGAATTTCAATTCAATTTTTTCGATAAAATTCTTATCTAAATCAAAGACAAACACATTTCTCACTAAGTCATTTAAAATAAAAACCCGATCTCCATCGATATAAAAAAAAGACATGTCTTTTACAGGAAGTTGATAGCTGTCAATGCTATCTGTCTCATAAGTTGACAAAAATGCACCTGATTTCGAATGAAAAAGATTAATACTACGAAATGTAGCGTCACCAAAACCTAAGATACTATCATTATATACCCTTGGATTATATACTTCACCAAAACTAAATCCACTATCGTCGATCTTAACTGAATCTAAAATAGTAAGATTTCCTTGTTGAATTTCAAAAACTTGTTCTTCGGATTGATTACAAGAAATCAAGCTATTAATTATAAAAACAAATGATAAAACTCTTTTTTTCATAAAATATCAATTTAGTGAAAAATGGAGGAGATTTTCCCCTCCAAATGCAAATTTTACTATGGAGTAACTGTTTTACCCCTTGCTACAGTTACTCTTCCATGCTCACCACAATCGTATTCTGCGGTAGCTCCTCCTGGATTAAGTTTTACCAACTTACATGGTACAGCATTCGCATCTTGCACATTGACGAAGAACATCCCAACCATTGCAAACATGATTAGACCTGATTTTAAATTAGACTTTTTCATAAATAATTGATTAAAATTTTACCCTACACTCTCAGGCAGTGCAGTCCTCCTAAAAAGTATTCCTAACCGGTATTGAAAACTTTTCGAAAACTAAATTACCCCACCCCGAAATTAAAAAACAAGTTTTGAAAATACTCAAGATTACGCATAGAGCTATAATAACAACTTGACATCTAAACACCTCCGGCTAAACCTGTTTTAAAATAGATTTAATCCCCAATTTAAAATCGCCCATGCCTACGGCATTTTCGAAACTTGCCATCATTTCTATCCACGGTTTGAAAACCGTGGCAATTAATTCGGTCGCTCCTATGGAGCTGAACTATGCAAAACCCCATTGATCAAACAATCAACATAAAATCCATTCTAATATTAATCAACAATAAATAAGACAAAACCCTCTCTAAAGTGTCCCGTAGGCACAAACTATTTTATTACTCAGAGTTTTAAAACCACAGATAAAACACATTTCAAAATTCAGTACCAAAGGCACGTCGAATGTATTAACAGTGGGTTTTAACATGGTCCTTCAAGTGCCGTAGGCACGATCGATATACTAACCGTGGGTTTCAACCCACGGACACTGATCAACCACGAACACGCACCTCAAAGTCCCGTAGGGACAGGCGATATATCCTTAAAGCACAATAAGTCTCCTCAATCAAATATCAACCGCTTCAAATACAAGTTCTCATCTTTCTCCCTGATTAAAAAACTAACTGTGTCTCCTTTCACTTGAGGGATCAGATTAGGATAATCATCTAAATACCAAGCACCTGCAATTTCAGTCTCTTTAATTGTCATATTCTCAAGATCAATTTTCATCAACATCCACCTATAAGTCCCTAAGCCATAATCCCTATCACGGGTATCAAAAGAGTGGTATGATGCATAAAAAACTTTTTTTGGCGAATTCTGGTCAGAAGCTAAACCATTAAACTGATCAGTGAGTGGTGCTGAAAACGGATCATCAGTATAGTATCCGATTTCAGGATCATGATGCTCAGATTCTAATTTATATACGCCATTCAGATCACCATTCAGCAAATATTCTTTCAAAATCGGTACTCCTGCAACATTGAGGATATAGATTTTTCCATCTTTTATGATTTTGTTTTCGTTTGCACTTAAGACCAAATTACCTTCTAAATAGGGCTTCGGGTAAGATCCAAAATCATTGATAAAATCCCCATTTGCATTAAATACAGAAACTAATGGAGAATGCTTGAAAGTTTCATGCATACTTACCCCGTCAAAATCAGTACTTATATAATATCGATCATCAACAAACTCAAAGAGCACATTAAATTGAGGCTTATAAAAGTTATCCTTAAATTTCAATTCCACTACTTCTATAAACTCTTTATTAAGAGCAAAAACATAAACCTTACTAAGAAGATGGTTTAACAAGTAAATTCTATTTCCATTAATTGAAAAATTCGAATAACTTTTTTTCGGAATGATAAAACTTTCGATACTATCTGATTCAAAAGTTGCCAAAAACTCTCCTGTTTTCGAATGAAACATGTTTATGCTTGAAAAAGAACCGTCTCCAAGTGCTAACATTGAATCATTGTACACTTTCACATTCCAAACTGAAGAAAAACTAAACCCACTATCATCGATTTTAACTGAGTCTACTATTGTTAAATTTCCTGATACAGTTTCAAAAAATAGTTCATCTGATTGTTTACATGAAGTCAATTTGAGAAGTATAAGGAGACATAAGATTATTTTAATTTTCATGTTATCTTGTTAAAGGTAAAAAATTGGAGGGTTTCCCCTCCAAAGAAATTATGCTCTTACCGTTTTACCTCTTGCCACAGTCACTTCACCATGCTCCCCACAATCATATATTGCCGTAGCACCACCTTCATTAATCTTTTTTAGTTTACAAGGAACGGCATTCGCATCTTGCACATTGACGAAGAACATCCCAACCATTGCAAACATGATTAGACCTGATTTTAAATTAGACTTTTTCATAAATAATTGATTAAAATTTTACCCTACACTCTCAGGCAGTGCAGTCCTCCTAAAAAGTATTCCTAACCGGTATTGAAAACTTTTCGAAAACTAAATAACCTCACCCCGAAATTAAAAAACAAGTTTTGAAAATACTCAAGATTACGCATAGAGCTATAATAACAACTTGACATCTAAACACCTCCGGCTAAACCTGTTTTAAAATAGATTTAATCCCCAATTTAAAATCGCCCATGCCTACGGCATTTTTAGAAACCTTCACTCATTTCTATCCATGGTTTAAAAACCATGGTTAATAGTTCGGACGCTCCTATGGAGCTGTTTCCATACTACCAAAGCCAAAAGTATGGCTAGTGTATTAACAGAGAACTCTATCCTAACACCCCCCTCACAGTGCCGTAGGTACGATCGATATACTAACCGTGGGTTTCAGCCCACGGACACAGATCAACCCACGAACCAGCTCTTCAAAGTTCCGTAGGGACGGCCGATCTCTAAACTTAAACGTTTAATATCCTACTCAAACTTTTATCATTCAGCTAGCTATGTTAAATTAGTTCATTCTTTAAACCAAAATTCTTTTTTATGGCAAATACCTATTCTTCAATTATAATTCAGACCGTTTTTGCGGTAAAGTACAGAAATGCTATGATCCAGCAAGAATGGAAAAATGAATTATTATCAGTAATTGGCAATCTTATTAATGAAACCGAATGTAAAACTTTTATAGTAAATGGCGTTTCAGATCATATACATTGTTTAATTGGCTTAAAACCAAAACATTCGATCTCAACAGTAATGCAATCAGTAAAAGCCAAATCCTCTAAATGGCTCAATGAATCAGATTATCTAAATTGTAGATTTGAATGGCAAGACGGGTTTGGAGCTTTCTCATACAGCTATGGGCAAATCGACAAAGTTTACAACTATATAAAAAATCAAGAATCTCATCATCAAAAAATAAGCTTCTTAGATGAATATGAAAAACTCTTGAACAAATACAATGTAGATTTTGATGATAGATACATTTTCAAAAACCTCCAATAAAATCGCCCATGCCTACGGCATTTTTTGGAAATACTGTCATTTCACGCCACGGCTTGAAAGCCGTGGCTAATAGATCTGTCGCTCCTACGGAGCTTTTTAACAGCTTCAAAAGCCAAAAACTCAACAATCTCAATACTGCAATAGTAAGATTCAAAAGTTCCAAACTTTAAGTTCCAGATGCAAACGAGATATATTAAACAAAGACTTCAATCCACAGATTTGATGGCCTTTTAAAACCTCACAGTGCCATAGGCACGAACGATATACTAACCGTGGGTTTTAACCCAAAGACACACCTCCACAAAGCTCAGCAGGAATGAACGACATACCCAAACTCAACAATACATATTGAAAAACATGCATTAGTAGCTCTTCAGCTCACAGTGCCGTAGGCACGAACGACATACTAACCGTGGGTTTTAAACCACAGACACACCTCCACAAAGCTCAGCAGGAATTAACGACATATTCAAACTCAACGATACATATTGAAAAACATACATTGGTAGCTCTTCAGCTCACAGTGCCATAGGCACGAGCGATATACTAACCGTGGGTTTCATCCCACGGACTCAAAAAGCTCCTATACCCACAAAGTGCCAGAGGCACGTCCGATGTATTAACCGTGGGTTTCAACCCACGGCCAAGGATCAACCCAAGGACGCGCTCCTAAAAGTCCCGTAGGGACGGCCGATAAGCTAAAAGATAGTTTAAAACCTAATCCGTTTGGCAAAAAAAATCACTTCCCTCTAGACAAAACCAAATCTCCTGGCAAGTCCATCATCATCTCCAACAATTCTATAGAAGGCCTAGTAACTTCCAATGGAACAGGGTAGAGCCTTAGACGGATATCATCTGGTTTGTTTTCATCAAAATACTCCATCAGTGATGCGATAGTCTCTTGATCTGGAACTTCTAGTCTAACACGCACTACTCCATCTCTGATCATCCCCAACTCCCTTGCCGCTCCTTTTGATAAATCAACCACTCTTTTGGAATTTGGAGGGAGTCTATCATTGACACGTACCCATACCGCTTTTTCATTTTTCAAATTAACGACTCTAAGCATCGTGCCGAATGGAAGATTCTTGTGGGCTGCGGTCAAATGTTCCATATTGTAAACTTCACCATTTGCAGTCTTTCTCAGATGAAATCGGGTTCCATAGTAGCTTGCTACTCCCTCTTGTATCAAAAAAGTGGAATCAATTACCGTATAATTGTTTTCTATCTCCAATTCTTCCACTTGTGCCTGCACAGAAAATACTCCTGTGAGCAAAAAAAATAGGAATGTAAATACTTTTTTCATAAGCGCTTGCATGGCAAATCATGTGCCAATTTATGTCATTTATAAAGAACCTCGTTTGCAATGGTTGCAAGAAGATTCTGACTTTAAACTCCATTAATATTTAAAAGCTGACGAATTTATAATATTTTCTTGAAAATCATACTACTTACTTTTGATTTATGATCAAAATCCTACACACGGCAGATTGGCACCTAGGAAAAAGATTACAGGATTTTTCCAGAATGGGAGAACAAAATATTAATTTAGCAAAAAAACTAATAACTCCTTTTTATCCCCTTGAAATTTGATTTTACGAGATTAAATTTTTATATATGCATTAAACTATTTTAACTTCTTTTTTATGAAACATATACACATTACTTCTATTTTGCTTTTCCTATTTTCCATTCAAGGATTCACCCAATCCAACTATTGCTATCCCAACCAAGGGGATGATTTTTGGATTATTGGGGTGCAATACGGCTCCAAGAGACTCTCAGATTGCCACACCCAAGCAACCTACAACTGTCATGGTTTTACAAAAGCAATGATGGAAAACGAACAAAGAGTCATCTTAAAGAAATAATCCATGGCTAGATTAATCATTTTTATATTCTTTATTTTATTTTCAAACAATATATTGGCACAAAAGAACAAAACTAATGCAGGAAGATTTGAAATTTCAATCGGTGGTGGTGTACTTATACCCGTTGGGAAGTTTGCTTCTACATCAACTGCAGGCTTTGAACAAACTGTTTTTGAAAAAGGAAGTGATCAACAATATGATATTGGTTTTTTTTCAAAAGAAAATCATGGACATGCCAAACGAGGAGGTGATATAAATTTAGAGATCAACTTTCTCGCAGGAAGGTTCTGGGAACATGGTTTATCCTTCGGACAATCTTCAAATGCTATCAGGATAGAATCAGCAAATAAATACTTCGGCAGTAATCAATTCCCTATGGAGGTTAATTTTCACGAAAAATATGAGGTACAAAACTTAGCTTATCTAATTGGTTACAGATTTATTTTAGCCAAATCAGTTGAATTTCGCCCATTTCAAAAAATAGGATTTTCTCGATTAACATTTCCATTTTACATTTTAGAGAGTATTAATTCACCAGGGACTACACTTATTCATGACAGAGATAGACCAAAATCAAACAGTCTATATCTTGAGAGTGGTTTATTGACAAGTATATCGTTATCAAAGAAGTTTGATTTAGGATTTAACCTTTCATATCGTTTTGCGGATTTTGACTATATCATGTACAAAAGAGTTGTACCTGGTGGCTCAACAACTTTAATAGTTCCCGATCAAGTTAATCTGCGAGCAATTATGACTGGATTTAGACTGGCATATAAACTTTAAGCTGACAAGAAATAATCCATGGCTAGATTAATCATTTTTATATTCTTTATTTTATTTTCAAACAATATATTGGCACAAAACAACAAAACCAATATAGGTAGATTTGAAATTTCAATCGGTGGTGGTGTACTTATACCCGTTGGAAAGTTTGCTTCTACATCAACTGCAGGCTTTGAACAAACTGTTTTTGAAAAAGGAAGTGATCAACAATATGATATTGGTTTTTTTTCAAAAGAAAATCATGGACATGCCAAACGAGGAGGTGATATAAATTTAGAGATCAACTTTCTCGCAGGAAGGTTCTGGGAACATGGTTTATCCTTCGGACAATCTTCAAATGCTATCAGGATAGAATCAGCAAATAAATACTTCGGCAGTAATCAATTCCCTATGGAGGTTAATTTTCACGAAAAATATGAGGTACAAAACTTAGCTTATCTAATTGGTTACAGATTTATTTTAGCCAAATCAGTTGAATTTCGCCCATTTCAAAAAATAGGATTTTCTCGATTAACATTTCCATTTTACATTTTAGAGAGTATTAATTCACCAGGGACTACACTTATTCATGACAGAGATAGACCAAAATCAAACAGTCTATATCTTGAGAGTGGTTTATTGACAAGTATATCGTTATCAAAGAAGTTTGATTTAGGATTTAACCTTTCATATCGTTTTGCGGATTTTGACTATATCATGTACAAAAGAGTTGTACCTGGTGGCTCAACAACTTTAATAGTTCCCGATCAAGTTAATCTGCGAGCAATTATGACTGGATTTAGATTGGCATATAAACTTTAGTTCAAAAAACTGTTAACATATCATTTTTTCCAATTGCTTTTGATTATTTATAACGAGACAAATCACCCCTAATTTAAGCCCTAGCCATACCTGTATGCCTGAGACAGAATAGAATTCTTGTCAGCTACAGTCAATTAATAAAATTGTACTTGGAAGAGAAGCACCAAGCTGATAACTTTAAATTCAATTACGAATAGATTTAGAATATTTTCATAAAAATCTACAGAATACTTTTCAGCTATGATCAAAATCCTACACACAGCAGATTGGCACCTAGGCAAAAGAATACAGGACTTCTCCAGAATGGAAGAACAAAAACTCGCCCTAGAAGAAATCATCCAAATCGCAGATGAACAGCAAGTTGACCTTGTTCTGCTAGCTGGTGATATTTTTGACAGCTTCAATCCCAGCCATGAAGCGGTGGAATTACTCTACAAAACACTGAGAAAACTATCCAAAAATGGAGAAAGACCGATCATCGCCATCTCTGGAAATCATGACAGCACCCAATTCGTCGAAGCACCAGATCCACTTGCTCGGGAAATGGGCATCTTTTTCTATAGCAGGTATGACTCTATCATTCCTGTTGGTAAATTGGAAAATGGAATAGAAGTCTTGAATTCGGAATCAGGATTTGTCGAAATCAAACTTCCACAACACAGCGAACCTATCCGAATCATCCTAGCACCCTATGCCAATGAAGTTTTACTCAAGACCTATCTAGGTGAAGAAGATCGGGAAAATGAAATGCGAAATATCCTTGCTAACAAGTGGCAAACTTTAGCTGACAAGTACTGTGACCAAAATGGAATAAACCTATTTACCGGACACTTTTTCTTTGTCAAAGAAGGTGAAAAACCAGAACCTGAGCCTGAAAGTGAACGCCCAATTTTGCATGTCGGGGGAGCACAGGCCCTTTACACTTCAAACATACCCTCTGAAATCCAATATGCTGCCCTTGGTCATTTGCACAGATACCACGCCGTAAGCAAATCCCCTGTTCCGGCAGTATATTCAAGCTCTCCACTTGCCTATTCATTTAGCGAAGCTGATCAAGAAAAAAAGGTCGTAATCATCCAAGCAGAACCTAACAAAGATGTGGACTATGAAGCAATTACACTCAAAGAAGGGCGTCCTTTGTTCAGAAAGCGATTTGAAAATCTTGCAGATACTTTATTTTGGCTTGAAGAAAACCCATATTGCTTTGTGGAAATCACCTTTGCCACGGAGCATGCGATCGATGCTGCTACGCGAAAAGCCATCATGAAAGCTCACGATGGCATTGTGAACCTGATCCCCGAAATTCTCAACCCCAAAGGCCAAGAAAGTCTCAGCCTAAAAGTCGAAGACCTTGGCAAAGATATGGTGTCACTTTTCAACATGTATTACAAAAGTGAAAAAGGTCAGGAACCCAACACTGAACTAATAGACATTTTTAAGGAAGTAATCAGCCAAAACGAAGATTTATGATCCCTATCAAACTGGAAATACAAGGACTTTACTCTTATAAAGAAAAGCAAACAATAGAATTTGACCAACTGACCGCTGCGGGTTTGTTTGGGATTTTTGGAGCTGTAGGAAGTGGAAAATCATCGATTTTGGAAGCTGTGTTACTTGCTCTCTATGGAAGCACTGAGCGGCTTTCGGATCGAGGTGAAAAAAACAGTATGGTCAATCTTCAAAGCGAGAGTTTATTGATCAATTTTGAATTCAAAGCAGGGAAAAACAACAGGAGCACCTACATCGCAAGATACAGTGCCAAACGAAATCCCAAGAAGTTTGATGATGTCAAGCCAGCCGAACATACTTTTTATCTCAAAACTGATTCAGATCTCGAGCCCCTTACTATTCGTGGGGAAGAAATTTTGGGAATGAAAAAGGAGCATTTCAAGCAGACTGTGATCATTCCGCAGGGTAAATTCAAGGAATTTATTGACCTTACTCCTGGTCCTAGAGCTGAGATGATGAAGGAATTGTTTGGACTGGAAAGGTTTGACCTAAGTCATAAAACTAGCAGTCTTCTGAAAAATGTCATGCATGAAAAGACAATTCAAAAAACACATTTGGATATTTTGGAAGGCTACACAGATGAGCTTTTGGAAGAAAAAGAAAAAGAAATCAAACGCATAGCTGATCAGGCAGGTGTTTTGGAAAAAGAATTTCAAATAGCCGATACCACTTTCAAAAAACAAGAACAAATCCAAACGCTATTCCTTTCCTTACAAAAGTTCCAAAGAGAATATAGTGATTTGGAAGCCAAAAAACCTGAAATCGAAGAGAAAAAAACAATCTACAAGGATTTTCTCAAAGCAAAAACTTATCTCAAACCTGTCTGGGATCAAATCGAAGAGAAAAACAAAGAAATCGAAAAACACAAAGTGAGCCTAATTGATTGTGAGCGATTCAGGGAAAACTATATTCAGGAAATCAAACAAAAAGAACTGGAAGAAGCTGACTTAAAAGAAAAAGCAAACAAAAAATCAGAAAGAGAATCCAAGATCAGAGACTTGGAAAAAGTCAAAGAAATCCAAGAAATCCAACAAAAGATCAAGGAATCTGAAAAGAAAATTGAAGTAATAGAGCCTACACTTGAGACAAAAAAATCTGCTCAACTAGCGCTAGAAGCTAAAATAAATTCTCTGGAAGAAGAACTGGACAAAAATCAGATCCCAGATAGCAATCAGCTTGCTGAACTCAAAAGTGCCGTAAAAGACTGGGAAACGTGGACAAAATCCAAAAAAGACTCAAATGCGCAAATCGAAGATCTGGAAACTTCTGTAAAGAGTCTCCAAAATGTCATTGATTCAATCAAAGAAAAAATCCCTCCCCAAGAATCCACATTCGATTCGTGGATGGCGACTCTGAAAAATAAGATCAAAGACCTTGAAATAGAAAGAAACAAACTGACTCAAAAGAAAGGACTTAATGCACATATTCACCTTTTGGAAGATGGTAATCCATGTCCTCTATGTGGATCTTTGAGCCACCCAAATCCACTCAGCGATGATGCTGAAGACCATTATTTTTCTCAAATAGAATTCGAAATAGAAAAGACCAAAAACCATTTAGAGGAAGTTATGACCCTTTCTCAAAAACTGGTAGAATCCAATTTCAAAAAAGAAACTTTCGAGCAACAACTTCAATCAAAAAAATCTGATCTTCAAAGTTTTGAAAATCAAATCAAAGACTTGGAGCAAAGTCTTAAGCAACAAAAGCTTGATGATATCCAAGCTGTAAGGTCTTTTCTCCAAAACACTGAAAACGAAATCGAAAAACGTAACAGTCAGAACAAACAGCTTAAAAGTTGGAGAAAAAACTGGCAAGAAGAGAAAGTCAAGCTCGAAGCAGATGACCAACAATACCAAGAGCTAAAGCAAGGACTACTGACACTTCACTCCCTTCAAAACTCAAAAAGAAATGACATTAAGGACTTGGGGTTTTGCCAAGCCTTTTTCGAAAAAGATGCGGCAAGTATCCTCCTTACTATCCAAAAGGTCCAAATGGATATTGACAAAACAGCTGACCTTCTAAATGGTATCCAAAAAGTGTTGGTTGAAATTCGGGCTAAGCAAGCTACTAATTTAGCTAATCTAGAAAACTCAAAAAAATCCCTCAAGGAAGCTGAGAATAAGATTCAAGAACTCAAAGCACTATTTTCCCAACTCAAAAATGAACATGGCTTTGAAGATGAGGAGAAATTATTTGAGCTTTTCCACCACAGACTAGATGCAGACAAAGTTGAGATTGAGATTAGAAATTTTGAACAGAGGGTTCATTTGGTAGAAACTCGGATAGAAGAAATCCAAAAAACAGAAGGCATCAGTGATTTCAACCAAGAATCATTCGAAGAATTGAAAAACACTTTGGATTCAAAAACAAAAGCACTGGATGCCATCAAAAAGGAGTTCACACTCTTAGACCGAGAGATCAAAGAAAGTGTAGAAAAGCTTGAAGAAAAAAAACGGATTCAGCAAACCTATGGAAAGTTGGAAAACAGGGAAAGCAATCTGCGAGAACTAGAAAAGCTCTTCAAAGGCAGTGGATTTGTAAAATACGTGAGTTCGATCTATCTCAAGGAACTCTGCAATACTGCCAATATCAGATTCAACAAACTCACCAAAAACAGCCTGAGTTTGGAAATTGATGACAACAACACTTTCTGGGTTATTGATTATCTCAATGGTGGCAAAAAAAGGCTCCTCAAAACCCTTTCCGGCGGTCAGACTTTCCAAGCGTCATTGTGTCTCGCTTTGGCTTTGGCTGAGAAAGTCAAATCTCTCAACGAAGCAGATCAAAGTTTCTTCTTCTTGGATGAGGGCTTTGGCGCTTTGGATAGGAATTCCCTCAGAGTAGTCTTCGAAACCCTCAAAGCCTTACGTCACGAAAACAGAGTTGTTGGCATCATCTCCCACGTCGAAGAGCTCCAACAAGAGATCGAAGTCTATGCAAAAATTGAGTTGGATGCAGAGAAAGGCAGTCAGGTAAGATATTCTTTTTGAAAAGAAATAAGACACAAGATATGAGACGCAAGACGAAGTTTGACAAAGAAATGAAAATATGCCCTGTAAGGGCAACCGACAATAACATTGGGTTGAAACCCAATGCAATGGTAAATGTCTAAGTCACTTTTGCCCTGACAGGGCAATTGAATAGCTATCGGAAATGTAGAGAAATCAATAGAAAAAAGTGTCAAGTATTTTCTGGACGTGACAAAGATGATCTTGCCTGAATTTAGTTTACACATTAGTGTCTAGTTTCAGGTTTTGATTCTTCGTTTAATTGGATATCCCTTTTTATACTAGAGCCATTTAAAATATTGTTTGAAGTTTAAATCCGCTGTTGTCGGATGACCGTCGACTGTTGTCAGCATGAGATTAAACCTCGTTTGAGCCAACGACCATCATTGCGGATACTCATATAGTTCTGTTTTGAGTTTCCAAACTAAACAAAATATGTTGAAGAAAGAAGGATTCTGTTTTTTGTAATCCATGTTTATGGATTACCTTTGCCTCCTCAAGAAATAAACCCTTATGGAAGATAATATCAAAAAAATCCAACTTAATGACCTCCACGTAGCTCTTGGAGGAAAAATGGTCCCTTTTGCAGGTTATAATATGCCCGTACGTTATTCTTCGGATATCGAAGAGCATAAGACAGTCCGTGAAGGGGTAGGTGTTTTTGATGTTTCCCACATGGGTGAATTTATGGTCACAGGACCAAAAGCGCTAGATTTGATCCAAAAAGTAACTTCAAATGATGCCAGTAAATTGATAATCGGACAAGCTCAATATTCTTGTTTCCCAAATGAAAAGGGAGGTATTGTGGACGATTTGATTGTTTACAAATTTGAAGAAGAAAAATACATGCTGGTAGTAAATGCTTCAAACATCGAAAAAGACTGGGCATGGATCAATCAGCATAACACCATGGAAGCTGAATTGGAAAATATTTCCGATACCCTTTCACTTTTTGCCATACAAGGCCCAAAAGCTATAGAAGCTGTTCAATCACTCACTCCAGTCAATCTTTCGGAAGTGAAATTCTATCACTTTACAGTTGGTGAATTTGCAGGTGTGCAAGATGTAATCATCTCAGGCACTGGCTATACTGGTGCAGGAGGATTTGAGATTTATGTCAAAAATGAAGATGCAGAAAAGGTTTGGAAGGCAGTATTTGAAGCAGGAAAGGGTCTGAATATCAAACCAATTGGACTTGGTGCCAGAGATACTTTGAGACTTGAGATGGGCTATTGTCTTTATGGAAATGATATCAATGACGAAACATCTCCACTTGAAGCGGGTCTTGGTTGGATTACAAAATTCACCAAAGATTTCATCAACAGCGAAAATCTAAAGAAACAGAAAGAAGCTGGAGTGGACAAAAAACTTGTCGGATTTACTTTGCAAGAAAGAGGCATTCCTAGAGGCCACTATCCTATCGTAAATACTTCAGGGGAAGTGATCGGAGAAGTGACTTCGGGAACCCAGTCCCCATCAATGGGCATTGGTATTGGCATGGGATATGTCAAAACTGAATACGCTACCCCTGGAACAGAAATCGCCATAACGGTGAGAAATAAAAATTTGGCTGCAAAAGTCGAAAAACTTCCACTACTCAAAAAATAATATCTGACCCGCAAGCGCTAACTTTGGCTTTTGCGGGTTTTTTCATTTATAAAAATGACAAAAAAAATTGAAGTTTGCTTTACTCCGGAATTGATACATCTCCATCAGCTTGATGGGAAAATAATAGTGGTAGTGGATATTTTCCGTGCTACGACCACTATGATGGCTGCTTTGGCAAATGGTGTACTGAGCATTACTCCTGTAGAGAACCTAGAGATATGTAGAGAAATGTCCAAATCTGGCCACATTATCGCTGGAGAAAGAAATGGGATCATTGAAGAAGGCTTTGAATTGGGAAATTCCCCCCTTGCCTATCTCAACAATGCCTATTCGGGAAAAAAGATAGCCATGACCACCACAAATGGTACAGTTGCCATCGAAAAATCTAAGGAGAATTCTGCGGAAGTACTGATTGGTGCTTTCGTCAATCTAAGTGCTACAGCTGATTACTTGAAATCAAAAGAACACGATGTGCTGATCCATTGTGCGGGCTGGAAAGGTAAGTTCAACCTTGAAGATTCTTTGTATGCTGGGGCATTGGTAAGTTTGTTGTCTGAAGATTTCAAATTTGATTGTGATGGGGCTATTGCGATGAAAGCAATTTATGAAGCAAATCAATCAGACTTAAAGGAATTCCTTTCCCAAGCCTCCCATGCGAAGCGTCTTCAAAACCATAACATCGAAGCTGATATAGATTTTTGCCTTACCATTGACAAGTACGACATGATCGGAAAACTTCAAAACCAAGTACTTGTCTCTCAAAAAGTTGAATCAAATTAATAATTACATAGAAAGACTCTTCTTTCCAAAAGCTTACAAAAATCATTACCTTTACGAGTATCAAAATCATTTAGATCCATTCCAAAAACCTTCTTAAAACATGTCTGAGGTCAAACTCTTCTCCGGAACCAACAGCAAACAATTAGCAGAAAAAATCGCAAAGCACTATGGCAAGAGGCTTGGCGACTTGACGATGTCCAAATTTAGCGATGGTGAAATGTCACCTAGCTTCAATGAATCAGTGAGGGGTTGCACGGTATTTTTGATTCAATCTACAAACCCAAGTGCAGATAATCTATTAGAACTTTGCTTGATGATAGATGCCGCCAAAAGGGCAAGTGCATATAAAGTATGTGCAGTCATTCCTTATTATGGATACGCAAGGCAAGATCGTAAAGATCGTCCGAGAGTGTCGATAGCTGCCAAGCTTGTAGCCAACATATTGACATCTGCTGGTGCTGACAGAATTATGACATGCGACCTTCATGCAGGACAAATTCAGGGATTTTTTGATTTACCTTTGGATCATTTGAATGGTTCAGCTATCTTTGTGCCCTATTTGGAAAGGCTTGATACAAAAAACCTTATTTTTGCAGCTCCTGATGTAGGGGGTGTGGCAAGAGCTAGGTCTTATGCGAAGCATTTTGAAGTAGAAATGGTAGTCTGTGACAAGCACAGGAAAAGAGCCAATGAAGTAGCATCAATGCAAGTTATTGGTGATGTTGAAGGAAAAGATGTCGTATTGGTCGATGATTTGGTGGACACCGCAGGCACACTTTGCAAAGCAGCACAAATCATCATGGACAAAGGAGCATTATCTGTAAGGGCAATCGCTACTCATGGAGTATTATCTGGAAAAGCTTACGAAAACATTGAGAACTCAGTGCTTCAAGAGCTAGTAATCACAGATACAATACCAGTGAAACAATCATCTGAAAAAATCAGAGTGATTACTGTATCTGACTTGTTTGCCAAAGCAATACATGCCGTGACAGGAAACACCTCTATTTCAGCATTATTTATCTAAGAATTATTACTTAATTATTTATAAACAATCAATTTTAAAATTTATGAAATCTTTAGAGATTATAGGGTTTAAAAGAGCAAATCTCGAAAAAGGAGAGTTGAACCAAATCCGTGAGGAAGGTAATGTACCATGCGTAGTATATGGTCCAGGTATCAAGGAACAAATTCACTTCTATTCGCCTGCCATCCTTTTCAGAGACTTGATCTACACGCCAGAAGTTCACATGGTAGATTTGAACATCGAAGGAACAATGGTAAAAGCTATTCTAAGAGATGCTCAGTATCATCCAGTAAGTGAAGTATTGCTTCACGCTGACTTCTTAGCTTTCACTGAAGACAGAGAAATCAAAATGGATATCCCTGTTGAAATCAAAGGAAGTTCTCCAGGTATCATCAAAGGTGGTAAATTGGAAATGAAAGCTAGAACTTTGAAAGTAAAAGGTTTGGCTGCAAACCTTCCTGACAGAATCCCTGTTGACATTTCTCACCTAGACCTAGGTAAGTCAGTAAAAGTAAGTGAGCTTTCAGTAGAAGGTTTCGAAATTCTTACAAACCGTAATGTTTCTATCGCTACCATCGGTATCCCTAGAGCACTTAGAGGTAAAAAAGCTGAATAAGATCAACTTATCACAATATTTGGAAATCCTGCTTGTTCGCGAGCAGGATTTTTTATTTTTGTCCCAATATTTTCAAACCAAACTGTCAGGTTTAGTATAAGATTTAAGTATATAATAGATGAAATATTTGATCATTGGACTGGGAAACATAGGTCCCGAATATGAATTAACCCGTCATAATGTTGGATTCCTGACATTGGATAGGCTAGCAGATAAGCAAGGAGCTACATGGAAAAGTGGTAGGCTCGCTTTTACAACAGAGTTCAAGTACAAAGGGCGCCAATTTCATCTGATCAAACCAACCACCTATATGAATCTCAGTGGAAAAGCTGTGAACTATTGGATGAAAGAATTAGGTATCCCAAAAGAAAACATCCTAGTCATTGTAGATGATGTTGCATTACCCTTCGGAAAATTAAGAATGCGTGGAAAAGGCTCTGCAGCAGGACATAATGGGTTAAAAAACATTGAGGAATTGACAGGTGGACAAGATTACCCAAGATTGAAATTTGGAATTGGAGATGATTTTCCAAAAGGTAGACAGGTAGATTATGTATTGGGAAGATGGACTCCGAAGGAAATCGAAGAACTCCCAATATTCATGGACAAAGCGGTCGATATGATTGTGTCTTTCGCAACTATAGGGATCAATATGACAATGACTCAGTTTAATGATTAAAGGAATTTTAGATCTTAGATCTAAGATTTTAGATTTTAGATTTAAAAATGTTTCATCTATGAAATCAGGGACAGTTCCGGCAAATTTTAAATCTACCTTCTGAAATTTAAAATCAACCCACTATTTATATTTGGCAAATTAAAATCCGCGTACTTGCCTTCCCTCAGGGAGCTTTACACTACTTAAGGAAGGACCTGCGAGAACAAACCCAATTTAAAATCTAACTCCTAAAAATCAAAAATTAAGTAAAAATCAACTATTGCTTTTTTTTGATTTTCGGAAATTAGAGCTTTACTTTGTATTCACTTCAGTTTACTGATTTATAAAGAAGAGGTGAGAGAACAGGCTCAATGAACCTCTGGCAACCATCACATCCCAAGTGAAAGGTGCCAAAACCTGCCCTAAGTGGGAACTATAAATTAGATGTTATGTATATTTCTAATCAGTCTTTGCATGCTTTAAGATTCTTTTACATTATTAAAAATGTAAATAGAAATTTAGCATGTCTCCCTATCTTCAAACAGTATTTCCACTGTATTGCTATCATATTTCTAACTTGTTTCAGAAATATTAATCTTCAAATTTCTTACCCTATTCACTCATAACTAATTCAAAGTTAACTAATATACCATGTCTCACTTCGAAACAGATGCCATCAGAATAGGTTCTTCAAAATCTAACCAAAGAGAACACTCGGCTCCTTTATATCTTACATCCAGTTTTACATTTGACTCTGCCGAAGAAGCAAGGGCTATGTTTGCTGAGGAAATCCAAGGAAATATCTATTCCCGATATGCAAACCCAAACTCTTCTGAGCTCCTAGAAAAAGTCTGTGCAGCCGAAGGAACTGAAGACGGTATCGCTACAGCTTCTGGAATGGCGGCAATGTTTGGCAGTATTGCTTCGCTCCTGCAGCAAGGCGATCATATTTTGGCTTCAAGGTCTTTGTTTGGTTCTACCCATCAACTTCTGACAAGAGTTTTTCCAAAATGGGGGATCACTTCAACATACGGTGATATTTCTGACATTGCAAACTGGGAAAAATTGGTTCAGCCAAACACTAAAATGCTCTTTATTGAGACCCCTTCAAATCCAGGGTTGGAGATTATAGATTTGGAATGGGTTGGGAAATTTGCAGCAGCCCACAATTTAATTTTGGTGGTTGATAATTGCTTTGCTACACCTTACTTGCAACAACCTGCCAAATGGGGAGCACATATCGTGACGCATTCTGCCACTAAATACATTGATGGACAGGGAAGAGTTTTGGGAGGTTTGATCTTGGGTAAAAGTGAATTGATCAAAGAAGTACAATTCTTCACAAGACATACGGGTCCTTCTATTTCCCCGTTCAATGCCTGGATTTTAGCAAAAAGCATGGAAACATTAGCAGTAAGAATGGATAGGCACTGTGAAAATGCACTGTCGGTAGCGAAATATTTTCAAGAAAATAGGGATTTGGAATTTGTGAAGTATCCCTTTTTAGCTTCTCATCCACAATATGATTTGGCAAAAAAACAAATGAAACATGGTGGTGGAATCATCACTTTGAACCTAAAAGGTGGAATTGAAAGAGCACAAAGGTTTATTGATCAACTTCAAATGATATCTGTGACAGCCAATCTTGGGGACAGCAGAAGCATCATCACACACCCTGCATCTACAACACACAGCAAGCTAAGCGAGGAAGAAAGAGCTCAAGTCGGGATTTCAGATGGGCTTATCCGATTATCTGTTGGTTTGGAACACCAAGAAGACATCATCAAAGATGTGGAAAATGCATTGGAAAAATCAAGGTAAAAATAACATCTATATACAATATACTAATTTAGTTATATGGATATATGGAACTTTTCCACTAACTAAAGACAAGCCTGATTTAGCTTAGATCCGATATAAATTGATATTAGATACTCTTAGATATTGAACATAAGCAAGCAATCGACCATGGAATTAAAGCTACTGGCAAAAAAGCGTATAATCATATTTAGTTATTTCTATAAGCGCCAATTAATCAAACACTAAATGATTTCTTATCGAGTGGTATGAAAAAAAGTCAGCTAAAAAGAACAATTATTCCTTGCCTGAATTTTCAATAATCACAGAAGTAGTTGGATATACGATCTTGACATTTTGCTCTTCCCTAAATCGATCTAGAATGCTCTCTGTGATTAGGTGCTCGAAAAACCTTCGCTTTCTCGGATTGCACAAATAACGTAAGGAGAGTTGAATGCCCTTTTCGTGGATCTTTGCATATATAGTTGGTGTATATTGCGTAAAAGAAATAAAATGCTCCTTGTGTGCCCTCTTTAATGCGATCTGGATCCCCTTATACTCTTTTCTAAAAATCTCATCAAGCATTTCGTTTAAGATCAATTTGGCACGTTTGTAATCTGAATTCAAGCTGATATTGATCCTCTGCTCATTCCAAATATAATCAAAACCCTGACTGTAGTTGGCCTGTGGCGCTGAGAAAACCATCCCATTGGGAACATGGATTATCCTTCCAGTACTTTGTTCGGCATCTACCCAGTTGCCCACCTCCAATATACTAAACTGAAAAAACCTTGTATCAACCACATCGCCTTTGAATTCTCCGATTTGGATCCTATCACCAATATCAAAAGGTCTTCTCCAAAGAATAAACATCCAACCGGCGATATTTACAAAGATATCTTTCAATGCAATTGCAATCCCTGCTGATAGCAAACCCAAAAACGTTGTGATTGATTGGAAATTGCTAATCCAAATATTTCCTATCAGCAAAAACCCCAAAAACACGATGGTGTATTGCACTGTTTTTCTCCAGTGATAGAATTTTTTGAGCTCGGTCTCTTCCCTCTTAGACCCGATTATCTTGAATGCACCTTTTTTGATCAACCATAGAGTCAAAACAATTAAAATAGTCTTATAGGCATTCCATCTCAACTCATATTCAATGATGCCATTTAGATAATCAATCCATTCTTCCATATCCTTAAAAATTCATTATTTATACATACACTTTTATCAACATACAATTTCATCCATTTTATTGGCAGTCCAAAAACTTTCATCGACAATTTTCTCCACAAGCTTGTATCTATCAATTTATAATGATTAAATTATAAACACCAAAATGTTTATAAAATTGACATTCCCGACAACATAAACATGTAATACCGACCAAAGGAATCCTGATTTCACAAAGTAGAATCTATATGTTCATCAACAGCCACTCTTACTATAGCTTCAAATATGGCACTCTCTCCATAACCGAACTGATCGATGAGGCTAAAAGCAAAAAGCTCGACGCTCTTGCATTGACCGATATCAATTGCGTAGCAGGTGTATTTCCTTTTATCAGAGAAGCACAAAAAAGAGGCATCCACCCTGTGATCGGTATTGATTTCAGAAATGGATCAAAGCAACAGTACATTGGTTTGGCAAAAAACCAGGAAGGTTTTCATGAACTAAACCTCCACCTATCACAGCACAGGGTCAAGGGTTTTTCTTTTGGAGAAAAGGCACCTTCATTCCAAAATAGCTTTATCATCTATCCACTTCCTGAAAAAGTATTTACCCTTCGGGAAAATGAGTTTATCGGTATCCATCCCCATCAACTCAACAGAATCGCTAAATCCGCTTGGTTTCGGTACAAAGACAAACTTGTCTTGCTTCAGCCTGCTACTTTTAGCTCCAAGCTTCATTTCAATGCCCATCGTCTTCTCAGGGCAATCGATGGCAACACATTGCTCAGCAAACTAAAAACCGAAGAACAGGGAGATATCAGCGACATGCTCTACAGCTATGCCGACATGGTGGCCCGCTGTGAAGGACATAGCTACCTGCTTTACAATGCCCAAAAACTCTTGGAACAATGTCAATTCTCATTTTATTTCCAAGCTGTCAAAAACAAAAGAGACATCCTCGGATCAGACTGGGAGGATTACGATTACCTCAGGCAGGAAACATTCAAAGGTGCATTGGGAAGATATCCTGAGCTCAGTCCTGAGATCAGCTCAAGAATAGAAAAAGAACTACTCCTTATTCAGCAAAAAGGCTTCGTGTCCTATTTTTTGATCAACTATGACATTATCAAATTTGCCCACAGCAGAAACTTCTATCACGTGGGCAGAGGCAGTGGTGCAAATAGCATTGTAGCATATTGCCTGTATATCACTGATGTAGACCCGATAGAGCTAGACCTCTACTTTGAGCGATTTATCAATTTATACAGGGAAAACCCACCCGATTTTGACCTGGACTTCAGCTGGACGGATCGTGATGAAGTGACGGGCTATATTTTTGACAAATACAATACAGAAACCCACGAACATGTCGCACTCTTGGGGTCCTACAGCACCTTTCAGTCCAATTCGATGCTACGCGAACTTGGAAAAGTCTTCGGACTTCCAAAAACCGAAATCGAATCCCTCATCTATCACGCTGCCAAACCTGATTACATCCCTGATCAGTACGGGAAAATAATCATCAAATATAGTAAAGTCCTCCACGGCATGCCCTCGCACTTGACTATCCATGCCTGTGGAATACTGATTTCCCACAAACCCATACATTACTATACCGCTACAGAGATGCCTCCCAAGGGATTTCCTCTCGCACATATTGACATGCATACAGCTGAAGATATTGGCTTGCACAAGTTTGACATCCTCTCCCAGCGGGGTCTGGGCCATATCAAAAGTGCCATGGAGATCATCTATCAAAATCAAGGTGTAAAAGTGGACATCCGCCAAGTGGAACAATTCAAAAAAGATCCAAAAATCAAGGAGCACCTCAGAAAAGGCCATACAATCGGGGCTTTTTATGTAGAATCTCCCGCCATGCGTATGCTGCTGGCCAAGATGAAAGCAGACGAATACCTAGAGCTCGTGGCTGCCAGCTCCATCATACGCCCGGGTGTGGCGCGTTCGGGAATGATGCGCGAGTACATTCTCAGGCATGTCGATCACGAGCGGAGAAAAACCGCCCATCCCGTTATGGTCGATATCATGCCCGAAACTTACGGTATCATGGTCTATCAAGAGGACGTGATCAAAGTGGCCCACTACTTTGCAGAACTTAGCCTGTCAGAAGCAGATGTGCTGCGTCGAGGTATGAGTGGAAAATCCAGATCAAAAGACGAATTCCAAAGGGTCAAAGATCAGTTTTTTAGCAATTGCCAAAGACTGGGAAGAGACCAAAAGATCACCAAAGAAGTATGGCATCAGATCGAGAGTTTTGCTGGCTATTCGTTTGCCAAAGGGCACTCTGCTTCCTTTGCCGTGGAGAGCTATCAGAGCTTGTATCTGAAAGCTTACTTCCCATTGGAATTTATGGTCGGGGTGATCAATAATTTTGGAGGATTCTATCATACCGAATTCTACATCCACGAATTGCGGATGAACGGCGCAGACATCCAAGCTCCACATATCAACGAAAGCAATTACTTGACGCGTATCAGTGAAAAAATGGTCTATCTTGGCTTTATTCACTTAAAGTTTTTAGAGAAAAACAGCATTGATAAAATCCTCAACGAAAGACAGGAGCATGGCCATTTTCTTGGTTTGGCTGATTTTGTTGCACGGGCAAACATTAGCTTGGAGCAGCTATTGATCTTGATTCGGATAGGATGCTTTCGCTTTACGGAAAAAAGCAAGCAGACCTTGCTCTGGGAAGCACACTTTATCCTCAACAAACGCAAGACTGTAAATACAGCCAACGAGCTTTTCAAGCAAGCTGGCTTTCGGGAACTTGAAGTTCCCGAGCTAGAAGACGCAGATGTAAGGCAAGAGATCGTAGACCAGATCGAAATATTAGAATTTCCCCTAGACTCACCTTTCCATCTAGTCAAGGATCAGACCGTCTTCAGCATCAAGGCTCAAGACCTGAAGCAGTACTTGGGTAAGTCTGTACAGATAGTCGGCTATCTGGTTACGATCAAATACACCAGAACTGTAAAGGGAGATGTGATGAATTTTGGGACTTTTATAGACCGGGAAGGAGATTGGATTGACACAGTACATTTCCCTCCTGTGGTCAAAAAGCACCCTTTCAAAGGACGTGGCATCTATTTGATCAAAGGCAAAGTGACCCAAGAATTTGACTTTTACAGTATCGAAGTAGAAAGCTGCGAAAGGATGGCTTATTGGAATGCGGCGGATTGAGTGGGTAGGTGGCTCAATTCATCATACTTGAACAGTCTTCAGACTATTACTTTAAGAAAGAAGTCCTTGGACTGCTAATGCAAAGGCCCAAGATTAAGTCTTGCACCAATTTGAGACTATACTTTACTCTTTCAAAAAACTCCTCAAATCCAATTGTTTGATTCCATCGAAAGTATTGCCATCAAACCTTTCCATCGTAATGACAGTCTTAAGGTAGTTGTCTTTGATTTTTGAGGTATCGAAACATTTTATGTAATTATGATTACAACATCAACCAAATATACTGTAACCCTAATTACAACTTATTCACATAAGTTTAAAGTTGTAATTATGATTAAAACTTTAAACTTAACAACTATCCCGAAGAATATCTGTCCGATACAGATGGATTTGAAAATAGCAAGTACAAGTCTTCAAAACAACACAGCTGCCTTTTACCTTCCCAAGTATCAGAATTGGAACCCATACGACCAGCTGAACTTCCTTTGCTGACCGTAGATTCTAAAAATTTTGATAAATCGGTTGAGTATAGTACCTTAGTAGCTGTAAGGTTTAATAAATGGAAAGATTTGACAATCTCTGGTTGTTTTATCTTTTATCTGGGCTTCTTTGAAGCCTTTTTTATTTATCAAAAACTGAAAAAATTCTCTTTGGTTTTCTCATCCATCTGTTCCTTCACTCCATTTAGAACAATACGAAAGGTAGTCCCTTTCCCAACTTCTGATGTTTTTACAAAAACCTTCCCTTGGTGATAGCCTTCTATAATTCGCTTAGCCAAAGTCAACCCAAGTCCCCAACCTCTTTTCCGAGTCGAAAACCCAGGGTTAAAGACTTTCTTGTACATATTTTTTTCCATCCCTCTCCCATTGTCAGTAATGTCGACAATTACATATTGCTCACTTTCCTTCACAATATCAATTGAGATTTTACCTTGACCTTTCATGGCATCTACTGCATTTTTACAGATATTCTCTATTACCCATTCGAAAAGAGGTTTGTTGATCATGGCTTCGATATCTCTCGCATATCCATTTACATTCATTTCCACTTTACTGGATATCCTAGGTCTGAGATAAGTGATTGCATCATCTACCACTTTGAATACATTTTCAGACACAATCACCGGCTTGCTCCCTATGGAGCTGAATCTTTCGGTCACCATTCTCAACTTGATGACATCCTTGTCCATTTCTTGGATTACTTCTTTGTTTTCTTCCCAAACTGGGGAATTTTTGAGGTAGTCTATCCACGCCATAAGCGATGCTATAGGAGTACCTAGCTGGTGCGCTGTTTCTTTTGTGAGTCCAGCCCAGACTTGGTTTTGCTCAGCAATCTTTGATTGGTTGAAGACAGCATACGCCAATATACCAAAGACAATAATCACTGCCAATTGTACATAGGGATAGTATCTCAAGGAAGTAAGCAATTCAGAATTTCTATAAAAAATAAAAGAACCATTCTCCATTTGGATGGGTTCGTAATCTTGCTTCATCTTCTGCAGCTCAGATTTGAGGACTTCTAATTTGTCTTCTTCTGTAGCCCTTTTCCCAAACTTGATATTCTTATACTCCCCAGGATTCCCATACTCGTCCATGATTATCAAGGGAATGGAGTTGTTTTGCTGGATGATTTCTTGATTGATAAAGGTCAAATTGTCAGTATAAATCGAAGCATACTCCAAGGCTCTTGCCAAAAGCTCGATTTGCCTCTTTTCTCGCTCTTTGAGTTCCTCGACCAGATTATTTGTATAGTAGATGGAGCCAAAACTTATCACGACTGAACAAATAAATATCAACCATTTGATCCTGCTTTTATTCTGATAAAAATCTAAAGTGGTAAATTCGTGAAGGGTATTCTTCATTTGGCAACTCTAATTGGATTTGAGGGTAACATTATAGAGAACTCGATATTTCGATAGTTATTATCAATCGGACAAAATTTACTTTGATTGACTATGGCTTTATATTTGTTCTTAAAGTGTACACAGAAACCAAAAATATAATAAAATGAGCACAAACGATATAGGATTAGAAATAAAAGACAGTAAAAAATTAGTTAAAAAGCTAAATAGCCTTTTGGCGAATTATGAAATTTACTATCAAAACTTAAGAAACTTCCACTGGAACGTGTCAGGCCCTAATTTCTTTGAACTTCATGCGAAGTTTGAAGAGTTGTACAACGAGGCGAATTTGGGAATTGATGAGACTGCGGAAAGGATTTTGACGCTTGGAGAAAGACCACTTTCTTCTTTTGAGGAATATATCAAAAATTCAGAAATCAAAGAAGCCAAAGAAATCACCGATGCAAAGAAAATGGTGGAAACTGTAAGGGAAAACCTGAATGTACTTTTGAAGCTCGAAAGAGAAGCGCTTGATACAGCCTCTGAGCAGAATGATGAAGGAACGGTTGACTTGATGAGTGGATACATCACTGGAAAAGAGAAAGTAGTTTGGATGCTTTCTGCTTACTTGAAGTAATCGATTGAATTTTAAAAGATCAAAAGAATAAAATCAAAAAGCCCGATTAGTTTCGGGCTTTTTGATTAGTCCATTTTTATCCATTTCCACAAAGTTTTGTAATTCACCTTACTCCCGTGCATGAGTATACCGATTTTATAAATTTTTCCTGCAAACCAAGTTGTAGACAAAAACCCAATTATCAATAGGGACATTGACAAAGCGAGGTCGAAGAATGGCACCCCGTAACTGGCTCTTCCCATCATTGCAATCGGAGAAGTAAAAGGGACAATTGACAGCCAAAATGACACATTGCTATTGGGATCATCAAGCACAAAAACAAATAAACCCAAATAAGCGATCAATAAAGGTATGGTCACAGGCAGCATAAATTGTTGTGCATCGGAAGGCGTATCTACAGCAGCACCTATCGCAGCAAAGAATGACCCATACAACAAATACCCTCCTATAAAATAAAAGACAAAGGTCAATGCTATCTTGACAAAATTAATCCCCCCAATAACCTGAATAATTTCAGAATAATCATTATTGATGTTCATATTTGACATCTCAGTCATGGCTGGACTTGCAAGTTCCATGGCTGTTTGTTGTGGCATTTGCATACCAAAATACCCTATCACTATACTAGAGACACCTGCTATGAGCATCAACCAAATCAGGAACTGAGTCAGTCCTACTGCTCCTATCCCAATTATTTTTCCTAACATCAACTGAAAGGGCTTGATCGAGGATACCAAAATTTCAATGATTCTACTAGATTTTTCTTCAATAACCCCTTGCATGATCTGATTGCCATAGACAAAAATGAATATGTAAATTAGGATCCCGGTAAAAAAACCTATTCCATAGTTAATTGTGGCGTCATTAATCTTTTCATTTCCCGAATTATCGAGGGTAATTGATTGAATACTCACGCGCGTCCTGTAGGCATCCAGTACTTTGGGATCTATTCCTGATTCCATCATACGCTGTTCTTCTATCCTTCTTTTCAAACTGGATTCCAGGTCAGCGATAAAAGTCATACTTGGATTGGTCTCTCCGAAATAAGTAATCCCTGTAGGACTGTCAAGTTGGATTTTTGGGATATACAAAAAGCCGAATCTTTCCCCCGATTGAACCTGACGCTTGCCTTCATCAATAGCTACTTTGGAAAAAGAAAAGGCATACTGATCTCTGCTTTCTAAGAAAAATAGATTATTGTCATCAACGACTTCAATGATTCTCAAAGAAGCTCCCTTCTCTTCCCCCACAGCAATCCAAAGAAATATCCCCATTACAGTTGGGAAAATCAAAGGCGTCAGAATAGTCGCAAGCAAAAATGATTTCTTTTTTACCCTCGCCAAATACTCTCTTTGAATCACTAGAAAAACCTTATTCATAAGAATGGGATTTGATTTGTTGGATGAAAATCTCTTCCATAGTCGGGATTATTTCGGAGAAACCTTGAACCTCCCCTATTGCTATCATTTCATTCAATAACACATTTGGGCTTTTTTCCTGAAGTGGCACTTCAAATATCATCTGGTTATCAGCAGTAATTGATTTCCACTCTTTTGGCACTTCTAGATCACCATAAGGCTCCAAAATCACTTTATAGATTTTTTTTCTGAATTTCCTCTTTACTTCTAAAAGTCCACCGCTTAGAATCAATTTGGACTGATGTATCATTGCTATATGATCACACAAAAGCTCGATGGATTCCATTCTATGGGTTGAGAGAACTATTGTAATGCCCTTTTTTCTCAATTCCAAAATCTCGTTCTTGATCAATTCAGCATTGACAGGATCAAATCCAGAAAAAGGTTCGTCCAATATCAATAGCTCTGGTTCGTGAATCACAGTGGCTATAAATTGGATTTTCTGAGCCATCCCCTTCGATAGATCCTCAATCTTCTTTTCTCTCCATGATTGTATTTCCAATTTGTCAAGCCAATAATTCACTTTGGTTTTTGCTTCCTGAAGTGGCATTCCCTTCAATCTGGCAAAATAGATCAATTGATCCCAAACTTGCATTTTCTTATATAACCCTCTTTCCTCTGGCAAATAGCCGATGAAAGGAATGTGCTTGGACTGCAATTTCTCATTGTTGAAAAAAATTTCACCTGAGTCTCTATCGATGATTTGATTGATGATTCGGATCAAAGTTGTCTTGCCAGCACCATTTGGCCCTAACAAACCAAATATTGAGCCTTTGGGTATAGAAAGACTTACATCTTGGAGCGCGATGTGATTTTCGTAGGCTTTATGGAGGTGATGGACTTCTAAAATATTCAAGGTGATTGCTTTTCCTAAAAGTAATGAATTGGAGACATAAAATCTATTTTACTGTGACAGAACCTACAGAGACATCAATAGTAAGGTCCAGCAGGTCAGGTGCATCAGGTTTGTAGCTTTTACTATAATATGTTTTGTTTCCTGCATCCTTTAGATATTTGGGAAGATAAGTTCTCGTCATTGCAGTCGAAATAATTTTCAAGCGATAAGGTTGGGACTGGTCAGGAAGTGTCAGATTCACTTTACCCGCTCCTACGACTGCAGAAACTTTGACATCATGAAGCATATTGTCAGAAAAAGAAAGGTCTAAAGTTCCATAATTGATTTCAAACATCATATTCTCAGCATTAGCGAAATTGACATTTGAGGCATCCAAACTCCCCATATTGATCGAAACCATCATCGTATCCATTGTCACTGAGTTTGCTATTTTTTTACTAAAACCCAGTTTGATATCTGCACTGGCAGACTTTATCTTACAATTCGAAATTGGGATATATGAAAAATCCAAATCAGCTTTACCAATTCCAAAATAAAGATTGAGATCATACAGATGGTTAGAACTCAAACCTACATCCCACTTGTGATCGAAGTCCTCAGAATCACTTGAAAACAATTTGTAAGAAAGACTTTTTCCCAAAGTTTCCGACTCCACATTTCTGTGAGTCAGATATGTAAACAAGACCCCATTTTCTATTTCATGAGAAAATGTAGGGAGAATATTTACTTTAGAAAGGGATGAATTGATGTGCAGAGGAAAATCCCCATGACTTCTTTTGAGCTCAGTAATCCCTTTGTACACGTTGAAATCCACGTGAACTAAATTGTATCCTTTGCGCTCCTCAATCTTAAAAACTTTGTTTATCTGGGCTTTTGAGGGTATTTCGACTCCAAAAACCAGACAAATCATAAAACACAATCCTCTCAACATACGGGTAAATTACGGTGATATTCAGAAAAGGTTTTTTTTAGTAAAAAAAAAAGCTGGAAAAATTTCCAGCTTCAACTTTAGAAAAATTCTTTCATCTTATCAAAGAAACTTTTTTCTGAATTTCCTGGGTCTGGTCTGAAGTTATCGGAGTCCTTCAATCCTTCCAGCATTTGTTTTTCTTCTTTGCTCAATTGCTTCGGGGTCCAAACATTTACATGGATCAACTGATCCCCTTTGCCATATCCGTTGATATCTTTGATACCTTTACCTTTGAGTCGAAGCATCTTACCGCTTTGCGTACCAGCATCGATTTTTATTTTGACTTTTCCATCTATCGTAGGCACCTCCACTTGAGCTCCCAGGGCAGCGTCTATGAAACTCACATAAAGATCATAGACAACATTGTTTCCATCTCTTTGAAGGGTTTCGTCTTCTATCTCTTCGATGACGATCAACAAATCCCCAGCAATACCTCCAGCAGTTTCGTTACCCTTTCCAGACATGCTCAATTGCATCCCATCAGCAACTCCACCTGGGATATTGATCGCGATAACTTCCTCTTTCAAAATCAAGCCACGTGCATCTGCTTCTGCCGGCTTTTTATCGATCATTTGTCCATTACCTCCACATGCGGGACAAGTACTTGCTGATACCATTTGACCAAGCATCGTGTTTACTACTTTTTTTACTTGTCCAGTTCCCTGACAAGTTCTACATGTGGTAAATGTTACCCCATCAGCTAAGACATGACGTTTGACTTTGATTTTCTTTTCTACACCATTCGCTACCTCTTTGAGGGTTAGCTTCAATTTCACACGTAGATTAGTTCCTTTTTTGGTTCTTCTACCTCGTCCTCCACCTCCAAAAAACGACTCAAAACCTCCACCTCCACCACCGAAGATATCTCCAAACTGGGAGAATATGTCATCCATATTCATTCCTCCACCACCAAATCCACCACTTCCTCCTACTCCTTGGTGCCCAAACTGATCGTATCTTTGGCGCTTCTCTTGGTTACTCAATACCTCATAGGCCTCCGCTGCTTCTTTGAATTTATCCTCTGCTTCCGGATTATCTGGATTTTTATCAGGATGAAACTGTATCGCTAGCTTTCTGTATGCTTTCTTTATCTCATCTGGTGTAGCATTTTTTGCTACACCTAATATTTCGTAATAGTCTCTTTTCGCCATATCAATTACGCTCCAATGACAACTTTAGCATACCTGACAACTTTGTCACCTAAAGTATATCCTTTTTCTACAACATCTATTACTTTTCCTTTCAAGTCCTCAGAAGGAGATGGGATCTGCGTGATCGCTTCTTGCGTATCTGCATCGAACGGCTCCCCTACCAAGCCTTCCATAGGTTTCAAGCCTTTGCTTTCTAGAATTTTTTGGAATTTTTGGAATACCAACAGATTCCCTTCTCTCACTTTATTCGCATCCTCTTCGTTTTCAATAGCCTTGAATGCCCTTTCGAAATCATCTACTACTGGTATTATTTCCGACATCAAATCTTGCGAAGCTGTCTTAATTAAATCAAGGCGTTCTTTTGAAGTTCTTCTTCTATAATTTTCAAATTCCGAATACAACCGTAAGTATTTGTCCTTTAATTCCTGAATTTCTGCAAGTAACTTTTCCTCACTTTTGCTTTCTAAAGCAACTTGATCTCCACTACTCTCAACATTCTCCTCTTGCACAGGCACTTCATTTTTTTGAATCTCTTCTGCTTCTGAAGTCATATTTTCCTTGTTCATGTTTTTAATTGTCACGTTTTTAAAATTACTTGACACTTTTAATATACGCTCAGATTGTTCTAATAATCTTATTCTTTTTCTATTAGGTGGAATCAAACTCAAACCACACTTTACTAAATGTTTTTAGACAATCCATTCTGATTTCTACGAATGGTTATCAATTTGTTTGCCACAGGCCTAAAGCTGACAATCTGACACAAGTCAGTCATTGATAGCCTGCCACAACATATCTTTCAATTTGTCTAAGTTGAATTGGCTTACCGAAGAGATGAAAACATAAGGCAACTCTTTTGGTACATCTGCCTCCATCTCCTTCATCAAGTCTTCATCGAGCATATCCGCTTTGGTGATTGCCAATAGACGTTTTTTATCAAGAAGTTCTGGATTATACTTTTCTAATTCACCCAATAGGATCCTATACTGCTCACTAATACTGTCAGCATCTGTCGGGATAATAAAAAGCAAAATAGAATTTCTTTCAATATGCCTTAAGAATCGAATCCCTAGACCTCTACCCTCAGCTGCTCCTTCGATTATTCCAGGAATATCTGCCATTACGAAGGATTTATCATCTCTGTAAGGTATCACTCCAAGATTTGGGACCAAAGTAGTGAAAGGATAATCCCCTATCTCAGGTCTAGCTGCTGATATACTCGACAACAAAGTAGATTTGCCAGCATTCGGAAATCCAACCAAACCTACATCAGCCAATAGCTTCAATTCCAATATAATCCACTCTTCTATTCCTTCTTCACCGGGCTGGGCATAGTGTGGAGCTTGATTTGTTGCTGTTTTGAAATGGTCATTTCCTAATCCTCCTCTTCCACCACTTGTAAGGATCACTTCTTGACCATCCTCTGTGATTTCATGACGAAGTTCGAATGTCTCTGCATCTTTTGCTACTGTCCCCAAAGGAACTTCCAAAATGATGTCTTGGCCATCTCTGCCTGTTCTTCTCCCTCCTTCACCATTCTTTCCTGCCTCGGCAATCACATGTTTTTTATATTTCAAATGCAGCAAAGTCCATAATTGTGAACTCCCCCTGAGGATAATATGCCCTCCTCTACCACCGTCACCGCCATCAGGACCACCTTTTGGCACGTGCTTCTCTCTTCGGAAATGAACTGAGCCAGCCCCTCCTGCTCCAGACCTAGAGCAAAACTTCACATAATCTATAAAATTGGAATCTGCCACGATATATAATTTTAGGAATAAAAAAGGCTAAGCAAATATGCTTAGCCAAAATATTTGATGCTGCAAAGGTAATAAATATTTGAGTATTAATACTGATCTATCACTTTTGCAATGTTGCTGAATATCTCATCGATTGTTCCAACACCATGTATTTTGGTGAATTTCTCTTGCTTTTCATAGAACCCGGCTACAGGCAATGTCTCTTCCAAATATACTTTTATCCTAGTTTCAATTTTCGACTCGTCTTGGTCATCTGTTCTTCCAGAAGTTTTTCCTCTTTCACGAATTCTTTCTTTCAACACATCTTCAGGAACATCCAAGGCTATCATACCAGAAATCTCTAATTTCAAACCCGCCAAAACCTTATCCAAAGCACTTGCTTGGGCAACCGTTCGAGGGAATCCATCAAAGATAAAACCATTGCCGCTTTTGGTTTCTTTGATTTTATCTTCTACCATACCAATGACAACTTCATCCGGAACAAGTCGGCCTTCATCCATGTATTTGCGAGCTAATTTCCCTAACTCAGTCCCTTCTCCTAGGTGTTTCCTAAACAAATCCCCGGTAGAAAGATGAATTAAATTGTATTTTTCAATAAGCTTTTCGCTTTGAGTTCCTTTACCGGCTCCAGGAGGGCCAAATAATACTATATTAAGCATAACAAATTCTTTTGGAATTATTTTTATTTATAAGATATCAATAAGTGCGACTAGCACCACTCGACGATTATTTCAATTGATAAATAGATGGCAAATTCCTTCCTAGACCATCGTAGTCTAAGCCATAACCTACCACAAATTTATTTGCTATTTCAAAACCCACATAATCTATTTCAACAGGAAACTTCAATGCTTCCGGCTTAAACAATAATGATACGATTGAAATATCAAGAGGTTCTTTGGTCTGAAGAATCTCCAAGAGATGACTCATACTCAGACCAGAGTCCACAATGTCTTCAACCACAATTACCTTTCTGCCTTTCAAATCAGAATCCAATCCTATAAGACTTTTTACTTTACCTGTAGAATTCTCACCGGAATAAGATGATAGTTTCACAAAAGTGAATTCTGAAGGTATATCAATGTATTTGGCTAAATCAGAAAGAAACATAAACGAACCATTCAATACTCCTAAAAGTATTGGATTGTCATTTTTAAAATCTTTCGAAATTTGTGCCCCAAGTATTTTCAATCGCTGATCGATAGATTCAGCACTGATGAATGGCACAAATTCTTTGTCTTTTAATTTTACAGTCATAGCTAAATAAAAATGCCCTTAATAAACAAGGGCATCGCAAATATAGAAAAAAATGATTCTCATCCTCCTATAAAATTGCTAATACATTATAGATGAGCCATTAAATATTTATACATATCAATCATGCATTCCAAATCATACAATGCCACCTTTTCATTTGGAGAATGCACATTGTCTTCAGGAGCTCCTATAAAGCACCAATCTATGGCGTAAGGAGAAAACTGAATTTCACGGCCATCACTCCCTCCTGCGTCTTCTACCTCCAGTTGAAAAGCAACACCGCTTCTTTGTGCCAATTCAACCACCCTATCAATAAAGCTCCTTCTAGGAATAAATTTATCTCTTATTGAAATAGCTACACCATTTCCGTGAGTCACACCATCTGTAACCCATGTTATATCAGAAATCAACGCTTGTCTAATTGGTGCATTTTCCATTATAAATTTCAACAAAAAAGGCATACTACCACCTCCATGTTCCTCATATGTGGAAAAAACTACCCAACCATTCTCTAAATTTTCGCAAATTTTGAGGGCATTATATACACCCAATCTATTATCCAAATATGCTGCACTGATAAAATTATCATCAATTCTAATGTTTTGGCTAAATGATAGGCTAGTCCCTCTGTCTATTGCCCTAGGGAAATCATGAAATAAATTTCCATCAATATTTTTTAGATTACAGGAAATCGGTCCCAAAGAATCCTGGCCTACCAATTCAATCCCATCATCAACCTCAGGCCCTCCTATCGTAATCAGCTGGTTATCATACCTAACCATAAACCCAATCGTATCTATGTGGGCAAACACGGCAGTCTTCGGATTTCCAAACTTAAGCAGAATACAATCATGAAATTCTTCACCTGAATACATTATTGGTGTAACCTTCCAATTTGGCATCCGTTGTAGGATAAGGTTTATAAGAAACTTATTCATCGGTGTTTCTCCACCAGACACACTTTGTATATTTAATAAATCTAATAAAAGCTTCATTTTGGCACTATTTATGAAAGAAAACCTGCGAATGTATAGGTTATTTCTAAAAGATTTGGAATAAAGTTTAAAGATTTAAAAATTAAATATACATTTGTGATAAGTTAAAAGTTTATAAATTTGCAATTAAATCAATTAAACACTCAAAATTTTGAAAAAAAATTTTTTATCATGAAAAAATTACTACTATCTACATTAATGGCTGGAGCCTTAGCTTTAGGAGCTAACGCCCAGGATGACTACAACAAGTGGTCAATCGAAGTAAATGGCGGATTCAACAAACCAATGGCTCCAATCACGCCTGGTTATTTCTCCCCATCTTTGAATTTAGGACATGCTGACCTTGGAGTTAGATACATGTTCAATGAAAAATTCGGTACGAAACTAGATTTCGGATTTGGTTCGTTCAGTGAAGCAAATGACACTCCATCATTCTCTACCAACTATTGGAGAGCAAATCTACAAGGAGTTGCCAACTTGGGAAGAATCATGAATTTTGAGTCTTTCTCAAGAAGAGTGAATCTTTTAGGTCACTTTGGCGCAGGTATCGGTCAAGTAAATCCTCAGGAAAATGCAAACGCTGACTTCAATGACAACGTTTACAATTTCATTGCTGGTTTTACTGGTCAAGTTAAACTATCTGAGAGAATTGCTTTGAACGCTGACATCAGCACAATCATCAACGGAAGACAAGATGTTGCTTTTGATGGTGCTTCAAACATCAATCCAAGTACTAACAATGGTTACTATGGTGCTAATGGCAACTGGTGGACAGGTACTTTAGGTTTGACTTTCTATCTTGGAAGCAAAAGCACTCATGCTGACTGGTATGTTGCTGCTGATAAGTATGCTACTAAAGAAGAACTTGCTAACCAAATTGGTGAAATCAAAGACATGTTGAAAGACTCTGATGGTGATGGTGTACCTGACTATCTTGACAAAGAGCCTAACACTCCAGCTGGTGCTAGAGTAGATTCACATGGTAGAACTTTGGATTCTGATGGTGATGGTATTCCTGATCATTTGGATAAGTGTCCATTCGCTCCAGGTCCAGCATCTAACGACGGATGTCCAGTTGAAGAAGTTAAAGAAGTTGATTACTTCAAAAAAGCTATCAATGAAGGTTATGTAAACGTATACTTTGCATTTGACAGTGCTAAGCCTTTGGGTTACTCTGCTTCTTCTGTAAGCTATGTTGCTAATTTCTTGAAAAGAAATCCAGGTGTAAATGTTGAGATCAAAGGTTATGCTGACGAATTAGGTCCTGAAGATTACAACATGAAGTTATCTGAAAGAAGAGCAAAATCAGTATATGACCAAATGGTTGCTTCTGGTATTGATGCTTCTAGATTGTCTTACAAAGGTTATGGCGAAGACACAAGTGTAGATAAAAAATCTGCAGATGCTCGTCAACTTGCTAGAAGAACTAGCTTCGAAGTAAAATAAGATATAATATATCAATTGAAAACCCGATCTTTACGGATCGGGTTTTTTTTGTACCAAATTCATTCAGTTATGTTTATCTTAAACAAAAATAACAGTATTGCAAACCACTTCCTGTCCGAAATTAGAGACATTACTATTCATAAAGACAGGTTAAGATTTAGGAGGAATCTTGAGAGGCTTGGGGAAATTTTAGCTTATGAGATATCCAAATCATTAGCCTATCAAAAGACAGAAATCGAAACTCCCCTACAAAAAACAGAATTGAATACCCTTAAAGATTTCCCCATACTGATCAGTGTATTGCGTGCAGCAGTTCCATTTTATCAAGGCTTTTCCAATTTTTTTGACCATGCTGATTCTGGTTTCATAGGGGCTTTTAGAGTTGAGGAATCTGATTTTGATGGGATAAATATATCTTTAAACTATCAAGCTACACCAGATTTGACTGGCAAAGAAGTCATATTGATAGACCCAATGCTAGCGACTGGAAAATCCTTTGTAAAAAGTGTTGAAAATTTAGTTAAAAATGGCACTCCCAAGCATATCCATATTGCTTCTGTCATTGCTGCCCCTGAAGGAATAGCGTATATTAAAAATAACCTTAACCTTCCTTTTTCCATTTGGACTTGCGCATTGGATGAAAAACTGAACTCAAAATCTTTCATAATGCCTGGGTTAGGAGATGCAGGTGATTTGGCTTTTGGGACAAAATTATAATTATGACAGTTTACTTGATTTTAATATTAGGCTTGGTCATTCTATTGGCGGGTGGTAAATTATTGGTAGATGGAGCCTCTACTATTGCTGCCAAATTAGGTTTAAGTGCAGGTTTGATAGGTTTGACTGTAGTTGCTTTTGGGACATCTGCTCCGGAATTGTTGGTAAGTGTAAATGCTGCGTTAAAAGGAACAAGTGATATTTCAATTGGAAATGTAGTAGGTTCAAACATTGCTAATATCACACTTGTACTTGGAATTAGTGCTGTAATATTTCCTATAGCCCTCAGTAAATCTGTACTCAAGTTAGACTATTTATTCACAGTATTGTCTTCTCTACTTTTTTTCATTTTAGCTTACAATCAAATAATTTCCAGAATAGAAGGCATTGTACTCGTTACATTATTGGTTTTGGTGAATTTGTACATTTTCAAAAAACTGAAAGGCAGTGAGCCTGAAATTAACTCAGAGGAGGCAGCTCTTTTGAAAAAAGAGTCGTCAATAAAAGCGGTAAGCCTTATTGTTCTAGGTATCTTGGGGCTCTATTTTGGCTCAGATATGTTTGTCGATAGTGCTGTCGAGATCTCAAGATTGTTTGGTGTAAGTGAAAGGATAATCGGCATTACTGTCATTGCAATCGGTACTAGTTTGCCAGAATTGACTACTTCTGTCATTGCAGCTATCAATAAAAAAACAGACATTGCTATAGGCAATATTCTTGGAAGCAATATCATGAACGTACTGGGCATTATAGGTATCACAGCTTTAGTCCAACCTATCAATGTTTCAGAGCAGTTTCTAAATCAAGACTTTTTATGGATGCTTGCAGCCACACTTCTTCTTTTTCCAATTCTGAGAAGTAAACTAGATATTTCTAGGTGGGAAGGAGGAATATTGGTATTGTTTTATGCAGTTTACCTTTTTGTGATTTTATGATAGCCTATATCCTCAAGTTTCTAGCTATATATTTCACCTGCCTTTTTAAGTTTGTAGCAGGTCCCATTTTGGGTGCCGCTGCTGGATATTCAATTTTTGAAATCACTTTGGTAACTGTCTCAGGAATGATGACCACGGTGTTTTTTATATCCTATTTAGGCGATTGGGTAAAGGCAAATTGGAAAGTAAAATCTCGAAAGAAAAAAATGATATTTTCGAAGAAGAACAGAAGAATTGTCAAAATTTGGCAAAAATTTGGGCCTATCGGAATCGCAACTATCACACCTATTCTCCTGACCCCAGTTGGGGGAACGATTATCATGATTGCTTTTCGAGTTGAGAAAAGGAAAGTATTTACTTATATGTTTATTAGTGCTTTGATATGGGCATTGACATTGTCGGCTTCTATACAGCACATTTTATCCATTCCGTTTGTAGACCAACTATTGGGGTGAATCCTCATCTGGTAGCATTTCAATATCCTGGATCAAAACCCTTTTTGAAATACTTTGACCTGTAATCGTAGCAGCCAACCCACCCATAGCAGTCTCCTTATATTTGCTCTCCATACTTGAACCTATTTCTCCCATAGCTTCAATACATTCATCTACCGGAATCACAGAACTCACATCTGCGAGTGCTATTTGTGCAGAACTGTTGGCAATCGCTGCTGCACTTGCGTTTCTTACCACACAGGGAACTTCTACTAGGCCAGCTACTGGATCACACACCAAACCTAGCATGCATTGAATGGTGATAGCCACTGCATTAAAAACTTGGTCTATTGGCCCTCCGAGACAGTAAACCATTGCTCCAGCTGCCATCGCGGCAGCAGAACCCGTCTCAGCTTGACAACCTCCTACAGCTCCTGCCAAACTTGCTTTTTCCTCAATGATCAAAGCAATTCCGGCACCGACCAAAAGTCCCTCTAGGATTTTTCTATCTTCAAATCCATGAATTTCCTGAAGGGTGTAGAGCGTGCCTGGAAGAATCCCAGAAGCGCCAGCAGTAGGTGCTGCCACTACTCTGCCCATGCATGAGTTCACTTCCTTGGCTGCCAATGCTCGTGAAATCAACTTTTGGAATTCAGGGGATAAAACTGCAACAGGATGTTTATAAACTTTTTTTGCCCCATTGTTTATCATACCTGATCTGGAAGTCATCTCTTCATTGAGGCCAGTCTCTACTGCATCTTTCATGACTTCATAGGCATTCTGAAGGCCATCCCAAATAGTTTGCTCATCTTTCCCTTTTTGAGTGGTCTCATATTCAATGACCGCCTCAAAAAGCTCAAGGTGATTATTTTCGCAATATTGTTTCCAGCCTCTAAAGCTGTCAAAAAGAAAACTCATATCTCTATTGTTTGGGTTTATACTTAAACAAATTTGAGCAAAGTAAACCACAAAACAAATTGGGCTTGAAATAAAAATGAATAGGACTCTCTGCTAGTTTTATATTAGTGAAACTTTAAAGCCTTAGTATTGCAAGTATTCTTCAAAAGCCCTCATTTGAATTACAAAATATAATTTCAATAAACTGTAAAGATGACTTTATTGAGAAATTGAGGGGATATAAAAACTAATAACAGTCAACAGACACTTTTTTTTCTAAAAAGAAAATGCCTGCTGACTGTCAAAAAAACTACTTCACTTCTTTAATTTTTGCTTTGAAATAAATTGGTTCATAGGGTCTTGCGGCTACGTTCAAAGCTCCCCTATTAAATAAATCTTGTCTAATTTGAAAGGGAAAAACTTGTGGACTAACTCCGAACGCAAGCTTTGAAGGAGAAAGTATTTCAAACTCCATATCTTCTTTGGTACCTATCAATCCTAAATTCAAGAAACTTAAATTACCTTGATCACCAATCTTTATTTGAATTGGAGAATTAGTGTTTGATTTTGAAATCAAATTATCACCCAACATTTGCTTCACTTCAAACTCAAAAAGTACAATATTGTCTTTTGCAGAAACTTTTGCACCTTCTTTTCCAGCGTTCAGAACTCTTACATAGAGACCTTCTTCAGTCTTTTCAAAGCCTTCAAGCCCTTTTTCCTCTAAATAATTTTGTATCAAATCATCTTCTAAAGCGATCAAATCTTCTTCACTAAAAACAAAAGCATATTTCACTTTGATTACCAAATTCGAATTTGGGATGATCAATTGCTGGAAGCCATACTCTTGATAAGCTAAATAAGAGGGGGAATAAATCATAAAAGTCTCACCTTCTTTTGCCAAGCCTGAGTTGAAATTTATAACCCTTGGAATTAAGCCTCCATCGTTATGTTTAAAGATTCTAGGACTTTTTGATTCATCTAAATAGCTTTCGATCAATTGACCATCAATTGTTTTAATTTCATAATATATACCTAGCACGTCATCATTGACTATTTGATTTCCTACATCATTTGATTCAACCTTTTCATAATAATAGCCTAGTTGATTTTCGATGGCCGTGATATTGTTTCTTTCAAGGTAGTCTTTCAGAAACCTATTATCCCGCTCTACTATCCTATCATAGTTCGAATCATCATCTTGGATACAACTTCCTGCCATCAATGTCATCAAGAAAAGGATGACAGGTATTCTAACTGCTTTCATAATTTGTTTATTACTTTTTTAATTGGAAATTCATTCGAAGATTTAATCCACCTATTGCAAACTGTTGGTTGACAAATGTCTGTCCTCCCACTGACAATTTATAAAAAGGCTCTAAGGAGATAAATGTCCCATTTTTCAGACTGTATTCATACCCCAAAGAAAAATTCAGCATTTGCCCAATATTCATTTCATCTCCGCCATCTACAGTATTCGGTGTGGCCGTTTCACTAAATGTCTGAACAGTCTGATTAGCTTGCATCAATCCAGCAGTGTTAAAATTTGCTGTTGTGAAAGTTCCTACATTTTTTTGATTCATATAGACCATATTCGATACACCAGTGATCAAATAAAAATCAGACGCTTTGTTATCTAATAATTTATATTTCAAATTAAGAGGGATTTCAAGCTGGCCAAAACTCAATTCGTAAGAAGCGTTCACAAAATTGCTGGCAAAAGACAAAGACCTTGATGCATCACTTGAGTTTTGAGCATTATTCATTCCCCTCACTTCGTTGTTGACAGAAGGGTTGATAGTTTGCCTCGCATAAGCAACTCCCACATCCAATTTCAACCTCTTAGAGAAAGAAAATTCAGACAAGACTCCAGCCCCAAGGTTCATTGATTGGGTAGTGTTTGAAATTGTTTGTGGAGCAAGAATTACCCCCAGCCTCATTGCTTTATCATTCCCTCCTCTTGGACTCATTTTTTCATCTTCCTCAACTTTCACTTCAGCAAGCCAGTTATTGATGATTTGCTGTGCATTTTCAACATCATCTGCCAAAAAAGCATTTTTTTGGTCTGCAGGTAAAATACCGACATTTTTCTGGTCAAATTGTGGGATAACGGCCACATTTCTCTCAGGCTCATTTCGCAAATCAATCTTTGCGACTTGTGGTAGTCCAAATGTGAATTCTGGTTTGAACTCCATCCCCAATGTTTTCCTTACAATACTTGGCGGAAATGACTCCTGTATATTTTGCTTAGACTCCTGAGCAATAAGATTTTCTTGAGATTTTGCTTCTTCAATTTTCTTATCAAACCTTTTATCATCAACACCTTTGTTGGACAACTCTTCTGGTTGTTTATGTAGGTCATTATTTTTAGAAAAGGCAAGGCTTTCGTTTACTGAATCGGTTGAGTCCTTTTTTATTGCTAAATTCTCTGATACATTCCTTTCCTGATCATCTTGCTTGACGCTATCTGACATTGACAGTTCGTTCTCAAATATTGGTTCAAGACCGCTAAATTGAGAAAAAACCAATAGGCCAACCACCAAACTCGCTGCTATACCAGTGGCTAACCAACCCCAAATAGGCTTAGACTTGGTTCTTGGTTTGAAATATAACGATGAGAGCCTTTCCCATTGTTTTGGATCATATGGCTCCGTATGGTTAGCAAAGGAGTCTTTGATCTTGTCTGCAAGTTTCTTATCGAACTGCTCCTTCATTGTTAATTTGATTAAGTACTGTGATTTTATCTCTAAGTATATGCTTTGCCCTAGCAAGGTAAGTCCTTGATGTACTTGCAGGAATTCCCAATTTCTCTGCAACCTCACTGTGAGAAAAACCTTCTATTTCGTACATATTAAATACTATTCTAAGCATTTCAGGAAGACTTCTTAACACCCCAAGAATATCTTCTTTGGACAGCTGGTCTATAATTTCAGGATTATAGCTTTCAAATTCTGCTGACTCTATATCCATCACAGCAAAATGCTTTACATTTTTTCTGTAATAATCAATTGAAGTGTTTACCAGAATCCTTCTAAACCAAGCTTTAAAAGAATTTTCTTCTTTGTACTGCCCTATTTTATCAAACATCTTCATAAAACTGTCATTGACAATCTCGCAAGCCTCGTCCCTTGAATTCGAATACCTTAGCGCTATACTCATAGCATAGCCATAGAAATGCTTATAAAGCAATTCTAGAGCTTTAGGATCTCCATTCTTAGCTTTTTGAATATAGTGATGCTCCAATGAGTCAGACAATTGTTTTCCTGATTATATCTACGAGACGTAGAAAACTAATAAAATGCTACAACGTTTTTGAAATTTTCGGTTTTTGACTCTGCTTGCTTTGAACTTTGTATTCAATAGCATCACGCTCCTGAGGATTAATCACAATTTTGTAACATTGCTGTAACTAAATTGATAAAGTAACGCAAGCCCTGATTGATTATCAATAACAGTAATACCTTATGATTTTGTGCTGGAATAAACACTCTTCAAGCAGCTGGCCTCCGCCAATATGATGAATAATGAGGAATCTTTTGGTGTGATTGGATTTCCTAGAAATAAGAAAAAAAATGACACGAGATTTCAGTCTAGCGAAATCTTTTCTCTTAATCTTAAAATTTGCAGCATGTATGGATTTTGCTAATCCTTACATGCTGCCAATAATTAAATCAATTCTAAAAATTGAAATTTATAGTTTGGCTGATATTTGGGTCCAAGCTCAGTGCCACTGGACAAGTTTTAGCTGCATTTTTCAATTTTTGGATGATTTTTTCATCAATTGTACCTGCATCCCATTCAAAATCCACTATGATTTCAGAAATTTTCCTAGGCTGTGCCTGCATAATTTTTGTCACTTCCCACGTCATTCCTGATAGCTCAACTCCTTCTCTTTCTGCGACAATACCCATTATAGTGACCATGCAGCTACCTAAAGCAGCAGCTACCAAATCAGTGGGCGAAAAAGCCTCTCCCTTTCCATTGTTATCAACTGGTGCATCTGTGATGACTTCAGTCCCTGACTGAAGATGTTTCATTTGTGTTCGGAGATTTCCTAGGTATGAACTTTTTAAAGTTGGCATAAACTCTTACTTTTATTTTTGGTTTAGTAACTTAGAACCAAAATTAGCGTTAAATTCCTGACTAACTATGACAAAGGGATTAAAATATATAATAACTGGCCTTTTTATCTCAATCTGCATAAGCAGCTTTGGCCAAAGGGAAGATGCCGGCAACTACGAGTATGATAGAGAGGTGTTTTTTGGGCTCAACAAAAACACCAACGGTGGACTGATTGGAGGTGCCTCTTTAAAACTTGGTTATCGAATTGATGATACGAATTTTCAGTTTTTTGGGCTTGATTTGGCAAATGTCAAAAACCCAAAGGAAGTGAGGTACAATACGATACTAGGCAATTCATATATTTTTGGCAAATCAAACTACCTATACGCAATTCGACCATACTATGGAAGGGAAATCGTCCTTTTCAACAAAGCCCCTTCCCAAGGTGTCCAGATATCTGCTCTAGCTGCAATTGGACCTTCAATTGGCTTAGTATCTCCATACATCATAGAGTATGCGCTTAGTAGAGTAGAAACTATCCGGGAACAATATAACCCAGAAGTACACCAAAGCAGGTTCAACATCCTAGGTACAGGAAGGATTTTTGAAGGATTGAGTCAATCTGAAATAGCTTTTGGGGGAAATGCAAAAGCTGCCATATTTTTTGAATTTGGAACATTTCGATCTAGTGCCATTGGATTGGAACTAGGATACCAATTCGAGGGTTTTACAAAGGAAATCGAATTGATGCCCACTACTGAAAATAGGCAGTTTTATCAATCTGCATATTTCACCTTATATTATGGATTCAGGAAGTAGCAATTATTTTGGGTTTCTAAAGCTATAAACATTAATTTTGCCCAATCAATAAGTAAAAAGAGATGATTGAACTACCTGTAATTTCTGAAGAGACAACAAAAAGAAAAAAACCTGACTGGCTCAGGGTGAAGTTGCCTGTAGGAAAAGAATATGCTAAAGTCAGAAAACTTGTCGATCAACATAAATTAAACACAATCTGTGAAAGTGGCAACTGCCCAAATATGGGGGAATGTTGGGGTGCTGGGACAGCGACCTTTATGATCTTGGGAAATGTCTGCACAAGATCCTGTTCTTTCTGTGCTGTGGCTACTGGCAGACCTCCTGAGTACGACACAGATGAGCCAAGAAGAGTTGCAGAAGCTATCCAGTTGATGGGAGTAAAACATGCCGTACTTACTTCTGTCAACAGAGATGAATTGAAAGACAAAGGTGCCGAAATCTGGTATCAAACTGTAGTAGAGACAAAAAAACTCTCGCCACAGACGACTATTGAAACCCTGATCCCAGATGTAAAATCAAATTGGGATGCCCTCTACAGAATGATCAGTGGTGGACAAGAAGTAGTTTCCCACAACATGGAAACGGTAGAAAGCTTGTATAGAAGGGTGAGACCTCAGGCAAAATACGCCAGATCACTCGAGCAGATTAAGCTTACAAAAGAGTATGGTAAGAGAACCAAAACTGGTATAATGTTAGGTCTTGGTGAGAAAAAAGAGGAAGTATTCAAAGCTATGGATGACCTAGCTGCAAATGGATGTGATATCTTGACACTAGGTCAATACCTACAGCCTACTAAAATGCATATTGAAGTGGCAGAGTTTATACATCCAGATATGTTTGCCCTTTATAGAGAAGAGGGACTTAGCCGTGGATTGAAGTATGTAGAGTCTGGACCTTTGGTCAGGTCTTCATATCATGCAGAGAGGCATGTAAATGTTTAAAAAAAAGGGCTGTGATTTGATTTCACAGCCCTTTTTTTATTCATCCGCGTAATTGAAAGCATCAATTTGCTCCATTACCCAATCCTTATATTTCTCAAGCTTATACTCCACCCAACGATCTTTGTACTTACCTGAATTATCAATAAGAAACTTAAAGCCTGTCGCAGCTTTAGGCTTGCTTAAGGCATTAAAAAGTTCGTCTTGGAAATTTTTCTCTTTGACAACTCTGTCAGCAAAATTTTCCATCATTTGATGTTCTTGATTGGCATCCATTTTTGTGAATTCCGCAAAATTATCTGGATTATCATCTATCTCATCGAGTACATCCTCTTCTTCAGGAGTCAAGTCGTAGTTGAAATAATCTTCGTCATCTGGTAAATGATGTGTTTTTTTGTTATCCAATTGGTAAAAACAAATCATGCCTTTTTGCAGCAGAGCTGCGACTTTTTCAATTTCTTTTTCTGTTAGGGTCAGCATTACAGATTATATATAAAATTTTCAGAAAATTAAGTAACTGAGGGTTAATATCAAACTATTTTTCATAAGCAATAGATTAATTTTTTAAAGAACTATCATTTCAAGTGTTGGAGTATGCAAATCATGTCCTCCAGGGTAGGTGATTTTATTGACTTTTACTTTGAGACTTAGGATTAACTCCTCTTGTTTTTGAATTGAGTCTGTGCTGACAAATTCATCTTGGTCACCTAAAACAATACTTATCTCTGATTTCATAAGACGATCTCCCAAACCCACTATTTGTAAATCATTGGCAAAACCTCCACCCCAAAGAACCAATTTATTAATAGGGTATCTGAGCTGGTTACACCACCTACTAGCAGTAGCAGCACCTTGAGAGAATCCCAAAATATTGATGTTTGGCAAAACTTCATACTTTTCACAAATGACTTCAATCAAACTATTCAAAAACCTTTCGTTATTCGCAATGGCCAACTCCCTTTCGTGCTTGGTCATCCAATTTGCACCAACTCTTCCCTCAAATCCCTGCAAATAATTGTAATTTGTACCTTCTGGGGCCACGAAAAGTTTTTCTTTTGAAAAACAGCTTTTGAATTTTCTTAAAAAAAATTCAGCCAATTGACCATAACCATGGAAAACCATCCAAATATCTTTTTCTTCTCCAGATGGCTTATGAGAAAGATAATATTGGGCAATGTGTTCATATTTGACTTGACATTTCATTAGCTGTTCAAATCATTAAACCTAAACGGCAACAATTGATCAATACCTGATGCTTTAAGGATTTCTTCTTGAGGATTCAACATCAAGATTTCAATTGGATGGTTGAATTTCACTTCATATTCATTGATTGTCTGACGGCAAAGACCACAAGGCGTCACTGTCGCCAGTTGATTGTTTACCCTTCTCTTTGCAACGATCGCAATCTTAACAGGTCTGTCATTGGGAAAATTCCCCATAGCATAGCTCAAAACAGCTCTTTCAGCACAGATCCCTACTGGAAAAGACACATTCTCTTGATTGTTAGCTACAAACACCTCACCATTTTCCAACAACAAGGCTGCACCAACCAAAAAATTGGAGTAAGGAGCATGGGCATTTTCCAAAATTGATTTGGCTTTTTCTATTAAATGGGCATCTTCACTTAGCCACTCATTTTTAGAAAAAACTTCGAGAGAGACCTTTATTTCTATTTTTTTTGTCATAATTAATTTTAAAAGGGCTTTAATAAACAAAAAAAAAATGGCAAATGTTATTTTTCATTCAAAATATTGAATTGAATTTTTTTGAGTCGTTCATTTTTTTCATCTTCGGATTGGACTAGACAAATTTCTAAATCATGCATACTATCTTGATTATTGGTACTGGCAAATCCTCTGTATATATAATCGAATATTTGATAGGTACGACTGAGGGAAAAAACAGGAAAATCATACTTGCCGATATCTCGGAAGAAATAGCTGCAAAAAAAATTAATGGCAAAAACAATGTATTTGCCAAATCTATAGATTTGGAAGATATAAAAAACAGACATTCTATAATCAAAGATGCTGATGTTGTTATATCTATGCTACCTGCTTTTCTTCATCCCGTGATTGCAAAGGATTGTCTAGAACTGGGCAAGCATTTTTTCACTGCATCTTATGAATCAGAAGAATTGAGAGGTATGTCAGCAGAGATCAAATCAAGAAATCTTCTGTTTCTGAACGAGTGTGGTCTAGACCCAGGGATAGATCACATGTCAGCTATGAAAATAATCGACTCAGAAAAAGCCAAGGGCCATGAAATCCTGAGTTTCAAATCCTACACTGGAGGCGTATTGACTCCCGAAAGTGAAGATAACCCTTGGAAATACAAGTTCACTTGGAATCCAAGAAATGTGGTTTTGGCTGGCCAGGGTGTTTCTAGGTTTATCCGAAACGGAAGATATAAGTATATCCCCTACCACATGCTTTTCAGAAGGTTGGAGACAATTTCATTTGACGAGATTGGGGATTTCGATGGTTATCCAAATAGAGATTCGCTTAGCTACCGAAAAATTTATGGATTGGAAAATATTCCTACCTTGCTTCGAGGTACGCTCAGAAGAGCCGGTTTTTGCCAGAGCTGGGATGTGTTTGTCCAATTGGGAATGACTGACGATAGCTTCAAAATGGATTTGCCAGAAGACTTTACTGCAAGGATGTTTGTAAATTCCTTTTTACCATTTCAAGAAGAAACATCAGTAGAATTGAAAATAAAGGAACTTCTTCCATGGGTAACAGATGAAATCATCGAGAAAATCACTTGGCTTGGACTTCTTGACGACATAGTATTACCCATCTTAAAGGGAAGCCCTGCAGCCATTTTACAGGTATTACTCGAGGCTAAATGGGCACTAAAACCTGAAGACAAAGACATGATCGTAATGCAACATTTGTTTGAAGTAAAAACAGCTTCTGGTATCAAGAAAATTACTTCTAGCCTTGTCAGCAAAGGGAAAAACCAAGACTATACAGCTATGGCAAAGACAGTCGGCTTGCCACTTGCGATAGCGGTGGATCTATTTCTTGATGGAAAAATCAAAGCTCGAGGTCTTCAGATCCCTATCATACCTGAAATTTACATTCCAATACTTGAATCACTGGAGAAAGAAAATGTGATTTTTCAAGAGAAAATCGAATCAATCTAAAAGATGGTCAAAAAATCCTTAAGGAGTTTTCTATAACCCATTGCATAAGTACCATCATTATTTTTGATATGAAGGTCTTTGGAAACCATTCCTTTTTGTTCAAAAGAAAAAGCTTGGATAACCCTGATTACTTTCGAGGCTGCTTTGTCACTAACCCTAACTTGATGAAAAGGAAAAAGCCCATGATCCAAGCATAATGCCTGAAAATCCTGCATTTGTCTTGGGGGTAAAATCAACCAAAATTCTCCACTTCTTTCCAGGAGGGGCACTACACTTAGAACTAGCTCCTCAAATGGGAGGCTATCATTGTGGAGCGCTTTGTTTCTTTGAAGATCTTTTGTTTTGATATGATCAGGAAAATAGGGTGGATTGCTGACAATCAAGTTAAACTGGGCAGTGTTGTTTTTCGAAAAATCCTGAAAATATCCGTGATGAAATGTGATTCGATTAGAAAACACTGATGATTTGGCATTTTCAGAGGCTTGAATATAAGCTTCATCATCTAATTCTACCCCCACAACTTCGATATCTTGAAACCTTTGCGCCAGCATCAAAGAAATCACTCCGGTACCAACACCAATATCTAAAGCGGAAACCATAGCTCCAGTTCCTGCTATTGCTCCCAAAAGAACAGCATCGGTACTGACCTTCATACCGCACCGATCTTGATGAATCCCAAATTGCTTGAATTGAAAAAAGGAGTTTGCCATTGGAATCAACAAAGATCAAAACAAATCAGAAGCTCCTTTTTTATCCGCCTCATAGCCTATGTCAGCCTGAAGATTTCTTCCTTCAGCAGCAGCCACGGCCAATTGGTCACATCGTTCATTGAGTGGATTTCCGGCATGTCCTTTCACCCAAACGAATTTAGGCTTGAATTTTAAATGTAGGGGGATATATCTTTTCCAAAGATCAACGTTTTTTTTGTCCTTAAATCCCTTTTTCTGCCAACCCCAAATCCAGCCTTTTTCAACCGCATCGACAACGTACTTGCTATCTGAAAAAATAGAAACTGGAATACCCAACACTTTCAGTTCTTCCAATCCCTTAATCACGGCTAAGAGTTCCATTCTATTGTTGGTGGTAAGCCTAAAACCTTCCGAAAGTTCTTTCCTGTGTTGATTATAAAGCAGCACTGTGCCAAATCCACCTGGACCTGGGTTTCCCTTGGCTGCTCCATCTGTATAAATCGTAATCATCCTACAAAGAAAAGGAGTTCAAAATAATAAACCGACTAAAAATGAAAAAATCCAAAAGGAGAGTCCTTTTGGATTTTTCATGAGAGACTAAAAATCTCCATCATCAAAATCATCCCTTTCTCGATCTTCACTACCATTTCTTTTATCTTTGAAACCTCCAAATCTATAGGTAAAGGATAAAGTACCAATTCTCGTTTCTCTATTGAACATTCGATCTTGTGTGAATCTTTGATCTTCTGTTCTGATTTTGAAAATTCTTGTATTGAAAATATCACTTACGTTAAGACTTATAGTAGCCTTTTTATCCAAAATATCTTTTCGCAAACCTACATTTACACCCCAAAGTGGTTCTATCTCACCTTGCGGCAAAACTATAGGGCCTCTGTAGTCTCCTTGTATTTGTAAGGTTGCAAACTTTGGAATTGCCATATTAGCCAACAAATTCACTGTCCAAGAAAAGTTGGAATTATTGAAACCTGCCTCAATATTATCACCTTGGATTTCAGAGTAAAAGAAATTTCCTGAAAGCGTCGCATCAAACCATTGTGTGAACTGAATTTGATTGATCAATTCAAAACCAGTACTTGCACGGCTATTTGCATTTTCTCTGGTCTGGATCGCAACATTATCATCATTTAGTCGGATCACCCTAGTTTGGATGTCTGTAGAATATCTATGGTAAACGGTCGCATTCAAAAGGTACTTTTCCCAACCCTTCATGTATCCTACTTCATAGCTATTTGTGAATTCAGGTTGAAGCTGTGGGTTACCGATACTTAAGTTGTATAAATCACCTACTCCAAATATCGGAGCTAAAGACCAAATCCCAGGTCTTGAAATCCTACGACTGAAATTTGCAGTAAACTCCTCTTCCTGTCTAATTTCGTAGCTTAAATAAGCACTTGGAAATATATTGAAGTAATTGTTAACATATTGCGATTGGTCACTTTCAAGTGTGGAAATTGTCTCAGTGTATTCAGCACGCAACCCACCTTGATATCCCAATTTCCCAAGTTTATTTCTGTAACTTAAGTAAGTAGCATATACATCTTCCTTGAAATTAAACCCATCACTGAAGAAATCATTCAGTACTGGATTGAAACCATTATCTTCATTGCCTTCTGAAAAATTTTGAGAACGATCCCACTGCCCAAATGTCCCTTTCAGTCCAGATTCCAACATTCCTCCACCAATGAAGGGCTTTTCATAATCTAGTTGTAACACATACAAATTACTGGTCTGAGGCCTTTCATTAATTTGGAGAATTCTATTGGAAGGTACTTCTTGGTTAAATGAATTGAAAAAAGTTTGATTATAAATTTCCTCTTGTGTCCTTTCATCTCTTGAAAAAGATGCTGAAGTAAAAAATCTCTGTCCTAAAGTATCCAAATCTACAGAATAATTTATTCCAGTTTCAAAATTTGTACTAAACCTTGTCTCTTCAATATCCCTTAGAAATAAGCTATCTAAACTTTGATTGGCATTAATATTTCTTTGGTTTAATAATTCACTACCGGTTCTATCTCTAAAATTCCCTTGGGCATAAATTCCCAAGCTTTTGTTTTCTGTCAAGCGCCAATCTATCCCACCTCTTACAAGGTGATTGACATCTCTATTCAACTGGTAAGAATCCTGGTCAAGGATCGGGGAAACCCCTGTGATATTTGATTGTCTAAAAGATTCACTTTCTCTAAACCTTCTTCTATCCTGAAAACTATAAGACAAATAATAATTTGCCTTTTCAGTTCCGTAATTCATGTTTAGACCAGCACTATATTTATCTCGTGTCCCTATGGAAGCATCTACTTGCCCATTAAGACCTGTTTTTTCATTTTTTTTAAGGATAATGTTGATAATCCCACCAACACCTGTCGCATCATATCTAGATGATGGATTGGTTATCAATTCTACTGATTTGATGCTGTTGGCTGGAAATTGGGCTAGTACACTTTCGGCATCATCACCGGATAGGTTTGAAGGTCGGCCATTGATATAAATCAAAATATTACCACTTCCTCTCATAGAAATACCACCTTCATCATCCATTTGGATGGATGGCAAAGTAGAAAGAAGCTCTGATGCTGTGGCACCCTCGGCTACGATGCTGTTTTCTACGTTGTACCTTCTCTTGTCAATATCACTTTCAAACATCGATGTCACTCCCTCTACTACTACTTCATCGAGGTTTTGTGCATCTTTTCGAAGTCTTACATTTCCTACATTGACTACTTCCTTCTCTCCTACAGTGACATTTCTAAATCTACTCTCGTAACCTATGAAACCTACTCTTAGAATATAGTAACCTGGGCTACTTGTAAAAGAAAAAGTACCATCCAGTTCACTCATACCCCCTGTCACTAGTGTCGAATCTTCAGTAGACAATAGTGCTATATTTGCAAATTCTAGAGGATCGGATGTTTCAGCTTCAATTACTTTCCCTTTGATTTCTATACTTTGTGCATTTACACTCTGCAAGAACATTAGAGAAAATGTTAACAATAAATAAGATAAAATCTTTAGCATAATGGATTTTTTTCGAATAATAAACTAGGCATATCAAAATCATAATATGTCTAGTTTTTTGAAAGTTGGTTTAGTTTTACTTTATATTTTATTAAATTTTCTAATAATTATAAAATTATATTCTAAATAGGGCTTCTAATTGGCACTCTTAAGAATCTGATAATTATTCTATTTTTAACTGAATAAAGCACATTATAAACAACGTCTGAAACAAATCTATGTTCCAAAAACTGTTGCATATACATATATGGTAAAATAGACTGTTGTACTGACCTATGATTATACAAAAGGGAATAGTTTAAATTTATAATCTTCTAATTTTAATTCTAATAATCAGTACTTTAGCACCTATGATCACCACAAGTCTGAAAAGCAACACCATATTTACTGCAATATTTTGTATCAAATTACTGTACAGCACTTTAAGCATTGCTCAAAATCAGATAGTTGATTCACTTATTCCTGCTTTCGAAGTTGAAAACAACCTTCAAAAAAGATTCGAATTAATAAAAAATATCCTGTCCAATCTCGATCAGGACTATGATAGGTCAAGAGTGATTGAATATTACAAAGCTGGACTTCAAATTGCAGAGGAAACTGAAAACTTTTTGGAGTTTGGAAAATGGTCCATTGAATTGTATGAGATTTACAGACTTGATCCAAATGATGAAAATGAAGCACTAAGCTTGATGAAACAAGCAAAAAGCCACATTCAAGAAGTGCATGACAACCGTGTGAGGGGAATTATCTATCTCAAACTTGCTGCAGCACATTACAGTAAAACCGAATTCACAAAGGCAATTGAAGCTTACACGATGGCTGAACTTGAATTTTCCGAAAATGACTCAATTTATTTAGCTGATGCAATATTTTTTCGAGCCCAAGCTAAGGACTACAAAGGTGAGCTTATTGGTTCTATGAATGACTATCAAAAAGCCAAAATTATCTATGAAAACTTGAATGACATTGATTATGTAAATTATGTAAACAATGGAATAGCTGTATTGTATAGCAAATACAACATTTTCCAAGAAGCAGAAAAGATAAGGATTGGTCTTGCTGAAAATTACCTTAAACAAGGAAATCTTAATGACTGGGCAATTACTTTATACAACCAATCTCGTGATTACGTCAAACAAAACAAACAAGAAGACAGCTTCGCTGCATTGAAAAAAGTACATGGAAAAATCAACAATGACAGCACTATAGACCCAGATATACGCACGATTGTCAACCTATCCCTATCTAACTACTATTCCCAAAAGAACGATAAAGAAATGCAAACCAAGCATTTCGAAGAAGCTCAACTCCTAGTGAAAAATCAATTGGAAAGTTCATCATTCATAAGGCTCCCTCTATTAAAATCAAGAATTTTGATATATGAAAATCAAAACAATCTTAATAGAGCTTATGAATTGGCAAAAGAATACACAACACAAGCTGTGGATGCTGCCAATATGGATCAGATCATTGACGCTTACCTAATTGAGTCTAGGATTTCTGAAAAACATGGAGATTACAAAAATGCTTTTGAGTCACTTGCAAAATACCAAAATTTCACTGACTCGCTTTTTCAGGCAAATCAAGCTAACACTTTTTCGTACTTCCAAACACTCTATGAAACAGAGAAAAAGGAAAGGGACTTACTACTGAAGACGCAAGAATTAGCCGAGATCAAAGCCAAAACAATAAAGAAAATAAGAACCATCGTCATCATCTCTGTTTTAATCTTAACTGTGATGTTGCTTTGGTTTTTGATCAAAAACCTTAAAGCAGCAAAAAAAGCCAAAATACAACAGGAAAAATTCAGTAGAGATCTTCTTATAAGTCAAGAGAATGAACGAAAACGCATCTCAAAAGACTTGCATGACGGACTTGGACAAAGCCTTCTTTTGATCAAAAACAAAATCATCTTAAATCAGGACAACTCCACATCAACTTTGCTTGACAATGCGATAGAAGAACTTCGGGGCATATCAAGATCACTCCACCCCTTTCAACTAGAAGAGCTCGGTGTAAGTGGAGCTATTCAGAATCTATTAAACCAAATAGATGAAGAAACAGCTATTTTTGTGTCGTCAGAAATCGATAATATTGACAACCTTTTTGACAAAGACCAGCAACTTCACATCTATAGAATAGTACAGGAATCTTTCAACAATATAATAAAGCACGCCAAAGCATCTGCTGTAAGGGTAATGCTAACCAAAAAAGAAAAAGAAATCTTGCTAACCATACAAGACAATGGAATTGGGTTTGATTTTTCCGAAAAATATAATGACTTTAAAAGCCTAGGATTAAAAACTCTTAAAGAAAGAACCGCTACCTTAGGAGGATCCATGAAGGTAGATTCTGAAATGCAGAAAGGAACAATATTTTCATTTTTAATCACCATATAAAATGAGCATAGAACTGATTATTGCAGATGATCATCCATTACTTCTAAAAGGGCTCAGGGACTTTTTGGAAGAAAACAACTTTAATATTCTAGCACAGGCAAACAATGGAAAAGATGCTTTGGGTTTAATTGAAAAGCACAAACCAAAAATTGCAATTCTTGACTTAGAAATGCCTGAAATGACTGGATTGGAAGTGGCTACAGCATGCAGAATAAAAAAAATAAATACAAAAATAATATTGCTTACACTTCACAAAGAAATATTCATACTCCACCAAGCGAAAACTCTCAATATCTCTGGTTATCTACTGAAGGATTTTGCTATTGAAGAGTTGATCAACTGTATTCAAAAAATCAATGTCGGTGAGGAATATTATAGTGAAAAATTGTTTCCTGAAGAAAAAAACAATCTCAATACTGTTCAAAACGAAAAACTCACTCCTTCAGAAATCAAAATATTAAAACTAATAGCAGATGGCCTCACTTCTAAAGAAATAGCAATTAAATTATTCATAGCGGAGAGAACCGTTGACAAACACAGAAGTAATATTATCAGTAAAATGAATTTGGATAAAAAACATAATTCTTTGTTGATATGGGCACAAAATAACAAAGGGAAATTTTTTTGATCCCCGTGTATATTCCTTCAACTCCATTTTTTGAATCTTTTTAATAAGGAAATCACCTTCAATGATAATCCAACTAGCAAAAAATATTGGTAGAATTCATTCTAGAAATAGAATCTTTGATAAAACACCATATTGCACTTTTTGTTATTCAAAGTTCAAAAAATAGGTGTTTGTACGTATTGAATGAAGCTTCCATTCGGACTACCTTTGATCTGAACCTAAAAAAAATTGTAATGGAAATCAAATGCTCTTTTGGCTCTTTCAAGATCGTTCAAACAATGAAAAATAAAGATGAATTGTTAATTCTTTCAAATTGGAAGAGCTTATGCAGCATCTTTGGTAGCAATAGAATTTTTCTAATTAACAAAAATGAAGAGGTCTTTGGAATCTACATTTGTAAACAAGAATGTGCAGAGAAACTTATAAACTTGATAAAAACAATTGAATACAGCGACTGGGATCAAATCAAAATTACCAATGAAATGTATCCCACAAGAGTGTTGGCATAGCAAAATTGAAATTCCTGGATTTGAATTTATTTTTCGATTTGACGAAATTAATACAAATCATTGATCAGCAATCTTATCCAATGTATGTTTAATCAAATCATCCACAATATCATATGAGTTTGAAGCAAACTCTTGCGTAATTCTATTTGCCACTATTGCATTAAGGCTTAACACTTCATGACCAAGTAATCTACCCATTGCATAATAACCTGAGGTTTCCATTTCAAAATTAGTGATCTTAAAACCTTCTAAATCAATCGATGACAACTTTTCAATAATATCTGGAATAGCTGGCTTCACCCTCACTTCTCTTCCCTGTGGGCCAAAAAAACCCGGACAAGTTGCTGTATTTCCTTTAATCAATCCTACTCCAATCTTTTCCAAAAGCACTTTTGAGCCTTCAATACAATAAGGAACAAATGGTAAATTCAAAGTCTTTTGAACAGTTTGCGCTACTTCTTTCTCCAAATCAGAATATTCTGTATTATAAAAAGCCATCAAAGTATCTAAACCAATTCCATAAGCAGAGGCTAAAAGTGAACCTGCCGGGACATCACTTTGCATACTTCCTGACGTGCCAACTCTGATAATATCGAGGCTAGTGTGTATTTCTTTAGGAAATCGGGTTTGCAAGTCTACATTCACCAGCGCATCAAGTTCTGTCATGAAAATCTCAATGTTATCAGTCCCCATCCCTGTGCTGATAGCCGTAATCCTTTTGCCTTTGTAAGTGCCTGTATGCGTCACAAACTCTCTCTTGGATGTTTTGAATTCCACATGGTCAAAGTGTTGGGAAACTTTCTCCACCCGATCAGGATCACCTACAGCTATAACAGTTGAAGCCAGATGTTCTGGCTTCAAGTTAAGATGATATATACTCCCATCGGCATTGATGATCAATTCAGATTCAGGAATGCGCTTAGTCATGTATCTCTAATTTAGTTTTATCCTTTTTTTCTTTTCGGATTAGTCCTTTGTAAGGATTGTATCCATTGGTGTTTTTTTGATAATATCCAGTTCCATCATAAGGACGCTTCTCTGGATGTTCCTTACACTCGGTCGAGCAAGCCCCTTCCAGTTCCCAACCACATTCTTCACAGATCGGCAAATGCTCATTGCACTTTGGGTTGGCACAATTCACCATTCGATCACACTTCTCTCCGCAAACATGACACGCTGATACAATTGTAGGGTTTACCTTGTTGATATCTACGGCTATTCTGTTATCAAAGACGTAGCATTTCCCCTCAAAATCTTCCCCTCCAGCTTCTATACCGTACTTGATGATTCCTCCATGAAGTTGGTAAACATCTTCAAAACCTTGATCCAGCAAAAAGGCTGATGCTTTTTCGCATTTGATTCCACCGGTACAATAAGTCAAGACTTTCTTTCCTTTGAGGTGCCCCAGTTCTTTTACTTTTTCCGGAAAATCCCTGAAATTATCAATATCCAGTGTAATAGCATTCTTGAATCTACCAAGTTCATGTTCGTAATTAGACCTTACATCCAAAATGACCACATCCTCTTGATCTTTCAAAGCCTTGAATTCATCAGGTGCTAGATGCTTTCCTGTTTTAACTTTTGGATCAATATGCCTCAAGCTACTGTGAACTATCTCAGGCTTTACCCTTACATGAATTTTGGTAAATGCATGATTATCATGATCCTCCACCTTAAACTCAGTTTTGGCAAATCGGGCATCACTGTGAATGTAATCCATGTACTTTTCACAGTCTTCCTTGAGCCCTGAGACTGTTCCATTCAAGCCTTCGGAAGAAATAATTATCCTTCCTCGGATATTGTTTTCAATACAGAACAAATGATGTTCTTCTCTGTATGCTTCTGTATCCTCGATATCAGCATAGCAGTAATAAAGCAAAATACTGTAGTCTTTGTTTTCCATAACTAGAGCCTTGTTTCCGACAAGGTGTTTTGGTTTTTTAAGTAAGAAATAAGTTATTATGATTATCCGAAATGACAGCTGTTGTTGAATTTTTACATAGAATCATTCGGGTGATCGTTTTCCGTTATCAGTCGATTTGTTATCAGTAAACCTATTGATTGGTAACAAACTATTTTGTTTGGCTACTTGCAAGAAAGGGAATACTTACATTAAAGGTAATTTGATCTTGTCATCACTAATCAAAACACGTACTGACTAAAGTGTTTTTGTGGAATTTTAAAGATTGACGTTTAACATTTATCGCGTATCACCACAAGCACTGACTTCTTTCGATCAAAGCCACTCCCAATTATTCAAACTCACTTTTTGATAGGTGCAGCTGGGTTTCCAAATACTGTATCATTTGCTTTTACATCAGAAATCACTACCGAACCTGCTCCTATTCTAGCATTTTTCCCTATAGTAATCCCTGATACTACCACTACTCCAGAACCTATAAATGCCCCTTCTTCAACAGTCACATTGGAGTTGAGGATCGCTCCGGCTCCAAGTTGGACGAAATCAGCAAGTTTGGAACCATGATCCACAATAGCTCCAGAATGTAAGATACAATGACTGCCAATAGTCGCACCCGTACCGACATTTACTTTCGCATTGAAGAAATTACCATGACCTATGGCCGCATCTGTAGATATATACGCAGTGTTGTGTATTGCATTTACTGGCTGGACTTTTCGGTTATCATTGAGCATTTTAACCAAAAACTGCCTGTATTTATTGTCATCAACTGCAACAAATGCTTCGCACTTTTTCCCAATCAACTTCAAGAAGCCTTCATCTTCAGGATTTCCCAAAATAGGAACCACATTGATTTCTTGACCATGCAATTTTTCATCCTCATCCAAAAACCCATAGACAACCACTTTATTGCTATTGAAAATTTCCAATGCAGGGTGCGCTATCCCTTTTGCTCCTAAAATTATTACAGGTTTTTCCATTATGCTTTTACGTTTGGATGGCAAAAGTACGGCTAATTGAGGTTTTTAGCAAAAATCATTTTCTGATAGGCTTCAGAAGATTTTGTCCAATTTTACAATCCAAGCACTTTTTCTGGTTACAATAGTTCTGAAACTGCCCAATCATCCCTTGGGATTCGAATGCATTGCTTGCTTTCCAGTCGCACTCTCTAAATTTTCTAATTATGAAATTCTCCTCTGAATCAATTTCCTGCAATAGGTCAAAGCACTTTTCCTGCCAGCTGCTATCTTGAATGTATTTTCCATATGCAAACCATAGAGGAACTACAAAATTGATCATCAACAAATTCAGGGTCTGAGCACTCAGTGATCTAGAAAGCCTTTTAATGGTTGGTTTATTTATTTGATAGTGATGCTGCCAATACTCAGGCACTTTGATATCAAATACTTTTTTGAACTCACCAAAATTCCTTGCATCATTCAGAACTGTGGACAAAAGACTCGGATTTTTGGAAATAATCTCCGCAAGCTGCACGAGTCGTAGCGAAGGAAAGTTCCCTGGCCTTACTCCCATAAATTTCCACTCCGAAAAATAAACAGGAAGTAGTAAACCGTACTTTTTCTGATAAAAATCATATTCCCGAAAGAGCACATCTCCATAATCATCTCTTTGCTGATTAGGAATCATTCCTGCTTGGCCTAACAACAAAGCTTGGATAATGACCGTATTTCCACTATGCTTTTTCAGGGTTTTAAATTGGATTTTTTCTGAAAGCCTGAGCATCGTCTCACTATTTGTCTTGAAACCAAATGCTGACATTAGCCAACGGAAGCAGGTTTCTTCCCAATCCTTGTTGGTATCATCTAGTAATTTGAAAATTAGTTTTGCTTTACCTTCCAGTCGCTCTACCAATGATTTTTCCAACGAAGAAAAACGAATGATATCTGGAATCTCTCCCAGTCCCGAAGCACATATCAAAGCCCCTTTGCCATTCACCAAACGTTCATAATTCCGGACGACATCAAGTAAAATTTTTCCCTTCAAAACCAAAGTAGGAATAACTGTCCCATCATTTCTCAATATCGGTCTATCATCTTCCCAAACCACATGAAGAATTACACTATTGTACCTAGGATCGACATCATGTTCGTGGTTTTTCCAGTCGGAAGACTTGCGGTGCACCTCCACATGACCGAAGTATTTCATCTCCCCTATTTGAATCTGGGCTTCCAAAAAATCTGGGCCTTCATGAAAATTATGATAGCCAATTTTAAGAATTGACAAAGCGCTTCCATCTGTCGTATTTAAACTATTTTTATCAAAATACTGGTATTTCCATACCGTCTGAAGAAAATTTTCCTGAAAATCCATCTTTAAAAATTTTATGTAAAACAATAATGCCAGTCACTAAAACTGATTAAAAATAAGCTAAAAAATTCTCTTTTGAAAATTTCTACTTACAATACTCTTCCAACAAAACAGCCATCTCTTTCTGGAGTTTTTCAGCTTCTTGTCTTGCTTTTTCTGCAAAATCATCACCTTTCCCTGCGTAAATTATCCCTCTTGATGAATTGACCAAAAGTCCACAGGAGGCATTCATTCCATACTTAGCGACTTCATTCAGACTTCCTCCTTGTGCACCTACTCCGGGTACTAAGAAAAAATGATCGGGAACAATCTTCCTTACTTCTGCTATCAGCTCCCCTCTTGTAGCACCTACTACATACATCATATTATCTGCATTTCCCCAAACTTGGCTTTTTTCCAAAACTTCATGAAACAATGGCTTTCCCGACTTTGATTCTATCAGTTGAAAATCTGAACTTCCACCATTTGAAGTCAAAGCCAAAAGGATTACCCACTTGTCTTTGAATTCCAAAAACGGTTGCACACTATCTACACCCATATATGGTGCTACGGTAATAGAATCAAAGTTCATGGTTTCAAAAAATGCCTTTGCATACAATCCAGAAGTATTTCCTATATCCCCTCTTTTTGCATCTGCAATTGTAAAAATATCGTTGGGAATATAATCGAGTGTTCTTTGCAGACTTTCCCAACCTTTTGGGCCAAGTGCTTCATAAAACGCGATATTTGGCTTGTAGGCTACTGCAAAATCTGCCGTAGCATCAATAATCTGCTTGTTGAATTCAAAAATCGGATCCTGAAGTTTTAGGAGGCTACTTGGTATTTTGGATGGATCAGTGTCCAATCCAACACATAAAAAAGATGATTTACGCTTAATTTGTTGAAATAATTCTGCCTTGTTCATGCCTTTGCTGGGTTTGGGCAAAAATAGGGATTTTTGAACAGAAAAAATAAAAAATGCGCTAAGTGTATTTCTTAGCGCAAGTCAATTATTTCTATTTTTCCATGTTTCTGTGGATCAAACACAAAGTAACTATCAGCCAACTTCACTTTAGTATCCACAGATTTAAATTGATATTTCAATTTCCCTCCTTGATCATCAAGTATTTCCCAACCTACTAAGTCTTTTTTGTTTTTGTCAACAAATAGCGTCACTTTTTTGAAAGGTTGTCCTGATTTTTCTGCTGTCAACTCAACTTCTTGAACTATTTGTCCATTGACTGTCTTCTCGCCAAGTAATTTGTAGTTATACCCTTTTTTGTAAATGGTATAAACTGATGAAGGCTTTAGTTCATCATCCATTTCACCTGCAGAATTGATGGTTACCTCTTTATAATTTCCAGAATTGATAAATGTCCAAATCGTTTTGCCATTGTTGAAAATCTCCTGACCTTGATCAGGTAACACAAGATGGTATTTATCTCCTTTAATTGCAATTTCTCCTGTCTGGCTCTGTGGAGATGACTCCCCTACCATCCCAAATGAATATTCAAATGTGGCCTTCAACCCCTCCAGCGCTAGATACTTCTCGCTGACTGCGTCTAGTATTGCTTTGGCGTTTGAATCTTTTTGTGCTGATGATGTCCAAGAAATCCCAGAAACCAGCAGTATAACTACTATTATTTTTTTTAACATGACATTGTCTAATTCTCTTATTTGAACCTAATGTTTAGGTTTTATAAGCTACTCAACAACCGTTCCAAACTTGCCTCATCTTGGATTAGAACTTCTCTTGCTTTACTTCCTTCAAAAGCCCCAACAACTCCTGCAGCTTCCAATTGATCGATTATCCTACCAGCTCTATTATACCCAAGTTTCAATTTTCTCTGAATCAATGATGTACTTCCTTGCTGATGCATCACGATCAACCTGGCTGCATCGTCGAAAAGTGGATCTCTATCCGACAGATCTACATCCAAATTACTACCGTCACCATCTTCACCTACAAACTCTGGAAGTAAATATGCATCAGGATAGCCTTTTTGCTCTCCAATCCAATCACAAATCGCATCTACTTCAGGGGTATCCAAAAATGCACATTGCAACCTGGTCATTTCTGAACCCGTGGAAAGCAGCATATCACCCATACCGATCAATTGATCTGCTCCTCCTGCATCGAGGATCGTCCTACTGTCAATTTTGGATGTAACCCTGAATGAAAGCCTTGCTGGGAAGTTTGCCTTAATGATACCTGTAATTACATTGACCGATGGTCTTTGTGTTGCTACTACCAAGTGAATCCCGATAGCCCTTGCCAATTGCGCCAATCTCGCAATAGGCGCTTCAATTTCCTTGCCCGCAGTCATCATCAAATCTGCCAACTCATCTATAACCAAGACGATATAAGGCATGAACTTATGACCTTTTTCAGGATTAAGTTTTCTGGCTACAAATTTCGCATTGTACTCTTTCAAATTTCTACAACCTGCATCTTTCAACAAATCGTAGCGATTGTCCATTTCAATACAAAGTGAATTTAAGGTATAAATTACTTTCTTGGTATCTGTGATAATCGCCTCCTCTGCTCCCGGAAGCTTCGCTAAGAAATGTCTCTCAATTTTGTTGAATAGTGTTAACTCAACTTTTTTCGGATCCACCAAAACAAATTTGAGTTGTGACGGGTGCTTTTTATAGACCAAAGAGGCCAAAATCATATTTAAACCTACGGACTTTCCTTGTCCGGTAGCTCCGGCCATTAGTAAGTGAGGCATTTTCGCCAAGTCCATCACAAATACTTCATTGGAAATCGTCTTTCCAAGGGCAACAGGCAAGTCTTTGTCGCTATGCATAAACTTCTCTGTCCCCAACACGGCCCTAGCCGGTACCAACTCTCTGTTTTTATTCGGAACTTCAATCCCGATTGTTCCTTTCCCAGGAATCGGGGCAATAATCCTAATTCCCAATGCCGCCAAACTCAATGCAATATCATCCTCCAAGTTTTTGATCTTCGAAATTTTCACTCCCGGATCCGGAACGATTTCATACAAAGTTACTGTCGGCCCTATTGTAGCTTTTATTTCTTGGATTCCGATTTTGAAATTCACAAGAGTCTCTACAATCTTGTTTTTGTTTTCCTCAAGTTCTTGACGAGATACAGTGACTTTTTTGACATCATATTCATTCAAAAGGTCAAGTATTGGGTATTGGTAGGATGGTAAATCCAAAGTCGGATCATAAGGATCTAAATTCGAGACTTCTTCTGCCGTTTTTTCCTCCCCAGCAGTGGCTACGGAAAACCGTTTCTCCAGTGGCTCAACCAATTCCAATTCTGATTCGTCTGGTAAATCTTCTGCACCCTCTATCTTGAAATCAAGCTCAGGTGCTGTTTTCTTATCTTCTTTTGCATCTTTATTGATAGTCCAAGAACTCCCATCATCAAGAATATCATTTTCTAGCGCTTCATCTTCTTCAGTTAAGTCTACTGATCCATACATCGCCTTGAACTTATCATTGATATCCGTCTCTTCCTCTTGAGAAATCAAATCTTCATCAAGATCATCAATAAATTCTTCTTCATCGGCATCAATGCTATGTTTGGCATTTTTGATTGCCTCATTATCACTTTTATCACTATCTCCTGAATCAGCTTGTCCATTCGAAAACCAGTTTAGCTGATCTATATTAAAAAAGAAAACGACAAAAATCAGCAATGCACCTGCCACCAAGGCAATGGTACCCCATCCAAGAAAATCATTTCCCAACTTACCCAATTCATAGCCAAAACCTCCACTAAGGTTATTGAAAGCAGAATATCCTTCAGTCAACTGTACGATATATCCAGTCAGCAAACCTATCCAAAAGGTGAAAAACAATGCAAAAATACTGTATCGCGTAAGTGAAAAAATCGTATACTTAAATGTCAGCCTTACTCCGAGTAATATCAAGAATGGTGGCAAAAGAAATGCTGCTATTCCAAACCATCTTTTGATAAACAATTCGGCAAGATATGCACCAAAATAACCCTGCCAATTTTTTGTTTGGGTGGCATTTTCCCTAACACCAGCGTCCAATTCAGTCAGCGTGCTCTGATCGGCTTCTCCGGTAAACAAATAGCTTGTAAAAGCAAAAAACATTACCAAACCAAAGACAATCATCACTATACCGATAGTGATGGGAATCTTTTTATCTTTCATGAATTCAAAGGAAAACTTTCTGGCAGGCTTTGCTCCAGCTTTTTCCCTAGCTTCATTTTTCTTTCTAAAAGTATTTGTTTTGGGGGTCGATGACGCCATATTTTGAACTTGTCAATCTATTAATGAAAATGATTAAATCGAAATATACAGAATTCTAATTTATTGATCTCGGAAATGTGACGAAAGTCCCTTTTTGATTTTCTTGATCATACTTGGCCCTTCATAAATCATCCCCGAATATACCTGAACCAAACTTGCTCCCGCTTCAAGTTTTTCGATCGCATCCGCTGCTGTGATGATGCCACCAACGCCAATTATTGGAAAAGACTTGTTTGACTTTTGGGACAAATATTTGATTACCTCAGTACTTCTCTTAGCCAAAACTTTGCCACTAACCCCACCTGCACCTATGGATGCTACTAATGAAGGATCTGTTTTCAGTTTACTCCTATCTATGGTGGTATTTGTAGCTATGACTCCAGCTATCTTTGTCTCTTGTACGATCTCTACAATATCGTCCAATTGTCCATCTGTAAGATCAGGAGCGATTTTTAGCAAGATTGGTTTTGGAAAGTCTTTTTTGTCATTAGCTTCTTTGACAGCAAGCAATAATTTCTTTAAAGGCTCCTTTTCTTGCAAATCCCTCAGATTAGGAGTGTTTGGAGAACTTACATTCACTACAAAATAATCCACATAAGGATGCAATGCTTCCAAACAGATCAAATAATCATCTACCGCATTTTCGTTTGGCGTCAGCTTATTTTTTCCAATGTTGCCACCTATTATCACATCAGATTTTCTTTTCTTCAAGCGCTCCACAGCTTCCTTTACTCCGCCATTATTGAAGCCCATTCTATTGATCAAAGCTTCATCCTCCGGAAGCCTGAACAGCCTTGGCTGTGGATTGCCCTCTTGAGGCTTTGGGGTCAAAGTGCCGATTTCTATAAATCCAAAACCTAACATGGCCATTTCATCTATCAACTTGGCATCCTTATCAAATCCAGCTGCCAAACCGACTGGATTTTTGAATTTCAATCCAAAAACCTCCCTTTCCAAATTTGGAGCTTTGAAGGAAAATTGCGCTTTGACAAACTGCTTAACAACCGGCAAATTGAAAGTGCTTTTGATTAAAGAAAAGGTGAAATGATGCGCTGATTCAGGGTTTTTCTGAAAAAGAATCGGTTTTATAAGGGATTTGTACACTGCTCGAAGATTATTGCTGCCGCTAAATTACAGCTTTTAAAAATCTTTTGCGAAGCAAATGTTAAATTCCATTTAAATTAATATGATTATCCGCTATGGCACCAATAGGTGGATTTCCCGATAAATTCATGCGGATAATAGTTATGGGTTATTACTAGATTAGTTATCAGTACATCAATTGATTTAAAAAAATATCATTTTGTATGGCTACTTGTAAGAAAGGGCCTGTAATGTAAACTAAACTACCATCGGCTAAAGACCGACAGGTTTGGTTTCGCCTAAAGGCAACTAAAGTGCATCCGAGACTTAGTGATCTCCTTTGTATTTATAATTTTTACCACAAGGATCATAAAGTAAAAACACCAAATTCACAAAGAAAAAAACCAATAAATGCGAGGGATCACCCCCAGAGTGAGGTATTAATTGCTAACGAACTAACCTTCCTAATTATTTACCGTAAAAAAGTAAAACTTTCCATCTCTAAATACCATAAGCATGAAGAATTTACTCTGTGGAATAATACTTTTATTCACTATATCACATACTGCATTTTCTCAGGAAGGCTTCGGAGGAATAAATTTCAACGCTGGCATTCCAACTGGTGATTTTAATGCTGAGGTTGGCAATATTGTTTTTCCCTCAATCAGTATAAATGGTCTATATAAAATCCCTAAAACTCCAATTTTCGTCGGTGGTGAACTTGGCTATGGAAGATATGGGACAGAAATGACCCGAAGCAGCAATATCATCAATGGCACAGAACAAAGTTTCCGGATCAGAAGAAACAACAATGCCGTCAATCTTACTGGAGTAGTGAGAGTAATGCCTGTGACAAGTTTCTTGGTAAGGCCCTTTGTAGAAGGTCATTTTGGAGGGATTCATACTTACACAAGATCCAGAGTTAGGGAAAACAGAATTTCGGAACCCATTTCTTCAGGGACTGAAGTTTATGATTGGGCAACAATCTATCAGCTTGGAGGTGGACTGATGATTCCTTTAGGAAAAGGAAATGATACATTTATTGAATTGAAAGTAAATTATGTCCAAACTGGAAATATGAATATCCTGACAAAAAATGACGCTAGCTACAATGATCAAGGAAATGTCACTTTAAGCCCAAGGAACACCGCTTTCCAATTGATCCAACCAAGTATTGGGGTGAAATTTGAGTTTTAGTCTATTTTTTTGGATGAAATTCATTCAGCACTTGCCTCAAATAATCACGGTCAAGATGGGTATAGATTTCTGTAGTGGTGATGCTTTCATGTCCCAACATTTCCTGCACAGCCCTTAGATCGGCGCCGCCTTCTATCAGATGCGTTGCAAAGCTGTGACGAAAAGTGTGCGGACTTACATTTTTCTTCAAACCTATAGCCTCCACTTGTTTTTTGATGATCAAAAAAATCATCACTCTGGTCAATTTCTTCCCTCTTCGATTCAGAAATACAAATTCTTCATGTCCTTTGGCTATGGATTGGTGAACACGAAACTGCTCCAAATAAATTTTCAAGTACTTCAAGGCATCCCTGCCTACAGGAACCAGCCGCTCTTTGTTTCCTTTTCCAATCACCCGCAAAAAACCAATATCGGCATACACATTCCCAATTTTGAGATCTGTCAATTCGGAAACTCGTAAACCGCTGCAGTACAAAATCTCCAACATAGCTCTATTCCTGTGGCCTTCTGGAAGTCCCAGCTCAATGCCATCCAAAATCTGACTGATTTCATGATAGCTCAACGTATCTGGCAATTTTCTTCCAAGCTTTGGCGCTTCGAGCAATTGAGCTGGATCTTCGTGAATCAAATCTTCATACATCAAAAATTTATAAAACGCTTTGATTCCAGAGATGATTCTTGCTTGGGTGTATTCGGAAATTTCAAGATCAGCAAGTCCATTGACAAAATAGCGAAGATGCTCTAGCTGCACATGGAGCGGATTCACCAACGGAAAGTTATTTTCCATATAGCGAATCAACTTCTCCATATCCTGTTGATATGCCAAAATGGAGTTTTTGCTCAAAGACCTTTCGAGTTTGAGATAGTGCTGAAATTGCTTGAGATAGGAAGTCCAAGTGGACATATTTGAGTTTGCTTAGGATGGTTAGCTGTCACTTGCGTAATATCTATGACGCTAAACCGAGGTTAATCTTCGAATCAGAAAATCACTGAATTTGAGTTAAGAAATTATTTAGTTTTTCGTTTTTCGTCAATCATTTTTGATGGGTCTTGTCTTGTGTCAAAAACATCATTTATAACAACTTTATCCTCTACCACCCTGTAAATCAATTTATAATATCCGCTTATTAAATATCTGTGATTTTTATTTAAGCTAATAAGGTTGGGGTCTATTGATCCAGAATTAGGATTGTATTTGAGTTGTCTGGAAGATTTAAGAATTTGAAGTCTAATTTTATGGGCAACCTTTTTATTAACTCTAGTAGAATAACAGTCAAAAATGTCCTTTAAATTTCTGATTGCAAAATCAGTCCAAACTATTTTCATCCCTACCAATTTGTAGATATTTTCTCTAAATCATCTTGACTTTTAAAATTTCCGTTTTCAAAATCCAATTCTGACTTTTCAATCCTATTAATAAACTCTTCAAAAGTAAATGATTTCAAGACGGAATTACCTTCAACTTCTTGTTTCAGGATATAACTTTCTAATTTATCTAAAAACACTTCGTCCTTAATTTGAGCCAAATAAGTTATTAACTTAAGTTTTCTAGTTTGTAAATCCATAATTCGAGAATTTATTCAAAAATACAATTTTTTACTTAAATATTTGATTGTAAGAGGATTTTCATTGACCCTAAAAATATGTGAATCAATTTGTTTAACAAGAAATTAATTGGCAATCCTTCCAGGCTACTGCTTTATCACTTTAGATTTATTTTTCCAAAAAGTAAAACTCATGAAAATCATATAAAACAAAGTTGTTATTCCACTTTTAAGCAAAGTCTGTTTTAATGAATCACCACCAATATAAATGCACAATAGTCCGAAAACCAAGAAATAAACAAAGCCCCCTAGTAAAATTTTGAGCTTTTTATTTTTTGAAACTATCGAATATATGGTATTTAACCTAACTGAAACATCAACCTCGTGTAGCCAGACTAAGTATAGAAAGTAAAATGCAAAAAAAACAATCCCAGAGAGTAATGCCTTGGTAAAAGTGATATACTCACCAAGCCAAAGGTATTGAACTACTATAAAAATAAAAACTACGGAAAGCGCCTGTATCGTTAGATTCTTAAAAGTCATCATGGATTTACTTATCTTTTTTCAAGTCTTTTAATATTTTCTTTTCTGTACTGTCAATTCTTCTTTGGACTTTCTTAACATCTTCAGAAGGCGGTAAATTTTCAGGCTTCACACCTCGTTTTAGAAGCATTTTTCGGACTTCTTTATTATTGTCAATATGCTCTTGGCTAATAGCATGATCTTCTGACAAATCTTTGTCAACTACATTATGACTTGTTAATTCTGCAGCAAAATCTTTAGCTTTTATCATTAATGTTGGAAGGAAATCTGCAAGAGGTCTATTTGTTGGCACTCCTAATTTACTTTTCATGAATTGTGTGGACTTTCCTCCATAGAGTGCTTGATCTCCCTTTGAACGTATTAATGCGAAGCTTTTGTTATCCACACCCCTCTCGTAAATGATACCCGATAATTTTTTCTCTGACTTTGAAAGTTTTTCCCGAGCATTTACTCTTGTAATATCCAAAAGTCTTTGCTCAATTAGTTCTTGCTTTCTCGTCTGAACAGCAAAATATGTTTGTGCAAAAGCAATTTCAGGTTTAGAGGCATCGCCATTTTGGGCTACAAGATAGCATGCGTACCTTGTTAAGGCTACGTCTTGTACTTCTCTTTGCCCTCCCTTTCCAATTTCTATCATTTTGTTGACTCCAACGAAATGATCTGATTCTTTCTCTCCAGAGTTCTCGCAAGATTTAACAGCTTTCTGTATGGTATTTGTGAAATTGCGCCAATCAGAATAGCCTAAAATTTCTTGTAATTCACGTCCACTCCAGCATTCAAGTCCATCAAGATCATGACAAGCACTTTCAAATTTGTCAAAAAGTTCTGATATTAATTCCTTTTTCATCTGCTTGATATTTTAAGCTTTTTGTTTTTTGAAAATATCGAATATATGGTATTTAACCTAACTGAAACATCAACCTCGTGTAGCCAGACTAAGTATAGAAAGTAAAATGCAAAAAAAACAATCCCAGAGAGTAATGCCTTGGTAAAAGTGATATACTCACCAAGCCAAAGGTATTGAACTACTATAAAAATAAAAACTACGGAAAGCGCCTGTATCGATAGATTCTTAAAAGTCATCATGGATCTATTTTTTGTTGTGGTTTAGTTTCTTTTTAAATGGATTCACCTCATACATCCAGCACATAAAAGCGAGATAAATAATAGATCCAACAGAAACTCCCGTTAATATTTTCAACAAGTCAGGATTTTCGGAGAGCCAAAAAAGCTCCAAAACTATCATCATTAAGAAAAATATGAATGCTTGATACAAAAGCTTTTTAAAAGTCATACCGAATTTATTGATTTCCATAGGTTTCCTATTCATTGAGACAAAGATCTAAATATGATGAAAAAATTGAAATTAGTCAAGTCTTTTATAGGGCTTTAGCCTTTGGGTTCAAAATATCGATCCTAATAGTTTCCATTTTTTTAATCTTTCTTAAAGATACGATTTTTTTAAATCAACGATCATTTTATCATTCATCTCGTCCGTTTACTATCATTTTTTAAAGTTAATAACATTCAAAAAAAGTTGTCAATTAGATTTACCTTCAAAAGACATTTCTATTTTAATCAATTGAATTGTAAAATTTAATGCGTTCTTGGATTATTCTTTGTGTTTCGGATTTATCCAGATCTGCAATACATGTGAATGAATGTCCTCGGATAAGTTTGAATGTTTCATATTCTGGTAATTGGAGCTCTCTAGAATGAAAAATTCCCATTAGCATATCGAAATCATCAAATATTAATGTAATTCTATCTCTTGGTGACGGGTCTACGACATAACTTTCATAGATGAATAATTGCCTATAATTTAATTCTTGATTCAATTTATACTCAATAAATCCAAAGGATTCTATGTAATTATCCAATGACGATTTAGTGAAATCACTTCTTTTGAGAGCATTTTCTAGTGCAGTTTCAGGAATCGAATTTTGCTTTATGTTGCCAATGTGAGTATAGCCTTCAATCAAGCCTACGTTTTCATGAATTCTCCAAACTTCAAGTGTATCTTTTACTCTACCAATGTAAGATCCATCAGGTGCTTTCAGCTGATCTTCTGGAAATAATTTAATCATTGGGCTTTCATCTGAGGCAATTTGAACAAAAAATCCAATTTTTAACCAATCACCTTGACTTGGGCTAGTTTCTATCAAAACATTATCATCAAAAGAAAGGATTATCTTCCCATTTTCTTTATCTCTCAAATTAGCTGGCCCATCAATCCTCTCTCCTTTTAGTATCTCTTGGATATCTTCTTCCTCCTCTATTATCGCAAGGTCTTCTACTGTTTGATCTAAAATTTGTTTATCCCTATCTTCTGGCTTTGAAGAACATGCTACAATTATCAAAAATAAGAATACCAAAAATATGTGCTTCATATTACTTAAGTGAGTTATAAGTTGATTCAGCTTGAAATCTTCGGGCATGTCTGACTTCAGGCAGGCATTCGGAGCCATTTTCTTCATACTTACTCCTAACTTAATTAATGATAATGAATTTTCATATTTACACGTACCGCCGGCTATTTCCAAGGTGATGTTAGCATTTCGTGCTTTCATTTTAATTCAAATAGCACTTTTACTTGATATTCAATTTTAATCTTTTCGAATTCAATTTCAGGTGTTGTTTCCCAATTCGAGGATAAAGATGAAGCTCCTCTTATTCTTATTCCTGCTACTCTTCCCTGCAGCATTCCTGTTATGTTTTGAGGGTAATTTTCTTCACTAATTAATAATGCTCTTCCTAATTCTTGTCCAATGGCTTGAACCAAAGTTTCCGCATTCTCTTTTGCTTGTTTTATTGCTTTGGACTTTGCCTCTCTTTTGTATTTTTCTATTTCACTATTTTCTAATCTGTCAATTGAAAAGGAAGAAATTCCAAGACTATTAAGTTCTTTAAAAACTTTACTGACCGTTTCCGCATCTTTCACTAATAATTCATATTGTTTGATTGACTGAATTTCATTTCTGAGTATCCAATTATTCTTTAAGTTACTCACAAAATCTCAAATGGATAATTGCTTTTGAATATCAATTCATAAGGCCTTCAATTTATCAACCATAAGTTTTTCTACGTCATTTACAGTTTTACCTTTATGATCCTTTTCATTGATAATGATATTTATGATAATCTTGTCAGGTGAAACTTCAATTTCAGAAGTCCCATTCACTTCAATATAATTTTGGTCAATAAAATTTTTCTGACCCGTTTGTCCGAAAGTATTTAAAGAAAGTAAAAGTGTTAAAATTAAAAGTGTCTGTTTCATATGTGTTTGTTTTTTTTTCTGTTCCAGCTTTGCGAATGGATGGAAAATCCTAAAACCACTTCCTCCTTCAATTTCGTATTTTATTTTAGTCACAATTCTTTAATGACTTAACCAATTTTTTTAATGAATTGGTCTTTAGCTCGCAAGTAAATTCGTCCATCTGGTTTTTGGCAAACTTTTACATTTTTCGTTATGAATTTAGTTCCGATTGGATGTAATTCTCTTTCGCTTTTACTACATTCAATTACCAAGTTTGTAGGTAAGTTTTGTCCACTTAAAGGTCTTACTCTAATTCTACCTGTTTCCTTGTCATTAAAGTTTTCACATTTTATGTTTTCATAATAGTTACCTGCAATTAATTCCATTTTGTTCAGGTTTTGTTGATTTGGTTAAATGTTGCACAACGTCAGACTGTGAAATAAGTCTCTACATTTTCTTAGTTCAACTATTTCACACCTGGCCCGCCGAATTGTGGGAATCCCTCTAAAATTAGTGAATTTAGTGATACTAGTTTTAAGAAAATCAACTTATTTCTATGAACAACATCCAAGGAAAAGACCGATTCCAACTAACTTTTTCAAGTATGGAAGATGCAATACCTTCCTTTAATCCCGTCAGGGTAATCGACACCATTATCGATTAGCTTGATTTGGACCCGTTGGAATTCATATCCAGAGCCAGTAAGCCAGAAGAAGATCAAAAACTAAAACAACACAATCCCAATCTTGAATGTGGATCATCTTTGATACAAGGGATAGGTCTGCTAAAAGACCAAAACCTTTCAAACCAAATCCCGCACCTTTTTGATCCACTTACAGGATCTAAGAAATCAAGGGTTGGATCCAAGACATGCTGAAAAATTAAATCCCAAAGCAATGGTGGGGATGCCATGCCCAACTAATAGCATAATTCCCTAAATACAACCAAAAACTAAAAAAACACTTCTCAAAACCCACCAATCAGCATACTATTCCACCTAGCAAACCCTTCACCCTGCGGATGTACGCCGCGGTAAGCAGCAGCCACTTAATTCGAAGAATTTCGGAACCATGGTAGATTTTCACATCAATCATGGCTTACCTATAGGGGTCGGTACGAAGAGCTTTTGGCTAGTAGGCTAAATGTTAGCGGCTGCCAGGACTATCATCTTCGTCTAAGAGTTTGTTTAGCTCGTTCTCAAGTTGTTTTTTGTCTGGTAAATAAAGTTGATATTTGCTTATAAAAAGCTGGTTACTAATACTCTCAGTCGCATACTCTACCAAAACATGGTCTTTAGCTGCTCCTAAAACTATTCCGATTGGTTCGTTGTCACCCTCGGTGCTAACTTCTTTCTTAAAATAATTCAGATACAAGTTCATCTGTCCGACATCTTGATGTGTTACTTCTCCACGTTTCAAGTCAATCAGCACAAAGCATTTTAATATACGGTGATAGAAAACCAAGTCAACAAAAAAGTGCTTTCCACTGATTGAAATTCGGTATTGTCTTTTTTCAAACGTAAAGCCTTTACCAAGTTCCAATAAGAAGTGTTGAAGATTTGAAATCAGTTTTTCTTCCAACTCGCTTTCTAAAAATTGATGGCTTTCTGGGATATTCAAGAACTCCAAAACGTAAGGGTCTTTAAGAATATCGTCTGCCTTTTGAATTTCTTGTCCCTGTTCTGAAAGTTCCAATACTCCTTTCTTGTCTTTACTCAATGCCAAGCGATGAAACAGCATACTTTTTATTTGGCGTTTAAGTTCTCTTACACTCCAATTTTCTTTCTCGGCTTGTTTGACGTAGAAGTTGATTTCAAGTTCATTGTCGGAACGCAAAATCTCAAAATAATGGCTCCAACTCAATACGTTAGACAGTGTCTCACTCTTTGGGAAATTCAAATACAGTTTCCTCATATACAATAGGTTAGACCTGCTAAATCCCTTTCCGTAAAGCCGTGTCAAGTCTTTGGAAAGTTGTTCAAAGAGAAAAGTCCCATACTCAGCTTTTTCTTTACCACCCTGCTCAAATTCAACAATGTGCCTGCCTATATACCAATAAGTCTGAACTAAAATTATGTTTACAGATTTGGCAACTTGCTCTCTCCCTTTTTGAAGAAGTCCACCAATTTGGCTTATTAAGTCAGTATATTTTGATTGTTCAATATCCATTTCGTCAAAGGTAAAAAATTGATAATGAAAACGGCCTTGTTACATACAGATTTCTCTCTGTTGAAGTGTCGCTCACTGCTTACTGCTAATAGGGTCAGGCATGGGATTCCCCACTCACTTTCCCACTAATCTCCCGAAAATCGAGAAAAGCTATGCGTGAGACTGTCGCCTCACTCTGCCAGCTCCGATGCATCAGGGGCTTATTATGCTTTTAATACGCTTAGATTCTAATTTACCTAAGGTTGAACCAATTTTCAATGTTAATATAAAAAACAAAAACCTTGCAAACCAAATCCAGCCCCTTCCTGACATGTATTCAGGATCTAAGAAAACAATGGTTGGGTCCAAGACATCTCTAAAGCAGAATACCCCAATTATGGGTAAGGGTTATTATGCCTATTCCACAGGGATTGGTCAAATATTAGTAGAAATCATAACTAATGAAAAATAATTAAACACATAAAAAGAGTACTAATACACCTAGCAAACACTTCACCCTCCGGTTGTCAGTCAACAGCCACTAACAAAAAGCCCAGATAGATTTTACATCAATCAGGGCTTTTTTGCATGGACTTTTGGCTAGTGGGCTAAATGTTATAGCGCGTTTTTATTTTCCTTAGCTTATCCATGATTCAATGTCCTCTATAATAGTCCATTTTCCATTTTGCAGTTGAAAAATAATGATAAAACCACCGGCTGCATGAGGTCCACTTAATCCCATGTGTCTAATTATTGCAGTTTTTTTATCTGCGGAAATAATTGGTCTGGAAAAAATCTGTAAACATCCAATCTCATTTTGAAACTCTGTCCAATAATCCAAATTTTTATTTGTGTTGGTTCTATTTATTAGGGAATCAATCTTAGCTTCGCTTATTATCTCGTACTTATTTTTAAATTGTTCTGTAATGAATTCGTATTTTTCAATATTTCGTTTTTGTCTTAGCAATTCATCAAATTCTTCTTCTTCAATAAACTCTTTGATTGTTTCGATAAATGTCGAATCATTTCCATAATTAATTGAGGGAGGCATAAATCGATTACTCATTTTATTTAAAAGTTTACAGTTAGATGTAAAAATGTCTGGATTGTCCGTGATTATGGAAAATAGAACATCATTAATGAATTTTTCCTCTTGATTTACCTCTGTCGTATTACATGAGAAAATCAAAAATGCAATGAGTAATATGCTTGTAACTTGTCTCAAGGAGTGTCTTTATTTAAATGCGCTATAACTCCAACATCCCCAAAACAACTTTCGCTTAGCAATCTTCAAAATAAGAAAATCAGCGAATGATATACTCTGAAATTTTATAGGGTTATCTCTCAATCATCAAACCTACCAATTCCCCATTAAAGAAAAAATACCAACTATAGGGTATATTTGAAAATCTTCAACCTTTTTTTTATTCAAAAAATTAATTTCCCTTTTTCAAAAACGTAGCTTCTAACGAGGAGAAACTCTTCGGAAAATTTATCCAAACTCGAATTCTTAATTTTATTGCCATGTTTGAAGATAAAAATCCGCTTTTTATTCTTTACTATTTTCAATTTGCTTTTTGGTTTTAAACGGATTCAATCCATAAGTCCAGCACATAAATCCAAGGAAAACCAAAGAGCTAACCAAAATTCCTGAAAGGGACTTTAAGGAGTTTGGATCACCATCACTTCTAAAATAACCAAATACATACATCCCTATTACAAATACCAAAGTTTGAATCAAGAGTATTTTAAAAGTAATTCCAGATTTATTGAATTTCATGCTTCGCTTCTTTATTGACTAAAAATGATAAAAACATCTTATTTAACCAAGAATCCCATCTAATCAATCAATTAGTTCATTTATTTACGCTACGATCGAAGGCTTTTAAGCTTGTTATTCAACCCCACCACTAACAAATCCCCTAATAACTAATCCAACAACAACCAATAACCCATCACCTGATAACCCAATCACTAGTCCCCTAATAACTCATTAACCGATAACCATTCCCCCAATAACCCCCCCCTACTCACAAAGTTTAATTCTCCTTTATTTATGTTATCTCTTATTAATCAAATAACTTTGCCCAATAATACAAACCACTAACCATTCGCTATTTTGAAAATTATCATTATCAACGGTCCAAATCTCAATCTTCTCGGAAAAAGAGAGCCGGAAATCTATGGAAACCAATCTTTTGAGGATTACTTCCTTACGCTTAAAAGCAAATATTCTGAGTTAGAATTGAGTTATTTCCAAAGCAATGTAGAAGGAGAAATCATCAACAAAATCCATGAAGTGGGTTTTGAATGTGATGCTATCCTACTTAATGCTGGCGGATATACCCACACTTCTGTTGCGATTTCAGATGCCATCGCTGGAGTCAATACTCCTGTCTTGGAAGTCCATATCTCCAATATCTACAAAAGGGAGGAGTTTAGACATAAAAGTATCATCACAAAAGAGTGTGTAGGAATGATCTCCGGACTTGGACTTAGAGGATACGAACTTGGATTGCAATACTTTCTCACAACCTAACCTATCATCATGACGACTACATTTTCACCTGGACCTTCCAAGGTCTATGAAGCATTGCCAAAATACTTGCAAGATGCTTATGAATCAGGAATTCTAAGTGCAAGCCATAGAGGTGCTGCCTTTATGAATCTATATAAAGAAACGGAGACTTTGATGCAGGAAAAACTTCATGTTCCTGCTGATTATAAATTGCTATTCACTTCTTCGGCGACTGAAAACTGGGAAATCATCACCCAATCTATCGTTCAAGGAGCGAGTTATCATATATTCTCAGGTTCATTTGGAAAAAAGTGGTTTGAATATGCAAAGCACATTAATACAAAAACAGAATCATTAAAGATCAGCGCAAATGACATCATCGATGTAGAAAATCTGCAAATAGATAATGATTTTGATGTAATTGCAATTACCCAAAATGAAACATCAAACGCCACTCAGGTAAAAAATGAAACGATAGCTGCAATAGCGGAGAAGTTTCCCGAAAAGATGATTGCAGTCGATACAACTTCTTCCATGGGTGGAATTGAACTGGATTTCGGCCTGGCTGATATATGGTATGCATCTGTTCAAAAATGCTTTGGCTTGCCAGCAGGACTTGGTGTATTGATCGTTTCACCGAAGGCTATTGAGAAAGCAAAAGACAAAGGTGAAAGAGGCAGATACAACAGCATGAATTTTATGTTGGAAAATGCGGACAATTACCAAACTCACTATACGCCCAATGTTTTAGGAATATATTTGTTGAACAGGGTGTTGAAAGACATGCCAGAAATCCAGCACATAGATCAAATCACCAAAGAGCGTATGCAGAAGTTGGAATATACTGTTGCCATGACGAGCAAAATGAAGCTTTTGGTAGAGAATGAAGAAAGCAGAAGCTCGACGGTTTTGGCGATATCAGGATCAGAGGAGTTCATCACTTCTGTCAAAAAAGCTGCTGAAAAAGAAGGGATGCAAATGGGCGGTGGTTATGGTCCTTTGAAGCCAACTAGTTTCAGAATCGCCAACTTCCCAGCGATCACTGAAGCGGAATTTGAAAAATTGATTTCATTTATAAAGCAATATTAAATCAGCAATGTTCGATTTCAAAGAAATACTTTCGGTCACCTTGATCCTATTTTCGGTCATTGATATCTTGGGCTCTATTCCCATAGTGATCAATCTGAGAAAAAAGGTTGGACATATCGAGTCCGAAAAAGCTACGCTAGCAGCTGGGTTATTAATGATTCTGTTTTTGTTTCTCGGCAAATCCATCCTCAATCTTTTCGGGATTGGGGTTGAAGACTTTGCAATAGCGGGAGCTTTGATCATTTTTGCCTTGGGTGCTGAGATGATCCTTGGAATCGAACTCTTTAAACCTGATCCAGACGCAAGTGGTGGTGCGTCTATTGTACCAATCGCTTTCCCTTTGATCGCGGGTGCAGGTACACTTACGACTATTTTGACATTGAAAGCTGAGTTTGCTCAAATCAACATCGGAATTGGAATCGTCATAAACTTAATCATTGTCTATGTAGTACTAAAAAGCACAACATGGCTTGAAAGGAAATTGGGAAAAACCGGTTTGGATGTATTGAGAAGGATCTTTGGGATTATACTCTTATCCATTGCTATTAAAATATTTAAATCCGCGCTGTTTTCAGGGGAAATGATATAGACGACGGTCTATGGACGATAGTCAACGGTTGCTCTAGTGATCTTTCCTGAATTTGGTTTACACAATAGTGTCTAGTGCCAGGTTTTGATTCTTCGTTTAATTGGATATCCCTTTTCATACTAGTAGCCATTTGCAACATTGTTTGACGTACATTTCTAGCTGCTGTGGTCAGATGACTGTAGACAGTTTGAAAATGATGAATATATAATAATGTATCATGCCTTTTAGATAAGATCTGCCAGGTTTTCTATTAAATCAGAATATGTCTCTTATTCGGCAGGGAAGACCAATAAAAGATTTAAATCTGGCAGGTCTTGTATCTTAACTAAACGACATTGAATTATATGAGTATCCGCAATGTTGCACGTTGGCTCAGAAGAGGCACTATGTGTTGCGGATTCTCAACAGACAACTGTCAACTGTCAATAGAACCTCTAATCATTTATCAAACATTCTATTGATTGGCTACGTGCAATCAAGCGGATAGACATATTGAATTATGTGTAGCTACTAGTATCAAGTCAAATATCTGGTAAATAATTCTTCCCAAATACTTTCGGAGCCAAGATGCTATTAAGTGTTTTGCCACAATGGTCGCTATGGAACGCAAAGAGAATTTTGGCCCCTTAACGATTAACGCCCTAGAATTCTTCGAAACAAACATTAACACTTTAAACTCTTTAACCTCAAACCCTTTATCTAACCCACTTTAACGTTTAACAATTAGCTATTAATCCATCGAAACTCAACCAATCTCCACCTTTTTGCGAAATATATACCTTAACTTCAATCCCTGATTTGATATTAGTGTGAAAATCTTTAAAAACCTCGATGAAACTCACAGCACAAATTGTATCGGACTTAAAAGAAGTTGCCTTACCTGAAAAGGCTGAATTTTTCCCTCATTTTTTCAAAACAGGAAAAGGACAATATGCTGAAGGTGATTTGTTTTTGGGCGTAACAGTCCCTTTTCAACGAAAAATTGCCAAGACCTATTGGAAAGATATCAATGCATCAGAACTTCAGAAACTGATTCATTCTCCTTTTCATGAAGTGAGATTGACGAGTATTTTTATGCTTGTGCTGAAATATGAAAAATCAAAGTCCATTATTGAAAAAGAAAAGTGGGTAGGCTTTTACCTGAAAAACAAAGCTGGTGTGAATAATTGGGATCTCGTGGATAGTTCTGCTTTTCAAATTTTGGGTGCATGGCTGTTTGACAAAAACAGAGATTTACTGTTCGAGCTAGCTCATGCCAACAATCTCTGGGATCAGAGGATTTCAATAATGAGCACTTTTTATTTTATCAAAAGGAATGATTTTCATACTACTCTTCAACTGGCAGAAATACTTCTCAACCATCCTCATAACCTTATCCATAAAGCCGTCGGTTGGATGCTGAGGGAAATCGGCAACAGGGATCTTGACATTGCAAGAGATTTTGTCTTAAAGTATATTGACAAAATGCCTCGTACAATGCTTCGCTATGCTATTGAAAAATATGAAGAAGGGGACAGGAAAATGATTCTAAATTTGGATTAATTAAAATCCTTATTTTGAAGCATTTCATTTCTTCTTTTGGTATTTCAAGTACCCAAACTACAAAATTGAGATCTTTAGGATTGAGGTATTTGATATTCCTAATTGAATTTTTCACGACATCAACGCCATATAGATTAAAGACACTTAACCAATCATCCTTATCACCTCTTTGCACGACTCTCTCTATTACAATGTCCTTTGATTTCTGAAAGTCAAAATCTTTCAAATCAAATTCCCACAGCAAATGTTTTCTAACAGAAGAATGACGTTTTTTATCAATATCATGTAAATCAAAATATTTCATATCTCAATTTAATAATTTATTCAATCCCCTCCAATTCGCTCAATTCCAACCATCTCAACTCCAAATTTTCTACTTCGTTGTCAATTTCCTGAATCCTATTGGACCAATCCATTAATTTTTGATGATCTTCAGTGCCAATAGTTATCAAATCCACGATCTTGGCTTTCTCTGTATTCAATGTTTCTATTTTCTTTGTCAATTCCTCAAACTCCTTCTTCTCTTTGAAACTCGCTTTTGGCTTTGATTCATTTGAAGCATTGGAAACTTGTTCCTTTTTCTCTTCTTTTACCGGCTTTTCATCTTTTTGCAATAGCTTGCTTTCTTTTTCCCACTCTCTGAAATCGGTATAGTTCCCAGGGAAATCTTTGATCTGACCTTCTCCTTCAAAAACGAAAAGGTGATCAACCAACCTGTCCATAAAATACCTATCATGGGAAACAATAATCAAACAGCCCGGGAAATTATCCAAGAATTCTTCTAGTGTGTTCAAAGTCACGATATCCAAATCATTGGTTGGTTCATCGAGGATCAGGAAATTAGGACTCTTGATCAAGATCATCAATAGCTGCAATCTCCTTCTTTCCCCTCCACTTAGTTTGGATACAGGAGTATGTTGTTGCTTTGGTGGAAAACCGAATTTATTCAAAAATTGAGCAACTGTGATTGTAGCACCACCAGCTACTGTTACTACTTCAGCTACTTCCTTTACGATATCAAGAATTCTCTTTTCTTCATCAAAAGAGCCTTCTTCTTGCCTATAGTATCCAAAAGCTGTCGTCTGCCCAATGCCGACTTTTCCACTATCAGGCTCCAAAGCACCCGTAATCATGTTCAAAAATGTGGTCTTCCCAGCTCCATTTGGACCTACAATCCCGATTTTATCCCCTTTCTTAAAGGTGTAACTAAAATTCTCTACAATTTTTTTGTCATCATAAGATTTGTTCAGTTTCTCGATCTCAATGATCTTGTTTCCCAGTCTTTGTGAAGTGACAGAAAGTTCGATCTCTCTTTCCTCTCTTTTGTTGAATGCTTTCTCTTTCGTTTCTTCAAAGGCATCCACTCTATATTTTGCTTTTGTACTTCTAGCTTTTGGCTGTCTTCTGATCCAGTCCAACTCTTTTTTATACAAGCTTTTTGCCTTGTCCAATTCTGTAGCTTCGATTTCTCTTCTTTCTGCCTTTTTCTCCAAGAAATAGCCATAATTACCCATGTAACGATGGATACTGCCATTGTCCAATTCAAGGATCTGATTCGTCACTTTTTCCAAAAAGTACCTATCGTGAGTCACCATGAACAAAGCAAGATTGGCTTTGGAAAGGTATTCTTCCAACCATTCAATGGTCTCTAAATCCAAATGGTTGGTCGGTTCATCAAGAAGTAGTAAATCTGGTTTTTCCAAAATGGCTTTTGCCAACGCAACACGTTTTCTCTGTCCACCACTGAGATTCCCTACAGAAATATCCGTGTCATGCAGTCCCAATTTGCCCAAAACTTCCTTTACCTGATACTCAAAGTCCCAAGCTTCAAGCTGATCCATCTTTTCAAAAATAGTCTGCAAAAGATCTGAATTATCCTTTCCGTTTTCAGAATCCAGCATCGCTTTATGGTAATCCTCAATCACTTTGAGTGTCTCATTGCTGCTTCCATCAAATATAGTTTGATAAATACTCAATTCACCTGAAAAAACAGGGTTTTGATGCACATAAGCTACTTTCACTTGCTGATTGATGGCTACTTGTCCAGAATCAGGGACTTCTATGCCCATGATGATTTTCATCAAAGTGGACTTTCCTGCACCATTGATTCCGACTAATGCTACTTTTTGCCCTTGGTCAAGACCAAATGATATATTTTGAAAAAGTTTGCGCTCGCCAAATGACTTGCTGAGATTTTCTACAGATAGGTAATTCATCCCGCAAAGATAGGGGAATTAAAGATTGTAGAAATAAATTTTGTGATAATCCTGAATTTTCAAAGCTTTCAAACTTTGAAACTCGAGCTAAACCTAGTTAGTTGTTTGTTTTCCAGTTATTTATAATTAAAAGTCTGGATTTGATATTATCAAGTACTTGGTAACGATAGGATGCTAACCTTGGAAAATTTTACTGTATTCTTTGATAAAATGATGTTCTTAACCTTTTTGAAACAATGTTTTGAATGCTGCGGCAAGCTGTTTGAAGGCGTTTTTAAAATGTGTTTTAGACTTTTTCAAATTAGGCTCAATTTCAGATTTCTTTTCTTCGTATAGTTTTTCTGCTTTCTCCTTGCCTTTTTGAAATTCCGCAGCGATAGTAGTTTCCTTGTCTTTTAACTCTTTGATTTTTCTTTCTACTTCTACTTTAGCCTCGCCACTTACTTCAGCAGCTTTTTCTATCAACTCTTCTATTTTTGTTCCTATATCCTGCAGGATATTTTCCACTTCCTCGAAGCTACTTTTTTTAGCTGTCATAAATATTATTGTTTAAAATGATTCCCAATTTACAAATGTTTTTCAAAAATTTTAGACTTTTGGGTTTACCAACATACTATGAATTTACTACTCATCAATTATTTCATTGTTTTGGGTCTGTTTTTCATACAGCTCTGCATATACACCTTTTTTATTCATAAGGTCTTGATGTGTCCCTTGCTCGACGAGTTTACCATCATCAAGCACTATGATCTTATCAGCAAGTTTGGCTGAGGATACCCTATGTGAAATAATTATGGAGGTTCTATCTACCATTATTTTCTTGAGAGCATTGAGTATTGAGTTCTCGGTCTTGGTATCCACAGCAGATAGACAATCATCCAAAAGCAAAATACTTGGTTCTTTAGCTATCGCTCTTGCGATCGACACCCTTTGTTTTTGCCCACCGGAAAGTGTAATTCCACGCTCCCCCAATTTGGTTTCGAATCCTTTTGGAAAATCAATGATATTTGCATAAACATCTGCATCTTTAGCTGCTTTCTCTACGATTCCATTTGGGATCTCATCTAATCCAAAACCAATATTGTTGGCAATGGTATCACTGAAAAGAAAAACATCCTGTGGAACAAATCCAATTTGTTTCCTCAATGAAGCGATATCATAGGTTTCGATTCTACGATCATCGATGCTAATTTGCCCTGAGGACACATCGTACATTCTCATCAAAAGATTGGCTATCGTAGATTTACCAGAACCAGTAGTCCCTATGATGGCCAAACTCTCCCCAGCCTGAATGTCAAAAGAAACATTTTGCAAAGCTTTGATGCCTGAATCCGGATAGACAAAAGACACATTTTCTACCTTAATATCCCCTTTTATAAAAGTATCTAATTTTTCTGTACTTAAGATATCATTCTTCTCGTCCATGAATTCGTTAATTCTGGTCTGCGAAGCTGCTGCTCTCTGGATGATACTTGTCACCCATCCAAGCGAAGTTACAGGCCAAGTAAGCATATTTACATAAAGGATAAATTCCGCAATCACACCATATCCTATAGTGCCATCAATGACTTGCATACCTCCAATATATACTGTCAGGATGGTGCTAATTCCAATCAAAGCAAGAATCAATGGATAAAAAAGCGATTGCACCAATGTAAGACGGATTGACTTATCCTTGTAATCTTCACTTGCTTTCCTAAAATCATTTGCGCTATCATCTTCTCTCACGAAAGCCTTCAATACTCGAATTCCCGAAAAAGACTCTTGCACAAAAGTGCTCAATCCGGACAAACTCCTCTGGATTTTTTCGGAGCGCTCATTTATAAGATTATTGACAAAATAAATACTGATGGATAGCACTGGAAGTGGCAAAAGAGAATATAAAGTAAGTTCTACATTGACACTAAGCATATAACCTATCACCAATGGGAAAAGCACAATTAAATTCAATCCATACATAATAGCAGGACCAAGATACATTCTCACTCTGCTGACATCTTCGGTGATTCTAGCCATAAGATCACCGGTACTATTTTTCCTGTAAAAGCTGAGGGGCAATTTTTGATAATGGTCAAAAATTTCGTTTTTCATGTCAAATTCAACCAATCTAGAAAAGATAATAATGGTCTGACGAATAAGAAAAAGGAAAAAACCTCTAAGAAGCGCCATGATAAGTATCAGCACTCCAAAAATAAAAATGAATTTTAGGAAGGATGATCGGGCGACAACACTCAAATCCCCTTCACTAAAAACCTGATAATAAGCAAAACTCTCTACCACATAATCTATTGCAATTCTGACTAGTTGGGCAGGAATAATTACAAATATATTGGAAATGATAGTAAATAAGATCCCCAACAAGAGGTAACCCTTATATTTTAACAAATATTTATTTAAGCGCCAAAGTGGTTTCACGAAATAAAAACTTTTAAATCTCTTGATTAGTTTTATTTAACTCTTTTAATTGCATTGGTAAAGCCCGAGAAAAATATATAATTTTGCACCGGAGTTTACGTCACATCAATCCCAAATATAACACAATATAAATTTCCAAGTTCAAATGGTAGAGATTAATACTGGGGAAAAAGTAAGAGAAGGATCAATCTATGGACAGATCACTTCCTTAGGTCATGAGCAATTGGTCATCTGCTATGATGAGCCAACAGGGCTGAAGGCAATTATTGGTATTCACAACACTGTCCTCGGCCCAGCGCTAGGCGGGACTAGGATGTGGAATTATGCATCAGAGGCAGAAGCGATTACGGATGTCTTGAGACTTTCTAGAGGCATGACTTTCAAAGCTGCGATCTCAGGATTGAACTTAGGCGGAGGAAAAGCGGTAATCATAGGTGACCCAAAGCTAAAAAATGAAGCTTATCTTCGAAGATTTGGCCGATTTGTAAATAGTCTTGGTGGAAGATATATTACTGCTGAAGATGTAAACATGAAAACCAGCGATATGGAATATATCGCAATGGAAACAAAATATGTTACTGGACTTCCTGAAGTTCGTGGTGGCGGTGGAGATCCTTCTCCAGTAACTGCATACGGAACATACTTGGGGATGAAAGCTGCAGCCAAAAAAGCTTATGGATCGGATTCATTGACAGGAAAGAGAATTCTTGTTCAAGGAATTGGTCAAGTAGGAAAGTATTTGGTTTCGCATTTGACAAAAGAAAATGCTGAAGTCTTTATTACTGATATCTACGAGGACAAATTAATAGAAGTAGCCAAAGCAACAGGAGCAACCCCAATTGATCCAAATATGGTATATGATTTTGATATGGATATCTATTCGCCTTGTGCGCTAGGTGCCACGATCAACGACGACACCATCGACAGATTGAAATGCAAAGTTGTAGCAGGTGGAGCCAACAACCAATTGAAAGATGAAGAAAGACATGGAAAGATCCTCTTGGAAAAAGGTGTGATTTATGCACCTGACTTCTTGATCAATTCTGGTGGCTTGATAAATGTTTGTGCTGAATTTATGGGAGGATACAACAGAGAATCTACATATTTGCATGCTGAAAAAATTTACGATATCACAACCGCTATCTTGGACAAATCAGCCGTAGAGAATATCCCTTCTCAGCAAGCTGCCATAGAAATGGCTTGGAGCAGAATCGAAGCAATGGGAAAAGTTAAGCTTCCTTATTAAAAACATAACAAAAAAATATTCCGCCTGATCAGAGTCTCATAAACCTCTATCAGGTGGATTTACACATTATCTGATGGCAATAGACGAGTCCATCACAAAACCTTAGTCTAAATTATTTATATTTACGTTCTTTAAAATTAGGTATGTTAAACAGAAGAATACTCAGAGTTAAGGCTTTCCAAAATCTCTATGCATATGAGTTGTGCAAAGCCTCTAATTTCAATCTTGCCAAAGATCAAATAAAAGAAGCATTTCTTCCTGATTTAAACAGCATGGAAACGCAGGACAAAGTGCAGCTCAAAAAAGATGCTGAAATCTGTGTTTCACTTTTTTCAAAAAACCTAAAAAGTAAAGCCCTTGTATCCCAGCAAGAAGTCACTGTCAAAATCAAATCAGAAGCCATCAAAGCGATCAATGCTTTCCACAAAGCAAACGAAAAGGATTATGATTTTCTGCTGAAAAACATGATCAGCTCTGCCGAACTTATTCCCCAACTCTATCTTAACTCCATTCAATTGCTGATTGCTTTTGGCGATCATGTGAAAAATGAAGCAGAAAGAAAAAGAAAATTATCTACTGAACAAGTAGTCTCTACAAGCGGTGAACTTAACTTTGCAAAGAACGTTATTCTAGAAAAGTTAAAGACTTTACCCGAATTCGAAACAGCCATCATTCGACACGACGCATTGTTGGATGATTTGGAATTGGAAATCAAAGATTGGTTTAGACAATACATTAAACCTTCCGAGCAATATCAAGAATACATCAAAATCGATCAACCAAGTCGAGCGGATGATTTTAATATTTTGGAATCAATATTGAAGAAAATCATCTTCAAAAATGAAGTAATCTTGAATTTCTTCTCTGAAAAAGACATGAATTGGACAGAAAACAAATCTGTCGTACGAAGCCTTGCAGGCAAAGTGATCAAAAATGTCTACGAACAACTTGAAGAAGGGGCTGAATTACTTCCTGAAATAGCAATGAACTGGGAAGATGATAAGGAATTCTTCCAAAATATCTTTAACTTGACAATCGAAAATGAGGACATCAACAAAGAGTTGATCGCCAACAAAACACAAAATTGGGATATCGAAAGGATCGCATTTACAGACAAAATCATCATGTCTATGGCAATCACAGAGATGAAAGAATTCCCTAGCATTCCCGTCAAAGTAAGTATCAATGAATACATCGATATTTCCAAGACTTATAGCACACCAAAAAGCAAGCAATTCGTAAACGGCTTGTTGGATGTGCTCTCAAAAGAGATGATGGAGAATGGTGAAATCAAGAAAAGTGGAAGAGGCCTTTTGGATAACAAATAAAAATAAAGCAATGAGCAAAAATACGAACAATTGGATCATGTTAATGGCTGGAGCCAGTATCGGTGCAGCCTTAGGGGTTCTATTTGCCCCAGATTCAGGAAAAAACACCCGAGATAAATTAACCTACAAATTGTCTAGATACAAAGAGGAACTGGAAGAGCTTGTGAGAGATCTGAAAGAAGGTAAGAACATGCCTCACAATGAAGCTAAATCGGAGGGAAATAGAGTGATCACTGATGCGAAAAATAAAGCTGAAAACCTTCTAAGTGATGTCAACAAACTTATTGAACAAATTAATCAGGAAGCAAATTAATCAATTAAATATGAAGTATTTAAATTTATCGGCATTGCTGTTAATGGGAGCCATGACAGTTTCCAGTTGTAACAATAATGATCAATCAGAAAAAATAGCTCAACTTGAACAAAAAATCGCCCAAATGGAGACAAAAACTCCAGCAGTACCTGCCAATGTTCAGACAACTGCTGCTGCCGATCCTTCCACTTTAGGTCAGTTTAAATTTGAGGACGTTGAATTTGATTTTGGCACGATAGCCGAAGGGAAGACTGTGGATCATGTATTCAACTTTGTCAACGAAGGTCAGGCTCCTTTGGTAATTTCCAATGTGACCGCTTCATGCGGATGTACAACTCCTGATTATTCAAAAACACCTATAAAACCAGGTGACTCAGGGTTCATCAAAGTATCATTCAACTCAACTGGTAAACCAGGAACACAAGCTCCTACAGTATCTATTCAGGCCAATACCAATCCAAGCGTAAATAGATTGAGACTTAAAGGAAATGTAACACCAAAAACAACAGCCAGTGCTGAAGGACAATTAGGTCCTATCAAAAAGTAATTATGAACAATTTTATTTTATTGCAAGCAGAAGGTGCTGGTAGTGGCATCATGGGTCAAGTATTTCTATTCGGATCCATCATTTTGATCATGTATTTCTTCATGATCAGACCACAACAGAAAAAACAAAAAGACTCTAAAAACTTTCTTGAAGAAATCAAAAAAGGAGACAATGTCGTAACAATAGGAGGTATTCACGGAAAAATCTACTCAATAGATGGCGACACGATCACCCTTGACCTTGACAAAGGTTTCAAAATAAAAGTTGAAAAGTCCGCAATCTCATTGGACTTCACCAAAAGAGCAAACGGAACAAAATAAATTGTCCCTTGACAAAACTGAAAAAATTCTTTTCTTCTGCCAACCCTAGAAAAGTTGCAAACATGAAAGTGGTAGCCCTGTGTTTTCTTGCAGCTGCCACTTTCTGGTTTTTAAATGCCCTCAACAAGGACAATTACAATACCGTTGTGGATTACCCCATAGATATAATTTTTGACACGGAAGAATTCATGGCAGTCGAACAGCTTCCCAAAAAAGTCAAAATCGAAATAAATGGAAATGGCTGGGATTTATTGAGGAAATATTTCAACATTAACGAAAACCCGTTCTTAATAGAAATCAATAATCCCTCTACAAAAAACTACATCTTAACCTCTGAGGTAAGGAGAAGTCTTGCTGAAAATATCAGCCCTACGACACTCGTGTCCATGGTTTCTGACACAATCCATTTCAAAATTGATAAAATTGTCACCAGAAAAATCAAAGTAGAAATAGACTCTTCTTCTTTTGCATTGGCTAACAACTTCAGAATAGACGGAGAAATCAATATCGACCCATCAACTATTGACTTGAAAGGTCCTACTTCTGCACTAGAAAAGCTCGATGGTTCATTGAAAATAAAGCTGAACGAAGACAAAATCAATAAAAATTTCAATAAAATCATCCCGATATCTATTCCAAATGATTTGGAAGATTTCTTACAGCTCCAAGAAGAAAGTGTACACGTAAAGTTTGATATTGTCCAGTTTTTGGAAGGCAACAAACGCCTGAAGCTTAATAAATCGAATTTTCCTGAAAATGTAAGCCTACTTCAGGAACCAAATAATATCATGATGTATTATTTAATTGACGAAAGAAAAGTCGAGGAACTCAAAAAGTTTGAATTTGAAGCGGTATTGAATTACAATAATAGAAACAGAGAAGACTCTACAATCAATGTTGTCGTTAATCCTAGACCTTCTATTTTGGAAAATGTCCGATTGGAGCCTTCAATATTCAGATTGAGATATGAATAGCAAACCATTTTTGATAGGTATAACAGGCGGAATTGGGTCTGGAAAAACAACAGTTGCCAAGATTTTTTCCATTCTTGGAATTCCAATCTACTTTGCTGATGACCGTGCAAAATGGCTTATGTCTAACGACCCTGCTCTCAAAGACCAAATTCAAAATTCGTTTGGAAACAATTCATACCATGAAGACGGCAGTTTGAACAGGGAATTTATCGCTTCTAATGTTTTTGGAAATATTGAAAATATAAAAACTATCAACAGTCTTGTACATCCTGCTGTCAAATCAGATTTCGAACAATGGGCTAAATCTCAAGAAAGCCCATATGTATTAAAAGAAGCAGCTTTACTTTTTGAGACTGGATCATACAAAGAATTAGACAGAGTAATTACAGTAAGTTCTCCCCTTCGGATCAGAATCAATAGAGTCCTTTTAAGAGATCCCCATAGAAATGAAGAGCAATTGAATGCCATCATCGACCAACAAATGGCTGAAGAAGAGAAAATCCAATTGAGTGATTATGTTATCAAAAACATTGACAACAAGCTTCTGATCCCTCAGGCATTAAAGATTCACGACAAGCTTCTTTTATTGGGTAAAAAATAAGCTTTTATAACTTTTTGAAGCCCAATTCTCATTGATAAAATTTTAACCTCAGAGAGCACAGAATTATATTTCAGCCAAACTTAAAATACCAGTGTTTGATAAGTGTACTTAACTTTCGATTTTGAGATTGATCTGATCAAGATAAAACTTCATTCTGGTATGTTCTCTATTCAAAAAATCAATTTTGTCAATTCGATCTTGCTTGTGGTTGTAAAATACTTCCACATATTCATTGCCTAGTAGATACAGATTCACCTTGTGGGTATAGTATCTAATTGCCACTACAAACGTCCCATCGATATACAGCTTCTGTATTTTCTTTTGCAAAGTAAGTGTCTTGAAATCTTCTCTACTCATACTACAATTTTGCCAGTTCCATTTCTGATGCAATATACCCAAAAGCAGACCAATATCCAGTATTTATCACATTTTGAAACATTGATTTTGCCATAGCAGTATCTCCTTTGGTCAGGTAAAAATTCCCCAATCCATAACCTTGAGTAACATATTGAAGCTTCTGATCGGAAGCTTTTTCATCTACATTCAGTAATTTTTCAGGGCTGATTTCTCCTTTATACATCATAATTCTTTTGAAATAAGCATCGTTTTCAATGATATTCATTTCTTTACTAACAGGCTTGATCAGCTTTTTTGCCTCTACCTCCCTACCCAATTTCATCAATGTCATGTAGTACCAATCCATCGTAGCCACCATAAGATCATCATTGATTGACACTTCCATACAATCCTCATAAGCTTCCAAAGCCTCATTCCAATCACCGTTGAGATAATGTGCAAGTCCCAAATGATACAAAACATTAAACTGTACGTTCGACAGTGGAGTATTGAGTTTGTTTGGAATTCCATCTTGTTCGATTTGAATCTCAGAACCTTTCATTAGCAAAACCGCTTTTTCAAAGTCTTGGATCGCTTCATCAAATTTTCTGATAGAGAGGTACCTATGTCCTCTATGCCTCAGGGGTTCGAATGCATCAGGATATTCCGACACAGCTTTCGTAAATGTCCTAATTGCCAAATCATACATCCCCAAGTAAGCCTCTCTTCTACCTATCCAGATCAAATTCTCAAGGTTGGAATCATTCAAATATGCCTTTTCAGCATCCTGAAGGTTTTTTATTTGAGCCTTTTGTCCTACAGAATCAATTTTTGTAAACAAGGAGTCTCCATTCAGGCTTCTAGCCTGAAAGACACTTTCATTATGAATAATAAAATTGTTCTTTGACTTTTTATTATTAATAGTGGTATTACCTTCACATGAACATAAAACAACAATTATCCCGAGAAAAAAACTTCCTTTCCATTTCATAATTATAGGTTTTCTTGACGTTAAGACTTTGAAACTTTAAGATTGGTACGTATAATTGAATTTAAATAGTTTTGAGAACAAATGTGTACAAAAGCAAGAAAATTTTACCAAACGAAAAATCTATTCATTTTTATACTGATTTTATCAACTATCCAATTAACTTCTTGCTCTTCCACCAAAAAAATCCGAAGACAGAACATCAATCAAGTAGTCGAAACAGCAAAGTCATACCGAGGAACACCATATAGATATGGAGGAACAACACGTTCTGGTATTGATTGCTCTGCCTTGATTTTCCATTCATTTGCAAGTGTAGGGGTGACAATGCCCAGAACCTCCGCTGATCAAAGCAAAGTTGGGAAGAAAGTCTCTGAAAGTAAATTAGAGAAAGGTGATGTATTATTCTTTGCCACAGGCAAAAGAAAAAGACAAGTCACCCATGCAGGGATAGTCACTGGCAACAACAGAGGTCAGGTTTTATTTATCCACTCTTCCACTTCACTGGGTGTAACTGAGGATAATCTAAACAATAAATATTGGTCTAAGGCATATTTATTCGGAAGACGGGTTTTTTAAATGAATTTCACAAATCAACGAAAAGTGACAGCTAAAAATAGTTCAAGCACTTAATTTTGCTCGTCGATTGTTAGACTCCCATCAAAAAACGCAGTAATCTTATAAAAAAATAAGGTTTGTAACAAAAAGGATAACAAAACCCGATTTAATTTCCAAACATCCTTTGGTATTAAGCTTTTATAATTAATTTTGCACTCTAATTAATAAAGCGTCATTCCCTTTTTACATCAACACATAAAAATGGCAAATCTTGGTAAAATAACTCAGGTAATTGGTCCAGTAGTGGATATCTCTTTTGAAGGAGGTAAATTACCTAATATCCTTGATGCACTTGAAATAACCAAAGAAAACGGTCAAAAAGTAATCTTGGAAGTTCAACAGCACTTGGGTGAAGACAGAGTAAGAACTATTGCAATGGATTCCTCAGAAGGAATGGTAAGAGGCATGGTGGCAACCGATCTAGGTGCTCCTATTTCTGTACCTACTGGAGAAGGTATCAAAGGTCGCCTTTTCAACGTAGTTGGAGAAGCTATCGATGGTCTTCCACAACTTCCTGCAGGAAAAAGACTTCCAATTCACAGGTCTGCTCCTAAGTTTGAAGATCTTTCTACAGCAACAGAGGTTCTATATACAGGGATCAAAGTTATTGACTTGATCGAGCCTTATGCAAAAGGTGGTAAAATTGGTCTTTTTGGTGGTGCCGGAGTAGGTAAAACTGTATTGATCCAAGAATTGATTAACAACATCGCAAAAGCTTATTCAGGCCTTTCTGTATTTGCTGGTGTAGGTGAAAGAACTCGTGAAGGTAATGACCTTTTGAGGGAAATGATCGAATCAGGAATCGTTACTTATGGTGATGACTTCGTGCACTCTTTGGAAACTGAAGGTGGATGGGATCTATCCAAAGTAGATTTGAAGAAATTAGAAGAGTCTAAAGCAACATTCGTTTTTGGCCAAATGAACGAGCCTCCTGGGGCCCGTGCTAGAGTAGCCTTGACAGGATTGACTTTGGCTGAATATTATAGAGATGGTGAAGGTGATGGAGCAGGTAAAGACATTCTATTCTTCATTGATAACATCTTTAGATTTACACAGGCAGGTTCTGAAGTGTCTGCACTTCTTGGACGTATGCCATCAGCGGTAGGTTACCAGCCAACATTGGCAACTGAAATGGGTACCATGCAGGAACGTATTACCTCTACTAAGAATGGTTCGATTACATCTGTACAAGCAGTATATGTACCTGCGGATGATTTGACCGATCCAGCCCCAGCGACGACCTTCGCTCACTTGGATGCTACCACTGTACTTTCTAGAAAGATTGCAGAATTGGGTATCTATCCTGCTGTGGATCCTTTGGATTCTACTTCTAGAATCCTTTCTCCAGAGATCTTGGGTGAAGAGCATTACGGATGTACTCAGAGAGTAAAAGAGATTTTACAGAGATATAAAGAACTTCAGGATATCATCGCAATCTTGGGTATGGAAGAACTTTCTGAAGAAGATAAGTTAGTCGTACATAGAGCTAGAAGAGTTCAGAGATTCTTGTCTCAGCCATTCCACGTAGCAGAGCAGTTTACTGGTCTAAAAGGTGTGTTGGTTGATATCAAAGACACCATCAAAGGATTCAATATGATCATGGATGGTGAATTGGATCATTTGCCAGAAGCAGCATTCAACTTGGTAGGTAGCATTGATGATGCCATCGCAAAAGGTGAAAAAATGCTTGCTGAAGTAAAATAAGTGACTAGAAATCAGTTATTAGTTATCAGTCTTTGCAAAAAACATTACTAATAACCCAATAACTATTCACTCAATAACTAAAATGAAGATGCAACTAGAGATAGTAACACCAGATAAAAAAGTATTTCAGGGAGAAGTCTCTGAGGCAAGCTTTCCGGGAGCAAATGGTGCTTTTCAGGTATTGAAAAACCACGCACCGCTTGTCTCTGCTTTGGCAAAAGGAACTGTTTCCTTTACCACTAAAGATGGTAAGCAAAGCATGATTGTAGATGGTGGCGTTGTAGAAGTAAAAGACAACAATATCGTTCTCCTTGCTGAAAAAGTACTTTAAGCACATAAAAATTATATTCTAATTACAAAAAGCCTGGCAATAGCCGGGCTTTTTTGGTTTATCAGAAATATAAACTCACTCAAGGTATTTATATCCAACCAATAGTTTTTAAACCAAAATAAATTCCCTACCTTTGCAACCCTGAAAGGAGGTGTAAACATATGATCATAGTCAACGTAAAAGAAAATGAATCTATCGAGAAAGCGCTTAAGCGTTTCAAAAAGAAATTTGATAGAACAGGTGCTGTAAGAGAACTTAGAGCAAGACAACATTTTGTAAAACCTTCTGTAAAAAACAGAGAGCAGAGAATCAAAGCTGCATACAAGCAAATGTTACAAACTGAAGAAGCTAAATAATATTATTTATTGTTTGCTATCTTTTTGAGATACACTCAATTGGCGCATCTACCGAAAGTGGATGCGCTTTTTTTTTGCAATATCAATGGACGCCATCTACATCCCCAAAGAAGCACTCCCAAAAAAAGAATAATTTCTGATCTGGACTAAGCTTAGATTGCATCTAGGCTTTTTTATCTGAGGAATTTAAAATTCCACTTTCATAGTAACCCTATCTCCTAAATCAGAATACATAAGGGGTAGTTGCAAACTACACCCAGTCGGAGACTGACTAAGCTTAGATTGCATCTAGGCTTTTTTATCTGAGGAATTTAAAATTCCACTTTCATAGTAACCCTATCTCCTAAATCAGAATACATAAGGAGCAGTTGCAAACTACACCCAGTCGGAGACTGACTAAGCGTAGATTGCACCTAAGCTTTTTTATCCTAGGAATTTACAATTCCACTTGCAAAGCAATCCTATCTTATAAATCAGAACACCTAAGGGGTAGTTGCAAACTACACCCAGTCGGAGACTGACTAAGCTTAGATTGCATCTAAGCTTTTTTATCCCAGGAATTTACAATTCCACTTTCATAGTAACCCTATCTCCTAAATCAGAATACATAAGGGGTAGTTGCAAACTACTCCTGGAAGGCGAGTAGCTAAGCAATAAATTCAGACTCATTACAATATCGACTCATATCCAATATCTACAAATATCTTGCCCCTAGCAGAGTATCTATTTCAACCCTATTTATACCCTATTTCAATTTTTTTTATTAAGGATATTTCTACCATATTTCATTTAAAACAATTAACTTGAAATATCAGAAACATCATACATGATAGAATCCTTCATCAATTTCTTAGAGTACGAAAAAAGGGCAAGCAGACACACTGTCATCGCCTATGAAAAGGATCTGGGGCAGTTTCAGGAATTCTGTAGTCTTTCATTCGAGAAGAATGACATAAGCTTCGCTGAGCATGCTGAGTTGAGGGCATGGGTAATCGATCTTGTCGAACAAAACCTCAGCGCAACTTCTATCAATAGAAAAATAGCCACATTAAGGTCATTTTACAAATTCCTACTGAGATCTGGAGAAATCAAAAAAGACCCTACATACAAGCTCAAAGCACTCAAAACCCCAAAAAGACTTCCTGAATTTGTACAGGAAGAATCCATTGAAAAAATCATGGATCAGGACATTTATGATTTTGATTTTGATGGGCAGAGAGATCGAATGGTCATGGAGTTTTTATACTTGACAGGAGTACGATTATCTGAACTTTTGGAACTCAGATGGAAAGACATCAACCTTCATGAGGACTATGTGAAAGTGATTGGAAAGCGCAAAAAGGAAAGAATTATACCAATCACTTTGAACCTAAAAAAGAATATAATTTCGTATAAAAAAGTATTTGAAGAAACATTTTCTTTTCTAGACGAGAGTGATTACTTTATCGTTACAAATACAAAAGAACCTGCATATCCTATGAAGATATACCGCATCGTAAGACATTATTTAGATCTTTTTGCGCAGACTTCGAAGAGAAGCCCACATATACTTAGACATACCTTTGCAACTCATTTGCTAAACAAAGGCGCTGATCTAAACGCCGTCAAAGACCTTCTCGGTCATGCCAACTTGGCTGCGACGCAGGTTTACACCCACAACTCCATGGAAAAACTCAAGGCTGTGTTTGAACAAGCACATCCAAAAGCGTAATATAAGTTTAACTATAAACAAATACCGTTATGAAACTTCAAATGCATTCTATCCATTTCGATGCCGATCAAAAGCTGACAGACTTCATTCAAAGAAAAGCCGATAAGCTAGACACCTTCTACGATCGCATTATTGACGGAGAAGTTTTTATGAGACTCGACAAGAATGAAAAAAACGCAAATAAGATCATAGAAATAAAACTGAATGTCCCGGGAAAACAACTTTTTGCAAAAAACCAAAGCGACTCCTTTGAAGCCGCTGCGGACGAAGCCGTCGAAGGACTGAGAAGACAGATTAAGAAATTCAAAGAGAAAGTCGTCTTAGCAAATCAATAAGCCCCAAAAAATACATAAAAGGCCTTTCCAACATGGAAAGGCCTTCATTTTTTAGCATATTTGCAGTCCAAAGCTGTCCAAATGAAAAATCCCTCCTTTTATCGAAAACTGACGCTTAGTCTATTGACGATCATAGCCATTTTCAAACTTGTCTATTTTCATTTTTCAAATCACAGCATTTTTACAGAAGAAGCACAGTATTGGCTTTGGTCAAAACACCTAGATTGGAATTATTACTCCAAGCCATTGATGATCGCTGTGTACAACTTTATGAGCACATCGGTTTTTGGAGATACTGAATTTGCCGTCAAATTCAATGCTGTATTATTTAGCTTTCTTACAGCTTGGGTGGTTTTTGAATTTGCATTGTCAATCTACAGAAAAGGTAAAATTGCATTTTGGGCGAGTATGATGTTGTCTGTGATGCCATTTTTTCACCTTGGTTCAATTTTCCACACGACGGATTCATCTTTGTATTTCTTCTGGATTTTAGCTTTATTTTGGATTTGGAAAGCTTGGCAATCAGATAAGTTATCTTGGTGGATTCTTGCTGGATTTGCAACTGTTTTTGGAATTCTTTCCAAAAACATCATGGTTTTGATATTGCCGATTTTGGCTCTCTACATTTTATTGACAGATCGCAAAAGATTCTTCACCAAAGGCCCTTGGATATATGTGTTGGTTTCGTTCCTTTCCTTGATTCCGATTGTCATTTGGAACTTCCAAAATGACTTTGTGACCTTCAAACATGTAGGAACATTGGGAGGGGTAGAAGGTGAAAAAAGCAGCTTCAACATTACCCAATCATTCAAATACATCGGTGAATATGTCGGCGGTCAGTTAGGTTTCCTTTCGCCGTTTTTCATCCCTATACTGTGGGTAGGTTTAAAGAAAATAGAATTCAAAAAAGACCCACGAGCATTGTACCTGGTTCTACCAACTTTGGCTGTTTGGCTCTTGTTTCTCGTGATGTCAATTTTCAAAAATGTGAATGTTAACTGGCCTGCATTTGGGATGCTGACACTTCCGATCATCATGGCGCATTACTTGGATAGCGCTTCGCAAACCTGGAGGAAGTATGCTTTAGGTTCGAGTATTTTGACTGGCTTTGTATTGATGATATTATTTTTCCCTACGCCTTTTGATGCTGTTGGATTCAAGAAAATCCTAAAACCATCTAAAGACCCAATGAATAGGCTTGCTGGATATAGACAAATGGGTGAACGAATAGACTTCCTTAAAGACAGTCTGAATTTGGAGAAATCATTTGTCTTCAGTGACAGTTACCACATTTCCTCCGAAATGGCATTTTATTCTCAAGGGAACCCTCAAACATTCAATATAAATCTGGGAAGAAGAAAAAACCAATTTGACCTTTGGCCAGGAATCAGTCAGTTTGAGAAAGATGGATTTGCAGGAATTTATATCACACGAGACCTCGAAGTTCAAGATGCTGTTAAATTAGGATTTGAACACTTTATATTGGAAGAGAAATTCTATACCATCTACCGAAAAGACACTGTCAAAACCTACATCATAGCTGTTTTTCAAGACCTCAATCAAATCAAAGAAATAGAAACGAGCGAATATTAATTGGACCCTTTTGTATTCAAGAACTTTTGCTTTCTAAATAGGTTTAGCAAAATAAAATTTCTTGCCGTATTGCATCTTTACTTCTTCTGCATTTCCATTCCAAAGGGCAGCAAACATTTTTGATATATACTTTGCGTCCCAATTGAGCGCTGCCAATTGGATGTCAAATTCATTTTTGGATAATTTATCCAAGTATTTTTCTTCAACTATCACATAGTCAAAAGCTACAACCTTTGTGTCAAAGTCAGATTCTTCAATGTCCACCATTCTGTAATCTGGACCGAGACCAATCCTGATCTTACTCCCAGTATGCAAATGACCCAAATATGCTATTGAACTTCCTTTTTCTATATCCTGATCATTTGCATACACTTTAATCAATTGCCCTGCGTCAGGTAGCGAAATTTGGTAAGTAGAAATACTCGCACCAAAAAACAAAAGCAGCACACTCATAGAAATTAAAAAAGGCAATTTATTTTCAACTTTCCTTTGAGCAATCAAATAAACTATCAAGCATGCAAAGATGATTACCTGAAGCCAAATCCAAATGTTTGAAGGTAAGAGAGCATTGAAAAACAATCCTACTAACAGTACAATTACATTGAGAAACACGAAAAAAAACAAAGCAAACTTCATTGTTTTTATTTTTTCCAACAGGCCATTTTTCACCAAAAGCCAAGCTACCCAGATAGTCGTCAAGGGAACAACTGGAAGCAAATATCTTTCATAAAACTTGGTAACTAGGGCAGACATCAAAATGATCCCAATGACCCATAGAACCACAAATCCAGTAAAAGCCTTCTCTTCATGAAATAATTTTTTGAAATTTTCTTTGAAACCTCTAACCCCAAACAGAAACCAAGGAACAAATAAAACTACCATTAAAAGAATCGCTAAAAAGAGGTTTTTCAAAACCAACAAATATCGGGATGCTACCCTCATGCCTACTTGATCTTCGACAAATGAATCCAAATATTCAGCTCCATGAATCCAATACATTGCCACAAACCAATAAAACGCAATAAACAAACTTACTAACACTGCTGGTAAGTAGAATGCTTTCTGAATCTTTATTCTTTTCCAAGGATTCAAAACCAAAAACATCAAGCCTAAACTGCCAAAAGCTGCTGCCGGAAGACCTTTTACTTCAAATGCAAAAGCCAACCCAAGAAACAAAAACCAACTGAATCGCTTGGGAGCATCATTTCCAAATCGTAAAAATCCAATAAACCCAATTGCACTCATGGCCATAAACATTCCGAGCAATACATCTGGAATCGATCGGGTAGAACTCAAAATCAAAACTGGATGAGAAGCCATTATCAAGGCGGAAAGCTTGGCAATTTTTTGATCTTCAAACATCAATTTCGCACCATAATATACCAAACCGACAGTCAAAGCACCTGCTATCAAAAAGAAAAACCTTGAAGCAAAAGGTGTCACACCAAACAATTCAAAACCCGCGAGCACAAACCAATAGGTAAGAATAGGCTTTTTGAACCTAAGCTCTTCGCTACCCAAATAAGTCGTTTGGATATCACCAGTTTGCACCATCCTTACTGCTGCATCAGAATAGTACATCTCATCCGGATAATGCATGTGAAAACTCAATGCAAAAGGCCCCACCAACAAGGCGAAAGCCAACATGACAAACCAAATGGATAAATTTTTCACAGCTTGTAGTTTCAAGATTTAGCAACAAAGATAATATTTTCAATTTGCTTGCGAGAATTTCGGAAGCTTTATGAGTCAAAATAAAACTAAAGAAATGCGTCAATTCAAAGCATTATTTGCTGTCTCTAAATTAAAACCGTATTTTTGATGAAATTAATTTTCCATGACCAAGCCATTAATTTCTGTTGTAATCACAGTTTACAACGAAGAAGAGAATATCAAGCCTCTCCTAGATGCAACTTATGATGCACTTAAAGAAATCGATTATGAAGTGATTTTGATAGAGGATGGATCTACTGACAAAACAGTATCTGAAGTAAAAAAATACGCCAATAACCGCACGAAGCTGATCATTTTCAACAAAAACTATGGCCAAACCACTGCGCTAGCTGCCGGAATTGACATGGCAGAAGGCGAGTATATTGCAACCATGGATGGTGATCTGCAAAATGATCCTACTGATATTCCCGGGATGCTAAGGAAAGCTATTGATGAAGATTGGGACGTGGTAGCTGGAAGAAGAGCCAACCGAAAAGATGGCTTCGTTCTTAGAAAATTCCCTAGCAAAATCGCCAATTACATCATACGTCACAGTACAAAAGTGTATTTAAATGACTACGGATGTAGCTTGAGAGTGTATAGGGCAAATATCGCTCAAAACATGGGCTTGTATGGGGAGTTACACAGATTTATTCCCGTACTGGCGAAGCAAGAAGGTGCTAGCATGACCGAAATAGATGTGAAGCATCACCCAAGGATTCATGGCACCTCAAAATATGGATTGAGCAGAACATTCAAAGTAATGGCTGATTTGATCCTGATGCTCTTTTTCCAAAAGTACTTCCAAAGACCAATACATATATTCGGCACCTTGGGTTTGCTGTCACTTTTGATTGGGTTTGTGATCAACTTCTATTTGTTGATCGAAAAAATAATGGGTGGTGACATCTGGGGAAGACCAATCCTTTTGTTGGGGTTCATTTTCCTCTTGGCAGGAATTCAGTTGATCACAACAGGGATTATTGCTGAGATAATCATAAGGACCTACTTTGAGTCTCAGGACAAAAAAACTTACAAAATCAAATCCGTCTATCAGGGTGAATAAGAAAACACTGAAATTAGTACTCAAGCTAATCCTTACAGGGTTAGCTGTTTTTTTGGTTTTCAGAAAAATAGATACCGATCAGCTTCTACTTGTTCTTCAATCAGCAAGTTGGTTTTGGCTATTCCCTGCATTTTTACTTTTTATCTTGAGCAAAGTATTTACTGCACTCAGGCTCAATCTTTACTTTAGAAACATTGACTTGTACATCAGCGAAAAGAAGAACCTGATCTTGTATGCTATAGGAATGTTTTACAATCTATTCTTGCCGGGTGGGATTGGTGGTGATGGATACAAGGTATACTTACTCAACAAGCATTTCAAAATCCCAGTAAAATCACTCCTTCAAGCAGTTTTACTGGACAGGTTGGGTGGATTGGTTTCAATCATCCTACTCCTACTTGGACTATTGTTGGTAGTAGATATTGATCTAATCATTATTCAGGAGATTCCCTTGTCCTTGATTGCCATCATTTTGATTCTGCTTACTCTTCCCGTATTTTATTTGATCACAAAATATCTATTTGGAAAATTCCTTCCCTCCTTCCTTCAGGCAAATGGTTTTTCCTTACTTGGACAAATCTCACAAATGATAGCTGCCTATTTTATTCTATTGGCTTTGGGAATTGACGAGAAAATCTTGGAGTATCAATTTATTTTTCTTCTTTCTTCCATCGTTGCAGTGCTTCCCCTCACGATTGGTGGTGTTGGCGCTAGAGAATTGGTTTTTATTTATAGCCATGAATACATCGGAATTGACAAAAATGCCGCTGTAGCCTTCAGCTTAATCTTCTTTTTGATCTCAGCAATCGCCTCGCTAATTGGCTCAATTTTGAAAATCGACTTAGAAAAATCTGATAAAGACAAAAACAGCCTTTAAAAGTCAAATGAATAGATTATAGAGCTATCCAACATTGAAAATTTAAAATTGTATTTTAAATTTTCAATGTTGGATAGGATAGTAAGCATTGATTTTTTAAAATTAATATTTAAATTTGCAAGGATGATTTATAGAAGAATAGCGTTAGAACTAGAAGAGTCACTTCAAGACTTTCCAGCCGTGTCTATCCTTGGACCGCGGCAGGTAGGAAAAACTACGCTCGCTCAGGAAATCGCTATCAAGTTGGACAAAGAAGCTATTTATTTAGACTTAGAAAGTCCAAGTGACAGGAGCAAGCTAGCAGAACCTGAGCAATATTTCGACATTCACAAAGGCAAATTGATCATTTTGGATGAAATCCAGAGAGTGCCTGAGCTCTATCCAATACTTCGAGGAGTCATAGACAAAAGGAGAAAAGAAGGATACAGGTACGGTCAATTCCTGATTTTGGGATCAGCTTCTCTTGAATTGATCAAGCAATCATCTGAATCATTGGCGGGAAGGATCGCTTATGAAGAGCTCTTCGCCCTCAATCTTTTGGAAGTCCAAAAAGAAGACAATTCATTGGAAAGATTGTGGCTAAGAGGTGGATTTCCCGATAGCTTCTTGGCAAGATCAAATGCAGCAAGCTTGAGATGGAGGAATAATTTCATTACGACCTATCTGGAAAGAGATATTCCACAAATAGCACAATTTATCCCGGCAAATAGACTTCGGAGACTTTGGACAATGCTTGCACATCTACAAGGAACCCAACTCAACATGAGTCAACTTGGTGGTAGCATGGATCTCAGCTCTCCTACTATCAAAAGCTACATTGAATTGCTGGAAGACTTGCTTCTCTTGAGAAGTATCAGACCTTGGTATAGTAATGTCGGCAAACGCTTGGTGAAAAGTCCCAAAGTATATATCAGAGATTCAGGCTTGGTTCATGCTTTATTGAATATAGGCGAAATGGACGAACTACTTAGCCATCCTATCTTGGGATTAAGCTGGGAAGGATTTATCATTGAAAACATCCTATCCGTTTTACCAAAAGGAGCTGAGTATTGGCACTACAGGACATTTTCTGGAGCAGAAATCGACCTTGTCATCACTTATAAAACCAAGGTAATCGCTATTGAAATCAAAAGGACCATGAGTCCAAAGGTTTCTAAGGGTTTTGTAATCTCTTGCGAGGATATCAAAGCAACTGACAGATACATTGTTTACAGTGGAAGCGAAAGTTATCCCATCAGCAATGATACCACTGCCATTCCGCTTTTAAATTTCTTGGAAATTCTAGGTGGGCTATAAAAGTCTACCTAGAACTCCCATGCCCCTTGCTCAGTATCCCTAAAGAACAATCTTTATACATACAGAACAATTATCACTGGTATTTAATGATTCACAAATCAAAAAACCATCTCCTCTACTTAGAAAAATCGATATCTAGGTTACTTCAAGACCCTTACAAAATCCATAATTTCAAAAAATCCAATTATACCCAATCCCTGCCAATACTCCAATAACAATAATCAAAGGAGATGAAATCTTTGTAAATTGGAGCAAAATATAAGTCCCAAAAATTGCGAGCACATTGAATAAATTAGAATCCAAAGGCTCAAAAAGCAAATATGCAGCAGCGATCAACATCCCACAACTCACCGCATTCACCCCTTCCAAGGCAGCACGAACAGGCCTATACTTTTTCAACTGATCCCAAAATCTGATTACAAAGAAAATAAGGAATGTCCCAGGCAAAAATATCCCAGCAGCAGCTATAAAACCTCCCGTCAGTAATCCAACCACTCCATATTCTCGCATCGAAAGCGCTCCTACATAAGAACTGATACTAAAAGTAGGCCCTGGCATCCCTTGAGATATGGCATAGCCCGTTAGAAACTCTTCGGAAGAAAGGAATTTTTTGAACTCAACAAACTCCGTAAAAAGATAGGGCACCAAAACTTGGCCACCCCCAAAGATCAAACTTCCGTTTCTGTAAAAATTCTCAAAAAGCAAAATCGACTGATTCTTTGTCAATGCTCCCAAAACAGCTGCAAACACTAAAATTCCTCCCCAGAGGTAAAAGTTCGCCCAAGAAATCATCAACTTTCTATCTCCTTTTTGCTTTGGATGACTTTTATAATTCAATGAAGTGGTAAGCCCTCCTACTAAAAGCAAAATAGGAAACACATAGGGCGAATGATAAAAGAAAGATATAAATGCAGCCATCATCATCAATACTGTAGCCTCCGATGTTTTGACCATTTTAAAAATGGTTTTTTGCGCAGCATATATAATAAAACCTATCGCCATAGGCTGTATGAATTTCGCAAAACTCAAAGCTCCCGGAGTATTTTCCTGCAAAAAATCTATCAAAAAAGCCGCGGCTATCATCAAAACCGTGGCTGGCAAAATCCAAACAAAAAGAGATAAGTAAGCCAAATTAGGACCTCCAATTCTATAACCTATTGCCGAAATTGTCTGTGTGGATGTTGGTCCTGGCAGAATCTGACAGAGTGCGTTCAGCTCCCACAAATCCTCTTCAGAAATATAATTTCTTTTCTTGACCATGGTATCTAGTACCATGGCCAGAAAAGCTTGAGGGCCACCAAAAGCGGTAACAGAAAGCAACAACACATCCTTGAGGTAAAGATAATATTTTACTTTCTTTATGGTCACAGCTTACTTCTTTAAGCCTAGTTCTCTCAAACGCTCATCAAGGAACTCCCCTGCTGTAGCATCTGTAAATTGCTTTGGGTTATTTTCATCAATACAACTTTCCAAACAAGTCAAATCCATTTCGGATCTTGGATGCATAAAGAATGGAATCGAAAACCTACTGGAATTCATTTTTTCTCTCGGTGGATTTACAACTCTATGAATCGTTGATTTCAATTTCTTGTTTGTCAATCTTTCCAGCATATCTCCTACATTCACCACTACTTGATCAGGAAGCGCTGTGATCGGGATCCATTTACCATCCTTTCTCAAGACTTGCAATCCATCTGCACTTGCACCCATCAATAATGTAATAAGATTAATGTCACCATGCTCTGCTGCTCTTACTGCATCTGCAGGAACTTCATCTGGGTTTTCGATAGGGAAATAATGAATTTGTCGCAAAATGGAATTCCCGTAAATGACCTTATCCTCAAAATAATCTTCAGGCAACTCTAAGTATAGGGAAATTGCTCTGAGCATATTTTTTCCTGCAGCCTCCAAAGTCTTGTAGGTCTCCAAGGCAATTTCCTTGAACTCGGGTAATTCCGAAGGCCAAACATTCTCAGGGTACTCAGACTTGATAGGATCAGCGTCTGGTATATCAGCCCTTTCTTGACCAACGTGGTAGAACTCTTTCAAATCCCCAGTATTTCTGCCTTTTGCATGCTCCTTTCCCTTACCGGTATAACCTCTTTGATAACCAATTTCTGGCTTTTCATGTTTTGTCTTTACCTCATCAGGAAGCGCAAAATATCTTTTGATGATATCATAAAGCTTATCCTGCAACTCTTTATTCAATCCATGATTTTTGATAGCAGCAAAGCCTATATTATTATAAGCTTGGCCCAATTTCTCAACAAAGGCTGCTTTTTTTTCCGCATTTCCAGAAGTGAAATCCGCCAAATCTAGCGATGGGATTTCGTCATATAAAATCTCAGTCATAAGGGTATAATTTACTTCGAAATATACAGCTTTTTAAGCTAAAATTAAATATCTTTAGTTCTCTAGCTAGCAAACACTATGAAACACATATCCTTTTTCACTCTTATTTTCTTAGTCTACACATTGTTTTCCTGTGAATCCAGGCGAGAAAAAAAGGAAGAAATCAAACATAAAATGCAAACAGCCGACACGCTTGAAACAGTGTCTCCAGAAATCAGTTTTTATTTTTATGAGGAGAAAAATGATTACCCAGACGCAATTTTGGAAATGTTTAGCCCGCTTGGAAATCAAGTCTTCAAACCTGGGAAAATCCCTTTTGAATTCAATGTCAAGAACTATCCATATGGCGAAGGTTTAAGTGGATTGCAATTGAAATTAATCCTAAATTCAAGTGACCCAGTTGGCTACAACATGCCAATTTTCCAAAGAGAACTCAAAGAAGGAACCTACAGATCTATTGCATACTTGGTAGATGAGGAAGGTTTGATGCTGAAAGAGTTTGGGAATTATGTTGACAGGGACTTCAGGGTTGGGGACACAAGACCATTTCCATATTCAGCTGAGCCATACATAGCTGTCAATCTGCCGGTTGATAAGCAGACTTACACTTCTGAACAAGAAGTTACGATAGATTTTTTGGTTTTGGGAGGAGACCTGAAAAAGGACAAATTGAAGGTAATCATCGCAGTAGACGAGATTAACTATGAAGTAGAGCAAGTCACACCCGTCAGAATCGCCAACCTACCAAAAGGAGAGCACCTATTAACGATCAAATTGGTACACAGAGACGGTAAAGAATTAGACGGTCCATTCTCGACAATTCGCAAAAGTGTAATAATTCAATAAAGAACATCCTTATCTTTGCAGCTATCAATAATCAGAAAGAACGACACATTTTATGTTACTTGTAAATACGATTAGAGACAACTTCGATGTTGTCTTGGAAGGTTTATCAAAAAGAAATTTCCAGCAAGCTGAAATAACGCTGCATCAGGTCATCGAACTTGACAACAAAAGGAAAGAAACTCAGACAGAAAGGGATAATTTACAAGCCGAATCCAACAATATTTCCAAAGAGATCGGAATGTTGATGCGAGAAGGAAAAAAAGAAGAAGCTGAAAAGATAAAATCTAGAACAGCAGAAATAAAGGCGCAAATAAAAGTTCTTGAAGACAGCTTCAGCACGATTGAAGAGGAACTTAAGCAAAAGCTATATACCCTCCCAAACATTCCTCATAGCTCCGTTCCAGCGGGAAAATCAGCGGAAGACAATGAGATCGTCCTAGAGCATGGTTCTATTCCTGAGCTGCCAGAATCAAAAATGGCACATTGGGATTTGATAAAAAAATATGACATCATCGATTTTGATTTGGGTGTAAAGATCGCTGGTGCAGGATTCCCAGTATATAAAGGAAAAGGTGCTAGGCTTCAAAGAGCCTTGATAAACTTCTTCTTGGACGAAGCGATGAAAGCTGGATATACGGAAGTGCAACCACCGATTCTTGTCAATGAAGAATCAGGCTATGGAACAGGTCAGCTTCCTGACAAGGAAGGTCAGATGTACGAGGCCACTGCAGACAAACTTTTCCTTATCCCTACAGCAGAAGTTCCTATCACAAACCTTTATAGAGATGTGATTGTGAATGAACAAGATTTCCCAATCAAGAATGTGGGCTATACCCCTTGCTTCAGAAGAGAGGCTGGCAGTTGGGGCGCCCATGTCAGAGGTTTGAATAGACTCCATCAATTCGACAAAGTTGAAATCGTGCAAGTCGTACACCCTGACCAATCTTACATTACCCTAGAGGACATGAGCAAATATGTACAAGGTTTACTTCAAAAGCTTGAGCTGCCTTACAGAGTTCTTAGGCTTTGCGGTGGTGATATGGGATTCACATCTTCTTTGACATATGATATGGAAGTATATTCTGCTGCACAAGAAAGATGGCTTGAAGTAAGTTCTGTCAGCAATTTTGAAAACTTTCAGGCAAATCGATTAAAGTTGAGGTTCAAAGGAAGTGATAAAAAGACACAATTAGCGCATACATTGAATGGTTCAGCTTTGGCTTTACCAAGAATAGTGGCTTCTATATTGGAAAACAATCAAACTGAAGATGGTATAAAAATGCCAAAAGTACTCGTACCATACCTTGGTTTTGATAAAATATAATTTAAGTATCTGCAGTGACACCAGAAAATGAATTTTCACTTGAAGATCATGCTGATAATCGTCACTGATTGACTGTCAACAGTAGCTGAATTCTATGCAAATGCCTAATTTATGATGAATACTTTATTTTAGATGGGTGTTTTTTTGAAGCGGCTACACCTATGATGTAATTAGAAAAAGAGAAGATTTTTATTCCAAAGTCATCAAAATCCTTAGAGAATGAACTCTCATTTTCTAAGGATTTTTGCATTTGTGAAAAAAATAAATTCAACTGAGGTAAAATTTTAATAATTTTTCAGAAAAAAAATATATGTTCTGATACCATCAAAATTATTTCCGATAACAAAATATTATTCTGTACAAACCTATTTTTTGACCATAGTATAATTTACGATAACGTTTCCGAAAGAATTTTCACTTGATTACCATATTTTCATTAAAGTGATCAAATCATTACCTTTTTGATAATCATTAAATATTTTTATTGAATTATTTGCAATTTAACACTAGCGTACCTATGTTTGTACCATGATCTTTTAAAAGGATCACCCCCCAAAGTAGCTGGCCTCTATTTTAAGTGCTCGAAGATATCGACACAAGAGGTTAATCCGAAATAAGTATTTCTTAACCCTATTAAATTATACTATTATGAGATTATTTACAGCAATGATCCTAGCATTGAGCATTTCATTTACAGCCTTTGCAGGAAACGAACAAACAGAAGGAACTGTCAAACTTAAAAAAGTAAAAGACAGCAAAGTACAATTGATTTATGGCATGGTTCCTACTGGAGCCGTTACAGTAAAAATCTATGATGACTACAATGCTTTGGTGCATTCAGATAGAATCCTTTCCAAAAAAGAATTCTCTAAAGCATATGACTTCTCAAAATTGAAAGATGGAAAATACCAGATTGGTGTTTACAATGGCAACGGCGAAGTAGAACACATGGAATTCAATGTAGGAGACAAAAAAGTTGAGCCTGTTGTATTTTCAAAACTCGAAAAAGTACAAGGAAACAAATACAAATTGCTTGTAAACTCTCTACTTCCTTCCAATATGTCTATTCTAATTTATGAAAACAACCAATTGGTTCATGAAGAAGAACTGAAAGATACGAAAGGCTTCCAAAAAACATATGTATTCAACCACCCAATTTCAAACTCAAGAATCGAGTTCTTTGTAAAGTCTGAAGATGGTTTTTCAAAACTTTTGGCAACAAAATAAGACACTAATTAACCATAATAAAAGGGGCTTCTTTGCGAAAAGAAGCCCCTTTTATATTTTCAAGGTTTTGGAAGTTATTATTTGAAATATTTCAAATTAATCACTTCTTTTTCATTGAGGAATCTATATTTACCCCTAGGCAAATCTTTCTTATCCAAGCCGGCATAGGTTACCCTATCCAGTGCAACAACTTCATATCCAAAGTGCGCGAAAATCCTTCTTACGATTCTGTTTCTTCCGACATGTATCTCAAGACCCAAAATCGTCTTGTCTTTTGAAAGCACTTGTAAATCATTCACTTTAATATCGCCATCTTCCAAGGCAAAACCTTCCAAAATGGTTTCCTCATCTGCTTTGGTCAAAGGCTTATCCAAAGTAACTTGATAAATCTTTTTGATTTGATTTGAAGGATGAGATAGTTTAGCTGCCAACTCACCATCGTTTGTAAACAATAAGAGACCAGTTGTATTCCTATCTAATCTCCCAACAGGAAAGATCCTTTCTTTACATGCATTCCCTACCAATTCCATCACTGTCTTTCTTTCCATTGGATCGTCAGTTGTAGTGATAAAATCTTTTGGCTTGTTCAGTAAAACATATACTGGTTTCTCTGGATTGATTGTTTTTCCTTTGTATGTAATTGTATCAGTTCTTTGGACTTTGTAGCCCATTTCCATGACAATTTCTCCATTCACTTTGACGTCTCCATTTTGAATCAATGTATCAGCTTCTCTCCTAGAACAAACACCAGAATTTGAAATATACTTATTTAGTCTGATCACATCATCATTTTGATTTTTGTTGAATTTCTTCTCAATTCTATCAAAATTGTAATCAGGTCTTGGCTCAGTCGGCGCTTCGTGGAATGATGGCTTTTGGGATTTCTTTCTCGCAGCCATTTTTTTCTCGATATCAGATTTTTTTACTGTTTCGAAGACTGGCCTTTCATCTTTTCCACGACCTTTGTACACAGTCTTAAACTCCCCAGAATTCAATTTTGGATCTCCAGTTTTTGACCTACTGCTGGTTTTTCCATAAGAAGGACTATTTCTACCTTCCTGAGGCTTCGGAGTGTATTTCTTTTTCGGATGACCTTCTAGGCTAAATCCATCTGGCTTTGTTGATTTAGATTTTGAAGATTCGCTATACGTCCTTTTGGAAGTTGCAGATTTTCTTTCTGTCAATTCTTCTGATTTTCTAAAAGGTGATTTAGATCTTCCTTCAGGTTTAGATTCATCTTTAGATCTTGATTTTCTAAAATCAGAATCTTTTGAAAAATCTTTTTTCCTGTCACTTCTACCTTCTTTGTTATAAGGCTTGCTTGATTTAGAGTCTCTATTTGACCCTTGGTTTTTGTTATTTTCTCTTTTCATTTTCATGCAGCATCTCTGCTGTATTTTTGGTAAATCCCTTTACTATCAGGCATATCTAAGTTCCTGAATTCAAAGGGGATGCAAATGTACGGATTATTTTTGATAAAATGATTCAACCGCAGCTCTCACCGAACCAAACTCCAATAATTTTGCTTTAGAATCATCTTCAGATAGTCCTGTCGCTTCCATGATCATTTTAGTACCGCGCTTGACAAGCTTTTCATTAGACAACTGCATATCCACCATTTTATTACCTTTCACACGACCCAATTTTATCATCACTGTTGTCGAGATCATATTCAACACAAGCTTTTGTGCAGTCCCCGCTTTCATTCTCGTACTTCCTGTCACAAACTCAGGACCTACAACAACTTCAATTGGGAATTCCACTTCTTCGGCCAATGGCGTATTTAAGTTGCACGTAATGCATGCAGTCAGCAATCCTTTTGATTTGGCACTTTTCACACCTCCAATTACATAAGGAGTGGTACCTGAAGCAGCTATGCCGATTACAGTATCTTGCTCATTAAATCCAAAAGATACTATATCTTCCCAGGCTTGCTCAGCATTATCTTCTGCATTTTCTACGGCTTTCCTGATAGCAGCATCACCACCTGCAATAATGCCAATCACCAAATCATGCGGAACGCCGTAGGTTGGTGGACATTCTGAAGCATCCAAAATACCAAGCCTACCACTTGTCCCCGCTCCTATGTAAAAAAGCCTTCCTCCTTTACGCATCCTTTGAACAATTTCTTCTACAAGTTTTTGGATTGAAGGCAAAATCTTTTCTATGGCCAAAGCCACTTTTTGATCTTCTTTGTTGATGCTTTGAAGCAAAGTGATGATATCTAGTTTTTCCAAATCATCATAAAGGGAACTACTTTCTGTTGTATTCATGGTTTTCTCGGTGATATAATGACAATCCTGCTATCGGACTTTCCAAAATCAAATTCACTTGAATTCCTGCATCTGCAGCTGCACTTCGAAGAATATCGCTGTTGAAGAATGCTATGGAACCTACAAAATTGACTTGCTTATCTTTATAATTTGGGTATTTTTTGACATGCTTGTTGAAAAAATCTTGAAAAGAATCATAATAAAGCATATAACAGTATGGGTCTTTTTTATGCGCTGAAATAAATTTACAGAAAGAAGCCATGTATCTATTTGGAAAAGGCATTCTGTAGGTATTTGCTATTATATCTTTATATTCAAGTTTAAGCTCCTCTGCTACTAATTTATTGACAGACTCTGGCAATTCTCCCTGAATAAAGTCTTGTAAAAATCTCTTTCCAACATAAGCTCCTCCACCTTCATCACCAAAAATATAACCAGGTGAAGGCATTGAGTTCACAATATTATATCCATCATAATCACAGCTATTGGAACCTGTGCCCAAAATACAGGCAATTCCAGCTTGAAAACCAAAAGTAGCTCTAGCTGCAGCCATCATATCATGATCAACATTTATGTTTGCATTGGAAAAAAAAGACTGAAGAACACTCTTAACCTGATCTTTTAAATGATCCGAAGAGCAACCTGCCCCATAATAAAAAACTTCACTTACATCATTTGCTATACCAAGCAAGAAAGCTTCTTGAATAAGCAATGCCATTTCTTGGCTAGTTTGGTAGGAAGGATTAAACCCAATACCCCTGTATTGTTCTATCTTCCCATCGTTTTTTATCAACCTCCAGTCTGTTTTACTGGATCCACTATCAGCTATTAAGATCATTCTATTCTTTCAAATGCCCAACGATATCAAATTTTTCAAAAACTTTCTCGGTATGCGGAGCATCAGTAAGTTCTTCTGTCAAGTCCTGACCCGCCCAATGTTCATAATGCTTACCATTCTTCCACAACCTAGAGTTGGACACATCATAAATCATTCCCTTATAAGCTATCCATATTTCAGGTTTGTCCTGCCCATTTCTCAAAGCAAGTTGCTGCTTTGTATAGCTATTCATATCAAAACAGCTTTAGCTGAGCATTAATCCATCTTTCTGGAATCTCTCCAGATTGTGCCATTTGATAATCTTTATAACTACATGGAATTATAGTAGTTCGTTCAAATTTCTCTTGGTCATTCTGCGGAATCTCCATCCACCATTTATCACTTCTTTTACTCTTATAAAAGATAATCACAGATGGCTGTGCATCCAAAGAGACGGTGTATTTTATGTAATCATTGCTCTTGAAACTCAAACTATCCTTTCTGTCATAAAACCCTTCTATAAAGTACCATATCATAGTAGCAATGATTGAGGCTGTTTTATTTCGACTATCATCATAATATGGTTGATAGCCATAAATACCAATTGAGCTTAATTTTTCATTCATCCCTGCAAACCTGCAGATTTGGCAAGCTTCCTCTCCAGTAAGGCCAAAGGGTTGCGCATCAGCCGCTCCAGGTGCATCAGCTGACAAGATAGCCGATACATCGAAGCTCATAAGATCTGCATTTCTAATCAAGGGCTCTATCTCTTTGAAATTTGCTCGTACATTTCCTAATCTAATATGGTCAAAGTACAATTTCTCCATGACATTGATGAGATCTTTGTCCACCAAAAAACTCTGATAAGCCAAATGAGAATAATTGAAAAGAAAATTGGGTTGGTGAAGGATAATATTTTGAGTGTGGGTTTGAAATGGAAGCGCATCTTCCTCCATATCTATTTTGGCGTCTACGGTCACCAAACTCACAAGCTTGTTCAATCCCTGATATGAAAGATACTGTCCATAATCTAGGTCATGTGTACCTCCAATATATATAGGAAGAATTTGCTTTTTCAACAAAAACTCACCTACGGTTTTCAAGATATTGATAGACTCTTCGAGAGAATCTCCAGGGTGTAAATCACCTAGATCAACAATTTTATAGAGTGCTTCCCCCTTTTTAAGATGATATAACTTTTCCCTGATTTCTATAGCTGCCCTTTCGATGGTATCAGCATTTTTCATTCCTCTTTTTTCAGAAAGCCCAATGATGGCCAATTGCACCCCTTTGATGTCAGGGAATGTTTCACCATGATAGTGGATGAAATTGAAGAAAGAATTGTGAGCATATTTCTGTTGGGTGATTACTTCAGGAACAGGCTCAAAGAATGATTTTAGGTTCATAGGATTACGCAAAGTCTAACTCAAAAATAAGTAAAAAAATCAGAGTGAAATAAAAAAAGTCCCGCTAATGCGGGACCCAATATTTTATTTACCCTCCGAAATCATCAAATCTGATATTCTCTTGAGGAACTCCCATATCATCTAGAAGCTTCAATACTGCAGCATTCATCAATGGAGGCCCACAAAGATAAAATTCTATCTCGTCTGGCTCAGGATGATCCTTCAAGTAGTTATCATAAAGTACTTGGTGGATAAACCCTACATAACCATCACCTTCTTTATCCTCTAAAGATTTCTTTACCTGCCAATTATCTTCAGGCATAGGCTCAGACAATCCGATATGGAAATTAAAGTTAGGGAAATCCTTTTCTATATCTCTAAATTGAGGAGTGTAGAACAACTCCTTCTTCGATCTACCACCATACCAGTAAGAAACTTTTCTGTCTGTCTTCTCAGTATGGAATAAGTGGAATATATGCGATCTCAATGGTGCCATACCTGCTCCACCACCAATATAGACCATTTCTCTATCGGTTGGATTGATATGGAATTCTCCATAAGGCCCAGAGATTACTACTTTATCACCAGGTTTCTGAGAGAACACATAAGAAGAACAAACGCCTGGATTTACATCCATCCATTTGTTATTCGCTCTATCCCAAGGTGGAGTTGCAATTCTGATTGTCAACATAACGATGTTTCCTTCAGCAGGGTGGTTAGCCATTGAATATGCTCTGAAGAGTTCTTCGTCATTTTTCATAACCAAGTCCCATAGGCCGAATTTATCCCAATCACTTTTGTAAACATCCTGTGGGTGATCCAAGTCTGGATGAGGAGTGATGTCCATATCCTTGAAGTTCACTGTCACTACAGGAACGTCAATTTGGATATATCCACCGGATTCAAAATCCAAAATTTCTCCTTCCGGAAGTTTAACCTTAAACTCTTTGATAAAAGTAGAAACATTGTAATTGGAAATAACTTCGCATTCCCACTTTTTGATCCCAAAGATTTCCTCAGGAATCCTGATTTTCATGTCTTGTTTTACTTTCACTTGACATGAAAGTCTCACATTACTTTGCTTCTCAGCTCTACTCAAGTGCCCCTCCTCTGTTGGAAGCACTTCTCCTCCTCCATCTTCAATGACACATTTACACATGGCACATGTACCACCACCACCGCAAGCGGATGGCAAGAAGATTTTCTTATTTCCCAAAGTATTCAACAACGTCGAACCAGCAGAAGTAACGATAGGATTGCTTTCATCACCATTAACGATGATTTTCACATCTCCTGAATTCACCAGCTTGGATTGGGCAAACAAAAGGATAAAAACGAGTAGCAAAATAATCAGCGTAAATGCTACAATCGAAGTAATAATTACTGAACCCATTTAATAACGATTTTTACTTTTTATTTTTCAGTATTTAGTCCCTACTTAGGGAACACAAATATATTTATAAATAGATAAACTTGGCCAAAAGCTGTTTGATTTTTGACATTTTATCTGGTATTTAACTATAGCTATAACAGATTAACCATTCAGTAGGTTTAGTAAAGTAGTCAATCTGTTTTTCAACTGCCTTCTATCGATGATGAAATCAAGAAAACCATGTTCCAAAACAAACTCTGAACTTTGAAATCCTTTTGGCAGATCCTTTCCGATAGTCTCCCTGATCACCCTTGGACCTGCGAAACCAATCAATGCTCCTGGTTCGGCAATATTAAAATCACCCAACATCGCATACGAGGCAGTGACTCCCCCAGTTGTAGGATCAGTCAATAATGATATATAAGGAATTCCTGCTTTATCTAACAATGCAAGCTTGGCAGATGTTTTGGCCATTTGCATCAAACTGAAACCCGCTTCCATCATTCTTGCGCCACCAGATTTAGAAATCATCAAAAAAGGAATCTTTTCTTTCAGTGAATAATCTATCGCCCTGGCAATTTTTTCACCAACGACTGATCCCATTGACCCTCCTATAAAGTTAAAATCCATACAGGAAATCACAAGATCCAAACCATTTATCTTTCCAACTGCTGATCTTACCGCATCATTCAGCTCAGTTTTGGAAATTGTCGCTTCTATTCTCGATGTGTAAGGTTTCGTATCTGTAAATTTCAAAGGGTCACCAGAAGTCAATTTTTCATCCAGCTCTTTAAATTTATTACCATCAAATAAAATCTCAAAATACTCTTTTGAACCAATTTTGACATGATAATCATCATCAGGACATACATAAGAGTTTTGCTTCAATTCACGGGTATGGATAATGTTCCCTTTTGGGGTCTTGTACCACAGACCGTCGGGAGCATCTTTCTTTTCCTCAGTTGAGGTTTTAATTCCTTTATCTGTTCTCTTAAACCAAGCCATATTTTATTCTTATTAAAACCCCAAAGATAAAATTCAGGGACTACAAATTTATAGGTTATATCCATTAAATAAAATTAACATCCTATGTTCCTTCCAGTTCAAAATATAAACAATTGTTTTACAGTATTTTAATAAACTTTTCAAGACTCTAAACTTATTGAATATCTCTAAAAAAGCGGACAAAAATCTTCATTGATTAAGTAAACTGTTTGTAAATTGTTTATTAAGAGAGATATTCAAAGTCTAAATCACTGAAAAACCCAAAACATGAATTTAATCTCTTTGTTGAGCATATCAGCTGTCATCTTGATTGCAGCTTATTTTGTATATGGCAAATATGTTTATAATAAATTCAAGCTCAACGACAAAAGAACGGCTCCATCACATGAATTTTCTGATGGCGTAGATTATATCCCAAGCAAACCTATTGTGGTATTGGGGCATCATTTTGCTTCTATTGCAGGTGCAGGCCCTATCGTAGGACCGATTATCGCTTTGACCTTTGGTTGGATTCCGGCAGTAATCTGGATTTTGATTGGTGGGATCTTTTTTGGAGCTGTCCATGATTTGGGAAGCATGGCTGCGTCGCTTAGAAACCAAGGAAAATCTATTGGTGTGATTATTCAAAACACAATTGGCTTTAAAGGGAAGCAGCTTTTTATTCTCTTTAGCTTCTCTACATTGATCCTGATTATTGGTGTATTTGCAGATATCATTGCCAAAACCTTTGTCAGCAACCCCGGAGTAGCATCTGCCTCTCTCTTTTTTATCATTTTGGCTATCGTTTTTGGTACTATCAATAAAATCATTGGGGATAAGAAAATAGCATTTATAGTGATTTCAGTGATCGGAATTGTATTGATGTACTATTTCGTCTATTTGGGCATGCAGCTCCCGATAGCTTTGGATTATCAAATATGGATTTACATACTTTTGATCTATGCGTTTATCGCATCGGTCGCACCTGTCTCCATGCTTTTGCAACCTAGAGATTACTTAAATAGCTTTTTGCTATATGGACTTATTCTCGCAGCTGTGATCGGAGTATTTATTGCAAACCCTACGATCGTCATGGACAACGAGGTACATATCAGCTCAGACAATCTTGGCTATATCTTTCCGGTATTATTCGTCACGATCGCCTGTGGAGCAATCAGTGGTTTTCATTCACTGGTGGCTTCTGGCACTACCTCCAAGCAGCTTGATAAGGAGAGTGATGCGAAATTAGTAGGTTTTGGAGGTATGCTAATTGAATCGTTTTTAGCGATCATTGCAGTAGCAGCAGTTATTGTATTGACTAGGTCAGAGTATTTAGAAAAAATAGAAACACTTGGGCCTGTTCCGCTATTTGCCAATGGTTTGGGCAATATTATTTCAAGTTTGGGGATCTCAGAAGACTTTGCTATTGGTTTTGTAGCACTCACGGTAGCTGCATTTGCCTTGACGACTTTGGATACCTGTACGAGACTGGCAAGATTCACACTTCAGGAGTATTTTGAGGACATCAAAAGCCCTAAGGTTGCAAAAGTCGCTCAAAATAGATATCTGTCCACTTCGATCGTTGTCGTTTTAGCAGTTTTGCTTTTGGGTTCAGGAGGATTTAGCATTCTTTGGCCAATTTTTGGTTCTGCAAACCAATTGCTAGCAGCACTGGCATTATTGACTATTTCAGTTTGGTTGATGAAGCAAAAAACCAATGCCACATTTGTCCTGATCCCAATGTTCTTTATGTTCACTGTGACATTGACTTCTTTGGCATTATTTGCTTGGAAAAATTATCAAGATCAGGTATATGTACTAGCTGGAATTGCTATTGTGCTATTTCTACTTTCTTTTGCGCTTATTTATCTGGCAGTGAAAAGTATAAGAAGAGAGATGAACCTGAAAAACTAATCATTCATTATCGAAATTATTTGACATAATTATTCTCAAAACAAAATCATTAAATGTCTCATCTGGAAGTCTATGCGAATCAATCAATAAGTCCAGCTCATCATCTGTCTTGTATGTTTTGAGAGCGTGAAGTGCATACTCTGGGCCGTGAAAATCAATAAGATACTTAATGAAATTTCCAAAAAAAACATATTTAAAACTAATTATTTCATCTATTAAAAGATTGAACTTTTTAACATCATCAAAATAGACATTGTTAAGCCTGAAATATTGTTTTGTGATTTCTGTAGATTCTTTTAGATCGAATCCTTGTGACCCTCCAAAGTAGGTCGCAAAGCCCTCGTCAAGAAAGCTGTTGGGGTTGTCTAAATTAGGATTACCATTACCAACAAACGTATGCACATATAAATGAGTCAATTCATGAGCATGATAAGCTGATCCATTACCTGCAAAGATAGACATATCTGCAGGTCTGCAGAATGAATTGCTCTGATATCTACTGAACATATCAGGACTATAGTCATACCCTAAAGCTGTAAATAGTTTTTCAGCATTATCAAAAAGATAATAATCAAATTTAAGCTCAGAAAACCCAAAAAATATAGATAGCTTCCCATTTAATTCATGCATTTCTTCTATCTTTTTTTGATCTAATGGACTAGAAGAGTGATTAAAATACCTATTACCATCAAACTGCTCAGGTGTAACTCTTGAATAAAGATCATAATAATTAAGCAAAATATACTCTTCATTCTCCTTTAACATTGCTGGGATATTAATAATTGCCTCAATATTTTTGTCCTTCATAAATGCGAGTTTGACACATTTATATTTTTCTTTGTTAGAAAATGCTAGAACTTGTATTGAGTTTGATTCTACTATATTTGAGTAAAATTCAAAATAAGGATAAACACTTAAAGTATCCACAAATAACCAATCATCTGAAACCTTATATTGACTATCATTGTAGAGGGAAATAAAGCTCTCAATTTTCTCAACTAAAAGACTATCTTCTCTACTCATTGTGAAAAGTAAAGAATTATTTATTTCTAATGCTATATTTTGTGCAAGCGATTCTTCAAGTATTCCCTTGTCTTCTGTACATGAAAAGATCAAAAACAAAGACAAGAGAAAGCTCCAAATATTTTTAAAAAAAGCTGTCATATATTCATAAAACAATCGTAGCATGAATTTTCATGTAATTCGAAATCAATCAAACCATCACTTATACTATTTTATTCTGTTTATGTTACTTTACGTTGATATCGGATTCACTTGAATTTGTCCACCAATCGCTTTTAAAACTTTCATTATCGTAGCAAATTGCGGTTTTGCTCCCTCAGATAATGCTTTGTATAAACTCGGCCTGCTCATTCCAGTTTCTTCGGCAATTTTTGTCATTCCGATTGCTTTTGCAATATGTCCAATTGCATTAATCACATCATTCCAAACTATTTATCACTCCAATCAAGGACTCATTTATTTAACTCTTTTTTCCCATCTTCTAGGATTCTGGTTTGTGTTGAACACTGATATCACATCAATATTATTTCCATTAACAGCATACAGAACCAAGTAAGGAAAACGGTCTACAACAAAAGACCTGACTTTCTTTTTATAACGAACTCTATAAGTTGTCGGGTTATTGGTTATAGCTAAGGCCGCTGCATCTAGTGCGTCTAAAAATTCATCTCCCAAACCTTCTTTTTGCCTTTCATACCAAAGATAGGAGTGATAAACGCAGACTCCGCCTCTTCAGACAAACGATAGTTATAAAGCATCTTTTGGGCTAGTTTTTATCTTGTTCTTTATAGTTTTCCAAGAGGAAAACTCCATTTCCCCTTTTTCATATTTCTCAAGCCTGATGTCCAATTCCTCTTGCTGTTCTGTACTTAATTCGAATGAATTTTCTTGTTGTTCTTTCAGTACCTGAAGTTTTTTAAGGACAGATTTGTCTTGAAGCTCTGCAAGCCAATGGATGAGTTCGATTTTAACAGATTGCACATCCATATCGATTGTATTTTGTTGCTTAAAGTTAACGATTTATTTATTTAATTGATTCACCCATCTGGAAAGTGTCTCTGTGCAACAACTCTGATGTAGAAATAGATTTACACTGTAAATCAATCAATACTATTAAACACCCCTTTCACTTTCTTGGGAATCCTCCAAGCCAAATTCACATTGATTAAATAATCTGCAAAGGCAGCATCTCCATGCCTACGATTGTCTGGAGTGGAATCGGCAATATCTGTTAGGCTTCTGGTTCTATTCCTGATCAACGCCACTGGTACTGTCAATGTCGTGGTGAAATTGCCTAACATATAACTAAGCCCCGGTTCAACAGAGGCAATATAGCCAGGTCTTCTAAAGCCATCACTGTCTCCAATTATATCCCTAACAGGGACACCCTCAACACGTCCTCCAAGAGAAATCCCAAGTCCATGGATAACCGGAATAGGCTTAAATACTCCAGCCCTGAATGCAAACTGATCGGGAACACTCATGATTCCTTCCGAAGCCCTTCCCCTGTTGGTTCTCGTCCCATTGGTATTTCGAGGATTGAACATGTAGAAGCCATCATAGTACAAAAAGAAATTTGACGGCAGATTCCAAATACCTTGGGCATCTACAATCAATCCCCAGCCTCCATCTCCCAATTGAATGGACTGATCTACAGGTCTCACTTCTGAAGTTCCATTTGGACCTACGTTGTAAAACGTACCTTGAGCATTGTAATCACCAGTAGGAAGTTTAACTCCTAACCCAACAGCAGTATTTCCCTTACGAGCCTTTTCAGAAGAAAGCAACCAATACCCTGCCCCCACTCGCATGTCTGCGATGCCTTTGGAATAAGTCATGTGACGGGAATTCCTCCCATGCTCGTACAAAGAACTTCGTTCATTGTAAGCGAATGGCAATGAAACTACGGCGTAAGCTCTATTTGAAATCGCATAACTTACATTCAGGTCAACACCATGTGACCAGTTGATCACCTCTGTGTTGTTTGCAACCCTATTTGGATGCTCTTCTGTCCCGCTGAAGTGGCGGAATGACTTGAAATATCTATAATTAGAGCTAATGTTCCATTCTCCCTTTTCAAGGATATTCCCCTGACCTACTGCATTTCCGATCCCGGAAAATTGTCGGATCGCTACACAGCCTTGGGCATTAACGTTTATTTGAGCAACAAATGGCAATAGCATTCCTAGGATTATTGGTATAAATCTTTTCATATAAATTTTTTGATTATTTTAAAATTTGTTTGAATTCTGAAAAATCAAACCATGTCAGAATTGGAATCTTGGAGGCTGTCCAAAAAGCAAAACCAATTTCCCTAAGCTCAAATGATGCATTGAAATCAACTTACTAAACTCTCCTGCTCGTGTATTTGTGGGAATCTTGAATACTCAAGCCACAAAGGCACGGAAAAGCAAAGAGCTTTAAGCTGAAACTAACATTACTTGGGAATAAAGTTTATGGAATCACTTATGGGACAGCCTTCAAGATTGATTAAAATCATACCTAAGTCTTTGATTCATATTTCCACCGAATCGGAAAACCCAATCAAAAAAAACTAAGTATGAAAATCTTAATTCATTTAGAAAATCAAAACACGCACACATCAGCTATCAATCCATGTCCAACAAACCCCTTTGAAAAAACATAGATTTGATACACTAATACTGCAATACTGCTTTGTGAATAACTAAATGAAATAACCAAAATGAATGGCTTAAAAATCAAACAAGCTCTGGAGGAGGAGTGTGATTACTCAGATTCAAATCATTATAAGTCGAAAAAATAAACCCTATGTATTTTCTTTCTTCTTCCAGCACCAATGGAACAACAAATTCTTGATTTGGTTTTGTGTAATCCTTGATGAAAATTTTGGAAAGTAAAGAATTGCCGTTTTCAGAAGGTATTTCATCCGAAACCAATGAAGCTATCCATTTTTTCACAACCGAGTCCAGCTTGTTTTTGGCTGTATCTGGAACATAGATAACCTGCAAAGTATCATTGGCATATCTTTGCTTGACTGCCCGATAATTTTGTCCATCTTTCTCAAATGTAGTGTTGGTAGTCTGAAATTCGTCTTGATCTGCCATGTATGGGACAGAAATAGGAATCTCCATGATCTCTTCCTCTATTTCATCTGTATCGAAAATCTTCTCTGTCCACAGAGATTCAAGTTGAAACGAAAATGTATAATAAAAACCATAGTAGCCGAAATGGTACAAAGCAAAAACGCTTAAAAGTAATATGGCTAAAATTTTTCTCAACTTTATTAGTTATTTGGGTCTATAAAATTAGCAAAATTTAAGTGAAACAAAAGAAACTTAAATAATTTTATATGAATATACGCTTTCACACCAGTACCCATATTTAATTAGGTACAAATTTTGAATTCAGCTGTCGACTGTCAACTGTCATCCGTCGACGAATTATCCGCTTGATCCAATTGTTTTATTTACCTTCTGGTGAAATTGCGGATAATTATATAATTTTATTTACAAACATCAAAAAGGCCAATATCAATAATGACAAACCATACACTTTCAACACTTTCAACCTATTAAACCTATCCAGGAACCAAAGTACCAAAACAGGCTTATAAAGACCAAGAATTAAGGAAAGGATACAGCCTGTAATTAGAATTTGTAATAAAAGGTGAAGGGCATCTTTCATGTGTTTATAATTTGTTTTTCAGAGGTCATCCCGATTGGTCGGGACAGGCTATGGAATCTCGCATGATTGATAATCATCCCAGTGTGTGAAGTTCTTCGTCATGCCTGTCTGCCCCAGGCAGGCTTGATTTCATATGATTTTAAACCAATTAATATTTCTTCTGAACCTACTTTGATCTTCGGGAAAAACTAGAATATAAACAAAAAAAGGAACCTCCTTGCGGAAGTTCCTCTGATATGGTTAATAGTTATCCTATTTCTTACGCTTGATCTCTTGCATAGTGTAGCCTTCGATGGTGTCATCTACCAAGATGTCATTAAACTTCTTGATCGAAATACCACATTCGTAGCCAGCTTTCACTTCAGAGACATCGTCTTTGAATCTCTTCAATTGATCGATTTCTCCATCATGAACCACAATACCATCACGTATGATTCTTATCTTATTCTTACGGGTAATGAAACCATCAGTAACATAAGAACCAGCGACAGTACCAATTTTAGAGATTTTGAATATTTCTCTCACTTGGATATTACCAGTGATGATTTCTTCAAATTCTGGCTCAAGCATTCCCTCGATCGCATCCTTGATTTGGTTGATCGCATCGTAGATGATAGAGTAATGTCTGATTTCAATTTCTTCCTGTTCGGCGATTTTCTTCGCATTCGGAGAAGGCCTTACTTGGAAACCGATGATGATCGCATCGGAAGCCGAAGCTAACAATACATCTGATTCGGAAATCTGACCAACACCCTTGTGTATGATATTGACAGACACTTCATCTTTCGATAGCTTCAACAAGGAATCAGAAAGTGCTTCTACTGAACCATCCACATCACCTTTGATGATGATATTGAGTTCCTTAAAGCTACCGATAGCCAATCTACGTCCAATTTCATCAAGTGTGATGTGCTTCTTGGTACGCATACTTTGCTCTCTTTGGATCTGCTCCCTTGAGTTGGCAATCTCTCTAGCCTCTCTCTCGGTATCATAAACTTTGAATGTATCACCAGCTTGTGGTGCTCCACTAAGTCCCAAAACCTGAACAGGCGTAGAAGGTCCAGCTTCTTTCAGTTTTTTACCTTTATGGTCAAACATCGCCTTCACCTTACCATAATGCTGACCTGCAAGCATCACATCACCTACTTTAAGCGTACCAGCCTGAACCATCACTGTGGTCACATAACCTCTACCCTTATCTAGGGATGCTTCTACTACAGTACCTACCGCATTTTTGTCAGGATTCGCTGTCAGCTCAAGAACTTCAGCTTCAAGCAAAACTTTTTCAAGTAGTTCGTCTATACCTGTACCTACTTTTGCAGAGATATCTTGGGACTGATATTTACCACCCCATTCTTCTACCAATAGGTTCATATTTGCCAATTGCTCCTTAATCTTGTTAGGATTTGCATTTGGTTTATCAATTTTGTTGATCGCAAAAATCATTGGAACACCAGCTACTTGCGCGTGGTTGATTGCTTCTTTGGTCTGAGGCATGATATCATCATCCGCAGCCACTACGATAATCGCAACATCAGTGATTTTGGCACCTCTAGCCCTCATCGCTGTAAATGCTTCGTGACCTGGTGTATCAAGGAAAGCGATTTTTTCACCAGTACTCGTCATTACATCATAAGCTCCGATATGCTGGGTGATTCCACCTGCTTCATCATCAGTAACTTTTGCCCTTCTGATAAAATCAAGAAGGGAAGTCTTACCATGATCGACGTGACCCATTATCGTCACAATCGGTGCTCTAGTAACTAGATCTTCTGGATTATCTACTTCTACTATTGTATTTTCCTCTTCATCAGATTTGGTAAATTCAACTTCAAAGTCAAATTCATCAGCAATGATTGTAATCGCCTCTGCATCTAGTCTCTGATTGATTGATACAAACATACCAAGAGACATGCAAGTAGAAATCACTTGGTTTACCGACACATCCATCAATGAAGCTAGGTCATTTGCAGAGATAAACTCGGTTACTTTAAGGATTTTGTTTTCTTCAAAGCCCTCCTCAGTATCTCTACTTCTCTCAGCTTTTTTGTCTCTTCTATTTTTTCCTTTTCCTCCACCAGACTTACCACCTTGCAATCTAGCAAGTGTTTGTTTGATTTGATCTTGGATTTCTTTTTGAGTAGGCTCAGCTTTTTGAACTCTTCCTCCAGCGTGTCCACCTTGTCCCGGTCTGCCACCTTGTCCCGGTCTTCCCTGAGGACTTCTTCTCTCTCTTTGGTTTGGTCCACCACCGGCTCTGTGCCCACCTTGTGGTTGTCCAGCTGGCTTATTTCCACCAGGAGTGTTTGTACCGGGTTTGGCAGCATCCCCTCCTGGAGTATTTTTATCTATTCTCTTACGAACTCTTTTTTTCTTGTCCTTATTCCTCTCATCAGAAGAAGCTACAGGCTTTCCTTTTTTCTTAGGGCGATCTGTAGGCAATTCTATTTTACCCAATACAGTCAACCCTTTCAAAGAATCCGCTTTAGCAGCAATTACTTGTTGCGGCTCTGCCTCAACCTTTACAGTAGGAGGTGTTGGCTTTGGAGCTTCTTTTCTTGGTTCTTCTTTTTTTGGAGAAGAATCTTTTGAAAAAGGTTTTTGCGATTGTTGATGCGTAGAAACAGGTTTTGGTGATTTAGCGTTGTCTTGTTGCTGAGGCTTCACAGCCTGAGTGGGTTTTTCTACTTTAGCTTCAACCTTCGGAGCTTCCTCCTTTTTTGGTTCTGGCTTCAATTCTTGCTTTGGTTTTTCCTCAGCTTTAGGCTCCACTTTCGCCTCTACTTTTGGAGCAGGTGCTGGTGCAGGAGTAGGTGCCGGTGCTGGTTTTGGAGAAAGATCAATTTTTCCCAAAACCTTTATACCAGGTAACTTTGGTGCTTCAGCAGCAACTTTTGGCTCTTCCTTCTTTTCTTCTTTGGGCTTTTCGGGCTCAGGCGAAGGGGCAGGAGGTGGCGTTGGGGTTGGCTTCACAGCTTCCACTTTTTTCTCTTCTTTTACTGGCTCAGGCTTAGACTCTTCGCGAGCTTCTGACTCCGCCTCTATAGTAAAAGTCTCATGATGACGTTTACCTATTGATAGGTGTGATGCCTCTTCCTTCTCTTGGGCGGAGGACTTAAATTCTTTGGCCAGCACACTAAATTGATCTATGCTGATCTTCGAATTTGGATTATTTTCGACTTCAACGCCCTTTTTAGCCATAGATTCCACAATCGTAGCTATTCCTACGTTGAGTTTTCTGGCGACTTGGCCAAGTCTCATCATTTTTTCTTCTGACATACGCTAAAAACCTCTTTCTAATTCTTTGGCAAATATAAGACCTATATTTGGGTAAATTGGTCTTTATTTATTGTTCAAATTCCTGTTTTAATATTTTGAAGATATCTTCAATGGTCTCTTCCTCAAGCTCGGTACGTCTCAAGAGGTCTTCTTTTGATAAGGAAAGTACACTTTTGGCAGTATCCAATCCTGTCTTTTTCAACTCATCAATCACCCAACTTTCGATTTCATCACCGAATTCGTCAAGTACCACATCTTCTTCATCTTCATATTCACTCAATTCTCTAAATACATCGATCTCGTATCCAACCAATCTACTTGCAAGACGGATATTGAACCCTCCTTTACCGATGGCCATGGACACTTGATCTGGTTTCATGAAAACTGAGATCCTTTTCTTCTCATGATCCGCCTGGATCGAAGAAACTTTTGCCGGGCTCAATGCACGCGACACATATAAATCAAGATTATCGGTGAAATTAATCACATCGATATTCTCATTTTGCAACTCTCTAACTACTGCATGGATTCTGCTCCCCTTCATTCCGACACAAGCTCCTACTGGATCAATTCTGTCGTCATAAGATTCCACAGCCACTTTCGCTCTTTCTCCTGGTTCTCTGACGATCTTTTTGATAGTAATCAATCCGTCAAAAACTTCTGGAACTTCATTTTCAAACAATCTTTCCAAGAAAATCGGAGAGGTTCTAGAGAGTATGATTCTAGGATTACCATTTACCATCTCCACCTTGTGAACAATAGCTCTTGCAGCGTCTCCTTTTCTAAATCTATCTTTTGGAATCTGTTCGCCTTTGGGCAGGATTAGTTCATTTCCTTCTCCATCCATCAACAAAACTTCTCTTCCAAGAATCTGGTAAACTTCCGCAGAGATAATTTCTCCAACCAATTCTTCGTATTGATTGAATAGCAAATCTTTTTCAAGATCCTTGATCTTTTGGATCAAAGTCTGTCTTGCCATCATGACAGCCCTACGACCAAAATCTTCCAATTCAATTTTTTCGTACACCTCTTCGCCAACTTCAAAATCAGGCTCGATCTTTTGTGCATCTGTAAGGCTTATTTTGTCAAAATCCCAAATATCTTCAGAGTTGTCATCTACGATCTCTCTAATCCTTAATATTTCAAGATCACCTTTATCTGCATTGATTGTCACATCAAAATTCTCGTCGGTCTCGTACTTCTTGCGAATCATCGCTCTAAACACATCTTCGAGAATGCGAATCATCGTTGGTCGATCCACATTTTTTGATCTTGCAAATTCTGCAAATGATTCTATAAGAACTTTAGCATCCATTTTTTTTACTTAAAAGAGACTAGTACAATTGATTTCTTTATTTCTTCCAAAGGATATACAACTTCTTCTTCAGTAGCCTTTTTTCCTTTTTCTTTTTTGATCACCTTCAGTTTGATCTCTGAAGGATCCACCTGTAGAAGTTCCCCCTCAGTTTCCTTTCCATCAGTCAAGGTTACTTTGAGTTTTCTTCCAATATTCTTCACATATTGCCGTCTTGAATTGAGAGGATAATCCACACCTGGAGAAGAGACCTCAAGCACGTATGCATCTGCGAGCAATTCTTTGGCTTCTATCTCCTCACCAACTTGTCTACTTAAAAAAGCACAAGCATCTATACTAACACCTTTGTCAGCATCGATGAGGATTTTAAGTTGAGGCTTACTGCTGTTTTCGATAAGCTGAATGTCCACGATGAAGTGTTCTTCATCAGGCAAGTGCTTTTCTACAATTTCTTCAATAGTTTGTTTTAAACTCATATTACAATTTACCATAATGAAAGAGGGGACTGTCGTCCCCTCCATATATTCGGCTAATACGCTACAAATTTAATAAAATAATTCCTATAAAAAAAAGAGTGTTATTAAATCCTTTGTTTTAAAGTATTTGAAAGCAATACTTCTGCCCATAAAATATCTTTGTATTTCTATTTTTAATTTCTCAACCTGATTTCAGAATACTACTAATTTATTTGGTCTTTAAAGGATACCTCTCAGTTTTGTTTTTACAAAATGATATTCTTTGACAAAATCAATATCCATTACCCTAAATTAATAGAAAATATGACAAGCCTTATTAAAACCACTTCGCAAAACTTCACAGTTTTTAACTTTTCTAAAACCCTTACCTGTGAATATAAAATTGATGCCTTCCGTGCTGGTAGAAACCTGGAGGGATTTTACTAAAGGGTAAGAGACGGGAAAAAACTTTACTGAAAAGAGAATCTTTGGTATGTGAATTGTTAAGTGCAGGCAAACCTCCTGAATTTGCACCAATCAAAACCACTCCAACTTGATTGTAAAAGGTTGTTTAGAGTAAAGTGAAACAATGTTTTAAAAAAAAAGAGCAATATGATAAGAAATTGCAATTAAGATAATAATTTTGTCGTCCTGCGTTTCATGTTATGCATCTAGAATGCTAACTTTAACATATTCTCAAATATAAAATTCAACCAAAAAGACATAATGGGATTATTCGATTTTTTCTCCAGTGATATTGCTATCGATTTAGGTACTGCAAATACGCTGATTATTCATAAAGACAAAATAGTTGTTGATGAACCTTCTATCATTGCAATTGACAGGACTACCAATAGGGTCTTGGCAGTGGGAAAGGATGCGATGAATATGCATGAAAAAACGCATGAGAATATAAAAACCATCCGTCCACTCAAAGATGGTGTGATTGCTGATTTCTATGCTGCAGAGCAAATGATCAGAGGATTGATCAAAATGATCCCTGGCCACAAAAAAGGAATGTTTCCCCAATCTCACAGAATGGTAATTTGTATTCCATCTGGCATCACAGAAGTAGAGAAAAGAGCTGTTCGTGATTCTGCAGAACATGCGGGAGCCAAAGAGGTTTACATGATTTATGAACCGATCGCTGCTGCAATCGGTATTGGGATAGATATAGAAAAACCAATGGGATCCATGATTGTGGATATCGGTGGTGGTACCACAGAGATCGCATTGATTGCTTTGTCAGGTATCGTAGCTGATCAATCTATCAGAGTAGCCGGAGATACTTTCACTAAAGACATTCTCGATTACATGAGAAGGCAACACAATCTACTAATCGGTGAAAGGTCAGCTGAAAAAGTAAAAATAGCCATTGGTTCTGCATTGACAGAATTAGATGATGCGCCTGAAGATTATGAAATCAGAGGTAGGGATTTGATGACAGGTATTCCAAAAGTAATCAAGGTGTCATATTCTGAGATTGCATTTGCACTTGACAAATCAGTATCCAAAATCGAAGAGGCCGTTTTGAAAGCATTGGAAATCGCCCCACCAGAGCTTTCTGCAGATATTTATGATAATGGTATTCATCTCACTGGAGGTGGTGCATTGCTAAAAGGCCTAGACAAAAGACTTCATCAAAAAACAAAATTACCTATTCACATCGCAGAAGATCCACTTAGAGCAGTGGTAAGAGGAACCGGAACCGCCTTGAAAAATATTTCCAATTTCAGAACCGTATTGATGACTTGATCACTGGATGCAGCGCATTTTACTATTTCTTTACAGTTTAAGAGCTTTTCTGTTATTCGTTTTTCTGGAGGCAATCGCCATTTGGCTGATTGTCTCCTTCAATTCCCAACAAGGATCTGCTTTTTTCAATAGCTCTAACAGATTTAGCGGTAAGATCTTAGGGGCAAAAAACAACGTCTCTGAGTACTTTTCACTAGCAGAGGTAAACAGGAGGCTTGTGGATACCAATGCTGAGCTTTTGGCAGAACTAGAAATGTACAAAAAACCAGCTGACAGCACCTTCATACAGCTGGATAGTATTTTGATGGCGAAGTTTGAGTTTAAGGGTGCTAAAGTAATCAACAACTCCATCAGGTTAAACCAAAACCATCTCACATTGAATAAAGGAGAAAAGCACGGGATCAAACCTGGTATGGGTGTTTTCAACGGCCAGGGTGTGGTGGGTAGAGTCAAAGGTGTTTCAAAAAATTTCGCAACAGTAATCTCCTTACTTCATACTGATCTTTTGGTCTCATCTAAAGTAGATTCAACTGAAGTATTTGGCTCAATCAAATGGGATGGTGTAGATCCGCAAAAAGCAAAAATGCTCTATATCCCACGCCATGTAAAGATTGAAGTAGGTGATAAGATAGTCACATCAGGATACAATGCAGTATTTCCGGAGGGGATCAACATCGGCACTGTCTTAGAAGTAAATCAAGGATCTGACACAAACTATTTGGACGTAACGGTGTCCTTAGCCACAGACTTCACAAAAGTAACATACGTATATCTAGTAGAAAATGACATTGAGGAAGAATTGGACTCCTTGTATATAAATTCAGACATCAGCAATGACCAGTAGCAGAATTTTTTATTTAATTGGTGGATTCCTTGTCTATCTTTTGGTACAGATACTTGTACTAAAAAATCTGGTGCTGTTTGGTGTAGGGTTTTGTTTTTTATATATCATTTTCGTTATTCTATTACCAATAGAGACCAAAACCATTCCTACGCTTCTTATTGCTTTTGGAATGGGCTTGATTGTGGATTTGTTTTATGATACGTTAGGAATACACACAGCGAGTTTATTGATTGTTGCATTTATCCGAAGACCTTGGATCAAAATATTGACACCTACGGGTGGTTATGATGACAACCTTCAGCCCACAATATTAAACATGGGCATTGGGTGGTTTATGACTTATAGCCTGCCCCTAATTGTTATTTTTAATTTTTCTTTCTTTTTTATTGAAAGTATGGGTACAGATTTGTTCTTCCCCGTCGTTCAAAAAATAATTGCCAGTGCTATTTTTGTATTTGTAATGAGTAATATTGTTCAACTGTTATTTTACAGGAGAAGGAGGGGAATATAATGAACGAACAAAGACCGATTACCATCATCATAGTTATCGTGTTGATAGGGATTGTACTGTTGACCAAACTATTTATGATACAAGTGCTAGATGACAGCTTTCTGAAGAGGGCAGAAAGAAATGCTGTACAAAGACTTGTAGATCATCCATATAGAGGGCTTGTCTATGACCGTACTGGAAAAATATTGGTCTATAACAACCCTATTTTTGATTTGATGGTCATTCCAAAAGAATTCGATGTCAAAGACACTACAAGATTTTGCGAAATCTTCAACATTGCCAAAGAAGATCTGATAGAAAAATACACCGCAGCCCGAAAATATTCATCTGTAAAACCATCAATCCTAATCCCACAGGTATCCACTACCGAATTTGCCAAAATCCAAGATTACTTGATCGACTATCCTGGCCTATTTGTAACTACCCGATCAGTGAGGTCTTACCCACAAGCTAGCGCCGCAAATGCATTGGGCTACATCGGCGAAATCAACGCAAGGCAACTCGAAAGAGATACTGTGAAATATTATAGACAGGGGGATTTTGTTGGCCTCAGCGGACTCGAAGGATTCTATGAAAAAGAACTCAGAGGGTTAAAAGGAGTGAAGTACAAAATGGTCAATGTCAGGGGAGTGGACAAAGGTTCATTCAAAGATGGTGACTATGACACTGCTTCCGTAGCAGGAAGAAATCTTACCTCCACCATTGATCTTGAGCTTCAGCTTTATGGCGAAAAATTGATGGAGGGAAAAGTAGGCTCTGTAGTCGCTATAGAACCTAAGACAGGAGAAATATTGGCGATGATTTCTGCACCGACTTATGACCCTAATTTATTGGCAGGATCTAAGTTTGGATCTAATTATGGTGTTTTGAATAAAGACGAAAAAATGCCATTGTTCAACAGGCCAATCATGGCAATGTATCCTCCAGGTTCTATTTTCAAAATTGTCCAATCGCTGATAGGACTACAAATGGGCATATTGACTCCAAATACTACTTATGCATGCAACAGGTCTTTGGTCGCTTGCCACAATCACCCATCGCCTGTGAATCTCTTTGGTGCAATCAGGAATTCTTGCAATCCCTATTACCACCAAGCTTATCGTGCAATGATAAATCAGGAAGTGTCTAGAAATACATTCAAGGATACGGAAATAGGGCTTGACAAATGGCGTGAAAGTGTCTTGCTCTTTGGACTTGGAAGTCCACTTGGAATCGATATGTATAATGAAAAAGGTGGAAGTATTCCTTCTAGCAGCTATTACGATAGAATCTATGGTGTCGGTAGATGGAAATATTCCACAATCTATTCCCTTTCTATTGGGCAAGGCGAAATGATGGTAACTCCACTTCAAATGGCAAATCTTGCTGCAATTTTTGCAAACAAAGGATACTATTACCAACCACACCTGATCAAAGCCATAGATGGAGACCATACCAAGATTAGAGAGGAATTCAGGACAAGAAGAGAAGTCGGTGTAGATGCGCACCATTTTGACCTAATCCAAGACGCAATGGCAGAAGCAATCTATGGAACGGCTGCAAGGGCCGCTATTCCAGACATCACCATTGCAGGTAAAACAGGGACCGCACAAAACCCACAAGGAGAAGACCATTCTGTATTCGTTGCATTTGCACCAAAAGAAGACCCGAAAATAGCAATCGCTGTGTATGTAGAGAATGCCGGATGGGGAGGAAGAGCAGCAGCAAGTACAGCAAGTTTGATGATAGAGAAATACATCAAAAGAGAAGTTGAAAGACTTGGTTTGGAAGAGTATGTGATTGCCGGAAAATTTATGTGATTTGAGACAGGACGATTTATATATCAACAAAATTGACTGGATATCCATCCTAATCTATGCTGCATTGGTAATCATAGGTTGGTTTAATATCTATGCTGCTGTGTTTGATGAGCAAAATGCTAAAAGCATCTTTGACCTATCAATCAATTCCGGACAACAACTCGTACGGATGGGAGCTGCCATTATAATGATATTGCTGATCATGGTAGCTGATTATCGGCTATACGATAATCTATCCATGATTTTGTATGTATTTTTTCTAATTCTTCTGATTGCCACACCTTTTATTGGAAAAGAAGTCAACGGACAGATACTTACAGTTGGCATTGGTTCTGTCAGAATCCAACCGTCTGAATTTGCTAAATTTGCGACCGCTTTAGCACTTGCAAAGTACATGGAAAGACCTAGTTTCGATCTCAGTCAAATCAAGTACCAGTTGCAAGCTTTGGCAATCATCATGATCCCTGTGATTTTAATCATGCTGCAACCTGACACTGGTACTGCTATGGTGTACTTTGCATTTTTCATTATGCTTTATAGAGAAGGAATGCCACAGAAATACTATGTGCTGGCATTGACAATCATTGCTATATCATTATTGGCTTTGGGTGTCGAAAACAATCTCTACTTGGTTTTTGCCATTGCAGCGGTAGTGGCTATTCTGATATTTTTAGGGAAGAAGAAAATTTCTAGAATCATCTCTTTCATTGTAATAGGTTTGCTGATGGTTGCATATGTTTACAGTCTAGACTATGTAGTTTCGAAATTACCTCAACATCAGCAAAATAGGATTATGGTGCTCTTCAATCCTGATTTGGATCCTTTGGGCGTCGGATGGAATGTAACCCAATCAAAAATAGCAATAGGCTCGGGTGGATTTCTTGGAAAAGGATATCTAGAAGGAACACAGACAAAGTTTGATTTTGTCCCTGAGCAACATACCGATTTTATTTTTTGCACTTTAGGTGAGGAATTTGGTTGGACAGGAAGCTTTATCGTGATTTTACTTTTTTGCACCTTATTGATCAGGTTAGTAATTATGGCCGAGCGGCAGAAAACTCGCTTCTCTAGAGTTTATGGTTATTGTGTTATTTCAATATTGCTCTTCCACTTTATGGTCAATATTGCAATGACTATCGGGCTATTTCCAGTGATTGGAATACCACTTCCATTCTTTAGTTATGGAGGTTCCTCTCTATGGTCATTTACTATTCTTCTTTTCATATTTATCAAGTTGGATTCACATAGAATCCAGATGCTGGGAAGAATGAATTAAACTTCATTTGACTCGATTGAATAATTTGTCTCTGAAATTACAAATATCAGAGGATCACTTTGTAAGGATTCATCCAACTTTCTAACTTAAAAGTCTAACCACGGAGAACACGAAGGATTTCACAAATTACACAATGTCATACTTTAAAAACACCTCGTATTAATCCCATTAGCACTTGTGCCCTTTGTGCCACCTTTGTATACCTTGTGATAAAAATATCGCCCAGAGGTTTGGATAACAACACCTACAACAACCCCCTGGCCCTTATCTCCAAATATTTGTTGATCGTATTGATGCTTAATTCACTTGGCTTTGTCAGGATCGTCTGAATCCCATGCCGATTGAGCTCTTTGGCCATCAGCTTTTTGTCATAGAGAAATTTTTCGGCAACAGTTTTATTGAAAATATCAGATAGCTTCTCAGTGGGTCTTTCTGCCAATTCTTCCAACAAGGTGTTCTCAAACAAAACCACTACCAACAAATGCTTTTTGGCAATAGCCTTGAGGTAAGGAAGCTGTCTTTCCAAAGCAGTATGATGCTCAAAATTGGTAAACAAAATCAACATACTGCGATGGTTGACTTTTTGCTTCAGCCAATTATAAAGCAACCCATAATCTGTATCCAAAAACTTGGTGTTCACATTGTAAAGCATTTCCATGATACTCATCAAATGGGTTTTGCGATTGATCGCAGGCAAGGACCTTTGCATCGTGTTTGAAAAGGTAATCAAGCCAGCTTTATCCCCTTTTTTAAGGGCGATATTAGAAAAAGCAAGGGTACTATTTACTGCATAATCAAGCAAGCTCAATCCCTCAAAAGGCATTTGCATTACCCTGCCAGTATCGATTACAGAATAAATAGGTTGGGATTTTTCATCTTGATATTGATTCATCATCAACGAAGCACTCTTTGCGGTAGCTTTCCAATTGATCCTTCTGATATCATCTCCCTGTACATACTCTTTGATTTGCTCAAACTCCATCGTATGTCCGATCCTCCTGATTTTCTTCAAACCCAAATCAAACTTTCTGACATTACTGGCCAAAAAATCATATTGCTGCATCTGAATAAAAGATGGATAAACTTTTACCAGCTGTCCTTTTTGGAAACTGTACCTTCTCTTGACCAAGCCTAGCATTGAACAGACATAAATGTGCAAATCACCAAAAAAATACTCCCCTCTTGTCTTTGGAAGTAGCTGGTATTGAAATTCCTTTTCTTCATCCTTTTCTACCGAATCTCCAAACCCAAAATCCCTTTTTTGGAATTGGACGGGAATTTCATCAAGAATGAATGTTTTGATTTGCCTGCTGTAGTTATTCTTTATAGTGACATTTACAGAATTGAAATCACTGTTTGAGAATTTTTCTGGTAAAATCCGAGCTGCTTTTATACCCTCTTTCAACCTAAACAAAAAGATAAAATCAACAACAACTAAAAATCCAAGAACCCATAAAGAAACGAAACCTACAGGATATAAAATTTCTACCCAATAGGAAACCAAAAAGATAAAAGCTATACCAGCCAATAGCCAATAAAGTCTGCGCTCAAAGAAAAGTTGTCGAAGTAATTGCATCAATTTATCTAGGGATTTCTACTGACTGAACTATGCCATCTATGACAGTTTCTGTTGTCATTCCTTCCATTTCTCGTTCTGGATTCAAAATAATCCTGTGGCCCAAAGCTGGCACCACCACTTTCTTAACATCTTCAGGAATTACAAAATCCCTTCCCGCTACAGCCGCAGATGCTTTTGAAGCATTCATGATCGCTAAAGAAGCCCTTGGAGATCCACCTAAATACAAGTTGGGGTGATTTCTTGTTTTCACCACAATCTGCGCAATGTACTTCAGGATTTTTTCTTCAATTGCGACTTCAGAAGACAATTTTTGGAAAATTTTCAAAGACTCAGGATCCAAAATCGATTCTATTTGGTCGATTGCAACATCAGATCTTCTGGCATGGTGGGTTTTTAGGATATCAAACTCCTCTTCAAGGGAAGGGTAATCCAATTTGATTTTGAATAAAAACCTGTCCAACTGAGCTTCTGGAAGGCTATATGTCCCCTCTTGTTCAATTGGGTTTTGCGTTGCTAACACCATAAAAGGCTCATCCATGGGATATGTATGTCCATCGATCGTTACTTGACGCTCTTCCATCACTTCAAAAAGTGCTGACTGCGTTTTGGCTGGAGCACGGTTGATTTCATCGATCAAAATAAGGTTTGAGAAAATAGGACCTTTCTTAAACTCAAACTCTCCTTGCTTCATATTTAGGATAGAAGTCCCTAACACATCACTTGGCATGAGATCAGGTGTGAATTGAATCCTGCTGAATCCTACCTGCAATGTTTTCGAAAACAACTTAGACGTGATCGTCTTTGCTATTCCTGGTACACCTTCTATCAAAACATGCCCTTTTGCCAACATCGCTACCAAAAGCAGGTCAATCATCTCTTCCTGCCCTACAATAACTTTTTGGATTTCAGCTTTGATTCTCCCTACAGCATTACACAAATCTTCCAAAGGCAAGCGACTTTTGAAATCCATTGAAGCATTGCTCTCTTCTGGGTTTGGTTCCCTATTTTCTTCCATTTTTATATGATTTAAATTCCTCTATCAATTTATTTACTTTCATGACATCTGCCTTTGACACCTTTTCTTTGGTGTAAACAGCTGCCAAGAAGTCAAAGGTCTCTTTGCCTTTATCCTCAGGACAGTTCGCCCGAGTTGCCAAATCCTTGACATCCAAGTCATCAAAATTTTCAAATTTCACTCTAAAATTTGTCCTGCAATATTCCAAAAACAGATTGATCTGCTGCTTGGAAATCTCCGTGTAAGCTTCTCGTTCCATATACATTGCTGATATGGTTTCTGAAAAAGCAACTGTCTGATTTTCCAAAGGAAGCACTATTGGAATACTTCTCTGTCTCCTCCTTCCTTCAAATACAATCCAAAGAAAAAGCATGAATACAATTGTATAATAAGCGCTTTTCAATCTTGGATTGGCAAGAAATAGATAGAGAGGTGAACTGTAAATGGACTTCCCTATCTTTTGGTAATTGTCATAATAGAATTTCCCTTCATTTGGCAAATAAGCCAAAGCACCCTGGGTATAACTTTTGGTAGCTGTGTCCAAAAGAAAATAATTCGAAAATGCCAGTGGGAACGTATGAAGATAAACAAGACCCTCACCAACCTTCACCACTACGAAATTCGGCTCAGGCGAGGATTTTGACTTATGAAATTTGGTTGTACCCAAAACAGCTGTCTTGCTACTATCCATTTCTGAGAAATAATCCAAAGAGGTAGTCCTGTCAAATACAAAAGGTTGCTCTCTTCTCAGCCTTTTATCAGTAAAGTTCACCTCCGCCCTTTCATTCAGATTTGCTAGCTCCACTAATGGAGCCACCTTCAAATCCAAGGAATCCAATAAAGGAACACTGAAATTTCGAGCAGAAACATACAAAGTATTTCCTCTCCTCACCCAATTCAGCATTTTTTCGATTTCGGACTTATCTGAAGAAAAAAACGAATTGAATGCGAAAAACACTCCTTCTTCTGGTTCTTTATTCAACCATTCATAGGCAGACACATTGACTTCTTTGAACCTTTCTTCGGCTATTTTTTCAGACAATTGATCATAAATGACCTTTCCACCATAAGGGATTTTATCCAACTTGAAGAAACTCTCACTCCAATCTATGGAAGACTTCATATTGACTTGCAAAAGCAATAAAACCAATATAATGAAGGCCAATAAGCCCATGAATATTTTTTGTGATTTTGGTATCATAGCAGACGATCCAATTTATGAAATGCCCCTTCTGCCTTCTGAAAGGAAAGTTGATCTACATCAAAGTCCCCATACCAGATATAATCATATATTTTAGTGATTTCTACAAATTGAACTTTCAGGGGTCCGACCGATAGCTCTTCAAAATAATCATGATTGGTTTTTTGAATTTTCCATTCTATCAAATCCTTTTCTATCAACTTCTTCAAAGTCAAAAGATAATAATAGCGTATAGCCAATCTGAAATCCCCTCTGGAAATCGCATGATTGATCAATTGTTGAATATCTTGATTTTGGATGATTTCTTCATCTGACCCAAATGCGACTTTGGAACCATTCAATTTATTTTCAGCCACTTTTCTATTCTCGTACTTTACAAAAAGCCAAATCATCAAAATCGAGAGCCCCAATAGAAGCAAATAAGGCAAAACTTGTATAAAAAAGCTCAAAAACTTCCCCGCTGTTTTATTTCCTATAATCCAACTCCACACCCTTCCGAGTAATTCATTGGCTTTTCGTTTGAGCTTTTGAAACCAATTCTCACCATCATTCAATTCAATGTATTGAAATTCCTTTTCACCAAGGTATTTATCCACATATTCTTCCCCAAGATCAAAAGGTTGCAATTGTTCTTTTTCAAATACAAAATCCACAGCAAGACTATCCTGACTTGCTTCAGAAGTAAAAATGGAAATAAAGAAAAGAATGAAAGCGAATTTGTATAGCATTTTAAGACCCCAGCTCTTCGATTTTTTGTCTGATTCCAGTATTGTTTTTCTCCTCATCCAAATCATAATAAATAATCGCCAAAGCAATCAATATAATGACGGACAGAATATAAGATGCCGCATTTCCCAAAGTTGCCAAAATCAAAAAAATAAAATCATTGGGTGTTCCTAAAGCATTCACTGAAGTTTGGGAAGCTACAATAGCTGTTTTTATCATCAAATAAATCAGGGCAGGCATAGAAAAAGCAAAGGAGATCACCCCTATGATAATTGCAACGACAAGAATGGATCCGAAAGTTACCCACCAGTATCCTTTGATCAATTCGAAACTTTGACTGATTGAAGAGCCTACACTTGTATTTCTAAGAATCATTAAAGGAAATACAATTCCAAGTGGCACTAAGAAATAAATCCCAGGAATAACAAAGAAGATAAAACCAAACACCAGCATAAAATATGAGACAATGACTAGAAGAATCAATCCTCCAAATTTCCCCTTTGCGTTATCAATCACACTTGCATCATTTACCAGACCTTTGTTCACTTCATACTCATGGATAAAGCTATAAACAGTAGCGGCACTAATGGCATAAAAGATACCACCAGACAAAGCCATCGCAAACAATGCAAGTCCTATTTCTACTGCTACAGTCATTGGCTCTGGATTCATTAGTACATATTGATAATAAGCCGAAGCAAGGATTACGACCAAAAAAGGAATTCCGCATGTTTTTACCAAGACTGAATAAAGCTGCTTGGCATTTGTACGTGAAAAAGCAAATGTATCTGACAAGATTGTTCCCAATTCCCGTCTTTTTCGTAAGGGTAAATAATTTTCCATCAGTTTGATTTTTTATGAATTTGAAAAGGATAAATAACGTAATAAAATACAATCACACCTAATGAAACAATAATTATTGAAATATTGAAAAAGTCAGGAAAATCTGTAATCCGTGTAACAAAACCTTCCAGAAAGCCTGCAATTATAAAAAAAGGGATTGTGCTAATCAAAATTTTTAGACCTGCTTTAACCCCCCGCTTCAATGAAGTCAACCTTGAGTAAGTACCAGGAAAGAGGAGACTGTTTCCAAGGACAATTCCCGCACACCCAGCCACAATGATGACCGAAATCTCAATTGTTCCATGAACCCAAATGGTCCTTGCTGATTCCCAGAGCAATCCTTGGTCGTAAAAGAAATATTGGAATGATCCCAGCATGATCGCATTTTGCATCAATATGTAGAATGTCCCCACACCTAATAAAATCCCATAGGAGAATGCTGTGAGCGCCACTCTGATATTATTGATTGTAATTCCCAAAAACATGTCCATTTGCTGCATTTGTTTATACACAGCCATCGGATCTCCTTTTTCAATGTTGGCAAGTGTCATATTGACATAGGCATCTCCCAAAATCGCCCTGACAAATGCCGCATCTGTAGCCGCAGAATAAGCACCTATAATTGAAAATACCAAAAAGATCAAAAATGCAATCCCAAGTTGTGGCAAATACTGGTAAAACATGGCAGGAAATTCATGTGTATAAAATTTTATGAATCTTCCTTTGGATTCTTTTTTTGTTTTGTAGATTTTTTGGTGAGATTTAGACGCCAATTGGTTTAGATAGATATGCGTTTGGCTATTTGGGTAAAAAGTCTGGGCATAACTCAAATGATCTGTGATCTCTACGTATAGATCTCCAAGCTCCAGCGGTGAGATAGGTGTATTGGATAAAAGAGCATTTTCAAATTTTACCCATTTATCTTTATTTCGCTTAATAAAAGAAGCTTCTCGCATTCTATGTCATCAGTTTTACCAAAGAAAATAATAAATGAAGGAATTTCAAATAAAGACTGCCCAAAACATTAATATTCATCAAAACGCTGCTAATGTTGGCACCCGTATTTTAGCATATCTTCTAGATGGATGCTTTATAGTATTGTTTGTAATCTTGATGCTTTTTTTAGTATCAAAAGTAAAGGGTGAAGGCTCCTTTAATTATTTGTTTTTTGCAGTTTTGGGACTTCCCATTTTGCTTTACCATTTGCTTTTTGAATCACTGATGGACGGACAATCCCCAGGGAAAATGATTATGCAAATAAGGGTAGTAAAGCTTGATGGCTCGAAAGCAGGGCTGGGAGATTTCCTAATCAGGTGGCTATTGAGGATTTTGGACATCTCGGCCACTTCTGGGGGATTGGCTATTTTGAGTATCTTGATTAGTGGAAAAGGACAAAGAATTGGTGATCTGGCTGCTGGCACTACAGTAATTTCAGAAAAATTTGTCACCAATCTTCAAAATACACTTTTGGTAGAAATTCCTGAAGATTACATCCCAAAGTATCCTCAAGTATTGTCCCTTACCGATAAGCAAGTCCAAGATATCAAGCAAATCAAAAATGAAGCTTTGAAAAGTGGTGATTTTGGTTTGATTCAGAAATTGGCCAACAAAACTGCCCAGCTGCTTCAGATCACTTATGAAGAAAAATCAATGGCATTTTTAGAGCAAGTGATCAAGGATTACAATTATTATAGTCAACGGGGATGAGGATGAAAGTTTACCAATTCAAATCAACTAACATTATGAGCATAAGCTAACGACTTAAAAACTAAAGCATTGCTTAAATCCTTTAGCTCAAAAAACCCAAACCTTTTAACTTAATTCATCCTAACAAAAAATCCCAACCCGACCACACTTTAGAACAGCATGATTAGGTTGGGATTGATGACTTTTGATTTACAGAATTACTTCTTGTATAGGTTATTAAACAGCATCTTGAAAGTTCCGTGTGCTTGTGCTCTGTAGGTGATTTCTGGTGTGTAAACTACCAATTCACCTTTTCCGATTGGTGCTACAAAACCTGTAATTCCATCTTCCAAGTATGATTCGCCCCATGCCCATCCACTTTTCAATGGTGTAGCGGTATCAAACCAACTCAATGCTTGGATGCCTTGCAATTTTGCCTCTTGTTTCAATTTAAACACAGGGTTGTTATTAAACAAAACATAGGCGTTCTCTTCCAACCCCCAATTGAGAGGCTGATTGGTATCCACTCTAGTTTGCAATACACTTCCAGGAACATAATACTTTTCTCCCGGCAAAGCCTGTTCTGATCCATCTCTTTGAATCTCCACCAATGCATTTCTCACTGGTAATTCCAAATGATATGCAAGCACAGAACTCGAACCGATTGCAACTACTTTTCCTCCATTTTCCATAAAATTTTTCAACTGTGGAATTGATTTATCTGCTGAGATAGATCCAAGCATGTGATGATATTCAGCTGGAGTATCTTCTTCTTTTGGACCTCTGTATCCCCCTGAGTTTTGTAGTCCTGGGATTCCTCCACTGATAAATAAGATCGCATCATATTTTGAATTGAGGTTTCCTTGATCGATTTCTTTTGCAAAAATCAATTGAAACTCAAAATTGTATTGTTCTAAAATCCATCTCACCCATCCACTAGGCATAGATCCTCCATAAGTGTCATACAAAGCGATTCTAGCTGCTTTGATAGCCAAAAGATCGGCTGGTTGTGATTTAGCAGATTTGATATCCAAACCAAATTGCTTTCCATAATCCGAAAGAACTTTGTATCCATTTGAAGGAATGTAAAATGACCCTGAAGGCATCCCATCTACAGCTGAAGTTGTTCTGGAAACTTTGATGCCTTTTTTCAACAATTCATTTGCAACTGCAAAAGCATCATTGTGAACACTACTAATCAAGAAGCCATTTCTCGACTCAGAAAGAGGCAAAACTTCTGGAGATTCCAGTTCTCCATAAGCCAAAGACTCAAATGGCCCATCAAACCCTTCCAAGACTCTGTCAAATGCAACATCCATTTGATAAGCCAATGTCCAACCTGCAGCATCATATGGGCGAATCGGAGGTCCTCCTGGATACTGAAAATCATTTGGATAATCCTGAGGCTCAAACATGTCAATCACATGGGGTCTGAATGCCTGATCAGTCTTCACAACATAAGAACCCTTTGGGTAATTTTTCCCATTTACTGAAAACTGGCTTGTTGCTTTTTCTATACGAATACCAGTTTTGATAAGGGCATTGATGAATTTCACGGCGGTCGGGAAATCTTTTTGATTAGCAGGAATGATGAATCCGCGCGGATCTCTCTTTTCCTTTGTTTGGTAAATACTGTCATAAAATACAGAAGGGATCCCCCATCTTGAACTTCTTTGACTATCCTCATTTGACTCCGCATAAGCGGTTTTGATAGCTTCTACCTTCTTTGGGAAAGGCGTCCAATAATCATCACTCCCCCTCTGGATGGAGCCTTTGCCCATGCTGTAAATATTGTACAAAAGATGATCCTTATTTCTCGCTGCATAATCCAATACCGCATAGTTCAGAGAAACAGAATAGTCGATTGATTGCTGGAACTTCCAAGTTTCCTGTGGGGTGACTGGGAATGGTGTGTTTGCATTAGGAATCAACCTGTCTGGCACCAAAGGAATTGATTCAGGATTTGGGCCACCTATGATTTCCGTCAATATTCCAATAATATTGTGGTAATGGGTGGTAGTCCTCAAACCACCATTGTACCAAGTGGAAAAAGTAGAACCATTCATCCTTGTAAATCCTGGTTTGTTTTCGGCGTTCAATCTGTTGTACATTGCTGCACCTACTGCATCAATTCCCGTGACCATCATTGGGTCAAACACATAATTGAATGGATCTCTGTAAGGAGGACCTGCCAAAACAGAACCTGCCGGCCCTCTCTGGTGGTGATTGTACATGACTTGTGGAATCCATTCTACAAAAAGCTGATGCCCCATATTCACAGATTCCTTCATGTTTTGGATGTAGAAATCCCTGTTATTGTCATGACCAATATACTTTTGATACAAAACAGGCAATCCAGAAAGGCTTCTTTTCTCAGGATCTTCATTTCTCATGTACCACTCACCGATTTTTTGGTGTCCATCAGGATTGGCATGCACAAAAAGGATCACTACATTGTCAAGAATCCGTTGGTTTTCTTTGTCATCTCTGGTCAATACATTGTAAATAGTCTCAGTAAGTTGGTGAGTACCCACTGTCTCAGTAGAGTGCAAACCACCATCTATCCAAACTACAGCCTTCCCTTCTTCAGCTAAGTCACGTGCCTCAGCTTCGGTGAGGTCCTCTGCTCGAGCCATTTTCACAGAAATCTCTTTGAAACGGTCTAGATTTTTGTGATTTTCCGGAGAAGTCACGATCATCATCCATTGATCTCTCCCTTCTTCTGTCTTTCCAATAGACACCAATTTCGCTCTATCCGAAATCTCAGCTACTTTCTTGAAATAAGCCTCTGTTTGTGAATAAGTGGAGATATGATAATCATCTCCCAATCCAAACCCAAAATGTTCCTTGGGAGTAGGGATAGTTTGGGCACTAACTGCTGTAAGTCCCCAAATAAAAACACCAATAAGAATGAATCCTCTTTGGATGATTTTGTTTTCTGTTTTTGTTTTTTTCATTTAACGTATATTTTTAAACCTAACTCCTACCCTACAGTCACATAGTTCGCCCCTGGACTCATCGCAGGAGTTGTCATTGTATTGGACTATTCTCTTTCCGTCTGCCATAATAACAATAAATTTGAAGAGGAAATAGTCATTTACAGCAACGGTCGATAAGTTGGTCTGAGTCAACGCTGCAAGCTCTGAAGCGGTGAAGCTATATTGCTTGGGGAAAGTAGTCACCCTTTCGAGAAGGATATCGTTTGCCCTTATGACACTTGGAAGTGGGAACTGCCTTTCGTTAGGATGTACTTCCGCCAAAGACAATACCAGTGGGTATACGGGCGGATTTCCTTCCCTTCTATTGAAACCTATATACACTTCTATCGCTTCCACATCAGCCCTGCCTTCTGCATCATAGTAGTCCAATTCCCACTCAAATTTTTGGGAAGTACTGTAGTCTGGATCAGCCAAGTTGAAGAAAGAGGTTTTGGCGGAAGCAAATGTCGGCAAAGCAGAACTTTCGGCATTCAAAGTAACTTTGGGGGTTGCTACATAGGTGAAGTTTTCCCATTCATAATCTACTGTTTTGCAGGAAAACAACAAGCAGATCAAAAGACTTAATATTGATATTTTTTTCATGGCTTTATTTATTTTTCTAAAATCAAAATATGACTAGCGGCTCCAGAAAACAGGGATGATTTGCTGATTTCTTTGCAATTGCTCCCTTGTCTCTATCACGGTTTCATTTGACGTCAACTCTGTCTCTGAGAAGAAGAACCTTTGTGGAAAGACATCAAGTGGAGAGATCAATTCAACCAATTCTGGAAGGCCAGTCCTTCTATAATCATTGTAAGACTCTACTCCATTTCCATACATTGCTATCCACTTTTGCATCATTACCAAAGCGAGCTTGTCTTCCGGAGATGCCGCTTCAAATTCCCCCAAAAGCCTTTCGTTGAAACGTAGGATACTCGCTGATGAAATCGGGAAAGCAGGAGAAAGAGCACTGATGGCTTCCATATTGGCAGCTACAGCTTGGGTCAATAATTCACCTGCATTCTCCCCTGTATTCAAAGTCAAGGCAGCTTCGGCCCGATAAAACTTCATCATTGAATTTGTCAAAAGTGGCTGAATCCCTGCACCAGTACCATCCCCATTGGCGAAAAGCACCAAGCGGAATGAATTTGCAGAAGCACCTGTAGTCGCTCCTATATTGTTCAGCAACCCCTGATCATCAGGAATGGAAGGGATCATACCATTGTCAAACACTCCTCCAGAAGGGTATATCCCCACGATTGCCCTGGTTTGTTGATCGGCCGGTGATGCTGCGCCATCACCGGGATAGCGACCATAATAACCTTCTCCAACCTGAGAATTTGCAAGGCCAGCTTTTTCGTTCAACCTGAAAATATAATATCTGAGCCTTGGATCATCCTGTTCTTTGAGTCTATCATGAAGCACCATGCTAACATAACCATCCCTACTTGGAGAATAACCTGTGGTATACCATGGATGTCTGGTTTCTGGAGCCGGGCTACTCCCAAACAAAAAGGTGAAATCATCTTCATTGCTGTCAATCAGATTGTTTTCAGCAAGTAATGCACTGATTCCCTGAGCAGAAGCTGTAGGATTCACATTCTTGGTCTGTAGATAAAATTTAAACTTCAACGAGTTGGCAAACTTTATCCATTTCTCCCTAGAGCCCTGATAAATCAAATCTGAAGAGGGTACAACTGAAAAGCCTTTGTTTATATCTGCTTTGGCTTCATCTATCAGTTTCAAAAGATCTGAATATATCTCTTCCCCACTATCAAACCGTGGGTTTGCGGATTTAGCAGCTTCATAGTATGGGAGATCTCCCCACAAATCTACCATCATGCCATACAAAAAAGCTTTCTGCAACTTCGCTATCCCCAAATAACCCCAGCTCTCCTGCTCGGTACCTGTTGTGATCATTTGCTCTAAATCTGGGATTGCCTGAGTATAATATCCCAACCAAGTAGCCTGGAAAGTTGTCCCTGTTTGATCCCACCTATTCAGACCGCCAGCAGCCCTATGCTGTATGACATTTGATGCTCCTCTATTGATGGTGTTGAAATTCCCGACAATTGATAATTGAGTTGCTGGAAGCAGTAATGCCAATTGGGGATCAGTAGGGTTATTTGGATCTGCATTGATATCAATAAAGTCAGAACAAGCTCCCAATAACACTCCGACCATCAGCAGAGTAGCTACTCTTTTTGATTTTATGAATTTTATAACTTTCATCTTTTTGCTAGTTTTTAGAATGTAAATCTTAAGTTGACCCCATATCTTTTGGTAGGAGGCACACCGAGCTGGTCATATCCTAAGTTGTTGGCTCCTGCGGTACTCACTTCAGGATCATAGTTCATCGCAGCTGGCGTATTTGGTGCCTTATACCATAGGTTTCTACCACTTACTGAAATAAAGGCACTTCCAAATGGGGTTTTGCTGAGAAGCTGTCTAGGAAAAACATATCCCAGGGAAATTTCCCTCAGCCTAAAAACCGTAGCATCGAAAATAGCTGCTTCATTGATGTATCCCGCCGAAGGACCACTAGGCCCAAAGCCACTCCCAAAGAAGTAATCATTGTAGTTCAGAGCAGTATTGTTGGGGATTTTATTTCCATTTTCATCCAAAAGAGGTTGCCTTGTATTCACATCACCCATCACACCAGTTCCAACCCTAAATGAATCCCGATCCTCGGTATCTTTCAAGACACCACGGGCATAAGTCTCACCAATAGTGGTGGACAAAATATCTCCCCCTTGTTTCCAATCAAACAAGACATCCAGCGTAATTCCCCTAAAGGAAAACGTATTGCTCAATCCTGCAAAGAAATCTGGATTGGGATCACCAATTGGACCGTTGGTCGCAGCCAAAATAGGTTTTGCAGTCAGAGGGTTGACCAAAATATTCCCTTCATCGTCACGTGCATACCTGGATCCGAAAATCATCCCATAGGGCTGGCCCTCAATATGAACATTGCCACCATAAGTAAGTTGGGCAAAACCTCCCAAGTCCTCTACCCTATTTCTATTTCTGGTGAAGTTGGCACTAATAGACCAATTCAAACCTTTATCAGACATCAGCGGATTTGCAGTCAAACCGATTTCAATCCCTTTGTTGGAAGTCTCTCCAAGGTTGATGATCCTAGTCAGGAATCCTGAAGATGGCGCTGAGTTCACCACAAAAATCTGTGAAGTACTCATTTTGGTATAATAAGTCAAATCCAAAGAGAAAAGGTTTTGCAAAAACCTCAACTCAGTACCGATTTCGAATTCAGTAATAAATTCCGGCTTCAATTCATTGTTTGAAAAACTGTTGGCAAGTGTCTGAGTGCTTACACCTGAATTATTTGAATTGGAAAACGGAGATCCTATCCCTCCAAATGTAGCATTGGCATTGAACACATTGATAGTTTGGTATGGAGATGCCTCGTTTCCTACTTTTGTATAACCAGCCCTGATAGTACCGAAATTTAAGGTTGACGAATTCAACTTTAAAGCCTCAGTAAATACAAAAGACCCATTGACGCCACCATAGAGATAACTTCTATTATCCTCAGGAAGAGTCGAAGAGACATCATTCCTACCAACAAAATTAAGAGATGCGTAATTTTTATAATCAAATGTCAAATCACCAAAAAAGGCATAGTAGCGCTGTTTTATCAAAGCTTGATTATTTGGCAGCCCTCCTAAAGTAATGGTAGTAGTATTCCTAATATCATTCAAACCCGCCACAATAATTCCGTCTCCTGAAAATGCAGATCTTCTAGTCAATCTTTGGTTGATATTGTTTCCAAGAATCAACCTTATTTTGATATCTTCATTGATCTGCGTATTGATGGTTGCCAGCAAGACATTGTCCAACTCTTCCCTGTAGATATTGTCTGTGTTGATGGTGCCGTTGGCATAGACACTGGAACCTTTCCCCAATACGCTCACCCGGTTGTCAGTGAAGCTATTGAATCCAAATGTATTCTGGATTGTCAACCAAGGAGTAATTTCTTTTCCTAATACGAAACTCCCAAATGTCCTATCCACATCGCTGGTAGCCGGACTATGCTTGACTGACCAATAAGGATTGTCCAAGGCCCTGTAGTAAACATTTTCTCCAGTAACTGGATTTTCAAAAGGGTAATTTGTCAAATCATAACTTGTAGGCATAAAGAGCAGATTTCCCATCACAGAACCCGAGCCACCAATTGGAGGACTAGTTTGGCTGGTTTTTACATAGTTCAGCGTTCCCCTGACAAAGAACCCATTATCCAATTTAGCATTCCCTCCTATATTGAATGATGTCCTGGTTATACTATTTCCTGGCACAACCCCATCATTGTTTGTTCTTGTAAACCCAGCTGTCACACTGCTCTTCTCTGTCCCCCCATTGATCATGATGGAATTTTCAAACAGGTTTCCATTTCTAAAGAAATTGCTGACATTTTCCTTCATATAAGATCTATAGGGAACTTGCACAGGAGTCACGCCATCAGCCTCATAAAATTCAGGAAATTGGGAAGCGGGGTTTGAACCCAAAGCTAAGGGATGAGGAATCGTGGGTCTGCTGGAATATGGAGAACCGTAAGATCCATACACACCCGCACGATAATCCCCGTTGGTTCCTTGTCCATACTTATTCTGATACTCAGGAATCCCCGACAACCTTTCGTTGGAATAGGAAGTGTTGTAGGTAATTTCCATTCCTTTCCTGCCTTTTCTGGATCCAGTCTTCGTGGTGATAATGATGGCTCCATTTGCAGCCCTCGATCCATAAAGTGCAGAGGCCGCAGCACCTTTTAATACTGTCAGATTCTCAATGTTATTTGGATCTATGTCAAATGCCCTACTTGAAGTAGATTGACTGCTTTGTGTCTGGCGTGTACCTCCCGATTCAAAAGTCGAATTATCAAAAGGCACTCCATCCACTACAAACAAGGGTTGGTTGTTATTTCCCAGAGATGAATTCCCCCTGATAGAAATATTTGTAGCCCCTCCAGCGACACCGCCTCCACCTTGGACGTTGACACCTGCGATCTTTCCTGTTAGTGCCCTTACTGGGTCTGGCTCATTTCGCTGGCCCAACTTTTCGCTATCCAAAGTAGTCACTGCATAACCCAGCGTATTTGAGTTTCTTTCAATCCCTGCCGCTGTAACCACCACTTCAGAAAGCTGAACACTATCAGATAATGTTACAGTGATCTCGCTTTGGTTGGCTATGTTTACCTCTATCTTTTCATAGCCTATATAGGATATGACTAAGATACTTTCGCTTTCTGCAAGGTCAATCCGAAAGATGCCGTCCAAATCCGTAACAGCTCCTTTTGAAGTACCCTTGATAAGAACATTAGCTCCTGGAATCGGCATCCCAGCTTCATCCAATACAGTTCCCTTGATGGTTTTTTGTTGGGCATATCCTTGGTGGGAAACCATAAGTATAGCTTGCAACATCAGGAAGTAAAAGCATCTCCTCCAATAAGGTGGAATGCCTGTTTGAGTAAAATTTGTCTTCATAGACTATAAGGTTAATGAGTAAGAAATACACACCTATCCCATCCCAATCAAAATTGAGTGAAAAGGCATTTACAGAAACAGTTATTTGGGATTTAATTAAGAATAAGAAATAATTGAATTCATGCGCATAAAAAATATACTTTTTATTCCTTACTAAAAGTAATCTAAAAAATCCCTAAACTCAAACCACTTACATAAATATTTTAAAAAACAACCAAAAAATATGAATTGAACATAAAATCATGTTTAGATAGCGAAAAATCAAACCTCTCTTTAATACAAAAACATTTAATAAGTAAATTATAGCTAATTTTAAACCATGCAATCAAAAATAACACAAACCACTTATCCCAATTCATGGTAACTATCTGCTTCTCTGTACATCATATTGTATGGATAATCCCCAGCTTTATCACGAACCTTATTGCCAGATAACTTGAGCCACATACTATATTTAAAAGACTGCTGATATGATAGCGTATGTATAAAAAAAAGGGGACTTAACCCCTTTGATCAAACTTTCTAAAAACAAGCTGCAGAAACTCATCCACTGCTTCTGAATTTTTATCCCAATTGAGTTCTCCTACATATCTTTCATTGATCAATGTGATGGCAGACATAAAACTGTCACATTTATCGATCGATTTCAAAGCATGCTTCATCAAGTCTGGATTTCCATCAAAAAGCTCCTTTGTAAACATAAACCTCTGATTGATCCCAACATTTTCTGAAAGCTCACCAACACTCCCTTTCATCACACTGTATTGCTCGGATTCGAACTTTTCCCAGGCTTGAAGTGGATCGATTAAATTAGCAGTTGGTGCTACTTTATATTGCGAAGGTAAATTTTGTATAGACTCTTCTGCGAAGTGCTCTTCCTCTTTTTCTGGGGATTCAATCGTTTCTTGAATTTCTTCTGGAGAAGAATCATTCACATATGCTGGCGCTACAACATCTTCCTCTACGATTGCCTCAGCAATAACATCTTCCTCAACAGAAACCTCTTCTTTGGTTTGCACGCTTTCTTCACTGATAGAATCTTCAACCTTATCCGATATTCTTTCGAACAAAATATCCAAATCCAAATGGAAAATATTTTTTAATTCAGAAAGATATTCTTCCGGCCTAGTCAATTGCTCTTTTTGCTGCTCGAAGTTCAATCTCAAAGCTTCTTTATACGCATCGGGTGACTGACTGATTCCAGCCCTATCTATCAGGTTGGCAATTAGAGAATGATTCCACTTATAGTATTTCTCATTTCCTTTGAGAAAATCATTCACACTTGATCCTGAGGATTTTTCTATCTCACCGCGGAAAAAAGAAAGAGGATCTAAAGCCAAAATCACCGAAAAAGCCACTGCCTCTCCCAGAAGAGGCTCAAAATTCCCCCTATCGATTTTGATAGACCTTGAGAGCACATTCATGAATTCATTCAATGCCTGGTGAACTGAATTGTCTCTGTAATCGAAAAAGGGATTGCTTTTCAATTTTTCCAACTCTACATGCCAAGCTTCAAAAAGGGATTTGATAACAAAGAAATTAACTTGCTTGCTGGCTGTCAACTTAAGGATTTCGGCCCCTGTCATGTATTGTTTGGAGGAAAAATATTGGTCACAAACTTTTTTGGCAAATCCTAAGGCGTAGTTTTCTAAATATTTGCTGTTAATTTTGATACTCATATTTGGTATTTTACATTAAAGTGAAGCAGAAATCATGCTGAAAATTATCATCGAGAATCTTAATCACAAAGAAATAATCTCGTCTGAAAGTAATCGTAAAGTTATAGAATTAATTCATGAAAACTACATCGATTGGATGCATGCTTGTGGTAAAAAAGGAAGATGTACAACTTGTAAAATGATCATAGAAGAAGGTATGGAAAATTTGAGTCCATTGACAGATCGGGAAGAAATTTTCCGAGAAAATGAAAGATTAAAACTCAACGAAAGATTAACTTGCCAAGCAGAACTGAAATCTGGCACTCTTCGAATCCGTGTAGCCGAGCAAAATAAATTTCCTCACATGGAGTATAGCGGGTGAAGCTTTGTGAGTTAGGTGGGGAGGTTAAAGGATTGGAAGAACTTGTCCGCCGTGGCGGATTGGAAGATTGGAGGATTGGAAGATTGGTTGGAAAGTTCGAAAGTTGCAATGTTGGAAGGTTAGGTAGGTCTTGCAATATAGGAGGCCTTTGTACATTGTACTTGGTTCTACATGATTGGAAGATTGGTTGGAAGGTTCGAAAGTTGTAATGTTGATTAGGTATCCCCACAAGTCGGTCTTTGTACATTGGGTTTGGTACTTTGTACATTAAATTGAAAGGGCTAGTTAACCTATAAAAAAGAGAGTAGTTGTGTCTCAAATCTCATGTCTTGTGTCTCACATCTCAAGTCTCATAGATAAATTTAAAGTATTAACATGTTTATAGAGCCATTTATCGGTGCCAAAAATAAGAAGGATAAAAAAGGTCACATTGAAGTGATCTGTGGATCGATGTTTTCTGGGAAAACTGAGGAATTGATCCGTCGTCTCAACAGGGCCTTGATAGCCAAGCAAAAAGTTGAGATCTTTAAGCCATCCATTGACACAAGATACCATGACTTAGATGTGGTTTCGCACAATGAAAATGCAATTCGTTCTACTCCTGTAAATTTTGCAGATGATATTATCCTTTTGGCGGGGGATTGTGATGTGGTGGGAATAGATGAAGTTCAATTTTTTGACAATCAGATCATTAACGTCGCAAACACATTGGCAAATTCAGGTAAGCGCGTAATCCTTGCTGGACTCGACATGGATTTTGAAGGCAAGGCCTTTGAACCAATGCCACAACTTCTTGCAATTGCAGAATACGTCACAAAGGTCCATGCAATCTGTATGAAGTGTGGGGATTTGGCATCCTATTCTTTCAGACTTTCTGACACAAAGGAAAAAGTCGTACTTGGCGAAAAAGAAAGCTATGAAGCAAGATGTAGAAAGTGCTACTATGAAGATAAAAAAACATGAGTATCTGGAATGTTGCACATTAGCTAAGAAGGGGTTTTTGTGTTGCGGATCCTCGTCAACTGACGACAGCATACAATCAACAGAACTTGAAATGAACTTCAAACAATATTATAAATCGCTACTGGTGTAAAAGATAATGCAGAAAAAAACGAGTGGAATAATCATTTCCTACATTCGATATAAGGAAACTTCGATCATTGTCAAGATTTTCACTCGGGAGCTTGGGTTGAAATCTTATATCATCAATGGTGTAAGAAGCAACACTGGCAAATCAAAAATAGCACTCTACCAACCACTGACACAACTGGACTTAGTAGTCTATGATAAAGAAGGTGCCGGACTGAACCGCATTTCTGAAGCAAAAATCCTCCACCCCTATCAATTGATACCCTTTGATTTTATCCGATCTGGTGTTGCAATGTTTGTAGCAGAAGCTTTGGCAAAATCAATTTATGAAAACTACCAAAATGACGCATTGTATGACTTTCTGGAAGCCGCATTGTTGCATTTGGATAGCAAAGACTGCAGATTATCAATTTTTCCAATTGTGTTTTTGTTGGAAATGTCATCCTATTTGGGCTTTTCCCCTAGTGATTCCGCATCTTTTTTTGATGAAATCATACATGACATCAACTCACCTGCACAGCTCTTAGAAGAGAGAAAAGCGCTTGATACGCTATTTGAAAGCTCGTTTTATTGTGAAAAAAACATAGCTTCATCTGTCAGAAAAGGACTTTTAGACCATTTTTTGATTTTCTATTCGCAACATTTAGAGGACAATGGGAGTTGGAAGTCTATAAAAGTATTGAGACAATTGATCTCTTAATTAAATAAGTCCATCAGGGAAAAGTTTGCGTATATAGAATGTAAAGTGTAATATTGTGGCGTCACAGTATTTCAAAATCCTCTCCCCGTGGATTTTATACTATCCTGAATATATTTTTAATTCAGTTCAGTAATACTCAATACAAGTTTATCAATAAACATCTTTAGTAAATTAATCAACATCATAAGCTTTTTATGTATAACATAGAAGAATTAAGGATCAGACTTCTTTCTGAATTGAAAGAAATCGCAGAGGAGTTGGGAGTCAAAAATTTTAAGACCCTCAAAAAAGACGATCTAGTATATGCAATTTTAGATCAGCAAGCCATCACCCCAGAAAAGGCGCTCCCTAAGAAAAAACCATCAACAGTAGAGCCTGAACAAAAACCGGCAGCTGAAAATGAATCATCAAAAGCTCCAGTAGCAGATTCCCCAAAAGCCGAAGAAGCTAACAGCAAACCGAAGTTTAGAAGACAAAACGTAACGGAGCTTCCAAAAGAAGAATCCAAACCTGAGGAGAAACCTACTCCACGTCCAAAAGAAGCGCGAGAGCCGAAAAAGGACAAAAAGGAAAATGCACCAGAGAAAAGAGAGCACCCAAAAAAAGAGCAAACTCCAAAGCCAAAGGCTGAACCTACTCCCGCTCCAGCTCCTACCCCCAATCCAGAACCAAAAAAACAAATTCCTACAGCAGTAACTGCTGAAGATGAAAAACCAAAATTCATCAGACCAAGGAAAAGGGTAATCGATGAAGTGGAAACTCCTTCTACACCTGCTGCAGAAGTAGATCTTCCAAGAAGAAAAAACATCAAGGATATAGAAGAAGTACATATCCCAACTGCAGAAGTTGTTCCCAACAAGAGAAAAACTTATGTAAGCCCGAAGGAATTTGAAGGGATAATTGAAAATGAAGGAGTATTGGAAATCATGACCGAAGGCTACGGCTTTTTGAGATCATTGGATTACAATTACCTTGCTTCTCCAGATGATATTTACGTTTCTCCATCACAAATCAAACTTTTTGGTTTGAAAACAGGTGACCATATCAAAGGCACAATCAGACCTCCAAAAGAAGGAGAGAAATATTTTGCATTGCTAAAAGTCATTACTGTAAACGGTAAGACTACCGAAGAAATCAGAGACAGGATTCCTTTTGAATATCTTACACCTCTGTTCCCTGAAGAAAGATTAAACCTAACCACCAGGGCTGACAATTATTCTACAAGGATATTGGATCTTTTTGCTCCTATTGGTAAAGGCCAAAGAGGGATGATCGTGGCGCAGCCAAAGACAGGTAAAACTGTGCTTTTGCAACAAATCGCGAATGCAATCACCCAAAACCATCCTGAAGTTCATTTGATGATCCTATTGATCGACGAAAGACCGGAAGAGGTAACGGATATGGCGCGCTCCGTAAAAGCTGAAGTGATCTCCTCAACTTTTGACGAACAAGCAGACAGACATGTAAAAGTAGCTTCTATCGTATTGGAAAAAGCCAAGAGAATGGTAGAATGTGGCCACGATGTCGTTATCCTATTGGACTCCATCACCAGATTGGCAAGAGCTTACAATACTGTAGTCCCTTCATCAGGGAAAATCCTCTCAGGTGGTGTTGACGCAAATGCATTGCACAAGCCAAAGAGATTCTTCGGTGCTGCAAGAAATGTAGAAAATGGAGGTTCATTGACTATCATCGCTACAGCATTGGTAGAGACAGGTTCGAAAATGGATGAAGTGATCTTTGAAGAATTCAAAGGAACAGGTAACATGGAACTTGCACTTGACAGAAAGCTATCCAACAGAAGAATCTATCCTGCTATCGACGTACCTGGATCAGGTACCAGAAGAGAAGATCTCTTGATGGACAAAGAGGAAATGCAGAGAGTTTGGATTCTCCGCAAGCTGATGTCCGACATGAACTCTCAGGAAGCAATGGAATTCCTACTTCAAAGAATGCGTGGCACAAGAGACAATGCAGAGTTTTTGATCAGTATGAATGGATAAGAAACCTCCATTCAACAGCCTTGACCCCAGACAAAGTCAAGTTAAGATTGTTGAAAAGGATGATTTGATTTAAAAATACAGCTAAGCAAATTAATCCAAAGCGGAGCGTAACAGCATATACAAAACCCCTAAGTTCTAACCTTAGGGGTTTATTTTTTTTCAATTAATAAATACTATTTTTTTAATATTAAGTTATCTTATTTGACACAGCCAGCAATTTGTTTTTCAAATACTCAAAACAGCTTTGTAAACTAGCAATTTGTTTTAAAGTAAACAGTCATAGATATTTGAGTAAAGTCGATTCCGTTCACAGGATTGATCACCCATTCTACAGAAAATATATTTAAGTCATTTTTACTATGAAAATGAGCTTTATGAAGCATTTGCTTTCAGCGGCGTTCGTATTTGCATGCATTTGCTACAGCCACTCTTTTATCTATTCCTATTTGGGAAAAGGTATAGAACACAGTGACAATACACAAAGTCCATGGATCTATATTGATGAAAAAGTAGAAGGGAAATCCCAAATCACTTCAAAAATTTCCCCAATAAAAGATTCAGATACTATCTACCTTTTTTCACATGGAAAGCCTGGGCAGTTATTACTTGAAAACCGTTGGATGGACTCAGATGAAATCATCGTCTGGCTAAGAGGGAATTTTTCCCTAAAAAAAATCAAACACATCAACATCTATGGCTGTGAATTTGGCAAAGATATCAAAGGAAAAAATGCAGTAGCAACCTTGATGTCAAAGTTAAACATAACAATTTCAGCCTCCGACGATATCACTGGCTGGGACGGAGATTGGGTTTTGGAAGTGGGAAAATACAACGCCTCTCTTGATTTACACTCTTATCAATACAACCTTCAGTGTGCTGGCCCTCTGGGAGACTGTGATGGAGATGGTATATCCAATGCAAATGACAGAGATTCGGACAATGATGGGATTTTGGATTCTGATGAGCTCGAATGTATCACACTTTCCAGTTCGTCTTTTAGTGCATTAACTACCGCATGGCAGACTACAAGCGTAAATGTAATTGCAGGAAGAAGCTATCAAGTCAATAAACCTACAAGTTCTTTTGGGACAAGAACTGTAAAAGGTGGGCCAAACGACGGGAGAACGATTACATCGACTCAATTTGCAGGAAATAGATTTTCAGATTTAGATGGTATTGGCTACTTCACCGCAACCAATGACTACGAGATTGGACCAAGACCATCAGAAGCCATCGGCTTTGCTAACTTAATCCCAGGAGACTACCCTTGGCTATTGACATATATTGGGATGATCGATACAAATGGCAACAATCAATTTGACCGTGGCATAGACCAAATAGTACCTGTCTTATTTTCTGAAACTGGAAATATCACCTTTACCCCGACAGTAAGTGGTGTATTGCATGTGGTATATACAGACCGTCAATACAGTGACAATAACAACAGTAACTTGAACTTTGATGTACAAGAATGTAACTTGATCGATACAGATAAAGATGGCACTCCAGATTACTTAGATCTCGACTCTGATAATGACGGCTGTCCGGATGCCATCGAAGGAGGTGCTTCATTCACTTATTTTGACCTTGATCCCTTGACCAGGTTACTAGGAGGTATAGATGCAAACGGGATACCTAGAGTAATCAGCCCTGGTGGCCAATCGATTGGCTCTAGTAGGATTGCCACCCAAGTGAGGGTTATATCTCAGCCAAATGACGCCACTTTGGTAAACAATTCCAGTGCTTCATTTAGCGTAAATTCTGCTTCTACCAATTCATCCACATTCGAAAATGGCAACCCGGATTATAGCGCTCCATTTGGCACTGATTCATCACAGGGCTTAAGGTATGGGTGGCAAGAGAGCACTGATGATGGTGACAGTTGGACAGATATTAGCAACGGAGGAGTATATAGCGGAGCCAATACCAACACTTTGACCATTACCGATCCAGAATTGTCATACAACGGCTATCTGTTTCGAGCCAAAATCACGCATATTGATTACCCTTGTGAGACTATTACTAATGATGCTACACTGTTTAGATTATTACCTGTCGATTGGCTCTCCTTTGAAGGCAGCCTAACTTCTAGCAACCAAGCAAAAATCCAGTGGTCCACAGCAAAAGAAAGAGACAGTGAAAAATTCATCATCCAAAGATCCAATAACACCAATTCATGGGTCAATCTAGGATCCATAGCCGCACAGGGGGACACCGATGAAGTCAGCAATTATGAATATTTAGACAAACAGCCCATGGCTGGAAACAATTATTATAGATTAGAACAGGTGGACTTTGATGGAAAAACGAACCTTTCAAAAGTCATCCGAGTAGATTTCAATCCAAACTGGTCAGTAAAAGTATTTCCTAATCCATTTACCGATGAAATTTTCATCCAAACCAAAAATCTCGGCGAAATCCATGTTTCCATGATGGACACTTTTGGAAGAACTATTTTTAGCAATTCAAATAATGTGGAAGATTATTCATTCCGTTTTGACACCAAAGAACTCCAAAATGGACTTTATTACCTAAAAATCCATAGAGGTAAAGAAATTTTTATCTACAAACTAAAAAAATAAACACCAATTCAATAAACTTATCCTCCACTTTTTATCACCCATCAACCTAAGTTTTGCAAAAACCAAGAAAGTACTCTGCAAGTATCAAAATTTCAAAATGTGAGTCTGCGTCATTCCCTCAATTAAACAAAAAGGATCATGAAATCAATAGATTTCATGATCCTTTTTTCCTAAAAAAATCTTTTTAATTTGGCACAAAAGGCAAAGCTGACTTATGGACAATTATCCTAAGTTTGCCATCATCACCCTTCTTAAAAACCCAAGTTTTGTCAACCATCACTTCTGCCCCGTCTTTGTCAGTCACCCAGACATTCCCCATCGTAATAGCGACTGAACCATAGATTTGGATTCCTTCATTTCCATCACCCAAATTATCATATCTAGCTTTGACCCAAGGCTTCAATGCAAACCCATTATCTTGAGGATAATCTGAATCACCTCCTACAAAATATGCAAGTGCACCCTTTTTGCTTGATCTGAATGTTTGATCACCAAAAGCAAGCGTAGGCTTGAAGAAAACCTTCCCATGATCATAGTTATAAGCCTCAGAAAGTACTTGCTCAGCAAAAGCTACGTAATCGCCACCTTCTTCTTTCAACTGACCAATTTTCACTAGCGCATCACACCACGCTTGTTGGGCAGCATTGACCTCTTCATAAGTAATGATTTCTTGGGCTCCCTCTTCTACATATTCAAGTCCAAGCTCATCAATCACTTTCTGCACTTCTTGATTAGTATCAGTTTGGGTTGACTCTGAATCTTTTTTAGACTGATCACATGAATTCAAAAACGTAACGATCGCCAACATTCCTAAAATTACTCTTTTTCCTAACATAAAATTGTGAGATTTATTTGATGTCCTCTTTTAAACGGATGAAGACTTTTCCTTTTATTGGTTTTTTCTTTTTATTGGAAGATTATTAAAAACTACAAATTGCAATTGATTCCTTGAAAACAAATTATTGTTTACGTTTTGTCGCATCATTCCTACCTCCATTCTAATACTGGGGTTAAATTGATAACCAATTGCGCCATACAACCTGTTTCTATCAAACAACGCTGGATTATTTTCTACTTGGGTATTCATAAATATTTCATTGTAAAAAGACAGATAATAGGTTTTTGGGGTCATTGACATATTATTCAATGGAACATGGAGTGCAAGAAAATACCTCGCCCTAAGCCTGAAATCATTGTTGTCAAAAAAACGCTGTTCAAACCTATATCTATGTGTAAAGAACACCCTGCCCACATGATGTCTAGTTAGAAATTGTTGCCATGTCCTATGCTCTTGAAACTTGCCTGCATCATTCACATCCACAACTCCATCAAGTTCCACCAAAGGCCTTGTCCTGACAAAAGTATATCCTGCTGACACAAGACTGTTTCTATCTGAAACATATTTACCAACCCCTGTCCTCAAAAGAAGCTGTTCTGTATTCCCCAGGAAATTATAGTTTCTATATTGGATTTCATTGTGCCATACCCATTTGCCATTTCCAAAATCTTGATTCCCAAAATAGATTAACCAATTCCCAAGATCTGAGACTTGAGCCCTCGAAATAGAAATGGTCAGAACCAACATCATCAATACAGCAAAAAAAAACCTACCTAATTTGTGCATAACAAAATACAAATTTCAAAACCAGCTATTTAAGTTGTGTGATTTAAAAAAACATCTCACTTCCTTCGATATTTTTTTGACAATTAATTGATTGAGTTTTCTTAAACCAATTTTTTAGTTATATAAAATCATTTTGACAAAACTTAATTTGAATAAATTAGAATCAAAGACGGACTTCATATTACAAAGGTTCTTTTTTGAAATTCAACAAAAAGGAAAATGTAAATCAACAACACCAAAACAGTTTCCAAATTTATTTTTTGGACTATGTGGGACTTTGCCAGTAGCCAAATTGAATCCCTTCAGATATGAATTTATTCGGAGTCTTGATGAACTCACCCATACTTTTCAGTTGCTTATTACTCATTGTGACGGTAAATCCAATCAGAACACTTATTACGTATTTCATGCGTAAAATCACGAACCTTTGAAGGATAATTAGAAAAATAAATAGATACGCAAAGATACTCAAACCAGTCTTTATGATCCTAAAAAGGGGAAAAATCAAGTTGAACTTTCAGGGAAATAAAGTTCTGAATAATTTACCAAAATGTTCAAAAATCAATATAAAATACAATATTAAGTATTTGAATAAATTTTTATATTGGTTTAAAAAAATCTTTAATATATCTTTGTCAGAGCTTTTTAGCTCATATTCACCCAAATTATAGACGCCCAAGCTTCAAAATAGAGCAAGTAGTAATCCCCTAGTATATCAACCTGAAAAAAATAAAACCTTAAGCTTTGAATACTTAAAGCTGGTGTTTTTTTTCAAAAACCAGAACCTATTAAAACCTTTACAACATAGAGTAGTATGATTACAAAATTTTACCTTTCGTTTATTTTAGGTTTCTTAATTGTTGTTTTTTCGGGGGAGGTTTTGGGGCAGTGTACAGTTTGTGATCATGTTGTTGGAGCTACAGGAAATCCAGTACCTGCAATACCAGGTAGTGCAAATGGAATTACTGTATGCATAACTGCTAGCAGGACTGCTGAATTAAATTTTAACAATGCTCAAAATGTAACTATTTGTATTTCAGAAGGTGTTACAGTTAATGCAAACTTTGGTAGCCTTTCCAATCTTTCTTCTATTAATAACTTCGGGAATTTTACCGCTCGTGCAGATTATAATGGAAACTGGACAATTAATAATTTTGGGGCACTAACGGTTAACTTCGGAAGTCTCAATACAAATAAAACCATTAATAACTCTGGTAATTTTATTAGAAATGGAGAATTCGCAATAAATGGGTCTTTTAACTCAAGCGGAAATACAATAGTTAATGGTAATTTTTCAGTTAACAGTAATGGATCTGTGAATAATTCAGGCAATATTTCAGTTGAAGGAAATTACGTAAACAATGGCCCGACAAATTCTGCAAACGGATATATTAATATAACAGGCAATTTAACAAATAATGGAAATGGCACATTTAGTATTGGAGAAGGAAGTATTGGAGGAAATGTAACAAACAATGGTAATATTAATATTCACGGTTCCTTAAATATCCAAGGGAACTTGCAGATCAATGGTGGGTCAAATATTTCAGCTGGAGATGAAAATCAACCTAATTATTTGAATGTTAATGGGAATTTCACGGGACAAGGTTGTTTGAACGGAAATAACGGAACACTTTATACAAATAAGTTCCCAACTGAAAACAACATCTGTATAATTGGACAGACCTACATTGGAGGTAATAACCATTGTTTAGAAATAATTGAAACACCAAGTACTTTTGAAAATGGGACTCAGAAATTTAATAGAATTTACATATTTAGATGCTCTACAGACTGGACTATTCCTGATGCAGCAGATGGTGTGATTTTAGATGAAGTTGCTGCTGTATTAGTAGCTGGCGGTGGTGGTGGTGGAAGAGGAAATTCAGCAGGTGGTGGCGGAGCAGGTCAACTTTTGGAAACTCCTTTAACTTTAGGACTTGGAAAAACAATACCAATTGTTGTTGGACTAGGAGGACTTGGATCAACTCAACTCTGGCAACAAGGTTCAATAGGCGGAAACACTTCAGTGGCTGGACAAACTGCTCTAGGTGGCGGTGGCGGTGGATCACAAGATTCGCAAAATGGTGGTAACGGATGGAGCGGAGGAGGATCTAATGCTCCGTATAGTGGTTCAGGATTATTCAATACAAATAGAGGTTTAGGAAATGCAAATGGGTATTCAGGAGGAAGAGGTTTATCTAACAGTAGTGGGAACAATAAAGCAGGAGGAGGAGGCGGTGGATTAAGCTCACTTGGAAAAGACGGGGGTGGATCGGGATCAAGTACTAAAGGAGGAGATGGTGGAGATGGTAAAAATCAAATTATTATCCCAGAATTCACTTTAATAAGTTTATTTGGTGGAGGCGGAGGAGGTAATTCTAATAATAATGCTATTCCAGGAAGTGGGGGTAGTGAAATTGGTGGGAATGGAAACAATGCTGGCCCTGGATTTAGTGGATTAATGAATACAGGATCAGGGGGTGGAGCCGGAACTACAAGAGGAGGGAATGGAGCCAATGGTATAGTTATCATTAGTCAAACTTTCAGTATCAATCCCGTCGAATACACATCCCTAACAGCCACCTTTTCCCCACAAATCCGAACCTCCACAGTCTCTTGGGCAACTGCCAAAGAATGGGAAAACTCGCATTTTGAAATTGAAAGGTCAATTGACAATGTGAATTCCTTCGCTAAAATCGGTGAAGTGGAGGGTGTTGGTTACTCTGATGATGTGGAAGAATATAGCTTTATAGACGAAAAACTCCCTCTTCTTGGTGGAATGGCTTACTACAGGTTGAAGCAAGTGGATTTCTCTGGATCTTTTTCATACAGTGAAGTGGTTGGAGTAAGAATCCCTCCTATGAATATCACTAAAGGTGTCTGGAGAGCATTTCCTAACCCTACCTCTGGGGAATCATTCAATCTCGAATTGGTAAACAACCGGGAGTACAATGATGAAGAACTAAGCATACGACTTGTAACTTCTCTGGCCAACCACAAGCCTGTGGAAGGCAAGGACCTAAAGGAAATCTCCAAAAAAGTAGCAGATATCCTAAGCAACTCACCAAATGGCGTTTATATCCTGGAAGTAAACTGGGGACAAAAATTAGAATACATCAAAATCTTAAAGAAATAATTTGATATTAAAACTTTTGCAAGTGAAGCTGATTTTCTCTCCATTTCAAGAAAATTGCATCTTGCTTATAATTTCATAGGTGTATCTGCTTCATTGCACGTAGCCAATGAATAGAATGTTTGATAAATGATTTGACGTTCTGTTGACAGTTGTCCGGTGACGAGAATCCGCAACAGATAATACATCTATTGAGCCAACATGCAACATTGCGAATACTCATATTATTTTCAACCTTTTAAGTTTGCAATAATCATACTTGATAATTAAATCACACAAGAATTTCACTTTATCCCTAAGTCGAAAAAGGAAAAAGTGGAAATTCATCATTTATCAACAATGTAATTCAAAGAATTATATTTTTCTTTGTAAGAAAAACAAGGGTTTTATTCTGATAAACAATTGTTTATATATAAAAAACAAAATATTGACATGAAAAAAATTTACCCATTTGTTCTGCTTGTAGCAGTGATTTTCTCTTGTGACTGGAAGCAAGAAAACCCTGGTTTTGAGAGAAATATTTTGGTCAACTCAGATTCCGAACAACTTTCAAAAAGAATAAGTATACAAAATGCAGGGGTAGTCAACTTACTGGAACCCGATTCACCAAACGGAAGGATTTCGGAGGAAGAGGTACCTGCGGGAAAAATCCCAATGATCCTTGTAGCACAAGCAGAAGGCCCTACTCACAACGGAAAAACCCTAAGGGCAACACATGTGGATATAGCTGGAGATTATGCATTTGTGAGCTATAACAAAGAAGGCGAGGAGTTTTTGGGAGCCATTGAGATTTACAACATTTCTGAGCCTACCAAACCAAAAATCACCGCTCAGGCTATATTCACTACAGCAGATATCAATGCCCTCAAATATCATGAAGGCAGGTTACATATTGCAGCAGCTTTTGATGTAGACGCTGAGCGCGAAATCAATACCGCAGCACAATACCTAAGTGTAAGTGTAGGCAATGGACAATTTACTTCTGATTTTGTGAAATCAGATTTAGAAGGTTTTGCAGGTACCGGGATTACTTATACAAGTTCACATGCTGCGGTTTCTTCCGGCAATGATGGTATTGTAGCTCTGTTTGATGCAAGTCACAATAGAATCGCAAGTACTCCCATCTCCGATCTTAGAGATGTCGCTTATGGAAACAACACCCTGGCAGCTTTAAGCGGCGAAGAAGGGGTTGTGATCATGAATCCTACGAATCTTAATGCTCTAAGTAAAATCAATTTGGATAAGGACACTCCTAATTCAAAGCGAACTATGGACATCAATGGGGATTTACTTTTCACTTCTGAGGGAGCAAAAGGAGCGGGTATATATCGCCTTCCTTCGGGTACTTTGGTGGAAAAAATCACCATCGCTTCTAACCCAGAAGGTGTGGAAGAAGGGGACATTGTGACCAATGCGGTATCATTCGACGAAGGGCTTCTCATGATGGCCAACGGTGGTGCTGGTGTAGAGGTCGTAGAAATCACTGCCAATAACACAACTGAAACATTAGGAATAATATCTTTATCTGGCTCATCCAACTTTGTGAAACTTAAAGGTAAACACCTATTTGTCGCATCAGGATCGAAGGGATTACAAATCTTGGAATTGGAAAGGTCAACTAGCCAACCTTTACCTGGTATAAATTGTGATGATTTGACTCCATATCGTGGAAGCAATAATCTAAATGTAAATTCCAATGATGTAATGAGATATTCTGGTTCAGCAGCGTTGAGCAACTTGAATGTCAATGGAACATTGACATTCTGTGGATCTATGGCTGTTCAGGACAACATGAATATCAACAGCAATGGCTTTTTTGAAATGTCAGGAAGCTTTTCTTTTGGAAGATATCAAGGAAACAGTCGATTGAATATCAACAACAATTCCGTACTTAAGATCAGTGGTTCTGCAGTAATCTATGGAGACTTGACTTTGAACTCAGGTGCAACAATCGAATTTGTAGGCCAAGGATCTAGCATTACCATTTACGGAAAAGTCACCAAAAACAACAACGTAACTATCAAAGGTGACTTTATCGATACCGAAGGGAAGTTGAAATAACACACTACTAAACAAGGAATACCGAATTGAGTTGATCGGAATTCACAGGGTTTTTATTTCTGATTTATGGATTTGAATTCAACAATTCTAAAAATAGAAATATGAATATCCGCAACTTTGCCAGTAAGAAAATTAATAAGAGATAATCATGCTGATAATCTTCAATAGTCGGCCGTCAACAGATTGGATAGATCTCCTTTTAGGCATATTTATAATGGTTAGTGGCAAGAAAGCGTAGATACATAAATACAAAATAAGAATTAAAGAAAAACCTTAAGACTCATCAAATAATAGAGCTCTTCAATCAGTTCGTAACATAAAAAAAGGCCGATTTTGTTAAAATCGGCCTTTTTTTTTTCTGACAAGACATAAATCTTATATATATCTTATTTGATCTCTTTTTCAATCATTTTGTCCACTTTTTCTTTCACTTTTGGACTCTGGGTGTAAGCCATATACATTTCTTGAAATTTTTCTTCAGAAAGATCGCTATCTGTGATTGCTTGTTGGATTTCAGTTTGCAAACCTTGTTGCATTTCCATTACTTTTTGACCTGCATTATTGAAACTCGCCATTTCCTCAGCACCTGCAGCTACCTCTTGCAAAGTTCCCGCTTGTTGTGCTTGTGCCAATTCTTGGAAACGCTCAACTTTCAAGTCATTTTCTTCAATAGCTTTTATCATATCACCCTGAGATTTCTCTTGAAGCGGGATCAATACCAAATTGATTTTTACAAACTCCTCAAACTCTTGATCAGAAAAATCCTCTTTTACCTGAGTTTGTGGTTGCATCATCTGCTGCGCCATCGCACCGAAGCCTACAAATAAGGTGAATATCAGTGAAAGCATAGAAGTCTTGTTCATTAATTTTGAATCATTCATAATTTTAGGTTTTGTTTGATTTGAAAAAAAAAGTACAAAATTCAATCCAAAAAAGATTTCTAATGATATTTTTTAAAGTTTATTAACAAAATTAAAACGGAAATATTCTATTTTAGATGAGAGATGTGAGGTTTGAATTATGAGAGATAGTAGATGTGAGATTTGAAATATGAGAGATAGGAGATGTGACAATGAGATATGAGACTACTTTCTTTTTAGCGATTAACTAAGCCTTTCAATTTGATGAAAAAAGTACAAAGTAAGGTGAACAAATTTAAGGTACAAAGTACAAAGTATGATGTACAAAGACCACCAATATGACTAGGACTACCTAACCTTCCAACCTTACAACTTTGTAACTTTACAATTTTCCAATCCGCCACGGCGGACAAGTTCTTCCATCCCAATAGCTTTCGAAACCTATCTTTTCAGTACCAAGTCCGAAGACCTCCCATATTACTAGGGCTACCTAACCTTCCAACCTTGCAACTTTCGAATCTTCAAATCTTACAATTTTCCAATTTTCCAATCTTCAAAATCCCTCAAAACCCCAATCATCTCTCCCCTACCCTTTCTTGCTACCTTTAAGAGCCCATTTCATCAAAGGCCCACTTGTCATACTGGTGATGATTGCCATGACAACGAGTGCCACAAAGAGTTTTTCATCAATCAGTCCATTCTCCAAAGCTATCAAGCCCAAGATAATTTCCATCGCTCCTCTTGCGTTCATCCCAAACCCTACTGCAAGAGATTCTTTGATATTAAAACCTCCTTTATAGGCACCATAGCCACTTCCAATGATTTTTCCTGCAAATGATATTGCCAAGATCGCTAAGGTTAGTAAAAGCTCAAAATTAGTAAAGAAGTTGATTTTCAATCCAATAGAAACAAAGAAAAGCGGTGCAAAGATGTTGTTTATAAACTGATGAACAATTTCTTTGGCTCTTTCTGACATATGCTCAGAATCTCCTAAGGCTACTCCCAAAAGAAATGCCCCGAAAATCGAGTGGATTCCCAGCCATTCTGTAAATGCCGCTGCCAAGAAGCAAAATGCCATCGACAAAGAAAGCACACCACCTGGCCAGGCAAGCTTCTTATTCACCCAAGGAAGGATTTTATTGATGATAATTTTCCCCAAAGTGAGCATGAAGAAAGTGAACAAAAGCGTCACTCCTATGGTCTGAACAAGAGACAGGGAACTTCCTTTGCCCATAAAAGAAAGGATTACCGAGAATATCAACCACCCAATAATATCGTTGACCATAGCAGAAGCTACTATCAGCATGCCCATCTTTGTCTTGAAGAGATTCATATCCATCAAGATCCTGACGACGACCGGCAAGGCCGTAATCGACATGGCCGTCCCCATAAAGAGTGAGAACAGTAGCCTGTCTCCGTCTGCAAGCCCAAAGAATGTAGAAAAATAATAAGGAAAAATAAATCCCAATATAAAAGGAACCACCAAACCCAACAAACTGATACTCAATGCTGATTTTCCCTGAGACCAAACTAAGTGGAGCTCTACCTCCAACCCAGCGATAAATAACAACAGCACAACAGCAATTTGGACAAAACCATCCAAAGCCAAATTTGCACTGGGATTACTCATAAACAAATAATCAAAAGCCCCAGGGAAAAATGTCCCCAAAATAGTCGGCCCCAAAATAATCCCTGCCAACAACTCCCCCACTACGGCAGGCTGCTTAAATTTTTGTGCTATTTCGGCAAACACCCTTGCCAACAAAAGCATAGCAGCGAGTTGAAGAAATAGATTGACTACATCTTGATGTGATAAACTTTCCATATGTAGTACTTTATTTTTTTATGATTAACAAATTGCAAGGAAGGTCACTGAGAATGTCTTCCAAGTCGTGTGGAAACAATCGATCAAAGAATCCCAAATTACCCTCGTCTCCAACTACCAATAAATCTGCATTGAAATCTTGGGAAAATCTAGCCAACTCCACAGCCCACTTGCCACAAGTGATTTTGACATTGACACGGAGATCTCCTTTGTCTATTTCTTTGAGAATATTTTCCACGTACTCTACCTCTTCTCCTACGAGCTTTCTTCTTGTACTTGCTATTTCTCCTTCTCCACCTTCACCTGCGGTAGCCATTTGCAAACCATACATTTTGATTTCATTGACTACATATACTTTTTTTGCATTATCAAGCTTACACCATTCTATTCCTCTTTGGATGACATAAGGCGTTTGTTCTTGTTGTGTCCCATTGATCACCACTTTTTCAAATGGCGTAGGCTTCAGCATCGGCTCAATAAGGGTAAGTACTGAGCATTTTGATTTCCGGATGATTTTGCGTGCAATAGACCCTAAGTAATAGTTAAAAAAACCTTCTGTTTTGAGTGCACCTGCTACCAAAAGATCCACACCCTCATTGTCACAAGTCTGGATGATTTTCTTTGCCGGATTTCCAGATTCCCACAAAACTTTCGTCTTCTCCCTATTTATTTCATGTTTTTCTAACATAAAATTGAGGTTCTCCTCCAACGTAGCGGTTTTTTCGCCAACATGTACGAGTATCAATTCCGAATCAAAAAGATCTTTCAATCGCTTTGATTCACAGATCAATGCTTCCATAGTGGGAGAAAATGAAATTGCTAGAGCTATCTTCTTAAACATACAGATCAATATTTGGGAATCAGAAAAATAGGCAAAAATACCTTTTAATCCTAAAAACGAAGATCAGGGATTGAGAGATAGGGTAGGGAAAGTTTAGTGGTTTAGAGTGTTTAGTGGTTTAGTGGTTTAGAAGTTTAATGAATTAGCTTTTTTGGGCTCAACAAAATAGAAGATTCCATCATACTTCGAATTCGGTAAAAAGCACTTCCTTTCATCCATACTTTCTGCCTTTCAAAAACCCTGTAGTCTGTACAGCGAAAGCACATTCTTTAATCCGACTTTTTTTTGTATCATAGATGCGTCAAGACTATATTCTTGACAAAAGATCTAAACCTTAAAGACTTTATGAAGAACATTTATCTGTCGTTGGTTGCAGGTGCGGGAATGCTATTTTCCTTATCCTCAACCACACTGGCTCAGGGCGACTACCCTACTCTTGGCCAGGTCAATCAAAGGCTACAAGCGATTTCAGGCAGCGGAAGCCCTGCCAAACTTACTTCCTTGACGAAAACTGAAGGAGGAAAAGACATCTGGGTACTCAAAGTGGGAACTGGCGATCTGGACAACAAACCAGGCATTGCAGTCGTGGGAGGCATTGAAGGTTTCCATGTGCTTAGTGTTGAACTAGCATTGCAATTTGCTGAAAAACTGGTAAAAGAGCACGCCGAAAAGTTAGAAAACACAACTTTTTACATTTTCCCAAACATGTCTCCTGATGCTTACGAGCAGTATCATGCTTCACTGAAGTATGAAAGACGTGGAAATGCTACCAAAGTCGACCACGATCGAGATGGTCAAGTAAGTGAAGATGTTTACGAAGACCTCAACAAAGATGGATTCATCACCATGATGCGTGTAGAATCTCCAATGGGTGGATATACGACACATGAAAAAGACGAAAGAATCTTGGTGAAAGCTGAACGTGCCAAAGGAAAAAATGGAAGCTATATGGTATTTCCTGAAGGCAGAGACAAAGACAAAGATGGTAATTTTAGCGAAGACTTATCAGAAGGGATTGCTTTCAACAAAAGCTTGACATACAAATTCCCTATTTTCGAACCATTGGCAGGTGATTTTGCAGCTTCACAAGTAGAGACCAGAGCGTTGTTGGATTATTTGTTTGATCAGTGGAATATTTTCGCATTTGTATCATTTAGCCCTTCAAACAACCTATCGAATCCTTTGAAATACAATGCCGGAGATGCAAGAAAGAGAATCCTGACATCAATGTTGGAAAAAGACGTAGCTATCAATAGCATGGTATCTGGCATTTACAATGAAACCGTCTCACAAAAAGCTTTCAACCAGACCAATCAGGGTACAGATGGGGATTTTTTCCAGTGGGCATATTTCCACTTTGCCCGATTAAGCTTTAGCACTCCAGGGTGGTGGGCTCCAGAAGTCAAAGATGAAGATGGAAAAAGCAACGCCAATGCAGAGGCAAATTTCTTGGCATGGGCAGAGCAGGAAGGTATCAATGATGTTTTTGTCCCTTGGACAAGTGTAGAGCACCCAGATTTCCCAGGACAAAAAGTAGAAGTTGGAGGCATCAAACCATTTGTGATGCACAACCCTCCATTCAGCAAAGTCAATGAAATCGCTGAAGAACATACTTCCTTCATCTTGAAATTGGCTGATATGCAGCCAAAACTTGAGTTTCACAATGTGAAGACAGAAAAACTTGGCAATGGCTTGACAAGAATCACTGCCGATATTTTCAACAACTCTCCACTTCCTACTCACTCTGAGTTAGGTGAGAGGTCCAGGTGGTTGAGAAAAGTAAGAGTTGATATTTCCAAAGAAGCGAAAGACTTGGTAGCTGGAGATAAAAAACAACTGATCAGAAGTATTGGTGCTTTCGAGAAAGCCAGTGTAAGCTGGATTGTAAAAGGAAGTGGAAATGTGGACATCAAGGCAGGTGCTGCACATACTGGCTTTGCTACCTTGAATGTAAAACTCTAATCACATCGAAAAATTCAAATTATGAAATTCAAAAACTGGATATATACAACGGCTTTAGGCGCTGCGATGTGCTTTGGAGCTACACAAACTACTGATGCGCAAGTAGCAGCAGAAAGATACTTCCGTGCAAACGGAACCCCGCACAATCCAAAAGTGCAAGTATCTTGGAACAGGTACCATACCAACAAAGCTTTGCTAGAAATCATGCAAGACATGGTAGCCAAGCATCCCAATTTGGTGAAATTGGAAAGTATCGGCAAATCGTACCAAGACAATGACATTTGGGTATTGACTGTCACGGATTTCAAAGCGGGAAAAGCAGAGGATAAACCAGCAATGTGGATCGACGGAAACATCCACTCCAATGAGATCCAGGGAACAGAATTCACGCTATACACAGCTTGGTACTTGATGGAAATGTATGGTGAACTTGATTTTATCACAGAATTGCTGAAGGACAAAACCTTCTACTTCGCTCCAACTATCAATCCAGATGCGCACGATTACTTTATGACTGGCCCAAATAATGGAAATACTCCTAGGTCAGGAATGATGGTGTTTGATAACAATGGAGATGGTGAATTTGGAGAAGATCCAATGGATGATTTGGATGGTGATGGAAGCATCACTACCATGATCAGAAAATCACCTACTGGAAACTTTATCAAAGACCCTATGGATCCAAGAAAATTGATCCGAGTGGGAATTGATGAAAAAGGAGAATATGAAATGCTTGGCCAAGAAGGTCTTGACAGAGATGGCGATGGCAGAGTGAATAGTGATGGTATTGGTTATTATGATCCAAACAGAGATTGGGGCTGGAACTGGCAGCCAGACTATGTACAAAGCGGTGCATTGAGATATCCATTCTCAGTACCGGAAAACCGTGCTGTGGTTGACTTTGTAATGACAAAGCCTAACATTGCAGCCGCACAATCTTACCACAATTATGGCGGGATGATCTTAAGAGGCCCTGGTGCTGAAGAAGATTTGGGTACGTACAATTCAAATGATGTGAGAATCTATGATGCCATTGCCAAAAAAGGTGAAGAGTTTATGCCTGGTTACAGATACTTGGTGGTTTACAAAGATCTTTATTCTGTATTTGGTGGTCAGCTGGACTGGTTCTATGGTGGTAGAGGGATCTTCACTTACTCTAATGAATTGATGACTTCATACCTTTATTTTCATAAAAATGCTGGTAGAGGCAATCAAGACGAGCAAATGGATGTTGACAAATATTTGACTTTCGGAGATGCTTTCGTAAAGTGGAAAGAATACGAACATCCACAATTCGGAACAGTGGAAATCGGTGGCTTCAAGAAAAATTTCGGGAGGTTACACCCAGGTTTCTTGTTAGAGCAGGATGCCCATAGAAATGCAGCTTTCTCAATTCTTCATGCTTACCACACACCAAAATTGAGCGTAATGGATGTGAAGGAAGTTGATTTGGGCGGTGGATTGAAAGAAGTGACTGCTACTATTTACAATGAAAGATTGATCCCTACACACTCAAGCCAGGATTTGAAATACAAAATCGAAAGACCTGATTATGTAACCCTTGCCGGTGCAAAAGTGGTCGCTGGGTTTACGGTAGAAAATGCTGATTTCAACCAAGTAACTGAGCAAAAAGTCACTCCTGAGAAAATATCAGTAGCAAATATCCCAGGGATGAGCGCTGTGAAAGTTAGGTGGATTGTCAGCGGAGGCGGTAACTACAGCATTACTGTAGATTCTGCCAAAGGTGGAAAAGCGAGTTGGAAGAAGTGAGTTTCAGTCAATAGACAACAGATGACTGACAACTGAAAATTGAGTTGATTGGTTATAAGTTAGTGATATTTAGTTAATTACTTATCAGTAGAAAGATTAAATATATCAAAACCTCCTCTGATTAAATTTAGAGGAGGTTTTTTTTTGCGGATGCTTTTTCGGTAAAGATGTAGCAAATAATTCACTAATCACCAGCATAATTAAAGGAGAGGGATTAGCACTGACATCTTCGTGCTTAGAAACATGATCCAAACCAAACCTGGTCAATCAAGATAAATTCACTGAAGGTTGAACCCCGAAACTGGGCAACAAGGGGTGTTAGCCCTGTCATCTTCGAGGATAATGATTATCGGAAACCCAAGTGAAATCTTTAAAAACGAAGCAATAAAAACCCCAATGATAAAAATATTAGGCTGATAACTATTGATAAAACAAATTCCCTTTTCTTTTTATCCAAAATTAATTCATCCCATAGAACGTGTCCTTATAAGAAATTACTTTTTGGTTTAAGGTTACATACAACCATTTTTTGATTGGTTTTCCATCGAGATCCACAGCTGGTTCAAATGCGTAGTTGTATTTCTGTAAAATTTTAAGTGCATTTTTTTTCACAACAAAACGGTTGCCTTTGTTATTGAGCAACTTAAAATCTTCAACACCTCCAGCTTCATCAATTAAAAAGGCAAGGATAGCTTTGTTATTTGAGTTTTCTTCTGGGTCTATTTTTGGCATTATCATAGACTCTTTTGCCAAATCCGCAATCCCTACCTTATTATGGTCAAAATAAGGCTGAAATTCATTCCTTTCAACCATAAACTCTTTGCCTCCAACATACTTTATTCCAGCACCTGATTTGGGGAATGTGTTAAATTGAACCAATAGTGAATCATTTCTGAAAAATGAATATTGATTTGTTTTTGATCCCCCATCATAAATTTTTCGAGTTGTTATTTTTCCTGATTCATCAAAATTGTCGATGACTTGTTTGGTCAAACTGTCATTTTCATCAAAATGGTTTGTAATCAATTCCACAGTTCTATTTTCCAAATCCAAAATTCTGACTATTTGAATGGTATCAATTTTAGAATTGATTATTTTATTGTAGAAATGTTCATCATTTGATAAACTGACATCAATTTTATGCGCTGTTAGTTTCACTATTTTTCTACTTTGAGCATACGAGAAAGCAGAATTTAATAAAAAAATTATGAGTATTGCTTTTTTCATTACCATTGTGTTTAATCCTCTAACTAAAAAAAATCTTGATAGATAACCAAAAACATTTTGTTTTTTTATCAATTACTCACCCTACAAACCCTTTCATCGCCTGCGATAAATCTCTTTTTGTCATATAACCTCCTTTTCTCCAGAGGATTTTACCTCTTTTGAAGAGGATATAGTGTGGAATCGATCGAACTCCAAATTGCAGAGCAGCTTGTGGGTTTTTATCTATATTGAGTTTGAAAAGCTTGATTTTTCCATCCAATTCAGCAATGACTTCATCCAACACAGGATTCATCGTCTGACATGGACCACACCAATCTGCATAGAAATCTACCAAGATAGCTTCCTCACTTTTTTGAATCATATCTTTGAATTTTTTCTTGGCCATGGGATAGTTGATTGGGAATTAGTGGAATAGGTGAATATTGGATTAGTTGAAGGGGGTTAGTGGATTGGGTTACAAGTTTTCCAGTGGGTCATATCGACTGTAAAGTGCCTGCATCGCAGAATTGCGGGAAGATATCTCAAGATATATATTTTAAAGTTTGGCAGCTAATGTTCAACCCTATTCAGGGTTATTGGGATGTTGTTTACTGATTATCCCCGGGTTGTCACCCGGGGTTATTCAAAGTTAAACCACTTCGTGGTATGTAGATGGATGATTGATTTTTTCTGTTTAAAACCTAAATAGCTGTATGTCAAACTCTAACATTCCACACTTCTTCTTTTCTCTTTGTTTCTCATCTCTTAACTCTCTTTTCATTGACTTCATAATTCGAAATTTAACATTCGACATTCGGTATTTTTAAATTAAGAACTTCGAACACCGAATTTAAAATCATGAAAGAAACCCCACTCACTAGCTTGGTGTTTTTAATACTTCATACTTTGGAATTAGTACATATTCATCCTTCACCCTTCTGATTTCATCCCCCGAAATTCTCCGGGGCAGGCTTTCCTCCTAGTGCTGATGCCCTCCTGGGCCATGTACATGTCCGTGGTCGATTTCTTCTGGGTCTGCTTCTCTGATCGAAATGATCTCTGCTTTGAAATAAAGATCCAATCCTGCAAGAGGTGAATTGAAATCCATATGAACTCCTTTGTAATCGATTTTGGTAATCTCTCCGCGAAGTTGGTTTCCTTGGTCATCCTTCATTGGGATCACTTTCCCGACTTTGAGTAAGTCTTTGTTTTTCTTACCATTGTCCTTAAAGTTTGACTTTGGGACAATGGTTTTTTTGCTTTCATCATAATCTCCGTAAGCATTCTCAAAATCTATGAATACTTCGAAACTTTCTCCAGCTTCTTTTCCTTCCATCGCAGCCTCCAAAGCAGGCAATACATGTCCTGTTCCATACAGAAATTGAAATGGCTTTACCTTCTCTACTTTCTCAAAAAACTGCTTTCCATTTTCTCCATCATCGACATGGAGTTCGTAGCTTACAGCTACCACTTTATTTTTTTCTACTTTCATTTGGTTGATAGGTTGACGTTCCCAGTCCAAAGAAAACAAATTTCTGAGAGTAAAATTCGATTTTATAAAAAATACAAAGCTAAAATCCACAACAAATTATCATTATACAGGTTAGTTGGGTAACTTTGCAAGTTATGAATTCAAGCACTCCAGTTCAGAAATTATCCATCGACGACCTTGATCCCAAGGAATATATCATCATCAAAAATGCCAAGGTAAACAACCTAAAAAGCCTCAGTGTGGCCATCCCAAGAAATAAATTGGTGGTGGTAACTGGACTTTCGGGGTCTGGAAAATCCTCTTTGGCATTTGATACGCTTTTTGCCGAAGGCCAAAGAATGTATGTGGAAAGCTTAAGTTCCTACGCAAGGCAGTTTTTGGGGAGAATGGAAAAACCTGATGTGGAATACATCAAAGGTGTATCTCCAGCCATCGCAATCCAACAAAAAGTCAGCACCAAAAACCCTAGGTCAACAGTTGGAACAACAACTGAAATCTACGATTACCTCAAATTACTTTTCAGTCGAATTGGCAGAACTTTCTCTCCAGTAAGTGGAGATGAAGTAAAACACCATACAGTAACAGACGTGGTCGATTTTATCCATTCATTTGAAGAAGGTGATCGTGTGATGATCTCATGTCCTCTTCAGATTCTGAATGAAAGATCTATCAAACAAGAATTAGAGTTGTTGTTGCAAAAAGGCTTTACGAGGATTTTGATTGATGGGGAAGCTCATTTTGTGGAAGATTTGGTCACAGAGAAGAAAATGCCAAAAGGTCGCTATGAAATTCTGATCGACAGGGCTACTGTACAAAAAGAAGACGAAGACAATCAATTCAGAATCGCCGATTCTGTTCAGACAGCTTTTTTTGAAGGTCATGGAGAATGTACCATTCTGATTCCTGACAAGGCTAATAGAACCTTTTCCGACAAATTCGAATTGGATGACATCACTTTCGAATTGCCATCTGTGAATTTCTTCAGCTTCAACAATCCTTATGGTGCTTGTAGAACATGTGAGGGTTTTGGTTCAGTGCTTGGACTCGATCCTGATTTGGTAATCCCTGACAAGTCCATGTCAGTCTATGAAGGCGCAATTGCTCCTTGGAGAGGTGAGACGACAGGGAAATGGCTTGAACCTTTGGTCAAAAAAGGGATTTATTTTGATTTCCCAATCCACCGTGCATATGAAGACCTGACTGAAGCAGAAAAAGAATTGCTCTGGACTGGAAATTCCTATTTCAAAGGCTTGAATGAATTCTTCAGTGAATTGGAAAGCAAAACGCATAAAATCCAGTATCGCGTGATGCTCTCTCGATTCCGTGGAAGAACTACCTGCCCAGATTGTAGGGGAACGCGATTGCGAAAAGATGCTTCTTATGTCAAAATTGCAGGCCATTCTATCACAGACATTGTCCTAATGCCAATAGAGAAAGCACTCCCTTTCTTCCAAAACCTAGACATAAGTCCTGCTGAACAAAAAGTCGCGAACAGACTCTTGAAAGAGATCCTGAACCGCTTGGAATACATTGACAAAGTTGGCTTGGGCTATCTTACGCTGAATAGACTTACTTCTTCCCTATCAGGCGGAGAGTTTCAAAGAATCAAATTGGCTACTTCCTTGGGTTCTGCTTTGGTCGGATCAATGTATATTTTGGATGAACCGAGCATAGGACTTCATCCTAGAGATACAGACCGCTTGATCGAAGTGCTAAAGGCATTGCGAGACATGGGGAATACGGTCATTGTGGTAGAACATGAGGAAAAAATCATGAAAGCTGCAGATGAAATCATTGATATCGGCCCAGATGCAGGTGTAAAGGGAGGAAATTTGATGTTTCAGGGAAATCTGGAAGAATTGATTTCCAATTCCGACACCTACACAGCTCAATACCTCAAAGGAGAAGAAAAAATCAATATCAAGCAATCTAACAGAAAGTGGAAAGATAGCATTGTAGTCAAAGGAGCAAGGGAAAATAACCTTAAAAATGTGACTACCAAGTTCCCACTTCATGCCCTGACCGTAGTCACGGGTGTCAGTGGGTCAGGAAAATCTACTTTAATCAAAAAAGTACTTTATCCTGCTTTGGGGAAAATCCATGGAACTGTCATTGATGAAACAGGAAAATTTGATAAGCTGGAAGGTGACTACAAGAAAATCACCCAGATTGAGTTTGTAGATCAAAACCCAATTGGAAAATCTTCACGCTCGAATCCAGTCACTTATGTCAAAGCTTATGATGCCATCAGGGCATTGTTCTCGGAACTTCCTGTGTCCAAGCAAAGAGGCTACAAGCCGGCATTTTTCTCATTCAATGTAGATGGTGGTCGCTGTGAAGCATGTCAAGGGGAAGGTACACAGACTGTAGAGATGCAGTTTATGGCAGATATTCACCTGACTTGTGAATCCTGCAAAGGCAAGAGGTTCAAGGCTGAGATTTTGGATGCCAAATACAAAGAAAAAGACATCTCCGATATTCTTGACATGACTATCGATGAGGCAATGGAATTTTTCCAAGGGAAAAACCAAATCATCAACAAACTCCAACCACTACAAGAAGTAGGACTTGGCTATATTGGTATGGGGCAATCGTCAAATACCCTTTCTGGAGGTGAAGCACAGCGGGTGAAACTTGCATCCTTCCTTGGAAAGGGAGGCAATAAGTCTGGAGACCATATCCTCTTTATTTTCGATGAACCTACTACTGGTTTGCATTTTCACGACATCAAAAAGCTCCTCCACTCTATCAATGCGCTGATCGATCAAGGACACACAGTGATTATCATCGAGCACAATACAGAAGTCATCAAATCTGCAGATTGGGTTATTGACATAGGTCCAGAAGGCGGAGAGAGGGGCGGAAACATCACCTTTGAAGGCACACCTGAAGCATTGATGGAAGTAAAAGACAATTATACTGCGAAGTATTTGAGGGAGGCTTTTGATGGAAATTAATCATTTCCAATAATCATCATTTACCCAGCTACAACCTCAGATTTTCGAATGCTTTGATTTTTCTAATTAACAAGGAAGCAAAAAACCAAAGCATCATATTACAACCATCAGAGGGCTGTTGTCAGTTGACTGTTGACAATTTATCCGCATGAATTCAAAGTAAAATAAGCAATTGATGTATTTGCGGATAATTATAAAATATTTTATTCCTAGGTTTAGAGGAGTTATCTTTGCCATTCTTATTAAAAACGACGAACAATTATGCTTGACAAATTACAAGCGCTAAAAGATAGATTTATTGAAGTCGGACAATTGATCATCCAGCCGGATGCCATGTCCGATATGAGCAAATACACCAAACTATCCAAAGAATATAAGGATTTGGAAAAAGTGGTTGAGCTTCTGGATGAATACAGTTTGGTATTGGACAATATCAAAAGTTCCAAAGAAATTCTAGAAAAGGAAAAAGACCCTGACTTCAGGGATATGGCCAAAGCCGAATTGGACGAATTGAAAGATCGTCAAATCAAGCTTGAAGAAGATCTGAAACAGCAGTTGATCCCTAAAGACCCGAATGATTCCAAAGATTGTATCTTGGAAATCAGGGGAGGTACAGGAGGTGATGAAGCCGCAATTTTTGCGGGTGATCTATTCAGGATGTATCAGCGCTTTTGTGACAAGCAAAACTGGAAACTTACAGTACTTGACTTAACTTTTGGTTCATCAGGTGGCTACAAAGAAATCATCAGCACAATCACCGGTGCCGATGTCTATGGTATGATGAAATTCGAATCCGGTGTACACCGTGTTCAGCGAGTACCGATGACAGAAACCCAAGGGCGCGTCCATACTTCAGCTGCTTCTGTGGCAGTACTTCCAGAGATGGATGAAGTAGAGGTGAACATTGACATGAATGAAGTTCGAAAAGACACCTACTGTTCTTCTGGACCTGGTGGACAGTCGGTGAACACCACCTATTCGGCCGTTCGATTGACACATTTACCCTCTGGACTTGTAGTAACTTGTCAGGATGAAAAGTCTCAGATCAAAAACTTCGAGAAAGCCCTGAAAGTATTGAGATCTAGGCTGTATGAAATAGAACTTGCCAAGCACAATGATGCTGTAGGTGCCCAAAGAAAATCTATGGTAGGAAGTGGTGATCGATCTGACAAAATCAGAACTTACAACTATCCGCAAAGCCGGGTAACTGATCACCGAATCAACAAAACTGTCTATAACCTGCCAGATGTCATGGAAGGAAACATTGAAGACTTTATCTCAGCACTTCGATTTGCAGAAAATGTCGAGAAGATGAAGACTAGTGGGATGGAAGAGTAGAAAGAAGGAGGAAATTTGAAGGATGAAGGAGGAAGGAGGAAGGATGAAGAGGAAGACATTAAGATTGAATTTAGACAACCCCGAAGAGCCTGTCCCGTGCCTATAGTTATCGGCACGGGAGGTTGAACTTTAAGGTAACTTGTCAGCCGTGGCGGAGCCCCGTACGTAATGCGGGGACAATAGGTTATTGATAAGATGAAGAAATGCCGTAGGTACGATCGATGTGAATATTTTTTTTTAATACTTTAAGTACAGTTTTTATTTAAAATATCTATAAAACAATCTCTATATATTCTTAATTTCCTTCGATACCAAAAAGGTATTAATATCAAAACTAATGGGAACACTTCCCAACTTAAAGCTAACATTGTTAAAGTCTCTACACCTGAAGACACCAATAAAACTAAAACAGACCACAATACTAAAAAGCCCATAACCATATAAAAAGTAAAGAGTTATAAGCCATTATAAGGTATAATCTCACCTTTGATATGTTTACCCGAATTACTTTCATCAGTGTGAAGATTCATACGTATTTTACCAGCACCTCGAAACGGATTTAAAATTTTAGCTTCAACATCAATTACTACATTTCCATCAAGAATTGTAAATTCATTAAAATCCACAGGACTACTTTTTATAAAGCTAAAAAAATCTTTTTTTTTGCTCTTTTCATAATTAATGTAATTATTTACAGCACTTTTGGATTGATTTATATTTACAAAAAATGGCTCGTTAAATCTTCTAAACATACCTGATTTTATTGTAAGCATATAAAGGTTTCTTTAAGTAGGATAAACTTTGGAATTTTCTTCATATCAAAATAAATTTAATAAGAATGGTTAATAAAGGACTCATACACCTAAAAAACTAAGACATTCTTTTTAACTTACTGTATTTTAGTCTCGCCATTTTATCAGTTAAAACAATCAAGATTATTCCAGTAAATTCTTTGTCTAAATAAAGTCCTTCAAGTTCCCTATCAACTATAGCTATGTTTACTTTTTCTGTTGTCAATTGAGCTTTAAGAAACTCTTTTTTCTTTTCATAGGTAATGTCGTCAATTACAACACCATCAATTATTAAAATAGGGACCTTCAAATGATCTCCAGGATTTAATTTTTCTCGATTTTCAAAAAGCCTACTCTTGATTAATCTTAATTGCAAATCTTTATCCGCAATGGCAACTTTCGCTAACCATTCATTATTTTGTTCACTTGTCATGCCATAGGTTGCATCTACATTAGCTTGACTAAACGCACTTTTTGTTAATACCATAAAAATTAATATGGTTACAAATTTTCTCACTATCATTTGTCAAAATAATTCTACAGTAAACAAAATTTCTCAATTTGAAATAAGTAAGCTTCCAAGGCTTTGTGAATTTAAAGGTCACACAAAAACTGCAAGCATCGTAAATTTAAACTCCCGATATTCCTTTTAGTGAACTTGTGAGTTATATTTTTTTAAGTCAGAAATTTCAAATTACGCATAAAATTTGAAATAGTTAGATTCTGAGATTTCGCAAATTCCTCTAACCAAAATTATAAGGGGATTGAAATCATTTAGGAATTAAAATTGTATATTTACTATCATACAAGTGTAAAAATACTATTATGAATAAAGTAAAAACTTCTAGAAGTGTTGGAAAAAAAGGGGAAAGTAAACATCTAAATCTTGCCAAGAAGATAGCTAGTAACACGCACATGGATAAGTTTTCTCCAGCATGGGTCGTTGTTCATGGCAAAGATGCACCCAGTTATAACCTGGAATTAATCGACCGGATACGCGAAGGAGTTAAAAAAACAGATTGGAAAGATTTGATTTCATATATAGATTCAACAGAAAAAGAGTTTGAAAATATCCTCCCTGCATCGATAAGCAGTATGCAGAAAAAGGAAATTTATAATAAAGAGACTTCCCAACGAATCTATGAATTAGCGAAGTTATTTGGGTTAGGCTACGAAGTATTTGACTCTAAGGATAATTTTAAGAATTGGCTAATGACTCCATCCAGAGCACTTGGGAATAAAAAACCTTTTGAATTGCTCGACAGTAGTTTTGGTTTTGAAATTGTTGAAAATGAAATCATTAGAATTCAATATAATGTATATAGCTAATGATCGTTTACCGAATAGCCAATGTAAAATATAAAGAGTCAACTTTATCTGGAATAGGCGCTGAAAAGGTTGGCGGTAGGTGGAATGAAATAGGAACAAGAGCAGTCTATTGCTCGGAAAACATCTCATTGGCTTTGCTAGAATACTATGTTCACTCAGAAAATATTGCATACTTACCTGCCAATATTTTAATCGCAAAAATCGAGTTTCCTAATGATTTTATAATTGAAGAACTAAAGGAATTGCCACAAAAATGGAATCAATATCCTTACTCCTCACAAACAACTTCAATATTCACAAACCTTGCTAAGCATCGAGATTTTTTTGCACTCCGGGTACCTTCCACAATTGTCAATTTGGAATCCAACCTAATACTTAATCCATTGTATAAAGATTTTGAAAAAGTCAGGATTGTCGAGTTTATTGAATTAGCCATAGATGAAAGGCTTAAAATGGATCAAAGACGATAATTCATTTTGATTGTTTGTCAACAAAAAAAATTCTTCTCCTCACAGCTCCAAACCCCACACTACGCTACCCTTCGTCATCCAATCCACTGATTACCAATAGTTCTTATTTCTCAAGTAAAAGACATAACTATCCTTTAAAATATCAGATTGAATCAAAAAATTTGTCTTCTTCGAAAATTAAGTTAAATTAACCTTAACTAACCCAACGCACCAATATGAAGATCACAGGTAAAGGTAATATTGCTTTGGTAAGATGGAATGATGGACACTTCCACAGTCTTTATCCTATAGCCAACAATCCTAATATCGCCAAAAACTTAAAGGACACTTTTCCACAGCCATACACCATTCATGATGCCAGGCATTGGATAGAGCATAATATCAAATTTAATCCTCCACAAAATTTTGCCATCGAATACAATGATCAATTGGTGGGTTCTGTAGGTGGTGAAATCTGCAAGGATGAATTGAGAACTAGTCTGGAAATTGGTTTTTGGGTTGCAGAACCATTTTGGGGCAAGGGGATAGCTTCTGAGGCAGTTCAGCTATATTCTGAGTATGTTTTGGATAAATTCCCTCATATCAAAAGGATTTTTTCACAGGTCTTTGACTACAATACTGCCAGTATGAAAGTACTCGAAAAATCTGGGTTTATCCCTGAAGCAATTCTTAGAGATGCCTATATCAAAAATGATAAAATCGGGGATATATTCCAATATGTGATCATCAGGTCAGAAGTTGAAAAGGTGGATAAATAAAGAGAATTGTTAATTCTTTCAAAGTACTATACGGCTCTCCAAAATACTGCTATACGAACAAAAAACCATACCTATCACTGATAGGCATGGCTTAATCAATACGCGAAATTTAAATTCTAATCACACTTTTTCCAAAGCTTGTTCTATATCCCAAATGATATCGGAATGATGCTCTACGCCTACTGATATTCTAACGAGTTTCTCTGAAATCCCAAGTAATTCTCGATCCTCAGCCGAAACATCACTGTGAGTCATGGTAGCTGGATGCTCTGCAAGTGATTCGGTACTTCCAAGAGAAACTGCCAACTTCATCAGTTTGAGGTTATTCAAGAATGTAAACGCTTCCTTCTCACCACCCTTCACATCAAAAGATATCATTGCTCCCGCAGAAGTCAATTGCCTTTTGAAAATTTCATATTGAATGGTGCCTTCTTCCAAATGGCCTAAATAATAGACTTTCTCCACTTTAGGGTGGGCTTTGAGAAAATCAGCTACTTTAACTGTATTTTCTGCTTGCTTGGTCATCCTTACCTTCAGTGTCTCAAGACTTCGCATGAGCAACCAACCTGTCCATGGACCTGCCATATTCCCTAGGAATGTCCGAAGTGTCCTAACTCTCACCATATGTTTGGATCTTCCCAAAACGGCTCCTGCAATCAAATCTGAATGACCCCCGATATACTTGGTAGCTGAATATACTATCAGATCCGCCCCATGCTTCAATGGATGTTGCCAAAGAGGCCCCATGTAGGTATTATCCACACAGACTACGACTTCTTTTTCATCACCTGACAATTCATCGGCTACTTCTCTACAGATTTTCAAGTCAAAAAGTGCATTGGTGGGATTAGCTGGTGTTTCAACATATACCATCTTCACTTTTTCTTCCTGACCTTTGACAAGCTCTAGGATTTCTTCTTTACTCTGTACACTTGTAAATCCAATACCTTTGATTCCGTATTGTGGCAAAACTTTGTTCACAAAATGATCTGTCCCTCCATAGACGGGCTTGCTGTATAGCATCACATCACCAGGTCTCAAAAATTCCAACATCACGGTTGAGATTGCAGACATACCACTTTCAAAAACCGCACACTCATCAGCTCCATCCCAAAGACACAGTCTTTCTTCCAAAATCTGTAAATCAGGATTGTTCAACCTGCTATAAATCAACCCTAACTCTTCATTTGGCTCTTTCTCCCTCTGACCATAGGCTACTTGAAAAAAGGCTTTCCCTTCTTCTGCCGACTTGAAAACAAACGTTGAAGTTTGAAAAATTGGGCACTTGATTGCTCCTTCTGAAAGTTCGGGCTTGTATCCATGAGTCATCATCAAACTCTCTGGATGAAATTCTCTATTCATCATATCTTTGGGTTTATTGATGCAAATCAGCAAAAAACCCTTTAAAAAATCAAACCCACAATCAAAATAATATTTTGATTGTGGGTTTGATTTTTTACTATTATTCTAAATATGGATGTATTATTGATTATTTTTTTCTTATTCAGAATAAAATTTTGTTCACTTACATCAATCTATCTTTTAGCGTGAAAAAATATGGTTAGATCATTTTCATTTATTGCTAAAACATTTATCCTAAAGTCAAGATTCACCATAGTTTATCTCTTCGCTTTAATGAATGCTCACTCAACAATCACCTTCTTATAGTATTTATTTTCCCTTGTTCTTATGATTAGCGTATGAAGTCCTCTTGGTAAATTGAGAATTCTATAATAAAAAACACCCTGACTAGGTTGGACTTGCTGGAGAGTCTGCCCAAGACTGTTTACAATACTGATCTCCCTTATATCAGATAGTCCTGAAGTAGCAATCTGAATATCTCCACTCGAAGGGTTTGGATATACCTGGATAAAAGAATCCAATATTTTCTCCTCTTCTATACTAGTGATCAGATTTACTGTTACAGTCAAACTGGAAGCTGGCCCGGTATCACAGCTATTCATAGGAGTCACTGTCAAATCAAACTCTCCTTCTCTTGCCCATTTTACCACAACCTTATTTGAACCCTGCCCTTCGACTATAGCCCCCCCATTACCTGAAATAGACCAAGTATAATTCATCCCTGGAACATTGATAACTTCATAATCATATTCTATTAATCCAACCATGTCAGCTCCACTAATTGATGAAGCTGTTGAAGGCGCATTTTCTATAGTTATTGGTTTGGAAAACATGGTGCCTGATCCACAAGGATTCCGAGGTGTAACTGACAAAGTCTGTGAACCAACCCCTGTCCATTCAATAGTAACACTAGCTGTTCCTTGACCTTCTCTCACCAATCCTCCACTAGCCTGCCATACGAACTCTGTCCCTGGCACATCATTTACTGAATACGTTACAAAAGAATTTGAACAGACAGCCCCTTCCCCACTAATTTCTGCAATAATTTGTGACGCTACTGAAACCAAGACTTCGAGCCCTTTGGTACCTCCATTTCCACATTCATTTTGTCCTCTTACCAAGACTGCATTTCTACCAGGGGTATCCCATCGTACGATAATCCTGTTTGAGCCTTGTCCTTCCAAAATAGTCCCGCCATCTACCCGCCATTCAAATACCTCTCCTGCTTCTCCTGAACTTTGGACACTGTATGCTTGCTGGCTAAGGCAAATATTTGACTCCCCAAAAATCAATGTCGGAGTATCTGGAACAGCACATCTATACTGAAACAAGCTTCCTCTTTCACCTACTGCATACCCTATGCTCAAAGAGCCAAAGCTCAAACCTGTAAGATCTTGAAAAGTACCGGTAGGCATTTGAATCCAAGTTTCTCCACCATCTTCTGTTTTCAATATCAAACCCTTTTCTCCTGAAATAAACCCTACAGACTCATCCAAAAAATCTACACCAGTAAAATCAACATTGAATGGAGTGATTATAGCCTTCCATGTAAGTCCTTTGTCTTCTGTTTTAATGATTGTGCCATTTTCGCCAACAGCCAAAGCTGAATTATCGTCTAATTTAGTCAATTCAACTAAAGATGCTGAGGTAGCTGAGGATACTTGAGTCCATTCTTCACCTTCTTCCGTTCTGCTCAAAAAACCATTGTCTCCTACAATCAAGCCAACTGATTGATCAAAAAACAAAATTTGATTAAGATTGGCCGTTGTACTACCAGCTGAGACTTGCTGCCAATTAATGCCCGCATTTTCTGTTTTTGCAAGAAAACCATTGTCACCGACTATAAAACCAAGATTATTGTTAAAAAAATAGACACCGTTCAGGTTCAAGCTCGTATTGAGATTCAGTGAAGTCCAATTGGTACCTGAATTGGAGGTTCTCAAAGCTGTACCACCATCCCCTACGATATAACCGTAAGCATTGGTGGAAAAGAAGAGATTGTTAAATGCAACCGTCAAAGGTCTAGATCGATCATTGATGCTGTTTCCACCATTTGATGTTACAAAAAATTTACCATCAGTCCCGACAATATACCCGAGATTATCAGTTCTAAATTTTGTGGCATTGAAGTCATTTTTGATCCCGGACAATCTCAAGGACCAAGACCCCCCCGAATTGGTTGATGCCAAGACAAAACCACTCGTACCTACTGCAAAAACAGCATTTGAATTTGCCCTAAAACTTGCAGCACTAAAATCTTGGGTATTATTGCTATTGATCCCATCAAAAGTAAGTCCTGCATTGATGGTTCTCAGTAACGTAGCTGTCTTCCCTACTATTACTCCAAGGTTTCTATTGGTCTTGTTGAATGACACTCCCAATAAATCTCTTTCTGTACCTGAATTAACTAAAGTCCAATTAACTCCTGCATCACTCGTTTTGAGAATTGTCCCTTCATTTCCTACTGCATAGCCAATTTTTCCACTTGAAAAATAAATATCATTCAATGGCTTGGAATTGCCCGTACTGAGCATTGTCCAATTATTCCCCTGATTGAATGTCCTTAATACTGCTCCACTTGCCAAAGAAACATATCCAGTGTCAATATTTACAAATGTCAAACCTGTCAAATTAGCTGTAGTTCCCACATTTTGTCTTGCCCAAGACTGACCCCCATTGGTAGATCGGTACAATTCCCCACCTTCGCCGACAATGTATGCCCTGTTTTGACTAAGAAATTTTACTTTTTTTAGAGAACTTGAAGTATTAACGGAGATCAGTTCCCATGACTCACCTGAATTGGCAGTTCTGTAAACTTCTCCATTATCACCCACGATCAAGCCAACATTTTCATTGAAAAAATCTATTCCATTCATTTTGTTTTTGATGGGAGCTTGCTGTTCTGTCCAGCTGAGCCCACCATCTACGGTTTTTAGGATCACTTGATCTCCAGAGACATACCCAACTTCATCATTCACCCAAGAAATACCTGAAAAATCATTTCCCCAACCACCAACTCTCCTCCAAGTTTGTGCAAAATTCAGAGAACATACAAAAAACAACAAAACTACTAGAACGTATATTTTTTTCATTGGAACAAGCTAGTCAATTGATTAGGCAGTGTAAAATTAGGATTATTAAGCATAAAAGAAAGCTATTTTCAATTGATTGCAAGCAGCTGCTTCAATGAAAATTGGAGGCCTCAAACAAACAGCATTTAACCTTTTAAGAAATGGTTTTTTAACCGTATTTTTAGGCAAAGATATAATAAAGATGAAAAAAATTATTTATACAGTTTTGTGTACACAGTTACTTTTATCCTGTAATTCAAACGAAAAAATCAGCAAGGACATCTTTGAAGAAGTGAACAAAAGCATGGAAGTCAAAAAACTTAGCGAGGTAGAGATCTTGGAAGAAGCGATGAAATGGGGAGATGAAATTAGCACTGAAGCACAAACACAATTAATCACTGCATTGCAAAAAGCAATTTCAGAAAAAGGAATTCCTGAAGCCATAGCTTTTTGTAATGTAGAAGCGCTCCCTATCCTGAGCGAGGTTAGCCAAAAACATAATATTTCAATAAAAAGAGCATCTATCGATTTCAGGAATCCATTGGACAAGCCCACTGAAGAAGAATTCCCTATTTTGGATGCTTACGCCTACAATTCTGAAAACGACATTAAAAACGAACCCAACATCCAAAAATTCGAAAACGGAGAAGTTCTGCTTTACACCAAAGCAATTCAAATCCCCAATAGTCTTTGCCTAAACTGCCATGGAGAACCCAAAACAGATATCAATGAAGAGACTTTAGATAAAATCCAGAAACTTTATCCTGAAGATAAAGCAAAGAATCATAAAATTGGAGATCTTCGTGGAATGTGGAGTATAAGATTGCCAAAGTCCGAAGTCATCAAAAGGCTTTGACTCCAAAACCCCTCGCTACCAATATGAAAAAAAGACTTTTGTTTTCAATGGCCTTTACCGCCCTTCTCGGCTCATGTCAAGAGAATCGCAAACACCCAAAAATTGATTCCCCCACTGGTTGGGAAATTATGGAAGTTCCAAGTGGCGCTTCTATTCGTGGGTTATCTCCTCTTACATCAGAAATCATTTGGGCCAGTGGCTCTAAAGGCACTTGGCTTTTGACTTTGGATGGAGGAAAATCTTGGTCCACTGGCATTATCGATGGACTCGATTCCGTGGATTTTAGGGACATTGAAGGGCTCAGTGCTTCAACAGCAGTTGCTGTTTCTGCTGGACAACCTGCCGTCATTTATAAAACTACAGATAGCGGCAAGACTTGGCAAAAGAAATATCAAGGACCAGATGAGGCTTTCCTAGATGGGATTTCCTTTTACAAAAACCGTAAAGGCTACGCAATTGGAGATCCTGTAGATGGCAAATGGATGGTTTTGGAAACAATAGATGGAGGAGAAAGCTGGACTTGGCTCGAGTCAAGTCCGAGCGCAGAATCTGGTGAAGGATCTTTTGCTGCGAGTGGATCGACAATTTTGACGGATAGCGAGTTCATTTGGTTTTCAAGTGGTGGAAGTAAAAGCAAAATCTATCGTTCCAATGATGGAGGACACAGATGGGAGATCAAAGAAACACCTATCATCCAGGGAGAGCCTTCCCAAGGTATTTTTTCGCTCTCAAAATTAGACAACAATAACTTGATCGCTGTAGGTGGGGATTACCTAAAGCCCGATCTTTCACAAAAAAATGTAATCTATTCTCCTGAATTGGGAAATAGTTGGGAAATATTAGTTGGAAATCTACCTAATGGATTTCGGTCTGGAGTAGCATACTTCCCGAGGCACCATTGGGTAATTGCTGTAGGAACTAATGGAAGCGACTATTCAAAAGACGGAGGAATAAACTGGGAGAAATTTTCTGATGAAGGCTTTCATGCAGTGTCAATAGACAAATCACAAGGGAGTATTTGGGCATCAGGTGCAGGAGGAAAAATTGCCCGACTGACTTATTGAGCTTGAGATCCAAAAAAAAATACTTTCGCCCTTATACTAAACGATAAGTTTTAGACTGACTCACCTACATCAATGCAAGCATTCTTAATAACTTACTTTCATATTTGCGGATAATCTTATTTTTAAATTATATTGTATAATAAACCAAACAATTTACCAGAGGATTGCAAAATAATGAGTTCTTCTATTATCTTTAGTAATTTAAAGAGAAGGTGAATTGCCCTCACTTTCTGAAAAAACATAGAACCTTAGCATTACTGTCAATAAAAGCCTATAAAACCATGTTTGATATTATTCCTTCTATTTATTTGATCAACGGAAAATGTGTCCGACTCAAAAGAGGAGACTTCTCTACCGAGGAAGTGATTTCCAATAACCCCCTAGAAATTGCCCAAGCATTTGAAGACCACGGCATCAGATGGCTTCATTTGGTAGATCTGGATGGAGCGCGGCGAGGAGAACCAAAAAACTACCACATTCTGGAAGCTATTTCGGGATACACCAATCTAAATGTTGATTTTACAGGTGGGATTTCCACAGATGGCGATGTACTCAAATCTTTTGAACATGGTGCCCGTGCAATCACAGCAGCTTCTGTTTCTGTATCCTACCCTGAGAGATTTGCCCAATGGATCATGTCATATGGTAGAGAAAAAATCAACTTAGCTGCTGACACCAATCCTGAAGATCATAAAATCAAAACAAAAGGATGGACAAAAAAAACTGAGGTAGATCTTTTTGAACATATAGAAAACTTCTACTCAAGAGGCTTAAAATACCTCAAATGCTCCGATGTCACAAGAGATGGGGTAATGGAAGGTCCGAATTTTGAACTTTATAAAGAGATCGTAGCAAAGTTTCCGACAATTCACCTTGCTGCCAATGGTGGTGTAAGATCTATCGATGATTTTATTCAACTAAAAGAAAACGGAGTCACTGCGGTAGTCTTTGGAAGGGCATATTATGAAGGAAAAATAACCCTACAAGACCTGGACAAATTCATGGCAGCCCACGGGAACTAGCCTCCAACATAATTAAAAAAAACCCTATCAATCACACATTTGATAGGCTTTTTTATTTTACTTCCTTCTAAGTTCCAAATCATATAGATAATCTCCTAATTCCTTAAAAAAGGGAAACCCTATTTCATCGAATTCATAGTTATTGTCATTCAAAATATTGTTTTCATTCACATAGATCACAGCAGAAACAAAAAACTCTACCCCTTCCGTTTTATTGACAAAGTATGAACCATCGAGAAGATGTCCATATGCTTGCCCTGTTTTGTTATAGATCACAAATTCATCAGGTATAGGTTCTTTGCTTGTTCCAAATTTGTAGAATTTTGAATAGCTATCATAATACTCTGGAAGTTCATATCGAGGAAAATCACTTTTCCCTGGAAGCATGGACATATATTTCAGAACAAAATCTCGGTCTTCTTCAGAAATTTGAAATCTCTCTGATTCTGCAAAAAGCTCTGGAAATACTATCCTCTGGACTACCCCATGAAAATCTGACAAAGAAAACTTGTTTTTGAACGTAAAATCCATCGGCTCAGACACCAACTCTCCTCCACTTTTGTAAGCTTTTGCTAAGCTTGGTTTATCTTGGTTTTGATAGACTTTGGTAGTGACTCTCGCCGGGATCTCCAATACTATTTCTCCATTGTCTCCAATAAATCTTATCGGGTTTAAGTTTCTATTTTCTTCGGGACTCATAAAGATGCTCAGCCTATGATTGATAATTGTGTTTTTCAGTCCTTTTTGTTTTAGCTTTTCATTGATGTACTCCTGTCCAAGCAATTCATACAAACGGTTGTATGCATCATTATCTGAAACCAAAAGAATTTTTTTGATGTAATGAGCTATACTTGGCGACAAGTTTTGTGAAGTGCTGTCATACAAAGCGGGAATTTGAGACTCCCGAACAGAATCTGTCAGCATAATGGTATTTGCAGAAAGCCCATCTGTTTTTTGTTCCCGCAACCATTCCAAAGCTAAAATTGCTACTGGAAGCTTGACTGTACTTGCAGGGTAGTAATACACCTCATCATTTAAGTTGAAAGCACAATCTTTTAATATTGGTTTTCCCAAACTATCCCTTTCTATTTGGGAATAGAGAATTTGAACTTTGTAAGTATCGCTATTTTCCAACACCTTTTTCAAAACTGGATATGCCGCTCCAATTTCTTTGAAAGGCATCAATTCTTTGGAAGCGCAGGAAAAAAGGATCAACCCTGTCAGCATTAAAATGATCTGATTTTTCATATTTAGCCAATTTGATTTTTGATAAAACAAAAGAATTGCTTTTGGATCTATTCAAATAATAAAAGCCACTTAATTGCAAATAATCTAATTAAAATGAGATTTTCATAAACTTACTATTTTTTGCCAGCTCCTCATAGATTTTAAATAAAGTCAATGGTAGAATACAATTCGAATATAAACAATTGACAAGAAGTCTGCTAGTAATTATCCTCATTTGAATGGGGGTCATTACGATACCTTGAGGGCTATTTTCATTACCTTTGTGAAATCAGCAAATATAAATCACCATCAAAATGCAAGAATACTTAGAGTCCTTTGGAATATCTATCGAAATCTTCAATTATGTCATAATGCCACTCATGATTTTTTTCGCAAGAGTAATGGATGTTTCCATCAATACCCTCCGAATCATGTTTATGCTCAATGGCAAGAAAAAAATCGCTCCAATTTTAGGTTTTTTTGAAGCCTTGATTTGGTTATTGGCTATTGGCCAAATTTTTCAAAACATCAACAACCCGATGTCTTACCTTGCATATGCTGGAGGTTTTGCGATGGGGACTTTTGTGGGGATGACTATTGAGGAGAAATTGGCTCTTGGAAGGGTTTTGGTACGTGTCATTACTCCTACTCCAATGCCAGAATTGATAGACTATATGAAAGAAAAGAATTTTAGATTCACTTCTGTTGGTGCTGAGGGAAGGTTTGGAAAAGTAAATCTACTTTTTACAGTAATGAAAAGAGATGCCCTTACTGAATTCGTCGGGAAAGTAAAATCCTTCAATGACAAAGCTTTCTATACAATAGAAAGTGTCAAAAGAGTCAGTGAGGACGAGTTGAACGTAATGGAAGACAGGCCAAGGTTTACTACCAAACTTTGGAGCAGAATCAGAAAGTAACAAAAATAGATTTCCAAGGACGGTTTGAATCCTTAATCCAAAGAGTGTAAATTACCGTCCACAAATTTAATTCAGCTTAATTCTTAATTTATGAGAAAAATTTACGCCCTATTCTTATCGCTTTTGATATCCGGGTTTGCATTTGCCCAACAAAGTCCAGATGAATTTTTGGGCTACAAGGCAGGAGAAAGGTTTACTCCTCATCACAGAGTAGTAGATTATTTCGAACATTTGGCAAGTACTTTACCTAATGTACAAATAAAATATTATGGAGAATCGGTAGAACACAGACCCTTGTTTGTAGCGATCGTCTCCTCTCCAGAGAATATTCAAAACCTCGACCAAATCAGGACTGACAATCTTAAGAGAACAGGGATGTTGGAAGGTAGTCCAAGCACCAAAGTGGCGATCAATTGGATGCAGTACAATGTTCATGGCAATGAAGCCGTAGCAACGGAAGCTGCGATGATGACTTTTTGGGAACTGGCAAATCCAAACAATTCTGAAGCCAAAGAATGGTTGAAAAATCAAGTTCTAATCGTGGATCCTTGTGCAAATCCAGATGGAAAAGATAGATATACTGTATGGTACAACCAAAAATCCAATAAAATCCTTCAACCGGACCCACAATCAACAGAACACTCTGAGCCATGGCCTGGAGGTCGGCCAAACCATTACATGATGGACCTCAACAGGGATTGGGCTTGGCAAACGCAAGCTGAAACAGAACAAAGAATCAAGCTCTATCACGAATGGATGCCACATTTATTCGTAGATTATCACGAACAAGGAATCAACGAACCATTTTACTTTGCTCCAGCAGCGAAGCCAGTTCACGAGCAAGTCTCACCATTTCAGCATGAGTTCCAAGAGATTTATGGGAAAAATACCGCCGCTAAGTTTGATGCAAATAACTGGCAATATTTCACAAGAGAAAGATTTGATTTGCTCTATCCATCTTACGGAGACACCTACCCAATGTACAATGGTGCCATTGGTATGACTATCGAAAAAGGCGGTTCAGGTCGTGCGGGTTTAGGGATGCTCAATGCACTGGGCGACACAGTTACTTTGGAAGAAAGGATCATCCATCAGCATACTGCGGGTATTTCCGCTGTAGAAGTTACCTCAAAGAATGCAGAAAGATTAGCAGATGAGTTCGCAGACTATTTCAAAAGCAATAGCACCAGTCCAAGAGCAAAGTATAAAAGCTTTGTCATCAAAGGAGAAGATCAACCTGATAGATTGGCTGCTTTGTTGAAACTTCTGGATAAAAATAAAATAAGCTATGGATTTGCTGGAAATAGATCCGGACTGAGAGGCTTGGATTATAATACTGGCAAATCTGCATCATTTTCTACCACTGATAAAGACATCATTGTCAATGCATATCAGCCAAAATCAGTCCTTACTCAGGTTTTATTTGAACCTGAAGCTACTTTGGAGGACAGCATCACTTATGATATAACAAGTTGGGCATTACCGTATGCTTATGGACTTCAGGCCTATGCTTTGGAGACGAAGCTAGATGCTGCAAAGCCTTTTGAAAAATCTGTTTTTCAGGCAAATATTGTGGAAGGTACCCCATTGGCATATATTGCACCTTGGAATGCTACCAAACATGCAAAGTATTTGGGAGCGTTGCTGAAGGCTGGAATTAGAGCAAGAGTTGCGGAATATCCTTTTGAAATCAATGGGCAGTCTTACAATGCCGGAACACTTTTGATCATGAGAAATGGCAATCAGTGGGTAGCTGATTATGATAAAAAAGTGGTCGATCTGGCCAATAAGTTTGAAATCAAACTTACTACTTCCAATACATCTTATGTTGATAAAGGGAAAGACTTTGGCTCATCGGATGTGAAGGTGATCAAAGCACCAAATGTCGCTGTAGTAGGAGGTTCTGGAACATCATCATTGAATTTCGGAGAAATCTGGTATTTCTTTGAGCAAGAGCTAGATTATCCTGTCACCATACTTGAGGCAGATATGTTGGGTAGATTTGACCTGAGCAAATATGATGTGTTGATATTGCCATCAGGCAATTACCTGAATGGAGGGAACTTCACAAAAGTAATGGATTGGGTAAAAGCAGGCGGAAAAGCTATTGCTATTGAAGGATCCGTAGGAATGTTTTCTGACAAAGAAGGATTCAATTTGAGCCAATTTGATACAGAGGAAGAGAAAAAAGCGAAGCAAAAAGCAGATACAGAAATTCAGAAAATTGAGCGATTAAGCTCTTTCCAAGATCGTGAGAGAATGGGAATATCTACTTCAGCAGCAGGCGCTATCTTTGAAGTCAAAATGGATCAAACCCACCCGCTTTCATTTGGAGTTGGGGAAAATTATTACACTTTGAAAAATAATGGAAGACGATATGCATACTTGACAAACGGTGTGAATGTAGGTACGATTCAGAGTTTAGATCAATATAGATTTGGATTTATTGGAAATAAACTGAAGCCTCAAATGAATCAATCTATGGTATATGGAATGGAATATCAAGGTAGAGGAAAGATAGTCTATCTTGTGGACAACCCAATGTTTAGAAGCTTTTGGGAAGCCGGGAAGTTGATTATGGCCAATGCTATTTTCGTAGTGCAGTAAGATTTCAAACAAACATGATAATTTAAAAAGTCTTTTCAATAATGGAAGCGAAAAAATATAAGGTTTCTTTAATTACAGGCTTTGGATTTACATTATAAAAATGTCTTTGTGGCAATTCGATTTGTATTGCCACAAAGACTTTAAACTCATACTTTTTGATTTTTTGGAATTCAAACTGCATGTTTTTCAGCAAAGAATTTCTATTGGCTTCAAGTGGTCTTTTCCCTTTTTCCAAAAAAACAAAAACATTATATCACTTCCTCTTCTATTTTCGTTTAAGTTTTTTAATCTGATTTTGAGCATAGAGAGGCACAGTTATTGATCCGTCCATCAAAATCAACAAATCTAAATAATTTATATTAACTATATTTCGTAAATAACACCAATCACCTCATGAATAAAACTATTCTACTTGTATTGATCGCAACTTCATTTTTTATCCACCCCGGTCAAGCACAAGAAAGTAACGTAGAAGAAATGGGTTCATTAAACAGCGGAACTATTTCAAGCCAATTTGATTACATCAATAGTATTTCAAATAATTTTCAAGAATACAAAGTTGTCAAAAAGACTAACCTTGAAAAAATTAAATCGAATGTTTTAGACTCTTTGCAAGTTTTCAAGAAGGAGTTGATTGACATTCATGCTACGGTCAAAGACCAACAAGCAAAAATCAACGAGCTGGAGGAAGATATAAAAAGCACCCATGATGATTTGGATGCTGCGTTGGAAGCAAGAGACAGCTTTTTCTTTCTTGGAATCCCAATCCACAAAAACGCATACAATACAATCATGTGGACAATCGTGCTGGGGCTTCTGATTGCTTTTTTATTCTTCTTATATAAATATAGCAAAAGCCACAAAGTCATCTCGATTGCAAGGAAAAATCTAGAAGAGACAGTTGAGGAATTTGAGCAACACAGAAAAAACACACTGGATCGCGAACGCAAGCTAAAAAGAGAATTGGTCGATGCCCTTAATGGAAAGTCTTCTTAATTCTTTCCACCTTTTCATAATAAAAAAGCCCCACATCGCTGTGAGGCTTTTTTTATAATAGAATTCTATTCTATGTCAATAAAATCAGAATCAATAATATAATAATGATGGCACCAACTGAAAGATAAACTCCATTACCCATTTCTTTAGCCTCCACTTTCATTTCCTTCAACTCTTTCCTCACTTCTTTTCTCTCCGCCTTAGTCATATCAGCAAAATCCAAAGATTTGATTTCCTCAACTCTAAGGTTGATCTCGTCCAATCTTTGTTGCTGATCCACAGTAAGCTCTTCTTTTTCTTTTTTTGAATCTTTAGCATTTGCTGTAGGGGCAAAAGCCATAAATAGAAACATAATTGATAAAAAATAGGTGATCTTTTTCATGATGATTTGTTTAAGGTGATAAATATTTTTTTGAATTTTCGATGCAAAGTTGCACCTACGGGAAAAATAATACCAAATATCAGACCACATAAGACAATAGTAAGTAAAATATCATAATTTATTTGTTTTATAGATAGAACAATAGAGCCATCGCTTTTCATTATTATTTGTAATTTAGCGTTTGAAAGACGACAATCAAAAAGTACTTCAGAAAATATTTTCAACTCAAAAAACACCTTCACATGCCTTCAAAAGGAGATAAAAAACTTTTTCTGCTAGACGCAATGGCCCTTATATACAGAGCACACTTTGCATTTAGCAAAAACCCAAGAATAAATTCCAAAGGATTGAATACAGGTGTCATGCTTGGGTTCACAAATACACTTCTAGAAGTACTCGAAAAGGAAAAACCTACACACATAGCGGTCGCATTCGACACCAAAGCACCTACTTTCAGACATGTGCAGTTTGAAGCTTACAAGGCGAACAGACAAGCACAACCGGAAGATATTGGAATTGGTATTCCTTGGGTGAAGCAAATTGTAGAAGCTTTTGATATCCCAATTTTGGAATTGGATGGTTTTGAAGCTGATGACATCATCGGTACCATTGCCAAAAAAGCAGAAAGAACAAGCTTCGAAGTCTATATGATGACACCAGACAAGGATTACGGGCAATTAGTAGAGGAGCATATTTTCCTTTACAAGCCCGCATTTATGGGGAACGCCGTAGACATTATGGGACCGAAGGAAGTCTGTGCAAAGTGGGATATTGAAAATGTAGACCAGGTAAGAGACATCTTAGGGCTTATGGGAGATGCTGTGGACAATATTCCTGGAATTCCTGGAATTGGAGAAAAAACTGCCGTAAAACTACTCAAAGCTTATGGGTCGATTGAGGAATTGTTGAAAAACACCCACGAACTGAAAGGGAAGCAAAAGGAAAATGTCGAAAATTTCGGACAACAAGGCTTGCTTTCCAAAGAGTTGGCAACTATCAGTCTCGATGTGCCAGTTGAATTTGACGAAGAAGCCCTAAAGTATAACGGCCCAAAAGAAGAACAATTAAAAGCACTCTTTGCAGAATTGGAGTTCAGATCCTTGACTCAAAGAGTTTTTGGCGAAGCCATCAAAAAACCGAAGATAAAAGTCAGCGAACAATTGGGGCTTTTCACGGGCCCTGCAGCTACGGAGGAGGAAACCGAACTGGAGGTGTCGGCAGAAGAAAACCCACTACCAGCAATCCAGCTCCACGACAATATACTCACCTCAGCCCATGATTATCATAAAGTGGATGGAGAAAAAGCAATTTTGGAATTGATCAGCTATCTTGAGAGACAGGAGGAATTCTGTTTTGACACAGAAACTACCGCACTGAATCCAAACGAAGCTGAATTGGTAGGGCTATCGTTTGCTTACATTGCTGGCGAAGCTTTTTACATCCCATTTCCAGCTGACCAAAAAGAAGCCAAAGAAAAGCTTGAGCTTTTTAGAGGACTTTTCGAAAATGAAAAAATCACTAAAATCGGGCAAAACGTAAAGTATGACATTCTGGTTTTGAAAAACTATGGAATGGAAGTCAAAGGAAAACTCTACGACACCATGCTTGCCCATTATCTTATAGAGCCAGAAGGAAAACATTCCATGGATTGGCTAGCCCAGCAATATTTGAATTACAAGCCTGTTTCCATAGAATCCCTGATTGGCAAAAAAGGGAAAAACCAAGGAAATATGCGGGATGTAGATGAAGATGAAGTGACTGCTTATGCAGCAGAAGATGCAGATATCACTTTGAAACTCAAGCAGACTTTTGATCCCATGATCAAAGAAAATGGCTTGGAAAAACTACTCCATGAAGTCGAAAACCCGCTTATCAATGTCTTGGCTGCAATGGAATTTGAAGGCGTAAGAATTGATACTGAGAGTTTGGCAGAATTGTCGGGTATCTTAGAAGAAGAAAGCAAAGCCATAGAGCAGCGCGTATATGAATTGGCAGGAGAAGAGTTCAATCTAGCTTCACCAAAACAACTTGGAGAAATCCTTTTTGTAAAGCTTGCATTGGATCCAAAAGCAAAAAAAACCAAAACAGGTCAATTCGCAACCGGCGAGGAAGTTTTGAGCAAAATGGCTGGTGAACACGAAATCGCCTCAGCCATATTGGAGTATAGGCAAATGGTAAAGCTCAAATCCACCTATGTGGATGCTTTACCTACCATGATCAATCCCAAGACAAACAGAATTCATACTACTTACAATCAATTTGTAGCAGCAACAGGAAGGCTATCATCTATCAATCCCAACCTTCAAAATATCCCAATCAGAACAGAAAGAGGACGAGAGATTCGAAAAGCATTTGTTCCAAGGGATGAAAACCATGTGATTTTGGCAGCTGATTATTCTCAGATAGAATTGAGGATAATGGCGTCATTTGCAAAGGATGAATCCATGATAGAGGCATTCAAAAACGGTAGGGATATCCATGCTACTACTGCAGCCAAAATCTTCCAAGTTCCATTGGAAGAAGTGACTTCAGACATGCGAAGGAAGGCAAAAACAGCCAACTTTGGAATTATTTATGGGATTTCTGTATTTGGGCTTTCCCAACGGCTAAGCATACCAAGATCAGAAGCCAAAGAAATCATTGATTCTTATTTCAAAGAGTTTTCAGCTGTAAAAGAGTATATGGATGGCTGTATAGAAAAAGCTAGGAAAAATGAATATGTAGAGACGATTTTGGGAAGAAGAAGATACCTGAGAGACATCAATAGCAGAAACCAAACCATGCGTGGGTTTGCTGAACGAAATGCCATCAATGCTCCAATACAAGGATCCGCCGCCGACATGATCAAAGTAGCGATGATCCAAGTTCATGATTGGATGATCAAAGAAAACCTGAAGTCCAAAATGATTCTTCAAGTCCATGATGAATTGGTTTTTGATGCCCACAAAGATGAAGTGGAACTTCTCAAAAAAGAAATACCAAAAATCATGTCCAATGCAGTAAAAATTACTGTACCATTGGAAGTAGAAGTTGGATTAGGTAAAGATTGGTTGGAAGCACACTAATCTGGAAGAAATTAGGAAGATTGGATTGTGAAGTGAGAAGCGAAGATGTAGCAAAGATAGAGGCAAAAGAGGTGATTCAAGAGATGAAAACCACGAAGTGGTTTACACGCTTATTCTATGATAGAAATTAGCCAAAGTCGAAAAAACCAGGAAGTGCCTGCCAGCTGCAGGCAGGGTTTAAATTTAAATACTTGTCCGCCGTGGCGGAACCCCGGGTCGCAACCCGGGGATTAATGATGATCCAGAAAACACAACCCCGAAAGGGGTTAAACCTTCAATAGCCCCGTATGAAATGCGGGGAATAATGAGGATGATTAAGCAACAACCCCGAAGCGCCTGTCCCGATAATTTCGGGAGGTTGAACTCTACTAATTGTAAGAAAAAGTATAAACCATTTTCAAGACGAGACATTCAGAAAATTCAAAGCGTGTTTTCTGATTTTAGGGAAGTCGCTATGGTTAAAATTTATGGATCCAGGGCAGTGGGAAATTTCAAGCCTGCATCAGATATTGATTTATGCTTATTTGGTGAGAAACTAAACCTTACCACACAACAAGAAATAGAATTTGCATTGGATGACCTTATGCTTCCATACAAATTTGATGTTTCTACTTATCATGATATATCAAATCCCACTAATCTAAAATTTACCATTTAAAATCTAAAATTACATGGCCAAAACCAAAACAACTTTCTTTTGTCAAAACTGTGGTGCTCAAAGTCCTAAATGGCTTGGCAAGTGTCCTTCATGTGGAGAATGGAACACCTATGTGGAAGAAGTGGTGCAGAAAGAAGAAGCAGGTCGTGGTTCATGGAAGCAAGGTGGTGCAAAGGAAAAGCGAGCCAGTGTACCAAAGAGATTGCAAGAAATAAATTTTGAGGATCAACCGAGATTGATTACGCATGATGCCGAATTGGATCGTGTTTTGGGAGGTGGGATAGTTGCTGGATCTTTGGTTTTGATTGGTGGTGAACCCGGGATAGGAAAGTCCACCTTGATGCTCCAAATCGCCCTGATGCTCAATCAGACAAAGATCCTTTACGTCTCTGGTGAAGAGAGCGAATCGCAGATAAAAATGCGTGCAGAGCGAATGCCTCTCAAATCCGAAAATTGCTATGTGCTTTCTGAAACCAATACACAATCCATTTTTCAACAGATAGAAGTCCTCAATCCTGATGTGCTTGTAATTGATTCCATCCAAACACTCCACAGCAAACATGTGGAATCAGCAGCTGGATCAGTAAGTCAGGTGCGGGAATGTACAGCAGAGTTGATGAAATTTGCCAAAGAAACTGGCACTCCGGTATTTTTGGTAGGGCACATTACAAAAGACGGTGCGATAGCTGGCCCAAAGGTTCTTGAACACATGGTAGATACTGTTTTGCAGTTTGAGGGTGACAGGCATCTGACTTATAGAATTCTCAGAACTTCAAAAAATCGATTTGGCTCAACACACGAATTGGGGATCTATGAAATGCGTGCTGAGGGACTTCGGCCAGTAGCAAATCCTTCTGAGATTTTACTCACCCAAAGGGAGGAATTGCTCAACGGAGTTGCTATCGGTGCAATGATGGAGGGAAACAGGCCTCTTTTGATTGAGATTCAATCTCTTGTAAGTCCCGCCACTTACGGCACACCACAACGAAGTAGTACTGGGCATGATGCCAAGCGACTCAACATGCTTTTGGCTGTCTTGGAAAAAAGAGGAGGAATGCGCCTTGGTCAGCAGGATGTTTTCTTGAATGTTGCAGGAGGTTTAAGGGTGGACGATCCCGCATTGGATTTGGCAGTTTGTGCCTCTTTGATTTCTTCGTACGAGGACACACCTGTTCCTGCAGATTTATGCTTTGCTGGAGAAGTAGGTTTGGGTGGAGAAATCAGAGCAGTCCACCGTATCGAAAACAGGATAGCTGAAGCCGAAAAATTGGGATTCAAAAGAATCATGGTTTCCAAATATGCCGTAAAAGGCATGGATATGGACAAATACTCTATCAAAGTCATCCAAGTAAGCAAGCTAGAAGAAATGTATCAGGGGTTGTTTTCTTAGAGTTCAAAATTTCCGATCTTGAGGAAGATAATTTTTCAAGAATCTTTTTTAAAGTAGAAGACAATGGCTAAAAACAAAAAAAATAAATGTAAAAGGGACAGAAATCACTTTAATCCTAAGCGATCAAAACGATTACATTTCAATTACCGACATAGCAAGATTTAAAGACTCTTCAAGTACTGATATTATTATTCAAAACTGGATGAGAAATAGAAACACAGTAGAACTTTTAGGTTTCTGGGAGGTAATGTACAACCCGAATTTTAAACCCTTCGAATTCGAGGGGTTTAGAAAATTAGCGGGATTAAACAGTTTCGTTCTGACGCCAAAGCGATGGATAGAAACCACAAATGCTATTGGAATCATCTCTAAACCGGGAAGATTTGGAGGAACCTATGCACATAAAGATATTGCATGCCATTTTGCAATGTGGCTCAGTCCTGAATTTCAAATTTACTTAATCAAGGAGTTTCAACGACTAAAAGAGGATGAAAATGAAAGACTTAAGCGTGAATGGAACTTTCAGCGCACTTTTCCTGAAGTTAAACTAAACAAACAAAAAATTGATATCAGCATTTTGAAGGAAAAATCAAAAGCGTTGTTGTCCCAACTACCAAACTATAGACCTACCTACCTTGCCCTTTCCCTAGAAGATATGTAATACTGAAAAGCTAGGGAAATTGCTTTCAACCCCAAGAACGTTTCAAGGGTTTGTTATAAAAGGATTTTATTGAATGAAATATTGTATTTGCTTTGAAATAGCTTAACGCTAAATCGGTATCCTCCTAGGATTACAAAACACGGTTTCCCTGATCAAAATGCCTCTCCTATAAATAAATATATACCGGAACCCTCTTTGGTCAGAGCGTAATCAATTCTCGTATAAATATCCTTCTTTGGGAACAACAAAAATCTCAAGCCACCACCGGCAGACCAAACGGTTCTATTGAGGTTTAGATTATCAAAATCCGAAAAAACTGTGGCAACTCCTCCAAAAACAGCTGCACCAATCCTGTCCGTAAATCCCAAGGGAAGCGGCAAAAATCTCAATTCTGCCTGTGTCGCCAATTGATTATTGTCCCGAAATCGTCCCGTGTAGTAACCTCGCATCATTGATTCTCCTCCCATCAATGCCAATTGATTGAATGGAACATCTCCTGAATTGAAATGGCCTAATAGCTGAGCCGCAAAAACCGTGTTTTTACTCACCGATTTGTAATATCTAGTATCCGAAATTACAGAATTGAAACCAAAAGTACTGATGGCTGCTGAATAACGTAAATAAGCCAATTCTGAGAAAAACCCATTTCTTACATTCAGCACATTGTGCCTATTATCATAAACTAAGCCTGCACCAATCCCGATATTTGTGGAGCCTTCACTTCCACGTGGCAACGGAAACGTTGGACTATCTGGAGCTAACCTAAAGTCAGTACCTGCAAGTCTCTGGAAATCTACTTCCAAACCAAAAAACAAGTCGTTCTTGATTTTTCTAAGTACTCTTTCCTTGATCAATATTTGATTTGCATCTACCAAAGCAAGGTATTCTGATGGAGAATCCATTCCTATACCGTAGTATTTGAGGGGGAAACTCTGAAATCTCAATCTTCCCAAAAAGAACCAATTACTTTGATCGGAATACATCGCATGGTCAAACCAAAGGCCGTATTGATTCTCCAATGTCACAAAAGTGAACCCATTGATTTCACTGAGTCTGTTTGTTGTATCTTGATTTGCATAATAAACATACAGGGATGATAATCCTATTTCCCAGCTTGTCTCAGGTGCGTATGCCAACGTGGGGTAAATCAAAAACTGAGGCTTACTGATATCTGAAGTGTCATTTACCAGACTGTTGACGTACTTTTTGAAAAATGACTGTCCTAAGCTAAAAGTGCTCGACCCTAAGATCATAAAACAGATCAACAAAGCAACGGGGAATTTTTTCATAGAAAAGAGAAACGTAAATAGCAGAAAAGAGTTTCCGCTTGGAACCTTCGAAATTAAAGAAATTTTATATGATTATCCGCTTGTGTACAAGTACGCATATTAAAACACATAAATCATGCTGATAATCGTCAACAGACAACAGCTTACGGTCAACTGCTGATGGATTTAAACTGAATACATTATTTTAAGTGGCTACTTGTATGTAGGCGGATATTCATAAATTTTATTTGAATCTGACGATTTTCCCGTGTGCTTTTGATGTCATTTCTTGAGGGATCGAGGCCGTTATTTCATTGTAGAGAAGTGCTACGAGTTTTTGTTTGAGAAAACTCCTGGTCAAAACGATACTTACTTCTCTTGTAGGCTCCTCTCCCTCAAAGGATCGCAATCTATTTTTCTCATTTTCAGTCATATAAAAAGTCGCTAACTCAGGAAGCAAGGTAACTCCTTTGTATTCGTTGACCATATATTTCAAACCCTCCAAAGAGCCACTTTCATAATGAAAATTCATCTTTTGGAACTTGGCTTTGTTACAGAAATTCAAAACTTGATCCCGAAAGCAATGTCCCTGCTGCAAAACCCACATATCAGTACTCTCAAAATCCAACACACTGATCTTCTTCTTCGAAAGCAAAGGATGTCCTTCAGAAAGATACGCGTAGAACTTTTCATAAAACATCGGTTTTTCCAATAGCCCACTTTCGTCCAAAGGGGTGACCACCACACCGAGATCTAGTTCATCGTTTTTCAATTTCCTGATGATCTCTTCAGTTACCATTTCTTCTACTTGAAGCTGCACCTTAGGGTATTTTTCCAGAAAATTCCTAATGAACCTATGCAACAGGTAAGGCGCCAAAGTTGGGATTATTCCAAGCTTAATCACTCCACTTACGTCCCCTTTGAGTTGTGCAACTATCTCATAAATCCCTTTGCTATGTGAGACCACTTTTTTGGCTTGCTCTATGATTTGAGCACCCGACTCAGTTGGAATTACAGGCATCTTTGATCGGTCAAAAATAATGACTTCCAGCTCTTTTTCAAGCTTATTGACTTGGGCACTTAATGTCGGCTGCGTCACAAAGCATGCTTCAGCTGCATTCCCAAAATGCCTGAATTTATCTATTGCTAAAATATATTCCAGTTGTTGGATTGTCATTTATTTTCTGATCTAAAACCTGAAAAACCACTATTCTCACCTCTCGTCAGAAGGATGGTGCAAATATAAAAATCTTTTTCTTTTTATTTAGATTTGATTTAAATAATGATTAATTTTGGCTCGTCAAACAAAAAAAATGGATATGAAAAACTTCTTAAAAGCAGTTTCTTTAGCAATAATTGCAGCTTCTCTATATTCATGCGGAGGAACTACAGAAAGCAACAACGAAGTAAATGTTTACACACACAGACATTACGAAGCAGATCAAAAGCTTTTTGATATGTTCACAGAAAAAACCGGGATCAAAGTAAATGTCGTAAGTGCAAGTGCTGACGAATTGATCCAAAAGTTAGAATTGGAAGGAGCCAATTCACCAGCAGACGTCTTGATCACAGTGGATGCAGGAAGGCTTCAGAGAGCAGTTGACAAAGATTTGGTACAGCCAATTTCATCTTCTACGCTAGAAACAAACATTCCATCTAAGTTCAGAGATCCTGAAAACAAGTGGTTTGGCCTAACTTACAGAGCAAGGATATTTGCTTACAGCAAAGAAAGAGTGAACCCTGAGGAATTGTCCACATATGAAGCTTTGACAGAAGAAGCTTGGAAGGGGAGAGTTTTGACAAGGTCCTCAGAAAACATTTATAATCAATCCTTATTGGCATCAATCATAGCCCATAATGGTGAGGAAGCTGCTCAAACTTGGGCATCAGGACTGCTTGCCAATATGGCTAGAGACCCAAAAGGGAGTGACAGAGATCAAGTAAAAGCTGTAGCTTCGGGAGAAGGAGATGTAGCGATAGTCAACACTTATTATATCGGTATCATGTTGAATGACTCTAATGAAGAAGAAAGAAAAGCAGCAGAAAAAGTCGGATTGTTTTTCCCAAATCAGGATGATAGAGGTACACACATAAATATATCTGGCGCTGCAGTTACAAAACATGCCCCAAATAAGGAAAATGCAACAGCTTTGATTGAGTTTTTGTCTGAAGTTGAAGCTCAAAATTTCTTGGCAAGCATTAATTTCGAATACCCAGTAAACAAATCAGCTGAATTTTCAGATTTGTTAAAAGAATGGGGGGACTTCAAGGCAGACGAAATCAACTTATCAGAACTTGGTAAATACAACAAAGATGCAGTAGTTATCTTTGACCGTATTGGATGGAAATAAAGAGAAGCGTTGGAAATCATTGATAAAAAGTATTATTGGTGGAATAAGTGGACTGGTTTTGCATTACTAATATTATTGGTAGTAGCCACGCCTCTTTTCACTATTTTATTCAAATTATTTACAAGCCCGGGAGGTAGTTGGTCACACATAGCCAACAACCTCCTTTTTGGGTATTTTCAAAACACCCTCCTAATCTTACTGGGAGTGGCATTCAGTACCTTTGTCCTAGGTGTAAGTACAGCTTGGCTAGTTTCAAATTATGAATTTCCTGGTAGAAAGTATTTTGAATGGCTCCTGATATTGCCTTTGGGATTTCCTGGATATATCATGGCTTACACCTATGTGGGGCTTCTTGATTATACAGGACCTATACAGACTTTTTTAAGAAATTCATTTGGAATTCAAATTAAAGGAAGTCTCATAGATATCATGAATCTTCCTGGAGCAATCTTTATCTTGTCTATCACCTTATTTCCTTATGTGTTTTTGATTGCAAGATCTTCCTTTTTGCAGCAATCCAAAACCATGCAGGAAGCTTCTTCTCTTTTGGGTGCAAATCGTGCAAAAACCTTTTTCAAAGTAGCACTTCCAATGGCAAGACCAGCAATCGTAGCTGGGATAGCACTTGCTTCTATGGAAGTTTTGAATGATTACGGAACAGTCAAGTATTTTGGTGTAAACACATTTACCACAGGGATATTCAGAGCATGGTTTTCGATGGGTGATGCTACTACGGCCATCTATCTAGCTGCTATCTTAATGATTTTTGTTTTTGCTTTATTGTATTTAGAATCGATACAAAGGGGAAATCGACAATACTCATCAGTCAACGGACTCAATAAGCCGCAAGCAAGAAAAGAGGTTTCTACCAAAAGCAAACTCCTCTATACGGGTGTATGTACCATGCTTTTTTTGATCAGTTTCTTTATTCCTTTTTTGCAGTTGCTCCAATGGGTGTTCATGACTTATGAAAAAGTAGTCAATCAAGAATTCTTCTTATTGATATTTAGAAGCTTCGGACTTGCTGCACTTGTTGGAGTTTTGGTTGTCTTTTTTTCCATTATTTTACTTTATGCACTGCGACTAAGTCCATTCAAATGGGTTAAAAGTATCACTAAAATCGCAACACTTGGTTATGCGATACCTGGTGCTGTCATTGCTGTTGGAGTGATGATACCGCTACTTTCTTTCGATAAGTGGATATATGACACCCTATTATCATCTAGAGTGGCTGGACTCTTTTTGTCAGGAACGCTGTTCGCATTGACCTTTGCGTATATTGTAAGATTCATGGCAGTAGGATACAATCCAGTGGAATCAGGTTTTCAAAAAATAGGGATCCATGTAAACGAAGCAAGTAGATTGCTGGGGATTAGAAGTTCAAAAACACTTTGGAAAATAGACCTTCCACTCATCAAATCCAGTTTGTTTTCAGGTATATTGTTGGTTTTTGTAGATGTGTTGAAAGAATTACCTTTAACTTTGATCCTTCGTCCCTTCAATTACCAAACTTTGGCAACCAAAGCCTTTGACATGGCGACAAATGAGATGATTGCAGAATCTGCAAATGCCGCATTGATCATCATTTTAACAGGGATTATTCCGATCATTTTCCTTAATCGGATGATCAAAAAAAGAGAAATATAAGTATACATATCATTATAAAGATGCCAATCTTATCACTTCAACATATCAACAAGAAATATGGCCAAGCCAAAGACTTTGCTGTCAATGATATTTCCTTCAATGTCACTGAAGGGGAGATTTTAGCTTTGGTTGGTGAAAGTGGGTCTGGCAAGACAACCTTATTGAGACTGATTGCCGGACTGGAGCATCCAGACCATGGAAGCATCTCACTTTCGGGTCAAGTGATCGTGGAAGGCAAAAAAACAGTGCCTGCACACGCGAGAAAAGTTGGGATGGTCTTTCAAGATTATGCACTTTTCCCACATTTGACGATTTTGGAAAATGTCATGTTTGGAATCCAAAAATCTAAAGGAAATCGAGAGCAAATCGCCAAAGAAACTTTGCAGTTGGTTGGTTTGAATGAAGATTTCAACAAATATCCACACCAACTTTCAGGTGGACAGCAACAAAGGGTGGCTTTGGCAAGAGCTATCGCCCCAAATCCAAGGATTCTCTTGATGGATGAGCCTTTCAGTAACTTGGATGCCATGCTCAAGGATCAAGTTCGTGAAGAAATCCGACAAATCATCAAAAAAACGGGTATTACAGCAATTTTTGTTACACATGACACAAAGGATGCCCTCTCTACAGCAGATAGAGTTGCTATTTTGCATAAAGGTTTTTTACAACAAATAGATATCCCAAAAGTCCTTTATGAAAATCCTATCAATCCTTATGTAGCTAATTTTTTTGGAAAAAGGAATGAGATAATGGCCACACCTAGCGAAGATGGGTTCTATACTTCATTTGGGTTTATTGCTGATCCAGAAGCCAAAAAATACAAATCAGCAATCAAACTTCTTTTTAGACCCGAACATAGCGAAGTAGTTCAGAGAAAAGGGCAGCAACTCAGTGGCAAAATCGTCAAAGTCTCTTACTTTGGTAGTCATCAATTGGTAAAAATCTGTGATGATGAAGGCCTCCGCGTGACTATAAGAACCAATCCTGGAAGAGTCTTTGATGAATCGGAAAGAGCATTTTTCTATTTGTGGAAATATGATATTGAAGAGGCATTTTAAAATCAATTTGTATTTTTGATAAGGTTCAAATAGCAGGCGATCAAGATTTGGGCCGACATGCATTGACCATGGTATCCGTAATGGACTAATGAACATATCTTTCACTACACTTTTTCAGATCTCAACTTTATGTGTTATTATTAAGAGTTGCTTTGAAAAAATCATAGCAAAATCTACCCTCAAACCGATAACCCATGAACCAAAAAAAGAAAAATTCATCACGCAGAAAATTCATAGGAAACTCTCTATTATCGATTGCTGGATTTACAAGCCTATCCTCTTTCGCATTTTCCCCACCATTTAAAACCACAAATCCAGGAGACATCCATCAAGTAAGGCTCGGATTTATAGGAGTTGGACAGCAGGCGATGGGCATTCTAAACGGCATGATGAAAATACCTGGGGTTCAAGTATTGGCATGTGCGGATGTGGATTCAGACAAGCGAGAAAGATTTCAAATCAGAGCAACCCGGCTGACAAAAGAGAATGGAAAAGATAAGGTTGAGATTTCTGCTTATGCAGATTTTAATCAATTGCTAGAAAGGGATGATATTGATGCAGTTGTCATAGCAACTCCAGATCATTGGCATGCATTGACAGCTATAGCTGCTTGCAAAGCAGGAAAAGACATTTATCTGGAAAAACCACTTACATTCACGATCAAAGAAGGACAGGAGTTAGTCAAAGCCGTAAGAGCAAATGGCATCGTACTAGCGGTAGGGAGTCAACAAAGATCAGAGGTAAATTTTCAACATGCTGCACATATGGTCCAAAAGGGCAAGATTGGCAAAATTGAAAAGGTATTGGTACATGTAGGCAGTCCAGAACATCCAAAACCATACGATCTACCAGCAGAAGAAATCCCTGCAAGTCTAGACTGGAAAGCTTGGCTTGGCCCTTTGAAACAAATACAATATAATCAGGCTTTGGCTCCTAAAATCAGCCTAAATCCAGAAACGAACGAAAAATCTTGGGCCTCATGGAGATGGTACAAAGAGACAGGAGGAGGACACATGACAGATTGGGGAGCCCACATGTTAGATGTAGCACAGTGGGGGATTGGCATGGATAGAAATGGACCTGTAAAAGTAACTCCGGCATCGAATGACGACCCTCTAACTTATGAATATGCAAACGGAATAAAGATTTTGGTTGCTCCTTTTGGTGATGGCCCACAAGGAGTGCGGTTCATCGGCTCTGATGGATGGATTCAAGTGAATAGAGGTGTTTTTCAATCTTCAGATGAAAGTCTAAAACCAACACGAATCCTTCCCAAACAAGACTATTCTCACCATTATGGTGACTTCATCACATCGGTAATTTCCAGAAAAGATCCAATTGTTCCCGTAGAAGTGGGGCATAGTACATGTACAATTTGCACGATTGGCAATATTGCTGAGGAATTAAAGAGGCCCCTTGTCTGGGATCCCAAGTCAGAAACTTTCCCCGATGATTGGGAGGCAAGCGCAAAGCTCCATTACAATTATGAAAATGGATACAAGCTATAAACAAAAAAATGGGTCACTGTTTTTTATTCTAATAAAATTGCATTAAATTTAATTGTTTACAATTTAAAAAAATGGCTAAAGATTCAGATTTATTGTTGTTGGAAAACCAAATATGCTTTCCTCTCTATGCAGCATCGAGAATGATCATACAGGCATACCGAGAGCCTTTGGAAGAATTGGGTATCACCTACCCTCAGTATCTTGTAATGATGATTCTATGGGAAAAAGATGGCTTAGCAGTGAATGAAATAGGCAAAAAGCTGTTTTTGGACTCAGGTACACTTACACCCTTATTAAAAAGATTAGAAAGTCACAACCTAATCAAAAGAGTGAGAAGCGAAGAAGACGAGAGAAAAGTTGAAATCCAGCTAACTTTTCAAGGTAAATCCATGAAATCCAAAGCAGAAAAAATCCCTTCAAAAATAATGGAATGCTTAAACAGTTGGGATCAAAAGTCGTTAGTAAATTTTAAATCTGAAGTAAACAAATTAGTAGAAACTTTAAACCAACCTTAAAAAAATGGAAAAGATCAAAATTGATTACACAGCTACAGCCATCAATACCGGTGGCAGAAAAGGTCACGTAAAAACAGATGATGGCCAATTGGACTTTGATGTGGCAATGCCAAAAGAAATTGGAGGAACTGGTGGAAAAACCAATCCTGAACAGTTATTTGCGGCAGGCTACGCAGCTTGCTTTGGTGGTGCATTGGGTGCTGTAGCCAAAGGTGTGAAATTGGATGATGCCGAGATCACGGTCAAAGCACATCTTGGCAAAACTGAAGCTGGTGGATTTGGCTTAGCAGTAGATATCATCTGCAAAATACCACAAGCTGGATCTTTGGAAGAAGCCCAGAAGTTGGTAGAAGCTGCCCATGAAGTTTGCCCATATTCTAAAGCAACTAGAGGGAATATTGAAGTGAATGTGAAAGCAGTAGAATAAAAATAAAGAGAGCCACCAAAAAGGTGGCTCTTTTTATTTTTATGAATGATCTTGCTCTTTACAAATTAAAAATAGGCTACGGTTCAACCAAAACCCTATACGAGTTATACAAAATCAAAATATCATCTACATAATTGACAGCAATGTGACCTTTGGCATAACCACTCCTGACAATCGGATCACGATAATATTCGGGGTCTGTTTTTAATTTGAGGAAATGTGATACATGCTCCCAATATTGTGGGTTCTTCCCATATTTCATCGTGAGCTTCCAAGCATCTTCTACATGGCCATGACCGATGTTGTAAGAAGCGAGGATGAATTTTATTCTTTCATTGGATTCGGGTATTCTTTCCCTCCAGAATTTATCCAAATACTTCAAGAAATTCACACCTCCCATCAAGCTCTGATAAGGATCATTTGGATTATCCACACCGAATCTTTCCAATGTTACTGGCATTAGCTGTAGCAAACCTGTCGCCCCGGCATAAGATGTTGCTTCTGGATTAAACCCAGACTCTTTGTAAACTAGTGAAGCAAGCAATCTCCAATCCCAACCGAGATTTTCAGCTGCAGTTTTTATAATATCATCATAGGCGGAAATTTTATTCCCCCCCAAAGAAGAAAACGCACTGTTCGATCTATAATAACTGTTTTTCGAATTCAAAAAATACTTGGAATATAGCGTGGCTAAATATCCCGATTTCTTTCTTTTCCCTATCCAAGAATTAATAACCTTTTCAAGACTTGGGGCATTTGGCCTCACAGCCCAAGCTACTGGTGATAACTCACTAATTTCCAAACTAACATCAAGCTCATTATTGTATGTTGCATTCACCAATGCTAAATCCCTATCAGCAACGGTAAAGTCAATCTTTTTTTCTAGTACTTTAGAAATCAACTGTTCCCTTCCTTCCCTGACTTCCATGATTCCAACCGAAAAAGTACTGTCTTGACTTAAATTGCAAATCTGAGATTTGTAAATAGCTCCTTGTGGAATATGAATCAATTGATCTTTCAATTGATCTATTGAAGAAATCATTTTCCCAGATTTTCTTTGCACCAACACAGTACTCACTTCACCGATTGGGTCAGAGAAACTTACATAATTCTTCCTATCAGCAGAGATTTCCAAATTCATTGCTACAATGTCTGCTTTCCCTCTATTGAGTAGAAGAAAAGCATCTTCAATATCAGATTTGACTATCAGGTGCAAGCGGACGCCTAAGCTACTGGCGAGATTTCGTAGGAGTTCGAATTCATAACCCATTCTTCTTCCTCGGTAGATATAATAGCTCGTGGAGGAGTTGTCCACAACAGCCCTGATATAGCCTCTTTTTACTATATCATCTATATCTAGGGCTACAGGATCTTCCCAAACATTGTTTTTCTTTTCTTTTTCGAAAAAAGTACATTGAACCCCAAAAGTCAGGAGAAGCAAGACGAAAAGAAAAGGGGTGATTATTCTTCGCATAAACTATATTTCAATATTCTCAGATACAATTTGCTAAAATGGTATCAACCACCACATTTAACAAATAATATACCAAAAATATATCTCTAAGAACAGCGCATCCTGAAACAAAAATAAAGTCTCTTTACACCAAGTAGAGAGACTTTATTTTTGAAAAGGAATAAATAAAATTTCGAAATGTTGTTAATCCATTAGCTCCAGTCTTTCCTCACTGTTTTGAAAATAGATTTTACCGGAAAGTCTCAATAACTCTATCTCCATTTCTTTGATATTAAAAAGTGCAGAAATCAACCTGTCTTCCGCTGTCAGCAAATTGACTTGGGCGTCCCTAAACTCAAGGTAATTAGCTATTCCAAGCCTAAATCTTTCCAAGGCAATATCTGTATTTTCTACAGCTACTTCATAATTTTTCCTTTCGATTTCCAACAACCTCTTATTGTTTTCATATGATGTAAATGCCCGATGCAGATCTGATTGCATTTGAATTTCATATTGCTGAAGGGCAAGTTCAGAGTTGTATCGTTGTACTTTTGCAGCTTGAATTCGCTTGTTCAAAGTAAAGCCACTGAATAAATTCAAAGTTACACCAGCTCCATAGTTATACCCCTGTCTTTGGTTAAAAAGAAGAAAACCAGCCTGGGCATTAAGTGTATTGTTTACATAAGCTCCATTCAGATTGATTGACGGGAGTCTTTGTGCCTGTAATTCCCTGATCTGCAAGAACGCAACATTTTCCTGTCTCTGTGCTACCAGAAATTGCTTGTTGTTCAAATATGCGTTTTCCATCAAATCCTCCAATCTTAAATTATCGGAGATGAGGATTGTGTCCTTGACGGTAAATTGATCAGAAGGAGATAAAGCCAACAATTCATTCAAGTTGATCTGTGCTGTCCTGATGATTTGTTCTTGATTCACTGTCAGAGACAAATCTGTATTGTAATCTACCTGTGCGGTTAGGAAATCCCTTTTCCCTGCCCCTCCAAGTTCATACCTTGCTTCTGCTATTTCAAGTCTTGATTTGGAGAACTCCAATGTCTTTTCCAAAACCTTCTGCCTCTGAAGCTCCAATACCAATCTGTAGTAAGAAGATGAAACTGCCGCAACCAAATTCTCGACGGCAATCTTTGCGTCCAGCTCGCTGATCTCCGCCAATTTCCCCAACCTTCTCATCGTCACGACCACCTCGGGATTGAATCCATAGATGGCAGAAACGGTAAAGTTTTCGGTATCAGATGTGGCCCCAAGAATCTCATTTGGCGCAGAGGATGTTTGGAATAATTGCTCTACATCTTCCTTGCTGTAACTTTGCGTATAATTCGCATCAACGACAGGCAAATATGAAGTTCCAAAACCGATTTCTTTGTCATAATTTGCCAACTGCACATTATTGACAGCTATTTTCACATCATAATTTTTCTCGAGACCTATCATAATGGCCTTTTCCAAATTCAGCATCTCACTCTCCTGAGCAATCGTGAATAAAGAAAATTGAGATAAAAAGAACATTGTTAAAAGATATTTTTTCATTGTACTCTTGCTAATCTTCCTTTTTTGGATGTAAGGAATGTATAAATTGCCGGAATAATAAATAATGTAAGAACTGTAGAGAAAGCCAATCCTCCAATCACCGCTACTCCCATGGGAACCCTCCCCTCAGATCCTGCCCCCAATGCCAATGCAATAGGAAGAATGCCGAGAATAGTGGATAAACTTGTCATCAAAATAGGTCTAAACCTCGCACTTGCCGCATCAATAATCGCTTCATCAACAGATAATCCCTGTGCCTTTCTTTGGTTGGCAAACTCTACGATCAAGATACCGTTTTTCGTCACCAAACCTATAAGCATTATAATACCTATCTGACTGAAAATATTCAATGTAAAATCAAATATCCATAAAGAAAACAATGCTCCAAACAATGCCAAAGGCACAGTAAACATAATCGTCAATGGATCCAAGAAACTTTCAAACTGAGCTGAAAGGACTAAGTAAATCAAAACCAATGCAAAGATAAATGCAAAGATCAAACTGTTTGAGCTTTCTCTATACTCTTTAGATAGTCCAGCCACATCAGTACTGAATGATTCATCTAAAACTTCAGCTGCAATCCTATCCATTTCTTCCAATCCTGATCCAATTGTATATCCAGGTGCTAGATTTGCTGAAACAGTCGCACTCACGAACCTGTTGAATCTGTAAAGTTGTGGTGGTGTACTGTTTTCCCTAATTGTCACAAGGTTATCCATTTGTACCAAACTTCCATTTTCAGCTCTTACATAGAGTGTCCTTAGATTAATCGGTTCGTTTCTATCCTCAATCTGCATTTCTCCGACAACTTGATATTGTTTTCCATTCATGATAAAATAGGCAAACCGCTGACCAGAATAAGAAAGTTGTAAGGTCCTTGCAATTTCTTGAACGGATACACCTACATTTCTTGCTTTTTCACGATCGATTTCTACTTCTATTTCTGGTTTGGTAAATTTCAAGTTGATGTCTGCAAAGCTGAAAATAGAACTTTGATTTGCCTGTTCCATAAATTTTGGAATGACTTCTTTCAGTTTGTCCAAAGTAGGTGCTTGCAAAACATATTGTACAGGTAGACCTGCTCTTCTATCTCCAATAGATGGTGCTTGTGTAGCAAATGCCCTTACAGACGTGAACTTTGTCAATCTCTGCGATACTTCATCATAAATCTCCTGCTGTGTCCTATCCCGGTCTGCTGCATCAGTCAAGATCAGCCTTAAGAACCCAGAATTGGTACTTGATGTTCCAAATCCTGGAGAAGTAACTGTGATCATACCAACCCTCTCTTTCTCTGGTATTTCAGTCATGAATTCTTGGGTCATGTCATCCAATACCCTATCCATAAACTCAAATGTCGCACCTTCTGGTCCAGTAAGATTGACTCTCATCTCACCCCTATCTTCTATCGGCGAAAGTTCTGTTGGGATGATTTGGAAAAGCTGATAAATCCCAAAAGCCACCAAAATTATCGCCAAAAAAGCTATCCATCTGATTTTCATGAATGACTCCAAAGACGAACTATACTTGTCGTTCATCCAAAGGAATATCGGTTCAGTTTTGTTATAAAACCAATTTTGCTTTTCCCTCTTTTTCAGCAATTTTGAACTCAACATAGGAGTCATAGTCAGTGCAACAAAGGAAGATATAATAACTGCCCCCGCTACGACAACACCAAACTCTCTAAACAACCTACCTGTCGTGCCTGTCAGGAAAATCACAGGAAGAAACACGGCTGCCAAGGCTACTGTAGTTGCGATAACTGCAAAGAATATCTCTTCGGCTCCTTTTTCTGCTGCCGTCTCAGGGTTTTCTCCCTTTTCAATCCTAGAATAGATATTTTCCAATACTACAATAGCGTCATCTACCACCAATCCGATAGAAAGTACTATCCCAAGCAATGTCAGGACATTGATAGAAAAATCTGCCAAATACATTACAAAAAACACTCCTATCAATGAAATCGGAATGGTCAAAACAGGTATAAATGTTGTTCTCCAGTCTCTTAAAAACAAGAAAATAATCAAAACTACTAGAAAAAATGCAAGAATGATCGTCTCTTGCACCTCCGCAATAGAAGATCGAATAAAGCTGGTCGAATCAAAACCAATATCCAACAAAATATCTTCAGGAAGGTCTTTTTTGATAGATTCCAACCTTTTGTAAAATTCATCTACGATTTCAATATTATTGGATCCAGGCAAAGGCACTAGGACCACCCCCACCATAGGAATCCCATCTCGCTTCAATACCGTCCTTTCATTGAGAGCTGCAAGCTCAGCTTTTCCTATATCTTGGAATTTGACTATGTTATTTTGATCTTCTTTGATGATCAGATTATTGAATTCTTGAGGAGAGCTCAATCTGCTTTTTGTCCTAACGGAAAGCTCTATAGTCGACCCTTCTATTCTTCCTGAAGGCAACTCTACATTTTCACTTTGCACTTTATTCAATACATCCAAAGGAGTGACACCGTAAGAAGCCATTCTCAAAGGATCCATCCTAAGTCGAATAGCATATTCCTTTTCGCCCCAAATCTGAACGGTACTGACACCAGGGATGGTTTGGAGTCTTTCTTTGAAAATATTATTAGCCAATTCTGAAAGTTCCAAAAGTGTTCGCTTATTGCTTTGCACATTCAAAAACACAATTGGCTGAGAATCTGAATCTGCTTTAGACACTACTGGAGGATCTGTGTCTGGTGGCAAATTCCTTTGTGCACCAGATACTTTGTCCCTTACATCATTTGCTGCAGCTTCCAAATCAGCTCCCACATCGAATTCTACAGTGATATTACTTGTACCGTCATTACTTGTTGATGTCAATGATTTGATACCTGCGATCCCATTGATGGCCTCTTCCAAGGGTTCTGTGATTTGGGCTTCGATAACATCCGCATTTGCACCTACATAAGTTGTCCTCACATTGATGATCGGTGGATCCACACTAGGAAATTCCCTTACGCCCAAAAAGCTGATGCCAATAATCCCAAACAAGGTAATTGTGAGGGACATCACTATAGCCAAAACTGGCCTTCTGATACTTATGGTTGATAAACTCGCCATGCTTAATTAGTTTTGGTGGGTTTCAAAGGTGACCCTACCCTTACTTGTAAAATCCCAGTAGTCAAAACCAAATCTCCAACTTCTAGTCCCTCTAAAATCTGGACGTCTTTTTCTGTCCTTGTCCCAATTCTGACTACTCTCTCCTCTGCTTGATTTTGATCATTAACGACAAACAATTTATATCCACTAAGTTCCGGTATTACAGATTCTGACGGAACCATCAATGCATTATCTTCCACTCCCAAAGTATATTTAATCCTTATAAACATTCCCGGCAAAAATCGCCTTTGTTTGTTTGGACTTGATGCCCTAAGCTTTAGTGTTCTTGTAGCAGCGTCAATTGTAGGTTCGAATGCATATACAGTACCTTCTCCATTTTCACCTCCACCATCATTGGAGAAAGAAATCTTCGATCCGATTTCCACAGCATTCGCATACCTTTCCGGTATAGAAAATTCGATTTTGATAGGATCAATATTCACCACATTGGCGATAACATCTCCAGTTCCGATCACAGAACCTTCTGAAATCTGTCTCAAACCCACAACGCCATCAAAAGGAGCTCTGATGACAGTCTTACTCAACTGCGCTTCGACCAATTTCAAATCAGAAAGATTTGTATTGAATTGGTTAAGTGAAATATCATATTCTTCCTGACTGATAGCCTCTCGCTCCAAAAGTTGCTTTTGACGATTCTCTTGGCTTTCATAGAGTTTTTTGGTATAATCCAATCTCTGATATTGTGCTTCCAGTTCATCATCATTGAGATAGAGAAGTGGTGTTCCCTTTTTGACAAATTCACCTTCTTTGAAGGTAATTCGTTCTACCAAACCAGAGATCTCAGATCTTAGGCTAACTTCCTCATTTGGAATTACAGTACCCGTGATATTCAGGTTGTTTTCCAATCTTTCTGACTTGACTTCTATGACATTAACCGGTATTTCGTTCGATTGAGCTTGAGTTCCTGAAGTGCTTTGATTTTCAGCATCTTTTGAAACAAATAAGTCAAGTCTTGGGTAAATAAAAATGATTGCAACCACTACTACTATGGCTACGATTAAAATTGTTTTGGTTTGCTTTTTCATTACGATTGCTCCAAGGAAATTTGAAGTGGATTATTTTGGCTTTTGAGCCATTCTAAAGATAGTTTATTAAAGATTTCGGGTTGTTCTACATTCACAACATGTCCGCAGGCATCTATCACTTTGAGAAATGATTGTTTATGTGATTTCACTATATTCTTGACTGATTCCAAAAACATCACATCTTCCTCTCCCATGATGTACAAAGTGGGAATGGAAAGATCTTTTTCTTTGAAATACCTCAGTAATGGATTGATGTCTTTGGTAAGCTTAAACCAACGGATAAATTCCTTTTGACATAATCTTTTTGCCTCCCTGATAAAAAGATTTCTGGATTCGGCGTGATGTCCTCTTGGCATTATGATAAATGCGAAAAGACTATAAAGCCACATGTAGGGCAACACACTCTTAAACGCATTTCCCAAAAACACCAATATCTGGGAAGTAAAGTTTAATCTTGTGATGGCTCCCGCCATTACCATTGATTTCACTCGCTGCGGTTCCATTTCCGCTAACTGTCTTGCTAATATTGTCCCAAGGGAAACACCCATGATATGTGCAGGCGGTATTTTCAAGTGATCCAAAACTTCAATGATGTCTTTCGTCACATTGGGAAATGTGTATTTTTCATTCCAAAGATTTTTGACTGAATTGGCTGATCGACCATGCCCTCTCAGATCAATCAATAGCAAGTTGAAATCCTCCTTGAACTCACGGATTTGCTTATACCAGATGGATGAAGAACCGCCAGCTCCATGTATAAATACAACCCATTCCTCACTACTCGAGTGCTTATAGGTTTTGTAATACAACATTTCTTGTTTCGCCATAGTCTTGGTATAACCGAAAAGAATCAAATAAAGTTACCCGATCCAAAATTAAAACTAATTACCCCTGAAAAAAATGAAATAAGATATAGATGGTGACTGTAATCTATCAGTGGTTTATCATTATCTCCATCCAAAAAATAAATTCAGATGATGAGATATTTGAAACTTCACCTCTCAACTATAAATACATCTTTTTTAATTCTAAAAAAGCTCAATAATAATCATTGTAAAGTTTTATGCGTCTGTTTTTTTTCTTTTTTCCCAAAAATAGAAATAATCAAAATTCCCACTCCTACCCCGAAACATATTCCTGCAAAGAATTTGATCATTTCAATGTCAAAAGGAGGTTTTGAAGCTGATATGAAATTATCAACAATAATGGCAGAAAGGATCAATAAAACACCACTGAAAATAACGATTGAATTTTTCATAACAAATATTTTATTTGGCGAAGATCTGACTTGAATCTTGAAATGACTTGAACTCCAATGCATTTCCTGAAGGATCCAAAAAGAACATGGTCGCCTGCTCACCAACTTCTCCTTGAAATCTAATATAAGGATCTATAACAAATTCAGTCCCATTTTCTTTGAGCTTATCTGCCAACTCATGCCATTCTTCCCAAGGCAAAATCGCCCCAAAATGTCTCACGGGGACATTTTTGCCATCTACTTCATTCTTGTGGGCAGCGGCAAGTTCATCTGGCTTAACATGCGCAGAAAGCTGATGACCAAAAAAATTGAAATCAATCCACTTTTCTGTGCTCCTACCTATCTCACAACCAAGGAGATCTCCATAAAAAGCTCTGGTTTCTTCAATATCTCTGATCGGAAAAGCGAGATGGAAAGGCTTAAATTGATTCATGGTATTTGAGTATTTTTGTTAAAGTTAATTTACAAATATAAAAATTTATGTCACTTTTATATTATGCGTAAAAAAACAGTATCATTGGTTCTTTCAAGTGGTGGAGCAAGAGGAATGGCACACATTGGTGTCATCGAGGCTGTTGAAGAGGCCGGTTATGAAATAGTTTCTATCGCAGGCTCCTCTGCTGGCGCTCTGATCGGTGGAATTCACGCTGCTGGTCACCTCTCCGTTTTCAAAGACTGGATCTGTAACCTAGACAGGATTGATGTGTTTTCCTTGATGGATTTCACTTTGTCAAGCAAGGGATTTATAAAAGGAGAAAAAGTATTCAATGAAATCAAAAAGTTTATCCCCGATTGCCAAATCGAGGAACTTCAAGTTCCATTTATTTGCAATGCCGTAGAAATTCCGCTTGGAAAAGAAAAAATATTTGACAAAGGTTCTCTGTTTGATGCCATTAGGGCATCGGTCTCTATCCCAACTGTCCTTACTCCTGCCAAGATTAATGGGAAGGAATTTGTAGACGGCGGAATTATCAACCCTATCCCGTTAAGCTTACTGCCAAAAAGAAAAAGAGGTACCTTGGTGATTGCAGTTGATTTGAATGCTTCAAAAGACAAGCTCGTAACGTTAGTACCAGAAATAAGTATCAAAAAAGAATCTGAAAGCAGGATCAAGATTCCAAATTGGGTCATCGAGTATCGCTCAAAGTTCTCAAAGTATTTTGATTCGGAAGAAAGGCAGGAGAAATACAAAGGAATGAGTTCGTTGGAATTGATGAATTTTTCTTTTGATTTGCTTCAAGACAAACTTTCTTCCATCACGATCAATCAAAATAAGATCGATGTATTGATCGAAGTTTCTAGAATTCAAGCAAAGACGCTTGAGTTTCATAGAGCTTCTGAGTTGATCGAAATAGGCAAAAGCAAAACTATCGATGCGCTTAAAAAACTAGAAAATGGAAATCAATAAGCTGAATCAACTTTTGGGAAATATTGACATTTATTTGTTGGATCAAATCCTCAAAGGAAGATTTACCAAAGAGATGAAAATCCTTGACGCAGGATGTGGAGAAGGCAGAAACTGTATTTATTTTTTGAACCAAGGCTACCAAATATTTGGGGTAGATGCCAATCCCATCGCTGTACAAATGGCACGGATTTATGCACAGACGATTCAGCCTGATTATGATATTTTCAGATTCCAGACAGCTACTGTACAAGACATGCCATTCCACAAAGGGGCATTCGATGCAATTATCAGCTCAGCAGTATTACATTTCGCCAATGGTGAAGCCCATTTCTTCAAGATGATGGATGAAATGATGAAAGTGCTGAAAGTCGGCGGGACATTTTTCTTGAGAATGACGACAGGGTTTGGGGGAATTCAGGATATATCTCCAAATCTAGGAGATGGAGTGTACGTCCTTCCCGATGGAAGTGAGCGGTTTATACTAACTAAAGAGTTGATGGAAAAAATTCAGTTAAAATATGGTTTGACCAACCTTGAAGCCCCTAAAAGTGTGTTGGTTCATGACCAAAGAGCAATGGGAGTATTTGTGTGGAAGAAAGCTAAAAATTAGGAATTAGAAAATTGCAGATTTTAAAATTAGAAAATTACGGATGGGGAGTTTGTTTTTAAATAAATAAGATCCTCTCTAATTGAATCTAAATATTTACTTTTTACACCTTTTGAAGAAACTAAATCTACTTTAATTTCAAGTATTTCCTCAAGTTCATTTGCTAAATTGATAAATTCAATTCCAATTTTATCATTAAATTCAACCAAAACATCTAAATCACTATCTTCTTTTTGTTCATTTCTCACAAAAGAACCAAAGATCGCCAAATTTTTAATGGGATATTTTTCAAAAAGTAAAGACTTATTTTTTGCTAGTATTTTTTGCATTTCTCTGAGATCCTTCATAGCACTAAATTAGAAAACAAAACATATTTTCTTAACCCCAAATTCAAGTATAACTACTTTATCTCAATAACCTTAAACTCCGTTCTTCTGTTGACTTGGTGCTCTTCTTCTGTCGTTGCATTTGCTATGATCAACTGACGCTTACCATATCCTTTGGCCACCAATCTCTCAGCATCTATGCCTTTGGACACAATATAAGCTACCGCGGATTCAGCTCTTCTTTGTGAAAGCGCATCGTTGTAAGCATCTGTAGCACGTGCATCTGTATGTGAACTCAGTTCAATTGAGATGGTAGGATTGTCTTTCAAAATCGTCACCAATTTATCCAACTCATCTGCTGCATCCGGCCTGATATCAGCCTTGTCTAGATCATAGTAGATGTTATCCAAGACAATGGATTTTTCCAAAATCAATGCATCCAACACGATCGTAGTATCCAAAGTAATATTTGTGACTTCTTGAATCAAATCTTCTTGCCTTGGTGTTTTCCCTCTCGTATCATAGGTGATACTTTTAGAGAAATATCCGCTTTTGGAAGCTATCATGGAGAAATTTTGATCTGGAGCTAAAGTAAATCTAACACGCCCATTTTGGTTTGTAAAGTCTCCTCCAGTCATTTTATTGGCAGAGTCATATATTGCAACCCTTGTCTGTGGCAAAATCGCCTCTGTGCCATCGTCTTTCTTCTCTTTGGTGATCACATTTAGGAACACATTGACAACTTTTGGTTTTGGAGTTTTATCCTCAAAATAATAAATATCATCATCACCTTGTCCGCCTTCCCTGTTGGAAGTGATGAATCCATCTTGTGGATATCTTGTAAAATAAATCCCAAAATCATCGGCTACTGAATTGATTTTTGACCCAAGGTTTTTGATAATCAAGCCATCTTCTGATGGTTCGGCTACAAACAAGTCGAGCTTACCAAATCCAGGATGACCATCGGAAGCAAAGAAAAATTTACCATCTGACATCATTCGAGGAAACAATTCATTACCTGATGTATTGATTTGAGGACCCAAATTTACAGGATTTCCAAAATCTCCGTTGGCAAGTTTTGTAGCTTTGTATAGATCCACCCCTCCATACCCTCCTGGCCTGTTGGAAGCGAAATAAAGTTCTGATCCATCTGGGCTAAAGGCAGGAGTACTATTCCACCAAAATTCATCTTCATTCAAAGGCATCCAAATAGGTTGCGTAAACCCACCTCCCCTAAAATAGGAAGCAAATAAATGAACATCAGGAAGGTCTTTACTTGAAGTAGAATTTCCCCTTGCATAGATTATTGTGTTTCCATCAGGACTTATCGCTATCGAACCTTGGTTCAAACCTTCCTCATTTTTGAATTCTGGCAATGCTTGAATATTCTGCACATCCACTTTGATCCCGTCGGCTCTTGTTCTGAAAAGCTTTGTGTAAGGCACTCCAGTGGCTGAATATATCCCAGTAGCTTGCCTAGAGCTGGTAAAATAGAAAAACCCTTCATTGACAATCGGAGCATAATCAGGCCCTGGAGTATTCAACAAAGTGAAATTTTCCAATTCAATGTAAGGCCAATAATCTTCTATTTGATCGATTTTCTGAAGGTTTGCAATTTCCCTATCCAATTCATTCAAATTCCCATCTTCCAATGTAAGCCCTTTAGCTTGCTTGAATGCCTCAAGCGCTTCATCTGATCTTCCTTGATTCCTATAGCTCTGCCCAAGGCGGTAATAATTCTCAAAAGTCCCGTCTTCTTCAACCAATTTCTCATAATATGCTGAAGATTTCTCTATTCTGTTGGAAAGTCTATAGCTTTCAGCCACATAAAAATTCGCCTCTTTGTTATCCGGATCTTTCTCCAAAACTTTAGAAAAAGTACTGATAGCGTATTGATATTCACCAGAAGAGAACTGCTTTTGGCCTTTTTTGAATAAACTCGTACAAGAAACGCCGAGTAGTCCAACAAAAATGATAAATATGAAACTTCGCTTCATTTGCTATTATTAGTCGAATTAGGTCTTGAATCTTAAATATAGGATAATTATAATAATTAATTTTGAAAGTATTTGTTTAACCAGCTTTCTTTAGCAGGAATTAGCCAATTATTCTCCAAATCTGCCTTTTCCCTTACGAGTGGGTTGAGTATTCGAGTTTCTGGTCTCACAACACCTGATTGCACACTTTCTTTGATACCAAAGACGGAATTAATAGCCAAATTGTCCTCTGAGTTCAGAAAACCAACTTTTCCTTGATCTAGCAAATTCACACCAAATTTTTGCTCTATATCCCTTAGTGTACGAACCGAGCTGTCAATCGAGCAACCACTGGCACCTAAGTTGCTTTCATCCACGGAAAGGATGATAACCTGATCAAATTTGATCTCAAAAGAAGTAGGCATCAAAGCTCCATGGGTATTCCATTGCTCACAGAAGGATTTCAAATGTGATTTGATCCAATTCAGCTCTTCAGAATTAAATTTCCTATCAGATTGATAAACCCAAACTCGTGAATGAGCCGCTATATTTTCAAATTCTAGATACATCTCAATGTGATTTTATTGTTCCTAAGGATAAGGACTTTCACCATACTTTAGTTCTTTTCCTTAACGGAAAAATATAATATTTGGGTATATAAAAATATCTTTCTGTAATATTTAAATTTGATCCTCCACGAACATCTGAGCGTAAACTCCAATTTTTGACCCTAAGTAATACGGAAGGTTCAGTAACAAGTATGGCTTTCCACTTGGCGTTACTGCCTCTTCTTTCAATAATTTTCCACCATAAACCCTCATGGCAAAATGATGGTCAGCAGCATCGATAAATTGATGCAATGACCTCAACGAACCTGTAGGGCCAGACTTGATTTCAACTGGAATCAACTTATCCTCAAAAACATACACCAAGTCAACTTCGGCACTCGACTGCTTTTTCTCCCTTACCCAAAAATTTGGCTTTTGGTCTGTAATATTTTGGACTGACAGCAATTCTTGTGTTACCAAATGCGGGATCAATGCACCTTTGAATGCAGGGCTCAAATCTTCCATTCTCAACAACTGCCCTTGAATTCCTAAAGAATAATTTACCAATCCAGAATCCAAAAATTGCAATCTAGGGGATTTTTTTAAGTCGTATTGAACAGGTGGTTTCAAATCTGTCGTAGGGTAAATCAGTTTGATAACCCTTGCATCATCCAAAATCCTAAAGCACTCTCCAACTTCCCTTGATTTATAATTCGAATTGCCAAAACCTTGGAACTTGACTCTTTTATCCAGCTCTAATGGGGCTGCATTCATAATGTGCTTGATAATCTTTCGCTCCGTTTCATTTGAAGTATATTTTTCAACATCATTTTTATATGTACCCCAAATGCTTTCATAGGTTGCCGTAAGATCCGCAAGGTTATTTTTCTCAATATCAGTCTTGATTATTTCCGGCATCCCCCCAATTATCGCAAACCTGTGAAACAAGTCCATCAAAACCTTATTTGCAGCTGGTCTAATGGGAAACAGATTCATTTGATCCACTAAGGTGTTTTGTCCAATGGCTTCAAGGTATTCAGGGAAATTGATCGGATGAAGATACAGGAATTGAACTCTTCCTACCGGAAAGCTTGAGACTTCTTTCATAGCAAACTCCAATAAAGAACCTGCAGCAACCACATGGAGTTTTGGCATTTCTTCATAAAAATATCTAAGCAATTTGATTGCTTTTGGAGACTCTTGAATTTCATCTAAAAAAAGTAGTGTTTCTCCTAAGTGTTCAATCTTTAGATTATTTGTCAAAAAAATTGCTTCTACAATGCTTTGGACTTCATCAAAGTCATCAAAAAATGATTTGTCAGATTCCTTTTCCAAATTCAATGAAATGAAATAAGGGAACAATTCTGAAAACTGCTTGATCAAAGTGGTCTTCCCCACTTGTCTTGCACCTCTTAAAACCAGAGGCTTTCTGTCTATATTTTCTTTCCAGCTAGTTAAATGACTGAAAACATGTCTTTTGAAACCCATATTTCTCCATATTTGTAACAAAGTAAGGGCATTTTTTTGATTTTATTGTAACAAAGTCAGGGTATTTTTTACATTATTTGTCACAAAGTCAAGGCAAATTTCATAGAATCTTGTAACAAAGTAAGGGTAAGTAATCTTGTTCACTCTATTTTTGGACGCTTATATCCAAGTTAGAGTCTGTCATTATTCTCGACTTAAATTTTAATAGCTTCAAAAAGAGAAATCCTTTAAGGATTCAATTACAAATTGGATATAAGTCATGTGGTGGTCTGTGGAGACACAGAACACAATAAGAAATCAAACGCTGATTCATGTGGTGGTCTGTGCAGACACAGACCACGGTAAAGAAATCAAACGCTGCTTCTCTACCGAAGGGATAGTGTAAAGATACCTTTTGATCATCTTTTTTTATGAAAAATAAAAAGACCTGCCAGGTTTTAAAAACCTGGCAGGTCTGAACATACAATCCAAATACGCTCAAATCAAATGCCCATATCCTTGGCGATCATCTCAGCCAAATCATAGACTTGGACATCATGCTCGCGCTCTTTATTTTTTACCCCATCAGTCATCATCGTCAGGCAGAACGGGCAACCCACTGCTATCGCAGATGCCCCTGTAGCCAAAGCCTCTTCCGTCCGCTCTACATTGATGTCTTTTTTGCCATTTTCAGGCTCTTTGAACATCTGTGCACCTCCTGCGCCACAGCAAAGACCTTTTGTTTTGCAACGCTTCATCTCTACCAACTCCACATCTAAGGCTTTGATCACATCTCTCGGAGCTTCATAGACATCATTTGCACGACCTAGGTAACAAGAATCGTGGAAGGTGATTTTCTTTCCTTTGAATTCTCCACCACCTTGGAGTGCTACTTTGCCTTCATTTATGAGTTGTTGGAGAAATTGGGAGTGATGAATCACTTCATAATTTCCTCCCAAAGCAGGATATTCATTCTTGATCGTATTGAAGCAATGAGGGCAAGCTGTGACTACCTTTTTGACTTCGTAGCCATTCATCACCTGAATATTGGCTACAGCCTGCATTTGGAAAAGGAATTCATTGCCTGCTCTTCTTGCAGGATCGCCGGTACAAGCTTCCTCTGTACCCAATACGGCAAAGCTCACTCCTACTTTATTAAGTATCTTGACAAAAGCCTGTGTTACGGCCTTGTATCTATCATCAAAGGAACCTGCACAGCCTACCCAAAAAAGGATTTCGGGACTCTGTCCAGATGAGGCCATCTCGGCCATGGTTGGTACTTTATATGTTGACATAATTTAGATTTGAGATATGAGACTTGAGATATGAGACTAAAAAAAAAGCTTTTCTTATGTCTCACGTCTTATGTCTTGTGTCTATTTATTTTACTTCTTCATCCTTGATTTTCTCAGCCCAGTTGAACCTATCAGTTGGGGCAAATTTCCAAGGGGAAAAGCTAGTTTCCATATTTTGGAACATCGCATTCCACTGTGCAGGGGTACCTGATTCTTCCATTGCGACATATCTTCGCATCTGAAGGATAATCGATAGTGGATCGATATTTACTGGGCAAGCTTCTACACAGGCATTACAGGAGGTACAAGCATTGATTTCCTCTTTGGTTGTATAATCACCCAAAAGTGACTTCCCATCTTCCAATCCTGGCCCACCCGCATCTATGCTTCTACCAACTTCTTCCGCTCTATCACGAACATCCATCATGATCTTTCTTGGTGATAGCTTTTTCCCAGTGATATTGGCAGGACACTCTGCTGTGCATCTACCGCATTCGGTGCAGCTGTAAGCATTCATCACATTGACCCAACTCAGGTCATTGATGTCTTTTGCCCCAAATCTACTGATTTCAGCAGGGGGCTCTTGATTGCCCTCTACATGGATCCCAAGCATCATATTTACCTCATTGGTTACTTCAGGCATGTTGCTGATCTCACCTTTTGGCTTCAGGTTCGAATACCAAGTATTTGGGAATGCCAAGAATATATGTAAATGCTTGGAGTAAGTCACATATATAGCAAATGCCAAAATCCCAACAATATGGAACCACCAAGCAAATCTCTCAATAAATACCAAAGCAGAATCACTTATATTGATAAACAAAGGTTGTATCAAATCACTAAAGAATAATCCATTCAGTAGCGTGTAACCTTCCACTCCCCTTGTTGCAAGTATCTGATCGGTGGCGTTCATCGTCAAAATGGCAAACATCAATACGATTTCAATAATCAAAATCAGATTTGCATCCATTGCAGGCCATCCTTTCAGCTCTGACTTGGTCAAACGATCTACTCTCATGATATTTCTTCTAATCAAGAAAGCAAAACAGGAAACCAAAACAGCTATGGCCAGAAATTCAAAGATATTCATGGCAACACCATAAAACCCTCCCAAGAAAGGTGCAAAGATTCTATGACTTCCGGTAATCCCATCGATCACAAATTCCAAAACCTCCAAATTGATGACAATAAAAGCCACATAAATCAATAGATGAAGAAATGCTGGAATGATTCGTTTAAACATCTTCTTTTGACCTAATGCGACCAAAAGCATCGTTTTCCAACGATCATTTGGACGATCATTTCTAGATTCTGCTTTGCCGAGAAATATGTTTCTTTTGAGATAAGAGATTCTCTTGAAGAGAAAATAACCTGCTACGGCAAAAATCAGAAGAAAAACTATCTGAGGTAAAATGCTCATATTGTTTGTATTAGTGTATTTGGACTGAAATATTTATATTTTTTTTGATCAATTCATTTGCAAGAAAGCAACAAATATCTACCTTTGCATCACTTTAAACGGTAAACGGTGATGTAGCTCAGTTGGTAGAGCATCGGACTGAAAATCCGTGAGTCGGTGGTTCGAATCCACTCATCACCACAAGTCCCGAATCTTTCGGGACTTTTTTTATGCCTTCTATTTTTTCAGTATGTTGATTTGTTGGGCTCATTGTTTCTTTTGTTGACAGTGCAAAATAATAAATAGTAGGCATGCATACTATTTATTTGAATAATTTAAATTGAGTCTAAGTTGATATTTTTTTTCAAATTGCTGTAACATTTCCCAAACTCATGCATCACCTACCTGAATGAAGACATTTTTTGAAGCACATATTTGGCCTCTAAAAAGCAAGCTATACCGCATGGCATATCTCTGGGTGAAAGACAGAGACGTCGCCAATGATGTGCTACAGCAGGTTTTTGAAAAAGCATGGCTCCAAAGGAATGATCTTCAAAAAATGGAAAATCCTACAGGCTGGATGGTAAGAAGTCTGAAAAATGAAAGCTTGCAACATTTCCGCTCCACCAAAAGACTAGAGTCACTCGGGGACAAAGAGTTTGAGGAAGAAACGAAGGAGTATGATGACGAAAGCCCAAAGAGGCTGCGATTGGTATTCAAATTCCTGGAGAAATTACCAGACAAACAGCGGGAAGTATTTCAACTAAGAGAAGTAGAAGGCTTGAGTTACGAAGAAATATCCGAATACTTAGAGGTAAGCTTAGACCAAGTCAAGGTCAACCTCCACAGAGCCAGAAAGTCATTGCGGGATTACTTAATGCAACAGAAATGAAGGAGGAATTAGAAAAATTATTGGATAAATACTGGGACGGTGAGACTTCATTGCAGGAAGAAAAAAGGCTACGCCTTATCCTTTCCCAAATCGAAGGATATCAATCCGAAAAAGCCTTTTTTCTTGGAATTGAAGAGCTATCAAACCTAAGTGAAAAACCATTTTCACTCCCAGTTAAAACTCCAAAATCAAGACTTCCAATCTGGATGAATATCGCTGCTGGACTGATCATTCTTTTTGTGTCAGGCATAGCAATTTGGCAATACCAACAGCAGGAAGCTGAAAAACAAGCCTATCTGGAAGTCATGCAAGCTTTTGCGTTGATCAATGCACAGCTGGAAAAGGGGACAAATAGCATGCAGGTGATGGAGGACTTCAAGCATTTGAACACCCCTCAAGAACTGTTTCAATCAAAAGAGAAAAATTAAATATTATGAAAAGAGTTACTTTAATCCTGTCACTATTCCTGATCGTCTCAGGTGTACAGGCACAAGACGATGCTATCGTCAAGTTCTTCTCCAAATACATGGATGATGACCGCTTTTCAAGAGTATATATCAGTCCAAAGATGATGCAAATGGCTGGAGGTTTTCTCAAATCTAATGATGTCAAAACAGATAAAGAAGCCGCAGACCTTGGTGAATTGATCACCAAAATCCGAGGTATCAGAATTCTTACTGCTGAAAAAATCAATGGAAAGCCACTTTATAATGAGGCAATGTCCACTTTGACCAAAAACAAATACGAAGAATTGATGGACATCCAAGACAAGACTTCAAGTGTGAAATTCATGGTACGTGAAGAAGGAGGCAGAGTCCGGGAACTATTGATGCTCACAGGTTCGGCAGAAAACTTCACGCTGCTCAGCATGCTTGGGAATTTCACCTACGAAGACCTCAACATCCTCGCAGACAAAACCAATATCCCCGGAATGGAGAAGTATAAAGGAGGCAAGTGAGGAAGAAGCGTCAGGCGAGAAGCGAGAGGCGAGAAAAAAACGAGTGTGCCTTTTACGACTACGTCACCTCGATCCCAAAAGCATTTGGGATCGAGGTCTCCTTCCGTCTTTGTACAAAGAAATGGGAACAATAAAAAGTATCAAATATTTCAGGTCATGACAACCCATTGCTACTTAGGGAAGACGAAGGTTTAGAGTTGCAATACGAACATAAAAGCTAAAAAGCTTATTAGGAAAAATGAAGAAACAACAAACCTCTTATTAAGAGTAAAAAAATATAAGTTGAAATTAAAATATTAAAGACAATGAAAAAGCAATATATCCTTTTTACTACAACATTTTTAGTACTGATTATGCAAAGTGCGTTTGGGCAAAAAGATCCTTATGACGCTATTAATATGCAATTAGAAAAACCCGTTGATGCAAAACTACTATGGCCTTGGGAAAATGATTTATTAAAAGACGCCAATGTAACTGAATTCAGTGCGTACTATAAATTGATATTTGATGAAAAGGATAATTCTGAGCTTGTGATTGACTTTAAGAATTTTGAGAAATTAGTCTCTGCAACTTATTTAAAAAACCAAGTCTCTGGGAAATTTCTAGCTGAATTATTAAGAGAATCTGTTTCTGATAATTACATACCTGTTTTTGAAAAATTCGATGGAGAGGAAATTTTCTACATGTTCTCAAACGGCTCTATAGAACAAGAAGAAGTTTATTTTTTAGCTACAGGTAAAGAGAATTACGAACTTCTTTATTTCAAATACAAGCCAAAAACCAAAGAAAAGGACAGGCTGAAATTTCAACTACAAAACACACTAAACAAATAATTTCAACATCATGAAAAAGTACCTTATAGTATTCGCAGCATTCTTTGTACTTATCGCCCAAAATTCTTTTGCACAAAGCAAATCGGTAGAGGCATTGTACCAAAAACACAAAAGCAACCCTGACTTCTTCCACATGGATCTCGGTGGAAACTTTATGAATTTTGCCAAAGGTTTCAACATCAACTTGGACGAAGACCAATCCTCTTTGCTTACAAAATCTCTCGAAAAAGTAAAATTCTTTAAACTCCCAGCTGTTGCCAGCTCAAAAGCTGAGTTTATGGGGCTTCAAAAAGGCTTGGAAAAAGAGAAGTTTGATCTGATGATGGAGGTGAGCGAAAAAAACAACAATGTCATGATCTACACCAAAGGAAATTCAAAAATCAATGACATCGTACTGATGGTAAATGACAAAAACAGCGACTTTATCATTATTGAACTCAAAGGGGACTTTGATTCGAAGATGCTTTCTGAGGTAGGAAAATCAGTTGGCAAGTAAACGTGAAGTATTCGCTACAAAGGTATTATAAAACAAAACTCTGACACAATGGCTTGTGTCCCCACAAGCCATTTCCCTTTTGACACAGTACAAGTTTTAACATAAAAAATCTGAAAGACATATTCTTATGAAAAGGTCTGTGAGGATACAGACTTTGGCTGAGACATATTCTTTGGTTAGAGCATTATAAAAAGGTCTGTGAAGACACAGACCTTGGAGTGGAACTTACACTATTAGTGGGATAGTCTTAAAAAAGTCTATGTGAACACAGACCTTGGAGTAGGACATAAATCCTCTTTGTGCCTTCGTATCAAAAACCTTCATAAACTCAAATTATCAGACCTATCTAAGTAAGATTGACTTTTTCAATGGTATATTTCTAACCAAAGGGTGTATTTTTGGTTCTGAATAAGAATTCTTCTCGTATATACCTTCATTATGACTAAAAATAAAGCAAAAATAGGCGTCCTATTAGTAAATCTTGGAACACCCGACAGCACCGCTACTGGGGATGTTAGAAAATATTTAAGGGAATTTTTGATGGATGGAAGGGTGATTGACTTTCCATTTATTCCGAGATGGATGTTGGTGAATTTGATCATTGCTCCTTTTCGCGCTCCAAAATCAGCAAAAGAATACCGTAAATTATGGACGGATAGAGGATCACCATTGCTTTTCCACACGCAAGACTTGAAAGATAAACTGATCCCTAAACTAGATCCTGAGAAATACATTGTAGAAATGGCGATGCGGTATCAAACTCCAAGCATAGAGGATGGGCTAAATAAACTGAACAAAGCCAATGTTCAAAAAATCATTGTATTGCCTCTTTTCCCTCAATACGCATCTGCTACAAATGGTTCTGTGGCCGACCGGGTGATGGAAATAGCCAGAACATGGCAAATAATTCCAAATATCACTTTCATCAACAATTTTGTCGAGCACCCCTTGTTTTTGGAAGCTTGGGCTGAGTTGGGAAGGGATATGATGGCGAAAGATGAATATGACATGTATCTTTTCTCCTATCATGGACTCCCTGAAAGACAAATCCGAAAAGGATCTGTCGATGGATACTGTCAGCTTTCTGATAAGTGCTGTAGCAACTACACCAAGAAAAATCAATTCTGCTATCGGGGACAGTGTTTCCACACGACGAGACTGCTTGCAGCGAAGCTTGGTCTTCCTGAAGAAAAGGTGATGACATGCTTTCAATCAAGACTAGGAAAAGACCCTTGGATCAAGCCATACACAGAAGATGTAATCAAAGAATTGGCAGAGAAAGGAATCAAAAAAGTGCTTGTATTCTCTCCTGCTTTTGTAGCAGATTGTCTCGAAACCACCGTAGAAGTAGGTGAGGAATACAAAGAAGAATTTGAGGAGTTAGGAGGAGAAAAATGGGATTTGGTGCCAAGCTTGAATTCAAATGACACTTGGGTAGCTTGTGTGAAGGATTTGGTAGAGACGAATAGTTAATCAGACGGCAACGGTTAACAAAAAGCTCTTAACAACAATAACGGTTCGTGAATGAAGGAAAAACCTTCGCACGAACCTTATTTTTTTGCAAATTGCGAGTCAAATAAAAATCATGTCAACAAAACAAGCTTCACAGCCTCTTTACAAAAATTCTGGATTTCTATTTCTTGGAATTATGTTGGTTGCTTTCAACCTCCGTCCGTCCATCACTGCTGTGGGTCCATTGATTCCATTGATCAGAGAAGACCTTGGTTTGTCCAACGGATGGGCTGGTTTTTTGACCACATTGCCATTGTTGACTTTTGCTACATTTTCACTGTTTTCAGCCGCTATTGGCAAAAAATTAGGTAATTCTCAAGCGATTTTATTGGCGCTATTCATCTTACTGATAGGATCGATTGTAAGGGTTTTGGGAGGTTCACATTGGTTGTACATTGGGACAGGACTGACTGGAATTGGCATTGTGATCTGCAATGTGCTTCTGATTCCATTGATCAAAAATAGACTCCCTCAAAAAATTGGAATCGTAACAGCATCTTACACTACTGGAATGACACTAACGGCAGCGATCGCTTCGGGGATCAGTGCCCCATTGGCTATTGACTTGAATCTTGGATGGCAGGGCTCTCTTTTATCTTGGGGGATTTTGATCTTGATGGGGATCCTTATGTGGGCACCACAAACGAAATTCCCTAAACCAATAATCGATATCCATGCAAATGAAATCAAAATCAATGTTTGGAAATCCAGGTTGGCATGGCAGGTGAGTTTATTTATGGGGATTCAGTCGCTGCTATTTTTCACGTTGGTAGCCTGGCTGCCTGACATGATGATTTCCAGAGGGTTGAGCCCTGTAGAAGCTGGACTTTTGATATCATTGATGCAGGTGGTGGGTTTGCTTGGAACATTTATTTCTCCAATTATTGCAGTCAAGTTCAAGGATCAAGTTGGGATTATCTTGGTATTGGGAAGCATGTATCTGATCGGATTCAGTTCCTTGTTTATTCATACCCTTTGGGTGAATTATGTGGGTTTGACGTTGGTAGGATTGGGTTTAGGTTCGAGTATTTCCTTAGCCTATACGCTTATAGGATTGAGGACAGGATCGGAAAAAGTGACTGCCTCCTTATCAGGAATGTCTCAGTCAGCTGGCTACTATCTAGCTGCCCTAGGCCCCTTGTTGTTTGGTGTTGCTTTCGATATTTTCGGCGATTGGGATCATCTAATCTACTTGATGCTCGTTTGCACGCTGCTATTTACATTTTTTGGGATAAAGAGTGGAAGGGCCAGAGTGATTGGGCGGTTGGTAGATTAAAAATTTTTAAGATTGGAAGATTGGAAGATTGTGGAGAGGATTTTATTCATTGGTGAAACCTTCGTGAGCTCTGTGGTTAAACAGCAGCTTCCAAAGCGGCTTTCAAGTCCAACAAGTCCTTTTCTTCATGCCAAGCAGAGATTACTAGTCTGTGGACAGCTGGGTCGGATGGGCTTGGGTATGGAAAGGAAGAAATGACGATGTCATTATTCAAGAGTCTCTGTGTAATGTCCTCAACAAAAAGTCGAAAGACAGGAAAGTCATGATCACAAGTCTGCAAATTCAGCCCGCTTGCAATGGATTTAAAAAAACTGATATTGTGTTTTAATTTTTTATGTTGGTTTTGATATAGCGTTTGTGCATTCAAAAAAGCCCAAAGGTATGCAGGTGGTGGTGGAGAAGCTCCCCTGAAAATTGCTTGTTGGGAGAGTTTTTCGATAATCTTTTCGCTTCCCAGTACGATGCCTGCTGGAATTCCCAAGCCCTTCCCTAAAGACCCAGAAATCAAGAGTTCTACAGGGAGTTTTTTCCATTTGCTATATGTCCCAAAAATATCAATACCGGTAGTTCCAAAAGCATGGCTATCATCAATCAAAAGCATGTATTCATTTCTACCTGAAAGCGCTTCAATCCAAGAAAAATCGTGGATTTCAGGCTTAAGAGCATCCACTGCATTTGCAAGAATCAGAAGTTTTTTACCGAAGTTATTCTTATCGAATTCCTGACAAGCATGGATCCAGCTTTTGGCATTTGGGTAAATATGCTTTTTGTAGGAATTGGGAAGAACAGCTGGATGCGTATCAGGAGCTATAAAAATCGCATCTACTTCATTTTCCAAAAATGAAGTGGCAGCATGACCTGCCAGAAAGCCGCTGCTAAAAACCAAAGCGTTTTCAGCCCCGGCATTTTTTGCGAAAAACAATTCGAAATCCTGGTAGATTTTCAGTCGGACATTATTTATCCTACTCAATCCATGGGAAAGGCCAAATTGTTGCATCCCAATATTGACATAAGAAGCAAAAGCATCAGATGCAGACATTCCCAAATAGGAAGTGCCACTAAAATAGAGACATTCTCTACCCTCAGCCCAGATAGTCCGATCGATTTTATTATTTTGAAAAATTGGCTCCATAGAATTAATGTATGAAGATAGAAAAATGTGATGGAAATGGTATCAAAAAAAGAATTGGTTTTGAAAAAGAGAAAAAAGGCATAAAAAAAACCCTCAATTGCTTGAGGGTTTTTAAGAATTAGGTGTTTCATTCTAAACAATTAGAATATATATCTTAAACCTATTTGCATGTTCCAAGTTGTTCCAATTGTGGTAATATCTCTAAATGGAGTTTTTGGCAAAGCAAGTTGACCATCTTCAGTAACAGTTGTCATTCTAAATGTTGAAGGTCCATTTTGTTGAATTCCTGCTGGAACCAATAAATTTTGAGCATTATTAAATCCAGTAGCAATACCCCAATCAGAATTTAGCATATTGCCAAAATTCATAATATCCAAACTTAATTGAAGAGTGTTTTTTCTACTCCCAATATTTGTATATAGGTCTTGCAAGATTCTAATGTCAAATCTATTTAACCAAGGGATAAGGTTACCGTTCCTTTCAGCATACTGACCCCTTCTTTTGCTTAAGTGCGGATCGTTATCAACAAACTCGTTGAAAGCTTCCAATTGTTGGGCAGCTGTAAATCTGACTTGACCATCGATAACAATATCCGCAAAATTTATTTCGCTGTCATTGGCTGGTACATATAGCAAATCAGAGTTAATACCATCACCATTGATATCATTAGTGTATCTATAGCTAAATCTACCTTGATGTGCTCCATTATAGAAAATAGAGAAAGTTGTAGAAGCATGATTCAAGTAGTTCAACTTATATGACAAACTTCCAACTACTCTATGAGGAACAGCAAAGAAGGAATTGTAGAGCATTTGTTGGTTTGGATTATTAATGTTTGGACCTGCAAATGCTGAATTAGCTGAAGAACCTGGGTTACTCGATACTTCATCTGCATAAGTGTAAGTGTAAAACAATGAACCAAACAAACCTCTATTTGAATTAATTGTTCCACCAAAAGTTGCATTTACTATGTTACCTTTTTCTTGTGTATTTGAAAGTATAAACACATTATTAGGACCTATTGCGGGGTTGAATCTAGGTGCTCCACCAGGTCCTGGATAAAATTCTCTATTATCATTTCCATTATTAAAAAATTGTGTTGCGTCTGCTCTATTCGCCAAGAATTGATAAACTGCATTTACATCTCGTGTGTACATCAAATCGCCTGTAAGAGTGATGGGGGTATTTGGAACTTGGAAATCAGATCCAAAACTAGTTCTCCAAACACTTGGCATTTTAAATTCATCATCTACTAAGGCAATAGTTCCTGGAGCTCCTCCCTGAGGGCTTGTCAAGAAAACATCTTCTGAACCAGCAGGAGGATTGTTTGGCCAAAAATATGGGTCTTCATTGAATCTTATTCCACCGATCCAATCAGAAATTTCCCCATAGCTATTAGGCTCTACATTGTTCTGATATCCACCTGCACCTGAAGGCATGTTTGTGAACCAAACAAACGGAATATTACCGTAGAAAATACCTGTACCACCTCTTAATTTAAGCTTGCCATCACCAAAGACATCATAATTAAACCCAACTCTTGGACTCAGGTTTATTCTAGTTTTTGGCCATTCTCCTGATTTATAATTTTTCGTACCTCCATCAATTGACCTGAACTCCAAGTCATCGATTGATTGGTTTGTAGTCAATTGATTCAAGAATAATGGAGCCTCGGCTCTTAAACCAGCTGTTAATTCGAACTTTGGAGAAATGCTAATTTTATCTTGCAAATAGATACTAGCTTGTCCAAGAGTAATTCCGCCATAAGTATCAGCACCTTCATATGGGTAAGTAACTCCAAACATAATTGGGGCTACTTCATTTGGAGTACCAGTTGAAAGAAAATCATCAACAGAGGCATATCTGTAATAGGAAGCTCCGATTCTTAAGAATTGATTTCCGAAAGTTTGGGAATCAAAGGCTACACCTGCAGTTATTTCATGCTTACCTTCTACGTAGGTTAAATTATTAACAATATTGAAGTTGTTATTTATGACATCATTTCCGAACGTAAATGGATCATAACCAGCTGTAATGTAATTAGTTCCATCAGTTGTTGGAGTACCAGTTACAGGGTCTCTTACTATATCTGTATAAATATCAATTGTAGGAAACAATCTATTGCTAAAAGTAGATCTTGTTGCTTGAATTTTTGAGTAGGTTCCGATAAATTGGTTTGATAGTTTTGGAGAGAAGTAACTGCTCAATTCGACTGCATAAGAGTCTACAATGTCATCAGTACCATACTGAGTTGATTCAAATGCAATGGACTGGTCACTTACTCTATTTACAGCTGACCTTGGTCTTGGGCCAGAATTACCATTTACTAGTGATGATCGAGTTCCTCTTACGCTACTAAATCTTGCAGCAAATTTATGTTTTTCGTTGATATTCCAATCTAGCCTAGCAAATATAGATGTGCTTTTGTCTCCTGCATCGTTTGCATATCCTTGATATCTCCCTGGATCATAATTCCAAGTATTGATAAGGTGATCTCTAACTGCAATTAGATCTGATTCACGGGTTCTAGAGATGTTATTATCAGGATTTGCAATGCCATCTTGAGAAGGTCTCCAAAGATTAACAGCCCCTGGGTTAGTTCCCTCATTTATTGTTTGCTCTGCATTAACAAAAAAGAACAATTTATTTTTAATAATTGGTCCACCTAATCTAAAGCCCATAATTTTTGTTGAAGCCTGATTTTGTTCATCTAACTCTAAATCACCTACCCTTCTGCCACTATAATTTTGATTTCTAAAAAAACCGAATGCAGAACCTTCAAATTGGTTAGTCCCGCTTCTTGTCACTGCGTTTACACCAGCTCCTGTAAATTGACTTTGTCTTACATCATATGGAGCTATATTTACAGTTATCTCTTGAATAGCATCAAGGGAAATTGGCTGGGATCTTCCTCCTGGCAATAAACCATCACTAAGCCCAAATCCGTTATTAAAATTTGCACCGTCTATTTGAACATTGTTATATCTACCATCACGTCCTGCAAAACTATTTCCATTTGACTGGGGAGTCAACCTTGTAAAATCTGTAAGACTTCTATTAATAGTTGGAAGTGAATTAACTTGTTCATTGCTGATATTTGTAGCTGCACCTGTTCTAGAAGAAGTGAAATCCCCTGTTCTTGATGCTGTCACAATTATTTCTGACAAATCCTCACTATCATCATCTAAGTTCACCGTTAATGAATATGGCTCACCCAATTTCAACACAATTCCTGTGTAAGACTGAGTTCTAAACCCGATAAAACTAATTTGGATAGTGTAAGGTCCACCAATTCTTAAATTAGGTAACGAAAACCTACCTTCTAAATTGGTTACAGCACCGTAACGAGTGCCAGATGGCTCGTGTACAGCAACGACATTTGCACCTGGAAGTGTTTCTCCAGATGCGTCTGAAACGATTCCTTGAATAGAACTCGTTGTTACTTGCCCTAATGCAGTTCCTATCGCAAATACGACAAGTGCAAAAGCAAATAGACTCTTAAGTAATGATTGCCTCATAATTTTTGTTTTTTGTGGAAAATTTAAAATTTCAGTTTTAGGATTTACTTAGTTTTTCCGAGTACAAATGTATAGGACTTAGACAAGTATTTTTTTTTGTAATTGTTAAGTTTTAACATTATTTCACAATATTACTTAACAATTTCTTAACATTGAAAAAAGAAGGAAATTTTCTTTTCTCTCGTTTTTTTGTATTTCAAACGGTTTAAACCCAGTAAATCACCCTTTATTTTGAAATTAAGTTTGTTTCCTTCATCTCGTGTTAAGTTTTCTTTATCGGAATGTTAAGTAGTTTTGAGTTGTTTTGAAGGTTGAAATTTAATCTCCTCTTTTCAAACAAAACTACTCATTGTAGTTTCAGAAGTTTCACTTGAAGCAGAACTCCTATGAGGTCAATCGAACCTCTAATCATACCCCTTAGATAATTTGAAGATCAATTGTTCTTGAATTCTTTAAAAACCTTTTAATTTTAGGTTCAATTGGGCCATATCTATGACCTAATTATAATTTCTAGAGACTTATGAAAAACAGAAATATATATTGGTTATACCTTTATTTAATAGCGGGAATTATAGACCTAGCATTGACCGCACAAGGCGATATGAACATGAGAATCTACTCAAAACCTTTGATCATAATCCCTCTTGCCATCTATTTTCATCAAATCAGCAAAAACTTATCGGGGACAATTCTGAGAAAAACAATGGTAGGTGCATTGCTTTTTTCATGGATGGGCGATGTGCTTTTATTATTTCCCCAACTGTTCCTCTATGGGCTTGGCGCTTTTTTGATGGCACACATTTGTTATGTCATTAGCTTCAAGCTGAGCCAAACAAAGCCTTTTGAAATAGGTCAAGTGAATTTTATCAGGCTATTTCTTTATAATCTACCCATATATCTTCCCGCTGTCATTGTTTACTATTTAGTAAATCCCAATCTGGGAGAAATGAAAATCCCTGTGATAATCTATATGCTTGTGATATTGACTATGGTGACAACTGCCCGAGAGCGCTTCAAAAAAACAAACCCTGCCAGTTTTTGGCAAGTGTTTGTTGGTGCATTATTCTTTATGATTTCTGATGGGATTTTAGCTTTAAATATGTTTTTCAAATCCTTTCCCGAATCTGGCGTCTTGGTCATGGGCACCTATCTGCTTGCTCAATTATTAATTGTAATGGGAATAAGGGCGCATTATGTTGATTGATTAAACTACTTTTATAAAAGTAAAATTATAGTTTCTTTTTCAAACTTTCTGAAGTAAAGGAATTCTTAATGAAAAATTCAAAATTATTATCAATTAATATAACAACCCCCTAACTATTATCGCCGTAACATTTAACAAACAAAAATATTATGAAAAAAACACTCCTATTTACCATCATCATGACTTTTTTCAGTCAATTATTAGTTGCACAAATAGAAAGTTGGAATATTCAAGGATATACTCCACCAGAAGAAATCGAAATATTGGACAATTTAGAGGAAGCTAAAGACTTTCAAAAAGGGGATTTAATATTTTCAAAAGCTAAAGGTGTTTTTTCCATTTCTCCTATAAATACCATAAACAATAGAGCTCTCCGCAAATTAAAAAGTGAGGCTTCAATAAAAGGAGCAAGCCATTTATACATAAATTATAGAAATATTGAAAATTCTGTTTTTTCAAAAACTTCTATGTATTCAGCTACAATTTATAAAGAAAACAATTTGAATATTTCTGATATTAGCAAGTCGATTGATGGAAAGAAGTTGTTATTAAAAATGGAAAAGACCTATTCAAGGAATAGTTGGAAAATGAACTACAACGACTTAAATGAAATAATTAATTTCAACTTAGACGAACCTTTGGAAGAAAGAAATGGTAAAATCTTTATTAACATAAGAAATAAAGATGAAAGTTTCAAAAAAGAAAAATACGAAGGGGTGGTTGAGTATGAAATTATAGCGCTAGAAGGAAATAAATTGTTGATTTTCAAAGGCAATAAATCTGGCACCTCAAATACTCTTTTAGGCTTAGAAATACAATAAACCAATAACAAAAGAGGAGTGGCTATAAAGCCCCTCCTCTTTTTTTTACTCAAATAAATTCTCAAGCCTTTTTCAACTCCACCTGAATAGACAATTCTTTCAACTGCTCGTCGGCAATGGTACTTGGGGAATCGATCATTACGTCTCTTCCAGAATTGTTTTTTGGGAATGCAATGTAATCCCTGATAGAATCCGATCCGCCAAAAATAGCGCAGAATCTATCAAACCCGAATGCAATCCCTCCATGTGGTGGTGCTCCATATTCGAAAGCTTCCATCAAGAACCCGAATTGCTTCTGTGCTTCTTCTTCAGTAAAGCCTAGATGTTTGAACATCAACTGTTGGGTCGGTCGGTCGTGAATCCTGATGGAACCTCCACCGATTTCCACTCCATTGATGACCAAGTCATAAGCATTTGCTCGAACTGCCCCTGGGTCTGTTTCCAACAATGGAATATCTTCCGTCTTTGGAGAGGTAAATGGATGATGCATGGCATGGAATCTTTGGGTTTCTTCATCCCATTCCAAAAGTGGAAAATCAACAACCCAAAGTGGTTTGAAAACATTTCTATCCTTCAAACCCAAATCTTCGCCCATTTTTAGACGGAGTTCTGACATTTGTTTTCTGGTGGACTTTGCATCGCCTGACAATACCAAAATCAAATCCCCGACTTTTGCTCCAGCTTTCTCGGCCCAAGCTTTCAGGTCTTCTTGATTGTAAAATTTATCAACTGATGATTTGTAAGTTCCATCCTCATTGCATTTGACATAAACCAATCCCTTGGCACCGATTTGCGGTCTTTTGACCCATTCTGTCAATGCATCTATTTGCTTTCTGGTATATTCCCCTGCCCCTGTGGCACAGATGCCGACTACCAATTCTGCTTGGTCAAAAATCGCGAAGCCTTTCCCTTGTGCAACATCATTCAATTCAGCAAACTTCATGTCAAACCTCAAGTCAGGCTTGTCATTGCCGTAGTACTTCATAGCATCGGCAAATGTCATCCTCTCTACTTCTCCCAACTGAACCTCTTTGACATTGGTGAACAAATGCCTCACCAAGCCTTCAAAAGTCCTGAGGATATCTTCTTGTGTCACAAAGGACATTTCGCAATCTATCTGCGTAAACTCAGGCTGTCTATCTGCTCTTAGATCTTCATCCCTGAAGCATTTGACAATCTGAAAATATCTATCAAAACCACTTACCATCAGCAATTGCTTGAAGGTCTGTGGAGATTGTGGCAAAGCATAAAACTCCCCTGGATTAACCCTAGATGGCACCACAAAGTCCCTTGCTCCTTCGGGCGTGGACTTGATCAATACTGGAGTCTCCACCTCGATGAAGTCTTGAGCATCCATGTATTTTCTGGTTTCCTGCATCATGCGATGCCTCAACTGTAACTTCTCACGAACTACATTTCTCCTTAGATCTAGGTATCTATATTTCATTCGAAGCTCATCTCCACCGTCTGTTTCATCTTCGATGATAAATGGCGGTACTTTCGCAGCGTTCAAAACTTCTAGTGTTTCTGCCTTTATTTCGATAGCCCCTGTTGGAATCTTATCATTTTTGGAAGTTCTCTCTATTACTTTACCACTCGCCTGGATAACAAATTCACGACCAAGTGAGGCTGCTTTTTCCAAAAGTGATTTATCTGTAGAACCTTCCTCAAAAATCAATTGGGTGACTCCATAGCGATCCCGCAGATCCACCCATAAAAGTCCCCCTTTATTTCTAACGCGCTGAACCCAGCCGGCAAGCGTAACTTCTGTATTGACATCTGTGAGACGTAACTCTCCACAAGTATGAGATCTAAGCATGATTTAGATTGATTTTATTAAAGTGGACAAAGATAAACAAACTTTAGAAGTATGCTAAACCCATGCTGTTAATATCCAAAATTCATGAATGTTATCGGGGCTAAAAGATTGGGAGATTAGTTGGAAGGTTGCAAGGCTGCAAAGTTGGAAGGTTAGGTAGGTCTAGCAATATGGGTGGTATTTGTTCTTTGGACTTGGTTCTAAAGATTGGAAAATTAAAAAATTGGAAGATTAGTTCGAAGGTTATAAGGTTGGAAGGTTGGGTAGGTCTAGCAATATGGGTGGTATTTGTTCTTTGGACTTGGTTCTAAAGATTGGAAAATTGGAAGATTGGAAGGGTCGTAGGTTCGAAGGTTACATTTTCCAATTATTTCTCACAGAAAATGACACTTCTCACTTCTCTGTCGTGACTATTGCATCTTGTGTCTCCTATATCTGGTCTTCTCGCTTCTAACCCACCGAATCACCTCAAGTCTCTTGACTCTCTTTTCCCAATTTTTTTCCTTTAGAAGATCCTGTGAGCTGCGAATTGTAAATCCCGGAATGTCCGCTGAAAACATAGGCTGTAACACATGCTATTCCTATAAAAATCCCTGATTCTGCACCAAAAAGTTCTATTCCCATCAGTGTGCATGCCAAAGGTGTATTTGTAGCACCAGAAAATACTGACACAAATCCCATTCCTGCCAACAGTGCTATAGGCAATGGAATCAGATAAGCAAGTGCATTGCCGAGAGTTGCTCCTGTATAGAATAAAGGTGTCACTTCTCCTCCCTTAAATCCTGCCCCAAGGGTCAATGAAGTCATTCCTATTTTTGCCAAGAAATCATACCAAGGCAAATCCTCGGAAAAAGCATCGACGATAGTTGGAACACCTAAGCCAATATATTTGGTAGTTCCCATTGCGAAGACGATGAGGGCCACCATTACACCCCCAACAACTGGCCTCAAAGGAGGGTAAGAAATATATTTTTTAAAAACTTTTGACCAAAAGTGTGTTGCCTTGGCAAACAGCCTTCCTGCTAATCCAAAGCAAATCCCTGCTGGGATAATTAGCAATAAATTGATCAAATCTACTTTTGGCACAAACGGGATTTCATATTCTGTATGGTGTACTTGCCAAAACTCTGCACAGGCATAATGTGCCACAAAGGCTGCAATAAACGCTGGCAATATCGATTCATAGCGAACTCTCCCTATTACCAACCACTCCAATGCAAAAACAGCTCCAGCCAATGGCGTACCGAAAACTGAAGAAAATCCTGCCGCTACTCCAATCGTGATGATGATTCTTCGATCTTCCTTCGTCAATTTAAACCATTTGGTAAATTGGTCAGCTATTGCACCACCCATCTGAACAGCAGTACCCTCTCGGCCTGCTGACCCTCCAAAGAGATGTGTAACCAATGTTCCTAACAATACCAAAGGTGCCATCCTAAGGGGGATGGTTTTCTGCGGATTGTAAAACTCTTCCAAAAGCTGATTATTGCCTTTTACTACGTCTTGACCATATTGGTGATAAGTCCAGCCGATCAGTAATCCCCCCAAAGGAAGAAGCGCAATGATCCACATGTTGTCTTCCCTGTATTCAGTCACCCAGTGAAGCGAAACCAAAAAACCTGCGGATGCAGACCCTGCCAATAACCCGATCAAACTGGCCAAAAAAAGCCATTTGGCGGTAAATTGGATACTTGGGAAAAACTCTTGTCTTGTAAACTCTTTGATTTTCAATTGTGCCATAACCTGCTCCAACATAAGCTAATGATGAATTCTTCTGAAGAAATAAACGCAACAGAAGACAAATAAATAAAGTTGAAGTAGGAGTCATCAGCACCAAAAATGGGCGGTTGAAGGTGGAACCCCATCACCTATACTTCACAAAAATAGAAAAGAATGCTTCTAAAGCTAAATTAGAGAAGGCTTTTTTTCCGTGGTAGAAATGGTTAACTTCTATTCTTAAACAAAGTCGCTAATAATTGATTTTATTAATTAAGCACATAAGAAAACAAAAAGTCATGAAAAACATATTAATAACTGGAGGGTCGGGATTGGTAGGAAAAAGAATCACTGCACACCTTGAAACAAAAGGATATACGGTCGCTTGGCTCAGTAGATCCCCAGACAAATACGAACAAAAATCATTTTTTTGGGATTTGGATTCTATGAAAATTGATGAAAATGCCATAGAATGGGCAGACGCAATCATACACCTTGCAGGTGAAGGGGTAGCAGATAGCCGCTGGACTGCCAAACGGAAGCAGGCAATCCTCCACAGCCGTACCCACTCCACCCAAATCCTTTCCGAAGCAATATCCAAAGCAGAGAAAAAGCCAAAAACCTTCGTAGCTGCGAGTGCTGTTGGCTATTATGGTTTTGATACAGGAGACAATTTGATCACAGAAAACAGTCCAAAAGGCAATGATTTTTTGTCACAAGTAGTGATTGCTTGGGAGAATGAAAGTCAACGAATGGAAGATCTTGGTTTGAGAACCGTTATGTTGAGAATTGGAATTGTGCTTGATAAAGCTGGCGGTGCACTAAAAGAAATGATGAAGCCGCCCGTTGCAGCACCACTGGGTTCGGGAGAGCAATGGATGAGTTGGATACAAATTGAGGATTTAGCAAGGATGTTTGTTTTCGCTGTGGAAAACGAAACCTTATCGGGAGTTTTCAATGGCGTTGGTCCACAACCAGCTACTAACAAAACAGTAACAGAAATTGCTGCAAAGAAAATTGACAAAATGTTTGTCAATATAGGAGTGCCTGGATTTTTATTGAAAATAGTGCTGGGTGAAATGGCACAAATGGTATTGGGAGGAAATAAAGTCAGTTCAAAAAAAATAGAAGCAGCAGGATTTAAATTCCGATACCCAACGCTGGAAGAAGCACTGGAAAAAACATTCTCAAAGGGAGGATCAAGGGACTGAAAATTGAACCTGTTCATTTGAGACGAGAGGTGTAAAGCAAGACAAGAGACAGGAGTGTAATGTACTGACAAAGAAATGAGAATATGCCCTGTAAGGGCAACTGACAATAACATTGGGTTTCAACCCAATGCAATGGTAAATATCTGATCCACTTTTGACCAGACGGGGCAATTGAATGGCTAGCGAAAATAAAGAAAAATCAATAAAAAAAGTGTCAACTATTTTCAAGACGTGACTGGAAATATTGAGAAGTTAACAGAAAACTATCATCTATTTCAGGATGAGACACTGCTAGATTTCCTATTTCAACTAGTCCCTTTTCTACCAAAAAGAAACCAAAGGATAGTGCCGAGCAATGGCAAAAACAACACCACCAAAATCCAAACAATTTTATCACTCCCTGTACCAAACCTTCTTGTCAATACGTCATATATAGTATATGCGTAAATCAATAATCCTATTATTCCTAATCCAAACATAGCTTTTAATTAAATCTGTTAAAATTATTAATCTTTTGATTTGGCGCAATTATCCAATAGATAATAGTCCCTATTGGATTTGTAAATATGACTATCAAAATCCAAATCAATTTCATATTCGGATCTTGAAAATTAGATCTAACTATATCAATTATAGTGACAACCCAAAAAATAAAGAACACAAAGGCTAGAAAACCAAATATCAAAAGACCGGCTCCGCCTACCCCTCCAATTATCAATAAATTCATCTATATCTAAGTTTTTGTTTGCGTGCTAAATGGCCATAAACAAATGGTGCCAATGGATTTGCAAAAATCAAGAGTAATACCCAAAGCATCTTTACTGATTTATCCTTAAATTCGGATCTTAATAAGTCAACAATACACCACAGCCATAGTATAGCATAAAGTGCAAATGCAAAGAAAACTGCATTTGGCACAATTAAATTCATTGAACTAGGGGAGACATATTCCATGTTTGGAAATTTAAGCTTAAATTCTAATGAATCGAATCTACAAAAAATAGTTTGAAACTACAGCCAACTAATAAATAAAAATGAAAATATTGCCGCAAAATATCTTAACAAGATGCTTTACCATCTTTCTTTTTTTCAATTCTACGTTGGGTTATTCTCAAATAGACCTTTCGTATTACCTTCCTGACAATCACTTCTATGACCCTAATATCCCTACTCCAAAGGATGTATTGGGTTTTGAAGTAGGTGAGTGGCATGCATCTTATGACCAAGTTGTAATGTATATGAATGCCCTCGCTGCTGCATCAGATAGGGTTACAGTAGAAGTAATCGGCAGAACTTATGAAATGAGACCACAGCTGACTTTGACGATTACGAGTCCTTCAAACCATTCCAAAATCGGGGAAATCAAGTCTGAAAGAAAAAAGATGAGACTTCCAAACGTAAACCTGAATACCAAAGATATGCCTGTAGTGGTATATGCTGGCTATTCAGTCCATGGAAATGAAGCTTCAGCTGTCAACGCTTCCTTGCTGGCAGCCTATCATTTTGCTGCATCGAAAGATGTGGCACCTGATTTGGAAAACATGATCATCTTAATCGACCCATCCCTCAATCCCGATGGTGTAAATAGATTTGCTTCTTGGGTCAATTCAAACAAAAGCTCTACACCTAATGGTGATCCAGCGAATAGGGAGCTCAATGAACCTTGGCCAAGAAGTCGTACAAACCACTATTGGTTTGACCTTAATAGAGACTGGTTACCTGTCCAACATCCTGAATCAAGAAATAGGGTCGCTGTCATTCAAGATTGGTTGCCAAACATTCAATTGGATTTTCACGAAATGGGAGCAAATAGCACATACTTTTTCCAACCTGGTGTACCAAGTAGAAACCACCCATTGACTCCAAAAAGGAATTTTGAACTCACCGAAAAAATCAGCAGGTATCATGCACACTCCTTGGATAGCATCGGTTCACTCTATTACAGCAAGGAGGATTTTGATGATTTCAACTACGGAAAAGGCTCAACTTACCCAGATGTACAGGGCTCAATAGGAATCTTGTTTGAGCAAGCTTCTTCTCGTGGTCACTTGCAAGAGAGTATCTACGGTCCGCTAAAATTCGAATTTACCATCAAGAATCAATTCAACACTACACTATCTTCAATAAAAGCTGCCAAAGAGCTCAGGGAAGAATTAAATACCTATTTGAAAGACTTTTACAAAGAGGCAAAAACAGAATCAGATCTTGATACTGATAAAGCTTTCATTTTTGGAACACAGGAAGACGCAGGAAGAGGATATCATTTAGCCGACCTTATCCTACAGCATGATATTGATCTTTACAGCTTGATGGAGGATATCACTGTGAATGGGGTTGAATTCAAAAAAGAGAAAGCTTATATCGTACCGCTAAACCAACCTCAATACAGATTGATCAAAGGAATATTTGAAACTAGGACTGATTTCCAAGACAGTTTGTTTTATGATGTCTCAGCTTGGACCATGCCAATGGCCTTTAATATGAATTACGTAGCTTTGAGCAGTCGGATACTCAATTTGGCAAGTGTGGAACAAGTCAGCAAATCCCATAAATTGAGTGAAGGAAAAGTGAATGGTGATGCTGGTGCAAAAACTTATGCTTTTGAATGGGGAGAGTATTATGCCCCAAAAGCCGCTTATCAATTATTGAAAAAAGGCTATCTCGTAAGAGTAAGCCATGCAGAGCTTGAGTCAAATGATGGCTTGAAATTCAAAAGAGGAAGCATCTTTGTCGACAAAGGTCAAAGTAAGGTGAATGATAACGATTTCTATGCAGACCTTCAGGCTGTTGCCAAATCAACAGGAATAGAAATCTATGCTATCAACAGCAGCAACACAAAGGGAATCAACCTTGGATCACCTAGCTTAGATGTGCTTGACACTCCCAAGATAGCACTTCTGGTAGATGGTGGTGTCTCCAGTAGTGAAGCTGGAGAAATATGGCATTTACTGGATCAAAGGTTTGAGATCCCAGTTACTTTATTGTCTTTACAAAGACTCGGCTCCTCTGACTTAAATAGGTACAATACCATCTTAGCACCAAATGGAAATTTCAATGACTTGGGAAAAGAAGGTATTGAGAAATTGAAAAGTTGGATAAATGCAGGAGGGACATTGGTAGCTCAAGGCACTTCACTTGCTTGGCTCGATCAAAATGGTATTGGTTCATTCAAATTCAAAACTGAAACAATACAGGAATCTGAAACCCAAAAATCCTATGCTGACTTCAACAATGCAACTGGCGCTAGAGTTACCGGAGGTGCAATTTTCAATGTCCGCTTAGACAATACACATCCAATAGGATACGGATACGAATCACCAGAACTTTACAGTTTCAGAAGCGGGAATCAGTTTTTGATCCCTTCCGAGAACCCATATGCCAACCCCATGATCTACACGTCAGAGCCTTTGGCAAGTGGATATGTCCATCCATTCAACTTAGATCAGATCAGAGAATCTGCCACTATCAGTGTATCAAGTGTAGGCAAGGGCAAAGTTATTGGCTTTGTTGACAACCCGAATTTTCGTGCATTCTGGTTTGGCACCAACAAGCTTTATTTGAATGCCATATTCTTTGGCAAAACAATCAAAGCAGGAACTGGAAGATAACAAACAAGCCCCGAGGAATCCTCGGGGCTTGATCAATTCAGAAGAGTTTTCTTCTTTTCGATTAACCTAATCCAATCTATTTCGTTCTTCAGTACTTCCACTTCTGTTTGACACCCTAAAGCTTTCTCCTTGAGCAAATTTATACCTCAAAGTCAATCTTACACCTTGGTTGCTTCTATACTGTCTGAAGGTGGTATCAATCTGATCAAACTGTACATTTGCCCTTATCACTTGTGTCCTCAATAAATCAGTTCCGTTGACTGTAAGTGTGAATTTCTCTTTTGCAAATGATTTTGTAATACCAGCATCCAATCCACCCATTGCTCCAATTGTAGCCTGCCCCCAAAGCATTGGCCCCATGTACATGCCGATGATTTCTGCTTTGAATCCTTTTGGCAAGATAAAATTATGCTGAGATCTCATCATGTAAGACACTTGTGACACATCCAGCATTGCATCACCGATCATGGACTTCCACTGGGAATAATTCACTTGAAGCATGTTGTTGGTATTCCACCAAGGCGTGATTTCCAAAGGAACTATTGCTCTAAAGTTTATATTTTGTGACCTATCCAAATTGGCATTGAAAGTAGTCGTAGTTCTGGACTCTTCATCTTGTTCGAAGATTTGCTGAAAGACATCCGTGGTCAAAGAATACCCCAGACTAAATTGATATGCCCCTTTGATTACGTGATTCATTTCAAGATTGTGTGCATATTGAGGTCTCAAGTTTGGATTTCCCCTTTCAGTAGTCAAGGGATCGATGTAGAATACAAAAGGATTCAATAGCCTATAATTTGGTCTGGTTATTCTTCTGTTTGCATTGTAAATAATCTGGTAATCCTTACTCACCTTGTGCTGCACAAATACACTAGGGAAAAGATCAAAGTACTTTTGGGAATTTTCTTGGCCCAATGTCACAGAAGTCCCTAGAATATCAGAATACTCTCCTCTCAAACCAGCCTGAAAACTCACCTTGTCTGAAAACTTGCTCTTGTATGTAGCATAAGCAGCCAACACATTTTCATTGTACACAAACCTATTGCTATTGGGATCAGGAGTGTAAGGAGCTTCTTCCAACGAGCGAGCCAAGTCCAGGTCATTGTCTGATTTCACCCAACTTCCTTTCAAACCTGTCTCCAACACTCTTCCCTTTCCAAATGGTTTTGTGAAATCAACTTTTGCAGTAAAGATGTTGTAATCCATACTATTTATATTTCTAATTCTATCATTCACGGCTTGACTTTCCTCTTGATTCAACCAATATGCATTTGAAAGCACAGCCTCAGCATTTGAATTCATATTTGTGAAGTCAACATCAGTAGTAATTTTGGTACCCAAAGTATCCAGCAAACCAACATAATGGAAGTTTGCAAATACCCTTCTATTTTGATTCTTGCTATCATTCAGGGATCTGAGAAAGTTCCTGTCTTCAGTCCCAGGATTTGACACCTCAGTAAGTGCAGCACTCACATCTTTTCCATTTGATCCAGATGCTTGTACGCTCACGCCCACACTGTGATTCTTGTTGATTTCGTAATCAGACCCTCCCGAAAAAAACAGGTTTCTATTTCTAGTCGTAATCCTACTCTCTTGATCAAAATTTGAAATCCCTTCATCCAACTGGAAATTCCTGTTGATTTCCAAATCGTTGAAAACTGCATATTCACTGTAGTTGACACTTGCATTGTTTGTCCATTTGCCTTTCTTGGCATTTACAGTCACTCCTGTATTTGGGGCAAATTGTCCATTGTACTGACCTCCTACCTGAACACTTCCAAATACACCGTCAATGTTATTTTTTTTCAATTTGATATTGATCACTCCAGCGCCACCTTCAGCATCAAACCTTGATGTGGGATTGTTGATGATTTCCAGGCTTTTGATATTGTCAGCAGGCATTGCCCTTAAGAAATTAGCCAGATCTTCTGCACTCATGTATGTTTGGCGGTCATTGATCATCACAGTCACGCCTGATCTTCCGTTGAGGTTGATGACTCCATTTTGATCTACATATATTCCTGGAGATCTACCGATGACGTCTAAGGCTGTATTGCCTTCAGCCATTACTGTCCCTTCGATGTTTACTGTTGTTTTGTCAGGCTCGATGATTACTTCAGGTCTTGTGGCTCTTACTGTCACTTCTCCAAGCGCTGCTATCTCTTCCTCCATGGTGATTGCACCAAAATCTTTTTTGTCACCAGATTGAATTTCAAAAGATTCAGACTCGAAAGTTTCAAACCCTATTGAGGAGATTACAAGCTGCATCTTTCCTCCTTTGGAAGATTCTATTCTGAAATTCCCTGCTTCGTCGGTCACAGCTCCAGTCAGCAATGATCCGCTTTGGGCGTCCATCAACATGACGTTTACGAAAGGAAGAGATTCTCCTTTTTGATCTTTTACCTGACCTGTGATTTCTGTCATATCTTTTGCCGCTAGATTGCTCATTCCTAAAAGGAAGAAGAAAAAGATCGTGAATACTTGTATCGTGATTTTCATTAGTGTTGGAATTAATTGTGTCCGAATCGTTTGGTATCCTCCCTAATGAAAAACAAGTGCCAAAGCAAAAAATAATTCTTAACATTCTTATTTTCAGTATTTTAAAAAATAAAACAAAATATTATGTGTATCATAATCGTACATATCGTTCGTTCGGTATAGAAACAAAAAAGCCCAGAAATAAAATTTTCTGGGCTTTTTTTCAAACTAGTCTTTGACTTTAAAAATACCTACCAAGTCTTCATACAAAATCCCAATAAGACCATTCACATGCAAAAAACCTTCATCTGGAGCAGTGTCATTCAATTTAGGTAAAAGAAACGATTTCTCATATTTCAAAGACTTTGTATTGTAGACATCCAAGATTCTTTGACCAGGAAACTTTCTTTCTCCTACATTAGAAATTAAAATCAATTTATCTTCATAAATAAAACTATCCAAAATTAATTCCGCAGCATTGTCCAACATTACACCCGAACCTATTTCTAAGACCTGTGGCAAAGGGAAGTCTTGAATATACTTAGAATGCGTTACTTCACCAGTTTGAAAATTGTATTTAAACATAAAACTCGCAAAATATGAAGTGAAAAATAGCTCATTCCTCGAAACATTGACTACTCCTTCATAAATTAATCCAGAGTGATCTTCTCGAAACAGAATGTTTATCTCCTCAACAGGTTTAATTTCATTAGAAGATATATCTATGTAATCAAAAACTAATTTAGCCTTATCTTCAATAGACCAAACAATAAACTTATTATCACCGAAATATGATCCCCCCAAGATGCTTTTACTAAAATTATGACTAAAATAAACAGAATCATTAAAATCCTGAATTTTAAACCTATTCAATTCTGAATCAAAAATTTCCACACTACGTGATTGATTGATCTGAAAGTTTCTCACCATAAGATTTTCTTTGGGCCCATCCCCCCACCTACCCAAGGTATCTAGCGTACGGAATTTTTGATCGAATTTAAAAATCATTTTCTCTGGATAATAATACCCATATCCAGTATCCAGATCGAATTGAATTCGGTACAAAGGCAGTTCCAAATACATACTATCAACAAGGACAACTTCATCAAAAATCCTATCATGGCGTCCTTTGTTAGAGCTATCTTCACATGAAAATAAAAAACCGGTAGCAATCACCATTACTACCGATACCCACAATTTACTTTTTTTCATACTGATCAATGAATAACTACCACTGTGCCTTTCCCCCTGTAAATTGTACCAAGTTCTCCATGAGAATGCATACAAACATATTTATCTCCAGAAGGACAACTAATAACCTCTCTTCTACCCTGCGCTGTATTTTCAAATGTAAAAAACAACAGAAAAGCAAGAAACAACGAATAAGTAAATATTAGAATCTTTTTCATATTAAGGATTGATAATAACCTCAGTTCTTCCTCTTCCTTTCCTTACCTCTAGCCCATCTTTTATATAGCAGATATACTTATCTCCCCCAGGGCAATTTACAATTGTGCCTGCTACTACTGCAGCAACTTCAAACTTTGGATTACTAAAGCAAAAAAAGCTTACCATTAGCAAAATAACATTTCTTTTCATTGTGAACTAGTTTAAGAGTTTTTAAAAATTAACAACGGTGGAAAACTAAAAAAAAAAATATAATTGCAAAAAATATCATCAAATTTTTTGATTAAAAAATATGAGTATCCGCAATGTTGCACGTAGGGTAAGAAGTACCTTTATAAGTTGCGGATACTCGTCAGCAGACAACAGCTCACAGTCAACAGAACCACAAATCGTTCTTCCAACAACCCATTGTTTGGCTACGTGCAAGGAAGCGGATAGTCATATTAAAAAAACATTGATAGTAATTGACCCTAAGATTATGAAAGCTTTTTACAGTAAATTTTTGCAAAAACCCCAGCCTTTTCAGGCAAGAAAACATCCTTATATTCAGGGACAGGTACCAAGTCTGGAATCTTCTTCTGTAAACAATCTTTGCTTCATTCATATCAAATCCATTCCGATTACTTCGTTTATGCAAATCATCGTTTGTACAATTTCTCCCCCTAATTCATTCTTTGTGTCTTGTCGTAACACCTACAAAAAAAGCCCAGAAAGATAAACTTCCTGGGCTTTTTTGGGTGAAAAGTAATACAACTTATTTAGCTGCTTCAAATCTTTTGCTTACTTCTTCCCAATTCACAAGATTCCAAAATGCCGACACATAATCAGGTCTTCTGTTTTGGTAGTTGAGGTAATATGCATGTTCCCATACATCTAATCCTAAGATTGGAGTACCTTTTACTTCTGCAACATCCATAGTAGGATTGTCTTGGTTTGGAGTAGAGCTTACTACTAGTTCGCCATTAGAAACTGACAACCAAGCCCAACCTGAACCAAATCTAGTTGCAGCAGCTTTGTTAAATTCTTCTTTCAAAGCATCAAAAGATCCAAATTTAGCATCAATTGCTTTAGCCAAATCACCTGATGGTTGACCTCCAGCATTCGGAGCTAAAATTGTCCAAAAAAGGCTATGGTTGAAATGACCTCCACCGTTATTTCTTACGGCTGCATTTGAACCAGCTACTTTCATCAGATCCTCTAGTGATTTTCCTTCAAGATCAGATCCTTCTACAGCTTTGTTCAAATTAGTAACATAAGCATTGTGGTGCTTGCCATGATGGATTTCCATAGTTTTTGCATCAATATGCGGCTCAAGCGCATTTAAGTCATAAGGTAATTCTGGAAGTTCAAAAGCCATTTTTTTTAAAGTTTTATAGTTAGAAATAAAATTAAATTTTCTTTGCGTGATTCAGTTAACAAACCAAGTCTCTACTAAAATGGTTCTCTTTTTCGCTAAAACATCTCACTTTCTTAATTTTTTGAAAAATTCATCCAACAATTGCTTGGATTCATCTGACATCAATCCTGATTTTACTTTGGTTTTTGGATGAATCAAGCGCTCTGCCACTCTTGAGAAACCTCTGCTTGGGTCAGAAGCCGCATAATGGATCTCTCCAAGTTGTGACCAGTAGCTCGCTCCTGCACACATGACACAAGGCTCCAAAGTCACATACAATTTGCATTCATTAAGATACTTTGATCCCAAGGCATTTGCGGCTGAAGTAATCGCCAGCATTTCAGCATGGGCTGTCGCATCTGTAAGTTTTTCTGTTTGGTTATAAGCTTTTGCTATAATTCTGTTTCTACACACGACTACAGCACCAACGGGGATTTCATCATCTTCAAAGGCCATTTTAGCCATTTTCATAGCTTCATTCATAAAAAACTCATCAGTCAAAAGCTCCATGTATTTTTGTTGTTTAACGTAAATATACCTGCAAGTTAAAAAAATCATGTAGTTAATTGGAAATGGTTATCAGTTGAATGGTTGATTTAGGGAAATGTGGAAAGGGTTTGAGGATTGGTCAGGATTATGACCATACCAAAATCTAGCTCTATTTTGAATATGGTAAGCGAAAAAAAGACCTCAAAAGTTTCCAAAACTTTTGAGGTCTCCTATTTCTTTATCTCGTTTCTTTCGAGTTAATTTTTGACCGAATATATTAGAATATCAAATCAATCATCTCTTTTCTTACTCCTTCATTGATGATTAAAGCTAGGATCAATGATACGATCAAACCAATCATCGCCCTGACCACATCTTTTCTTGCAAGTCTATAAGCTCTTACCAATCTCGCTTTTCTTTTCTTCAACTTCCTTGATTTTGCCAATGCAATTGACAATTCTCTACCTCCAAGCAACCCTATAAATACCCAAGTAGTACTCATTGGTACATTACTCACTATTTTGAAATAGAAGAGGATTATGGCATAGACAAAGTCCACTATCGTAGCTGCCCTTACATCGGTTACTTTGGTTTTTTCATTTACTATACCTTGGATTCTGTCTCCTTTGAGGTAGAATAAAAATCCTAAACCTATAAATACAAATCCTGTGTAGGCTACAAATTCCCAAACATTTAATTGACGTGGAAGAAACACAGCTATATTAGCTGCATCTTGCATGATCCACACTGCCCAAAGTGTACCTGAAGTAATCCACTGCAACACGTACCAATAAGGCTTTGCTTGACCTTTCAAATAGGTTTTGACGAATTTTTCAAGTGTAAACCATACGATTATAGCAATGAAAAATGCCAAAAGATATCCGAGAAAACTCTTTTGCATGACACTGACGATCGTTCCTGCTTTGTAAGTAAAAACATTCAGCAACAAAAATGTGGTAGAAACCGGCATTCTCAATCGTGTCATTACCAACAAAACTATCGGTGCTGCAATCTGCAAAAAGACAAAATTTGTAGGTGCTTGTTCCAAGCCAGGCACTTGAAGTCTTTCATAACTCACATCTCCATTGAAAGTCAGCCAACTGTAAGTGACTGTACCAACGAAAATCAGCCCCATAAAAAGCCAAAGCCAGTACCATTTTCTACTTTGGTTAGAAGCGATAAATGTTCCTATGGTCTGGATACTGTCATTGGCGATAGCTGAATAAGCTGCCAGAGCAAAACCAAACCACATGGCTGCATAGGTATATGGAGTAATAATTCCTGCTATCGAAACCAGAATCAGAATTACTATTAAAAAAGGTTTTTCTTTTCTAGTGAAATCAAAAAGTGAATAGGAGGCTTTTGAGAGCGCATCCTGATTGATGTTTTGATCTTTAAGTTTGGCCATAATTTTAAATTGGCGTGTTTGAGTTTGAGTGCAAAGTTAAAGAAGATTATTTGGCTTGAATGTTAATTTATTGTTAAGTCAATGATACCTTTTATTAACACTAGGACTTTGCGCATTTGGGATCGATTTTTCTAGACCAAACCAAATATTAAGAATTACATAGCTCAAAATAAAGAATAAAATTTCATTTTGTAAATTTTTATCCGGACTTCTTCATTATTAATATTAACAATATCTTCATATGCTTTCCACTTAAATATGGATGTTCTGCTTTTACTTTGTGAGATAATTTTGACTATTAAATCGTTAGGCTGGTTTTTCTATAGATGACAGGGATAACTCAAGGTGCAAACAAACCCAATAAAGCAATCTTCATACTGCAGATGATATTTGCGTTGTTGGTTTTTATGTTTTCTATAGACATGCTTACTGTCTCTATGCTCCAGCTAAACAGCGAGATAGCAAGAGACATTCTGCAAGCTACAAACAATCCATTTGTGGGACTTTTTATTGGTTTGCTGATGACTGCATTGATCCAAAGTAGTTCTACAGTCACCGCAATGATTGTAGCTGTAGTGGCATCGGGAAACTTGAGTTTAATGCAGGCAGTACCTTTGGTTATGGGTGCAAATATTGGCACTACCATCACAAGTACCTTGGTTTCTTTTTCTTTCATTATGAAAAAAGGAGAATTCAAAAAAGCGCTGTCTGCAGGTGTGATTCATGATATTTTCAATATCATAACAGTAGTTATCTTATTTCCACTTGAAATGTACTTTGGGTTTTTGAGTAACTCAGCCTTATTTCTAACTCACACTTTCTTTGAATCAGACAATAATTCAGGGACAAATTATCAATACAATGTGATTTTTACGCGACCTGCCACATTATGGCTCGTATCCAAAATCAATGCTCCAGTTATCGGTATGATTCTGAGTGTGCTACTAGTATTTGGGGCTATCAAACTGCTTTCTGAGACTGTATTCAAATCTTTTGTATCAGGAAACTTCAAAAAAGTAAGCAAACACATATTCAAAAATCCGGGAATTGCCTTTGTATATGGAATTTTCTTCACAGCAGCTGTTCAGTCAAGCACCGTGACCACTTCATTGATAGTACCTGCTGTAGCCAATAGAAAGGTCTCATTGATCAAAGTATTTCCATTTATCGTCGGTGCAAATATAGGCACAACCATTACAGCCGTGATAGCGGCAATTTATAAAACCGAAGCAGCCATAAGCATAGCGATTGTACACATTTTGTTCAATGTTCTCGGGGCACTTATTATCTTACCTTTTCCTTCTATAAGGAACATCCCTGTAAAAATCGCTACTTTTCTCGGCCGAGAATCTGTAAGAACCAGATTTATTGGGTTTGCATACATTTTACTCACATTTTTCATCATCCCGTTTCTTTTGATCTATTTCAACAAGAATGAAGATGTAAGGCAGTCACATTACCAAGTCAAAACAAAGACGGAGTTCTCTGTAGATAAATAACCTTACTCAGAATTTTCTTCCAAAATCTGGACACCCGAGCTAGTTCCTATCCTATCTGCACCGGCTTCGATCAGTGCCTTTGCTTGCGCCAGTGTTTTGATTCCTCCGCTTGCTTTGATACCCACATTGCTGGGAAGATTTGCTCTCATTAGCCTAATATCTTCCACCTTTGCTCCTTCTGGGGCAAATCCTGTAGATGTCTTTACATAATCTACACCTGCATCTCTACAAATCTCACAGGCCTTCACAATTTCTTCATCGGAAAGATATGCTGTCTCAATGATTACCTTCAGAATCCGCTCATGTTGATGGCATAGAGTGGCAAGTTTGGCCAACTCTATCTTTGGCCAGTTCAAGCCTGCTTTGAATGCTGTCAAGGACCAGACTACATCGATCTCGTCAGCTCCATCTTTGATGGCTTGTTCCGTTTCAAAAACCTTTGTCTCGGACATATTATACCCAAGAGGAAAACCAACTACAGTTACCAACTGAATATCTGCATTACCAATTTCCCTTTTGGCTTTCTTTACCCAAAAAGGAGGCACACAGATTCCTACAAATCCAAATTCTTTTGCTTCATTTACCAACTTCTCAATATCTGAGTCCAAAGTAAGTGGTTTGAGTACTGTCTGCTCAATATACCTCGCTAAGTTTTTCATTTATCCGATTCATTTATTCCATCCAAATAATCTCTCAAATATATAAATTCAAGAGTCAAATCCCCATCTTTTGCAATTGTAGCTCGGTCGACCATCTCTGAGCTTGGCTCAAGGATTTCTGGAACCAAATACTTCATCAATTGCTCCCCAAAATCTTTTGATGCATCTCTTGGCAATTCAGTTGGCAAATTATCTATAGCCATTATAGAGATACTGTTTTGCTTTCCGAAAGGTACTAGTTCTTCGAATGTATCCCTATCAATGTCAAAAACAGGGTCATGGACTTTGCTAGCTCGTATTGTGGTAGGAAGAGATCCATCGATGTCGCATGTAATATCTGCTATTACAGAAATATTGAAATCTTCAGATTTGATATCCTGCATCCTAAAAAGTCTAGGTGCTCTATTATCCCAATATGCAGCAGAAACAAAGATGTCACTTACTTCTGTGAACTTGAGAAAATGGCTCTCATATTTTTGGGGATTTGAATAGAATTCATCCCTATCATATCCTCCGTCAGTTTTTCTACGATTGTAATCTGAAGAACCCAGTAATGTAAACACGGGTTCTTCATAATAATTAAACAGAAAATCATGCGGATCAATCTGCTTTATCCCAACAGTATCCAGCACTTCCAAAACCCCTCTACCAACTCTTCCAGATCCTGTAACTACAATTTTGATCGGTGGCAGTTGGACTTTTTTGAGCTCATCTTTGAGCTCCATTAGATCAAAGCAATCATAAGCCCTTCTTAAATGATAAAGACCTGTCTTCTGCCCATAAGTCCACAATCCATTGTAAGCTCCAACAATTCCAGCCCATCTCCCAAATGCAGTAACCCTTTGACCATTTTCGTTTTTTAGCGCTTCATAATCTATTAGCTTAATATTTTTCTCAATTATCGCTTGGAGCAACCCTCTGTTGTATGGTTGCTTTTTTATAGTATGTGAAAAAAATGCATAAGTTTTGTTGGGAATCAATAGCGCTATCGGAACTTCTTTGATACCAAAAAGAAAGTCACATTGGCTAAGATCATCCAAGACCTTTATTCCTCTGGCTTCATATTCGTCATCAGAATAGCATCGCACATCACTTTTTTCAACAAAAACTTCAATATGTTGATGCCTTCTAACGAGTTCCAAAATTTGTTCTGGGGTGAATGCTACCCGTCTGTCAGCTGGACTTTTCCCTTCCTTTATCAATCCTATTTTCATAAACTTAAAACAATGAGGTTATCTCTTAATTATATTTAAAAATCAGTTTCGATCAACACCTGAATAGGCTACATGGCCTTTTGGATTGAATCAAAATTAGGTCTTGGATTCGATTTAAAAGTTTCTTTCTCATATCAGACTTGATTTACGTTATTATATGGGTTTAAACTAAAGATCTGAATTCATTGATCTGCACTTCTCAAGTTATAAAAAAATCATAAGGATTTTAGAAAAAGGTAATGCTTCAGGGTAAAAAAATTGTACTATAACAAAAAAGGCAACTCTCTGAGCTGCCTTTTTTTATTCTTGCATTTAATCTATCCCTTTGAAATCCACATCAAATCTTAGTACAGAGTTTGGTGGAATGTTTTCAATATCATCAGAATTTCTATAACCTAAAGGTGATGGAATTATCAGAACAGCTTTTGATTGTGGCCTTAGCCTTCTAAAACCAAAACCAAAACCCTGAATAGTTCCACCTGTACTTCCTATTTGTGGGACTGTGAATATAAAAACATTGTAATTTCTGTTTTCTTGATAGATATCATTTTCCCTAGCTACAGCTTCAATAGTCGTATCAAACACAGATCCGTCAAGTAAGCTTCCGACGAAGTCTGTATAAACAACAGTTCCGTCAGTCGGTCGACTTCCAGCCCCTTCTTCCTGAATGAATATAACTACGCCAGAAGGATCATCTATTCTCTCACCTTCGATTGGATTATCCCTAAGGTATTCAGCAATTTTTACGCTGTCGATCGCAAAATTCCCCGCGGCATCATATCGATCTCCTCCAGGCAATTGTTGATCACAACTTATAATTGCACCAACAGTAAAAAGGATAAGTAAGTATTTTAAATGCTTCATTTAGAAGTTTATTTTTAAATTTAAGTTAATCATTTAAGGTATTCCTCCTGACTTCCTTAAGATGTATATCAAAAATCAAAGGAGAATTCGCTGGAATCCTTCCACTCGCTGAAGGCCCATAACCGTAAAGTGAAGGGAATATAGTAGTAGCCTTATCACCTTCTTGCATTTTAGAAAGAGCAAACATAAAACCTTCAATGAGTCTATCTCTCCCTACAATAAATTGCAATGGTTTGTATTCCCTTTGTTGCACTTTTATGTTATTGGCTTGCGCAATGCTATCGATAGATGTGTCAAAGACAGTATTATCAAGCAGCTTTCCTGTATAATCGATATACAAAGTATCGCCTATTCTAAGAGAGTCAGTAGTATTCATTGCTTCTTCCCAAAAGATATAAAATCCATTGGGTTCATCTTTGAAGGTCTTTCCACCAGGCAGTGGATTCTCTGCTATGTACTTTAATATGGCCTCTTTATCTTGCTCTAGTCTAACACTAAAATTTTCTTGTTCGGAAATACATGCCGACAAAAGGATAAATGCCGAAAACACAATTAAGCTTACTTTTTTCATTTGTTTATTATTGATTTGAAATGTCAAAATTAGCTCCGAACACTGATCGGGTAGAATCTAGAACGGATAAAACAATCATTTCGCTATAGAAGTAATGATTGTTTTATCCGGATTAATTTCCAATTCTATAATTATTTGACGTCAGTAACTTCTACATCAAATACCAAAACAGAGTTTGGTTTGATAACCGCTCCTGAACCTCTTTCACCATATGCCAAAGTAGAAGGGATAATCAATTTAGCTTTAGAACCTTTTTTCAACAATCCTAAACCTTCATCCCATCCTGGAATCACTCTTCCCATCCCCACTTCTACATCAAGAGGTGCATATCCGTCAAATTGGTCTCTTTGTTCGTTGTAAACACCAGCTTCTTGCGCTTTCTCTTTCACACTCGTGTCAAAAACCGTCCCGTCGATCAGGTATCCTGAATAATTAACAGAAGCTACTTGACCAGTCTCAATCTGATCACCACTTCCTTCTTCTTCTATGACGTAAAATAGACCTGATTCTGTCCTGCTTGCATTCAAATTATTTTTAGAAATATATTCTTCTATAATTTTCACATCTTCTTCAAGCTGTTTTACAGATAGTTCTGCTTGCTTTTTCACTTGTGCATCTTGAAGCGCTGTAAAATAAGCTTTGGTTCCATCTTCATCCAACACATCAATCACACCAATCCTAACTTTCACATCAGAACTGTCTTTGATAAAAGGAGGTGTGTTAAACTCACCGAAAATCTTTACAGAAGGCGCTTGGAACACAATACTATCACCTTTCTTAAGTCCAAGTAGGATTTCTTCAATTCCCACACTAGATTCTAACGAATCATTATACATAAAATATTGTGGGGCATTTTGGTCATATGTAGAAATGAATGTAGAATCATTCTCTGTTGTCACAATAAGATTATAAAGAACAAACTCACCATTTTTTGGGCTATCTTTACCTTCTTTGATGTAAGTATATTCGATGCCATCAGTTGTCGTTTTCTTTGTTTTGGTACAAGAAACCATACCTATTGCAGCTGCAAAAACGACGGTTGATAATAAAAGACTCTTAATTTTTTTCATGGATAAGTTCAAGTTGTTTGAATAATGTGTTATAGTTTTCTTTAATTAATTTCTCAAATTTCTCTGTTGTTTCGCTCAAAGTCAAGTCCGATTTTCCACCGGAAGCATTTTTGTGTCCACCACCATTGAAATATTCTTGTGCAAATTTATTGACAGCCACTTCCTCGGTAGATCTGAAGGATATCTTGATACCATCTTCTCTTTCTGTGAATAATGCTGCTATTTTGATTCCTCCTATTGACAAAGCATAATTGACCAAACCTTCAGTGTCTCCTGTTTGAGAAGAGTATTTGCGAAGGTCTTTTTTGCTGATGGCAAAATAGGCGATTTTGAGATCTTCATTGATTACCAACCTTCTAGAAATCGCAAAACCTATGAATTTTAGCCTGTTGACGCTATTGGTATCATAAATCAATTTTGAGATTTTTGAATTGTCTGCTCCCAGCTCAATCAATTCTGCTGTAATTAGGTGCACATTTTTTGTCGTATTGGGATGTCTGAATCCTCCTGTATCTGTCATGATCCCAGAATAAAGACATTCTGCAATATCAGAATCCAAAAGATCCTTGTCCCCAACCTTTACGATCAATTCATACAGCAATTCACAAGTAGCGGCAGCATCAGTACTCCAAAATCTAAAATCACAAAAATCCTTTGGATCTTGGTGGTGATCTATATTCACTTTGTAAGCTTTGGAATCTTTGACATAGTCCTGCATGGCCTGAAGCCTGCTCAAACATGAAAAATCGAGGCAAAAAATAATTTCAGCTTCCTGAATTTTCTTTATTGCTTCTTGCTGGACACTTTTATCCTCAAAGTTGATTACAGCATCATTGCCCTTCATCCAGTGAAGGAAAGATGGATAATCAGATGGTGTAATCACTGAAACTTCATGCCCCTTTTTCAGCAGATAGTTAGCTAATCCCAACGAGGAACCCAATGCGTCTGCATCTGGCTTGTAATGGGTAGTTATGACTATTTTTGCTGGAGTGGCGATTTTATTTTTAAATAACTCGAATGCTTGCATTTTAAAGCTTTTGTACCTGTTCTTTTTAGAACACAGTTTGCAAAGGTCATGATAATTTTTTAAAAATCCCAATATCTATAAGGCACTCAAAACAAAAGAGATAACACAGATTTTATATACATCATTCGGAACTTCATTTATTTCCCGTATTTTTGCACCCTAATTCATAAAAACGAAATAAATCTAATAATATGGCAACTAACAGAACTTTCACCATGATCAAACCTGATGCTTTTGCAGCAGGGAATGCTGGTGCTATCTTGAAAATGATCGAAGAAGCTGGTTTCAAAGTAGTAGCAATGAAAGCTACTAAATTGACTCCTGAATTGGCAGGTAAATTCTACGAAGTTCATCAGGCTAGACCATTCTACGCTGACCTTTGTGCTTATATGTCTTCAGGACCTATCTTCGCAGCGATCTTGGAAAAAGACAACGCAGTAGAGGATTTCCGTAAATTGATCGGTGCTACAAACCCTGCAGATGCAGCAGAAGGAACAATCAGAAAAATCTTCGCTACATCTATCGAGGCGAATGCCGTTCATGGTTCTGACTCTGACGAAAATGCAGCAATCGAAGGAAACTTCTTCTTCAATCAAGCTGAGAGAGTTCTTTAATCAGAATTCTAAGGAAAAGTAAAACAGCTAAGCAAGAGAAACATGATAAGGTCTTTTGAAATATGGTTGAAATAAGCCTACGGCGAAATATAAATAACTACCACTTATATTGTCACTAGAGGCTCTATTATAGGACTTAGAGGATTCTTCAAAGCACTCGATTTTAGCATAAAAGCCCATAGCCCGATTTTATTCAGGCTATGGGCTTTTTTAATTCGCTTACTATCCTTTAGATTTCAGGGCTACGCCCCTCGTTTAATAGTCTTTTGTTTATTTTCTACCAAGAGAACAGGGCTAACGCCCCTTTTTTTTCAAAGACCTTTTTGTCGAGACGAAATTGTTTTTCTACTTTAGATAAAGGTATCAATTATCATCCTCATCGAATTCATCTTCATCGGGAGCTCCCATGTCAAACATAGAACTGAAGAGGTCTTTGAATTGCATGCCTGTATCAAGCAATTTTTTGCTAAGTTGGCTGTATTCTGCCAAGCCATGTAAGGCAAATTCCATAAAGAACTCTTTTTCTTTTTCAGGAAGTCCTTTGATTGTTGCCGTAATTATCTCTTCCAAACCCGGCACATTGTGTAATGCTGTTTTGTACTCTTTGTCAGATTGGGATGCAAGAATATCAAGTGAATTCCCTTCACCAAACCAGGATAATGGCAACACGTAAGGATTCCCCTCTTTGTCTTTTTTCTTTTGCTCTGGAGAAGGGAAATAATCAACGAACATGGTCCTAATTGCCTTACCGATTAAGTTGTATGCAACCAACCCTGCTCCTTCTTGCTCTCCTTCATAGACCAATTCGACTTTTCCTGTGATCGCTGGAATCACTCCTATCAGATCTGAAATTCTGACAACGGTATTTTCTTCCTTATTTTTATAAAGCCTTCGCTCGGCAGCAGAAATCAAGTTTTCATAAGCAGAAATAGTCAATCTAGCTGAAACACCACTTTTCTCGTCCACATATTCGCTATGCCTTGCTTCTATGGCAATCTGTTCGATCAAATCCTTCATCAGCTCTGGCACATGTATCTTGTCCAAAGGCTTGCCATCAAGTTTTGCTTCTTGGGCTGTGATTTGCTTGCCTATTTCTATTGTTTTTGGATAGTGTGTAATGATTTGACTTTCAATCCTGTCTTTCAAAGGTGTGACGATCGAACCCCTATTGGTATAATCCTCCGGATTCGCGGTGAATACAAATTGAATGTCCAAAGGCAGCCTCAACTTAAATCCTCTGATCTGAATATCGCCTTCTTGCAAGATATTGAAAAGTGCTACTTGGATTCGGGCTTGCAAATCTGGAAGTTCGTTGATCACGAAAATCGACCTGTGTGAGCGCGGTACCAATCCATAATGAATTACTCTTTCGTCATTGTATGACAATTTCAAAGTCGCAGCTTTGATGGGATCCACATCACCTATCAAATCAGCTACGGAAACATCTGGGGTAGCCAATTTTTCAGTGTAGCGATCAGCCCTGTGCCACCAGGTGATTGGTGTATTATCTCCTTTGGCCTCTATCAGTGCCAAGGATGATGAAGAAAGTGGTGCTAAAGGATCATCATTAAGCTCCGAACCTTCTATAACTGGCACAAATTCATCCAACAAAAATGTCATCATCCTAGCAATTCTTGTCTTTGCCTGTCCTCGCAATCCGAGTAGATTGATATTGTGTCTAGAAAGAATCGCCCTTTCGATATCAGGAATGACCGTATCCTCATACCCCCAAATTCCCTCAAAGACATTTTCTCCCTTTTGGATTTTGGCAATCAGATTCTGCCTGAGCTCTTCTTTGATAGATTTGGGTTCGTAGCCAGCAGCCTTTAACTCTCCCAATGTTTTTATATTCAGTAATTCTTTTGCAGTTAGTTTATTATACTCCATTTTATTTAAAATCTTTTAGTTCTATTACGCTTATAATCTTCAAAAATCAAATCTCCCAATCCTTTCAAGCTACTGTAGTACGCATTTCCATTGTTTACTTTTGTAAATTCCTTTACAAACTCTTTCAAATAAGGATCGGAAGCAATCATAAATGTTGTTACCGGAATTTTCAATTTTCTACATTGTGCTGCCAGTTTGAGGGTTTCGCTTAAGATTTTACTATCTATTCCAAAGCTGTTTTTATAATACTTAATCCCAACTTTCAAGCAGGTAGGCTTACCATCTGTAATCATGAATATCTGCTTGTTTGGATTCTTTCTTCTTCGAAGCAAATCCATCGCAAGCTCCAATCCGGCAACAGTATTGGTGTGGTATGGGCCGACTTGCAAATAAGGCAAATCCTTGATTTCGATCTGCCAAGCATCATTGCCGAAAACAATAATATCCAAAGTGTCTTTAGGGTAGCGAGTTTTTATCAATTCAGCCAGCGCCATAGCGACTTTTTTGGCAGGTGTGATCCTATCTTCTCCATATAGGATCATGGAATGGGAAATGTCAATCATCAAAACAGTAGAAGTCTGTGTTCTGACTTCATTTTCCACGATTTCAAGATCGTCTTCTGTGAGTAAATAATCCCCAGAAAAACCATGATTGACTTGGGCATTTCTCAAGGAATCAGTAAGTGCAATCTGATCCAAATTGTCTCCAAAAGAATAAGGTCTCCTATCGGTACCTCTTTCATCTCCTGTTCCAGAATGTTTGGTCTTGTGTTGTCCTCCTTTTGATTTTTTCAATTTCCCAAAAATCTCCTCTAGCGCAGATTTTCTAATTGATTGCTCTGCTTTCCCAGTGATTTTGAATTCCCCTTTTTGATTTTGCTCTGTCAAATATCCTTTTGACTTGAGGTCTTCGATAAAATCCCCAATGCCATATTGAGGGTTGGTCAGGTTGTATTGTTTGTCCAAATTGGTCAACCAACTCAATGCTTCAGCAGCATCTCCTCCAGTCATGGTCACTAATTGGAGGAAGATATTCAGCAAATTTTCAAAATTATTTTTCTCGGGGTCTTGTGGCGGTATATATTGTGTAAATCTGAATCCTTTCATAACAGGCACATAACAAGAATAGGTGCTTGCTAGTTTACCTTATTGAAAGAATAAACAAAAAAATCATGAAAAATTTCCTCTCACCAATCTATTGGGTCACTGCAATCTTGATTATTTATGTGACATTCTTATTTACTAACATCAATATCTCTGTAATTTTATTCATATTCTCAATCTCACCACTCCTTATACTTTGGATGGTTTACAAAGTACTGACAGCTGATGTTGAAGTGGAGTCAACATTCGAAGAAAAATGGTATGAAGATCAGCAAGATTAGAATTACTCACATGCTCCTTTAGTATATGACTTCACCCCTGCATTGATCGCATGGCAACTGTTTCCGTAAGTTTTATTGTCACAGCCACATACTGGATCATAAATTTCAATACAGGCATACTGTTTATTGATTTTTGATGGATCAATGCAATCAGTTACATCATTTGGCTTGATATCCTCGCACTGAAATGCAAAAGCTGTCATCAAGAATAATAGTATGGCAGGAAATTTTAGATTTTTCATAAGGTCAACAATTTTCCCTATAGACGTAATTCGATTAGAAAACGCTACAGATAATTTTTTGGTATCTTTGGGGGAAATTTCAATCGTCACCCTATGGATTTACAATACCCCCTAGAACTTGCCGGAACCTTTGTCTTTGCTATTTCTGGAGCGCTTGCTGTAAGAGATCGTGAACATGATCTCTTTGGTGCAGGTTTTACAGGTTTTATCACCGCCATCGGAGGTGGTAGCTTGAGAGACATTCTACTTGGGAGCTATCCTTTGGTTTGGATTGGGGATGTGCATGTTTTGTATGCGATTTTCGGGGGGATTTTAGCTGCATTTTTCTTTCAGCGATTTTTGCTGAAACTTCGGAAGACCATGTTCCTTTTTGATACATTGGGTATTGGTTTTTTCACTGTATTGGGAGTAGAAAAAGCGCTTAGCTTGGGTGTAAGTGTAGAGATTGCAGCGATCATGGGAATGTTCTCTGCAGTAATGGGCGGGGTATTGCGAGATACCCTGACCAATGAAATCCCGATTTTATTTAGAAAAGAAATTTATGCTTCCGCTTGTTTGACTGGAGCTATATTGTATCTGGTGTTGAACCACTTTGGCTTAGAACGTGATTACAATCTGCTTATCTCCATGTCAGTAGTAATTTCCATTCGAATGATCGCCGTCAAGTACAAATTGAGTTTGCCTAGCTTGGATTAAAGGTAAAAGGATGCAATAAAACCAATATGCATCCTTGAATGGCTATTTTTTGAATCAGTAAGTCCGCTTTCTTATTAGGAGCTAAGCAAAATGATATGTTTTAAATCAATTGGCACACTGATAACTAATCGCCTAATTACCCCTGTGTGCTATGCCAAGGCACACAGAAGCAACATAAATAACGATTATCCGCATGATTTCATGTGAAAATCCACCTAAAGGTGTCATTGGGGATTAACATGTTTTTTAAGTTCCAATTTATGAAAGCAAAGCTTGGATTTCATCAGCTTGAAGATTGCAATTGATCCATTCACCATCCAAATCCGCACCATATTTTTTATAGAAATTGATAGCAGGTTCATTCCAGTCGAGTACCTGCCACATCATTCCAGAACATTTGTCTTCAAGGCACTTCATCATGGTTCTGTCAAAAAGCAACTTTCCAGCACCGAACCCTCTTTCAGATTCTGTCACCACAATATCTTCTAGATAAAGTCTTTTACCTTTCCAAGTGCTATAGCGATAATAATAAATTGAGATACCAATAATCTCTTGTGTTGCCTCTTTGACTGCGACAAAAAAACCATAAATTGGATTTGGACCAAATCCATCCACTTCCATCATTTCGATAGTATTCGAAACTTGCTCGGGTGCTTTTTCATAAAGTGCAAGTTCCTTTATCAGTTCCAAAACCCTTGGAAGATCTTCTTTTTCTCCTTTTCTAATCTTATACATATTCGAAATTAGCCAAAATTCTAAAAAGGTTGAAATCAATTTTTATATTTGGACAAAAAAATCACCTACCTATGTTTCTTTCAATTGACGCGGGCAACTCGAATATAGTGTTTGGATTTTATGACAATCAGAAAGCTTTTTGGAGATATGAATGTAGAATCCAAACAAAAGCAGATATTACCGCTATAGAAATAGAGAGGGACTTGCACTTGTTTTTTTTGGAAAATGACATCAAGCATGAACAAATCAAAACGATAGGTTTTAGCTCTGTAGTCCCAGAAATTAATCCCGTTATCAAACAGTTTTGTGCAGAGTTTCTACGAGCCCCATTGTACCTGATCTCGGGAAAAAGTTACCAAAAACTAAAAATATCAACAAAGAGGCCAAACGAAATCGGTACAGATCTGATGTGTAATGTGACTGCTGCATACGAGATATTCAAGTCAAATTGCATTATTGTGGATTTCGGGACCGCTTTGACATTTACAATAGTTGGAGAAAAGGGTAATGTGATGGGGGTGAATATAGTTCCTGGATTGAATACTGCAAAACGCTCACTTTTTCATCATACCTCAAAACTTCCCGAGGTAGAATTGAAATTCCCAAAATCAGCAATAGGCAAAAATACGGTGGAATCCATCCAGGCTGGAATTCTTTATGGATACACAGGTTTGGTCAAAGGAATGATTGAAGCAATTTCGAATGAGGCAAACTTACCTTTTAAGGTCATTGCTACTGGTGGACTTTCATCTATATTATCCAATCTCAAATCGACATTTGATATTGTTGACAAGAACCTAACACTTGAAGGAATCAGGTTGATCACAAATGCAAATTCATCTATTGAAAACCAATAATTAAATTTGGATCAGGACAGATTTTGAGAAACTTCTCCTTTTCTCTATGTGAGCATACCCCAGGAAAGTCGCCACTCAATCCATGCATATCCCACATCAATTGGAAGTGCAAATGTGGTGGCCAATCTCCATTTTCTGGAAATGGCCCCAAGTGGCAAAGCAAATCACCTTTTTTTATGTTTTGGCCTATTGCAATTCCTTGCAAGTCTTTGAGTGATAGATGCCCGTAAAGACTGTAAAACGTACTAGCTTCAATTCTATGCTGAAGGATGATGGTCGGTCCATAATTTCCAAATCCAGCATTGTCCTGAAAGCTGTGGATTTCTCCATCCAATGGAGCGAAGACAGGATGTCCTGCAACAGCCCAGATATCAATACCTAAATGAATATCTCTAAAATCGTGCTCTTGAGTGGCAAAAACATTACTCCTACCATAAATGGACCTATGCTCCATATATCCTCCAATTCCGTATTGCTTTCCAGCATCTTTCAATTGCCCAAAAACATAGGAATCAAATTCAGTTGTGATTCCCAATTCCACCAAAGCCAAACTTTTGTTTGAAGGAGAAAAATCCAAGGGAAGTGTATTTGATTGATCAAGCTTCTCTCCCATGATAGGGAAATAATCTAAAGAACTCAAGGTTGCAATTGACATAGATTCAGGTTTTCTGATACGTAAAACAAATATATGATTTAGGAGGAGAAATGAGAAACAAGATATGAGATGACTTTGAAAACATAAAAGACGTAAGACACAAGACACAAGATTTGAGACAAGAGTGTGAAACGAGAGGCAAGATATCTCGTCCTGAAAATAGTTGACACTTTTTCTTACAAATAGTAGAGTTCAACCTCCCGAAACTGTCGGGACAGACGCTTTGGGGTTGCTGTTTCGCTCATCGACTTTGATCCCCGGATAGCAATCCGGGGCTATTCAAAGTTTAACTCCCGATGATCATCAGTATCGGGACAGGCACTTAGTGGTTGATCTCATCCCTGCTTCTGTCTCGCTTCTCGCTCAAAAAGCCTGTCCCGCATTCTTATCGGAAGGCAATTGAATGGCTAACGGAAATAAAGAGAAATCAATAAAAAAAGTAACCATTAATTTTATAATGTACAAATTTTATACAGAGGGGGAGAACTTGTTAATTGGCACTAAACTTCCCATATTTGCCCATACAAAACTTGTCTTAACATAAATTAACCCTGTAAATACCAAAGTAGGTTTTTATATCGTTTAGTACTTCATAAATTGCAACGTCTTGAAAAAAGTCAACTTTTATCTTTACTCGTTTTTGATTGTGATTTGCCTCTTTAGCCTCAATGGTTTTCAAGAAGCAAAAGCGCAGCAATATGAAATTGGGGGAGGTTTGGGAGTAGCTGCTTACTCTGGTGATCTTGTAAGGAGATTGGATAAGGGCAGGGTAGGGCTTCAAGGCACGTTGTTTGGCAGACGAAATTTTGACAATGTATGGTCACTGAGAGCCGGGTTATCCTATGGCCGTATCAGTGCTGCAGATAGTATCAATCCAATAGATCCAGTTGCTGAATTCCGTAATGCCTACTTCAAAGGAAACATCTTTGAAGCATCGGCAGTGATGGAATATCATTTTCTGGATTATTTACATCCACAATCAGAGCATAGGTTTTCACCATATGGGTTCTTTGGCCTTGGATTTACCTTATTTTCCGGAAAGGGTGCATTCAATTTTGATGGAAATGATGATAGAGGTCGATATTCATTGGGCACACCTGTTATACCCTTTGGTATAGGGGTAAAGTATAAACTTACAAACAATTGGACTTTAGCTACTGAAATGGGTTTCCGGGCAACATTTACGGATTTCTTGGATAGAATCGACAGCAAACCTAGATTTTCACTTCCTGTAGACCCTGATGGTAATCCTCAACCAATTCCAGCAAACAATTACGATGCAATATACTTTGGAAATTACAGTGACAAAGATTGGTATTATTTTTTGGGGGTAACTTTGAGCTACTCCATAAACTCATATAAATGCTACGCTTATTAATTAATTGACCGTTAGGTTAGAATATTGAAAAAGAAATAGCATTTTTGTACCTCCAAAAAACCACCGTATTTGGATTTGAACGGAATGAAGGAATCAATAGACAGTACAAAAATCCCTCAACACATAGCGATTATAATGGACGGCAATGGCCGCTGGGCGCAAAAAAAGGGAGCTATGCGAATTTTTGGGCATAAACATGCCTTGGCAGCGGTACGGGATACCATTGAAGCAGCCGATGATTTGGGGGTGAAAATCGTAACACTTTATGCATTTTCTACAGAGAATTGGTCTAGACCAGCGGACGAGGTTAGCGCATTGATGGAAATTATGATCAATAGTTTCATCAGCGAACTTCCAAGGATGGTCAAGAACAACGTAAGGCTGACTGCAATAGGGGACATCCGAAGTCTGCCTGAAGGAATGCAAAAAAACCTCAGAAACACAGTAGAAACAACGAAGAACAACACTGGAGTCCGAGTGAATCTTGCTTTGAGCTACAGTGGAAGGTGGGAGTTGGAAGAAGCTGTAAAAAACATTGCCAAAAAAGTAGTCGATGGTCAAATGACCGTAGAAGATATAAATCAGGAAGCGATTGCTTCCCATTTAAATACCAATGACATGCCCGATCCTGAACTATTGATCAGGACGAGTGGAGAGCTGAGAATCAGCAATTTTCTACTTTGGCAAATGGCATATACAGAGCTGTACTTTACAGATGTATTGTGGCCCGATTTCAGAAAGGAGCATTTAGAAGCTGCGATTCTGGATTATCAAAAGAGAGAGAGAAGGTTTGGTAAAACCGGAACTCAGATTAAATCATAAATAATTGATGAAAAAGTATTTTATTATCCTAGCTTTCCTCCTTACGGCAGGTTCACTTCATGCTCAGATTCGCTTGGGTCAGAGTCGATATGTATCTCCAAAACCGGTGGATATTTTGGAACTTAATTATTCAAAACCGCAAAAGTTTAGGATAGCAGAGATTAAGGCTGTTGGCCTTGCAACACTTGATGAAATTGCGATTATTTCCCTTTCAGGATTGAAAGTGGACGACATGATTTCTGTCCCTGGAGATGCGATTTCCAATGCACTCAAAAAACTTTGGGGACAAGGGATTATAGGGGATGTCAAAATTTTGGTGACGAAGATTGAAGGTGATGATATTTATCTTTTATTGGATTTGACAGAAAGGCCTCGATTTAGCATCGTGGAGTTTTCTGGTGTCAACAAAACCCAAGAAAGTGAATTGAAGGATAAAGTAAAAATTCGAGGACGAATTGTCAGAGATGATGTACTAAACACCTCCCAAAGAAATATCCGTCAATACTTTGTAGATAAAGGTTTCTTGAATACCGAAGTAAAGGTCATTCAAGAAAGAGACACTACTTTGCCAAATAGCGTGAAGTTGAAATTTGCAGTGGACACCAAATCAAAAGTTAAAATCAATGAAATAATCATTGATGGAAATGAAGAAATCAGTGACAGAAAAGTAAAGGGCAAACTTAAAGGCACGAAAGAACATCCACGTCTACACATCTTTAGAGAAATATACAGCAGGCTTACCAATACAACTCCGAAGTCAGCAAAAGAAGCTATCGTCTATAGAAACCCAGTATCTGACGAAGAGGTGATCACCTATATGAACAAAAACTTCAAGCTGAATTTCTTCAACGGGTCAAAATTCGTGGCTAAGGACTTCAGGGAAGACAAGGAAAAAGTGATAGACTTTTATAACTCCAGAGGATTTAGAGATGCTGAAATCCTTTCTGATACAGTTTACAAATTTACAGAAAACACCATCAACGTAGGTTTGGCTTTAGAAGAAGGAAACAAATACTATTATAGAGACATTAATTTTACAGGTAACTACATCTATTCCGATAGCGTTTTGTTGGCAAAATTAGGTATCCAAAAAGGTGATGTCTATAACAAGGAAAAATTAAGCAACAGGTTAAATTATGATCCGCAAAAAGGAGATGATATATCTTCCCTATACCAAGATGATGGGTATCTGTTTTTCAACATTGATCCAGTAGAAGTAAATGTCCAAAATGACTCCATCGATATCGAATTGAGGATTTTGGAAGGCCCTCAGGTAACGGTAAACTCTGTATCCATAGAAGGAAACGAGCGGACATCTGATCATGTTGTGATGCGGGAAATTAGGATACTTCCAGGTCAGAAATTCAATAGAAGTTTGCTAGTAAGAACGATTCGTGAGCTTTCTCAATTAGGGTATTTTGATCCGGAAAATATAGAACCTGATATGCGTCCAAATTTTGAAGATGCTACTGTGGATATTGTGTTTAAACTAGAAGAGAGACCTAATGACCAAGTAGAATTATCTGGTGGATGGGGAGGATTCTTCGGCTTTGTTGGGACAGTAGGTTTGGTTTTCAATAATTTCTCTATCAAAAACATCGGAAATTTTGAAAAATGGAGACCTCTTCCAGTAGGAGATGGACAGAAACTTTCCCTGAGAGTACAGGCAAATGGTAGGTCTTTCCAAAACTACAGTGCTTCCCTAACCGAACCTTGGTTTGGAGGTAAGAAACCAAATGCACTTAGCTTAAGCTTTAACCACTCTGTTCAGAGACAATTAGATTTCTTCGGGGCAAACCCAGGAAGAGAAGTTGGCTCTTTCCAAATCACAGGAGCAACTTTGGGATTGGCAAAAAGAATTACTTGGCCAGATGATTACTTTATGATTAGTAATTCACTCGCATTTCAAATCTACAATTTTGATGAATTTGGAAGGCAGTTTGGTTTGAGTTATGGCACAGGAAGGTCAAACAGTTTGGCGTTGAATACTACCATTACTAGAAACAATGTAGATAGCCCTATCTATCCAAGATTTGGATCCAACATCTCTTTGGCTACTTCATTCACACCTCCCTATTCATCTCTGAACAAAAACATCAACAGGGAATCACCCGATGAAGAAAGATTCAAATGGTTGGAATATCATAAGTGGATGTTTGATGCTACCTTCTATACGCCAGTATTTGGATCTACAAAATGGGTGGTAAGTGCAAGAACACACATGGGCTTCCTAGGATCATATGGTGATAGGATTGGAATAATTCCATTGGAAAGGTTTGTGATGGGTGGAGATGGAATGACCTTCAACAACTTTGCTTTAGGTCAAGAAATTGTTGGTCTTAGAGGTTATGAAAACCAAACGATTACACCTGGAGCTGATACTAGATTCGATGAAAATTCTACTCAGGGTTATGGAGGTATTGTTTACAACAAACATGTCATGGAGTTGCGATTTTTGGTATCGCCAAATCCATCAGCTACAATCTTCCTTCTTGGCTTTGCTGAGGCAGGGAACAACTGGGGATCCTACGCAGAATACAATCCGTATAACCTTTACAAGTCTGCGGGTGTAGGTGCAAGGATATTTATGCCGGCATTCGGTTTATTGGGTATTGATTGGGGATATGGATTTGACAATGCTCCAGGAACCAATCAAAGAAGTGGGCCTCAATTCCACTTTACAATTGGACAACAATTCAGATAAGCATGAAAAATTTCTTGAATTTGTTAATTTTGTCAGCAATATTGGTGCTGGCAACAGGTATTCAACAAGTAGCTGCACAGAAATGGGGTTATATAGACTCCGAGTATATTCTGAACAAACATCCTGACTACAAGCTTGTTCAGAATGAATTGGAAGCACTGAATACGGCCTGGAAAAAAGAGGCACAAAATTTGGAAAGAGAAGTGAAAGAAATGCTTTCAAACCTCAAAGCGGAGGAAGTACTATTGACAGAGGAAATGTACCAAGAGCGCATGTCAGCGATCGAGGAGAAGCAAAAGGGTGCTGTAGCATTCAACAACAGGGTATTTGGCATCAATGGCCAATATTACCAAAAACAATCAGAATTGCTACAACCACTACAATCCAAAATCTTTGACGCCATCGATCGGGTGGCCAAAAGAAATGGGCTTGCTGCCTTGCATGACAAAGCTGCCAATATGGGCTTGATCTATACAGATCCCCGTCATGATTACTCCGAGTTTGTATTGGAAGAATTAGGAATAGAAAACAAATAAAAAAACAAATAAAAACTAAAATGATGAAAGCAAAATTTATCCTTTCGGCAATCGCTATCTTTTGCGTAGGATTCGTAGCTCAGGCTCAAGATGTGAAAATTGGTTATACCAATGTTGAATTGATTATGGACTTGATGCCAGAAATGGAACAAATCGGTGCAGATATCCAAGATTATTCACAACAATTGCAAACTCAAGTTCAAACTAAGACTGGGGATTTCCAAAGACAAGTGCAGGCTTACGAGCAAGCAGCACAAACTATGACAGAAGAAGCTAGAAACACTAAAGTTCAAGAATTAACAAAACTTCAACAAGATCTTCAGAAGTATCAAGAAGACACTCAGGTTTCTTACCAAAGAAAATTGCAAGAACTTTTGGAGCCTGTTCAAACTAAGGTATTCAACGCAATCAATGCAGTAGCAGCAGAGAACAATTATACTCATATATTCTCTGAGTCTGCTGGACAATCTCCAGTATTGCTTTATACAAGAGATGATGACAAATTCACTGAATTGGTTTTGACTAAGTTAGGGATTCCAATTCCACAAGGTGGAGTACAAGGTGGATCTAACTAATCCGAAATTAGTTGCCCTGTAAATGCAAGGTTACAAATATTAAAAAAGCCCCAAATTTGGGGCTTTCTTATTTTATACAGGTTCTTGCTGACTTAAGCAGTGAAAACTGCCGAGTCCCCAAATCAAGTCTAAGGAATCTATGCCTATTACTTTTCTTTCTGGAAAAGCAGATGCGATGATCTCCAATGCTTTTTCATCATTGTCATCCCTAAAAGTCGGCACTACAACCAAGTCATTGGCGATATAGAAATTGGCATAAGAAGCCGGTAACCTCATGTCTTCAAATATGATTGGAGCAGGCATAGGCAATTCGATTATACTCAACTGCTTTCCATTTTCGAGCCTAAGCTTGTGAAGTAATTTTGTATTTTCCTTCAGTGGCTTGTAATTGACATCTTTCTTGTTGTGTTCCACCACTGTCAGCACGGTGTCTTCATTGACAAATCTGGTCAGGTCATCGATGTGCCCATCTGTATCATCCCCTTCAATCCCATCCCCTAGCCAAAGGATGTTCTCCACTCCATAATAATCCTCCAAGTACTTTTCTATCTGTGATTTGGTAAGGTGTGGGTTTCTATTTGGATTGCAAAGGCAAGCTTCGGTAGTCAAAAGTGTGCCCTTTCCATTGACTTCTATGGAACCTCCTTCCATGACAATGCCAGGTGTGAAACATGGGATATTTCTGTATGCTGCGATGTGATGTGGAATTTGATTGTCAAGGTCAAATGGTGGATATTTTCCTCCCCAGGCGTTGTAATTCCATTTTACCAAAGCCTTGGGCTGATCGGAGCGTGGATTTGTCAAAAAAGCGGGGCCATGGTCTCGGCACCAGGCGTCATTGGTAGGAAAATCATGAAAAAAGACTTTTAACAAGTCCGTACCTACTGCCTCCAAATGCTTCGTGGCGAAGGACTTCATTTGTTGATCTGCTACATTGATATGCACTTCTTCTACAGCGGCCAAGGCTTTTACAAAATTTGCATAAGCAGGGAAAATGGTATGGATCTTTCCCGGCCAAGAGGCTTCCTTGTGTGGCCAACTCAGCCAAGTCGCTTGATGTGGGGCAAATTCAGCAGGAAATGCATATCCCAATTCCTTGGGCGTTGCTTGTCCCTCGGATTTTTGTGAGAGGCTATTCGTCTTCATCTATGTAGCGCTTGGTGATTGGGCTGTAGGTTTCTATGCGTCTGTCTCTTAGGAAAGGCCAATGTGTGCGGTATCTGTCGGAATTTTCCATGTCCAATTCTTCGACGTGAATCGTTTCGTCTTCGTGACTGGCCTGATAAGTCACCCAACCAAAGGCATTGGTCACAAAAGAACCTCCCCAGAATCTCATATCTCCTTCTATCCCAACCCTATTCACCGAAACCACGGGGACACCATTTGCTACAGCATGGGATTTTTGGATGGTCTGCCAAGCGTGGTATTGCTCCTTGTTAGTGGTCTCATCTTGATCCTTGTGCCAACCAATGGCAGTAGGATAAAACAAGATCTCTGCTCCCATCAAAGCCGTAATCCTTGAAGCTTCCGGATACCATTGATCCCAACAGATCAGAACTCCTATCGTAGCAACCTTTGTCTTGAACACCTTGTATCCCAAATCCCCTGGTGTGAAATAGAATTTTTCATAGTATCCTGGATCATCTGGAATATGCATTTTCCTGTATTTCCCCAAGTAAGTCCCATCTGTATCCAAGACTGCCGTGGTATTGTGGTACAGTCCTTCGGCTCTTTTTTCGAAGAGGGATGCAATGATCACGATTCCCAATTCCTTGGATATAGTAGAAAGAAAATCTGTAGAAGGGCCTGGGATTTTTTCTGCCAATTCGAAATTGGCATGGTCTTCTACATCACAGAAATATAGTGAACCAAATAGCTCCTGTAAGCATATGATCTGAGCGCCATTTGCAGCAGCTTCCCTAATACCTTCTTCAGCCTTTTTTCTGTTTTCTGAAAGGTCTTTGGCACAGGAATTCTGAACCAGACCAACTTTAACTCTTCTTTTCAAGTCGATTATTTATTTTATATGTAGAATTGGCAATTAATGGTTTAAATCTAAACCATTTTTTTAAAAAATAACATATTTTTTTTGTTAACAGAAATTCAAAAAGGCAATTTCCCTAAATCCACATTTCCTCCACTTAGAATAATCCCAACATTTTGGTCTTTGAAATGCTCTTTGTTTTTGAGCAAAGCTGCCAATGGGACTGCACAGCTGGGTTCGATGACGATTTTCATTCTTTCATAAATCAGACGCATTGCAGCGATGATTTCTTCGTCATTGACCGTGAGAATATCATCCACATACTCCAAGATGATTTCAAAATTCAATATGCCCAAAGATGTCAATAATCCATCCGCTATGGTGTTTGGCCCTTGCATGGGGATTAGTTTTTTTGACTGAAATGATCTAAATGCGTCGTCAGCCCCTTCTGGCTCTGCACCAATAACTTTGGTTGTAGGTGAATTATATTTGGTAGTCAGTGCAGTGCCTCCCAAGAGCCCTCCTCCGCCTACTGGAGCCATGATGGTATGGAAGTCAATTCCTTCGTCCCACATTTCCAAAGCACACGTGGCTTGTCCTTCAATGACATCGAAATAATCATAGGGAGGAATAAATGTGGCTCCAGTTTTTTCTACTACTGCATTTAAAGTAGTTTCCCTTGCCATTAAATTGGGCTCACATTCTATGATCTCACCTCCATAGGATTTGACTGCCTTCTTTTTGATTTCAGGTGCAGAAGATGGCATAACGATGTATGATTTAATTCCAGCCACAGTTGCTGCCCGAGCCAAAGCTGCTGCGTGATTACCAGATGAGTGAGTAGCTACTCCATTTTTCTTTTGCTCCTCCGTGAGTTTGACTACTGCATTTGCAGCCCCTCTAGCCTTGAATGCTCCTACTTTTTGGAAGTTTTCACACTTAAAAAACACTTTACATTCAGCCAGTTCATTGATTGCCGATGAACTCAATATGGGTGTACGGTGAATGTATGGCTGAATTCGCTGATGTGCTGCCTTTATATCTTCTAAAGTTGGGAAGTTTTGCATGGGAAAATAGTCTGATGAATTAGAGTTAGAGGGTTGGTATGTATATTTTTCATTCTCAGAGAGGAGATTTTTAAGAGGCAATGTTTTCAATGTTGCTTAGATCAAATGTCTAGTTCTGAAATTAGTTGACATTATTTTCTTGCCTTCTTTTTGAATGCCGAATTGTTTTCAATTGCCCTTTCTGGGCAAAAATTAAACTGGATTCTTTTTCACATCGGGTCATGACCCGATGCTTATATCAAATGCCCCTTCAGGGCACTCATATCTCACGTCTCAAATCTCATATCTAAATCTCCTAATTCCTCATATCAAATCCCCAATTGAGTTTTTGTCTGAGGGTATCGAAGAAATGGTAATCGTGAAATTTGACAAGATTGGCAGAAAAGCTTGCTTTTTTGACTTTCAGCTCGTCTGTGGCGTCGACAGTAGTAGACCTAGAATCCAAAGAAACGAGAAATTTTTCACCTCTTCCTTCTATCCGAAAGCACATTTCGCTTTCATCCGAAATGATAATTGGTCGGACATTGAGGTTGTGTGGACTTACTGGGGTAATCACAAAATTCCTAGCTCCTGGGGTGATCAATGGCCCCCCGCAACTCAAAGAATATCCTGTAGATCCAGTAGGCGTGGCTACAATCAAACCATCAGCCCAGTAACTATTTAGATATTGATCATCAATGTAGGTATGAATGGTAATCATGGAGGAGGTATCTCTTTTATGAATGGTAAATTCATTCAATCCAAAATTAATCCCATTGAAAATCTGCTTTTCTGTATTGACACATACAAGGGCTCTTTTCTCTACAGCAAATTGACCTGATATAAGTTGATTGATTGCATTTTCTATTTCTTCTTTTGCTACAGTCGCCAAAAATCCCAATCTACCGGAATTGATCCCCACAATCGGAATTTCGTATTCACCAACCAAGCAGACGGTATCCAGTAGGGTTCCATCCCCTCCCACAGACAGGACAAAGTCCATTTGCTCTACGAGGGTTTTTGGGTTTAGTGGCTCATAACCATCTAACTTAACATTATTCTTTTTGAGTGATTTTGAAAATGCTTCCGTAAAAAAAATCCTGATATTATGGGATTTCAAGCTAGCAATCAATTGCTCAATATGAGGTACAAATTCTTTGGGAAATCCTATCCCGTGAATTGCGATGTTCATTTATGGTTGGTTTAAATGTCCAAAAATCTTAATAGATTTCCAATACGATCTTGCTCTCTATCAGGTTCATTTTCTTCCTGATAATGATCGATAATTCTGTAGCCAAATCTTTCTAATGTAGCTTTGATATGTCTCAATTCGACTTTATCGAGTTTTAGAGTCACTTTAATCTTGCTATCATCCAAAGGGTCAACTGTAATAAAACTGGATAAAATCTTGGCATTTTCCGATTCGATCACGCGAGAAATTTCATACATGCTATAATCGGTCATAAACATCGAAAGTACCACAACGGCTCCTTGTGCCTGAATGGAAAGACTATCGGTGAATGCCGCAATTGCGTCCTCCATCGTGATCACTCCCAAATACCTCAGGTCTCTATCCAACACTGCTACCATATTAGAATGGTGCTCGGAAGCAACTCTCAATACATCATAAATATGTTTGTCCTGGTATACAAAACAAGCCAGTGATTCGGTTTCCATTTTCCCTATCTCTAGGTTGGGGTTATTGACTGTATAAATCAAATCATCAGTTACCAAGCCTTTGAATTCTCCATCATCAACTACAGGCAAGACATTGATACGGATTTCTTCCATCCAAGCCAATGCTTTTTTGGCATTGTCCGTAACTTTCAATGGCGGAATCAGATTATTTATAAAGTCGTAGGCCTGCATGTTCTAAAGATATTAAATTGCTATTGAATTATAAAACTAAATATAGATATAAGAGGTTCGGGAAAAGGGAGAAAATAATGGAATAGGGAAATGATTAAAGATAAAATGAAATATTAGTTTTTTTAACCTTACATAACCTTTATCAAAAATTTTGTAAGCCAACCAAAGTCTTACGCTCTACCTTTGCTGGTATAAATGAATAGGAAAAGGTATGAAAAAGGAAATCCCTGTAGATGGAATGAGTTGTGCTGCTTGTGCCATTTCTGTGGAAAACACACTAAAATCCCAACCCGGGGTTAAGTTGGCAGCGGTAAATTATGCCAACCATGCTGCTACCATTGAATGGGACGAGAAAACAGTAACCTTGGAAGCACTTCAAAAACAAATCCAAGGAACAGGATATGATCTGCTGATAGCCGATATTGAACAAGAAGAATTAGAAGAAAAGCAGCGGCTCGCTTACAAAAAAATCAAAGCCAAGACAATCTATGCAGGGCTTTTAGCTTTGCCAGTATTTATCATTGGAATGTTTTGGATGAATTTGCCATATGGAAACTTCATTATGTGGGCATTTACAACACCAATTCTATTTGTTTTTGGCAATCAATTTTTCAGAAGCGCATGGAATCAAACCAAAAATCTTAGCGCCAATATGGATTCTTTGGTAGCAATCAGTACTGGAATTGCTTATTTGTATAGTAGCTTCAATACATTTTTCCCTTCATTCCTAGAAGTGAAGGGACTTGATCCGCATGTGTACTTTGAGGCCGCAGCAGTGATTTTGTTTTTTATTTTATTGGGAAAAACCTTGGAAGCTGGTGCTAAAGCAGGAACAGGCGAGGCTTTGAAAAAACTGATGGGATTGCAGCCGACTGATCTTATTGTTTTAAAAAATGGGGAAGAGCTTACCAAAAAAACTATCGACGTTCAGCTTGGCGAATTGATATTGATCAAACCTGGGCAAAAAATCCCTCTGGATGGAAAAATTATCGAAGGAGAATCCTATGTAAATGAAAATATGCTGACAGGAGAACCCATACCTATCTTGAAGTCCTTGCATTCACAAGTCTTTGCGGGTACAATCAACCAAGCGGGGAGTTTTGTATTTGAAGTAGAAAAGATCAGCAAAAACACGCTTTTATCCCAAATTGTAGACCGAGTCAAATCTGCACAAGGATCTAAAGCACCTGTACAGAAACTGGTAGATAAAGTAGCGTCGGTTTTTGTTCCTGCAGTCTTATTGATAGGCTTGCTTACAATGGTTGTTTGGGGATTCAGTGGTGTGGAAGAAGCTTGGCTGAGAGGAATGATGGCAATGATTACAGTATTTGTCATTGCCTGCCCATGTGCTTTGGGGTTGGCAACACCAACTGCAATCATCACAGCAATGGGAAAAGGTGCAGAGATGGGCATCTTGATCAAAGATGCGGAGAGCTTGGAAAAGGGAGTTAAAATTGACACCATCATTCTTGACAAGACAGGCACCATTACGGAAGGAAGCCCTAAAGTCTCTGAGTTTGTGGAAATGGGAAATTGCACAAAGCTGGATAGGCAGGTTATTTATAGCTTAGAAAAGAAAAGTGAGCATCCGCTAGCGGATGCTATTGCAGATTATTTATCAGCAGAAGAAATGGCAATCCAGGATTTCAGAAGTATGACAGGACATGGTGTACAAGGAGTAGCTGAGAACCAAATCTATAAAGTTGGTAATTTAAAATGGATAAAAACTTCAGAAACAATCCTCCACCCTGAACTTGAAAAAAAGTCTCAAAATGCGCTGGAAGAAGGATTTATAGTAGTTTTTGCTTCCAAAAATAACCAAATACTCGGATTCTTTAAAATAGCAGATCTCATAAAGGAAACTTCCAAAGAAGCAATTGCTATCTTGAAAAAAATGGATATCGAAGTTCATATGCTCACTGGAGATCAGGAAAAAACTGCCAGTATGGTTGCCAAAGCAGTAGGAGTAGCACATTATCAAGCAGAGATGCTTCCAGAACACAAATCGAAATACATCAAAAAACTCCAATCTCAAGGAAAAAAAGTCGGGATGGTGGGAGATGGAATAAATGACAGTGAGGCTTTGAGTGTTGCTGACCTGAGTATTGCAATAGGTCACGGGACAGATATCGCTATGGACATCGCGGAGATCACTTTGGTACATTCAGATTTGATTGATATTCCAAAAGCATTAAATCTCACCAAAAAATCCATTAAAATTATCCATCAAAACCTATTTTGGGCATTTATTTATAATATCATTGGAATCCCTGTAGCTGCGGGAGTGTTATTTCCTATGTTTGGTTTCCTTTTGAATCCAATGGTAGCTGGGGCTGCGATGGCACTTTCATCGGTTTCGGTGGTAATGAATAGTTTGAGACTAAAAAGATGAAACATATGAAATCAAGCCTGCCTGGGGCAGACAGGCATGACGAAGAACGTCACACACTGGGATGATTATCAACCATGTGACCTCTGAAAAACAAATTTTAAACACATGAAAACACAGCAATTTAAGACTAACGTGAAATGTGGAGCTTGTGTAGCTGCAATCACTCCAGAAATGGAAAAAATGGGGAAAACAGTATGGAAAGTAGATCTGACCCACCCGGATAGGATTCTAACTGTGGAAGGAGAAGCTACTGAAATTGAGATTTCAGCAGCGCTGGAAAGATCAGGTTATAAAGCGGAAAAGATTTGATGGAACAATCTTCAATCAAATAGCTTTATTTTCTTAGCTTTGCCCAAAACAATAATATGATTAACTACCAACAATTCATACTTGACAATGGCTTACACGTACTAGTCCACGAGGATCACAGTACCAAAATCGCCGTGGTCAATACTTTGTACAAAGTTGGCTCAAGGAATGAAATCGAAGGTAAAACAGGGCTTGCGCATTATTTTGAGCATTTGATGTTTGGCAGTTCTAAGCATGTTCCAGTATTCGATACAGCGCTTGAGAAAGTTGGTGGCTCTTGCAATGCATTTACCAATACAGATATCACAAATTACTACATCACCCTCCCAGCTATCAATTTAGAAACGGCCTTTTGGTTGGAGTCTGACAGGATGATGCACTTGAGTCTCAATGAAAAAACGATAGAGACGCAGAGAAAGGTAGTCATTGAAGAGTTCAAGCAAAGATATCTGAATCAACCTTACGGGGATGTTTTCCATCATATTCGAGAGATGGCTTACGATAGACATCCATACAGATGGCCTACAATCGGCAGAAACATTGAAGATATTGTAAATTATAAAAAGGAATATGTAGAGGAATTCTACTTCACCCATTACAGACCAGACAATGCTGTCATGGTGGTGGCTGGAGATGTCACACTTGAACAAGTGAAACAACTTTCGCAAAAATGGTTTGCTGATATTCCTTCAGGAGAAATCCCAAAGAAAACCATCACCGAAGAATTGCCACAGATCAATAAAAAGACAAAATTTATTGAAGCCGATGTACCGACTGACGCATTGTACAAAGTGTATCATGTGCCAGGAAGAATGCATCAAGGCTATCTCGAAGCCGATTTGATTACTGATATCCTTGGGTTTGGCAGATCCTCCACTTTAGAGCAAGCTTTGGTCAAAAACGGTGACATTTTCGCATCTGTGGGCGGGTATGTTCTTGGCACGGTGGATCCTGGATTGATGGTATTTTCCGGAAAAATGGAAAAGGGACAAAGTGCCGAAGATGCTGAATTGGCTTTGGATGAAGTTATAGAGGAGTTTAAGAAAAACACAATATCAGACAGCATTCTATCCAAAGTAAAAAATCAGGCAGAAGCCATGAAGACCTATGAATCTATCCAACTTCTGAATAGAGCGATGAGTTTGGCGTATTATGCCCATTTGGGTAATCCTGATTATAACCAAATAGAGTACGAGAAAAAAACCAAAATCCCTTCTGAGAAAATCTTGGATTGGGCGAATACACTTCTGAGAGAAGAAAATTCGTCGGTATTATATTATAAGAGTAAGGCCTCAAGTTAAGGTATTGGGAATTGGTTATTAGTTGATTAGGTTATTAAGGGGCTTAGGAAGTAAGGCCTAAAGAAGCAGGAAAAAGAACAGTATCTAAATTTCGGTTGGAGATTTCTCCCCGAAATTCTACGGGGCAGGCTTCTCCCGAATGCTTTCGGGATCGAAATGACTTGGCTCAAAAGCGAGCTCGTAATTATAAAAAAAGAGTCAACTGTTTTCAGGTAGTTGCATTGCAACCGTTGCGCCTCTGTAATCCTTGAGAAAACAGAAGTCATTTTGAAACACCAGAAAATCACGTGAATTAATTATTTTATTTAAAAAATGGGAAAAATTAGAGTAGGTTTTGGTTATGATGTCCATCAACTGAAAGAAGGATATGATTTTTGGTTGGGAGGAATACAAATTCCTTTCGAAAAAGGCGCTGTTGGCCATTCTGATGCGGATGTATTGATCCACGTGATCTGCGATGCCCTGTTAGGTGCTGCAAATATGCGAGATATTGGCTTTCATTTCTCCGATACTGACCCACAGTACAAAGGAATTGACAGCAAAATACTTCTCAAAGATGTAATGCTTCTCCTACGTGACAAAGGCTATCAGGTCGGCAATGTTGATTCTACTATCTGCCTTCAGCTCCCAAAGATCAATCCGCATATTCCTGAAATGAAAAAATGCCTTGCCGAAGTCATGGGAATCGATGAAGAAGATATTTCAATCAAAGCAACCACAACTGAGAAATTAGGTTTTGTAGGCAGACAAGAGGGTGTTTCAGCTTATTGTGCCGTATTAATTGAAAAAAAGTAGTTATGTCAAGAGAAGTTAAGATAATCACCACAGAGGACGGATCTCATTCTTTGTTTCTTCCTGAACTCAACGAATCATACCATTCTTTTCATGGTGCATATAGGGAGTCTGTACATGTATTTATGCTTTATGGATTGGAAACATGGTTTACGAGAAATCAAGGCATTCAACCAATCCGCATTTTTGAGGTAGGTTTTGGCACAGGATTGAACGCCTGGCTCACTTTGGTGTGGGCAGAGCAAAACAAAATCCCGGTACTCTACCATAGCATCGAGCCATTTCCTTTGGAAGAAGCAATTTATTCGCAATTGAATTATACCAAGATCGATGAAACGATCATGCATTACGAACCATTTTTCCAAATTCTACACAAAGAGCCTTGGAATGAAGGAGGAGTAGTTACTGAATATTTCAACATGAAAAAAGATATTGTCACATTGGAGGAAGCACAATTGTACCCTTCGGACATCGTCTTTTATGATGCTTTTGCACCAAGCAAGCAGCCAGAGCTTTGGACAAAAGAAATTCTTTCAAAGGTGGTTGATTTCATGAACCCTGAAGGGCTATTTATGACTTACTCTGCAAAAGGACAGCTCAAAAGAGACTTGCAAGAGTTAGGATTGACAGTGGAAACGCTACCTGGCCCTCCAGGAAAAAAAGAAATGACTAGAGCAATAAAGAAGAATTTCTAAGTCGCTTTTAAGAATCACGCTACAAATTGATTATTAGTCAAATGAGAATAAAAAACCCTCTTTAAAAACTAACTAATTTCGCGTTATTTTTCATCCTCTTTCCTCTTCAAGATGGGAAGTTTTTTTGGTGGTTTTGATTGCCCGAGGCCTACACTTCCCTTCAAGCCAGAAATAGTGGTAGTCCACCAATAATTGAATATAAATTTCTCGGTATTCCTTGGTTCGTAGATTGACCCTCTTACTGTGTTCCTTGGGAATTTGCGGGGATTGTTACTTCGCACAGCAAACACATTTAAGACAAAGGTTAAAATTTTCTTTCTTCCAAGACCTTTTTCCAATGTCCTTTCATCCAATAGGTCAAGCTTGAGGTCATTGTAAAGAAAAAGCATACTTCCTACAGCCTCTTTATTATCCGCTGTAAAGTTCCAATGACCACTTTTGACTGTCCCTTCCCTAATCTGGGCAAATGCATTTGGGATTAGAATGGAATTGATCGATCGAAGGTCAAACTCACCGATTTGCACATTGAGTGTCATTGGGTAAGGTGCAACAAAGGACATTTCGCCTTGAAGGTTGAGTGCGGCTTCCCCATTAAGTTTTGCAGATGCGAGAAGTGTAGCCTGTTCCACTTGATAGTTTTCTTGATCCTTACCCAAGTGGAAAGGGAATATGGTAGCATAAAGCTCTGCAAAATGGATTTTCCCTGGTACCAGCCCATTTTTAGGGAATTCCACATACTTTATTATTCCATTTTTCAAATCAAGGGTATCCAATTGAGCTACAAACCCAACTTGTTTCATGAGCTCTTGAGGCATGAACTTGTACACACCTTCTGGAGCAGGAAATCTTTTGTCTCTGTAAATAACTGCATCCAGATCTAAAACTTCCAACAAAGTGGCCTGAAGCTCTTGATGATCTATCAGCAACTCCAGATTTGGATTGTGCACCAAGACTTCAGGAATAAAAATTTCTACAATGTCAGTTTCTTTCCCCACTTGCCTAGCATAAGCAAAGCGCCCAATTCTAGGTTTCATAGTGACATTTTGAAGAGAAATCAAATCGTTTCTAACAGTAGCTAAGCCGATATTTATTACGTTCAAACAGTCCTTTGTATAAAATTTATAATTTGGAATACTAACTTCAAATTCCTTTTTTAAGATATCTGATTTATCAAAATTCTCTAAATCATCTAGATTTAGATGCATCTTATCCAATGTGATATTCAGGTTATTGAAATGCCTTGGGTCTTTGGAGGTATCCTTATTGAAAATAGCCACATTGCCATCCACAATTTCGAATTCATCGATCCTGATGGTTTCCAGCACTGATTCTACATCTTCTTTCAATTCTTTTTCTTGGTCTTTCACATCTACATCATCCAAAAAAATCTCAATGTCCGGTCTAAACAATCTCAATTCACTGATCCAAAGGTCTTTTTTCATTTGGATATCCGCTAAAGCGGATGTTTTGATCAAAGCTGTGGGAATATGGCCAGAAAACACAGGAGAGCCCGGGTTTCCAGACAAAGTATTGGGAATCACCCTCAGGTTATTCAACAAAACACCCTCATACCTTGTATCTAACTCTACTTTAGAAAATGTCACTTTATGGATACTGTCAGACAGAGTCAACCAAAACTCATCGACATCAAGAGCCAATCCACCAAAGAAACCTGAAATATCACCTTTTGCCAAAATTGCTGAATCTAGCAGGAAATCATATACAGAAAGGTTGATCCCTGTATTCACTAATTCTCTTCTGCTCCCCTCCTCTTGAAAAGAAAGACTGAAATTTGCATTTTCAGCAGATACTGTATCGATATTTATGGTATTGATTGTTTTTGGCAAAGTCCTCTCCCTGCTTTTTGCAGTCTGAGAATTGTCGTCATCATCCAAGTCACGATTGACCAAAACATTTACCGAGGAGCCCGAAAATTTCACTTTGTTCAAACTAAGGCTGTTGTCGAAAAGGAATGCTTCCAGATCTACTCCTGTGAATGAAAGTGACGGGATAATTGCAGAAACCTGTGTCTTAAAGTCCGTAGAATTACTTGGTGTTAGCCGGACATTTGTCGTAACAATTTCTTCTCTAGAAGTATTGAAATTTATTCTATCTGCGATGATATTGTATTTCCCATCCGCGATGCTAAATACGTAATTGTTCAACCTCAAATCCACCTCTTCAGAATAAAGCAGTCTAAAATCTTCGGGTTTGGTATCCTTATGAATGTGGAAATTCTTAATGGCTATGCTGACATTATCTTCTGCAAATGTCCGCATCCTGTCTCTCACATAGTTTTCATAATTTAGACTTCCTTTGATCAAGATGAGCGAATCGACGGAAACTTCACTAAAATAATTTCTAAGCAAATCAAGAATCTCTTCTTTTTCCACTTTTTCATCCTCCTCATCATCATCTTTACTTCTGTAGCTATAGACATTGATCTTAGGTGAAGGAACACGGATTTGATCTATTTTGAGTTTATCATTGAAAATGGCTTCTGAAATATCCACGCCAGTAGCCAAAAAATGAGGCACCGAAATATCCAATATTGTATTTTTATCATATCTATCTAAAGAAACCTGAATTTGATCTGGCGAGAAAGGTTTTAAGGAAAAACCATCAATTTGGACTCTAGAAGTTTTGGTATCCAAAAACAACCTGTCGGCCTTAAAAACATGCAAATTATCAGCCAGTTTTAGCGCATAATCTGTCAACTCCAATTGGAGTTCTTCCGCCAAAAAGAATCCTTTTCGATCTCCTTTGTTGGTAAAATCATCCAAGGCAAATTTCTCCAAAACAAAACTGATGTTTCCAAAAGACATGCTATCCTGCCTTACCCTAATCTTATTGTCAACTACCAATGAACCCTGGTTTACCTCAAACCTTTGGACATATATAGCTTTCAAAAAATCTTCCGTCAATCCTTGTAAATCAAAAGGCTTACTTTCCCCATCAAAATCTCCAACGACATCCCGAAGTACAATTTCGGGACGATCCAAAAAAACATCTTTTATATCAATAATCCCTTCATTGTAGATCTTCCTTAGATTGGCTTTACTAATACCCAATTCTGGCACTTTGATTTCAAATAGGGTCACTTCGTTGGTGATTTGAAGGTCGTCTATAGGAGCTATGACCGCTTCTTGGATATTGATGTCATCAGTAAAAGAGGACAAAGTCACCAATTCACTTTTAATCAAGTGAATTTTATCTCCCAGAGCGACTTCTACTTTTTTAAGTTCAAGGGATGCTTCTTGCGCATAAAAAAACTGATCTCTCTTTTTGATTTCATTTGGACCTACATAGACCTCCTGCATTTCAAAGTTTATCTGATCAGCTTTTATTCTATGGTTTTTGCGGTCATTCACATCTCTTTGGGTGAACTTCCCTTTTTCAATATTTAAGTTTTGGATTGAGATTGCACTAAGAATCCCCTTTACCAATTCGTACAAATCAAATATCCCTTTATCTGATTTAGATTCATTGACAGTGGTATACAATACAAATTCTGGCTTTAGTAATTTCAACTCTCCTACTTCGACTTCAGAGGTATAAAAAACCTTATTGATATCAGCATCTGTCAACTTTAAATCTTCAAGACTGATTTGGAAATAATTGGTCGAGAATCTGTCTAAATCAGGTGTAATATCTACTTTTTTTGCTTTAATAAACTGGTCTAAAGAAGAAACATGAACTTCTTGAGCCTGAATAGTATGAACACTATCAGCCAATAAAATCTCAAAATTTTCCAAATCCAAGGTGAAGCCTTCTGCATTGAAAGGCGTTTCTGGACTTCTGGAATTCAACAATTGAATATCCTTTAGATGGATATTTGCATTATCCATTTTTATGGCACGCTGAGAAATAAAATTCTTAAATAATAAATCTGCATCATCAACATTAAGATTCTTGATCCTAATTTCCTCCAAACCTATGTCTCCGAAAGATTTTTTGATTTCTTCTTCCAGTAATTTCAGTGCAGAAGTCTCACCTTCTTGGTACATTTCTTCCAATTCATCTTCCAATCGAAACTCAATCGACGGGCTTTTGAGATGAATCATCCCTAATTGCAATTCTTTTTTTCTAAAAAGATAATTTAAGCGCGTGATTGATATCTGAGGAATAGATATTTTATAATAAGGAATATCCGTCAAATCAGAAAATACCTCATCGACTGGATTGAGTGAGAAACCCTCAAAAATAATCCCTCTTTGAAAAAGAGAAATGTAAAATCTATCAAAATCCACTTCATATTTTTCTTCAGAAGACTCACTGACTTTCTGCTTGACATAGCTTCTTAAAAAAAAATCAGAGGAATAATAAATAATGATCTGTAGCGTCAAAAGAATAGCCATGACGATTCCAATTGGTTTGAGATACTTCAAACCATTGTTTTTTGATTTTTCATTTTGGCTTTTTGAATCAGGCATCATCATTCTACTAAAGTAAAAGTAATACAATTAGAATGTAAAAGAAGTGTTTTAAGACAATATCACACCCTGATAAGAGATTGAGATTTACTCTCAAGGCCAAGGCATGTTGGATAACGCAAAAATCCATTGTTTATGGTATGTTTGTGGTAAAAATCGATGGATAAAATTACCAAATTCAAACAAACTCCCACAAATAGAAATAAAAAAAGCTATGAAATACAATTTCATAGCTTAGTCAATTAACAATAAACCCAAAATAACCTGATGATTGATAAGGAATCGAACCTCTATTCATTTCTTGAATCGTGACCGTCTCACTTCAAACATTAAAAAGAGACACTTTTTATCTCTGATTACCTTACAAAGATAAGCACCAAATTTTATTCTTGAAAATATTATAACGAAATGCTAAAAAATTTACATTATATTTAATTTTAAGCCGTTTTATTTGATCGAATAATAATTACAACGATTGCGAAAATTCAATTATTGAAAACTTGATAACTGCATATCAGTTTCCACCTCACTTAAATACGCTAAAAGCTTTTAGTTATTCAGTATCAGAAACAAAAAGAGGCTAAATTAGAGTAAAATTCAGCCTCTTTTCGAGCTTGATTATAGATTTCGAATCAGTAGGTCCAAATGAATGAAAAAGCACCGATGCATTTTCTATTGTTTGGATTTGAACAAAATAAAATTTGGCACTCAACTTTCATAAACTACATACTGATCCCATTTTTCCAATACAGTCAAAAAATCTTCTGGCAATGGCGCCTCGAAATACATCCTTTCTTTGGTGATAGGGTGTACAAAACCAAGGGACTTCGCATGAAGCGCCTGTCTTGGGATTATTTTGAAGCAATTTTGGATAAATGATTTGTATTTCGAAAACTGTGTTCCTTTTCTGATTTTGTCTCCTCCATACATCGCATCATTGAACAAAGGATGGCCAATATGCTTCATGTGGGCACGGATCTGATGGGTTCTTCCTGTCTCCAAATTGCACTGTATCAAGGAAACATATCTCAATCTTTTGATTACTTTATAATGTGTAATCGCGTGCTTGCCCTCACTTCCATCTGGAAATGCAGCCATCACTTTTCGATCCTTGGCACTTCTACCTACATGTGCATTGATCGTTCCTTCATCCTCTTGAGGTTCTCCCCAAACCAATGCCAAGTATGTTCTGTCTATAGTATGGTGAAAAAATTGGTTTGCCAAATCAGTCATCGCCGTCTCGGATTTTGCGATAACAAGCAGACCCGATGTATCTTTATCAATCCTGTGCACCAATCCAGGCCTACCGCTGTTTCCTGGCAATTCTGGCAATTGATTGAAATAATGCACCAACCCATTGACCAAAGTCCCCGTCCAATTACCATGGGCTGGATGTACGACCATTCCTGCTGGCTTATTGATAATCAAAAGATATTCATCTTCAAAAACTATATCCAATGGAATCTCTTCGGGTATTACTTCGGAGTTCATCACAGGTTTTTCCAAGTAAACCTTGATTTCATCCATTGGTTTGATTTTGTAATTTGACTTGACTACACCTCCATTGACAGTAATGTGACCATTATCGATCGCTGTCTGCACTTTGTTTCTAGTCGAATTTGCTATTTTATCAGTCAAAAACTTATCAATCCTTATTAAAGACTGTTTTTTGTCTATATTGAAACTATAATGCTCAAAAAGCTCTACTTCCTCTTCTTCGAAGTTTTCTAATTCAAATTCCTCTGCCATGGTACAAAAGTAAGGCTAGTTTAACAAAGTTTCGGATATTTGCCCATATAAATCCAACAATGATGCTAATACCACGATCGATCACCACCGAAAAAATCTCTTACCCACTTTGGGAGGACAAAGGAATAGAAGTTTCGATCAAAAGACTGGATCAAATCCATGAACTTGCTTCTGGTAATAAATTTTTCAAACTAAAATACAATCTGGAAAAAGCAATAAGTGAGGGACATGACACTATTTTGACTTTTGGCGGTGCATACTCCAATCATATCTACGCAAGTGCTGCTGCCGCAAAATCAGCAAACCTCCACAGCATTGGCATAATTCGAGGAGAGGAAACACTCCCGCTAAACCCAACTATCGCTAGTGCATTGGAGCATGGTATGCATATTCATTATGTGAGCAGGGAAGAATACAGAAAAAAAACCGAAAGCGATTTCTTAGTTTCATTGAAAGAAAAGTTTGGGAATTTTTACATGATTCCAGAAGGTGGCAACAATGAAGAGGCTATCAAAGGGACAACTGAAATTTTATCCCAAGATGATTCGGAATTTACTCATATTACTACTTCTATTGGAACTGGAGGCACATTCTCAGGCCTTGCAAATAAAATCAACAAAGATCAAATCCTTATGGGTTTCTCTTCCCTGAAAGGTGATTTTATCCATGACGAAATAAAATTCCTACTTGAAAAGTATAAAATTACACCAGAAGGAAAGACGCAAGTTGTTGACCAATATCATTTTGGTGGCTATGGTAAAGTCAATTCTGATTTGATTGATTTTGTCAGGTGGTTTTACAAAGAATTTGAAATTGCGATAGAACCGATATATACAGGAAAAATGATTTATGGCTTGTTTGAAATGATCAAGGATGATCAAATAGAGTCAGGTTCAAAAATCCTGATCCTCCACACTGGTGGATTGCAGGGTTTGGCAGGTTTCAATCATCGATATGGCTTATCGCTTCCATTGTAAATTATGACTTGAGCATATACTGATCTTCGAGTTCTTGGGGAATAATCTTTAGTACATTAGCCAATACCAGCCTTATGAGTGTTTTGGAAGCTAAAAACTTAGGCAACTTTGCCAGATATGCGAATTCCTTCAAGGTAATCCGCTCACGTTCTGCCAAGGCTTGCATCAAAATGGTTTCCTTTTGACCGTAGGTAAAAACGATGTCTTTGGGATTTTTTCCTCTCCTCAAAATCTCCCAAACCTCCCTACTTGCCTGTACAGTCTTGTCGCCTACTCGGATATAAGCTTTTTTTCTTTCATCTTCTTTGAGATAATGTGGTCTTCCATCTGATTTAGGGATTTGAAATACAGCTACTCCTTTTTTCGGATTCAGTTTAAAAACACCAATTTCATAATCTAGGACGGGAAAAATCCTTTCCCTGATGGCTTTTTCCATCACAAAAACCTCTTCTTCTATAAATCGCTGACCGCTTACAGTTCCATCATCATCTACACCTATCAGCAAAACCCCACCTTCAGTATTTGCCAAAGCAATAAGTTCCCTGACGATTTTCTCAGGATAAGCTGCTTTTTTCTTGAATTCAATCTTCAAGCCCTCTCCTTGCTGTGCATATCTATGGATGTCTTGCAATGTCATGTTGCTGATTTTTATTGAAAAGGGTTTGGCGTTATGTTTAAATTTATTTTTAAAATAGTTGAGACTTATTTTACACTTACCCCTCGTTTTAGAGACAATTTATTTCGACTAGAGTAGCTTGCCTCGTAGAATTAAAAGGAGAAATTTAACGAAAAATTTCACATTCCATGTTCAATTTTAACTTTCCTGCATCTGTCTCATCCTGAAAATAGTTGACACTTTTTCTTACAATTAGTAGAGTTCAACCTCCCGAAACTGTCGGGACAGACGCTTCGGGGTTGTTGTTTCGCTCATCGACTTTGATCCCCGGATAGCAATCCGGGGTTCCGTCACGGCGGACAAGTTATTGAAATGTTGAAGCTCCCGATTCTCGGGACAGGCACTTCGTGGTTGATCTCATCCCTGCTTCTGTCTCGCTTCCATCAATGAAAGGACTAGACCTCCCCGCAATTCTGTGGGACAAGCTTCTCCCCAATGCTTTCAGGATCGAGGTGACTTGGTGGTCATTTCGAATTTACCTCCCGTAAGGGAGGCGTGGAGCCTGTCCCGCAGAATTGCGGGGAGAAATCTCGAACTGAAATTTTGACACTTTTCATCTTCACACTTCTTTAGGTCTTTCTGCTCGCTTCTCTTCTCTCGCTTTTCATTGGCACAAACCTTCGGGGTTTTGGGAAACCCCAAAGGTTTGGAGGTTTATTTCTTGACTCCTCTCTCCATGTCAGCAAGACGATTTTTCATTCCTTGCCATTCATCTCTCAGACGCGCTGCTTCCATGAAGTTGAGTTCTTTGGCTGCTTTTTCCATTTGCTTTTGTGTATGGCCAATCAACTTTTCCAGTTTGTCTTTGCTGAGATACTGAACCAATGGATCGGCAGCAACCATCGCTTCCAACTCAAGATTCTCCTGATACAGTTTCGCATTTTTCTTGCTATCAGCGACTTTGGTTTGCCCCATGATTTTCTCTCTGGACTTGAGGATAGTTTTTGGCGTGATACCATGTTTTTCATTGTACTCCATTTGGACACCTCTTCTTCGCTTGGTTTCATCAATGGCCATTTTCATGGAATCTGTAACCCTATCTGCATACATGATTACACGGCCGTTTTCATTTCGGGCAGCTCGTCCTATTGTCTGCACCAAACTCCTTTCATTTCGCAAAAAACCTTCCTTATCAGCATCTAATATGGCAACTAAAGAAACCTCTGGCAAATCCAAACCCTCTCTCAACAAGTTCACTCCCACCAACACATCAAACACACCCAGTCTCAATTCCCTCAAGATCTCAACACGATCCAAAGGCTTCACTTCTGAGTGGATATAGCGGCTTTTTACACCTGTTCGCTCTAGGTATTTTTGCAATTCCTCTGCCATTCTTTTGGTCAAGGTTGTAACCAAAACCCTTGCATCTGTTTTGATCGTCTGGTCTATTTCTTCCAAAAGATCATCTATTTGATTGGCACTTGGCCTTACTTCAATCAATGGATCCAGCAAACCTGTAGGACGGATGATTTGCTCCACAACCACACCTTCCGTCTGAGCAAGTTCATAGTCAGCTGGCGTGGCACTTACATAGATCACTTGATTTGTCAAACTTTCGAATTCATCAAATTTTAAAGGTCTATTATCCAAAGCTGATGGCAATCTGAATCCGTAATCCACCAAATTCACCTTTCTGGACCGATCACCACCCCACATTGCCCTTACTTGGGGTACAGTGACATGACTTTCATCTATGACCAATAAAAAATCATCAGGAAAATAATCCAACAAACAGAAAGGCCGTGTTCCAGGCATCCTTCTGTCAAAATAGCGCGAATAGTTCTCCACACCCGAACAATAGCCCAATTCACGGATCATTTCCAAATCAAATTCTGTCCGCTCTTTCAGTCGCTTGGCCTCTATAAGCTTCATGTCTTTTTCAAAAAACGAAACTTGAGCCATCATATCATCTTGAATCTCATGAATGGCTGTATCGATTACATCTCTTCCGGTTACAAAAAGGTTGGCAGGGAAAATTGAGATAATTTTCTCGTCAGAAATTTTCTTTCCCGTGGCGGGGTCTACTCTTTGGATCGCTTCGATTTCATCTCCCCAGAAGAAAATCCTATATGCAAAATCCGCATAAGCGACGAAAACATCAACCGTATCTCCTTTTACCCTGAAAGTACCATGTGTAAGGTCAGCATTGGTTCGGCTGTAGAGAATATCTACCAATTTGAAAAGCAATTGATTTCGGGGGATTCTGTCTCCTTCCTGAAGTCGAATGACATTTTTGGCAAATTCGTCAGGGTTTCCAATACCATAGATACAGGATACAGAAGCTACTACAATCACATCTCTCCTTCCCGACAAAAGTGCAGAAGTTGCACTCAATCGAAGTTTTTCTATCTCTTCATTGATGGAAAGGTCTTTTTCTATGTAAGTTCCACTGGTAGGAATAAAAGCCTCAGGCTGATAGTAATCATAGTAGGAGATAAAATATTCCACCGAATTCTCCGGAAAAAACTGCTTGAACTCTCCATACAATTGGGCGGCGAGGGTTTTGTTGTGGCTCAATACCAAAGTTGGTTTTTGAACTTGCTGAATGACGTTAGCTACAGTGAATGTTTTTCCAGAACCTGTCACTCCCAACAAAACTTGCGCAGGATCACCTTCATTGATTCCATGAACCAATTGCTCAATGGCTATTGGCTGATCACCTGTTGGTTTGTACTCTGATTGTAAGTTAAAATCCATATTGTCTTTGGGCTATCAATGCTAAACAACGAAAGACTACCAAATAGTTTTAATAAATTCACTTTTCCAAATCTGATTCTTCTGACTCTTGTGTCATTGACTCCTATTGGCTTCAAATAGCAAATTTGTAAAACGCAATTAGAGCGTATCTTAGCCACAATTATCATGTTTATCATAGCTAATCGGCCATTTTCACTCTAGAGAATTACTTCAATTTTATACTTGATTTACTTTTTTCATAATTGTAATAAAGGAAATTAGTCCTCAAAATAATGACTAACATGATTGGGATAAGACTTGGGTGAAATGACTGCCATCCCAAAATCCAAAAGACCACAGCAGCATCAGCCATGATCAATGCAAACATCAGGTATTTTCTAACCCAAGCAGATGCATTCTTTTTCAACAGGCCATAAACCAAAACCAAATGACCGGGAAATGCCCACAGAATATTCCAGTTCCACTTAGTCTGTGAATGAAAAGTCAAAAACCATAGCACTGCTACCAATAAACCAATAAGTCCCAAAGCCCCAAACAAAGTAACATCAAAACCCACAAATAGCCTTTTCCTCTTATAACCCAAATAAGTGATTACCATAAAAATGATAGCAATCAGCCACATAATTAAATATGGGTTAAATAAACTTCCTGAAAGGTTTCTCTCCGGAAACTCCAAAATTACCCTTTGGGACTTTACAAGAGGTCGAGTAGGTCCATCTCCTTCTATACTTGCTCTTTCAAAAGCCATCTCCATATAATCAGGCAAAAACTGTTTTTCTCTCTCACTCGCTTTTGCATCTATTACAGATCCCAATGCCAAATCAATACCCAAGTCATACCATGGTAAAGGGTACACATACTCATCAATCAAATCCCTAAATGACTTTTCCTCAGGATCATTTATTTCATTCCATTTCAGCTGCTTACCCAGTACTTCCTCAAACAAATCACGGATTCTCGTAGCACAATTATCATAAAAAAAGTCATATCGATAGAGCTTATTCTCGGGGAGGCTGTTGATTTTGAGAAATTTAATGACTTCCAGCTTTTGCTCTTCATTGAGGTCAAGAACTTGCTCCCTGACATTTCTCTGGAAATATTGGTATTCGTAAATAAAGCGATCAAAAGTGGTTACACTCAGCATGTAATCCAATGTTCGCTGGGTGAATTTCACTACAAAATAAGGCGCATTGAAATCAAAAGTGCCATAGTTGTAAACGATATCTTCTCCGGTCTCTTGATCTATGATCCTAATGGCGCTGTGACCAAAAACAGAGTAAATTTCATCACCTGGGTCGCAAGTCAGTAGACTGATTTGGTAAGATTCAGCTTGCGCAAAAAAGCTAAACGTATAAATAAACGTATAAGTGAGGAAGAGTTTTTTGAAAACACTTTTCATAGAACTAATTTTATTGCTTAGTAAAGTTTTTTATTCAATGACTTTTTCAAACAGGACAAATCGCTTTTTCCCCATTATGAATTCGATACGAATTTACAGGATTATCTTGTTTATTCCTTTTTATCTTTTCTTTACCGACCTATCATTTTCGCAAATTCCATTAACTGTAGGTGATTATAGGACTATTGCCTCTGGGGATTTTGACAATCCCTTGGTTTGGGAAATATGGGATGGTACGGCATGGATTGCAGCTACAGCGAAGCCCAACATTTCCAACAATGTTTTTATACAGCAAAATCACGAAGTTAGGCTCACAAATACAGAAAGAGTAAATGATCTTTACCTTTTCAGCGCAGCTTCCCCAGGAAGAAAACTAAACCTACAAACTTTTGAATTGGAGGTAAACGGTAGTTTGCGTGCGTTCGAAACAAATGCTGGTACATTTTTCATCAATAACTTGTCGAACGCAAGTACAGATTGGATCTATCCAGTCACAGGCAGCATAGTATTTGTCGGAAATTCAAGGATAGTGGTAGATAGAAGTTCTTGGAGTGGAAATACATTTAATAGCAAATACCAAGTTAAGTTTCGTGCCAATGCTGGTCAGACATTGATTGTTAATGCAGCCTTTAAGGCAAATGCATTCCACATTGAAAGTGGAACAGTATTGCAGACTTTAAACACAGTAGGAGAACCTGCATGTTCTACTTTTTCTTTTAACACGCAAGATATACCTGCCTTTAATGGAACAAATCCCTATGGTGAACTGATAATCAAATCAGGGGCGACGTTGGTCAGTGAATGTCCTGGACCACCTACTGCACAAATCATTCGAAGATCAGGGACAATTCCAGCTGGCTTGTTTCACCTTAAGCCAAATGCCAATTTTATTTTGTTGGGAAACAATCCACAGATGGAGGCTGCTGAGTTTCGCATGGAAGGGAATGTCACATATGCTTCGGATAATGGGACCCAAAACATGATAAGTAGTTCATTTGCACCATCCGATCTTCCAAGATCCTACCACAATCTCTATTTTGAAAATGCTGCAAGTAAAGTATTGCTAGACTCAATTTTTGTCACCGGAGATATAGGGAGAATCTCTGGCCCTGAACCTACTGATGGGCCAACTTTCATCAGATTTGAAGGAACAGGTAATCAGCAGGTGACAAACTGGGAGATGAATTTATCTCAAATTGAAATCAACAAACCAAGCAATAGCCTTTCACTTGATAATGATCTATTGGTGAAAGACAATTTTCTAATGAAAAATGGGCAAGTGAACTTCAATGGATTTGACCTGTACCTCAACACAAGTGGGACAGGTGAATACCTTTATGAAGGTGGAGAGTGGCTAAATCTCCATAACCTTTCCTACAATAACATCCCTTCAACCTTTACTCCGTCAAATGCGACTTTTCCTTTTGAAGATGCCTATCAAGGTGGAGTGAGAAGGATGCGCTTGATAGGAAATACACCAGGAGGCAATCTCAATATCCGCTTTATAGAGATTCCCGGAGCGAATTGGGATCCAATGTATGATGATAATGATGGGACACCAATCATGTATCAACTCAATTCATATTTTGAGCTTTCTGGCTTATCATCCAGTTCTGACCCAATTTCGATGGAACTGGCAGCAGAAAATCTTATTGTAGACAATGTAGATGACATAAGAATCGTCAGCAATGGCCTCGCAGCTCCAGGGCTTCATCTTCCTGGTGTGGACACTGACACTCTTTGGGCAAGGAGAGATTTGGTGTTTTCAGACCTCAACAACACCACTTTCACTATCGGAAGCTATCGGGTACTTTCGATTCTTCCAGTAGAATGGCTTGAGACGAAAGCCATTTTGGAGAACGGCAAAATAAATATTCATTGGACTTTAGGTAAAGAAGTTGATAATAATGCATTCCAAATAGAGGGCTCTATTAATGGAGTGGATCATTTTGAAATGATTCATGAATTGGCAAGTCAAGGAGATACAGAAAGTCCGCGAACCTACAGCTATGAATATGCTGAACAGAGACCTTGGAACAATATCTATTACAGGATCAAGCAGATTGATAGGGATGAAAAAGGTACATATAGTAAAGTATTTAGATTAGAGGGCTCTTGGAATGAGTTGGAAATACCAAAACTGTATCCAAACCCACTAGGATCAGAACAACTCCATTTAATTATGACATCAAGTTATAATCAAAAGGATACATTCATTCAGGTCATTGGCACGGACGGCTTGATACGTTTTTCTGACGCTCTACAGGTCTTCAAAGATTCTTTTGATTCCTCAAATTTGAGCCCTGGTATTTATTTTCTTCTTATCCATGAAGGAGAAAAGCAGCACAGAATTAAGTTTATAAAAAAATAAAAAAAGATTACCATACTAAAAGACCTGACTGGTTTTTAAAACCTGCCAGGTCTATTAGAAGTTTTCTTTTCGGAATTATATGAACTCAAGTCCTAGAAAATGAATTTTTCAATTTTATAATTTTCAATCTTCAAACATCTCTTCTATCAAATCTGTATAAAACTGCTTGATCGTCATCCCAATGGCTTTGACTTGTTGTGATATCAAGCTTGTTTCTGTCTGTCCAGGGACAGTGTTGATTTCGATAAAATAGAACTTTCCTGTTTCATGTTCCAAGAAATAATCTACCCTGACTGCACCTTTGCAATTCAGTTTGAGATAAATTTTTTCACAGATTCTGTTTACCCTTTCGACTTCTTCCTCACTCATTCTACCAGGAGTGATCTCCTCAGTCACACCAGGTGAATACTTGGCTTCAAAATCAAAAAATTCTTTGCTGCTCACAATTTCTGTTGCAGGTAAAACTGTTGTTTTTCCCTTGGTATTAAATATCCCAATAGAAAACTCTCTTCCAGATACAAATTCTTCCACCAAAACTTGAGAATCCTCCGCAAAAGCTTTGTCCAAAGCCTCTTTCAGTTCATTAGGTTCTTTTACTTTTGACATCCCAATGCTACTTCCACCGCTATTCGGTTTGATAAAAAGTGGCAATCTCAAATCGTGTAAAATCTGTTCTCTTCTTTCCTCGGTATTTTTGAAAAGATGAAAAGATCGGGCCACAAAAAGCTCGGGAATACTTTGCACAATAGCTTTTGTGTAACCTTTGTTCATGGTGATGGCTGAAGTTATGGCATCACAAGTAGTGTAAGGGATTCCCAACATATCGAAATACCCAGCCAGTTTCCCATCTTCACCAGGAGAGCCGTGTAGAATATTAAACACGCCATCAAAAGTGATTTTACTTCCATCCAAAACTATTGAAAAATCATTTAAGTCTACGGGAATTTTCTCTCCTGAAAAAGTCAGGTAGTACCAATTTCCAGGATAGATCAAGATTTTAAAAACATCATATAAATCATGGTCGAGGTTTTTCTCTACGACAGCTGCACTTTTGAGAGAGACTACAGACTCACCTGTAAATCCACCGGTGACCAAGGCTATTTTTTTCTTCATGGGGGGCTGAAAGTATGTAAATTTTCATGAAGATAGAAAAAGAGTTAAATAAAATAAAAAAGCCCAGCCCAAAATAAATCTGGGCTGGGCTAAAATCAATAATAGAATTTATGAAAAATTAATCACCAGGATTCTGAACCATAAATTCATTGGCATTTAATTCATCAAGAGGGATTTTCCATTGCCATCTAGGACTTCCTGCAGGCTCTGTGAATTTTTGGTTTATTACAGAAGCAACATGATTCGCTCCTGTTCTATCCAAAGGCAAATTCAAACGCTTCAAATCATACCATCTAAATCCTTCACCCCAAAGCTCTACTCTTCTTTGGATCAAAATTTCATTGATCAAAGTTTGACCAGTGCTAGTTGATTTGGTATAAGCATCGTCTCTTGCAGAAGCAAGTTCGAACAATACATCTTGAGCAGGACCATTCTGACCAGCCCTAGCCAAAGCTTCAGCTTCGATAAGGTACATTTCTGCAGCTCTCATGTACGGAACATCTCCAACAGATGAAGCATTGGCTTGAGCTAAGAATTTCCTGTTCATGTAATTGATCTTAGCAAAGCTAGAAAGCGTCATTTCATCGATAAAAGGATCTCTCAAAGAAGCAGTACCTGCATTAGGATCCCAAAGTCCTTTTCTCGCATCAGTATCGGAGATTTGGGCATATAATGTACTATTGATTGCTTTAGGATTTTGTCTAATGTTAGTTGAGTTGAAATTCAATGACATATAGGCGAAGAAAGATGCAAAGAAAGTTTGCTGATCATCTTGCTGAGCAGAACCCCACATCCATTCTGGATTACCTACATCATTAAAACCTTCATAAAGTTGGTCTTGGGACATCAAAGCATATCCTGACCTAGCTTGGTTCGCCAACTGTGCTGCCAATGCATAATTTCCTTGGGTTAACGCCACTCTTGCTTTGACACCTCTTACAATTGCTTGGTTGAAGTGTGATTTGTTGTTTCTTCTTTCAGTCAAAAGAGAAATTGCTACATCCAAATCTGCATTCACCTGCTCATAAACCTCAGCAACTGTATTTCTAGGACCACCTTCAGTGATAGGTTCGAGTGCCAAAGGAACACCCAATTGGGTATTGGCTCCACCTGCATCATATCTTTCGGCGAACATCTGTACCAAACTCCAATGAGCCCATGCTCTGTATGCATAAGCTTGACCTTTGATTTCATCTTTCTCCGATTGTGCACCTGGTGTATCATCAATATTGGCTATGATCATATTGGCGTTTGCAATAAGTAGATAATAAAATCTCCAAACAAAACGAACATCGCCATTATTCTCATTCATATGATTTAACCAACGAGAATTCCCTACATGCCAACCATTTCCTTGAGTAGTAAGTACCACATCTTCGGCTAATACTTCTCTATACATCATCACTCCACCTTCTCCAGGCTGTCCTTGTGAATCATATCTCACATAAAGTGACCTATGTATCCCGTTGATAGCAGCCCAAGCGTTGCTAATATTGGTAAAAACCAATTCTTCCGAAACCGCATCAGTTGGGATTTCATTGAGAAAATCTTCATCACAACTGACAAAAAACAATGCCAGTAAAATGAATAATTTGTTATATATCTTGTTCATAATCATTCAATATTAAAGGTTAACATTTATACCTAAAGTAAATGTTCTAGCTGGGGTAAAGACGTTGGAGCTTGTACCACCAAATGTACCTGAGACATGCATTCCTTTTCTTTGAGACCACCATCCTAGATTTTCTCCTCCCAAATACACAGTTGCCCCTTGAAGCTTCAATTTGTCAAGCATAGGCTTTGATAATCTGTATGATAAATTTACGGAACGTAAATTCAAATAAGATCCATCTACTAGCCATCTGTCAGAAGCTCCATCAGTTTGGGCGGCACCCGATACATCCATCTTTGGCACATTGGTAATATCACCAGGTTGCTGCCATCTATCCAACAAGTCAACATGTACTGCTCTACCGTTAGGATCGGCACTCATCAAACTTTGGTATGTATTATCGTAAAAATCTCCTCCTACAGCGTAAGACACCAATACATTCAAACTGAAATTTTTATAGGTGAATGTATTGTTCAGCCCACCAAAGAAATCAGGAATAGACGAACCTGCATAATGGAACCTAGCTTGATTCAATACACTTGTCAATGTATCAGAACCAATAATTCTATGTGCTGCATTATCCGCTTCATAGTTATCTACTCTGTAAAGACCTTCTCCTGTTTCAGGATCAACACCGTACCATTCACGTAACCAAAAATCATTAATACCGTTTCCAACTCTAAGTTTTTTGGTTCCAGAAACCAATTCTTCAAAAGGAAGCTTTTTGAATTCATTTTTAAATGTGGAAATGTTGAAATTTAAATTCCAAGCAAAGTCTCCTCTTCTATATACATCTCCTCCTATGTTGAATTCAAAACCTCTGTTTTGCATCGTACCTGTATTTCTAGAAATACTTGAAATCCCAGTAGTCAAAGAAAGTGGCACATTGAATAACAATGCATCTGATCCTCTATTGAAATATTCAAATGAACCAGAGAACTTGTTTGCAAAAGCAAAATCAATCCCAATATCATAAGTAGCGTTCTTTTCCCATGTCAAATCATCGTTAGACAATGAAGCTTGTCTGATACCCGGTTCTCCAGCATTGTTAAATCCAAGATCATACAGCGCTTGAGACGGATAGTAATCTTGCAAATTATCACTAGTCAAAACGCCATTGTTACCAACTTCTCCATAAGCTGCGCGTAGCTTCAACATTTGGAAGAAATTAGAACTGAAGAAATCCTCTTTGTCAATACTCCAAGCAGCACCTACAGAATAAAATACTCCCCATCTTGAATCAGGGGCAAACCTTGAAGAACCATCAGTTCTCAAGGAAGCAGAGAATGAGTATTTATCATCAAACACATAATTAACTCTACTGAAATAAGACTCTAAAGTCTCTCTATTTGCAAAACTACTTGCACTATTGATGGTCACAAAGTTAACCAACTCTGTATTTCCTAACAGTACTTGATCTTGTTTCGAAATACTTTGCCTTTGGAATCTGTAATCGTAATGCTCATGACCCAATAATACTTCAAGAAAATGTTTATCTTGGAACGTATTAGAGTAAGTCAACAACTGATTGACTGTATATGAATCAGTTTGATTGTTTTGTCTGCTTGCTCTACCTGCTGGAGCTCCATCACCAATGATCGTATTGTCATAAGCAGAGTTCAACAGAGTAGTATAATCGTTGGCTACATTCAACCTGAAAGTAAAATTCTTTAAGAATGTTGCTTCAACATAAGCACGGGTAGAAAGTGCCACTCGATTGAATAAATCATCATTTAGTAAAGTCTCTTGAACCACATGTCTTCCTGGAAAAGAACCCGCTCCACCAGTAGGCAAACCTAACTGGATCAAATCCCTTGAATCAAAGATTCTGTTTCCTGTAGCATCTAATATATATTCTCCAGTTTGAAAATCCTGTGCATATACTGGATAAATGGGTCCAATTGCTCTAGCTGTGAAAAAAGGATTAACAAATGATGAAGAACTGCCAGTTCTTGAGTTATTCCCTTCACTTTTGGTACCTGACACATTGATACCTGTTTTCAACCAATCCGTAACTTTCGTATTTACATTAAGCCTAGCAGTGATCCTTCTAAAATCAGATTTCAAAATATAACCATCTTCATCCAAATAGTTGATTGAAGTATAGAAATCCGTCTTATCATTTGCTCCAGAGTAAGTCATGTTGTACTCTCCCCTTACTCCAACTCTTTGGATTTCATCCCACCAATTAAGGCCTCTTACATTACTAACTGCATTTGGGTTCAACTGACCATCTAAACCAACAACAGCATTGTCTGCTACATTTGAATAGATATTATAACCTAAAGTATTGATCAGCTCATTGGAAGCAAACTGTGCGGCAACTCCTGGTTCTATTCCAGAACCAATTTGGGAATTTCGCAATGCTTCCCACTGAAGTGGATAATATTGGTCAGCACCTACTCTATCGTATTCAGGCAAAGCCCTAGAAGCTGTACCTTGCTGCGCCTTGAATGTAAAGTTAGATTTTGATTTCTTTCCTCTCTTCGTGGTGATCATGATCACACCATTTGCTGCTCTTGAACCATAAAGTGCAGTAGAAGAGGCATCTTTTAAGATAGTCATATCTTCGATATCATCTGGGTTGAGGTTAGAAAGGTTACCATCAAAAGGCACACCATCAACCACATACAAAGGTGATGAAGAAGCATTTACAGAACCAATACCTCTAATCCTTACATTAGGTGTAGAGCCTGGCTGTCCAGAAGCAGAAGTGGTAATCACACCAGGAGACTGACCTTCGATTGCGTTCACAACGTTGTTGATCGGTCTATTTGCTATTTGATCTGCTTTTAGAGAAATAGCCGAACCAACAAAGTTTCCTTTGTCAGCAGTACCATAAGCAACTATAATCACTTCATCCAAATTCTGTGTGTCTGGATTCAAAGTGATATTCACTACGGATCTATTACCAATAGCTTGCTCTGCTGAAGAATAACCAATAAAACTAAAAACAAGGGTCGCATTGTCACCTTGTACCGAGATGGAGTAATTTCCATCCAAATCTGTAATTACACCAGTTGTTGTGCCTTTCAAGACAACATTAACACCTGGTAGACCTTCTGGCTCCTCGTCTGACACAACCTTACCTGTCACTAAGCGCGATTGCGACCATGCCAATGAGATTGTGAAGAGCACTAAGACAAAACTTAGTAAAATTTTTCTCATAAAATTTGTGGGATTAACTAATTTATTTAAGAACAGGCCACTTGACCATTTCCTTTTTTGATGGCTAAATATAGCTTACACTTCTTTAAAATTTCATAATAATTCTAAATTTTAGGTTTAAAAAAGTCATATTTTTCTATAAATGGAGAAAAAATCCCAAAAACAGCCTCAAACTAAAAATACTTATAATTTAAATAAAACAACGTTTTATTGTGTGATATTTTCTTTTTCAGGAAATTTTCAATTTATGTGCAAAACCAAAATTTATCACTTGAGTAATACTGAGCCATACTAATGATATCTTATCAAAATTGATTGATGGAACTATTTAGAAAAATTTTGAATTTTCAAAAACTTTGGGAAATATTTAAGTGATTTGTGAAAGGCGGTTAGGGCAACTTAGCCGCTTTTTCTATTTTAGCACCTTGAAAATAAACTCCAATATAATATGTATCTATTAAATCGAATTTGCATTTTAGCTTTTGTGACTCTATTGTGTTCAACGGCCATAGCGCAAGAAAAAAAGAAAATCACGCTTGAAGACGTCTTCAAATCCAATACTTTCTCTGCCAAATCGGTGTATGGAATCAATTGGATGAATGATGGTCAGTTTTACAGCTCGCTAAATAGATCAGCAGGTGCACCTTCCGTTGTGAAAATCAATGTTGCCACAGGCAAACAGGAAGAGGTCTTGATCGATGGACAAAAGATCGGTATAAATTTCTCCTCCTATACCTTCAATGCAGAAGAATCAAAAGCTTTGATTGTGTCTGACATTGAAAGAATCTATCGAAGGTCTTCCAAAGGCATTAATCATGTAGTAGATCTGAAAACCAGTGAAAAGCAGTTGATCGCAGATGGTGAAAAAATCATGTATGCGACACTTTCTCCTGACAATGACAAAGTTGCTTATGTGAAAGACAACAATCTTTTTGTTGTAGAGCTTGCTTCCAATTCAATCACCCAAATCACAAAAGATGGCAAATGGAATGAGATCATCAATGGTGCGGCTGACTGGGTTTACGAAGAGGAATTTTCCATGTCAAAAGCATTTGATTGGTCTCCTGACGGTAAAAAAATTGCTTTTATCAGATTTGATGAAACCGATGTGCCTGAATTCAATATGCAAACTTGGGGGGAATTGTATCCGAAAGATTACAAATTCAAATACCCTAAAGCTGGCGAGAAAAATGCTGAAGTAAGTATCCATGTTTATGATTTAGATTCGAAAAAAACTATCACTGTAGATACTGGAACTGAAAAAGACATCTATTTGCCAAGAATCTATTGGACTGCCAATTCGAATACTTTGGCATTTTTGAGAATGAACAGGTTACAAAATCAGCTTGATTTATTTTATGCAAATACTGAAACAGGAAAAAGCGATTTGATTTTGCAAGAAAAGTCGGAAACCTATGTAGATCTTGACTACAACGATAATTTGTTTTTCTTGAAAGACAACAAAGGTTTTATCAGAACTTCCGAGCAAGATGGCTATAAACATATCTATCAACATGACAACTCCGGAAAAATGATCCGTCAAATAACTTCAGGCAACTGGGAAGTGACAAACCTGGTAGGCGTAGATGAAAAAGGGAAGAAGATATATTTCATTTCTACAGAAGCTTCTCCCTTGGAAAGAAATCTCTATGTAATCAACATGGATGGAAAAGGAAAAAAACTCCTTACACCAGCCAAAGGAACACACTCTGTAAATATGAGTAAGGATTTCAAATACTTTATTGGCTATCACAGTGATGCAAATACACCATCCAAAGTAACCTTGCACCAAGTCTCTGGAAAAGAGATGCAAATCTTGGAAGACAATCAGGAACTTAAAGATAACCTGACGAATATCGCTATGTCCAAAAAAGAATTTTTCACCTTTGAGACAGTAGATGGTTCTTCTCTGAATGCATATATGATCAAGCCGGTAGATTTTGACGAGTCAAATAAGTATCCAGTATTGATGTATGTATATGGAGGGCCGGGATCACAGAATGTCACAAATTCTTGGGGCGGAGCTCGGGACTTTTGGCATCATCACTTAGCCGCTGAAGGCTACATTGTGGTATGTGTGGACAATAGAGGCACTGGTGCGAGAGGTAGAGATTTCAAGCACAGCACATATGCCAATTTAGGAAAAATTGAGGTAGAAGATCAAATCGCAGGAGCTAAGCATTTGGGAACATTGCCATTTGTAGATAAAGGTAGAATCGGTATTTGGGGATGGTCTTATGGTGGCTACATGTCTTCGCTCGCTTTGATGATCGGAAATGACGTATTCAAGTCTGCCATTGCAGTAGCACCAGTTACTACTTGGAGATATTATGATACAATCTATACTGAGAGATACCTTCAGACACCACAATTGAATGCTGCGGGATACGATGACAACAGCCCAATAACACATGTAAATAAATTGAAGGGGAATTTGCTTCTGATCCATGGCACAGGAGATGACAATGTACATTTTCAGAATGCAGTAGATTTGGTAGATGCTTTGGTCAAGGCTGACAAACAATTTGATTCCTTCTATTATCCAAACAGAAATCATGGAATCTCAGGGGGAAATACCAGCTGGCATTTGTACAACATGATGACTGAATTCATCAAGGATAAATTGTAAAATTGACAACAGTCGACGGACATCCGACAACAGCTGATTGATTTGAACTTAAAACAATATTATTAATGGCTACTAGTATGAAAAGGGATATCCAATTAAACGAAGAACAAAACCTTATACTAGACACTAATGTGTAAACCATATTCAGGTAAGATCAAATCGTCAAGTGTCGACGAACGAAAGTCAACAGCATGTAAACCCATTATTGGAGAAACTTTGCCAGTAATGAAGTAAGAAAAACATTATGTTGCGGATAATCGTCAATTACTCCAAGCCTGTCCACCATGGTGGAGCGCACAAGGGTTATTAATTTAAAAGTTGTCCGTGTATTAATTCATTTGGCTAATGGTAAGAGAGCGGATATAGAGATTTATAAAAAACCATTCTTAAAGGAATAGCATTTGTAGAAATATTTGATATTTACTTGATGCTATTCCTTTTTTCATGAAAGCCAAATTGCTTTTTAAGGATATAATATCTACCTTATTTCACTTTTAATACCCAAAATAAAACAATATGAAATCAAGCATGACGAAGAACGTCACACACTGGGATGATTATCAACCATGCGAGATTCCATAGCCTGTCCCGACCAATCGGGATGACCTCTGAAAAACAAATTATAAACACATGAAAGAAAAATTAAATACTTCAATACAATCCTTGAGTTTAATTCTAGTAGCAGCAGGCCTCGCGTGGGTAGTATGGTCAGGCGATACTACTATGAAACAAATGCTAGTTTATCTGCTTGTGATGGTCACAATAGTTGAGGTTTTGAGTTTGTATTTGGTAAAAAAAATCTACCCGGAAAGCCATACTTCCTTCAAAATGGGAATGATTGCCACATTGCTTATTTTGATAGGAATCAAGACAATGGCTCCAGGTTTTTTTATCCCCTTGACGATTACAGCTTTTGCAGTCAATTTCCTTTATAATTTCTATACCAACAACAAAAGAAGGGCGGGAACTTTCAAAAGGCGTGCTGGCAAGAAAATGAAAATGAGATAGAAAAAGTGAATTCTACCAGATGGCACATTATTTGATTTTAAGGGGAGTAAATCACCTAATATCCAAATGAAAAAGTACTTACTCCTAGTTTTATTAATCATTCCATTCAATATGTATGCCCAAGCTAAGCTTGAAAAAATGCTCGATGAGCGACAATCACTACATCAGCAATGGCAAAAATCTGAAAGCAAGAAGTCTGGGATTTTTGGAAACCGAACAAAAAAAGACATGATAGAAACGAATGGTTGGATGTCAAGAATCATTCAAAAAGACAACCAAATCATGGATGAATTGAAAATGCTCGGAGAAATCGAAAAGACAGAGATTACTTATGAAAAAAATGATTACAAATTTATTTCCCAAAAACAGGAAAGGGAAATAGCTACGCTAAAGAGAGCATTGCAAGAAAAGGACGGGCAAATCGTAGAAAGAAAATCGGATAAAAGGACTTATGAATGGACGACATTTATCTTCTTTTTATCCACCTTGACCTTAGGCTATCTGTATTGGAAAAAAGTCAAAGGTAAATTTACAAACTAGTAATCTTCCTACAGGCAAATATCACAAAGGACTCCAAAATATTTTGGAGTCCTTTGTGTTTTGTATTGAATCCTTTTTCAAAAACAACCTCTTTGAATAAGAAAATGACTATCCGGTTTCTTACACGTGGCCAAACAATAGATTGTCAGATATCGATTTGTCTCCTGTTGCTGAGAACTTTTATCTGCATCAGGGCGACAAGTTGTTTCCGAGTATCCGAGACGTTCAAAGTTACTTGTTAGCCAACATTTAACATTTCGTATAACCGTATTTATTTCAACCTTGCGATTGGTGTTCTACCGCCCTTGGTTTTTTGATCTATATTTACCAGAATTTCAGCATCCAAAGGTAAAAACACGTCAACACGAGAACCGAATTTTATAAAACCGAATTCACCACATTGCTGCAACGGAGTCCCTTCCTTTACATACCATTTGATTCTTCTTGCCAAAGCGCCTGCAATCTGCCTTACCAATAAAGTAGTCCCATTTGGAGCCTCTAGAACCATTGTTGTTCTTTCATTCTCAAAGCTTGATTTGGGATGCCAAGCAACCAAATATTTCCCAGGGTGATACTTGAAATATTTTACAATTCCAGCTATTGGGGATCTGTTGACATGCACATTGATAGGAGACATGAAAATAGAAATCTGCTTTCTTTTTTCCTTTAGAAATTCATCTTCAAAAGTCTCTTCGATCACCACAACTTTCCCATCCGCTGGGGCAAATACCATCCCCTCTTCCTGTCTGACAGGGACAAATGGACTTCTAAAAAACTGCAAAACGATCAAGTAAATTATAACGCTTCCCAGTAATACGACATTGAGCAAAACCTCTTGACCTGGCAAATAATAATATAAGGCATAATTCAATGCTGCCAATATTAGCAACAACCAGAACAATAACGACCTTCCTTCGCGATGAATAGACATAATTCAAATTAATTCTTAATGTAAAAAGGTGTGAAAGCTTTAACTTCCACACCTCAAATATAGTAAACTTTCCTCAGGTGCTAATTAGAAGCCTCCTCTATAAGTATAAGTCTTGGCAACTTTATCAATAGCTACAATATAAGCAGCTATCCTCATCGGTACATCATATTTGATAGATGCTTCATAAACATGGTCAAAGGCATCTTTCATAATCCTATCAGATCTTCTGTTTACCCTTTCAGCAGTCCACTTGTATCCCAATCTGTTTTGTACCCACTCGAAATAAGAAACTGTCACTCCCCCTGCATTAGCAAGGATATCTGGAACAGCCATGATTCCTTTTTCATTGATGATCGCATCTGCTTTGGCAGAAGTTGGGCCGTTCGCACCTTCTACGATTAGTTTAGCTTTGATTCTATCCACATTATGGATTGTAATCACATCTTCTACAGCCGCAGGTACCAACACGTCCACATCTAATTCTAGGATTTCCATTGCATCAGCCAATTTCTCAGCTCCTTTGAACCCTTCCAATGTTCCATTATTACCATCTCTATAATCAATAGCCTCTTGGATATTGATTCCATTTGAGTTGTGGTAAGCACCTGAAATATCAGAAATCGCAACAATTTTCAACCCTCTTTCTTCCAAAAGAAGCGAAGCCCAAGATCCAACATTCCCAAAGCCTTGCACAGCGCAAGTAGCTTGGAATGGATTGATTTTTAATTTTTGCATGGCTGCTAATGCAGAGACCATTACACCTCTCCCTGTGGCTTCAGTTCTTCCAAGAGAACCTCCCAAAACGAGTGGTTTACCTGTTACTACGGCATTGACAGTCATCCCGTGAGCTTTTGAGTACTCATCCATCAACCATGCCATTTCCCTAGGACCTGTCCCCATATCAGGTGCAGGGATATCTTTATCAGGGCCGAAGACATCGATCATCGCAAGCGTGTAGGCACGCATCAATCTTTCGATCTCTCCTTTGGACATTTCTCTTGGATTACACTTTACACCGCCTTTTCCACCACCATAAGGAATATCCACTACTGCACATTTCCAAGTCATCCAAGCAGCAAGTGCCTTTACTTCATCCAAGTGAACATCTGGTGCAAACCTAATTCCACCTTTGGCTGGGCCTAGGATGTTTGAGTGTATTACACGAATACCTTCAAAAACTTGGATTTTGCCATTGTCCATGGTTATCGGCAAGGACACAATCACTTGTTTTGCTGGGTTTTTTAAGACGTTGTAAACTTCATCTGAAAGTCCTAGTTTTTCAGCTGCAAGGTTAAACCTTTCCATCATTGACTCCAAAGGATTTTCTGAATCCTTTATCGGTGCCGGTTCAATGTAAGCCATATTTGGGTATCTTTATTTGAGCTTTGAATTATGATACAATATTAAGGAGTATTTTTAATAAGAGATAGGCATTTTTAAAAGATTTTCAAAAATGCTGCTATAAATGGGGCAGATAATAGCAATCCGTCAAAACGATCCATAAAACCACCGTGTCCGGGTAAGATTTTTCCTGAATCTTTTATCTCAATGCTTCGCTTGAACAATGACTCTATCAAATCACCATATGTCCCTGCTATGATGATAATGCCTGTGATGCAAAACCATTGCCATTCTGGTAATGAATTGAAATAAATACTCAATACATAAGCGATGGTAAATGCCAAGAATGCTCCACCAAGAAACCCTTCCCAAGACTTCTTTGGAGAAACCCGCTCAAACAGCTTCGTCTTTCCGAATTTTGTCCCGGCAAAGTATGCTCCAGTATCTGATGCCCATAGAATAAACAATGATCCGATTATGATTTCATAATGAAACGTACCGTCCACCGAAAAGGCTGCCAAATTCAATAAAGAAAATGGCACTGCCACATAAAATATCCCCAAAAACGTAAAAGCTACGCCTGTAAAAGGTTTCTTGTCTGATTTCCTATAGAGCTTGATGAAAAACACCAATGAGGCAAGTGGGAAAATCAGGAAATAATATTTGTCTTGAAGATGCTGAAGCTCAATCAAAAAGGTCAAAGCAAAAATCATAAACCCCAAGAAGGTTCCGAAACTTTTTAAAGGCAACATCCCGTCCAGTCCAGAGAGCTTGTAAAACTCCATCTGGGAAAATATCAATATAAGACCGAAAATAAGAAAATATAGCCATTCACTGTAGATGGATCCCACTACGATCACAGACGCACCAATGAGACCTGTAATTACTCTTTGACCTAAATTGCTGTAATTATTTATATTGAATCTTGATCTTAACTTAAAAGGTGATCTCATTCTCAATGATTTTTGTTGCGTTTGATGAATTCTCATTTTGAACCATCACTTCATAATAACCGTGAATTTTATAAGCAGATTCTTTCTTATTCAGAATCACCGCTCCAATTCCATGTGCCTCCAAAACACCCTTTACAATCTCCGCCCTCACAGGCGACTCAGCATCAAATATTTTTATCCAATTCTCCATCTGTTATTTTAGGTTTACTTACTTCTTTGAAAATCTTAAAGCCTACCAATAAAATCAATAGACCGACTAATGCTGCAGGAATAGATACCATATCCACTTCATCGATATCGAAATCAATCTTACCCAATTTGTTCATATAAACCAATACCAAAGTTGTGACATTGTTTAAAATATGTGCTAATATTGGATAAATTAGACTCCCTGAATATAGGTATAAATATCCAAATATTGCACCTAGGAGCATTCTTGGGAAGAATCCGTAAAATTGAAAATGAATTGCAGAAAAAACAAATGCTGCCAGCCAGATCCCAAGATGGGCATTTCCTGTGTAGAGATGGAGCTTTGGTTGCAATACACCCCTAAACAAAAACTCTTCCCCAAGCCCTGCCAAAATTCCCACAACCAAAATGCCCATCATAAATTCGCTGATATTGTCAAAATCTGTTAGAAATTTTGTCATGATCATAGCTTGATCTTCTTTGGCTCGTGCCCAACTTTCGAATGAACTCATAAATTCAGGAAGAACGACAACACTATTCCAATATATCAGCAAGGTGTTGAACAGGATTCCGCCTAGCAATATCATAAACATTAGCAGGAATCCATTGAACTTAAAATTAGCAATTTGCTGTTTCCATTCAAAGTCGGCTTTGTCTAAAAGTTTGGCAATGAATAATGCTGCAACGAAGAAGGATAGTCCACCACCGATTCCCTGAACAAAAAGAATAGCCATCCTTGCGTCTGAGTTGGGACTATTGCCTGTAAGGGCCGCAACCATCTCATCCATAGGTATCCCAAAAATCGGATTAACCAGAAATATTGCAATGGAAGGCAAAACAGCCATGACACCGAAAGTAACCAATACAATAACAACTAATGACAAAAACCAGTTACTTTTGCGAGCAATTGGGGATTGTGTTTTATAAATCTCCATAATTGAGGTAAATTTACAAGATTAAATAGAATTGAGAAGTGGTAAAGATAGGAAACTTAGAATTAGGTGAATTTCCATTGCTATTAGCGCCTATGGAGGATGTAAGTGATCCACCATTTAGGGCTGTTTGCAAAGAAAATGGAGCAGATTTGATGTACACTGAATTCATCAGTTCGGAAGGGCTTATTAGAGATGCAGTGAAGAGTGTTCAGAAATTGGATATCTATGAATATGAAAGACCGATTGGTATCCAAATTTTCGGAAATGATATAGAGTCTATGCGTGAGGCTGCAGCAATAGCAGCAGAGGCTGGACCTGATATTTTAGATATCAATTACGGTTGCCCAGTAAACAAAGTTGCCTGCAAAGGTGCTGGTGCTGGTATTTTGTTGGATATTGACAAAATGGTCTCTATGACAGCTGAAATCGTAAAGGCTGTGAATATCCCTGTGACTGTCAAAACAAGGCTAGGATGGTCGCAAGACACCATCAGAATTGTGGAAGTCGCAGAGCGTCTTCAAGATGTAGGTATTCAGGCCATAAGCATTCATGCCCGTACCAGGCAGCAGATGTATAAAGGCGAAGCTGATTGGTCTTATTTGAACTTAGTAAAAGAAAATCCACGATTACATATTCCAGTATTTGGAAACGGAGATATCGATTCTCCACAAAAAGCCAAAGAGTATAAAGAAAAATACAATGTCGATGGAATGATGATCGGCAGGGCTGCTATTGGGTATCCATGGATATTCAATGAAATCAAGCATTTTCTGGCAACAGGCGAGGAACTTAAAGCTCCAGGGTTGGAAGAAAGAATCAATGTGACTAAGAAGCACCTAGATTTCTCTGTTCAGTGGAAAGGTGAAAAACAAGGGATTTTGGAAATGCGTCGACACTATACGAACTATTTCAGAGGTATGCCAAATTTCAAACCTTTCAGGACAGAAATGGTGACAGCAGACACTTACGATCAGGTTTCGGCTATACTTGACCAAGTAGCTGAAGTATATGCAGATTATCAATTTTAAAGCGCCCCATCTTGTCTAGTAACCAAAACTCGCCCAGGGATATCCAAGCGGAAGGGGCATTGAAAGCTTGGGGTTTTCTTATCGTCCTCGCATTGATTTGGGGAAGTTCCTTTATCTTGATCAAAAGAGGCTTGGAAATCTTTTCTCCTGGTGAAGTAGGTGCATTTAGAATCGTAACTGCCGGAATGGTATTGTTACCCTTATCTTTGCCTAGGTTAAAAACCCTCAACAGAAGACAAGTACAGAATCTGATTATAGTAGGGCTTGTTGGGAGTTTTATTCCAGCATTTCTCTTTGCAAAAGCCCAAACACAATTAAGCAGCTCTCTTACTGGAGTTTTTAATGCAATGACTCCATTGTTTGTAGTAGTTATCGGAGCTTTGTTTTTTAGTGCTCGTATCACCAAGAGAAATACGGTTGGATTGATCATAGCATTCATGGGAGTAGCATTGCTCTTAATAGTAAAGGAAGATTCAATCTTCGGGACTTTTGCTGATATCAATTCTTATGCATTCTTTGTGCTACTCGCATGCGCTTGCTATGGGGTGAATTTGAATATCATAAAATATAGGTTTGTGGAACTAAAGCCAGTGGCAATTACAGCTATCTCACTCTTGATGGTTCTTCCTGCGGCTTCTATTTATCTATTTGCTTTCACAGACTTTTCCTTTAAACTAACCCAAGTTGAAGGAGCCGTGGAAGCCGCGTCTTACATTACACTTTTGGGTGTCGTGGGGACAGCATTGGCTTTGATCCTATTCAATGTTATGGTCAAAGTTGCTACACCAGTATTTGCAAGTTCAGTTACCTACTTTATACCCATTGTGGCTATTTTATGGGGACTTTTGGATGGCGAAGTCCTACTGATAGGCCACTATTTCGGTATAGTGGCTGTGATTTTGGGAGTTTGGATAGGAAATAAGAAATAGGTCTTAGAAAAATAATAATCCGAGCATGCTGGTGGCATGATGATTCCATTGGGATCAAAGAAACCAACTTTCTTATAGAAAAAAAATACCCCTTTATTTAATAAGGGGTAAATATTTTTTGATCTCCTTTTTTGTCATCTCTGACATTATCCATCTTTCAGGATGTACAGAGATCATTTTAAAACCATTTTCTGGTTTCAAACTAGAATTGGCGCTACTTACGAAAGCAACCTCTTCATTTCTTTGCTTAAATTCATATCCTTCCCTGATTGTCAGAAGCCTAACAAATCTAACATAGGGCTCAGATTGTTGGTTCAAAACAGCTGATTCAGCCAACTCCATACCAGGATAAACAGTATCTCCTACCTTAATCCTTAAGGTTTTTGATTTAAATACATATAATCTAGAAAAAGTGCCGTCTTCATGATAAAATTCAATGTAGTTATCTTCTTCATCGAAATCAATCTGATTGAATCCACTCGCAGAACCATCAACAATTTTGGTTACAATTCCTTTTCTTGGAGCACAAATGAAAGTAGGTTCATTAAAATGAATCAAGACACCTGCACTCTTTTTGTCCAGATCATCATAGCTTACCACCCCATCGGAAATAACCTTTGAGACCTTTACTTCTAATCCCTCTTTTACAGGCAGTAAAAAAGGGATTTTATCTTTAAAATCAGGATTGTATTTTCCTCTGACTATTTGGCTATTAAATTCCAAATTTGATTCTTTTTTAGAATCTTTAACTTTCATTTTCGCAAGTACATTTTTACCGGGCTTGGCTATAAAATACCTCCCACTTACTTCTCTAGTATCAAGGTTTTCAAACTCAATCAAATCAATTATTACTGAATAAGAAAAAAAATCTTTATTCTCTGAAATCAGAACTTTGTTTCCTTTTCTATCTTCTTGGGTATACAGCCTCACTTGCGCATCTACTAAAAAAGGTGAGAAAAGGGCAACCAATAAAACGCAAACTATTTTATTCATACTTACTCAAATTTTGCTGAAATTAATAATTTAATTTAACAATCTATAATTAGACTCTTTAATCTGACAAAGATGTACGAAAAAATCACTGATACAGTTGACCCATTGCCTTAAGGCGAATTCTCCATGCATAAGCGAGCATTGGCAGTTGTTGGTAACTCATAACTCCTGCTTTCACACCTTGTGTCTTGAGAAACAAGTCGTTAGATTTTCTACTCAACTCCAAATTAATAGGTTTATACTTCTCAGAATTTTTACTAATTGAGATTAAGTCATTTCTAATTCCAATCGGAATAGTTTTATAAAAATGTGTATATAATTGCTTAGACATTCTATATAAATCATTCATTTGATAGCGAAGTAATTTTAATTGTGCTGAATATTGGAGGAGGACATCATCACTGTTTGAGCCAATGACCCAAGCGATGAAGTTAGCTTCACCTTCATCAGTCACACCATAGCTATGGGCCATTTCATGGGCTATAGTAAAAGGTTTTTCTAGTGGATGAAGGGTCGGGTCGATATAACTCTCTCCAGTATATGGAAAATAAATACCCAATATTCCCATCTTACGCATAAATCCCGCAGGATAAAATTGCTTTGTACGAGGTTCTCCAGTGAAATTCATTCCCAAGAGGTACAGATGCTCTCGCATATTCCCTCTGACCAATTTCTCAAGATCATTGTAATCCATGATTGACTCTATTGGCAAAGTATCGTTTTGAATATCAGATCTAAGTTGGTTCAGGATATTCCGCGTAAGTTCCATTTCCCCGATCAACTGCTGCTCGTCCATAGGGGCAGGAGTCATACCTATTTGCTCAAATACAGGAATCCTTTGGTAATTGAATCCCCATAAGACCAAAAAGAAAAAAATCAATGCTCCCAAATAATTGAAAATTGACCTGATTGTAAATCCTAACTTATATTTCCAACCATTCTTTTTGATAAAATGGAAAATAAAAATCCCAATAAACAAAAAAACCGATGCTATAAAAATATATACTGTAGCGAAAGGCAATTTGGAGAGGGTTAAATCAATGAGATTTCTTACTCCAGGAAAAAATTTTCGGGAATAAAGTTCTTCTGTTTTTTCTGGGGATTTAAGTGCAAAATGCCTGATCAGAATACTGATCAGGCCTAATATTGTCCAAGTCCAATTGCCGCGAAACATCAGGTTATACTCCCTCTGCTTGCACTTCCTTCACTTCTGGAAGCATCCTAGTTAGTAGATTTTCAATCCCTGCTTTGAGCGTCACTGTACTTGATGGACAGCCTGAGCAACTTCCTTGCAGCAAAACTTTGACAATTCCATCCTGAAAACTATGGAAAACGATCGCACCACCATCTTGCTCTACAGCAGGCCTGATGTACTCATCCAAAATACCTTTGATTTTCTTAACTACTTCAGAATCGTTTTCATCAAATAATGGATCCTTATCAAATTCTGCATTTACGGGCGCCTTACCCGATTCCAGATAAGTTTTGATATGATTCCTAACAATGTCTTGAAGTTCAAGCCATTCTACATCTTCTTTTTTGGTGACAGTCACAAAATTAGAAGCTATAAAAACCCTATCTACCGCAGCAAAATTAAAAAGTTCATTTGCAAGTGGCGAATTTTCAGTACTTTCTTGATTTGGGTAATCGAAGCTAACTCCTTCATCAGCCAACATGAAATTCACCACAAATTTCAGGGAATTTGGGTTAGGATTGGCTTCCATATATATTGTAGTCGGTCTTTTTTGTGCTTGTAACATAATCTAAATGATTGATTTTGTAGTTTGTAAGTGATAACAGCAAGCAAGCTAAATAGTTCCTTTTTTCGCTAATTTTGCCACTTCGGTTTAATTATTTGAAATAGGTAACTCATTGTAATCTCAATGTTGGTAGAGGTCATGTCAAAAACACGGTTTTGCCTCTCAGGTCTATTGAAATCATAAGAAAACCGCACCTCACCAGCTAATGTACTTTTACCAAAAAGCTTGGACAATCCAGCCCCTGCAGAGAGGCCATAAAGAAGCTTCCTTGGCCTGTCGCCTTCTCCCCCATATGTGGGCAAGACACCGGGTGTATCGTACTCTCTAATTGGGTCAGATACATTCAGCATGTATCCAAGGTGTGTTCCCAATTTAATATGAAACCTCCCTTTGTTTCCAAAATAAAAATTAGACATAAATGGAATTTTGACAAAATCAAAAGTAGTTTGATTTGTTCTTTCCAATGTATCCCTTTGTGTATAGCCTAATTGTAGGTATTGGATTTCTATTTGAGCACCTGCATTTTTGGCTAGAAACTGTTCAATGATCAAACTATATGTGGGAGCTGTGATGCCTCCTGTCCTCGTGACTATTGAACCCGGCCTAAATCTATAGCTATAGTTAGAAGTAGAGTATCCACCCCTAAAGCCAATGCTCGTTTGGGCAATAAGATTCTCATTGACTACACCAGCAAACAATAATAAAAACAAGATAAAGGTCTTATGCATCCCCACCAAGCTATTTCTTTTTTCCTTTCTTGATAGCATCGATATCTTCTCTATCCTTCAATTTTTTGTCTTCGACATTGTTGTTCAAAAACTCATTGAGCTTGTCAATAGGAAAACTGCTCGAAATCTCACCAAAGGAATCAATATTCATTTGGAAGCCTTCAAGGTCTTTGTGAACTTTTGGGTTCTCTTCTTTTTTGGGTTTCTTCGCCATTTTCTTATTGATTATATCTGAAAGCAGCATTTCACTGCTGCTTTCAGATTTATGTTTATGCTTGAATCTTTAACGTGTCCAATGCAAAAGATATTCTATTCATCAATTCTTCCTTACCTAGAATCGCAAATACAGCCATCAAATCGGGGCCTGCTCCTACACCTGTGATTGCCAAACGTACGACTTGCATGACTTTGCCAAACTTGATTTCATTCTCCTCTGCAGATGTCTCCAACAACGCTTTGGCTGATTCCGGAGTGAGTGCATCTTCGAAGTTAGCCAATTTTTCTCTATAAGTGCTCAAAACAGTAACAGCATCAGCATTCCACTTTTTGGAAGCTACATTATCGTCAAAACTTATTGGGGCGATCAGCATGAATTTGCCTTCTTTCCATAGATCGGATGGGAAGGTTGCTCTTTCTTTCATGATTGCTACTATTTGAGCGGCTTTTGCCAAATCTACAGAAAGCCCTTCCTTTACCACATCTGAAATCAGGAAGCCTGCCAATTCATCATCAGATTTGTTTCTAAGATACTGTTCATTGTACCACTTGGCCTTATTGATATCGAATTTGGTACCTGACTTTCCTATCCTATCAATGGTAAATGCTTCCACTAATTCATCCAAGGAGAAAATCTCTCTATGGTCTCCCGGATTCCAACCTAGGAATGCCAAAAAGTTCAAAAAAGCATCAGGAAGATACCCTTCTTCTTTGAATCCACTTGCCTTATCTCCTGAATTTGGATCTGTCCAGTCCATTGGGAATATAGGAAAACCGTGTTTGTCGGCATCTCTTTTGGATAACTTGCCATTTCCGTCAGGTTTCAACAAAAGTGGCAAATGCGCGAACTGTGGCATGGTATCTTCCCAGCCAAAATATTTATAAAGCAACACGTGAAGCGGTGCAGATGGCAGCCATTCTTCTCCTCTAATCACATGAGTGATTCCCATAAGGTGATCATCGACAATATTTGCCAAGTGATATGTCGGCATTCCATCTGATTTCATCAGGACTTTGTCATCCAAAGTATTGGAATGAACCATCACCCAACCGCGAATCATATCATTAAGTCTAACTTCTTCTTTTCTTGGGATTTTTATTCTAATCACATACGGTTCACCGGAAGCCAATCTCTCTTTCACTTCATCTTCAGGAAGCGTAAGGGAATTTTTCATTTGGGTCCTAGTGATAGAGTTATACTGAGGAGACACTACCCTTGCCGCAGTCAATCTTTCACGCATCGCATCCAATTCTTCAGAAGTATCAAAAGCATAATAGGCGTGGCCTTTTTCCACCAAATCCATGGCATATTGCATGTACATAGGCTTGCGTTCCGACTGTCGGTAAGGACCGCAATCACCGGGATTCCAAGGGCTTTCTTCTGGAGAAATACCTAACCATTCCAGTGATTTTTGAATATATTCCTCAGCACCAGGCACAAAACGAGTTTGGTCTGTATCTTCAATTCTCAGAAGAAACTTACCTCCCATTTTTTTGGCAAAAAGATAGTTGTAAAGAGCAGTTCTAACTCCTCCTATATGTAAAGCTCCTGTCGGAGATGGTGCAAATCTAACGCGTACTTCTCTATTCATTTTTCGTGATTTTCTTTTTTTGAAAATTCAGTGTTTACTCTTGCAATGACTTCTTCAAATATCAATCAGCAAAGATAAACAAATCATGGAGCGAAACCTTATTTTTTTGTGTAGTTATAGTTGTCAGGTGGATAAATTGAAATAAAACTTCATTCCTAAACTTAAATTTATTTAATACTCAAAAAAAAATCTAATAGAGCTGAAATCCCGATAACAAAAAAGGAAACCTTTTCGGGTTTCCTTTTTTGTTTTTGGTAATGAAGACACCTTAAGCGTCTTTTCTCACTCTGATTTTTTCTCTGATCTTAGCAGCTTTACCTTGACGTCCTCTCAAGTAGAACAATCTAGCTCTTCTAACTCTACCTTCTCTTAACAATTCGATCTTGTCGATTGAAGGAGAAAGGATTGGGAAAATTCTTTCCACACCGATTCCGTTAGAGATTTTTCTTACAGTGAAAGTTTCACCGTTAGTATTTACATTTTTTCTTTGTATTACAGTACCTTGAAACTGCTGAACACGCTCTTTGTTACCTTCTTTGATCTTTACGTGAACATTGATGGTATCACCTGCCTTGAAAGAAGGGAAAGAAGCTCTTAGCTCTTTGTATTCCGCTTCTACAAATTTAATTAGTTCGCTCATAGCTTTGTATTTTATGTGCTTGTAGCAACTACACCTCAGTGCAGTCTTCTGTTGAATTCATTTATTTTAACGCTTGATGCTGTTATCGCCTTTCAGAAATCTTTGCCTTCCATCAGGTCGGGTCTTCTTTCTTTGGTACGGCGAACCGATTGCTCAAACCTCCAATCATCGATTTTTGCCTGATGGCCTGAAAGTAAAATCTCAGGCACTTCCATCCCATCGTAAGCGGCTGGTCTGGTATATACCGGTGGAGCTAATAATCCATCCTGAAATGAGTCTGTCAATGCTGAAGTTTCATCATTGAGCACTCCGGGAATCAATCGGATAATCGCATCAGTCAAAACTGCCGCTGCCAATTCTCCTCCTGAAAGGACAAAATCTCCAATACTGATCTCTCTTGTAATGAATCTCTGTCTTACCCTTTCATCCACACCTTTATAATGTCCGCATAGCATGATCATATTTCCTTTTAGAGAAAGTTCATTGGCCATTGACTGGTCGAATGTCTCTCCATCAGGAGTCAAGTAAATGACTTCATCATACTCTCTTTCACTTTGCAGTGCTTCGATACAACGCGCAATAGGCTCGATCATCATGACCATTCCAGCACCGCCTCCAAATGCATAGTCATCGACTTGCTTCTGTCTGCTCGTACTGTAATCTCTCAAATTGTGAACCCTTACTTCAGCTAGCCCTTTTTCTTCCGCTCTCTTGAGAATGGAATGTGCAAATGGTCCATCTAACAATCCGGGAACAACTGTGATGATGTCTATACGCATCTTAGTCTTCTAAGTATATTTCAAGTAATCCTTCGGGCAGCAAGCAGAAAACTTTCTTCTCTGTCTTATCGACTTTTTGGATAATACCATCCTGAATAGGTATCAGGACTTCTTTTCCTTTGTAGTCTAACCCTATCAAATCTTGGGTTTGAAGATCGTAGATGACTTTTATTTCCCCGATCAAACCGAGTTTTTCATCTATGACTTCGAATCCTATAAGTTCATGGAAATAATACTGATCCTCTTCCAATTCTGCCAAAGCCGTGAGTGGGAGGTACAATTCAGAACCTACCAGTTTCTCTGCCTCGTCCATGGTATCATGATCTTCAAACTTTGCAAGCATTTTATTATTAGGCTGCAAATCGAAGTACTCAAGAAAGAAAGGAACAAGTCTGGATTTTTGGTCGATAAAGACATGCTTGAGGTCTTCATATTCTTCTGGATAATCCACATCCAGTACTACTGTTACTTCTCCATGAAGGCCATGAACTTTAGAAATATAGCCCAATTGAAAGCAATTGTCTTTGTTCATGGTATAAATAGGATATTAAGCTTGAGTTTCTTCACCTTCAGCAGAAGCTTCAGGAGATTCTGTTGCTTCTTCAGCAGCAGGTGCTTCAGCAGCAGCAGCCTCAGCGGCAGCAGCAGCTTTCGCTTCATCTTCTCTTGCTTTGATTGCATCAAGTCTAGCTTGGTTTTTCGCTACTTCAGCATCTAGAGCCTTCTGACGAGCATCAGCTTTAGCTTGCGTCAATTTATCCATTTTACCAGTGATAGACTCATCTTTAGATGATTTCCAAGCTTCGAATTTGCTATCAGCATCTTCTTGTGAAATAGCACCTTTCAATACACCGATTTGAAGGTGTTTCTGCAACAATACACCTCTATAAGAAAGCATAGCCTTAACAGTATCTGTTGGCTGAGCTCCATTCAACAACCACTGTAGAGCACGCTCATTGTTGATGTTGATAGATGCAGGGTCAGTGTTTGGGTTGTAGGTTCCCAATTTCTCGATAAAGCGTCCATCACGTGGAGCTCTAGCATCAGCTACTACTACGTCATAGATGGCCATTCTTTTTCTACCTCTACGCGCTAATCTGATTTTTACTGCCATATTTTATTGATATTTAGTGAATTGATGGATCTCGTCCATCGTAATTTTTGGACTGCAAAGATAAGATTTTTAATTTGAAAGTCACAAGTAGTCAGAAATATATTTGCTTGTTTGATGTTTTTTGGTTTAAATTGGCGTTTCTTTGGAGAGTGAGCGTAGAGAAGTAAGGCTCAAGTGAGTACTATCTCGCAAAAAAAGCAAAGTTACAGAGATGTGCTACTTGTGTTAAATGCGGGATTACAACTAAGAGCCTATCGAATTCTCGATTCATAATTCGGAGTTCAAGATTCTTAATTTAAAAAATGGCTGCGTAGTTCAATGGATAGAACAAGCGTTTCCTAAACGCTAGATCTAGGTTCGATTCCTAGCGCGGCTACTTGTTTGTTTTTCAGATACTTAATAAAATTTTTTTCATCCTTATTTTAGCAATTGACACCAACTTTGCAGAGAACATAGCTGTTGATTCAAAGATTTTTTTATACAAATTGCTCAATATTTTGCTTTACAAAATAATACTAGACGTAGAAAAAAATACACGAGTATCATCAATATTGCACTTTGGCTCAGAAGCGGTTTTTAGTGTTACGGACTCTCTTCACCGGTCGATAGTCAACAGAACCTCAAATCATCCATCAAACATGCTATTGATTGGCTACGTGCAAGAAAGCGGATACACATAAAAAAAATTCGCAAACAATCCTTTCACCTTAAACTAATCATTATTATGTTAGTAGAAAATTAAATTATAATGCATTTTAAATATAGGGTAGCAAATTTTATAGTGGACACTATAGTCTTTTTTGTTTTTTCCATAATAATACTTTTGATTTTCAGAGGTGTTATTGAAGAGAGCATGCTGAAAAACATATTGATTGCCTGTTACTTTCTTTATTACTTTACCACTGAATTTTTTGTGGGTAAGACAATTGGTAAAATACTCACCAAAACCAAAGTAGTACAAAAAGACTCTTTAGAAAAACCAAAATTTTACCAGATCCTAATTAGAACCCTACTACGTGGCTTACCTTTTTACTTCATCACCTATTTTATTTCAGAAAAAGGTCTCCACGATCATTTATCGCAAACAATACTTATCAAATCCTAAACAATTATATCGAATGAAAAAAATCGCCAAATTATTATCAATTGTCCTTATAATGGCTTCAATGTCAAGTTGTGCTACTATATTCGGTGGGCCAGTGACAGAGTACCAAAGAACTAAGCCGGGGCCAGGTGAGCCACAAAGGCAGGTGAGAGTAGGTGCGCTAATCGCTGATCTTGTGTTATTTGCACCTAGCCTAATTGTGGACTTTGCTACTGGAGCAATCTACAAACCTGAGGGGAAATAATTTCAACCAAAATGTAAGCTGTCTAGAAATAGGCAGCTTTTATTTTTTATTGATTATCTGGTTTTACACCAACAACCACGGTTAATTTGGCACATAACTTGAATTCAAGTCATTCGACTTTCGGACGTCGAGTGTTTTATCTGCTTCAATACCAGTAGCCATTTATTATAATTTATATAGTTCATTTCAATCCGCTGTGGTCAAATGACTTTCGACTGTTCACGATTCACGTTATCAGCATGATTTATGTGTTTTAATATACGTACTTGTACACAAGCGGATAATCATTAATTTTTTTTATGACTATCCCCTTTCTTGTACGTAGCCAAACAATAGATTGTCTGATGAACGGTTTGTGGTTCTGTTGACAGTGAACTGTTGTCTGCTGACGAGTCTCCGCAACTTACAAAGCTTCTTCTTACCTCAAAGTGCTACATTGCGGATACTCATATTTTTTCACAATTTCTGCCAAAATGACATTTTTTACCCTTTGGAACAGGCATTGATAAGGCTGTATTGTCAAAAATGTTTATCAATAATTAAAAATCTATATAGCTATGCAGGAAAAAGGTACCATCTCGATCCATACCGAGAATATTTTCCCAATCATCAAAAAGTTTCTCTACTCAGACAATGAGATTTTTCTTCGTGAATTGGTGTCCAATGCCGTAGATGCCACCCAAAAAATCAAAAGATTGGCTACACTCGGTCAATATACTGGAGAACTAGGTGATACAACTGTGGAAGTGTCTTTTGACAAAGACAAAAAGACTATCACCATCTCAGACAGAGGGCTTGGAATGACGTCCGAAGAGATCAAAAAGTACATCAATCAAATCGCTTTCTCTGGTGCTACTGAGTTCGTAGAAAAATTCAAAGACGCAAAAGATGCCAACGAGATCATCGGTAAGTTTGGTCTTGGGTTCTATTCAGCTTTTATGGTAGCCCACACTGTTGAGATCAATTCGCTTTCTTACCAAGAAGGTTCTGAGCCTGCCAAATGGACATGTGACGGAAGTACATCTTTTGAGATTTCCGAAGGAAGCAGAACAGAAAGAGGTACAGATATTATCCTTCACATCAATGAAGAATCCGAAGAGTTTTTGGACAAGTGGAAGCTTCAGGGCATCTTGGACAAGTACTGCAAATTCCTTCCAGTTACGATCAAGTTCGGCACCAAATCCGAAAGTGTAGAAGATGGTGTGGATGAAGAAGGTAAGAAAAAGTGGAAGTCTGTAGAAGTTGACAACATCATCAACACCACTTCACCAATCTGGACCAAGTCTCCGAGTGACTTGAAAGATGAAGATTACCTTTCATTCTACAAGGAACTTTATCCAATGAGTGAAGACCCTCTTTTCTGGATTCACCTGAATGTGGATTATCCATTCAACCTGACAGGGGTTTTGTATTTCCCTAAAGTGAAAAATGATTTTGATTTCCAGAAAAACAAAATCAAATTATATAGCCGTCAGGTATTTATCACTGACGAAGTAAAAGATATTGTCCCTGAGTTTTTGATGTTGCTACATGGGGTGATCGATTCTCCGGATATTCCTCTCAACGTATCGAGAAGCTTCTTGCAAGCTGATGGAAATGTGAAAAAGATCAACAACTATATCACCAAAAAAGTGGCGGATAAGTTGGCGGAGCTTTACAAGAAAGACAGAAAAGTCTATGAAGAGAAATGGAACGATATCGGTCTTTTTGTGAAATACGGAATGATCTCTGAGGAGAAATTTGCTGAAAAAGGAAAGGATTTCGTTTTGTTGAAAAACACCAAAGGTGAATTCTATACCTTACCTGAATACAAGGAAAAAGTACAGGGAATCCAAACTGACAAAAACGAGCAGACGATCTATCTATATGCTACGGATGTCAACAAGCAGGATGGGTTCATCCAGTCTGCCAACAAAAAAGACTATGATGTCTTGGTGATGGACTCACCTATCGATAGCCACTTTATCCAACATTTGGAAGGCAAAGAAGAGAAGACACAACTAAAGCGTGTGGATGCTGATGTTGCAGAAAAGTTGATCCAGAAAGATGATGCTTTCGCAAATCTTCTATCTGAGGAGCAATCGACCAAAGTGAAGGAAATCTTCGAAAAAGCGATTGACAACAAATCTTACAGTGTAGAAGTCGAAGGCTTGAATCCAGAAGAGCTTCCGGTGACTGTGACGATGGATGAGTTTATGCGCAGGATGAAAGACATGGCAGCAACAGGTGGAGGAATGGGCTTCTACGGTTCCCTTCCTGACAACTACAAAGTTGCCATCAACGGAAACCATGGAGTGATCGACAAAATCCTCAAAGCCGAAAGCGAAGAAGAACAAACCAAGCTTGCAAAGCAATCTTTCGACTTGGCACTCCTTGCCCAAGGCTTGCTAACAGGTAAGGACTTGACTGAGTTTGTGAAAAGGTCTGTAGGGATGATATAAATACTAAACCTTTGGGGTCTTTTTCAGACCCCGAAGGTTTTTTCCCTAGAAACTTTGGTGTCTTTCAGACCCTGAAGGTTATTAACCTAAATTTCAAAACCCCGAAAGTTCCTTGAATGGATATTTTCGGGGTTTTTTGTTTGATATGAAGTGATGACAAAAATTACATTTAAATTTTCAGAAAATCTCTTTTTTATGACTTATCATGTATGAAATTAAATAAAGTGTATTTATTTTTCAGTGATTTTTACCTTCGTTCAGAAAACTCTAATTTTAGATTTGAAAATAGACTTACAGGAGAAGTTATTGAAATGATAAATATTGAAACTGTTTCTGAAAATAGATTGACATTTGACATTTTAACCAGCGAAGGTATATTGTTAGAAAACTTCATCCTTGATGCAGAAACATTAAGTGCAGAAGTTGAGAATGCAAGATTGGAATGCTGGCAATGTGTGATTATCCCAGCAATAAAATTGGTGGAAGCAATTTTGGATACTTTAGGTGATAATTTTGACAGTAACTGTGCTAAAGCTATAGAAAGTTGCGGAGAAAGTGGTCCTAAAAGTGTTGAAATAACTGAGGGGTGGTTTTCTAGTTCTTGTAAGGTGGAATGCTAGTAATGTCAAAAAGGTTTAGTCTAATGGCAGGAGGAATAACTTGTATTTCTCTTGCCATTGCTTTTATTTTAATTTTTAACCTTCGTCCTTATGGGTATCATCCAAATAAAATTGGATCAAACATAATAATTAATTTATTTCTAATTCCAGTTTTAGTTGCACCCATTATAGAGGAAATTAGGTACAGAGGTTTCTTGTCTAGCAAGAAATCAATCAATATTTTATTCTTAATACTTACACCTTTAAACTTGTTTTTAGGTGAGTTTTCTTGGTATTCATTAAGTATCTATTTAGGATTATATATTGCATATTTCAGCTACAGAAGAAGTAAATTAAATAAAACTTTATATTTATTGGTATTTTTATCTGCCATTCACTTTGCAATAAACCATTTGCCAAAAGATATAAATATGAGTTGGGAGTATTTACCATTTATATTGATCCCTTTCGGAATGGCTCAAATACTTAGTTGGATAGTAATAAACTACTCCTTGCGCAAAGCTATCTTGGTGCATGCTTTTTGGAATCTAATTTTAGGTTTAATCCACTTATCTTCTCTTCAATTTGTGTCAAGCGATCATAATATCTTTGAAAATGAAGTTCACAGATTCGAATGGAATCGAGTCCCCTATTTTGAATCGCATAATAGATCATTTAAAGATAGTGCTGGTATATATATTGGTAAAGCAGTAGATTTAGGAGAAGTTTTATTTATTATGAAAGCAGATTCATTTGTTGTGACAGAACCATCAATGAGGTATGATTTTGAATATCAAAATTATAAAAATGAAAATTTCTGGAAAAGCAGCTTTTTGGATTTACTTCAAAAGGAGGGACTCATTGTTGAAAGAAAAACTTTTTAAGTTCGGTACAACAGATGATATCCGTCTAACAATTCTAAAGTTCTACTCAAGTTATTGAATTTTAACCAATTAAAGTAGATTCATAAAAAACATCATTTTTCATTTTACAAATACTTTTATCACGCGAATTAATTATCTTTGATACTATCATTTGATACTATCAAAAAATGAAACCACCTTACGAGATTAATGCCATAATTTTAAAATTAATTACCTCCGTCTCGGAAAAAATAGGAGCTGTGAATGCCAAAAACCTGGTGAAGGAAAACCCGAAACTTCGAAAACAGAATCGAATCAGAACTATTCATTCCTCTCTAAGCATAGAAGGAAATACTTTGTCAGAAGATCAGATTTCGGCAATCATTGAAGATAAAAGAGTGTCAGGTCCAGAAAAAGACATCATAGAAGTATTGAATGCACTGGAAGTCTATAAAAATATAAAAAAATGGAAGTATTCATCTGAAAAGGATTTTCTGAAAGCGCACAAAGTCTTGATGAATGGATTGATTGTTACACCTGGGAAATATAGAACAAAAGGAGTAGGCATCGTCAAGGGTTCAAAAGTAGAGCACCTTGCTCCTCCGTCGGCAAATGTTCCTTACCTTATGAAAGAATTATTTTCTTACCTGAAAGATAAATCTGAACTTTCATTGATCAAAGGTTGCGTTTTTCATTACGAGATGGAGTTTATTCATCCATTTATGGACGGAAATGGAAGAATGGGGAGATTATGGCAAACGGCCATTTTGATGAATGAATATCCACTGTTCGAATTCCTGCCGTTTGAAAGTCTAATTGCCAAAAATCAAAAGGCATATTATATGGCACTGTCTGCAAGTGACAAGGAAGGAAAATCGACTAAATTTATCGAATACATGTTAGCAGTGATTGAAAGTTCTTTAAATGAACTTCTTGAAGTAAGTTCAAGAAAATTGACAGATGCAGAGAGGCTTGAGGTGTTTTTGGAGCAAATCGATGATTCATTTACCAGAAAGGATTACCTAAAGTTCCACAATACACTTTCTTCGGCTACAGCAAGTAGAGATTTGAAAAATGGGGTGGAACTTGGCTTGATCAATAAAACAGGAGATAAAAAAACTACCCGATACGAAAAGAACATTATAGATTAATTCTAAATGACGAAAAAAAATGAATGTCTCAACTGTAGATAAAATTTTTCATAACCTTTGTCATCTTGCTAATTGATTTTCATCTAATTTTTTATTTACTTCATATCACATTATTTAATACTTATTCTTTAATCAAAAACAAATTTTAATTATGAGAACATTACAGAACATTACAGAACATTACAGATTTAATTTTGTAAGCAGATTATGGTCAAACAGCTTGACTGTTTTTATGATGGTTGGAATATTGTTTTTCGCATCTTGTCAAGAAGAAGATCTCCCTGATCTTTCTGAAGAAAACCCAAGTAGTGAATTAAACAGTTTTCTTGGTAAAAAATTGGAAAATCCGTATTCGGTAAAAAATATGAGAAAAGCTTATGCAAGTCTATTGGCTAAAAACTCAGGGCTGACTAATAAAAATACAGGCTTAAATAAAAATGCTGCTGAATTGGAAATTGATGTTACGGATTTTTATGTGAAGTTTCATATAAAATCTGATGATGATTTACAAAAGATCATTGCTGATTCGCTAAACTACTCTGTATTACCTTTGGATCATGAGATTGTGTCTCAAGGAAACATTGAAATCGGTGATACCAATCTCAATAGTTATTGGATCTATACATCAGTTCCTACAGACTACAATTTCCATGAAGAAATTGTATATGAAGTTTTAGAAGAGTTGTTTTTGCCCGAATCAGTTGATGGTGAAAATGGAATGATTGGACGTCAAAATAATAAAGAATCAAATGTAGGTTCATTTTTATATGCTCTTGAAGAAGAGTCTCTGCTATTGACTGGTAATTTAGACCAAGGGGAAAATAAAAGTTCCAATTTGCAAATGGCAAGAACTTATCGGAGACCTCAAGGGTATATTAGAGTTCAAAATACCGCAACTGGCACTATTGATCCGGTGATTGGAGTAAAAGTAAAAACAAGGAGATGGTTTAAGTGGGGCAGTGGCTACACAAATAATAATGGTTTTTATAGTGTTGACAACACTTACCAAAGAGATGTGAACTATGAAGTTGTGTTCAAAAATTCACGAGGGTTCAAAATTTGGCCTTCCATGATTAGCATTTCTTCTGGTAGATATAATGGAGGAAAGCATAGTCCAGCAGGGCAAAATATTACTTTTACTACAAGTTCAGATGCATGGAGATTTGCTACAGTAAATAATGCTACAGTGCATTACCTAAATTATTGCAATCAATTTAATGTTGGCTTGCCACATTCAGATCTGAGAATTGTAGCACAAAATGGGACTGGTTCAAGTTCAGCTCCTATGTTGAGAAGAGTTTGGGGTATGGTCGGTTTTACGACCAATTCTCAATTGGTAACTTTTCTTTCTAAATCAAGTGGTATCACATTAGCTGCAAATTTATTGCAAAACATAACCAAATTTATACAGCCTGATTTAATCATTAAATCAGCCCCATCCCTAGGAACAGCAAGCATATATTCCACTACTTTCCATGAACTGGCACATGCGTCGCATTTTAGGCAGGTCGGAAGTGCTTATTGGATAAAATATATCAATTATATTATTACATATGGGGCCTATGGAAATGGAGGTGGGATGAACAACGGCGTATGTGCTGTAGGTGAGATGTGGGGTTTTTACTATGGATATTTTCTGACATTGCAGCATTTTGGCAATAATAACAATAATCCAATTATCAGACCTATTGGTTTAGAGGATTTCACGCCTGTTCAGAGACCTTCTGATAAGGATATAATAAGACTTGGGTTTCCAGTAAGAGAAATGGAAGGCTGGATTCCAGTCGGTTTATTACACGATCTTGTTGATAACAATGCTGATCTGATAAGACCTGGATTCACAGATAATGTAAATGGTTACACGATCAGTCAAATCTTTGGGGCATTGCGTCCTGGGGTAGAGACAGTTCAAGGTTTCAGAAATAGATTGTTGCAAAACAATGGAAACCATCAGCAACAGGCTGTGAACAATTTGTTTGAAGCTTATTATTATAATTGATAACTGAGATCATGAAAAAAATATTTGTATTAATCTTGCTCGCTCTAACTTCTTGTGCAAAAGATAATTGCGTAGACTATTTGATTGAAAATCAAACAGAAAAAGAATTGAATTTAGTTTTATTTGAAGAAGGAACTGAATGGCGAAATACTGAAATTAAATCAAACGCTTCATTTACAGAGTTAAGTATATGTGACTCTGGCGGATGGGGTATTACTTTTAGTGGGGTTGATTCTATACAGATTAAAGTGAATAACTTAGTCCTAAAAACCTATTATCCAGATTCTCCTGGAAAGAATATATACAATGTGGACGATAGGGATACTTGGATATTAGAAGTCAATAGAAAGCATTACCAAAAGTTTGTCTTTGAGATCACAGAAGAGGATTTGAAGTAGGGACTATCACCAAAATAAAACCAGAAACAAATCAGTTAGTGAGATTGGCTATAAAGTGAGTATCTGGGAGTAAACTTTTCCAAAGTTCGAAACTTTGGAAAAGTTCTCCTATTTGACTTAACTGATACCAATTCGGATCTTATCAGACCTGGATTTACGGATGATGCAAGTGGTTATTCTATAAGTCAAATCTTTATGGCACTACGTCTGGGCGTAGAGACAGTGCAGGGCTTTAGGAATAGGTTGCTTCAAAACAATGGAAATCAACAGCAGCAGGCGGTGAATCATCTTTTTGAAGCTTATTATTATAATTGAAAGGAAAAGATATGAAAGTGATAAAAATTTTAGTGTTAAGTATTATTATTTTGGGTTTGTATAGCTGCGATCCAAATTCATGTGTAGATTATTTGATTGAAAATAAATTGAATTCAAATATAACTTTACGTTCACATGATCAATCTAATTTTATTGACCAAGAAATTAATTCGAGATCCTTTAAGAATCAACTTTCAAGGTGCGATATTGGGAGTTCACCAAACATTCTGGAGATAACAAGTGACTCTATTCATTCAATAGTTGATAACATAGTCAAAAAAACCTATTATCCAGACAGTCCTGGGAAAAACATTTTCAACACTCAAGATCAAGATTCATGGAGAATATCTGAGAGTAAAAAATACTACAGAAAGTTTGTCTTTGAGATCACAGAAGAGGATTTGAAGTAGGGACTATCACCAAAATAAAGCCAGAAACAAATCAGTTGGTGAGATTGGCTATAAAGTGAGTATCTGGGAGTAAACTTTTCCAAAGTTCGAAACTTTGGAAAAGTTCTCCTATTTGACTTAACTGATACCAATGTGGATCTTATCAGACTTGGATTTACGGATGATGCAAGTGGTTATTCTATAAGTCAAATCTTTGTGGCACTACGTCCCGGAGTAGAGACAGTTCAAGGTTTCCGAAATAGATTGTTGCAAAACAATGGAAACCATCAGCAACAGGCTGTGAATAATTTGTTTGAAGCTTATTATTATAATTGATAACTGAGATCATGAAAAAATTATTTGTATTAATCTTGCTCGCTCTAACTTCTTGTATAAAAGATAATTGCGTAGACTATTTGATTGAAAATCAAACAGAAAATGATTTGAATTTAATTTTATTTGAAGAAGGTTTTGAATTTCGCAATACCGAAATCCTTTCAAATGGTGTTTTTAGCGAATTAAGTATTTGTGAGTCGGGTATAAATTCAATTACTTATGAACCTATTGACTCAATTCAATTAAAAGTCAATGATATAATCGTTAAAACCTATTATCCAGATTCTCCTGGAAAGAATATATACAATGTGGACGATAGGGATACTTGGTTATTAGTAGTCAATAGAAAACATTACCAAAAGTTTGTCTTTGAGATTACTGAAGAGGATTTGCAATAAGGACTATCACCAAAATAAAACCTGAAACAAATCAGTTAGTGAGATTGGCTATAAAGTGAGTATCTGGGAGTAAACTTTTCCAAAGTTCGAAACTTTGGAAAAGTTCTCCTACTTGACTTAATAGATATCAATTCGGATCTTATCAGATCTGGGTTTACAGACAATGTAAGCGGATATAAAGTCTTCCAAATATTCGGGGCATTACGTCCAGGAATGGAAACAGTACAGGGTTTCAGGAATAGATTGTTGCAAAATAACGGCAATCAGCAGCAGCAGGCAGTGAATAATTTATTTGAAGCGTATTATTATAATTGAAAGGAGTAGATATGAAAGAGATAAAACTTGTTTCGTTGACTATTTTGGTTCTAAGCTTGTTTGCTTGTGATCCAGAATCATGTGCTGATTATCTTATCAAAAATACTACAAAAGAAAATTTAGAAATTTATTTTTTTAGTTTTGAAAAAAATCAAAAAGAAAGCTTTGTTGAAATAAATTCCAATAACTATTATAATCAGGAAAGCAATTGTGCTTTAGGGAATTCTTGGAGGTTTGAATATTTCATGATAGATTCAATTCAAATAAAAATTTCCGATGTCGTTGTAAAAACCTATTATCCAGATAGTCCTGGGAAAAACATTTTCAACACTCAAGATCAAGATTCATGGAGAATATCTGAGAGTAAAAAATACTACAGAAAGTTTGTCTTTGAGATTACTGAAGAATACTTGCGTTAAGTAGCTAAAAGTCATAGGATGCGAGGGTATAGCTAAAGGCTCGGAAAGTTGATTTAAGATGTTGCAAGAGGAGATTTAGCTATATCCTTTCAAATTAGAAAAATGGGGGATGAATGAGATTGGTTATTAGTTAGCATACGATGAAAAGCTGGATACCAGTCGGCTTAATTCACGATTTAATAGATACCAATGCTGATCTGATAAGACCTGGATTCACAGATAATGTAAGTGGATATACTGTTGGACAAATTTTTGGAGCCCTAAGACCAGGAGTAGAAACCGTTCAAGGTTTTAGAAATAGGCTATTACAAAATAATGGAAATCAACAGCAACAAGCGGTGAATAATCTTTTTGAAGCTTATTTCTATAATTAAGATCTTGAATGCTATGAGAAACTTTAAGTTAATTCCAATTTATTTATTAGTTTGGGTAAGTTGCGGACCCGAATTTTGCTATGATTATTTGATACGTAATAATTCTGAAAATGATATTGAATTGTTTTTTTATGGCGAGGAAAATGCTACGAGCGAAATAGCAAAAGGTGATTTTATAATTAAATCAGCATTTTGTGATGAGAGAGGTGATAAATCCTTTTTTGAGTTTTTTTTGATTGACTCAATTCAAATAGCAGTTCATAAACGTGTAGTAAAAACTTATTACCCAGATTCTCCTGGAAAGAATATTTTTAACACTCAAGACCAGAATTCTTGGCGGATAGAAAAAAATAAAAAAACCTTCCGAAGGTTTGTCTTTGAGATCACAGAAGAGGATTTGAAATAAGGACTATCACCAAAATAAAACAAGAAACAAATTAGTTAGTGAGATTGTCTATAAAGTGAATAGTTTGGAGTAAACTTTTCCAAAGTTCGAAACTTTGGAAAAGTTCTCCTACTTGACTTAACAGATACCAACGCAGAAATTATCAGTCCCGGATTTACGGATAATGTAAGTGGTTATACTATAAGTCAAATCTTTGGGGCACTACGTCCGGGCGTCGAGACAGTGCAGGGCTTTAGGAATAGATTATTGCAAAACAATGGAAACCATCAACAACAGCAATTTGATGAAAAATTAAATGTTTTTTTATCTTTGAACTTGACTTTTAAGAAATATTTTATTTATTTAAAAGCACATTATTTAATACTTATTCTTTAATCAAAAACAAATTTTAATTATGAGAACATTACAGAACATTACAGATTTAATTTTGTAAGCAGATTATGGTCAAACAGCTTGACTGTTTTTATGATGGTAGGTTTATTGTTTTTTGCGTCTTGTCAAGAGTTGAAAGAGGAGCCACTGGCCAAGGAGCCTGAAAGTTTAGAACAAAAGTTTGACAGGCTCAAATTCCTCAGTGCAGTCAACAAAGCGACGAACATTTATCAAGAGGAAGCAAGAAATTCCAAAAAGGGTAAAAATTTCAGATCGATTTATGATAGTGAGAATAGGGTAGAGCGATATATTGGAGATATTGCTGATGCACTTGAAACTCCTAACTTTAGTTATAATGTAGTATCCGGGAATAGTTGGGATGCTCCAATTCAGGGGAATAGTAACATAGAGGAGTACACCTTTGATCAAAGTGATTTACCGATTAATGTTAGGCGACATGTAATTGCTTATGAAAACAAAATTGACAATATCCTTTCAAGATATGAGAATAATCAAATAAATGATAATCAGTTAATTAATGAAATTAAATCAGCATCAACTGTTGAAGGGAATTTGTCGAAAAATGATCCGTCTTTGACTCTAGAAGATAGAGAAGCTCTTTCAGAAATTTTCTATTCAACAAGTGAAATGGCTTTACCAATCCATGAATTGTTACTCTTGGAAGGTAACCCTACAAATGCATTTTTCAAAAGTAGGCTTGGAAGAGCTTTCGGAAGAATTCTACTGGCAGTTGTAGCCACCGCTGTAGTTGTTGCTGTTCCAGTTGCAGCTGTGGCGGTTGCAAAAACTTTAGTAACTGGTATGACTCTTAGCACAGTTAAGATTGGTGTTGCCCAAGGGATTGGGAAAATTGTAGCTGCTTCATTGACAAAAGGTGTTGCTATTGGAGGTGCTACTAAAGTCTCGGGTGCATTATTGACTGGACTCTATGCAGGAGTGAAAAGCGCAGGTGAAAAATGGGACACTGAATGGAAAGGAATCAAAGAAGAGACCAAGGCTTTAGTAAAAATAAAACTCACATAATGACTCAATACAGGTTTTTCTTTTTAGTATTCTTTATCGGAATCTTGGGCAATACTTTCGCCCAAGATTTTGACGAAATAGAAGGAAGGGTGATAAGAGATAGGTCTGATTTTAAGCGAGGATTTCAAATATATGCTATTATTCCAACCTATACGATCAGTTCCTTTGCGAACATCAATGCAAACCTCTTCCAAAATGACTATCCGATCCTGCCTAGAGGACATCTAAATTATGGCTTTGGGTTTAACTATAGGCTGAATAGGTTTATGATGGGCTCAGATATGTTTTGGGGTAACCAAATCAACACTATAGATATTCCGGATCGAGCTATGTCCAAAAGAAATCCATGGACTTACTCTTTCAATTTTGCCTACCATGTATTCAAAAGAGATGGATTTGCTATATATCCACAAGTGGGATTCAGCTTTACGGATACCAATCTGTTTCTATCCAACACCACGGCGCCAAGCACATCCCTAGATGGTATATTGGCTTCCCCTGGAAACTCTGTCAATCTGTTCCATGAATCGTCAGGCTTGTTTGTAGGTGTTGGATTTGATGGCCATTGGTTGTTCAAGAAAGAATCCGTAACATCTACAATAAAAATTGGAAAGCGATTTCAAATGGAAAGAAGTAGTCCTTGGGAATCTTTTTACACGCCAATCACCAATTCTCCAACTGACAATTTCAATTATTGGTTTTTTCAAGTAGGAATGGGAGGGGTGTTCAATTGGGATAAGAAGTCAGAAAGGAGATAGGTTAGCAAGAAGTAAACTTTTCCAAAGTTCGAAACTTTAGAAAAGTTCTCGACTGGATAAAGGCTGATTTCTTTTTTTCTACCAATTACCAAAATGTTAGGAATAACAAAAACTATATCAGTCAGGTTAGGGATTAAGTTACATATTGGATTGGAAACACCTTGTTTTGTGATGAGACACATCAAGCTGAGAAGAGGAATCTACCATGATGTAAATAGTTACATAAATGATCTTGCCAATAGGAAATTGGCAAGATTATTAGTTTTTCAGTATCAATTAAAAAAAAATGGATTTGGCGGAGAAAAGCAACTTCATTAGCAGCACGAATGCTATTATCCCTTTCATCTGCATATTTTGGGTAATTTTCAAATCTTTCAATCCAAAAAAAGTAGAGTTTGTATCCCTTGTCCATCAAACCTGCCGAGGTCGGGCTATTTCAACTTTCCCACTTTCCAATCTTCTAACCCCTAGTCAACTCGCCAATTATTTCATTTCTCCTGCTTCTTGATATAGGGATCTTGATGAATCCCATATCCAGTTCATTTCCCATGATTCCAAGCACTTTTGATTTGGATACGATATAGGTTTTGTGGACACGCAGGAATTCGCTTCGTGGGAGAAGTTCTTCGAGGCTTTTCATCGTCATTAGAGTAATGAAGCGATCCTTAGCGGTGAAAATAGAAGCGTAGTTTTCCATGCCTTCTATATAGTAGATGTCAACAAAGTTGATGCGTTTCAAGGCATTATCCACTTTGATATAGAAGTGTTCTTTTTCTATGGTGCTGGCAGTGAAAGTATTGCGATTTTGCTTGAGTTCGAGGATTTCCTTGGCTTTGTTTATAGCTTTGATAAATCTATCGAAGGGATAAGGTTTTACCAAATAGTCCACCACATTCAGTTCAAATCCTTGCAAGGCATAGTTTGGATAAGCTGTAGTCAAGATCACCAAAGGTGGGTTTGTGAGCGTCTTGAGGAAATCAAGGCCAGTGATCTTGGGCATTTGAATATCCAAAAACATCAAGTCCGGTTTTTGCGAAGCTATCATTTCATTGGCTTGGAGGGCATTTTCACAGACACCGCAGAGTTCTAGGCATTCTATTTCACGCACATAGCTTTCCAATCCCTGACGGGCAAGTGGTTCATCTTCGACTATTATTGCCCTCATTTTCATACTTCCAGCTTGATTTTCAAATGTACAAAATATCCCTCTTGGTCATGCCTAATATTCAGCTCATGTTGCTTTGGATAGACCAGTTCAAGTCTTCTCTTGATATTGTTCAGACCAATTCCACCCACTTCTTGCTCTTTCAATACATTTTTGTCTTCGCAAGTATTGAAAAATGTGGCTTTCAGAAGTTTTCCGTCTCTTTTTATATTGATCTGTACAATGTTAGGTCGGTCTGTATACGTTGATAGATGCTTGAAGCAATTTTCCAAAAATGGAATCAGCATCAAGGGTGCGATCTTAAAGCCACTCAAATCCCCTTCCTTTTCAAACTTCAAATCCAATCTCTCACCTTTTCGAATCTTTTCAAGAGCAAGGTAGTTTTCGAGGTAATCCAATTCTTTGGCGATGTCTATCCTTTCTTCTGTAAACTCATAAAGCTGAGATCTTAGCAAATTAGACAGCTTGATCAAGGTGTCAGAGGCCTTTTCCGGATCAATCTTTATCAATACATAAATAGAATTGATGGTGTTGAAGAGAAAATGTGGATTGACTTGTGATTTGAGATATTGTAGTTCGGTCTCTACCCGCTCTTTTTCCATGGCTTCTACTTTTCTTTGCTGCTTTTTATTGTGGGAGAATATCGCAAGTACCAATAAGGCACCCACCGTGAAGAAGTTGGAAATAGAAAAAAACATGATGACTTGCATGAAATCTGCTTTAAAGATTTCTTCGGGCATGACTCCAAGCCATAATTTGATCATGCCATACATCACAAAACTTATAGCTCCGCATAGAGCAAGATATATCATGATCAATAGAAAAGAATTTAGCTTTTTTTGATTCTCTGATAGAAATAACCACCGCATCAGATAGAAAAGTGAGGCATGGGCAATGAGATAAATTCCCGTTACTCCATAAAGATCAATTATGTTTTCATAGTATGGAGTATAGTATTTGACCCAAAAGAAAAAGTATGTCACCCAAAATAATACATGGTGAAGTTTATACTGTCTCAGTTTTTCAATCATCTCATTTTTTTTTTAGAATCTAAAGTATTCATGCGCAATTAGGTCCCGATTTTTTTATGTCTTTTTGTTCCTTTGGCAGAGACCAAAACATAAAATCCTGTAACCAATGCCGCAATTGAAGCAAGCAAATGGATTTGCCCAATGAAGTTGCCAGTAATGCTACCCATAAATTTATTTGTTTTGAATATCTATGAATTCAAACTTTGAGCTTTAACCTTTACTTTTTTTTTGAAAAGCTTTAGCCAAACCTAAAGTTAAAAACACAACAGCTACAATATATAATGTCCACCAAATCATTTTATTCTTTTTTCAAAAATCGCAATAATCAAGAAAGCAATCAAAATTGATTGACCAATCGTAAGTTTTCCATGACCAATTGCCGATAAAAGCGAATTGTTTGAGAAAAGGGAAGTTTTAGGCCTTAGAAACAGTTTTTGAGAGAGCTTTTTACATTTCGTCAAGTCCCAGACTCCCTATGTCAAAGTAATTTTAAGATGTCTTTTCCTTCTGCCAAATTTGAGTCAAACAAATTAACAAAATCATGAAAACAACAAATTCAATCTTGACGCTTTTATTATGCTTGGGCTTTTCAGGGATATTATTTGGGCAGCAATCAGAAAAAGTAATGAGTACGACAGTGCTTGGTAAGGGACAGCCGATGATCTTAATTCATGGGATGGCTTGCAATTCCGATGTTTGGGATGATTTGGTGGAAAGATATAAGGAAAACTATGAATTGCATCTGGTTCATATCAAGGGATTTGGAAATGATGAGTTTGTGAAAAAAGATCATTACCTCAAAGCAATTTTGGAAGAATTGATTGCTTACACGAAGGAAAAAAAAATGAAAAATACTATTCTGGTAGGTCACAGTATGGGAGGATTTTTGGGGCTTTGGGCAGCAGCAGAGGAACCTGAACTATTTGAAAAAGTGGTTTCAATAGATGGAGTGCCGTATTTCCCTGTATTGCAAATGCCAGGGATCACTCCTGAGTCAGCCAAGCCTATCGTTGAGCAAATGACTTCAAGCATGGCCTCAATGAATGAGGAGCAAGCATTACAAAACCAAAAAATGATAGTGGAATCGATGATTGCTACTCCTTCAAAAAGAGAAAAAGTGGTAGATATGGGAATGAAGAGCAACCCTCAAATAATCGGACAAGCATATGGAGAAATGTATACCACGGATATCCGTCCATTAATGGATAAAATCCAAATCCCAGTTCAGGTATTTGGTGCTTGGGCTGCATATCAAAGTTACGGTGCTACCAAAGAAAATGTGACATTTGGATATAAAAATCAGTTGAAAGACATCCAAAATGCAAATTTGCTAGTTGCAGATAGTGCTTATCACTTTGTATTCGTGGACGAGCCAGATTGGTTTTACTCGGAAATGGAGCGATTTATCAAATGATTTATATATGCTCCTATTAGAATTAGCATTAACTATTCTGGATATACGGAACTTTGCCACTAACTACAGAAAAGCCTGATTTAGCTTAGATCCGATATTAATTGATATTAGATACTCTTAGATATTGAACATAAGCAAGCAATTGACCATGGAATTAAAGCTACTGGCAAAGATGCGTATAATCATATTAACTATTTAGCAAAAAGCCTTTCAGGTCAAATCGAAGACTTGAATGGCTTTTTGCTTTTAAAAAAAAATTAGTCTTCAAAATTGAAATCCACACCTTTTTTGAGGGTGATGATGATCACACCATTTGATCCTTTCGATCCATATTGAACTGTTGCTGTAGCATCTTTGAGTACTGTGATACTCTCAATATCATTTGGATCCATGTCATTCATATCCCCATCCTTGATAATTGTTTCTTTACCATCTTTTTTGATAATGTAAAGAGGTTGGTTTTCCCCTGACAAATTACTTGTTCCCCGTAGGACAATACTCGTTGATTTTTTCTCTCCATCTGTCTCTGAATAGGTTGGCGTAACACTAAATGTGGATACCCTATTATTTGTTGAAACCCCATCTACTCTTCCGTTACCTTTATATCCCATAACTGAAATATTAGGTTTATTTAACTTTGCCAATTCAGCTGCCTGTTCTGCATTCAGCTCATTTCTGATGGCCAATAGGTTGCTGAATTGCCTTTTCTTTAATTGGTTTTCTAAGTTTAGGACTTTATCCATTTGCTTTTGGGCTGCTTCTGAATTGATCTTTGGTTCTTGGAGTATTTTCTTGAGTTTTTCATTTTCAGCATCCAGATCCCACCTTAGCGTGCTGAACTCACCAGCATTTTTGCTGTGAATAGCCTTTATCTTTTCTGCCTGTTGATCGGTTAAGGAGATTGTTTCCCTATTTTTCATAATCAATTCGGCTGGAAACAAACTTCCCTTAAACAAATCCTGTCCTTGAACCATCCCTGCCAAGAGTAACAAATATACTGTGAGTAATTTTTTCATAATTTTTTAATTGGTTTAGTAAGTGTCTAACAATGATGCGGTAGGAGATTCCCATACATCCATGGAGGAGGTGTGTTCGATGATAAACTTTTGTTCATCATCCTCTCCTTCTATCAATGAAATGATGATCATGTCTTGATAAAGTTGGGATTCCTCCTTTTCTTGATTCAAAACCCATATTCCCAAAAAAAGTGAAGCTGCTATTCCTATTGGAATTAGCTTCCAAATCTTGAATGGTGTTTTTTTTGAATAAGGAGGAGTAATTATTTTTTTGTCTTTGTTTCGAAGCTCAGAAAAAAACATTTCCAGCTCTTCATCAGCAATATCATCTTGTAGCTTCATAATGTTGTTTTTTTAAAATGAGTTCTTTCAATTTTTTCTTTCCCCTGTCGTAATGTGTCCGTGCTGTTCCCAGTCCAATCTCCATTATTTCAGAAGCCTTTTCCAATGTCATTTGGTGATAAAATACCAACAAGAGTATTTCCTTTTGTCTATCTGGCAGCATCAAGATCAATTCCTCGTGCGATGTAGCCTCTGGGATTTTTTCAGGTTCTACCAAGTCAAAGTCAGCATTAAGAGGGACTGTTTTCTTATTCTTCTTTTGCCATTCCAATGCTGTAAATCTGATTACTGAAAACAGCCAGGTCTTGACTTTTGCTTCGGCATTGAATTTTGCTTTTTCTTCCCAAATCTTCAAATACACCTGTTGAAGGACATCTTTCGCAAGATCATCATCGAAATTGCAACACTGTCGTGACCAAAAATAGGCCTCACGGTGATGTTCTTTGATGATTTGATCGAGTAGCTCTTGCTTCATACTTGTACCTTAGTGTCTAAAAATACAGAATATATGACAAGGGCTAAGAATTTTCTCAAGATTCAAAATGATAATATAGATAAATGAAGTTTCTGTATTTTGATCCAACATGAAGTCTTTCCGATCTCTTGTGGTTGATTTTTAAACAATTTCACATCGTTTTTTTATTTAGGTGATGTGTTGTTTGTTACGTTCAGTTCAATTCAAAATATGAGTATCCGCAATGTTGCACGTAGGGTAAGAAGTACCTTTATAAGTTGCGGATACTCGTCAGCAGACAACAGCTCACAGTCAACAGAACCACAAATCGTTCATCCAACAACCCATTGTTTGGCTACGTGCAAGAAAGCGGATAGTCATAATTCAAAATTTTGATTCTTAATTTGACGCTATCCTCAAAAAAGGGAATTTGGAGAAATCTTAGAAAATTCACCAAAGAAATTAAGAGGTCATACACAGAATTTCACCAAATATTCTTTGGAATTATCAATATTGGTGGCATAGACAGAGATTTGTTAGGAGAAGTATTTTTTTAGGGATTTATTGAATTGGATTATCCATTGATTAAAACTAATTTTGGGCAACCTAATTAAAATTATCAACATGAAAAGAGATCAGGCTATCTTTGACTTAATTGCAAAAGAAGAAAACCGTCAGAAAACCGGAATCGAATTGATCGCATCTGAAAATTTTACCAGTAAGCAGGTAATGGAAGCGGCAGGAAGTGTATTGACCAACAAATATGCCGAAGGACTTCCGAACAAGCGGTATTATGGCGGTTGTGAAGTAGTTGATCAGATTGAGCAATTGGCGATAGATCGAGCAAAAGAGCTTTTCGGGGCAACTTGGGCCAATGTTCAACCACATTCAGGTGCACAAGCAAATGCCGCTGTATTCTTGGCTGTACTGAATGCAGGAGATAGTATTTTGGGTTTTGATCTTTCTCATGGAGGGCATTTGACACACGGGTCTCCAGTGAATTTTTCTGGTAAATTATATAAGCCTCATTTTTATGGTGTCGAAGAAGAGACAGGTTTGATTGACTATGATAAAGTAGAAGCTACAGCACTTGAGGTGAAGCCTAAATTGTTGATTTGTGGAGCTTCTGCATATAGTAGGGATTGGGATTACGAACGTTTGAGAGATATTGCTGACCAAGTTGGAGCTATCTTGTTAGCAGATATATCACATCCATCTGGTTTTATAGCCAAAGGTTTATTAAATGATCCTTTGGAATTTTGCCATATCGTGACTACGACTACCCACAAGACTTTGAGAGGTCCTAGAGGCGGTTTGATTTTGATGAGAGAAGATTTTGATAATCCTTTCGGTATCAAGACTCCAAAGGGCGAATTGAGAAAAATGTCTGCACTTTTGGATTCTGGTGTGTTTCCAGGTACGCAAGGTGGACCCTTAGAGCATATCATTGCTGCCAAGGCGATTGCTTTTGAAGAAGCGCTTTCGGATGAATATATGGAATATATCCTACAAGTGAAGAAGAATGCGACAGTGATGGCTGATGCCTTTGTAGGTTTAGGATATAAAATCATCTCTGGTGGTACAGACAATCACTTGATGTTGATAGACTTGGGCAACAAAGAGCTTACAGGAAAAATCGCAGAGGAAACTTTGGGCAAAGTAGATATCACCATCAACAAAAACATGGTTCCTTTTGATAAAAGATCACCTTTTGTCACTTCAGGTATGCGAGTAGGTACGGCAGCTGTGACCACGAGAGGGTTGAAGGAATCAGACATGAAGCGTATCGTGACATTGATAGATAATGCACTTACCAATCATGAAAATGAAGAAGTTCTTGCCAAAATCAAATCGGAAGTTAACGATTGGATGGTACAGTTCCCATTATATTAATGTGATTATCCGCAATTGGACAAAGAATTACAAATTTCTAAAATGTAATCGTGCGGATAATCGTCAACAGCCGACTGTCCATAGTGGCATATTATAATGTATGAACATTATTTTAAGAGGCTATAGGTAAGAAGGTGGATAAAAATTTAATTAATTACCAAAATCAAAGGTGGCATTAGATCAGTATAGAGAAGAAGACGAGGAAGAAGAAGGAATGTCCTTTTTGGACCATTTGGAGCAGCTAAGATGGCACTTGCTCCGTTCTGTAGCAGCAGTCTTGGTATTTACTATAGCTGCGTTTCTGGCGAAAAGTATTGTGTTTGGAAAAGTGATTTTGGGGCCTTCCAAAGTTACTTTCGTTACATATCAATTGCTCTGCAAGGTTTCGGATTATTTGAATATTCCAGCGCTTTGCATTCAAGAATTACCTTTTACAATCCAAAGCCGTCAGATGACAGGGCAATTTTCCATGCACATCACTTCCAGTTTGGTCGTAGGTTTGGTGGTTGCTTTCCCTTATTTGTTTTGGGAGATTTGGAGGTTCATCAGTCCGGGATTGTACAGCAAGGAAAGAAACGCAGCTAGGGGAGCAGTTTTCTTCGTGAGTTTGTTGTTCTTTATGGGTGCTGCATTCGGGTATTTTATTCTGTCGCCTCTGTCTATCAATTTCCTTGCAAACTATCAGTTGGATCCAAGTATTCTCAACGAGTTTGACATCACTTCTTATGTGACAACAGTCGTTATGTTGGTCTTGGCCTCAGCATTGATGTTCCAACTTCCCGTTGTGATCTACTTCCTGTCTATGTCGGGATTGGTTTCTGCAGCGACTTTGAAGTCTTACAGGAGACATTCGATTGTAGTCATTCTGGTAGTCTCTGCTATCATTACACCTCCTGATGTCATTAGTCAAATTATCATTGCGATGCCGATTATGGTTCTTTACGAAACAGGAATCATGATAGCCAAGAGATTGGAAAAGAAAAGGGCATTAGAAGAACTTAAAGAAAACCAACAATAAAACCATGTCAAAGAAAATAGCTATCGGTGGTGACCATGCAGGTTACGCTTACAAGCAAGATATGATTGCCAAGCTAGAAGCTGCAGGTTATATCATCAAGGATTTTGGGCCTTATACTGATGCTTCTGCAGATTATCCAGATTTCGTTCATCCTTTGGCTGAAGCGATAGAGAGCGGGGATTTTGAAAAAGGAATCCTTATCTGTGGAAGTGGAAATGGTGTGGCAATAACAGCCAACAAACACCAAGGGATCAGAGCTGCTTTATGTTGGAATCAAGATTTGGCAGCATTGTCAAGACAACACAATGACGCAAATGTATTGGCACTTCCAGCGAGGTTTATACCTTTTGATTTGGCAGTAGAGTTGGCAGAAATTTTCCTTTCGACTGATTTTGAAGGTGGAAGGCATGCTACCCGAGTGAATAAAATTGCTTGTAAATAAAAAAAGCGAGACTTAGGTCTCGCTTTTTTTGTGTTTTTTTATCTGGTTTTTTTTATTTCATGTATCAAGCACAACCATTTCTTTCTTTTTGATACGATTGGTTCGAAAAATTCAAAAGGTTAAATTATGTAAGCCCTTATTTAAGAAAATCCCATTTTTCTTAAATAAGGAATTCTCTTATTTAAGTTTTTGATCAATATCTTAAATAAGACACTGGTTAATTTAAGATTTTCGCTCATTAGTTTTTGCATCTTCCAATTTGATAAAAACTACTGTAAATCAACTGGATAAGTTGTTTATATGGAAATTAATTAGTAAATTTTACTCAAATTAAGCTGGTTCTATTTTTTGATATTGATTTTCACCATAAACTATAAATGTATGAATACCAAAGAAGTAACTGTTTTTGTGCAAACTTGGCTCAAAGGTAAAGGTTTGTATATAGGAAAGATTGATGGAGATTGTGGTCCAAAGACTTTGGCAGCTATAGATGCTACAGATCAAATTCCAAAAAATTGGTCAGATCGGAGGAAACTAGTAGGAATGCTACAGTACATCACCATGCAATATGGACAAAAACCTGGTGAAGTTGATGGCTATTTCGGTCCAAATACGCAATATGCTTTTGAGAGTAGTCGTAAGATTTCTGAAACAGGAAATCAACCTGAAATTTGGAGACCAGAAGAAATTGCGATCAAGCCCAGCAATTGGCCAAAGCAATACTCAACTGAGTTCAATAATTTCTATGGGTTGAAAGGGAGTAATCTGGTATTTGCCAACACTCCTTACCCATTCAAAATCGCATGGAATCCAAACCAACAAGTCAGTAGATTCACTTGCCATGCAAAAGTAAAAGAAAGTGCAGAAAGGGTTTTACAGAAAGTTTTGAGTCACTATGGACTCCAAAGAATCCAAGAGCTGAGGCTTGATTATTTTGGAGGCTGTTACAATGAAAGGTCAATTAGGGGAGGGACCCTCCCGAGCATGCATAGCTGGGCAGTTGCGATAGACTTTGATCCTATCAACAACCAACTTCAATGGGGACGAGATAGAGCATCATTTGCAAAGTCTGCTTATGAGCCTTGGTGGAGGATTTGGGAGGAAGAAGGCTGGGTAAGCCTAGGCAGACAGCGGAACTTTGATTGGATGCATGTACAGGCAGCCACTTTATAGATTTAAGCCTTCTAATTCCTTTTTTATCCTACTTTCATTCCTTTAAGTTCTCGATAAGTTTACTTAATTTTGCCGCTATGGCAAAAAATGAACAAACTGCGGAAAATACGCAACTGAAAGATATAATTGCACATGCCAAAGAGTATGGTTTTGTGTATCCATCCTCTGAGATCTATGATGGTTTGCAAGCTGTCTATGATTATGGAGCTTATGGGGTGGAATTGAAAAACAACCTCAAGAGACTTTGGTGGGAAACGATGACCCGACTCAACGATAATATTGTTGGGATTGATGCATCGATTTTTATGCATCCGACTACTTGGAAGGCATCTGGTCATGTGGATAGTTTCAACGATCCGATGATTGATAACAAGGACTCCAAAAAAAGATACAGAGCGGATGTGCTGATCGAGGAAAAAGCAGCTTCCTACGAAAATGCAGGTGATAAAGGAAAAGCCCAGGAGTTACTCAATGCTATGGGTAGATTGTTGGAAGCGGAAGACCTTGCGGGAGTTCGCGACTTGATCATCAACGAAAATATCAAATGCCCTATATCTGGTACTACCAATTGGACAGATGTACGCCAGTTCAACCTGATGTTTTCAACCCAAGTAGGATCTGTGGCAGAAGATTCTTCTACCATCTACTTGAGACCTGAGACAGCACAGGGAATTTTTGTCAATTTCCTCAATGTCCAAAAGACAGCGAGAATGAAGGTTCCATTTGGAATTGCACAGATAGGTAAGGCTTTCAGAAATGAAATCGTAGCCCGTCAGTTTATTTTCAGAATGAGGGAATTTGAACAAATGGAGATGCAATTCTTTGTAAGACCGGGCTCAGAACTGGAGTGGTACAAGCAATGGGCTGATACAAGAATGAAATGGCATTTAGCCTTGGGCATTCCTCAAGAGAAATTAAGAAGACATGACCACGAGAAGTTGGCTCACTATGCTAATGCAGCAATGGATTTGGAGTACCAATTCCCGTTTGGGTTCAAAGAAGTAGAAGGGATTCACTCAAGAACAGATTTTGATTTGAAGAGCCATCAGGAATTCTCAAAGAAAAAGCAACAGTACTTTGATCCAGAAATCAATCAGAATTACATTCCTTATGTGATCGAGACTTCTATTGGAGCAGATAGATTGTTTTTGATGACTTTGTGCAATGCTTTTGTAGATGAAGAAGTGGAGGGTAAGAAAAGAACCTACCTGAAATTCCATCCAGCTATCGCACCTGTAAAAGCAGCTATTCTTCCTTTGACCAAAAAGGATGGATTGCCTGAAAAAGGGAAAGAAATTTTCGATGCGTTGAAATATGATTTCAATATCATTTATGAAGATTCTGGATCTATCGGTAAGCGCTACACACGTCAAGATCTGATAGGAACTCCATATTGTATCGCTGTGGATCATCAAACTTTGGAAGACAACACAGTTACGATCAGGCATAGAGACACCACAGAACAGGAAAGGGTGACTATCTCTGAACTTCAGGAAAGATTGGCTGAAGCTTGTAGCTTTAGGAGGATTTTCGAGAAGGTCGATTGAAGATTGGAAGATTAGAAAATTAAAAGATTAGGGAGCAGGCCTTTTGGGTTTGCTCCTTTTTTTGTAGATGATTTGTAGATTGGAAAATTAAAAAATTGAAAAAATCGGGTAACATCTAATATTGATTTATATCAGATAATGCACTGTTAACTGATAAACATTTATACGCTTCTTTGCTAGTAGCTTTAATTCCATGGTTGATCGCGCACTTATTTTCAATATTTGAGAGTATCTACTATCAATCATTATCAGACCTAAGCTATATCCGTTTTTTCTTTAGTTTGTTGCAAATTTCCTTATATCCATGAACATTTAATGCGTAAACATGTCTTCAAAGAAACTGTCTGGCATTGATTTGAGAATCACCCCATTAATTCCCCGAAGTTCTTGATGCCCTTTTGCTCTGCTAATTTTAGAAGTTTCATCATTAATTGGGCTGTAAGGAATGCGTCTCCCGCTGCGGTGTGTCTATCATCCAGAGGAATCCCATAGCGCTCACAAAGACTATCCAATGAATATTCACCTCTTTTACCCATTCTGGGATCATAATGTGGCCCATTTTCCAAACGAATTGCCAAAGCCTTGGTGTCAATCATCGGGTTTAGCAATTCTTTTAAGCCAAATGATTTCAAAATCTTATTGATCATAGCCAAATCAAATCCAATATGATGTCCTACTATAATATCAGAACCCACATAACGAAGGAGATCTGAAGCAAAATCCTTTAGAGGTGAAATTTCTATTGGATAGAGTATTTCATGGACTTTCACAGAGTTGGTGTTTTGGATGGGGGCATCTAGGTAAGTTTCAAAAGTTTCCTGTATTTGAATGCTATATCCCTTCAGTTTGATAGCTCCAAATGACACGATGTAGTCTTTTTTGGTATCCAATCCTGTGGTTTCAGTATCCAATACCACAAATTTGAGCTGGGAAATCGGTCTTAGTTTGGGTGTTTTTTTCTCAAACAAGGCTTCATATTCCTTTACAAAAGGAGACTTGGATATTTTTTTTCCGGTAAAAAAATCTAACCAACCCATATCAGTTTGTGAAATAATCTAATTGAAACCTTACCCGCATGATTTTTTGTAATTCATCTATTGGTGCAAATGTGTTTTTGAGTAATTGTCGCTGCAATTTACCCAAAACTTCTGGCTGTAGATACCTTCCACCACTATCAGACCGCATCCCTTCTATTGCCCGCATTCGCATAAGGATCTCATAGGCTTTACCAGCTTCCAGCATCAATTCTTGATGATTTGGTTCTAATTCTGCAAGTTTCTCGAATCGTTTGAAAGTATTGTTGATCCCTACTATCTTATGACTCAGTACCAAAATCCTGGCAATATCTGCCAATGGCATCATGGCACGTAATTTTATATCAAATTTATCCCTATGCTCACCTGTTCTTTCCACAATGAAATTCCTGAAAAATCCCAAAGGAGCTGGATTCAGCAAGGCATTTTTTGCCAAGAAATTCAAGAAAATGGTTTTCCCAGTGATCTCTTGATAAATATGGTCTGTCATGGCATCTGCCAAGGTCTTGTGTCCAAATACAGGTCTGAAATCGAAAAAAATCGTCGCATGGAGCAAAGCTTTCTGATTTGGGCTGATGATCCAATCAGAGAAATAATGCTTCCATTTGGATAGTGGTTGGCACCACTTAGGGTTATTGGCCATCATATCTGCTGGGCAAGGTTGAAATCCGCAAATCAGCAATGTTTCGATAACCTCCTCTGCGATCAGCAACATGTATTTTTGTACTTCTTCCTCTTGACCCGGAGCCACGTCTTCATAGACAATGGCGTTGTCCAGATCAGTTCTCAACAACTGTTCTTCCCGCCCTTCGCTGCCCAATGAAAGGAAGCAAAATTTAACTTTTGAAGCTTTGGGAAAATCTGGGTCATGCTTGCTTTTGGCAATCTGAATTGCTCTTTGGATGATGATGTCGTTGATTTCGGAAATTATATTTGCAACAAAATCCATCGCAACCTCATTTTCCAAATAATACTTCAAAAGTAACTCAGCACGATTTCTGACTTTTGCCATTTCATGGATATCCCAAGTATTCATCAAGGCATTGATCAATACAGCTGGACTATTTCCCTGGGATAATAATATGTCATGGTCTGATAAAATCCCTGTAACTGGACTTTGGCTAGATCCATCTTCAGTGAAAATGAGATGATGAAGCCTATTTTTGATCATTGTCAAGTAAAGGTCAGAAAAGCCTGCATCTTTGCTTTTGGTAATGACAGGATTGGTCATTATTTTTTCAACCAAAGTATCGTAAGATAAGCCTTGTGCTACGACTTTGTTCCTAATGTCTTTATCTGTGATGATACCTAGCGGATATTTACTTTCATCGACGATGATGACTGATCCCACTCCTTTCTCTGACATCGCCTTAGCTGCTTCTCCTATACTTTTGCCTGCCAAACAGCAAAGTACATCTGTTGAGAAATTCAAGTCAGATTGGCCAGAGAAGATCATCAAACCATTATCTTTCGACAATTCTTTAAACTCACTTCTGGCTTTTTGGGATTGGGAAAGATCCGATCTTACCACTACCTGACCTGATGCAAATCCAGCTGCAAAATACAAACTTACCCTGCTGTTTTCTTCCAGAATTTTTTCAAATATGCCAACAGGAACAGCATATACCAAGCTATCTTCTTTCGCTTGGGCATTCAAAATATATGGTCGCTTGCCCAAAAGTGCCAATACCCCAAAAACATCTCCTTCGTCACAAACTTCTACCACTTTTTCTCTACCTTCACGATATTCTGCTAGTTGCACAATCCCTTCTTTCAAGACAAAAAAGAAATTCTGCGCAGCATCTCCTTGGCGGAAAAGAAACTCGTCCTTGGCAAAGTATTTCACCTCCACTTCTTTGGCAACCAAGCCTAAAGTGGCATCATTAAGAAATGTAAACGGGGGAAAACGCTTGAGAAACTCTTTTACCCTATTGACAATGACGTTGGACATTTGATGGTGAATTTGGTTAATTTAGCTTCTATTCTTCTCAGGGTTTTTTTATAGAATTTCTTCTTTTGGTAAATATATAAGTTGATACTAGATATTGCTTGATATTCTTCATACTTCTGACAGCTATTTTCAAAGAAAGCATTTTGGATTAAATCCCGATTTTAAAGCGCATATATCAAAAAAGGAGCAAATTTGAATTTAGTATTTGCCCCTTTTTTCTTTATGAATGAAGGATTAAAGCCAAATTTCAATCAATATCAAATATCGATCAATATCTATTCACCTCCAAAAGCAATGAGTTAAGATGAATTATTGCCTCCCATCAATGATCTCCTTCACCACTTCAGGATCCAATAAGGTGGAAATGTCTCCCATGCTATCAAGATTGCCTTCAGCGACTTTTCTGAGAATTCTTCGCATGATTTTTCCTGAGCGGGTTTTTGGAAGTCCGGATACGATCTGGATTTTATCTGGCTTGGCTATAGGCCCAATGATTTTGGAAACTGTGGCTTTGATTTCGTTTATCAAATTTTCTTCAGTTCTATTCGTCATATCACAGATCACATAGGCATAGATTCCCTGGCCTTTGACTTCATGTGGATAGCCGACTACTGCTGATTCGATCACCAAAGGATGTTCGTTGATGGCATTTTCGACTTCTGCGGTACCCATTCTATGGCCAGATACATTGATCACATCATCTACTCTTCCCAAGATGCGGTAGTAGCCATCATGGTCTCTTTTGACACCGTCTCCCGTAAAATACATTCCCTTGTACGTGGAGAAATAGGTTTGCTTGCATCTGTCATGATCACCATATGTGGTTCTGATCATTCCTGGCCAAGGAAATTTGACACATAAATTTCCTTCCACCGAATTGCCAGTTAGTTCTTTTCCTTCAGGATCTACAATGCAAAGCTGTACACCTGGAAGTGGCAATGTAGCATAAGCAGGTTTGGTTGGTGTGATTCCGGCAATTGGAGAGATCATGATTCCGCCAGTTTCCGTCTGCCACCAAGTATCTACTATTGGGCATTTTGTTTTCCCAACATGTGTATGATACCAATGCCACGCCTCTTCATTGATTGGCTCCCCTACCGAACCTAGCACTTTTAAGGAGCTCAAATCATAAGGTTGAATCGGGTCTGTTCCGTAAGCTTGCAATGCCCTAATAGCTGTTGGTGCTGTATAGAATTGATTTACTTTGTATTTTTCTACCACTGCCCAGAATCTTCCTGCATCTGGATAAGTAGGTACACCTTCAAACATGACTGAAGTGCCTCCAGCTAACAAAGGCCCATAAACTATATATGAGTGTCCTGTGATCCAGCCAATATCCGCAGTACACCAATACACATCACCAGGCGAATATTGGAATACATTTTCAAATGAATACTTTGTATAAACCATGTACCCGCCAGTGGTATGTACTACACCTTTTGGCTTTCCAGTAGAACCGGAAGTATATAAAATGAACAACATGTCTTCGCTATCCATTTCTTCAGCAGTATTTGTGTCTGCTTCACCTTCTATTACTTCATGCCACCAATAATCACGACCTTCTTTCATCGTGACTTCTTGTTCAGTTCTTTGGTATACAATGACTGTTTCAACTGAAGATTTCTCCAATGCTTCGTCTACGACAGCTTTCACAGCTATTTTTTTATTGCCCCTGAAATTACCATCAGAAGTCAATACTGCTTTTGCTCCACAGTCATTGATTCTGTCAGATAGTGCTGAAGAACTAAATCCAGCAAAAACTACAGAATGGATCGCACCGATTCTGGCACATGCCAACATTGCAGTAGCTGCTTCGGGAACCATTGGCATGTAGATGATTACTTTGTCACCTTTGCCTATGCCTTTTGCTTTCAAAGCATTCGAAAAACGACAAACTTCATGATAAAGCTCTCTATAAGTAATCGTACGTCCTGCTTCATTCGGGTCATTTGCTTCCCAGATAATTGCAGGGCGGTCACCCAATGTATATAAATGTCTTTCAAGAATGTTCTCTGTGATATTCAGTTTGCCATTTACAAACCAATTCACATCTGGGCCTTCAAAATCCCATTCTAGAACCTTATCCCATCTTTTTTTCCAATGAAAAGAATCGGCTATTCTCGCCCAAAACTCCTCAGGTTGTGTTACGGATTTTTGATACTCATGAAAGTAACCGCTAAGGGTATGAATTCTATCACTCATAATGTGGTTATTTAAGATTTTAGGTTTAAAATTTTTGATTTAATCAATTTAATAAGTTTTTGACTTTGGAGACAAGCTCTTTGTTGCCAAAGGGCTTTGTCAAGTATAAATCAGCACCAAGATCAAGTCCTTTTTGGATGTCTTGTTGCTTACTTTTTGCAGTGAGAAACACTACCTTTATTTTAGTGTGCTGCTCTTTGATGTGTTTGCAGACTTCATACCCATCGACTTTTGGCATCATGATGTCCAGTAGAACTAGCTCAGGCTCTATTTCTGAAATTAGGTCTAGTGCCTCTTCTCCATCTCTTGCGATAAATACCTTGAATCCTTCTTTTTTGAATAGGTATTCCAGTGACAAAAGAATATTGGGTTCATCATCCACTATCAAAATCTTATTCATAATGTTTCAATTAATTATTTTCATTTTCGACTGGACCAATGGAAGGGTGAATTCAAAACAGGTACGATCTAATATTCTACGTACTTCTATTGTTCCATGATGATATTCTACTATTTTTTTTGAAATTGCCAAACCTAAGCCACTGCCCAAAGGCTTCTTACTGGTCTGATTCTTAGCCTGAAAGAATTTGTCAAATATATAGGGCACTTCTTCCTCTGGTATTCCTTTTCCATCATCCCAAACGCTTATCAATAAATGATTCTCTGTTTTTTTGGCTTTTAGGTTGATGTTTGATTTGGCAAATTTTGAAGCATTGGACAATAGATTTATAAGGACTTGTTTGATCCTATCCTGATCCATAGGAATCAAGACAGTTGAATTTATCAAGTTATATTCAAAATGAAGGCCTTTTTCTTGGAAAATATGATTCATAGAATCAATTACTTCCAATATCAGTGAATCTACATTTGAATTTTCAAGGTTCAACTCCTGTCTTCCCGAGTCAAAGCGCTCCAAATCCAACACCTGATCAATTAGCCTGCTCATCCTTTTGGTTTCTTGTATGATTATTTCCAAAAACTTTGCTCTATCAGCTTCTGGAAGATCTTGATCCAACAAAATCTCAGAAAATGCGCGAATTGAGGTAATCGGTGTCCTCATTTCATGCGTGACAGTAGATATAAATTCGTCTTTCAGCATATCATTGATCTGAAGAGATTCATTAAGAGATTTCAGTTTTTCCGACGCTATTTGAAGCTCCTTAGAATTGATCTCCAGTTGATCATTCAATGACTTCAGTTCACGTGTTTCTTTCAGGATTCCCAATACTTCTTCCATGCTGATTTCTTCCTCCTTGACTACGGATGCAACGATAATCCGAGCTGATGCGGAACCTATGATGCCTGATAGTAAAAGCTCTGAATAATTAACCAATTCTGAATCGGCAAAAATATTATCATCAAGCTCTTTTCCTGTATGTTTTACAAAATCCTGAAGAGCATCCTGGGTTTTGCTGACACCAAGGAAATTTATCAACAATGCTCTGATGTCTGGCACATATGCTTGTCCTTTCCATACAATGGCCGTATCTAGTGACTCACTGTATCTGAATATGTCTACGAAGATTACAGCTTGATTGTGCTCTTTGGAGGTTTGCTGACTGAAAAGTGAAATGACGACATATAATATTGTGTTGATAGTCAAGCTGAAGAATAGCCCATGACTAATGTAACTCAAGTCAGCGAATCCCAATAAAGCTTGAGGTTTCAAAAAGCCGAACCCAAATAAACCTTCATTCAGTAGTTTTTCGGAGATATAATCTGCTGTCACCATGGTTGGCACGACCAATGTGAAAAACCACAGAGAAAAGCCTGCTAGAATCCCAACCAATGCACCAGTTCTTGCACCTTTTTTCCAATAAATCCCACCAATGATTGCTGGTGCAAACTGCGCTATTCCTACAAATGAAATCAACCCAATGGAAACCAAGGAGAATTGCCCTGCGATTTGTTTGTAATAGAGGTAAGCTGCTAGAATAATTAAGAATATTGCTACTCTCCGAGACCATATCAATACCAATCCAAGTCTGTGCTGATATTTTTTTTGGAATCGATCATTTATTAGCAATAAAGGCATTACCAAGTTGTTGCTGACCATGGTGCTGAGGGCAATAGTAGAGACAATGATCATACCTGTAGCCGCAGAAAAGCCTCCCAAATACACTAAAATTGCTAGCCATTTTTGATCAAAAGCAATCGGAAACGCCAAAACAAAAGTGTCTGCTTCATAATTTCCAATAGGAAAATGTACCAAACCTCCAAAAGCAATAGGAAGCACAAATACATTTATCAATAGTAAGTAAAGCGGGAATAGCCACATGGCTGTATCAACATGCCTTTCGTTGGTATTTTCAATCACTCCCATCTGGAATTGTCTTGGAAGAAACAGGATGGCCATCATGGATAACACACTCATCCAAAACCATTCTGAAGCGCTGTTTTCTCCTTGCATTACAAAAAGATGGTTTAATCCCTCAGCTGCGGCTTTGCTGAAAATGTCGGTAAATCCGTCAAAAACAAAGTAAGTAACAAAAACTCCGACAATCAGAAAAGCTATCAATTTAAAGATGGATTCGAAAGCTACCGCCATAACCATCCCTTCATGTTGTGCCGTAGCTTCTATATTTCTGGTGCCAAATAAAACTGTAAAAAATGCCAGTCCCAAGGCCAAATAAAAGGCGGTATCCTGATAGAAAGGAAGGTTTGCGAGCGTTTCAGTAACCCCACTGCCTTGTAAAATCTGAAATGAAGATGCAATGCCTTTGATCTGAATAGAAGTATAAGGTAATATGCCTAAAAGACAAACGATAGTGACTACTCCGCCCAAAGTGATATTTTTTCCATACCTGCTCGAAATAAAATCTGCGATGGAAGAAATTCGCTGTACTTTGGAAATCCTGATAATCTTCCGCATGACAATCCACCACAATGGGGCGATCAAACTCGGACCAATATAAATTGTGAGAAACTCTAGGCCGTTGGTTGCTGCTCTTCCTACGGATCCATAGTAAGTCCACGCAGTGCAATATACTGCCAATGTTAATGCGTAAATGGCTGGGTGGTTTGAAAGCCTTCTGCCATTTGATGCAGAACGTTCAGAAAACCATGCTATCGCAAAGAGCAAAGCCAGATATCCAAAAGTGAACGATATAATCAGCGCATTGCTAAACATCCTTCTTTTTTACTTTTTTGACAATAAGATAAGTCATTAGAACAATCCCGAGCCAAATAGCAAAAACAAATAAGAAAAGTACAGGAATGCCAAACCAAGTTTCCGGGATATTATAAATCCCCAAGACTGGGTAATTCAAAAGAATTAATCCTAAGAAAAAAACGACCCACAGATATTGGTTTTTTAAACCTTCTTTCATCTTATTTATATTTTCAAATCAAAAGTTTAAATTAAACTATTTCATATTTTAATAAAAGGAAACCCCAAGATTGAATCAATGGAGTTTCCTCTTTTTTAAGATTAATGATCATGTGCTTTGCCTGCACCGCGAGGGATTCTGATTTCTTGAATCATGTCTTGAACATGCTGCGGAGGAGCTGGAGTTGCTTTTGAAACTGCAAAACATACTATGAAATTGATCAACATGCCTATAGAGCCTATTCCTTCAGGAGAAATGCCAAATAGCCAGTTGTCTATGCTATTCAACTCAGGGTTGATAAATTTGAAATAGGATATATAGCCTATCGTGAAGATCAGTCCAGAGAGCATTCCTGCTATTGCCCCTTCCTTGTTCATTCTCGTGGAGAAAATCCCCATAATGATCACTGGAAAAAAGGATGCTGCCGCCAAACCAAAAGCAAAGGCAACAACTTCAGCTACAAATCCTGGAGGTTTGACACCAAAGTATCCAGCTAAAACTACCGCTCCTGCTGCCGAAATTCTAGCGATCAAAAGTTCTCTTTTTTCTGTCATATTTGGTTTGAATGTCCTAAACAAATCACGGGAAACGGAGGTGGAAATTACCAATAAAAGTCCTGCTGCAGTGGATAATGCTGCTGCCATTCCACCGGCTGCCACCAAGCCAATCACCCAATTTGGAAGATTTGCGATCTCTGGACTTGCCAAAACCATAATGTCTTTGTCAATATTTAACTCATTGGTTTCTGGATTTGCAGAATATTGAACAATACCATCTCCATTTTTATCATTCACAGTGATCAGATTGGTTTTTCCCCAGTTTTCTACCCATACAGGTAAATCATCCACAGGTTTGTCTGCGACTGTTTCTATGGCATTGTAGATTCCAAACACTGCTACAGCTGGTGCGGTGGTGTATAAAATCGCGATAAAAACCAACGCATATCCCGCAGAGAGTCTGGCATCTTTTACCCTAGGAACAGTGAAAAATCGCACAATAACGTGCGGTAGGCCTGCTGTCCCTACCATCAGAGCTAAAGTAATCGCAAAGATGTCAGCCATTCCTTTTCTACCAGAAGTGTATTCAGCAAATCCCAAATCTCCCAACACACCATCAAGCTTGTCCAATAAGTAAGTACCATCAGCTACTGTTCCTCCCATACCCAATTGAGGAATGGGATTGCCTGTCAGCTGCATGGAAACAAAAATGGCAGGTACCATAAAGGCGAAAATCAGAACACAATATTGGGCGACTTGGGTGTAGGTAATGCCTTTCATACCACCTAATACTGCATAGAAAAATACTATACACATCCCAATGAATACCCCCGTATTGATATCGACTTCTAAATAGCGTGAGAATACGATTCCAACACCTCTCATTTGTCCAGCCACATAAGTGAATGAGATGAATAGTGCACAAATTACAGCAACCACACGTGCCTTATTGGAATAGTACCTGTCTCCGACGAAATCAGGGACAGTAAATTTGCCAAACTTTCTCAAATAGGGAGCGAGCAATAAAGCCAAAAGTACATAGCCTCCGGTCCAGCCCATAAGATATACAGATCCATCATATCCCGAAAAGGCAATAATTCCAGCCATAGAAATAAATGATGCTGCCGACATCCAGTCTGCGGCTGTTGCCATTCCATTGGCTAGGGGAGATACGCCTCCACCTGCTGTGTAGAATTCTTTTGTAGATCCAGCTCTTGTGTAGATCGCAATTCCAATGTAGAGTGCAAATGATGCACCTACAAGTATATATGTCCAAGTTAAAATATCCATTTTGCGATTTCTATTTGAAATTAATCTTCATTTACATCAAATTCCTTGTCAAGCTGATTCATGCGCACAACATACACAAAAATCAAAATCACAAAGGAATAAATGGAGCCTTGCTGGGCAAACCAGAACCCTAACTTGAAACCGCCAAGACGTATTTCATTGAGTTGTTCTACGAATAATATTCCGCATCCAAATGATACGATAAACCAGATGAATAGAAGTACTCCCAAGATTCGGAGGTTCTTTTTCCAATAGGCTTCTTTACTAAATTTGTTTTCTGACATGGTTATTGGGTTTTATAAGAATATTTGTGTTTGAAAGATAAATTCACCTGCGTTGCCTGATTTGTTGAAATTTTCAAAAATCGGTCTTTGGCTATATTGTAAAGTGAGTTTGGCTTGATGGGCATTGATGTAATAATTCATACCTGCATCATATTGCCAAGCTCCTTCATTATAATATTCGAAATTTTTGTGGGTAATTGCAGCAAATGGTTGAAGTCTTCCTTTTTCTCCAAGCCAGTTTTTTGGTAGTAAAAATCCTGTTTGATTATAATAAATTTTTCCCGTACCAATCATAGGTTGTGAATTTCCTGGGCCATTTTGAGTAGCTCCTGATCCGAAACCAACATTCATGATACCTACATTTCGAATGTAATTTGGTCCAAAATCATAATGGTAAAAGACGGAATAGGTAGTCAATGCAGTTCCTGAAGCTTTGTTTATTGGCAAATCTAAAAATGTGTCTATGCCAAACAGTTTGATATCGTGATTCTGGATTTCACCGTTTGCAGTTACCGAGTTGGTAGCCTCGGGGTGATGATGCCAACCTGCGCCAATATTGAATACTTTTTTTGAACCTAGATAGGACCCGACAAAAAAAGGAAGTTTATTATTTTCTTTTTCGAGAAATTGATATGCTATGTATCCCTGAGTTGCCCAATTGTCATTGACCACATTTGCCGCTACAGGTCTGCTGGTGGCTGCTTCATACCTTCCACCAGAACCTACCGAAAAAGGTTTGTTCAAAGCAATTCTATAATCCCATTTTGCTATTTGACCTTTTGCATAGAAACCAAACTGTCTAGCAAATTGATCTGTTAACTCGATCAATGGCCAATTGAAAATCGGTGCATCTATTGCCATAAAGTTAAGAGTGCTATGACTCGACATTCTAGAAATTCCATTCCAATAATGAAGCCCCATGCCTGCGTGGAGTTCATTGGTGATCTTGAATTCCGTCCAGATATCGTGAAAAAAAAGTTGGGGTTTCTTTGCTGACATTCCAGATGCGCTACCTACTCCAGTCTCAGGATCTATGATGACGGGAACATTCCCTGGGTTTCCAGTCAATCCTCCACCAGGCACTCCTCCATTTGTGAAGGTTTGATTGTTTATTCCCCAATGTGATAAAATAAGGAAACGTGGAGAAATTTCAGCATAAGCGAGAACTCTTGCTCTTCGAATTCCAATGTCTGTAGAAGTGGATTGTGGGTTACCTGATACATCAAGAGTCCCTGGGTTATTTTCTGTAACTCTCGCCCACATTTGATTCCAAAATAGGAATCTAATGTATTTGGACCCATCTTCATTGAGCTTTAGAGTGAGTGGTTTGTATGTATGGTCTACAAAATCCCCAGCTTTGTTCCCCATATTTACTATTGATGGAATAGTGTTTTGAGCAATGGTTGAATTATTTGATGCGACCATGACAAATACAATAGAAAACATTGTCAATTGGATTTTCATGATTATTTGGGTTTACTTATTGGGTTTCTCACAACATTTCTGATTGCGAGTAGGCCAAGTTGAAAAGTTCCCCGTGAAATGAAAAAATAGATGTAGATATTTGTTAATTTATTATAGAAAAAATAATATAATTTGGTTTATCGATTTTTGAACCGCTCCCATTTGATGATCATAAACTTATCCCCAAGTTCGGTTATCAGCATTCCTGTATCCAATAAGTTCTCCTTGTTGGCCATAAATTTCACTAATTCAGTATGGTTCAAGACTCTGTAGGTAGGTCTGTAATCATTGCTTTCTGGTGCTTTGATTTTGTATTGCTTGACCCAGTTCATTACCGAAACATGGCTGACGCCTAAGATTCTTTCTATTTCTCGATAAGAAACCCCCTCGATATAGAGTTGAAGGGCTTTGATTACGTAGTACTTATCTATGGATTTACCCAGCTTATTCACTGTAAAATGGTATCCACATTTTTTGCACTTAAATCTTTGCCTGCCGCCAACTACGCCACTTTTCACAGTCTTGACGTGATCACATTTTGGACAAATTGGCTTTTCCATAAAAAAACTATTTTGGACTCAATATACTAATTTAGCGAAAGTATAATATTTTAGCAATATATAAGTTTATATTGATATTCAAAAGATTCAAACCAAATTTAATTCCGAAATTAATCCTTTATGCCAACTTAAAAATACTAAGATAAGAACTCAAACGAAATTGCTAAAGCAAATGCAAGAATGCTAATAAATACTTTATTTAGATGAAATTTGTGGTCAGGACTGCTTTCAAAGAAAATCGTCGTGGAAATGTGTAAAAATCCTCCTGCTACCATCCCATAAAAGACATTCAAAGCTCCTCTTCCAATCAATTCTTGATCAAACAAAGCAGAACTTAGCATCATTCCTAGCGGAGATGCTAGTGCAAATATCACCAATAGTACAAATACCCATCGCTTCTTCAAAGCACTCATCAACACTGCCACTAGTGCAAATGCTTCAGGTCCTTTGTGGAGCATAATTCCAAACATCAAATTGTTGCTTCCGTGATGATGATGGTGGTGGCCTTCATGGGCTCCATGGTCATGTGCTACGAGCATTCCGTCATGGGAAAGTAATGTGCCTTCCAAAAAGGCGTGTAAAAACAACCCAATCATCAATGTCCAAACCCCAGATTCTATTCCATGGTGATGGCCATGATGGTGAATATGACCATGCTCTACTCCAGAGGAAAACAACTCCAAAACCTGCTGAAGTAAAAAGCCCAAAAGAATGTACAAGCCCATTTTTGTAGCATCTTCTGTTCCTACAAATAGCTCAGGAAGAATGTGTAGCACTGTGATTGCAAATAAATACGAACCTGCGAATACCAAGATTAGTTTGAAGTATCTTTCTTGCCAACTAGGAATAAAATACGCAAGACTACCAGCTATCAAGGCGGTGAAGAATAACAAAAGGAAGTTTACTAACATGTCGAATTAAACTGAGAACTGGTTTGAATATTATTCTGGGACTGTAAAAGATAAATAAGGCTTGAGACCTTCACTTGCGTAAGATAGGGTATTTCCTTCCTCATCACTATAAATTAGGAAAACTTCAAAATCGGAATTTTTTTGCAATTCAATTGCTTTCTCTGTACCCATGACCATCAAAGATGTAGCGATTGCATCTGCATACATACAGTTGGCAGCCAATACAGTTGCACTCAAGAGTCCATGCCTCACTGGTCTTCCTGTTTTTGGATCAATGGTATGGGAAATCTTTTTGCCGTCCAGGTCATAGTAATTTCTGTAGTTTCCAGAAGTAGCCATGCCTTGGTTTTTCAAAGCTACGATGCTGTATAATTCACTAGGGTTTCCACCTTCTTCAGGTCTATTGATCCCCACTTTCCAAAGCTCTCCTTCATCATTCACACCTTTGGCAACCAATTCACCTCCGATTTCTACCAGCATATTTTGTACACCTTGTCCTGAGAGGTAATCTGCTACGACATCTACCCCATAGCCTTTTGCAATAGCCGAAAAATCCAAATACATACCTGGCTTCATTTTCCAGACTTTCTTTTCATCAAATTGTATCGCTGAAAAATCGACCAAATTTAACATTGCGTCTATGTTTACACTGTCTTTGAGCTGAGGACCTCCAGGTCCAAATCCCCAAAGGTTTACCATTCGGCCTACAGTTGGGTCAAAAGCACCATTTGTCTGGTCGAAAACTTCCTTGCTTACTTTCAATATTTCAGGGAAATATGTTGTCCTAAAGAGTAAAGTGTCAGAATTGTTGAAAGTACTGAGTTCGGAATCTGAAATGTATGTGGACAATGATTGATTGAAATCAACTAGAATAGAGTCAATTTCTGCCTTGAAATCACGCGATTCTTTATCCAGATAGACGATTCTGTAGCTGGTCCCCATTGTGTTTCCAGAAAGCACTACTTTTTCAGAAGTAGGTTCTACTACTTTTTCAGCTGGCTTTTGTTTGCTTTCACGATACAGATAGACAATTGCTACCAAAAGGAAGAGGATGATTGAATAAATTATATTTTTATTCGCATTGCTACGCATAGGGGCTAATATTTTTTTGCGAATTTAAGTCTAATTTTTGAATTATGGGTCTGAACCTGTTATCAGTTGCAATAATATTGCACAGTGGTAGATGGAAAATCATTTATCTTTTTGCCTTGCTTGATTTTTCTATCTTTGTACCTATTGAATTTAAGAACATGAGAGAAGATTATTTAAGTGGAGATGATGAACATTTGAGTCCAAAGGACAAAGAGATTGAAAAAGCACTCCGACCTCTGAGTTTTGATGACTTCACTGGTCAGCATAAAATTGTTGAAAACCTGAAAATCTTCGTGTTGGCCGCAAAGAGGAGACAGGAGCCACTTGATCATGTATTGCTGCACGGCCCTCCTGGCTTGGGAAAAACTACCTTGAGTAATATTATAGCAAATGAACTTCAGGCAGGTATTAAAATCACTTCTGGGCCTGTTTTGGATAAGCCTTCTGATTTGGCAGGTCTATTGACCAATCTTGAAGAGGGAGATGTGCTTTTTATTGATGAAATTCATAGACTCAATCCTATTGTTGAGGAATATTTGTACTCCGCTATGGAGGATTTCAGGATCGATATCATGTTGGATTCTGGCCCAAATGCCCGTTCGGTGCAGATTTCTTTGAGTCCATTTACCCTGATTGGAGCTACGACCAGATCAGGTTTGCTCACTTCACCTTTGAGGGCAAGGTTTGGTATTAATTCCCGTTTGGAATACTATGATGCAAAGTTATTGACTGACATTGTGATCAGGTCGGCTAGTATTCTTCAAACACCCATAGATGAAATTGCGGCCTTTGAAATAGCAAGAAGGAGCCGTGGTACGCCTAGAATCGCAAACATGCTTCTTCGGAGAACCCGTGACTTTGCTGAAATCAAAGGCAATGGAACCATTACCTTGGAAATCGCAAAGTTCGCACTGAATGCACTCGATGTAGATGAGAATGGTCTAGATGAAATGGACAACAGAATCCTGATGACCATCATAGAAAAGTTCAAAGGTGGTCCTGTAGGATTAAGCACCATAGCTACTGCTTGTGGTGAAGAAGCGGAGACTATCGAAGAGGTTTATGAACCGTTTTTAATTCAAGAAGGCTATCTCAAACGTACTGCAAGAGGTAGGATGGCTACAGAATTGGCCTATAAGCATCTCAAAATCAAACCGAATTTTGGAAGTGAAACCGGAAGCTTATTTTCTTAATAAAAAATTTATGTCAGCAATGACACCATTAAGTATATAGAAAAGGGATATTTAAAATCCAGATATTAATTGATATTCGATATTCATAGATATTGGTCTTAAAGTGATGTTTAAATCTTGTAAAATTCATTCACTTGTGTAATAGCGTATAATCATCACATAAAATTAAATGAGTTTACTATATTCCAAAGATAAATATGCCCAAATTATAAAAACCCAGGCCAAAAACCTGGGCTTTGACTTTTGTGGTATTTCAAAGGCTGGATTTTTGGAAGAGGAAGCGCCAAGACTTGAGAATTGGCTCAATCAAAATTATCATGGCCAAATGGGTTATTTGGCAAACAATTTTGACAAAAGGCTTGATCCAACCAAGCTGGTTGATGGGGCAAAAACTGTGGTAAGCTTGATTTACAACTATTATCCAGAAAAAAAACTGAGTGAAGATCCCCAAGATTACAAAATCGCAAAATATGCTTATGGCAAAGATTATCATTTTGTGATCAAAGACAAGTTGAGAGATTTTCTCCAAAAACTAAACGAAGAAATAGGAGAAATTGGCGGAAGGGCTTTCGTAGATTCTGCGCCAGTAATGGAAAGACAATGGGCACAAAAATCCGGTTTGGGATGGACAGGAAAAAACAGCCTTTTGCTCAACCGTCAAATGGGAAGTTTTTTCTTTTTGGCAGAATTGATCATTGACTTGGAAGTTAGCCCAGATACTCCGATGACAAAAGATTATTGTGGAACCTGTACAAAATGTATTGACGCTTGTCCCACAGATGCCATAGTCCAACCCGGTGTAGTGGATGGATCAAAGTGTATTTCATATTTCACAATTGAGCTCAAGGATCAAATCCCCACAGAAGTGAAGGGTAAATTTGAAAATTGGGTTTTTGGATGTGATATCTGTCAAGATGTATGCCCTTGGAATAGATTTTCCAAACCACATGAGGAGCCCGCATTTTTGACCCATCCAGAGTTGGAAGAATTCTCTGCAAAAGATTGGGAAGAAATAACTCAAGAAACTTTCAATAAAGTTTTTCAAAAATCAGCTGTAAAGAGGACCAAATTGGAAGGTTTGGCGAGGAATATTTCTTTTGTGAAGAAGTAAAAGCAAAAAAAAGGCTCTTTTCAGAGCCTTTGTGGGTTTTCAACCTGCGAGTTTGACAAAATATTTATTTAAAACTGGTTCGTAGTTACGGGAAAATGTCCTGTAACACCAGGCCCTAAATTCGCTGATCTCTGCTGGTAGGATCAGGTTAAGGCTTTTTCTCAGCTCTTTTTCGAAGAGCGCTTTGTCAAAACTCACTTTCAATAAGATAGTCTTAACGTATTCTAGCATGGCTCAAAATGTATTAGGTTAAACAGAAACAATTTTTATACTGATACGATACTACTAATCGTTTGTTGCGTTTAAAATATAAAGTTAATTTGCGCTTATATTTGAAACGAACAACTTATGATTAGAACGACGGTCACTTGGGTTTTGGTATTTACTTTAAGCTTTATCTGTGCAAGCCTTCAAGCTCAGGAAGTGAAAATTGAACTTGGTCCCAGTGAAATAGCCTTAAATGAAAACTTCACTATTAAGGTAACGATTTCGGATGATAAAATCAAATCCTACGACCAGTTTCCAGAGATCGTTGGATTTCAAAAACAAGGTATTTCCCAATCCTCTTCCATGAATATCATCAATGGACAGATGAGCAGTACAAATAGCATTATCCAATACTATAGACCGAGTCGAAAAGGTGATTTTCAAGTTCCTGATTTTACAGTCAAAATCAACGGGGACAATTATTCTTCTTCGGGAAAAAAGGTTAGTGTAGTCGATGCGCGATCAGCACAAAGACAAAGCAATGCATTTGATCCATTTGATGAAATGTTTGGAAAATCTCGCGAAGAGCCCGAATTTATCGAGATAGATGATGAAGCATTTTTTGCGACTTCTGTGGATAAGCCAGAAGTATTTATTGGTGAAGGTGTGAATGTCAGTTTGGCGTTTTATATGGCAGAGGCAAATCAAGCTCCTTTCAGTTGGCATGAACCAGGTAGACAGTTGGATGGAATTCTTAAGAAACTCAAGCCAGGTAATGCGTGGGAAGAAAACTTCAATATCACCAGTATTCAGCCAGAAAGAGTTTCTATAAATGGTGAAAATTGGGTGAAATACAAGGTTTATGAAGCTACATTCTTTCCATTTTCGGAAGGAGAAATCATCATACCTTCGATAGGATGGGAAATGATCAAATATAAAGTTGCCAAAAACCCGACATTCTTTGGAAGCAATAGGCAGGAAGATTTCAAAACCTTTTATTCGGCAGCAAAATCAATTAAAGTGAAACCTTTACCTCCACATCCGCTGAGAAATGAAGTGAGTGTGGGCGTGTTTCAATTGAGGGAAAATATCAAGGAGCTTAATGCAGAAACAGGCGAGGGAATTACCTATAACTTCGGGATTTCTGGAGAAGGTAATGTCAACTCGATTTCCAAACCTAAGACAAATCAAATCCAGAAGCTGAACACTTACGATCCAAATGTAAGGCAACAAGTCAATCGGGGAATGGGGAAAGTCACGGGTATAAAAGAATTCAGCTATTACCTTACTGTCAATGAACCTGGAGAGGTTGCACTGTCGGATCATTTTGAATGGATCTATTTCAACCCAAATCTAGCAAAGTATGATACTCTCCGTCCAAAAGCGATATTGAATATCACAGGAGAATCTAAGGTAAACCAAGCCATTTCCAACCAACGACTGGGTGGAATCTATGATTTGATTGAAGTTGAGAACAATAAACTTTTAAACCAGCGATATAAGTACTATTTTTCCATCTTTATCAATTTATTGTTGGCAGTATCAGTAATTCTATTGGCTGTCTTGATTATGAAAAAGCGGTAATGGGAAACTCATTTGGAAAACTATTTAGAATAAGCACCTTCGGTGAATCACACGGAAAAGGCTTGGGGGTAATTATCGATGGATGTCCAGCAGGACTGAAAATCGACGAGGAATATATCAGAAATGAAATGCAGCGGAGAAAACCCGGCCAATCCAAAATCACAACACAAAGAAAAGAGGAAGATGAATTCCAGATTCTTTCAGGTGTTTTTGAAGGGAAAAGTACTGGTACCCCTATTGGGATGGTCATCATGAATACTGACCAAAAGAGTAAAGATTATGGTCATATCGCGGATAAATTCAGACCTTCCCATGCTGATTACACTTATCAAGAAAAATACGGAATAAGAGACTATCGGGGAGGCGGAAGAAGTAGTGCAAGGGAGACTTCTGCACGTGTCGCAGCTGGAGCTATTGCAAAATTGCTCTTGCAACATTTTGGAATTAGTATCCAAGCTTATGTAAGTCAGGTTGGTGATTTGAAATTGACCAAACCATACCAAGAGCTAGATCTCGAACAAACAGAAAAAAACATTATCAGATGCCCTGATCCGGAAATGGCAGAGGAAATGATCAGCTTTATCGATGAAATCCGAAAATCTAGAGATACAGTTGGTGGTGTCGTATCATGCGTCATCAAGGGAGTTCCTCCAGGGCTTGGAGAGCCTGTGTTTGACAGGCTGAATGCTGAGCTTGGCAAAGCCATGCTAAGCATCAATGCAGTAAAAGGCTTTGAATACGGAAGTGGCTTTGAAGGAGTGAAAATGCGGGGTTCTGAGCACAATGACGCATTTTATACAGAAGGGGACAAAGTGAGAACCCGGACGAATCACAGTGGAGGTATACAAGGAGGTATTTCCAACGGAGAAGATATTTATTTTAAAGTTGCTTTCAAACCAGTGGCTACGATTATGATCGATCAAGAATCTGTAAATGAAGCAGGTGAATCAGTGACAGTTTCCGGAAAAGGTAGGCACGACCCATGTGTCGTGCCAAGAGCAGTACCGATTGTAGAGGCAATGGGAGCATTGGTTTTGGCAGATTACCTTTTGATTAGCAGAGCAAATAAGTTGTAAAAAATTAACCCAAATATTATGTTCAAAAAAATACCCTTACACACCCAGATTATTGCTGGTCTGGTTCTAGGCCTTATTTTCGGTTTGGTGATTGTGCAATTTGGAATTTCTCCTGATTTCACAGTTAACTATATCAAACCTGTAGGCACAATTTTTATTAATGCCTTAAAGATGATCGCTGTGCCTTTGGTATTAGCATCGTTGATAGTTGGTGTGGCAAATCTGGGAGACATATCTAAACTTTCGAGAATAGGAGGCAAGACGATTTTAGCATACCTCGTCACTACAGTAATAGCGATTACTTTAGGATTGCTTTTAGTCAACTTTTTTGAACCTGGGGAGCAGTTGCCTCAAGAGACAAGGGATAAATTGATGCTTCAGTTTGATGCAGCGGCTGGTTCCAAAGCAAGTGACGCAGCGGCAATCAAAGACGCAGGCCCGCTACAGCCTATTGTGGACATAGTGCCAGAAAATCTTATCGCTGCAGCGGCAGACAATGGCAGCATGCTTCAAGTTGTGTTTTTTGCGATTATTGCTGGCATAGCACTCCTTCAAATTTCAAAAGACAAAGCAAAGACATTTACAGATTTTTTTGATGCACTGAATGATGTCATTATCAAAATCGTGGAATATATCATGATGATAGCACCTTACGGTGTATTCGCCTTGATGGCATCCTTGATTGTCGAGATAGCGGGAGAAAATCCCGAATCGGCAGTTGAGTTACTTTTGGCATTGTTGAAATATACGTTGGTAGTGATGGGAGGATTATTCTTGATTATTGTCGGAGTATATTCATTAATGCTGAAAGCTTTCACAAAAATCCCATTTTTGGACTTTATCAAAGCATTGAGACCTGCGATGTTATTGGGTTTTTCCACTTCATCAAGTTCTGCTACACTTCCTGTTACGATGAAACTTGTAGAGGAGGAATTGGGTGTTTCTGAAGAAGTGAGCAGTTTCGTATTGCCACTTGGCGCCACAATCAATATGAATGGGACTAGCTTGTACCAAGCTGTAGCGGCAGTGTTCATTGCACAAGCTTTGGGAATGGATTTGACTATTTCTCAGCAGCTGACTATTGTCCTTACGGCGACTTTGGCAGCTATTGGCTCTGCAGGAGTTCCTGGGGCAGGATTGATCATGTTGATTATTGTATTAGAGGCTATCGGTGTTCCTGGAGCAGGAGTTGCCCTGATTATAGCTCCTGATAGGATTTTGGATATGTTCAGAACAGTAGTGAACATTACAGGTGATGCAGCAGTCTGCGTGACTGTAGCTTCTACAGAAGGTGAGTTGCCAGCAAGACTGATTAGGGATTCCAATCCATTCACAGCAAATGTTGATGAAATGGAAAATCAATAATCTGATTTAATAAATGACTTACATTGATTTTAACGAAAGCTGACTTGGTACCAAGTCAGCTTTTTTGATGCGTAAACGAGTTGGGCTTTTTAAATGGAATTGAAGTTTTATTTCAGAATTGTACAAGTTTTTTTTACCTAAAAGAAAATTTATTTGAGTATCATTTGATTGACTCAAGGATTTGTTTGTATCTTTGGCGTGCAAATAGGGTTACCTAACCAAATTTGCTATGAACCGAAATTCAGATAAATTCCTCTTTGAGGCACTCACGTACGATGACGTGCTACTAGTCCCAGGATATTCAGAAGTCCTCCCGCGCGACACCAACACTTCTACACAACTTACTAAGAACATCAGGCTAAATATTCCTTTGGTCTCAGCTGCTATGGACACTGTCACAGAAGCAGAGCTGGCGATTGCGATAGCACTTGAAGGCGGACTTGGTTTTATTCACAAAAACATGTCCATCGAAAAGCAAGCTGCCCAAGTAAGAAAAGTGAAGCGTTCGCAGTCAGGGATGATTTTGGATCCAATTACCCTTCACATCGATTCAAAAGTAAGAGATGCTGAGAAAATCATGACAGAATTCCATATCGGCGGAATTCCAGTAGTTGATGAAAACCGACTTTTGATGGGCATCATTACCAATAGGGATTTGAGATTTATCAAAGATCCAAACAGAGATATCAAAAGCATCATGACCAAAGATAAGTTGATAACGGCAAAAGCTGGGATTACTTTGGAACAAGCTGAGGAGATTCTTCAAGAATTCAAAATTGAGAAACTTCCAATCATCGATGATGAAAATAAGCTTACTGGATTGATCACTTACAAAGATATTCTTAAAAGAAGAGACAAACCACATGCTTGTAAAGATGAATATGGCAGATTGAGAGTGGGTGCTGCTGTTGGTGTCACTGCGGATATTGTAGAGCGTGTCGAAGCATTGAAAAATGCTGGTGTGGATGTAGTTTCTATCGATACCGCACATGGACATTCCAAAGGTGTTATCGAGACGTGCAGAAGGATAAAAGATGCATTTCCTGATCTTGATGTGATTGTTGGGAATATAGCTACACCTGAAGCTGCTATTGCTTTGGCAGATGCAGGAGCAGATGCGGTGAAAGTGGGTGTTGGACCAGGAAGTATTTGTACAACTAGGGTGATTGCCGGAGTTGGTGTCCCTCAGCTTTCTGCTGTTTTTGAATGTGCGGAAGCGCTAAAAGGCAGAAATGTCCCAGTAATAGCTGATGGTGGTATCAGGTATTCGGGCGATTTGGTAAAAGCAATCGCCGCTGGTGGAAGTTCTATCATGATTGGTTCCCTATTGGCTGGTACAGAAGAAGCTCCAGGAGAAATGATCATTTTCGAAGGAAGAAAATTCAAGTCTTACAGAGGAATGGGCTCTCTTGAAGCAATGGAATCTGGTTCAAAAGACAGGTATTTCCAAGATGCAGAAGATAACATCAAGAAATTAGTCCCAGAAGGTATCGTAGGGAGAGTAGCTTATAAAGGTTTGGTTCAGGAAGTCCTTTACCAACTAGTTGGTGGACTTCAGGCTGGGATGGGATATTGTGGTACCAAAACGATCGAAGATCTACAGAAAAACGGCAAGTTCGTAAAAATCACAGCTGCCGGTGTGAAAGAGTCACATCCTCACGATATCAGTATCACGAGAGAAGCGCCAAACTACTCTGCGAAGATGTAGTTTTTTGATCAAATGTTGAATGCTCGTTGTCAATAAAAGATTTGCTAATTCCACAATATGAGTATCCGCAATGTTGCACGTTAGGTAATAAGTAGCTTTGTAAGTTGCGGATACTCGTCAGCAGACAACAGCTCACAGTCAACAGAACCACAAATCGTTCATCCGACCATCTATTGTTTGGCCACGTATAAGAAAGCGGATACATAATTAAACGAAGAATCAAAACCTGACACTAGACACTAATGTGTAAACCAAATTCAGGTAAGATCATCTAGTCACCGGACAACTGTCAACAGAACACTCAAATCGTGTATCAAATATTCTATTGATTGGCTACGTGGAAGAAAGAGGAAATACATAAAAATATAAAGCCGATGGATCTGATCCATTGGCTTTTTTTATTGTCTACAATGAAACTAGTAGGTGAGTTTCTCAATAAAATCATACGGGTAATCTTCATTAGTCGATTTTGTTAATAGTGAGTGCATTAATTGACTTAATATTCATCAATTCTTTTGGTACCTATTAAGAAAGCGAGAATTATACAATTGCAACGAGTTAGGGGCGTAGCCCTGAATTCTTTGTTGTCGCCAAATTATTTCCAACTCCACCATTGGCAAATAAATATCAGATTGCAGGGCTACGCCCCTGAAATTTGGATTGACGTTGATTTTCTACGAAGAAATGTGGGCTAGCGCCCCCTTTGAGATCTAAGCCTAAATCTTTGGATTTTCTTCGGCCAAATGAGGCTTTTGAAGACTATTGATTTATTAGAAATGGGATAATGATTGCCATTTTTTTCAATTCATTCCTAGAAAATGTAGGTTGGTAGAAATGCTACAAGTTAGGGGCGTAGCCCTATCTTCTTCGTAGAAAAACAATAGCTAGATAAACCCAGAGGGGCGTAGCCCTGAATTCTTTGTTGTCGCCAAATTATTTCCAACTCCATATCCATTGGCAAATAAATATCAGATTGCAGGGCTACGCCCCTGAAATTTGAATTGATGCTGATTTTCTACTAAGAAATGTGGGCTAGCGCCCCCTTTGAGATCTATGCCTAAATCTTTGGATTTTCTTCGGCCAAATGAAGCTTTTGAAGACAATTGATTTACTAGAAATGGGATAATAATTGCCATTTTTTTCAATTCATTCTTGGAAAATGTAGGTTGGTAGAAATGCTACAAGTTAGGGGCGTAGCCCTTTCTTCTTCGTAGAAACAATAGCTAGATTAAATCCAGAGGGGCGTAGCCCTGAATTCTTTGTTGTCGCCAAATTATTTCCAACTCCATATCTATTGGCAAATAAATATCAGATTGCAGGGCTACGCCCCTGAAATTGGGATTGACGTTGATTTTCTACGAAGAAATGTGGGCTAGCGCCCCCTTTGAGATCTAAGCCTAAATCTTTGGATTTTCTTCGGCCAAATGAGGCTTTTGAAGACTATTGATTTATTAGAAATGGGATAATGATTGCCATTTTTTTCAATTCATTCCTAGAAAATGTAGGTTGGTAGAAATGCTACAAATTTGGGGCGTAGCACTGTCTTCTTCGTAGAAAAACAATAGCTAGATAAACCCAGAGGGACGTAGCCCTGAATTCTTTGTTGTCGCCAAATTATTTCCAACTCCATATCTATTGGCAAATAAATATCAGATTGCAGGGCTACGCCCTTGAAATTGGGATTGACGTTGATTTTCTACGAAGAAATGTGGGCTAGCGCCCCCTTTGAGATCTAAGCCTAAATCTTTGGATTTTCTTCGGCCAAATGAGGCTTTTGAAGACTATTGATTTATTAGAAATGGGATAATGATTGCCATTTTTTTCAATTCATTCCTAGAAAATGTAGGTTGGTAGAAATGCTACAAGTTAGGGGCGTAGCCCTATCTTCTTCGTAGAAAAACAATAGCTAGATAAACCCAAAGGGGCGTAGCCCTGAATTCTTTGTTGTCGCCAAATTATTTCCAACTCCACCATTGGCAAATAAATATCAGATTGCAGGGCTACGCCCCTGAAATTTGGATTGACGTTGATTTTCTACGAAGAAATGTGGGCTAGTGCCCCCTTTGAGATCTAAGCCTAAATCTTTGGATTTTCTTCGGCCAAATGAAGCTTTTGAAGACTATTGATTTATTAGAAATGGGATAATGATTGCCATTTTTTTCAACCCATTCCTAGAAAATTTAGGTTGGTAGAAATGCTACAAATTTGGGGCGTAGCACTGTCTTCTTCGTAGAAAAACAATAGCTAGATAAAACCTAGAGGGGCGTAGCCCTGAATTCTCATCAAAAAATTAAGTATTTCAAAATGAAAAGGCCTCCCAAAATATCATGTATGGGAGGCCTTTTCATAATTACAGCAAAATCTTACTTCCAAAATTCGATTCAGACAAATTTACTTGGCTGGAAATCTTTGAACTTCAAGTAAATTCTCTTTTGTCAAATATGCTTTTGCAGCGGTTTGGATCCTTTCAGGAGTTACAGCGTCAATTGAAGCTTTACCTTCCAAAATCACTTCCCATGGAAAATCATAATTCCTAACACTTGACATTTGGGAATTCCAGTAATTGTTACGCTTTAGATTTTCTTCGTAGGCGATTCTTCTTTTTTCCTTCACCTTGTTGAGGTCTTCTTCAGTTGGTCCATTTTCTTGGATTTTTTTCACCTCTGCCCAAGCTGCATCAGTCAATTTTTGAACCATATCAGGACTACATGGGAACTGTATAGAGAATCTGAAATTCCCTACAGGTTCTATACCCATGCTGCCACTTGCACCGACTCCATATACACCACCGATTTCTTCTCGCAGGTTCTCGATTAGCTTGATGGTCAATATTTCGCCAAGATATCCTATATCAGCTGCTTTTTTGCGGTCGTATTCTGTTTCTCCTGAGAAATACATGATCACTTGGCTTTTCTCGTCAGTGCCTACTTCGATTCTTTCAGTTTTTCCTTTTGGTGCTCTGATTCCCAGATCAACAAAATCTTCTTTTTTGTCAGGGTCGCCAGGAAGGCTTGCGATATATTGCTCTAGAAGAGGAATGAAAGTCTCAGTGTCTATATTTCCTGTGAAAAAGAACTCGAAATTTGCTGCATTTGAGAATCTTTCTTTGAAGATTTCCAAGCCTCTATCTACGTTCAGTTTATCGTAATCTTCAGGATCAAAAATCCCAAGTGCTCTCGGGTTTCCATCAGCAATGATTTTGTTCAATTGCTTTGAAAACTGGTAGTCTGGATTCGCTTGTGCACTTTCGAGCTGCGATTTTTGATTTGCTTTATATACTTCATATAGTTCAAGGTCTTTTCTTGGTTTGGTAAAGTATAAATGGATCAATTGGAATGCAGTTTCCAAATCTTTTGGTGAAGTAACTCCAGAAATTGTTTGACTGTAGGTACTTATATTTGGGGTAATAGAAACAGTTTTTCCAGAAAGCACTTTTCTCAAGTCTGTTGGTGAAAAATCACCTACCCCCATCACGTTGACCATGACACCGGCATTGCTGGCATTAAGGTGATCTTCCAAAGAATAAAGTGAAGAACCTCCTTTAGAGGAAGCAGAAATTAGGATTTCGTCATTTTTGAAATCGGTCGATTTGATAAATACTTTCACACCATTGGACAAAGTAAGCTCTTGTACATCTACACCATTTATGGTGTTTTTAGATGTTACTTTGCCAGCAGCAGGAAGGTCAGTAATCAAGTCTTCAGCAAGTAGTTTCTCCTCGTAAGGTGTGAGTTGTATTTGCTCTACGGCATCAAATAATGCCAAAACAGCTTCTTCTGTTGGAAGATTCTCTTTTTCTTTTTCAGGAGCAATGATTACGACTACTCGATTTTCGTCTTTCACAAGCTCTTTTGCCAATGCATTGATTTCTTCTACAGTGATTTGGGGAAGGGTTTCTTTGTAGAATTCATACCTCCAATCCTGACTCTCAGCAAACCTTCCGCTCAGGAAGTTTGATACATACCTTCCTACAATTGAAGCCGATTCTGCTTTATCCATTTCTTTGGCAGCTCTTTCGGCACTGTTTAGGATAGATTTTTTTACCCTTTCCAATTCTTGCTCAGTAAATCCAAACTGGGCAACTCTTTCATTCTCTTGGATCAGTGCAGTAAGTCCAGCGTCAATTTTCCCCGGAACTACTGCTGCAGAAGCAGAAAAATAATCCATTTCCCTGACAAAGTTGCCATAACCCGTGCCAGCATATATAAATGGAGCATCAGGCTTCTGTCTCATTTCGTCTAATCTTTGATTGAGCATTCCGCTATATAGCGAACGCTTAATGGTGTTTTTGTAATCTTCTTTAGTCTCAGTGGGACGTGCCTCGTGCTTGTAATAAAGCTGAATTTGAATTCCTGGTGCTTCTGCATCTGTCGCAATCGTCACAAAAGTTTCTTCATGTGCTGGGACAGAAAAGCTTTCGCGTGGTTTTGCATTTGCAGGATTTTCCATATCTCCAAAATACTCCTTGATCAAAGCCTCCAACTTATCTGGATCTTCATCACCTACTGCAATGACAGCCATCAAGTCAGGTCTGTACCAGTCTCTATAGAATCTTCTGATAGTTTCATATTCAAAATTTTCTACGATCTCCATTTTGCCTATTGGCAACCTATCTGCATACTTGCTTTCATGAAGTAGGACAGGTAAATATTGGTCTCTGATCCTTTGGGAATAACCTTGTCCCGTTCTCCATTCTTCTACAATAATCCCTCTTTCTCCATCTATATCCTCATCCTCCATGAGAACTCCATTTGCCCAGTCGGCTAGGACTAGAAATCCTTTTCTTAAGATCTCTTCATCTTCTGATGGAATAGGTAAAATATACACCGTCTCATCAAAACCTGTGTAGGCATTCAAATCCCCTCCAAAAGAAACGCCTATCGACTGAAGATAGCTTATTAGTTCATTTTTCTCAAAATTCTTGCTCCCATTGAAAGCCATGTGCTCTGTAAAATGCGCAAGCCCTGCCTGATCATCATCTTCCAAAATTGAACCTACATTCACAGCGAGTCTCAATTCCACCTTTTTTTCTGGTTTAGGATTTTGTTGGACATAGTATGTCAATCCATTTTCTAGTTTTCCTTTTCTGACTCTTTTGTCCAAAGGAACTTTTTCGCTGTCTTGGGCAAATACACTGATTATACTTCCAAGCCAAAAAGCTATTAAAACAATGATTCTTGAATTTTTCATTTTCATTTTTTTATAAATCGACTTGTAATCTAAGAAAAATATTTTAGTTCGGTATTATTCAATTCTTAAATCTTCTTATTGATGATGGTAAGGTTCATTTCTCAAAATTGTAAATGCCCTATAGAGTTGTTCTATAAAAAAAACGCGGACCATTTGATGGGAAAAAGTCATTTTTGAGAGCGAGAGTTTACTGTTTGCCCTCTGATAGACAGCATCAGAGAACCCATATGGACCTCCTACCACAAACACGAGTTGCTTTAATCCTGAGTTCATTTTTTTTTGGAGAATATTTGAAAAGTCAACTGATCCGTATTGTTTTCCATTTTCATCAAGTAATACCAGGTCATCTGAAGCTTGGAGTTTTTTCAGAATCAATTCTCCTTCTTTTTCCTTTTGGGAATCCTCAGAAAGGCTCTTGGTGTTTTTAAGGTCTTGGATAATTTCCAATTCAAACTTGATGTAAAACCCAAGCCGCTTGATATATTCTTCTATCAAAGATTGGATTTCCCTACTATCAGTTTTTCCAACTGCTATTAATTTGATTTGCATGTAGCAAATTTAACTCCGTGAGTTCAGCTATGAAAGATAAAATTGGTTAAAAAAGAAAGTTTGAAACTGGATTAAAATAAGATTAATTAGTACCGTCTGTGTAAATTTCCCATTGGGATTTATAATGAATGGTTGATAATCGTAGATCAATATATAGAATATGTTTATGAATATTTTTATTGTAATATGGTATAAATATTTGAAAAACAATGTAGTACATAATCTGCTTATATACCTACATAAACCAAAACTATAATTATCATGAAAAATTTCCTCACAATTGCAATGATGATTGCATTTTTTGTAACATCATCATTCACCCTCAACAATAACGCTACAACCGTCAATGCTGACGATGATATTGTTGACTTGGCCATGCAAACTGAATTCCTATCAACCTTAGTTGCTGCTGTGAAGGCAGGTGACTTGGTTGATGTATTGAAAGGTGATGGTCCATTTACAGTGTTTGCACCTACTAATGATGCATTTGCAAAGTTGCCTGCTGGTACAGTAGATAATTTACTGAAGCCGGAAAACAAATCTCAATTAGTAGCGGTACTGACTTATCATGTAGTAGCTGGGAAAGTGTATTCCAAAGATCTATCTGATGGAATGGCTGCCAAAACAGTACAAGGTGCAGATGTGAAAATCTCCTTGAAAGATGGAAAAGCAAAGGTTAACAATGCTAATGTGACTACTGCGGATATCGAAGCTTCCAATGGAGTAGTTCACGTTATTGATTCTGTGATTTTACCTCCTATGTAATGTTAGAATAATCATAAAAAAAGCCTCTCAGGATTTCTTGAGAGGCTTTTTTTATGCATGATTATCAAATGAATTTTTGAAGTCTACTTTTCTGCTAAATATCCTTTTCTTTTCAAGATAGTTTCTACAAATTTTTTGTCATTTTCTGAATTGAAGATTTTATAAGGGAGATGTATGAATTGCGCCTTGGACATAGTAAGGACAAATGCATCTTTAGTCATCTCTACTTTTTTGATCATATTCCAATTGATTGGCATTCCCTGTTTGACATTTAACTTCATCAAGACTTGTCTGCTGTCTATTTCATAGGACATTTTTTCGAACATGACTTTGTTTTGTTCCATTTGGGTAACACCCGCAAATTGGATAACCCAAAACAACAAGTATAAAATATAAGCCAAAATGGCCATGCTTATCCACCACCAAGAAGCAATCCAAAAGTACCCACAGGCGATCGCTACAGCTATAAGAATTACCCACCATTGCTCTTTCAGGACATTCACAAGTCCCATCTTTATATAGGTACCAGATTCGAGTTTGTATTTTTTTGTTTTTACTATCATTTTTTAGAAATTTCAGTTTGCAAATATCCGATGATATCGGCTATTTAACAAGCCAAGCCCTAACCTTTAATTATTTTTGAAAAAAAATAGAAGGATTTGTTATAATTGATTGTTTATAGTTGATATTTACCACAATAAATTCTATCTTAAGGAAATTTTGTTTTATGAATAGTCTCGTCATCGATTTGGTACTTCTTGGTCTCACCTATGTGGTGTTGATTTACTTCGTTGCTACGCTGACCAAAGCTAGGTTAAATCAAAGAAAAAATGACTCCAGAGATGATGGAGAAGGGGGAGTAGAGAATTATACACCGCCAAAGATAGATTTGCCTCCAGGGATTGTTTGGCCGCATGAAACTATTGTTGAAAAACACAATGACAAAACTCCCGTGAATTTTTAACTACATTGGTCACATATTCCTTGAACCAATAAGCTCACTTCTTTATTGATAAAGCCTGAAGGTAAATTTATTTTAGGCAATATTGATTCTTCAATACATTTAGTTTGGCCACATTTTTCACATTTGAAGTGTACATGTTCGTGGTCATGATGCTCGTCTTTTGCGTGTGAATGGTGACATAATGCATATTTTGCAGCACCACTGTCATCCAATACTTTATGGATAAGGTCGTTGTCTAGGAAAGTTTTAAGCGTTCTGTATAAGGTTACTCTATCAAAATCTTTTTGAAAAATTTGTTCTAAATCAGCGTGTGAAAGAGCAGACTTTTTCTTTAAAAATGTGTCCAAAACTTCTTTTCGACAATTAGTAATTCGAAGATTGTGTTCTTTAAGTATTTCCAAAGGGGTTATAGACATGGTTTACATAATTTCATCTGAAATGGTAAAAATAGTGATAATTTCGTTTCTTTCACATAAGTAAAAAGCCAGCTTGATCACAAGCTGGCTTTTATACAATAATTTTCAATTAGCTAAAGTTCAATCTAATAGCTAAAAGTGATTATTTTGGGTCCAATATTGCTTTTACTCTTTCCAAAGCATCTTCTAAATGAAGTTTTGACGCTCTGTCTGAAGTTCTGCCAATCGAAGCTGTAATTTGTCTCTGCAAAGTTTTCAACTCACCTCTGACCATTGGTCTGATGTCTGATTGCGATGCATTGATCTGAGGACCTGCAAATCTCCTGAAATTAGCAGGAATGTTAGGCTCGTCATTAGTCATCAAATATTCCAATCTTTCGATATGGGCTCTTTGAAGACTTCTTCTGTGTACATCTATCGCTTTTCCAGCAGATAGTTCTGTCCAGATACCTGATCTGAGATCATCGAATAGCTCGGTCATTGAATACGCATCAGCACCGTTCAATGCTTCGTTTTCTATAACTCTACCTAATCTACCCCACTCAAGAATTCCATTCAAAGCACCAACTTGTACGCCTCGGATTCTTTCAAGTGCACCAAAATCACCAATTCTCGAAATTATATCTTGATCCATCATCCAAGTTGGAGTTTTGAATAATTCATTGTTCAAGAATTGAACTGCTCTCTTCTGTGTGGCTTTGTCTGTATGCTGATAAACTGCCTCGTTTTGACCTGTTGATTTGTATATTTCATATACCCCTCCGACATTTGTCCTAACGTGACCCATATACCTATTGTATTGACCGATCACCTGACCATACATTTCTTCCAAGTCTGCATAGCCTTTAAATGGCTTAGCCTCTTCAGCTGTCCAATCCATGAGGTTTGGAAGGATTACTTTAAGGTTTTTGATTCCATATTCTGAAGCTTTCATAGCATCATCACCTAAGTCTTCACTTTGTGTACTTGGATCGTAATTATTTCCCTGACGACCGAATCTATAAATAGGGTCTCCAGCTTTTTCCAAAATCCACTTATCAAGGGTAGGTTGCTCCTCTTCTGGAGTTTTTGCATCCAATATAGGTCTGTAACCCCACGCAATGGAATACTTGTCATAAGGACCGACATTTGGCATAAGGCTGACATTTTTGTCCTCCGGTTGTGCTATATAATTGAATCTTGCATAGTCCATAATGGAAGGAGCAGTACTGAATTTGTCAGTGAAAGTAGCGGATCTCAAAGAGTCTACTGGATATGCATGTGAAGACGCAAAGTTATGTGGCAAACCCAAAGTATGCCCTACTTCGTGTGAGGAAACAAACTGGATCAATCTGCCCATTACTTCTTCTCTGAAATTCACACCTCTAGCTTCTGGATTTACAGCAGCTGTTTGGATAAAGAACCAGTTTCTCAACAAGTTCATCACATTGTGATACCATCCGATATCAGATTCGATGATCTCTCCTGATCTTGGATCGGATACATGCGGCCCATAAGCATTTTGGATATCCGATGCAAAGTATCTGATTACAGAGTATCTAGCATCTTCTGCACTCCAATCTGGATCTTCTTCTGGAGTTGGGGCATCTTTTGCGATGATGGCATTTTTGAATCCAGCATCTTCAAAAGCTGCTTGCCAATCTTCCACACCTTGCTTCAAATATGGAATCCATTGCTTTGGAGTAGCAGGATCTATGTAAAACACAATTGGTTCTTTTGGCTCTACCAATTCACCTCTTTTGAATTTTTCATAATCTTCTTCTTTTACTTCCAGTCTCCACCTGTCAAGAAATCTTCTGGAAGTGGCTTTTTGCTCATCAAGACCGAAGTCTACGACTGATCTGCTAAACCAACCTACTCTCTGATCTGCCAAACGCTGCATCATTGGCTCTTGTGGCAAAAGCACCATTGAAGAGTTCATTTCAACTGTGATCAGGCCAGTGCTTGAATTGGATGGTGGCTCTGTGGCAGCATAAGTCATTACATACCTTGCTTCGATGTTCATTGGATATGGACTGATTCTTTCGATATAAGATCTGTCTGTATCCAATCTCGTTACTTTATATTGTGTTCTGTTGTTACGAGGAAGACCAATGGCTTGTACATCTTTACTGAATAGATCAGTTACTTCGATGACTACTCCTTTGTCATCTTTGGCTTTTGCCTTTACGTCAAATTTCTGTAGGATGGGTTCCAAGTTGGAAGCTTTTACAGCTATCGAAATTGGAAGGGAATCAGCAGCTGTGTTGGTGTAGGAAACCACTCTCAAAAGGACGTTGTCTTTTTCTTTGTCCCATCTTACCAATAAGGTATTTGTTCTTTCTCCACCATAACCAATGCCTTCGGCAGTTTTTGCGATGGTAGTTACGATCAACATTTCTCTCCCGAGCATCTCTTCAGGGATTTCGTAGAAAAATTTTCCTTCTATCTCATGTACTTTAAAAAGCCCCTCTTTGCTTACTGCTTTTGAAGTGATTACTTCAGAATATGGCTTCGGTCCAGATTTAGAAGCTTGGGGTTTTGGAGTCGCTTCTGCTATAGGAGCGTCTTTCTTGCTGTTTTTTTTCTTTTTGTTTTGTGCAATGCCTTCTTCTGCGAAAAGCAATGATCCCAAAAAGAAAAAGCACATCAAAATTTGATGTAATTTTACTTGGGTAAACTTCTTCATATTAATTTTAGTTGACTTTTAGATATGGAAATTAACTCGTTATTGGTGAGAATTCTTAAAGGTCGATTACTAAATTTGATAAGCGGTTGATCAATAAAATGAAAGGTAGGAAATTTTATGAGTATGCATGACATTGTGATTATTGGGGGTGGATTGGCTGGTTTGACCGCAGCAAGTATGCTTTCCAAACAAGGGAGGCAAGTTTTGTTGATCGAAAAGAAGCGTTATCCTTTTCACAGAGTTTGCGGGGAATACATTTCTAATGAAGTTAAGGATTTTTTGAAAAAAGAAGATTTGTTCCCAGATGAAATAGAAGTGTCAAAGATTGATAGTTTTCTTTTGACATCAGTGAAGGGGAAAAGTGTAACAATGCCTTTGGATTTGGGAGGTTTTGGAGTGAGCAGGTATGCATTGGATGATTTTTTGTACCATAAAGCTATTGCTTTTGGAACGGGATTTTTACTCGAAACGCAAGTGGAGGACATCATTTTTGATGAAAATGAAGATAATTTTGCTGTAACACTTGATGATGGGAAAGTAATAAGTTGTAAACACGTGATAGGGGCTTTTGGGAAGCGATCAAAAGTCGATAAGGCACTTGGTAGGGATTTTATAAAAACAAGAAGCGCATACATAGGAATCAAATATCATATCAAAACTGATTTCGATAAAAATACTGTAGCCTTACATAATTTCGAAGGAGGGTATTGTGGAATCAACAGTATAGAAGACCAAAAATTCAATCTTTGCTACCTGGGTTCTAGAGATCAGTTGAGGGAGACGGGCAGTATTGAAGCAATGGAAAAGAAATTCCTGTGGCAAAATCCATTTTTGAAAGAAATTTGGCAGAACAGTGAGTTTTTGTTTGAAAAACCAGAGGTGATCAATGAGATTAGTTTTTTGCCAAAGCAACCAGTAGAGAATCATATAATTATGGCTGGAGACGCTGCTGGGCTGATTACACCTCTTTGTGGTAATGGAATGGCAATAGCGATACATGCTGGAAAGCTTGCTGCAGAAGCTATCCTCTATCATCAGGATAGAGCTTTGATTGAAGCAAACTATACTGAGGCTTGGCTGAAGAATTTCAAAAACAGACTATGGGTAGGTAGAAATGTTCAGAAATTGTTTGGAGCCAAGGGGGTGTCAGAATTCGCAGTTGGCCTGATTAAAAACTCGAACTTCATAGCGAGAAATATAATGAAAAGAACCCATGGGCAGCCTTTTTGAATATTAGATTACCTGCAATATTTGAGTGTTTTCCAAGAAATACCAAAAAAAGAAAATATTCAAAGCAGTGGCAGAAATTCTATTCATCCACATAGCCCAAGTGTAGTTTGCGTATTTGTTTTCATCTTTTCTGATAAACCAAAACCAAACGTAGAAGTAAAGAATTACAGGTAGCATTGCTGCCAAGAATCCGTAAAAAGCCCAATCTTGATTTTTGTCTACAAAAAACCATGCAAATGCCAATCCTGCAAACAAAAACCAGATTGAAGAAAAAAGAAAAGTACCTTTGATTCCAAGCTTGAGACTCAGTGTTTGATCACCTCTTCTTGAATCTTCCTCATGCTGATAGACTTGTGTCAAAGGATATGAACCCCAAAGCATAATTGATGTCAGTAAACCTGGGATAAATACATGAGACTTGCCCAATACTTCGAATCCAAAGTCGCTCAATCCTGCATAAGCCATACAAAAGGTGAAACAGCCCTGAAAAAAACCGGCAACAACCCAACTTATATAAGGCATTTTTTTTAGACGAATGGAAGGATGACTATATGCCATTGATACCAATCCATAAACTATAACCATTCCTGCAAAAGAAATATTTATACATGCAGCAAGGATTATGGATGCCAAAAAGAATATTAATGAAAGAAAATAAAGATTTTTTTTGACTTTTGGAGGGTTTTTTAATCCGCCAATACTTCCTTCGTCTTTGTCAAAATAACTGTTGTAACCATTACTCGAAGGGTAAAGAAATAAATGTAAAGTAATGAAAACCAATACCATCCTTTCGGGATTGTGGTTGGGTGTAAAAGCCAAAGCAAAAATAAATACCGGTAGGAGATAAAAGGAAAACGGAATTCGAAGATGTTTCCAACTTGAGAGACTGAACATATATTGATTTGTTTTGCTAACTTTTGGGAAAAGTACTTGTTTAGAATAAAGCATCCAAATATTTTAAAAGAGAGAACTCACCCAATGGACAATTACATTTTGAGTATAGGTACTGCTAATCCCGGTAGTCCCATCCCCCAGCAGCAGATCAGCAAATTTATGCAGCAAGCTCATCAATTGGATGAGAGTGAGTCCAGGAAATTGAAGTTTGTATATAGGCATTCGGGAATTGATTCAAGACATAGTGTACTGAATGACTTTAGATATGAAAACCCAGAGGAGTTTACATTTTTCCCAAAAAATTCAGAATTAGAACCTTTTCCAAGTACCAAAGATAGAATGAAGGTGTTCCAAGAGACAGCCATGGAGTTGGGTAAAGAAGCTATAGGGAATTGTTTGAATAAATCATCTTTGAAAACCAAAGATATAACCCACCTAATATTGGTGTCATGTACTGGTATGTATGCTCCAGGACTGGAAATAGATCTAATCCACGAGATGGGGTTTCTCTCCACGGTTGAGCGGTATAGTATTCATTTTATGGGTTGCTATGCAGCATTCAATGCGATAAAACTAGCTGACAGAATTTGTGATTCAGATCACCAAGCAAACGTGCTTATTCTGTCAGTCGAATTATGTACGATTCATTTCCAAAAAACATATACCGAAGATAATCTTATTGCCAATGCCATTTTTGCTGATGGCGCCGCGGCTGTGCTTATTTCAAAAAATGGAAGAGGACTGAAAATCAAAAATTATGGTAGTCAGATCGTAAAAGAAGGAGCAAATGATATGGCTTGGTCTATTGGTGATTTTGGTTTTGAGATGAAGCTGAGCAAATATGTGCCAGAGTTGCTGAGTCAAGGGATTCATAAACTTATGAGCTATTTGGAATCAAAGCATCAGCTTTCGTCGATTTCGCACTTTGCGGTACATCCGGGAGGCAAGCAGATCTTGCAAAAAGTCGAGGAAGCTTTCAAAATATCATCAGATCAAAACATTTATTCTCACAAGATTCTACAGGAAAAAGGGAATATGTCATCGGCCACTATAATATTTGTGTTGGAAAAATGGCTCGAAGACCAGGAGAAATCAGGTGATATACTTGCAATGGGTTTTGGCCCAGGGTTGACATTAGAGACACTATTATTGGAGAAATGATGGGAAGATTCAGCCAAAGGAGTTACGAAAAGGAGATCATGGATGATTTGGAGTTTGAAGGGCCTGTATTGGAGCAATCTCTCAAAGAACTCAGGACTATCAATAAGCTTCTAGGTGGGAATAAAGTGACTACAACGGGCTTACAGCATATCATAGAAAAGCACCCCCAAGAGCATTATTCCATAGCAGATTTAGGTTGTGGAGGAGGGGACATGATTCGTGTGATGTCAGACTGGTCAAAGAAAAAAGGCTACAACTGTAACTTTCTGGGGATAGATGCAAATAGAAATACAATTGATTTTGCAAAGGATAGGTTGAAAGATTTGAATGGGGTCTTATTGAAGACTGAGAATGTTTTTGACGAAAGTTTTGAACAAGATCAAGTAGATATAATTACCTGCACATTGTTCACCCATCATTTTACAGACGAGGAATTGGTTAGACTTTTCAAGTCTTTTGTAAAGAAAGCAAGGCTTGGAATCGTTATCAATGACCTTCACCGTCATCGGGTGGCATATTTTAGCATCAAGGTGTTGACAAGGTTTTTTTCCAAATCCCCAATGGTTCAGAATGATGGGCCGCTGTCTGTGCTAAGAGGATTTTCAAAAAAGGATTTACATAGAATTTTAAGATTGTCAGGGTTAAAAACAATTCAAATCCGATGGTTTTGGGCATTTCGTTGGCGAGTAATCGGATTGATTTTGTAGTTTTGTACTTTGAAAATTAAAAATAGATTAATTATGATGGAATTAGATTTAGACACAGTTTCAGAAATCAGGAAAAAAGCAGTAGAGTTTTTGTTTGAGTTTGGCCCAAAGATTTTGGGTGCCCTACTTATTTTTATCATTGGTAGGATAGTAATTGGATTTTTGATAAAGACAATAGACAAACTGTTTGTAAAGTATAACATTGATGCTTCACTGTCTTCTTTTCTGAAAAGCTTTGCTAGGGCAATACTGTATGTTCTCTTATTCATCACCATTGCATCAAATTTGGGCGTCGAATTGACTTCATTTATAGCAATCTTAGGTGCTGCAGGTTTGGCTATTGGCTTGGCATTGCAAGGCTCTTTATCTAATTTTGCTGGTGGGGTTTTGATATTGATTTTCAAGCCATTTAGAGTAGGGGATACAATAGAAGCACAGGGTACCTTGGGGTCTGTTGAGACTATTGACATTCTATACACAAAAGTCAGAAACTTTGATAACAGAGTAGTTACTATCCCTAACGGTGCATTGGCAAATAATTCTATAATAAACTTATCCGAAAAGCCAACGAGAAGAGTTGAGATGTCCATAGGGGTGGCATATGGTACTGATCTAAAGAAGACTAGACAGATCATACTTGATATTTTGAAAAAGGATGAGCGGATTCATGCAGACCCTGCACCTGTAGTTCTATTTACAAGCTTTGGTGATAGTTCACTAGACCTTTCTGTGAGATGTTGGGCAGATGCTGGGGATCTTTGGCCTGTATATTGGGACAATATGGAAGCACTCAAAGAAGCATTTGAGGCCAATGATATTGAGATTCCATTCCCGCAAAGAGATGTGAATCACTATTATCCTGAAGGAATACCAGCAGCCAAAGTTAAAGGAGATTCTGAAGGAAGTCAGGAATAATTTCTAAAGTTGAAATGGAAAATATGGGCATATGCAAGTTTTCCAGTAATGATTTTAATGCATTCATTTGTCCTCAATCAATTGTGGATTGATAATGGATACTGACAGACATTGGTTTGAAGCAACCAATTGTTTTATCAATCAAATCCACTGGAAAAGAAGCATATGACAACATAAAAAAAAAGCTACTCAGAGTCAACTGGGTAGCTTTTTTTATTTATTAATCAACCTTTATTTGAATTATTTTCGTTTTCTGATTTCCTAGATTTCTTCCCTTTTTTGCTGTCAGATGCACAACCTATATTTCTGGTCAGATCGACATCATCAGGAATCCCTCCAAAACCTTCGCTGAAATCCCATTCTTCAGCTTCTTCTTCATTTTTTTGTTCTTTTTTCTTTGCCATGCTTGTCTAACGTAAAATCAGCAAAAGAAGACAATCATTTCCAGAAATCATCTGGTCTAGATAGGCCAATTATCTGAGAATTTTTCTCCGTTTAGAAAATCAGCAACTTCCAAAGGTGTCAATAAGCAAGATTCCAGTTCATTGGTGACTTTTTCTTTGTCTATATCTTGGCCAATAAGTACCAACTCATTTTGTCGATCTCCAAAATTCTTATCCCATTTCGATTCTATGTACGCTTGGTTGTCTATATAGGAGGCATAGCGACTTCTTTCTTTGAAAGGCATGCTTGCCCACCAGACACCTACAGGGTCTGCTTTGACAGAGCCGCCGGCTTGTGACCAGGATATTGCCTGATCTTTTCGAGAAGCGATGTAAAACAATCCCTTGCTTCTAATGATGCCTGCTGGCCAGTTGAATGAGATATACTCCCAAAATCTCTGGGGATGAAATGGACGCTTTTCCCTAAAAACAAAAGAAGAAATTCCATACTCATCTGTTTCTGGGACATGGTCGTTTTCCAATTCTGCCAGCCATCCTGCTGATGCAGAAGCTTCTTCAAAATCAAAAAGATTTGTATTTAGAATTTCTTTGGGATCTACTTTGCTATGATCGGAGATTATTATTTTGGCATTTGGATTAAGCTTGTAGATGATGGCTTTCAATTCTGCGATATGTGAAGCAGATACAAGGTCTGCTTTGTTGAGAATGATCACGTTTGCGAATTCGATCTGATCGGTGAGTAAATTGACAATACTCCTCTGGTCTTCAGGATCGTCATTGAGGGATTTGGAATGGACAGTATCACTGCTTCCGAAGTCTTTGTAAAAATTTAACGCATCTACTACCGTGACCATGGTGTCAAGTCGGCTGTACTTTGACAAATCTATGCCTTGCTCTTCATCAATAAAGCTGAAAGTCTGCGCTACTGGAAGTGGTTCGGAAATTCCTGAGCTTTCGATCAATAGGTAATCAAACCTATTTTCTTTTGCCAATCTCTCTACTTCTAGCATGAGATCTTCCCGAAGTGTACAGCAGATACAGCCATTGCTCATTTCTACCAGCTTTTCCTCAGTTCTGGAAAGTGTGTTTTCTTGTCTTACCAGTTGGGCATCCACGTTGATTTCGCTCATGTCATTGACAATCACCGCTACTTTCAAACCTTCTTTGTTGTGTAAAATATGATTGAGGAGTGTTGTTTTCCCCGCTCCCAAAAAACCACTAAGAACAGTTACAGGAAGTTTGTTTTGCATTTTTTTAGTCTAAGATGATCTCGGCATCTTGAAGAATAAAATTCAGCTCGTCTATATCATTCTCGTTGAGCTTCAATTTACCCTTGATTTTGACGATTTCATCGGTTTTGATTTTACGATTGGGTTTCTTTTTAAGATAGCCTACGACAATACTTTCAGGTCCAGCTCCACCACAGAAGAAACATTCTGCCATGGGAAATTTTGAAAGGACAGCAATGTTTGAAGCATTCATGTCCAAGGGAATGTAGAATCCCGAAACAGTAACGACTTTTCCCTCAAACTCCATCAATTCATCAGGGAATTTTGGGTAAAGAAAATACATGCCAAACTCTCGATTCAGTTTTTCGACAAACCTGGTTTTGGAAAACATAGCCCACATATCAGGCTCTACGCTTACCATACTGCTGAGGAGCAAAAGCCCTCCTATTAACGTTAATGCTATCTTTTTCATCGTGTTCATTTTTTTGAAAGAAGGCTCTGAACCTAAATTCAGAGCCTGTTGTCAACCATCATCATTCAAATGAAGAGAACACTATGTGAATGATATGGTTCAAAGGTAAGATATTATTGATTATAAACGCAACAATGTTGCATTTATATTTTTGTTCTTGTATTAATTATTCTCAAAAATCAGATTATATTTTCTTTAGGACGTTCTATTGTTCAGTCTAAGTATTTGAGAATACGGAAAGCTACGGTTGGTGGCCTTTGGTTTGGATTAAGAATCAAATTTATGCATAAATTATCAATAGAAATAAAAAATGTAATTCTGGAGATTGCATATACTTTAAAGATCTCAAGAAATCAGGTTTTTTATTTCCCTATGAAAGCTTATTTTTACGCACTATTTAGAAAATGTAAAAAAATAATAAAAATATGCCATATTTATTTACCTCAGAGTCAGTATCTGAGGGTCACCCGGATAAGATTTCTGACCAAATTTCAGATGCATTGATTGATAATTTTTTAGCTTTTGACCCTAGATCCAAAGTAGCTTGTGAAACATTGGTAACTACTGGGCAGGTTATATTGGCTGGTGAGGTGAAGTCAGAAACCTACCTAGACGTACAAAAAATCGCAAGAGATGTCATTAATAGAATCGGATATACCAAAGGTGAGTACATGTTTGATGGGAATTCATGTGGTGTACTTTCTGCGATTCACGAACAGTCACCTGATATCAATCAAGGTGTAGATCGTCAAAGTCCAGAAGAGCAAGGTGCTGGAGATCAAGGAATGATGTTTGGCTATGCTACAAAGGAAACTGATAACTATATGCCTTTGGCTTTGGATCTTTCCCACAGGATTTTGAAAGAATTGGCGGAGATGAGAAGGGAGTCTGACGCGATCAAATATTTGAGACCTGATTCAAAATCCCAAGTAACAATCGAATATTCTGATAATAATCAGCCCCAAAGAATCGAAGCAATTGTGATATCTACTCAGCATGATGACTTTGGCGATGAACCTACCATGCTAGCCAAGATCAAAGAAGATTTGATCAATATTCTTATCCCAAGGGTAAAAGCCCAATTGAAGCCTGAGATCCAAGCTTTGTTTACAGATCAAATCACCTATCACATCAACCCAACTGGCAAGTTTGTGATTGGAGGGCCACATGGAGATACAGGATTGACAGGGAGAAAAATCATCGTGGATACATATGGTGGAAAAGGTGCACATGGTGGAGGGGCTTTTTCTGGAAAAGATCCATCAAAAGTAGATAGATCAGCAGCTTACGCAACTAGACATATTGCCAAAAATATGGTGGCTGCTGGAATAGCTGATGAGATCCTTGTGCAAGTTTCTTATGCTATTGGTGTAGCCAAGCCAATGGGAATCTACATCAATACTTATGGTACTTCAAAAGTAAGTTTGTCAGATGGCGAAATCGCCAAAAAAGTCGAAGAGATCTTCGATATGAGACCTTATGCCATCGAGCAAAGGTTGAAATTGAGAAATCCTATTTATGAAGAAACAGCCGCATATGGGCATATGGGTAGAACCAACGAAGTGGTGAATAAGACATTCTACACACCTGATGGCAAGTCCATTAATTTGGATGTAGAGCTTTTCACTTGGGAAAAACTGGATTATGTAGATAAAATCAAGAAGTCATTTTCGCTTTGAGATTAATTAATTAGACATAAAAAAAGCGACTTCTCAGTCGCTTTTTTTATGTCTAATCAAAGAAAACAGTTTTCAATGCTTAGTCCCTATTCTTTTTATCTGCCTGTTTGGCTTTTTTCTCGGCTCTTTTTTCCTTCAAGTTCTTTTCAGGTTTTTTCTTGTCCGCTTTTTTGACCGTGTGTTCCTTTGCCATGATGAATATATTTGTAAGGAAGATACAGTTTTTATTTCAAGGATTTTTTCAAAAGGGGATATATTTTTATGATTATCCGCAATGACATCAATAGGTGAATATATCACTTATTATAATCGTCAACAGACAATAGTTTACGGTCAACTGCTGATGGATTTGAACTGAATACATTATTTTAAGTGGCTACTTTTATGTAGGCAGATATTCATAAAAAAAATTTATGGAAATGATAAAATCCTCATTTCTGGGAATTGCCACCGTGAACTTTGTGCAACTTTTACGCACTTTGGGGTAAAAATATATCTGTTTCTAAACAACACCCAGTTCCCACCAAAAAACACCCCAAAGAATCATCAAATTTTAACCACAGGGGCACTAGGAAAGAATAAGCTGACATTATAAAGGCAAGACATTTGTGAAATTTGTACTCTTTCTGGTAACAACTGTATTTGATCATCACTTTTGATTATACTCACCTTGAGAATCGAGTTTTACAGCATTTTGCAACAAACTATTATCTAATGGGAAGGCGCCATTTGATAGTGCACAAGTTTTACGGGTTTAACATTCTAAATTTCAAGAAGATAATTAAAAAAACATAAAAGGTATAATTGTTGAAATTAAACGTAACTTGAACAAAAAGCACCTATAATTATGCAGCCAGACTTTTATTTATTTCAATACGAAAAGAGTACTAAGTAAGAAACTTCGATCAAAATCTTTGATTATTATTTGGCTTGTCTCTAAAAAATGTTGCAAGACCAATATTATTATATGTCTATCCGCTTGATTGCACGTAGCCAATCAATAGAATGTTTGATAAATGATTAGAGGTTCTATTGACAGTTGACAGTTGTCTGTTGACGAGAATCCGCAACACATAGTGCCTCTTCTGAGCCAACGTGCAACATTGCGGATACTCATATATTATTAAGACCCACAGCTATGATTGATAAAACCAAAAACCCTAATAATGATTTCTTCATAATTGCAATTGGAGCATCCGCTGGAGGAATGGAGGCTATTCATTCTCTTTTTGACAATACTCCAGAAGACGGAGTGGCTTATGTGATCATTCAACACCTTTCTCCGGACCACAAAAGCTTCATGGCAGAGTTGCTTGCTAAGCACAGTAAGCTTGAAATTTCAATTGCTGAAAACGGCATGATCGTAAAGGCAAATTGTGTCTATTTGATTCCAAAAGGAAAGAATATGACAATCAAAAACAGAATATTGTCTCTCTCCGATAGCCATGCAAAGCAACCAAATACTGCAATCGACATATTTTTTGATTCATTGGCAAATGATTGTGGAAACAAAAGTATAGCGATCGTACTTTCTGGAACCGGATCTGATGGCACCAAAGGAATCACAGCCATCAAGCAAAATGGTGGATACGTAATCGCCCAAGACCCCGAAAGCGCAAAATTCGATGGGATGCCCAAAAGTGCCATTGAGTCTGGAAATGTAGATATCATCCGTCCTTCGGAATTGATCCCGGAAGCGATATTTAGCTATCTAAAACAAGCTTCTTTGGAAAACAACCTCAACCAAATATCAAAAAACGATGAAGCTGAACTGGTTAAAATCCTTAATCTTGTCCAAAAAAACACCCCATTCGACTTTTTGGAATACAAAAGACCTACCATAATAAGGAGAGTGCTGATAAGGATGGCAAAAAACGATATCGGTACTTTTCAAGATTATACAGCGTTCCTCAATTCTGACCCTTCTGAAATCGACATTCTAGCAAAGGAGTTTTTGATCAGTGTGACTAAATTTTTTCGTGACAGCGAAGCTTTTGAAATCATCAAAGAAAAAGTCCTAAAAGAAATCATCAAAGAAAAACTTCAAGTCGATACCCTGAAAGTATGGATAGTGGGATGTGCCACGGGTGAAGAGGCTTATTCTATTGCCATCCTTATTCTGGAACTTCTCACTTCGCTTCAAAAAAACCTAGAAGTAAAAATCTTTGCTAGCGACATCGACAAGTCAGCACTTCAGCATGCTTCGAAAGGAGTCTATCCTGAAAATATTTCAAGAGAGGTATCTAAAGAAAGGCTTGAAAAGTATTTTATAAAACAAGACAAGAAATACAAAGTCAGGGACAATGTCCGAAAAATGATCATTTTTGCCGAACATGATATCGTAAAGCAGCCACCCTATGGAAAAATAGATCTGATAAGTTGTAGAAACCTACTGATTTATCTCAACCCATTATTACAGAGGAAAATCCTTGCTTCACTCCACTTCTGCCTGAATATGGGCGGGTATTTGTTCTTGGGGCCAAGTGAGAGCTTGGGGGATTTGAAAAAATCATTCATAGAGCAGGATAAGAAATGGAAAATTTTCAAAAGCATAGAAGTAGTACAGAACTTACGAAACACAACTTATAGCACTCCTGGATTGGAACGACAAATGATCAACCCCAACTTGAGTACGACACCACAAAAAAACCTGAAAAAAAACAATCTCACAGAACTTGTAAATCATACTTTGTTAGAGGAGTCTGGGCATGAAGCGGGAATCTGGATAGATACCAATTTTGAAATTCTGCATACCATAGGGAACTACGAAAAATATCTTCTCCCAAAAATATTCAACTTCAATCTTTTGGAAATGTTACCTGAAGAACTCGCTATTGCGACTTCCACTACTTTGAAAAAAGCTGTGCAAAAAAACAGGAAAACCAAAATCAAGAAAGTCACTTCTAAAGTTAATAATGCTAACCAATTAGTAAATGTCGTCATAAAACCATTCATCTCTTCAGATCAATCTTACCAAGATATCGCGTTGGTTTTGTTCAGTGAGGAAAAAGAAAAAGAATTGCAGGTAGAGGATGTAGAGACTTTCGTCGTAGAAGAGCATACTGCTCGCTATTTTGAAGACATGAAACTTGAGTTGGCAGAAACCAAACACAAGCTGATAGATGCCTATGATGCGATTGAAGTGTCCAATAACAACATTTCTTCTTACAATGAAGAGTTGATTTCGGGAAATGAAGAATTACAAAGTACAAACGAAGAGCTTCAGTCCGTGAATGAGGAGCTTCAAACGGTAAACAATGAGTATCAGCTCAAAATCAAAGAACTTGCAGACCTTAATGACGATCTGAACAACTATTTTAAATCTACAGTCAATACACAACTTTATGTAGACAGACATCTTATTTTAAGGAAATTCACACCATCAGCTATTTTACAAATCAACTTGAAAGAAAGCGATTTGGGCAGATTGATAAGTGATCTGTCAACCAATATCAAATTCTCGACGATGATGGATGACATTGCTAAAGTGATTTTTGAAGAAACGAAAATAGAGAAAGAAGTGCAGACCAATGACGGACGATGGTATCAAATGAAAGTGATACCCTATATCAAGCTAAAAGACAACCAAAATGATGGTGCTATTATTACTTTCAACGATATCACGGAGCTGAAAAAAGTCCAAAACAAACTTTCAAGAATCAATGAAGACCATGATACTTTTATCTATTCTGTATCGCATGATTTGAAGGGACCACTCAACAATCTAAGATCACTGATCACAATCTTGGAAGATTCTCTGGATATTCATAAAGATGAAGACAAGGAAATTATGGAAATGATAAACCTGTCCACCCTTAACCTTGATTCTATCATCAATGAAATTACAGATATTGTCAAAATTGAAAATGAAATCGATGTAAGTGAAAACATAGATGTGGCAGAAATGCTCAAAGACATCGAATTTAGCATGAAAGATATGCTCAATTTGTCAAAAGGTGTCATTAGTCTAGACTTAAAAGTTGCTGAAATTCCATTTTCGAGAAAAAACCTAAGGAGTATCCTAACAAATATTCTTAGCAATGCGATAAAATACCGCTCCCCTGATCGAGCACCTGAGGTAAGGTTTAGTACAGAATCAAAGGATGATAATATCATACTGACTATTACCGACAATGGACTAGGTATCCCTGAAAATAAAAAATATGAAATTTTTGCGAGGTTCAAAAGAGCTCACGATCATGTAGAAGGTAGTGGCGTAGGTTTATTTCTGGTAAAAAAAATCATCAACCTCGCAGGAGGAGATATCGAAGTGGAAAGTGAATTGGGGAAAGGCTCGACATTCAAGGTCTATTTCAAATGTGCCCAAGCAATTTAAGAAATCCATGACTCTAATTTTCTTGTGGTCACCAAGGTGGCACGGAGAACACAAGGATTCCAATTCTTCGAATTTACCTTTGTGCCCTTAGTGAAAACCTCCTTGCACTTTGTGGTTAAACTTTAATCGCTACCTCAGATGGCAGGGCTAAAAGCCTAATTTTCATTATTTGTTAACTTGATTTTACCACAGAGGATACTGGATTTATTCAAATAGCAAAAGAATTAATCAGTTCAAATATTTCAATTCTACTTCTACCATATTTCAACTTTATTTCATCTATCAATACCCTCAAAATCAAATATTCATATATCAATTAAGTATCCCTCATTATCTTCTCCATCTTCTTCCCTTTGGCCAGTTCATCGACCAGTTTGTCCAAATATCTTACTTGTTTGGTGAGAGGATTATCAATTTCTTGGATTTTGTATCCGCAGATGGTTCCGGTGATCATTTCTGCATTTGGATGTAGTTTTGCCTGAGCAAAAAACTCTTCAAATGTGACTCCCTCATTTACCAAAGATTGGATCTTGTCATCATCAAAGCCAGTCAACCAATTGATGACTTGATGCAATTCATCTTTCGTCCGCTCTTTTTTTTCTACTTTGGTGACATAGTGCGGATAGACCGAGGCAAAGGTCATTTTTGCCATTCTTTCATTATGTTCTGGGGTGGGTATCATTTTTCTTGAGGTTTTGTTCTTGAAAATTTCTGATATTTATTGACTAAAATAAACCCTATTTTATAAAATGGGCATAAAGACTGGAATCATATCCAATTATCTTGAAAATTAAAGCTAAAGCTTTTTCAAACTCCGCATAAAATGCACTGACTTGTAATGCATTAAAGTTAGATCTGATAAGTTCTTGCAATGAAGCTTCTAAGTTAGTTTCAAGGAGAAAATTCCTAGATTCCAAACTCGAAATTTCTTGCTCTTTCATTTTTGTCTCTAGCTGTTCATACAGACTTTTTTTGCGTAATGTTTTAGATCGAATCCGTTTCAATTGCTTTTTTCTCAAGAAAAAAGGTATTGCCACAAATCCAACTATCAACAAAAAAAGCGCTGTTATGAACAGAATGCTAAAGACAAACCAGGTATCGACATCTACTCTAAAATTCATTTTTACAGATCTGAATGCAGTCCAATGGTATTGCCTTCTGTATCAATGATTACACTACAAAAGCCATGTTCTCCAATCGGCATTTTTTCTTGGATAACTTGTCCACCTGCCTGCTGAACTCTGGACTCCTCTATTGAACAATCGTCACAAGTGAAGTAAACAAGTGTGCCTCCCGGCCCAGGTTTGAAATCAGCTGTTTTACAGAGTGCTCCGCTGATATTTTTTTCACCTTCGGCCCAAGGAAAACACCACATTTCCAAATCACTAAAATCTCCCGGTGTCTGCATGGAGATCATTTCGATTTGAAATACATTTTCATAAAACTTTTTAGCTCTCTCCATGTCTTCAACATAGATTTCGAGCCATGTAAAAGGGTTTTTTGTAGCTTTTGACATGATTGAGTTATTTTTAGATGATTTAAGATACAAAGAAATTTAATATGGAGATCAATATATTTATATTGAGTTATACGATATGATTGTTCGAGATTATAGGATGCTAATCTTTAAATACTTTTAATTAAAATTAAAAAATTTTTACATTAATCAAAGCCATTTATTGATCCTGTTTTGGGGTATTGGTCAATCTAGCAAGTGCTCAATTTGAATTCTGAATTTGCAATTATTCTAAGATCTTGCAAATTTTAAAAGAGGTTCATATTCACCTATGTCAGCCCTCTTTATAGCTTTCAAATACCGTGACCTTACTTCATCGTTTTGAATCAAGCCCTTAGAGCCCCAAGAAAACATTGGCTTTCCAAATACTTTATTGACAATAATATCAGCCATCAACCTACTATGCCGACCATTTCCATTGGAAAAACAATGAATGCTTACAATTCTGTGTTTGAATCTCAAAGCTATTTCATCGGCTGGGAAAGAGTCATTTTTAATCCAAAAAAGGGCATCATCACAAAGAATTCTTAATTCAACAGCTATTTGATATTTGCTAACTCCTAGATTTTTATCTGTTTTTCTGATTTTCCCTGCCCAACTCCATACATGCTTAAACATTCTTTTATGTAAATCACAAACAAATTTTTCGATAAAGATAGATTCCACTTTCAAGGATTTACCAAAAACCCATTGCATGGCGTCTTCTATGTTTTGCTGTTCGAACTCATCAAGCTCTTCCCTAGACGAAATGGCGGGAATTAAAAGCCCTTCTTTTTCATCTTCATCCAGAGGGGTTTGACCAAAGAAATTAGGTAAATCTAATCCCATAAAGCTTTAGGTAGATCCTCTTTTAGAGTTAACATTCTTTCCTCAATAGCTTTGTCTATTCGTTGCTTGCTGTTTTCCTGATCTTCAAGTTTCATGGTATCAGATGTTCTAGAAACAATCTTTTTAGCCAAAATATATGCCTTTTTTTCAATGTATTTTTCTAATGAACCATCCTTAGGAACAAACCCATATACAAACTCCAAGTCTAGGGCTCGTCCAGCCTCTCTTAAAGTTTTGATTGTAATTGTCCCCTCCTTCTCTCTTATTTCTAATTCCTGAACACTCTGCTTGGTCACATTGAGCTTAATTGCTAGTTGTTGTAACGTCATTCCAAGTGAAGTTCTGATTCCTCTTATCCAACCTGTCGGGGGTGTAGCTACACTGACTTTAGAAAAGCTTTCAAGCTTCGATTCAAGTTGATTAAGAAGTAATTTTTTCTTTTTCATAAGTCAGTCTAAAGATTGATTATTTATATTTATTTGTAAGGTTAAATATTGACAATAATTTTAATTTAATCAAGTTTTAACCTTACTTTATTTTTAAATTTATTCATCAGATCTTTCCTAAATTTTTTTCTACTGTAAACTTTCTCAGGCTTAAATAAAATATTTAGAAGCAATGAATCCCATTTATCCACTATCTTTGGCACAAATCATCACGCATGCTCCAACAGATCCATACACTAATCCTCAAAGAACTCACACTTGAATGGAGGCAGAAATATGCTCTCAATGGGATTTTGCTGTATGTGGTCTCAGCTGTATTTATCACTTACCTCAGTGTAGGTGCAAAGCAGGGAAATATTGGAGTTCCTACTTGGAATGCGCTTTACTGGATTATTATCCTTTTTTCAGCTGTAAATGCTGTGGCGAAAAGTTTTGTGCAAGAGCATCAGGGACGGCAATTGTACTATTATATGATTGCTTCGCCAGAAGCCATTATCATTTCGAAGATCATTTATAATTCAATTTTGACATTGGTTTTGGCACTTTTGGGATATTTGGTATTTAGTATCATTTTGGGGAATCCCGTTCAGGATCAAGGGTTGTTTCTGCTAAACCTTATTCTAGGCTCCTTGGGCTTTTCGGCTTGCCTTACCATGGTCTCCGGCATTGCCTCCAAAGCCAGCAACAATGCCACATTGATGGCAATTTTGAGCTTTCCTGTCATCATTCCGATTCTACTGATGGCGATCAGAGTTTCCAAAAACGCTATTGACGGCTTGGACTGGAGTGTCAGTTTGGATAAGCTGATTACACTTTTGGCTATCAATGCAATAATTTCAGCTACAGCTTATATTCTGTTCCCCTATTTGTGGAGGAGTTGATTGCATTTTTATGATGTTTGATTATGTTTGCTTTCAAAGCCAAATAGACAAATAAAAATGAGTTTATCATCTGCCGAGATCAGTACTTTAGTAGATTTCCTAGATTATCATGACCCTCAGATTTTGGATCGAGGATATAAGCTATTCTTGGAAGGAGGAGTCCGATTTTTGGATTATGAGAAAGGAAGCCAGACTTATTTATTCAAGGTAAAAGGTAATCTAACTTCTTCTTATGAGGTTTCCATTTGTCTGTTTGAAGATGATGAACATTTTGAGTTTGATGAATACGATGAGTTTGAAGATTTTGAAACTGACAACCTATCCTGTGAGTGTGTTTATTTTGAAGAAAATGATTACTGTAAGCATACAGCGGCAGCTATTCATTTTTTGCTTGCCAAAAAAAAATCTGATCTTTCATCTAAAATAATTCCTCTTTTTCCTCAAGAATCACCAAAGTCAGTCCTTCCAATAGAAATCAGCTGTGAGCTAAAGGACATTTTGAATCTTGCTGAAAGTATCCCTTTCCAAAACCAAAGCCATGTAAGGGCTGATTTGGTAAATCTCCACTTTATGGAAAATGGACTAGGTTATGATTTGCGTGGAATGGACTTTTCTGGAAGGTTTTACGTCATTTATAAAGAAGGGAAAGTCATAATCTCGTCAGAAGATAGAAGAGATTTCATACAGAAAAGGGCTTTGACTTGGTTCAAAGTAAGATATGCCAGCGAGAAAAAGAAAGAACTCAACTTTCTGACAGAACCTTTAAGAAAACAATTCAAAATAAATCAACTGGAATCGATGGGCTTGACAGACTTCGTCAAAGATCCTGAAAATGCGTTAAGAGTGGTCTTTTCCAGAGGAGAGGTTTTACTAATTCCTGATGGGGAATTGGTTGGTTTTCGAGATCTGAGTAGGCTTCCTGTAGATATCGAATCCTATCTCGTTGATGTTTCGGCCAACACAGCAGAAACAGTTCTCGAAAATTTGATGAGTGAAAATGAAGCGGGCCTTTACAATGCAGGTTTTGGATTGGTCTTCGACTACCATAAATTTCACACTGTTGTTCCTTTTATGGCAAAAGGCACCAAGAAAAATCCGGAATCTTTCAGTGTAAAATTCACTTCGATCGAGGATCCTGATGACATAAAGCTCAGAGAATCAAAAAACCTTTCTTCATTACTATCAATAACCAATAATTTGATTAAGGTTTCTCAAAAAAATCATAGCAAATCCACTTTTAGGTTATTCAAAGAGTTTTTGGCTACAGCAGAAGATTATCCTCTCTTTAAGTTTGTACCAGATCATTTTTATCAAAAAGACATAAGAAAAAGTAATGTCAAAAACGAGCTCCAACCTCATCTAGCCAAGATAAAATTAAACATCAGCAAAACTGGACCGCTCTACACTTCTAACTTTGTTGTTTATTTTAAGGATGAAAAGATTGATTTATTGGATGCCGTCACCTCCGAATCCATTTTGTTCACGGATATTTTCATAATTTATCAAGAAAAACACCTTCTTTACACGGAGAATTTCGAATCTATAGACGCATTAAAACATTTCAAAAACATCCCAAAAATCCAGTTTCTTGAAGGTCAAAAAGATGAATTTGTCAACAAAATTCTCTTAAAACTATCCAAATCTATGGAGATACATGATGAAAGTGGTCTCACCAAAGAGGCTACAGTTGATCATCCACCACTTCGGAGTTTATACATATCAGAATTGAATGGCTTGATATTGTTTCGACCAGAAGTCAGATACAGTGAAGAAGCATTTTCCAACCCCTTAGAAACTGGATCAGTTCTGGATCCTATCTCAAGGACAATTTATCTAAGGAATGAAGAATTGGAAAGGGAATTTGTGCAAGTGCTGAGAGACCTACACCCAAAGTTCAAAAATGCAGGGATGCAAGGCTTCTTCCATCTTAATCAAGATGCATTTATGGAAGGGCTTTGGTTTATGGACGCGTTCGAGACACTCAAAACCCATCAAATCAAAGTTTTTGGACTCGAAAATCTCAAAATCAAAAAATACAGCCCTTTCCCTCCTGTCATAGGCATGGATTTCGGATCTACACAAGATTGGTTTGAGGTAAATGTATCTGTAGCTTTTGGAGATGAAAAAATCAAACTAAAAGACATCAAAAAAGCAATAGAGAGAAACGAGGATTTTGTAGAGCTTAGCGATGGTTCTATTGGCCTACTTCCTGAAAGATGGCTCAATAAATTCAAAAAACTTCTTCGAACCGCCAATTTGGACAAAGAAGAGCTCAAGATTGCAAAGACACACTTCCAAGTGCTGGAGGAAATTGAAGAGGCAAGCCTATTTCCGAAAATCCTACAGGAAATCACAGAAAAGAAAGAGCGTCTCCAAGCCTTCCAAGGTATAACCAATACAACTGTACCATCTTCACTAAAGGCCAATTTGAGAAACTACCAGCAGATAGGACTAAATTGGCTGGGTTTCTTGAAGGAATATCAGTGGGGTGGAGTATTGGCTGACGATATGGGATTGGGAAAAACACTCCAGATGATCGCCTTTATTTGCAAAATAATCGAAGAAAAGCCTAAAGCTAAAATCTTGGTTGTAGCACCTACCACTTTGCTTTTCAATTGGCGTGATGAAATTGAGAAATTCGCCCCGAACCTGGACTATTTTATCCACCATGGCAACAGATATACGAGTAGTGAGGATTTGCTTCAACACCAAGTATTGCTTACAAGCTATGGGTTAGTCATCAATGATCTGGCATTACTTTCAGAGATTGAGTTTGACTTATTGATAGCAGACGAATCGCAAGCCATCAAAAATCCAATTTCCCTTCGGTTCAAGTCCATCACCAAACTGAAAGCCAAACTGAGGATAGCCATGTCTGGCACACCAATCGAAAATGGACTTACAGAACTTTTTGCCCAGATGAGTTTCGTAAACCCTGGTTTTTTCTTTACCCTAAAAAACTTCAAAGATAATTATCTCACTCCATTGAAAAATGGGGACAAAGAAGCTTTGATGGAGCTACAGAAGAAAATCAAGCCTTTTGTGCTAAGGAGAACTAAAGAAGAGGTATTGACAGAGCTTCCTGAGAAAATGGAAGAGTATCTCTACTGTATTATGGATGCCAGCCAAAGAAAAATCTATGATGCATATAGGAACGAGTATCGTGATTATATGATGAAAAAAATAGAAGAGGAAGGAGCTGAAAACTCCAAAATGTATCTTTTGGAAGGCCTTACAAAACTTCGGCAGATATGTGATTCTACCAAACTAGTTAAACACACAGAAAAAAGTAATGCATCGATCAAGACCGATATTTTGATCGAACATATTTTGGAAAAAACTGGAGACCACAAAATACTTGTTTTCAGCCAATTTGTTAAGATGTTGGAAATCGTAAAAGAAAAATTGGAGGAATACCAGATCCCTTATGCATATTTGGACGGTAAATCAAGTTTAAAATCGAGGGAAAAGTCTGTTACCGAATTTCAAAATGACGAATCCAAAAGAGTATTTTTGATCAGCTTGAAAGCCGGAGGTACAGGTTTGAACCTAACTGCAGCAGATTATGTGTACATTCTAGATCCATGGTGGAATCCCGCATCGGAAAACCAAGCCATCGACAGGTGCTATAGGATGGGACAAAAGAAAAATGTCGTTGCTTATAGAATGATTTGCAAAGATACTGTTGAGGAGAAAATCATGAATTTACAACAGGCAAAAATCAAACTTGCCAAGGATGTAATTTCTGATGGAGATAGCTTTTTGGCGTCACTGGATAAAGATGCAATGTTGGGGTTGTTTGATTAATCATCAATTTCCGAACATGAAACTATCACATTGACAATTAGATGCTTTCGAATATGACAGCATTAGTGAATCGAAAAATCATGGCGTAAACGTATAGAGTTTTAAGACCTTCTTTTGGCAACATCTTATATTTCTTTTCCATCTTTATAGAGAAGTTGATATCGAATTTTTTGCAATTCATTGACATTCGTTTGGCACTGTTTAAATAACTAACAAAAAGCACAAGAATCAAGAACTTATACCTTATTTTTGCACTCGAAAAGCAAAAAACGATTACATGAAATCGAGCATAACGAAAATGTCAATGCTAGATTTGATTAATCATGCGAGATTCCTAGTGACCTCTGAAAAAAAATTATAGACACATGAAATTAAGCTGGTGGAAAATTCTGACAATAGTACTATTAGCTTATACTATTTTTGCAGGACTTTTACTCGATGTTCCCAGACTTCCTATTCTCAACGAGACAATCCGAGCGCTCTATTTTCATGTCACGATGTGGTTTGGAATGATCATCATGCTCGTGGTAGCTGTCATTTATAGTATCAAATTCCTCAAGACAAATGATCTAAGAAACGATGACATTGCTATTGAATTTACCAATGCAGCGATTTTGTTTGGAGTATTGGGAATCGTGACTGGAATGCTTTGGGCAAAATTCACTTGGGGAGATTATTGGAGTGGAGATCCGAAACAGAATGCATCAGCAATTGGTTTATTGATGTATTTTGCATATTTGATTTTGAGAAATTCACTGACAGATGTACACCAAAGAGCGCGAATCGGTGCTGTATATAATATTTTCGCTTTTGCTGCCTTTATTCCTTTGATTTTCGTATTACCAAGACTGACGGATAGCCTCCACCCAGGGAATGGTGGCAACCCAGGGTTCAACGCATACGATATGGATAGCAACTTACGACAAGTATTCTATCCGGCTGTGTTAGCGTGGACGCTCTTGGGCACATGGATTAGTGTCACTAGAATAAAGCTCAAAAGAGCAGAAAGAAAAATAGAAGACAGATTGATCAATCAATTATAAATAGATGAAAAAGTGGTTTATTATGTTGTTTCTCTTACTTAGCTTTCAAAGCTACGCTCAGGAGAAAATCGCCATCACAGAAGACGATTACAACAATTCGAAAATCGAAATGGCTGATATCATGCGGTCAGAAGGAAAAATATATGTCTTAGTAGGAATTATCGGGATCGTATTTGCCGGAATTTTGGTTTATGTCATAGCAACCGATAGAAAAATCAGCAGATTGGAAAAATTACTTCAAGAAGATCGTGGGGTAAATTCAAAATAAAGATGTTTTGAAATCTAAGATAAATGACAAACAAAGTCAAAGTGGATTCCTCCAAAAATGGGGATAGAAAATCTTTATTATTGGGTAAAATTACGAAGGCTAAAAATCAAATTATAAACAGATGAAAAAAGGGCACATTTTAGGACTTGGAATTATTGCAATAGCAATAGTGATCATTGTATCGATGCTTGGAGATGCAAGTACCTATGAAAGCTTTGCTACTGCAAAGGAGATGAAGGTAAAAGGTGAAGATAAAGCGATACACGTAGTGGGTCAGCTGAAAAAAGGGATTTCAGGAGAAGTAGAAGGGATAGAAGTAAATGAAAACAAAACTTCATTTTACTTTATGATGATTGATAATGATGGCACTGAGCAAAAAGTATTTTACAATGAACCTGTACCTGCAGATTTTCATAGATCTGAACAAGTTGTGGTGATTGGTGCTTACAAATCTGAGGAGATTTTCATGGCGGACAAAATCTTGATGAAATGTCCTTCCAAATACCAAGAAACGGAAGTGAATACTGCCGGAATGTAATTTTGATTAAAATTTAAGTTATGATTAATACCTTTGCTGGTAATTTAGGTCATTTTGCTACTATTCTTGCTTTTGTGAGTGCTGTGGTGACGGCCTTTTCTTATTATAAATATACTGTAGCTTCCGAACTGGAGAAACCAAACTGGAGAAATTTCAGCCGCATACTTTTTTATATACATTCTATTGCGAGTGTGACAATTGCCATTTCTCTTTTTGAAATTATCTACAGCCATAGATTTGAGTATTTCTATGCTTACTCACATTCTTCCATAGCATTGCCTGTCCACTACATGATCTCCAGTTTCTGGGAAGGTCAAGAAGGTGCGTTCATATTATGGATCTTTTGGAATGTGGTATTGGGTCTAGTGGTCATTCATACCAACAAGTCTTGGGAAGGCCCTGTAATGATCGTATTTGCATTGGTTCAAGCTTTCTTGGTATCAATGATTTTGGGAGTAGTAATTGGTGATTTGAAAATAGGCAGTTCTCCATTTATACTCTTGAGAGATGCCATATCTGCCCCTATTTTCCAAATGAACCCAGATTTTGTGCCGGAAGATGGGACTGGCCTGAATCCTTTGTTACAAAACATCTGGATGGTAATCCATCCACCGACATTGTTTTTGGGATATGCTAGCACATTGGTGCCATTTGCTTTCTTGATGGCTGGCTTAGCTTCCAAAAGGTATTCTGAATGGATTCGTCCAGCATTGCCTTGGGCAATATTCTCTGCAATGATATTGGGTATGGGGATTATCATGGGTGCTTATTGGGCATATGTTACCCTGAACTTTGGTGGTTACTGGAACTGGGATCCAGTGGAAAATGCGGTGTATGTTCCATGGTTGATTATGGTTGCTGGGATCCATACGATGATTACATTCAAGAAAAGTAGTACAGCCTTGAAGACTTCCATCGTACTGATTATTGCTTCGTTTATATTGGTACTTTATGCTACTTTCTTGGTTAGAAGTGGCGTATTGGGAGATTCTTCAGTACATTCATTCACTGACTTGGGACTTTCCGGACAGCTTTTGATATACTTACTGTTTTTCTTGGCAGTTGCTATTTTTCTGTCTGTCAGAGCTTGGAAGTACATTCCTACTTCAGACAAAGAAGCATCTGTGTATTCACGGGAATTTTGGATATTCATAGGAGCTACGACATTATCATTGATGGCTTTTCAAGTGATCCTTCCTACCTCGATTCCAGTTTGGAACGCTATCGTAGAAAGTTTCGGAGGAATCTCAAATATGGCACCTCCTACCGATCAAGTTGGGTTTTACACCAAATTTCAACTTTGGTTTGCTGTTGTTTTAGCCTTACTTACTGCGGTTGGACAGTTTTTTTGGTGGAATAAAATGGATGGAAAAACACTCAAAGACACTTTGGTGATGCCATACATTATTTCAGTTTTGATAGCTGCCTTGATCATTGTCTTGGGAAAGGTTTACAATGTCAGCTATATCGTCGTAGTACTAGCCGGTTCATTTACGATTGTTGCCAATGCTACTATTCTATTTAAACTTCTAAAAAAATCCACCTTCAAACTCGCAGGTGGATCTTTGGCACACATTGGATTGGGGATGATTTTGATCGGCGTGATGTTCTCTTCGGGCTATTCCGAGACGATTTCGTACAACCTATCCGGTCTGACATACAAGAATAGTTTTGAAGATGAAATCAACAAGGAACATGTACTTCTTTGGATCAACAAACCTACACAAATCAAAGACTATACCGCCATCTATAGAGGTCGTCAGAAAAAGGTAGTAGGAGTACCAGGGCTTGTAGAAAGCAAAATCTTGAAAAAAGCGGAAGGGGTAAATCATGCAATTGCTTTAAAAGATATCGTGGTGGATGGAAAAACATACCACAGGGAAGGTGAATTTGTCCAAATTGTATTAGAGGAAAACAACTACTACAAAATAGACTACTATCAAGAAGATCAATTGGCTTTTTCCCTCAGTCCTATGGCACAGTACAATACTTCCATGGGCTTGATATCATCACCAGATTCGAAGAGATACTTGAACAAAGATTTGTACACATTTGTGTCTGTAATCAACGACCTTGAAGATCCAGAGTGGAATAAAGACGAAGTGTTTGAAGTATCACCAAATGACACATTTTTCATATCTGACATGGTCACCAAGTTTGAAAGTGCAGATGTAGTGAAGGAATTGGATGGGATGCAGCTATTCGACGGCGATGTAGCCGTAAAAGCAAAGCTAACCATTCAGGATTATGATGTGGAAAAAGTGCTAGAACCAATATTTATCATCAGAAATAATCAAGTCGGCAGAGTTCCAATCATAGATGATGAACTTGGAATCAAAATCGAGTTAACAAATATTTTACCGGAAGAAAACAAATTTGTCTTTACAGTCAATAGCACTCAAAAAGACTATGTAATCCTCAAAGCCATTGTCAAGCCTCAGATCAATATTCTATGGGCTGGTACGATCATTATGTTGATCGGCTTCTGTGTGGCGATCTACAGAAGGTATGACGAGTTCTCCAAAATGCGAGATAAAGGATTGGAATAAATATTTTACACAAGTACAAGTGCAGAATCATGGACATAATGCATTTGTACTTGTGCAATTTTTCAGTCCTCTTTTACCAAAAGGATGGAATGGAGAGAATACTATTTAAGGGCGTTTATCTCAACAAACCCATTTTTGTCATAAAATCCCATATACCGACACCCAAAGTCACGGAGATATTCAATGAATGCTTTGTCCCCAACTGAGGGATTTCTATGACATGATCGGAAGCTTTGACAACTTCATCTTCTACTCCAAATACTTCATTTCCAAAAACCAACGCATACTTATGATCAGCTTTGGCATCAAATTCATTCAGTTTTACACTTCCTTCGACTTGTTCGAAAGCACAGATTTCGTAACCTTGTGACTTGATTTCATCCAATGCCTCAAGGGTTGTTGATTTATATTCCCAAGCAACGGAATCTGTGGCGCCAAGGGCGGTTTTTTGGATATCGCGATGTGGAGGAGTGCCTGTAATCCCACAGAGGTAAATTTTTTCTATCAAAAATGCATCGGAAGTTCTGAAAGCAGACCCAACATTGTTCAAGCTGCGAATATTGTCCAATACAATGATTATCGGGCTTTTATCCACTTCTTTGAATTCCTCCACTGAGAGCCTATTAAGCTCTTCCATACTTAATTTTTTCATTGGGTTTTGATTACCTTTCTTAATATTTTAATTTCAAGCTTTCAAGCAGATTCAAAATTAGCATAAAGATTTAACTTAAGGTAGAAAATGGCCAAAGCGAAGGTAACAGAAGTAAAAGAAACTCCCTTGATGAAGCAGTATAATGCTATCAAAGCAAAACACCCTGGAGCATTGCTGCTTTTCAGAGTTGGGGATTTTTACGAAACTTTTGGAGAAGATGCCATCAAGGCAAGCAAAGTACTTGATATTGTATTGACCAAACGAGCAAATGGCTCTGCTTCCCACATTGAACTGGCAGGATTTCCGCATCATTCATTGGACAGCTACCTGCCAAAGCTTGTGAGAGCTGGAAATCGGGTTGCTATCTGCGATCAACTTGAAGATCCTAAAGAAGTCAAGGGAATCGTCAAGCGTGGTGTCACAGAGCTTGTCACCCCAGGACTTTCCTTCAATGACAATGTACTTGACAAAAGAAGAAACAATTACCTTGCATCAATATACTTTGGGAAAGACACTTTAGGCATAGCATTCTTGGATCTATCTACAGGAGAATTTATGTGTGCTGAGGGTTCTCAATCCTATATCGAAAAATTACTCCAAAGTTTTAGCCCTTCTGAAGTCATCTATTCCAAAACTGCAAAAGCCAGGGCCTCTGAGATTCTCAAGGACAATTTTTCAACATTTCATTGTGAGGATTGGGTTTATCAATTTGACTATACGTATGAAAAACTTACCAATCACTTTGCCACAAACAACCTAAAGGGATTTGGGATCGAAAATTTGGAGCATGGAATCATTGCTGCCGGTGCTGTACTTTTCTATTTGGAAGAAACTGAGCACAAAGAGGTAAAACATATCGCTGCCATTTCCAGAATTGCCGAAGAGAGATATGTATGGCTTGACAAATTCACCATCCGAAATCTAGAGTTGGTATATCCACAGCAGGAAGGTGGGATTCCATTGATATCCATTTTGGATCATACCGTGACGCCAATGGGTTCGAGGATGATGAAAAAATGGATGGTATTACCACTAAAAGAAAAAGAACCAATCGAGGAGCGGCTGAAGGTGGTGGAGCACTTCTTTACAGAAAGAGAGCTTTCTGATGAAACTCTAACCCATCTCAAGCAAATAGGAGATCTTGAAAGGTTGATTTCTAAAGTAGCAGTGGGAAGGATCAATCCCCGGGAGATGAATCAGTTGAAAAAAGCACTCAAAAACACACTTCCGATAAAAGAGCTTCTTAAAAAATCCTCTAACAACTCACTCAAAAAATTAGCAGATCAAGTAAATCCTTGTGAGTTTCTGTTGGAAAAAATCGAACGGGAACTTCAAGAAGATGCTCCTATGCTTACACATCAAGGAAACATTATCAATGATGGTGTAGATGGAGAATTGGATGAATACAGAGGACTTGCCAATACTGGAAAAGACTACTTGGTACAATTGCAGCAACGAGAGGTACAAAGAACGGGAATATCTTCTTTAAAAATAGCTTTCAATAAAGTATTTGGATACTATTTAGAAGTCACCAATGCTCACAAAGATAAAGTTCCAGAAGAATGGATAAGAAAGCAGACTCTGGTCAATGCTGAGCGCTATATCACACCAGAACTCAAAGAATACGAAGAGAAAATCCTCAATGCTGAGGAAAGGATGATTGCCATAGAACAGAAGTATTTTCTTGCTTTGGTTCAAGATGCCTCAGAGTATGTCACTCAAATCCAGCAAAACGCGAGGGTTTTGGCTACTGTAGATGGATTGCTTTCATTTGCAACAGTGGCTAAAAACAACAATTATAGCAAACCAAAAATATCAGACACTGACACGCTGGAAATCAAAGATGGGAGACATCCAGTGATCGAAAAGCAATTGCCTGTAGGGGAGGCTTATGTTCCTAATGATATCTATCTGGACAATGACACGCAGCAGATCATCATCATCACAGGCCCAAACATGGCAGGTAAATCGGCACTACTCAGACAGACTGCATTGATTGTACTGATGGCTCAGATGGGAAGCTTTGTACCGGCATCTTTTGCAAGAATTGGTATCATCGACAAGGTCTTTACACGTGTAGGAGCCTCAGACAACTTGGCTAAAGGGGAATCTACCTTTATGGTCGAAATGACAGAAACGGCCAGCATTCTGAACAATCTCTCAGACAGAAGCTTGGTACTGATGGACGAAATCGGGCGAGGCACCTCCACGTATGACGGGATTTCCATCGCTTGGTCCATTGTAGAATTTTTGCACAACCACCCAAAATCAAGGGCGAAAACACTTTTTGCCACGCATTACCACGAATTGAATCAACTTGCTGAGGATTTTCCAAAAATCAAAAACTTCAACGTGTCCGTAAAGGAGGTTGGAAACAAAGTGATCTTTATGCGAAAGCTGAAAGAAGGGGGCAGTGAACATAGCTTTGGTATCCATGTCGCACAAATGGCAGGGATGCCTAATCCTGTGGTGCTAAGAGCATCTGAGATCATGGTACATCTTGAGAAGGACAAAGACCTCAACAAGCAAAAGGAAAAAATAAAGGATATGCCCAAAAACAACTATCAATTGTCTATGTTTGAAATAGACCCAAAATATAAAGAAGCAAAGGAAATGCTAGACCTAATTGATATCAATACCATTTCCCCTGTAGAAGCATTGATCAAATTAAATGAAATAAAGAAAAAATTAGAGAAATGAAAAAAAATAATTTTTTTTTAAATTAATTAATTGAAAAAGAATGTTAATCCTGTTATTTTAAAAGCTAGTTTGCGCATATATATATAAGATTATGGATAAATTTTTACGGGAAAGGCTAAAAAGGCAAAATTCCTTTGCGGATTTTTTTATTGATTGGAAAGAGAAAGAGTTTAATACACAGGACATTGATGAAGATAAGTTACTAAGTGATCTTGAAGTGATCAGCCAAAATCTAGGAATGAAAGAAGGTATCATTATCGGATGTATAGATTACCGAGACTTGAGTTTGGCATTTTTCACAGACAATGTTGAAGAGATCATGGGTTACCCAAGTTCATTTTTCCATAACAAAGGAATGGAAGCTGTCTTGGAAATGCTCCATCCTGAAGATGTTCCTGAGTTGGCAAAATTCCAGAAAATTGTCTTCGATCTTTTGCAAGAACTCACAAGAGAAGAAATGGAAAGTTTTGAATTTTCTTATACAGTCCGCTGGGTTCATTTCAAAACACAAGAAGTAAAATGGTTTGCATCTAAAGTAAGGCCATATTTGATAGATAAGAATAAAAATGTTGTCTTCGATCTTCACATTGTAGTCCATTTGGTCAATCCTCCTCAAGTAAATATTTTTGACTGGAGTTATTCTTACACTTCCAAAAGTGGTAATAAAATCCATGCCTCCAAAAAAGACCCTCAAACGAAAAATTTTAAACTGACAAAAAAAGAAAAGGAGATTGCAAAGTTGATTTTGGAGAGTAAGAACTCACAAGAAATCGCTGATCAACTCAATATTGCCAAAAACACAGTCAATACTCATCGAAAAAACATCTTCAAAAAGCTTAAAGCCAAAAATACAGTAGAGTTAATGAAAATTTTGATCACAACATCGATAAATTAATTTCCTGATAATCAACAAAGGAACATCTATCAGCACAAATATTTGATTTTTTTTGCGTTTGCCTTTTGCAAATAAAGAAAACTGATATACCTTTGCACACACAAAAGATAGAGACAAAAGGTCAAAGTCAGAAAATAACAAAAGCGAGAGTAGCTCAGCTGGTAGAGCACGACCTTGCCAAGGTCGGGGTCGCGAGTTCGAATCTCGTCTCTCGCTCAAAAAGCCCTTGAAAAAGGGCTTTGTTGTTTACAAGTAGCTCCGGCTTATGTCGAAGTGAAGCCGGGATGGTGGAATTGGTAGACACGCAAGACTTAAAATCTTGTGGCTTCACGGCCGTGCGGGTTCGATTCCCGCTCCTGGTACTTAAACCTCGTATAACTACGAGGTTTTTTGTTTTATATTTGATTATGTTTTTTGTATACGCCATATCAAGTTCTATTAGAAAGTATATCTACGTAGGACTAACTTC
>NZ_JAKZGS010000038.1 GCF_022549695.1 Belliella calami | reverse complement strand
TTGAGTCCCCTCCTAAAACTATGTTTCAGGAGAAAGCTGACAATTTAATATTTAGGTAAATTTGAGTTATAGTCCTGATCTTTGTTTTTATTTCAAAGATTTTGGATTTAATCTTTGTTGTGGTGGTCTCTTCAAAACAAATTTGAGCAAATATCACCTTCAAAAGGTCACTATCGGCATTGTTTTTCACATGTTTTGCAATTCTGGCAAAGTTGACCCATAAACATCGGATGTTTGCCCACATTTTATGCCTGATCAGCCCTCTATATCTTGTTTTGTCATTTGTATAGTGATAACCTAACTGGAAAATGGTGGCTTCTACGTTGTTTCGAATATTGAGTACTTCTTGAGGAATACTTTCTATTTTCTTTCTCAACGTGCATGCTTTTATTTCCTTATCAGTAAAATATCTGTAGTGTTCTGTTGTTTTGATCCTCCATTTCTGGGTGTCTTTCATCTTTAAAGCTTCTTGCTGAATCCCTGTTTTCAGGTCTTTTACAGTCAAAATCCCATTTTCATCCAACTCCAGATCATATCTTCCTTTTGGTCCCTGAATCGCATTTAGGATAAGTTCTGCATTTTTGCTGCTTACAAAATCCTGATTAGATGGGCTGTGGTAAGCTCCGTCAGCATGGACGTTCTCTACTTGATCACAAAACAATTCTTTAGCCTGAATAATAGCTTTTTCAAGAAAGGTATTGTCGGCAGCATCTGCTTTCTTCACCTCAACTCCACTGATCAGGTTCAGGCCTCCCTTGTCACAACTCTCGGTTACGTTTACGCTATACCCTTTTACCTGATTGCCGTCCTTGTTTCTGTAGTGACAGTCTGTGTCGTGTGGAGACTGGATTGAGTCTGAACTTATAGACTCCTTTGGCTTTGGTATGACAATTTTATGTTCATCCACATCAAACTGCTCCTCAAAAAGCCTGGAAAGTATGGTATAATAATCATTGGACAATTCCCGATAGACATCCAGAAGTCTGAAAATCAACACTCCCAAGTCTATCAGCTTTATTTTGACTTCTTCACCTGAACAGCGATAAACCACTTTATTACCTTTTTCGGCAAGCAGACTTTTTACCAACTCCATCTCAGATTGAGATAAAGCTGTTTCAAGTCTTGTAAAGTCTGCTTTGGAACAGAACAGCTGGACTGTTTCATGGATCAGTTCATACCGACTCAACCAGGCTATGTTGCTTCCAAGGAGTTTACTGTCCATTCGTATACTTCTGCCACTCACATGAAAATCTTTTGCCTGTCCTTTGGTGACAGATGCAAATGTCTGTTCCAACAAATTTGGATTCCCATCCCTTTCATGATCGACTATACGCTTTCGGAATAGGTAATAGGTCGATTCGGAGGGAATTGGATCATCCATATTGACCAGACCCAAAGCCCTTCTGACCAAAAGATTAAACCTACATTGTTCAAAAAGCTGAGAATCGCTCCACCGATTGGCCTCTTTCAGGATCATCATGGCTACCATAATTCTGACCGAAGCATTGGGGCTTCCAGTTTCCTTTGAATACAAAACCTCAAATAAAGACTCCTCAACCCTTAATGTCACCTGATTCTTAAATAAATTATGCCAAGCTCCATTCTCCTCGTAGAAGCGCTCCGAACGATCTGTAAGAAAGGAATTGGGGTTGCTAAACACGCTTAATTGAGCTTTTTCTGAAGTTTTTTTGAACATCTATTTATACTTTAACTATCTGTAATATAGCTATTTATAATATAATAAACCAGCATGTAACAGAAAGAAAATCAAGGATTTTAACCATTCTTTTTCAAGTAATTTTAGCTTAAATACTTTTCGGAGTGGACTCAA
>NZ_JAKZGS010000037.1 GCF_022549695.1 Belliella calami | reverse complement strand
GTTTGCATAAAAAGTTCATTGACAAGTTGAGCAGAGAATTGAATGAGTTCGGGTAACCGGACAAAAGACCGTCGGGGTCCTAACTGCAAAAGGGGGATTCCGATAAGAGTAAGTAAATAAGGGCGTACGGGGGATGCCTAGGCTCTCAGAGGCGAAGAAGGACGTGACAAGCTGCGAAAAGCTGCGGGGATCCGCAAGAGGAATTGATCCGCAGATATCCGAATGGGGCAACCCATCCCGCGTGAGTGGGATATTCCGCAAGGAAGGCAAACCCGGGGAACTGAAACATCTAAGTACCCGGAGGAAGAGAAAACAACAGTGATTCCGTGAGTAGTGGCGAGCGAAAGCGGAGAAGCCCAAACCGGATCTGTTACGGCAGGTTCGGGGTTATAGGACCGATAAAAAGAGAACATACCTGACTTGAGTTGTCTGGGAAGGCAAACCGAAGCGGGTGATAGTCCCATAGGGGAAGGGTATGTGATTGGATTGGTATCCTGAGTAGGCCGGGACAGGAGAAATCCCGGTTGAATTATCCGGCACCATCCGGAAAGGCTAAATACTCCTGAGAGACCGATAGTGAACAAGTACCGTGAGGGAAAGGTGAAAAGTACCGTGAATAACGGGGTGAAATAGAACCTGAAACCGTGCGCTTACAAGCGGTCGGAGCCAAGTGATTTGGTGACGGCGTGCCTTTTGCATAATGAGCCTACGAGTTACTCGTCACTGGCAAGGTTAAGGGTTTAAGATCCGCAGCCGGAGCGAAAGCGAGTCTGAATAGGGCGTTTTAGTCAGTGGCGGTAGACGCGAAACTTTGTGATCTACCCATGGACAGGTTGAAGCTCTGGTAAAACAGAGTGGAGGACCGAACCGATAAACGTTGAAAAGTTTCCGGATGATCTGTGGGTAGGGGTGAAAGGCCAATCAAACTGAGAAATAGCTCGTACTCCCCGAAATGTTTTTAGGAACAGCGTCGTGGAATGTATGCCGGAGGTAGAGCTACCGATAGGACTAGGGGGAGTCATATCCTACCAAATCCTGACGAACTCCGAATGCCGGCATATAGTAACGGCAGTGAGGGCATGGGTGCTAAGGTCCGTGTCCGAGAGGGAAAGAACCCAGACCTACCGCTAAGGTCCCAAAATTTACACTAAGTTGAACAAAGGTGGTCCAGCTGCAGAGACAGCCAGGAGGTTAGCTTGGAAGCAGCTATTCCTTTAAAGAGTGCGTAACAGCTCACTGGTCGAGCGGCAGGGCGTCGATAATAATCGGGCATCAAGTGTAATACCGAAGCGTAGGATTTAGAATTTATTCTAAGTGGTAGGGGAGCATTCCAACGGCAGCGAATGTGCATGGCGATGTGCACTGGAGCTTTTGGAAAAGCAAATGTAGGCATAAGTAACGATAATGCGGGCGAGAAACCCGCACACCGATAGACCAAGGTTTCCTGATCAACGCTAATCGGATCAGGGTCAGTCGGGACCTAAGGCGAAGCCGAGAGGCGTAGTCGATGGCAAATGGGTTAATATTCCCATACTTGATATGCAGGTGATGGAGTGACGGAGTGATGAAAGACACGCCCGGTGACGGAATACCGGGTTAAAGCTTGTAGGTATTGGAACCATAGTTAAATGCGTGGTTTTAGCCGAAGGTGATAGTACCGAGCGTCTACGGACAATCGGATAGTTGTCCTAAGTGCTTCCAAGAAAAACTTCTAGCGTTAAGAGCATATTGACCCGTACCGCAAACCGACACAGGTGGTCAAGGAGAGAATCCTGAGGTGCTCGAGTGAATCATGGCTAAGGAACTCGGCAAAATGGCCCTGTAACTTCGGGAGAAGGGGCGCCTACCCACAGCAATGTGGGAGGCCGCAGTGAAAAGGCCCAGGCGACTGTTTAGCAAAAACACATGGCTTTGCGAAGTGGCAACACGAAGTATAAGGCCTGACACCTGCCCGGTGCCGGAAGGTTAAGAGGGGGACTTAGCGCAAGCGAAGGTCTGAATTGAAGCCCCGGTAAACGGCGGCCGTAACTATAACGGTCCTAAGGTAGCGAAATTCCTTGTCGGGTAAGTTCCGACCTGCACGAATGGTGTAACGATCTGGGCACTGTCTCAGCCATGAGCTCGGTGAAATTGTAGTCGCGGTGAAGATGCCGCGTACCCGCAACGGGACGGAAAGACCCCATGAACCTTTACTGCAGCTTAGTATTGGTATTGGGTAAACGATGTGTAGGATAGGTGGGAGACTGTGAAGTGGCGTCGCTAGGCGTTGTGGAGTCGCCGTTGAAATACCACCCTTTGTTTGCTTGGTATCTAACCCCGTGTATACGGGGGACATTGCTTGGTGGGTAGTTTGACTGGGGTGGTCGCCTCCAAAAGGATAACGGAGGCTTCCAAAGGTTCCCTCAGTACGCTTGGTAACCGTACGTGGAGTGCAATAGCATAAGGGAGCTTGACTGTAAGGCCGACAAGCCGAGCAGGGTGGAAACACGGGTATAGTGATCCGGCGGTACCGTATGGAAGGGCCGTCGCTCAAAGGATAAAAGGTACTCTGGGGATAACAGGCTGATCTCCCCCAAGAGCTCATATCGACGGGGAGGTTTGGCACCTCGATGTCGGCTCGTCACATCCTGGGGCTGGAGAAGGTCCCAAGGGTTGGGCTGTTCGCCCATTAAAGTGGCACGCGAGCTGGGTTCAGAACGTCGTGAGACAGTTCGGTCCCTATCTGTTGCGGGCGTGGGAAGTTTGAGGAGACCTGACCTTAGTACGAGAGGACCGGGTTGGACTGACCGCTGGTGTACCGGTTGTGATGCCAATTGCATTGCCGGGTAGCTACGTCGGGAAGAGATAAGCGCTGAAAGCATCTAAGTGCGAAACTCCCTCCAAGATGAGACTTCCAAACAGGGCCGTCAGAGACGATGACGTTGATAGGCAGCAGGTGTAAAGCCAGAGATGGCATAGCTGAGCTGTACTAATTGCCCGAAAACTTACCGTAAGGTCTACCCATTCAATTTTCTGTA
>NZ_JAKZGS010000036.1 GCF_022549695.1 Belliella calami | reverse complement strand
ACCAAGCATTTCTACTACAGCAACAGCAAGCTCCAATACAGGAACTTATCCAATAGCCTTGTCAGGTGGATCAGATGCAAACTATGCAATCACGCTTGCAAATGGAACATTGACGGTAGGGCAGAAATCATTGACGATCACAGCTGATGACAAATCGAAGATATACGGTGAATCAAATTCAAGCTTGACCTTTACTTATGATGGATTGGTAAATGGAGACGAGAAAGTTGCAACCGAACCAAGCATTTCTACTACAGCAACAGCAAGCTCCAATACAGGAACTTATCCAATAGCCTTGTCAGGTGGATCAGATGCAAACTATGCGATTACGCTTGTGGATGGAACATTGACAGTTGGTCAAAAAGCAGTAACGATCACAGCAGAAGATCAATCCAAAGTTTATGGTGAATCAAACCCAAGCTTGACCTTTGCATATGATGGTTTGGTAAATGGAGACGAGAAAATTTCCACCGAACCAAGTATTTCTACTACAGCAACAGCAAGCTCCAATACAGGAACTTATCCAATAGCCTTGTCAGGCGGATCAGATGCAAACTATGCGATTACACTTGCAAATGGAACATTGACAGTTGGTCAGAAAGTAGTAACGATCACAGCAGAAGATCAATCCAAAGTATACGGTGAATCAAACCCAAGCTTGACCTTTGCATATGATGGATTGGTAAATGGAGACGAGAAAATTTCCACCGAACCAAGTATTTCTACTACAGCAACAGCAAGCTCCAATACAGGAACTTATCCAATAGCCTTGTCAGGCGGATCAGATGCAAACTATGCAATCACGCTTGTGGATGGAACATTGACAGTTGGTCAAAAAGCAGTAACGATCACAGCAGAAGATCAATCCAAAGTTTATGGAGAAACCAATCCAAGCTTGTCCTTTGCATATGATGGATTGGTAAATGGAGACGAGAAAATTTCCACCGAACCAAGTATTTCTACTACAGCAACAGCAAGCTCTAATACAGGAACTTATCCAATAACCTTGTCAGGTGGAACAGATTCGAACTATGCAATCACGCTTGTAAATGGAACATTGACGGTAGGGCAGAAAGCAGTAACGATCACAGCTGATGACAAATCGAAGATATACGGTGAAGGAAATCCAAGTTTGACCTTTGCATATGATGGATTGGTAAATGGAGACGAGAAAGTTGTAACCGAACCAAGTATTTCTACTAAAGCAACAGCAAGCTCTAATACAGGAACTTATCCAATAACCTTGTCAGGTGGAACAGATGCAAACTATGCAATCACGCTTGTAAATGGAACATTGACGGTAGGGCAGAAAGCAGTGACGATCACAGCTGATGACAAATCGAAAATATACGGTGAATCAAATCCAAGCTTGACCTTTGCATATGATGGATTGGTAAATGGAGACGAGAAAGTTGCAACCGAACCAAGCATTTCTACTACGGCAACAGCAAGCTCCAATACAGGAACTTATCCAATAACCTTGTCAGGTGGATCAGATGCAAACTATGCAATCACGGTTGTGGATGGAACATTGACGGTAGAGCAGAAAACATTAACGATCACAGCAGAAGATCAATCCAAAGTTTATGGAGAAACCAACCCAAGCTTGACCTTTGCATATGATGGTTTGGTAAATGGAGACGAGAAAATTTCCACCGAACCAAGTATTTCTACTACAGCAACAGCAAGCTCCAATACAGGAACTTATCCAATAACCTTGTCAGGCGGATCAGATGCAAACTATGCAATCACGCTTGCAAATGGAACATTGACGGTTGGTCAAAAAGCAGTAACGATCACAGCAGAAGATCAATCCAAAGTTTATGGAGAATCAAACGCAAGCTTGACCTTTACATATGATGGATTGGTAAATGGAGACGAGAAAGTTGCAACCGAACCAAGTATTTCTACTACAGCAACAGCAAGCTCTAATACAGGAACTTATCCAATAACCTTGTCAGGTGGAACAGATGCAAACTATGCAATCACGCTTGTGGATGGTGAACTTGAAATAGCAAAAGCCAACCTAGAGGTTCGTGTAGAGGAAGGGCAGTCCAAGGTATTCGGCACAGCTGATCCTGAATTTGCCTTTACAGCCACAGGATTTGTGGCTAGAGACGACCAACAAGTGTTCTCGGGCAAACTGTCACGAACAGCAGGTGAGGGCGTTGGCAACTATCCAATCAATATTGGGGATTTGACTGCAGGAGCCAATTACGATATTGAGTTTAGAGGTTCAGAATTTGAAATCTTGGCAGCCGAGATAGAGATGGTCATGCAACCTTCCCCAATTGCAACAATCTGGGGTGTTGATCCAGCTTTGCCAAACACGATCATCGTGATGGCCACTGACGGTCAGTTTCTTGAGCTTCCAATCACTTGGGATTTACAAACCCTTTATATCTTCGGAAATGGGGATTATCCACTAACGGCAGTCATCAATTTGCCTTCAGGAATCCTGAATTCCCAAGGTTTGGTTGCAGAGATTGTGGTGACAGTCCTTCCAAAACCGGCACCTGAGGACATCCTACTGGACAACAACAGTTTTGAGGCTGAAGTGGGCCAGGCTATAATTGCAGTCGGCAATTTGACGGTGGTGGATCCATTGGACAACCAGCATGAAATCACACTTGCCGATCTTGCTTTCGATAATGTTTATTTCCAGATAGATAACGGGACGTTGTTTTGGAATTCAGAAGAGAGGGCAGAGGGCAGAAGGGAGTTCAAGATTCTCGTTCGTGTCAAAGACCGTGATGGAAATATCATTGAGAAAGAATTTTCGATCATCAGAAACAGGACTTCTGTGAGCAACATAGAAATCTTCAACAGCTTCACTCCAGACGGAGACAATGTCAATGACACCTGGGGAGTGGAAGAACTTCGATTCTACAACAATGTCCGCATCCAAATTTTTGAGAGAAGTGGCAACAGGGTGTTCTACACAGAGAATCCTGATGAGCGTTGGGATGGGAAGTACAGCAACAAGGAAATGCCGGTAGGGACATATTATTGGATCGTGGAAGTTGGGGAAACCGGAGAAGTGAGAAAGGGACTGCTGAACTTGATCAAACAATAGACTGAAAATGTAAATTGGACAAAGCGCCAAGGGTTTTTCCTGGCCTGGGGATCCCACTTGGTGCTTTGTCCTTCATACTACAAAAAATAGAACC
>NZ_JAKZGS010000035.1 GCF_022549695.1 Belliella calami | reverse complement strand
TTTTAATAATCTGAGAAAACAATGTAATATTACACATGAGAGGTCTTTGTTTTTGGTGCAAACCCAAAATACACATTTTGGGCAAAAATTCAGACCTCTCATATTTTATTTAGGACGCTATTGACTTCAACTCAATTATTTTGATCCGTTATTAAAATATTTTGACAAGCCATCAACTTTTGGGGTAACAGGAAGGATCATGAATCCTGAGGAAGGATCCTCTTCCGCAAATGAAAATCCATTGCGTAAAAATAAAATCGAATCTTTGGACAAAACCTCAGTAATAGGTTCGCAATCAAATTTCACATCTTTTCTATCGGGATCAAATGTCTTGCTTTGCAGAGCCAAACTAATGCAGCTCAATGGATTTGACTAAATTTATAGTCCCTATTATTTTGAAGATACGGATCTCTGCACACGGGCAAAAAGATTGAGCTGGGAATGTTATCAGGATCAGGATGCTGTATGCGAACACCTAGGCTCGGAAACTGTAAAGAATAATTGCATCAAAAAACATGTGAAAAAAGTCTATTTCAGAAATAGGATGATCTACAATGCTATCCATCTTGAAAGTCGTCTGAGCCATATTAACAAAGCAAAGATTCTATTTTTGGATGTAATCCCGAAGCTATTATTAGGAAAAACATGGATTCTAAGCAGTTATAAGGAATTTCTTGAAATGCACTTCAAAATTTACAGATCTAGATTAAGGTTTAAAAAACTGATGGAAATTCAATCTCATCAGGCGCCAAACCAAAAAGCTGCGAAACTGACTATCCATCATTTGGATGAGGTCAAATTAAATTTCACAAACTGATTTTACCTTATGCATACCTATTTCAGATTATTATCCTATGCACGCCCCATAAGTAAATATGCATTCCCATATCTGTTACTTATTATATTAGCAACCATATTCAACACCCTAAACATCGCTTTATTGGCTCCTCTCTTGAGTACATTATTTGAGGAACAGCAGAACCTAACTGCTATTAAGCCAGATTCATGGCTGGATATTATGGGCTGGTTTGATTATTTGACATTGAGCGCCAACATAAATTTCGGAGCCCAAAAAGCTTTAAAATGGACGTGCTTAGCTATTCTTTCTTCAGTGCTCTTGAGCAATATTTTCAAATATTTCTCCCAGAGAATTATGGAAAATCTTAGGATACAGACTTTGCTCAACCTCAGGAAAACACTTTTTGACCATGTTATGAATATGGATATGCTATATTTCAATGATCAAAGAAAAGGTAACATTATTGCCAAAATCGCCTCAGATGTACAAGTTGTCCAATTTAGTGTCACCAATACCTTGCAGGTTTTGTTCAAAGAGCCTTTTCAGTTGATAGCATATTTGTTTGTTCTATTTGCAATATCTTTCAAGTTAACGTTGTTTTCTATTTTGGTTCTGCCCTTATCTGCTTGGGTGATTTCCAAAATCGTCAGAAAACTCAAAGCCCAAGCAAAAGAGGCTCAGGAAAGATTTGGTATGATGATCAGTTATTTGGATGAAGCTCTTTCAGGTATCAGGATCATAAAGGGATTTAACGCAACAAGTCGCATTAAAGATAGATTTCATCAGGAAAACATCCAGTACTCTGAACTTGGACGGAAAATGGCCTATCGACAGCAGTTGGGCTCACCTGTCTCTGAATTTTTGGGTGTTTTGATGGTGACAATTCTTGTTTTGTATGGGGGAAATTTGGTTATACAAGGTCAAGGAGACCTTTCTGCCGCTGCATTTATCACCTATATTGCTATTTTTTCTCAGATAATGAGACCGGCAAAAGCGCTTACGGAATCTTTTAGTATGATTAACACAGGATTGGCTGCTGGTGAAAGGGTTTTGGAGCTGATTGATGAAAAACCAAAACACGAAGAGCTTCAGGGAAATATAGCCGTAAAGGAATTGAAGGATAAAATAAGATTTAATCAGGTCAGTTTTGCCTATCAAAAAGAATTGGTTCTCAACAATGTATCCTTTGATATAGAAAGAGGCAAAACGGTTGCATTGGTCGGCCCTTCGGGTGCTGGCAAATCAACCTTAATGGACTTGATACCAAAGTTCATCCATCCCCTTTCCGGAGAAATCAGCTTTGATGGAATTTCTTTTTCAAATGTTTCATCAGAATCCCTTCGTTCGATTATTGGTATTGTCAATCAGGACTCAATTCTATTCAACGACTCAATCAAAAACAATATCGCTTTTGCCAACCCCAATGCTAGCGAAAACCAGATCATGGAAGCTGCCAAAATAGCAAATGCTCATGATTTCATAATGGAGACAGAAAATGGCTATGACACAAACATCGGAGACAGAGGTGTGAAATTATCAGGTGGGCAAAAACAAAGGATTTGTATAGCAAGGGCTGTATTGATGAACCCTCCTGTTTTGCTATTGGATGAAGCTACTTCTTCCTTGGATGCAGAATCCGAATACCTGGTACAAGATGCCTTGAACAAACTTATGGAAAACAGAACTTCTTTGATCATTGCCCATAGGCTTAGCACTATACAAAAGGCAGATTTGATATTGGTTTTGGATCAAGGAAAAGTAGCTGAACAGGGTACGCACTTTGAATTACTGTTCAAAGAAGGTATTTATAGCAGGTTGATTGACAAACAACAATTTAAAAAAGCGTGAAAAGCTTCCCTTTGATATCCATAGCCATGTGCACCTATAATGGTGAGTTGTTCTTGCGTGAGCAGCTGGAATCACTAGTAAACCAGGATTATCCTAATTTGGAAATTAGGATTCGAGATGATATGTCCTCTGACAAAACCTGGCAGATTATCCAAGATTTTCAGGGAAAATACACTTTCATCCATTGTATTCAAAACAAAAATAGGCTAGGCTTTCAAAAAAACTTTGAAGAAGTTTTTCAGGACTGCCAAGGTATATGGATAGCCCCTTCTGATCAGGATGATATATGGAGTCTGGATAAAATCTCTAAGTTGTTTTCAAAAACTACAGATAACATCATGGTCTACCATGATTCTGTTTTGGTGGACGAAAATAACAAAACATTGGATACAAATATGTCCAAAATATTTAATTTCATATCTGGTCAATAGCGTCCTAAATAAAATATGAGAGGTCTGAATTTTTGCCCAAAATGTGTATTTTGGGTTTGCACCAAAAACAAAGACCTCTCATGTGTAATATTACATTGTTTTCTCAGATTATTAAAAAG
>NZ_JAKZGS010000034.1 GCF_022549695.1 Belliella calami | reverse complement strand
ACAGTAGAAATCCAACTCAAATCAACAGGGAAAAAGCTGAGGAAAACCCTGTTTTTGAACGAGAGTCAGCAAAAACTGGCAAAAATGTTCGATTTTTGATTTTGGGTGTCCCAGTGTCGAAGTCAGGAAAAAAGACGGAAAAGAAAAAAGACCACCCGAAACAGATGGTCCTTTAATAAATCTACAGGTTAGGGTATCTTAAAATAACCTCTTTTGCAATTAAACAATTCTCTTGTTTCTTTTCCCAATCTAAATGATTGGATTACTTATCTCTTCAATTTCAATTCAGTTCTTCGGTTTTGTTGGTGTTGGGATTCATTACAAACCCCACAATCATGGATAGGTTGAGTTTTGCCAAACCACTCGAAGTGCATCCTTGACTCCTCTACTCCTCTGTTGATCAAATAGTCCATGACCACTTTTGATCTTCGCTCCGATAGAGGCTTATTATACTCGTCACTCCCTCTTTGGTCAGTATGACCAGCGATATAAAGACTTAGGTTTTGTATGCGATTCATCATCAAGGCAGTTCTTTCCAGTTCCATTTTATGTACTGGTCTTATTGTAGATTTATCAAAGTCAAAATATACGATCGGAATCTCGTTCAGCTGCTTTTGCAACTCTTCAAAAATCCCAAATTCATCACAGATATCCTTATCCAAGAATTCGGCAGGAAGTTCATAATCTTTGTTTGGATCAGGGAAAGCCTCCAATATCAACTCCGATCTTCTGTTCAATTGATGGTCTGTTTCAGGGCAAGGTACTCCATCTCCACAATCATTTGTCAATCTATCCTCCCCATACCAATCTGCTCGCACCCTATTTTCTTCAATGTTATACTTAGACAAAAACTCCAATACTGCTTTTGCCCTTCTTTGGCTAAGCTCTTGATTGTAGTCATCAGAAGCGCGAGCATCTGTGTGTGACCCTACCAATAGGTCTAAGAAAGGATACTTCTGCATCAAGGAGCCGAGCTTGTCAAGGGTGGTAGCTGCATCTTGTCTTATCGCAGAACTGTCCAGATCGTAATATACTATATCTACATAAACAGGCATTTGATAAGGGATTTTGGCAAGCCTATAGTCCTTTCTCAAAGTATCTTCTTCCAAATTCACAGTACTAAGTGTATTGTCAAAAATACTGAAATAACCCTTTTTGCTAATTTTCAATTCGAAATTGCTATCAGGCGAAAGGGAAGCAATCACAGCCCCATCATTTCTTCTTTCGGAAGTAATGTCATTATCTTGATTTGAACCTCTAAGTTCCACATCAAATTGCTCTTTGATCATTACTTCATCACAATCCATAACCCTGGCCAACAATGTTTTGCTTGAATATTCAATACTATAGACATCATCCATACCAGCTCCACCGACGCGGTCACTAGAAATAAATCTTTTTCCATTTGGTCCTTGACTATAGGCAAAATCATCCCTAGTGGAATTGATTGGAGCGCCTAAATTATCAACCTTCTGAGGGTTTGATTGAGAAAAATCAACAACGAAAACATCCAAGCCCCCAAGACCAAAGTGTCCGTTTGATGAGAAATACAGTTTGTCTCCTATAGTATAAGGGTGGCTTTCATTTTTGGATGTATTGATGGTTGACCCAAGATTGACAGGTTCAGAAAAGTTAAGGTCATCGTCGTAATTGACAAAATAAAGATCCACTCCCCCATAGCCTCCAGGCATATCAGAAGAAAAATAGATCTTCTTATTGGCTTCATCGACAAAAGGATGCATCACACTATAGCTAATCGCATCATTGAAGGAAAGGCTTTTAGAGGAAGATAAAATACCGTTTTCATTTATCTTACTATAAAAAATCTCTGTCCCAACCTCAATAGATCGTTTTTTTCCTGCTTTGGTGATATTTCTGGTCGCTGTATAGAATACCAAGCCCTTTTCGTACATAAAGCTTGGATCTGAAAAATGCATTACTTCCAGATCATCCAGTTCCAACTTAGTCAATGCACCAGTTGAATCTTTTCTAATAATCCTGAAAAACTGTCTATCATTGAAGTCATATTTTTCTTCACTGTAAATATTATTCAAATCAAGTCTAATAGGAGCTTTTTCTGTTGGAATCACATCACCTCTATCTGTTGAGAAATAGACATTTCCTCCTTCATCCAATGAAAGACCGTAATCAGAACCTTCACTATTTACACCTTCTACTGGAACCAGCTTTAAATTTGTTCTATTTTTATACAGGTCGTTTAGTTTTTCTTCTTGTATTTCAGGGAAATCAATTTTGGAAAATGCGCTATCTTTCAACAAGGAGTCCAAATCCAAATTTCCATCTGACATTTGATAAGAAGAAACGATAAATTCCTGATAATCTACCCTCGTTGCCTCTTCAAAAGAAATCACCTTTGACCACCAGACATTTGATTTTTGGTAATCACGCATGATCGAATAGGATTGCGCTACTTTCTTGGCTGTCTGATATTTTTCTTTTCTATCAAAGGCCTGTTCGTACGCCTCTGCTGCCTCTGGATAGTTTGCAAGTCCAAACTGCTTATCTGCGTATCTTAGAAGAGGGTTTTGTGCATAAACTGTCACTGAACTCAAAGAAGTCAGCATAAATAGGATTGCTATCGTAAAAATATTTTTCATAATTAGAACCATCTTGGATTTTTCATGCTCACACTTCTAGGGCTAATGTAGTATCCTACAGAAATCTCATGGGAATTATTCCTGTAGTCACTAAGTACATTTATATTGTGGTCATATGCATATCCTAGCCTCAAATTACTTGTGGCAAAGATCTCCATAATAAATGCCACTGCATTTCTTTGGTTGAGATTATCTTGAAGATTTTCCATTCCTACTTGTACATTTGACCTATATGATGTCCCTAACCACAATCTTTCTTTGAAAAGAAACATGGCATTGATATCAAAACTTGTAGGTGCTCCTTTTACCTCTTTGATAAGAAAAGAAGGTTTGATCTGAACACTGCTTGATATAGGTACCATGACACCAGCTGTAAAATAATAGTGAAAATCATGGTAAGCCAAAGCAATATCCTCTCGCTCCAACGCTTTTTTGCCAATCATATTGAATGCACTTAAACCAGCATAGAAACGAGTATTGTGAAAGAAAAGCCCCATATTCATGTTTGGAGTGAATAAATTCACCCTTCCCTCTGGTATATTTGGATCACTTGGATCATTGAATCTCATCATATCTCCATCTATAGCATATTCGCTAGCACCAGCACTTATCCCCATACCTAAAAACGACTCCCTACCAGTCTGGATTCTATAGGCGTAAGAGAGCATTGCTCCATTAGTATTTGTAGGGCCAATTTTATCAGATAAAATTGACAAACCAAAACCCATAAGCCCCTCATTTGCACTCAAATCTGCTGTGACAGTGAAAGTTTTTGGCGCTCCAGGAAGATTTACCCACTGACTCCTATAAGTACTTTGTATATAAGGTTCGCCTTTGTACCCAGCATATGCTGGGTTGATATGAAGACCATTGAAAATATATTGACTAAACTGAGGCAACTGTTGACCCTCAACGACTCCCGAAAAAATCAGTGTCACCAGTAAAGCTTTTCCTAGTAAATTGAAAATCTTTTTCATAATGCTTCGATTATTCTTTAATTACTTGTACCCAACCCTTGAAATCATGACTTCTGCCTTGGGAATCTGTACCTACCAAGATATAGAAGTATGTTCCTGCAGGAAGACCTTCAGCAGACCAGTCATTTTGATAATTAATTCTTTCGAAGACATGATCCCCGTACCTGTTGATTATTACTATTTCATTACTTGGAAACTTCCCAAGACCCTTTATCTCAAATTGATCATTCAGTGAATCCCCATTTGGCGTTATTACATTCGGAATAAAAAACGGCTTGATGGTATTCGTATCGGTTGCCGTATTGTCATCAGGATTTGACTCCTCACCAGAAGATGTGACAGTGACCACATTTGTAACGGTCAATTCAGATCCGTTTGGAAGTGCATTTGCCTTCACCAAAACCCTAATTGTCATCGTCTCACCTGCTGGAAAAACAGGGACTGTCCAAATCAACCTATCTCCAACAACATTCAGAGAAGGGTCTATTAAACTACTGCTTGAAACAATCGCCGAACTGATATAGGTGACTCCATTGGGAAGCTCATCAACAATCTCAACATCTGTAACATCCACGTCACCATTGTTGGCAATGATGATTTCATATTCAAATTCATCACCTTCGAAAATCTCTACTTCAAAAGAAGTTTTTGAAATTGCCAAATCAACTACATCTTCCAAAAGTCTAAAGGTTACAAAAGCACTGTCTATATTATCAGGATTAATAACTTCGCTTAAGAGATATCGCAATCGATATTCTCGCGCTTCATTCAACCCTGGTATCAAGCTCAACTCACCATTTGGATTGATCAGCAAACCTAGGATCCCATCCAAATCTGTGAATACAAAATCAACATCATCAGGATTTGGTCTTTGACCATCTAACAAATCGTTCTCCAAGACATTTCCTATCAGACCTTCATGGCTAACCCTAAATTCACCCATATCATCATCATTTGCGATGATCGGCCTAACAACATGAACTTCTTGACATCTGACACCAAAATCAATGTCTAACCTGACTCTAGAACTTGTATTAAGTGTAAACTCAATTGGATTGCCTGTAGTAACTCCACACTCAATAATTGGATCGCTTTTGACTCTACCACCGAAATTAGGGATCACTTTCACTTTACCGGAATTCCCTATAGCTTCGGCTGCAAGTTCAAGCTCCTCGTCTATAACTAATTCCACGGTATAAGCACCCAAGGCTGACGGCCTAGTTCTATAATACCCTAATATCCCGATTTGAATCTCTTCAAAGTAACCTTCTGGTCCACTCACTTGAATATTGGCGCTGTTTGAATTTCCAAAACCAGCTTTCCTTAGTTCGCCTTCATTTTCTGGCCCATCAAATCTGCCATCGCCATTGAAATCAATCCACTCCCAAGCATCAAAATCTACATAGCCATTTTCATCTGGAATATTTAATGTGACTTCATTGTCATCATTCGCATCATACCACTCATCTTGCACCCCATTACCATTCAAGTCGTACCAAACAAAATCACCAATTACATTTCCATCAAAAGTTTCATACCCAAAGTCTTTTGTTATGAAATTACAATTTTCGATTCTCGTAAAGAATAGGGATGACTCCACTGGATACAAACCCTTCGCACTGTTTAGGTTGGCATCTTGAACTTGTATAAGATAGTCTCCAGGCACAATATCGGTGAAAAAATACCTTCCATCTGCTTGCGTAACTTGCAATAATACCTGTCCAGAAGTCCCTTCTTGAGGTATCAATGTAACAGGAACACCTGCCAATGGCTCACCATTATCAGCATTGAATACAATCCCTTGAATCTTAGTCCTTCCTTCACAAATAACATCGACATCAACCTGATCTTCATCTTCTACTAAATTCCCTAACCCATCTTGACCTGTAACATTGGCAATATTGATAATTGGGACTTGAGCAAACTCATCTTCCTGCGTAACTGTATAACTAACCGATATTGAACTGCTCTCGCCTGGTGACAAAGTTCCAATATTTTCTTCAACCCCAAGTTTAGCATCTATAATAAGCACATCAGTCAAAGTCGTGTTGCCTGTATTCGTAACAGTCAAGGTGTAGACAATAACTTCGCCCGCCTCACTTACTGCTGTCTTATCTGCTGTTTTGCTTAGGGATATGCTACTGTTTTGATCAACCGGTGTTTCTACTTCATCCGAACCTTCGGGAGTTTCTCCATTTGGATCTGTACCCTGAACACTTGCTGCATTCAAAATGCTTCCTGAATCAATATCCTCCTGTGTAACTGTGTAGCTAACCGATATTGAACTGCTCTCGCCTGGTGACAAAGTCCCAATATTTTCCTCAACCCCAAGTTTAGCATCTATAATAAGAACATCAGTCAAAGTCGTGTTGCCTGTATTCGCAACCGTCAAGGTGTAGACAATAACTTCGCCTGCCTCACTTACTGCTGTCTTATCTGCTGTTTTGCTTAGGACAATGTTACTGTTTTGATCAACCGGTGTTTCTACTTCATCTGAACCTTCCGGAGTTTCACCATTTGGATCTGTACCCTCTACACTTGCTGCATTCAAAATGCTTCCTGAATCAATATCCTCTTGCGTAACTGTGTAGCTAGCCGATATTGAACTGCTCTCCCCTGGTGACAAAGTCCCAATATTTTCCTCAACCCCAAGTTTAGCATCTATAATAAGCACATCTGTCAAAGTCGTGTTGCCTGTATTCGTAACAGTCAAGGTGTAGACAATAACTTCGCCCGCCTCACTTACCGCTGTCTTATCTGCTGTTTTGCTTAGCGCAATGTTACTGTTTTGATTAACTGGCGTTT
>NZ_JAKZGS010000033.1 GCF_022549695.1 Belliella calami | reverse complement strand
CATTTGGATCTGTACCCTCTACACTTGCTGCATTCAAAATGCTTCCTGAATCAATATCCTCCTGTGTAACTGTGTAGCTAACCGATATTGAACTGCTCTCGCCTGGTGACAAAGTCCCAATATTTTCTTCAACCCCAAGTTTAGCATCTATAATAAGCACATCAGTCAAAGTCGTGTTGCCTGTATTCGTAACAGTCAAGGTGTAGACGATAACTTCGCCCGCTTCACTTACTGCTGTCTTATCTGCTGTTTTGCTTAGCGCAATGCTACTATTTTGATCAACCGGTGTTTCTACTTCATCTGAACCTTCCGGAGTTTCACCATTTGGATCTGTACCCTCTACACTTGCTGCATTCAAAATGCTTCCTGAATCAATATCCTCCTGTGTAACTGTGTAGCTAACCGATATTGAACTGCTCTCGCCTGGTGACAAAGTCCCAATATTTTCCTCAACCCCAAGTTTAGCATCTATAATAAGCACATCAGTCAAAGTCGTGTTGCCTGTATTCGTAACCGTCAAGGTATAGACAATAACTTCGCCCGCCTCACTTACCGCTGTCTTATCTGCTGTTTTGCTTAGGACAATGTTACTGTTTTGATTAACTGGCGTTTCTACTTCATCCGAACCTTCCGGAATTTCACCATTTGGATCTGTACCCTCTACACTTGCTGCATTCAAAATGCTTCCTGAATCAATATCCTCTTGCGTAACTGTGTAGCTAGCCGATATTGAACTGCTCTCGCCTGGTGACAAAGTCCCAATATTTTCCTCAACCCCAAGTTTAGCATCTATAATAAGCACATCAGTCAAAGTCGTGTTGCCTGTATTCGTAACAGTCAAGGTGTAGATGATAACTTCGCCTGCCTCACTTACTGCTGTCTTATCTGCTGTTTTGCTAAGGGATATGCTACTGTTATTATTGACAACTGTAGTAGTCGAAGAGGGGAATTCAGGAGTTTCGTTAGCATTTACAAATGCTGTGTTAACTATATCTAAACCAAGATCAATTAACTCTTGGCTTACTTCATAAGTAGTCTGATAAATCCATGTTTCATTCAAATCAAGGACATTATCCCCGTTATCATCTCCTTCAAGCAATTGTAAAGGCTCATTCCCATTCGTAAGTGGGTCAGTAACGACAACACCAGTAGCAGCAACAGTTCCAGGATTGGTCACTTCAATGGTGAAATTCAAAATGGTTGGCCCATCAATTTCCAAAAGGTCCACTGATTTTACGATTGCCAACCTACAATCATCCAATGTAAGAACAACAGGGGTTCTAAGAATTGAAGAACAACCAGTGACTTGATTTACAGCTTCTGCATAATAAGTGACAGAACCAATTTCATTAAGGATTGGTGCAGTTACGAGATCTTCACCATCAGGCGAATTAAACCAAACAATTTCCGTCCCTTCTACAGCTATGATTGCATCGTTTGCATTCAGAGTTTGAATAGATTCAAGCGCACATTCAGTTATGTTCCCAGTAGCCAAAGGTGCATCAGTAGTCAAAACGGTGATTTCAGCAACAGAAGAAGTCAAAGATTCTCCACAATCATTTGTAACTACTACGTAATAGTAATAAACGCCTTCCTGACTAGTAGGCGGTACCAATCTTGGAGAAGTCTCTTCAGTGATCAATGTACCTCCTTGATTGGAATTAATCGAATTCACATACCAATTATAAGTAAAACCTGATACCCTATTGGAAGAAATAAACAACTCATCTGCTTGCTGACCTTCACAATAAGTATTACTTTCCAATTCTAAAAATTCAATAATCCTAACAGTCACTTGGGCCCTATCAGTTCTACCATCAAGTTTGTCTTCTATCTCATACTCAAAGGCATAATTTCCGGGAGTTGCATTTGGAGAAACAGAAATATTTCCAAAAGTAGGTGAGCTAGGGTCTTGATCAAGTTGAATAAATCCAAGAGACAGAACACCTTGGTCATCAAAAACAGAGAGGTTAATATCTTGGGGATTCAGTGCTATCCCGTCAAGTTCATCATTTTGGAATATATTGCCTGCATTTTCAGAACCAACAGATGCAAAAATTGGACAAAGGTTATCTGGTGCTGCGGACAAATCCCTTGCAAAAAAGATAATTTTTCCATCCGATTCGAGTCTATCAAAAACACGGAAACCAAATATTGGAATTTCTGAATCGAAAAGTTCGGGATTAAAGACAGTCAACCATTGTTTTTGGTCAGGGTAATTAATTTGATGATTCACACCAGTGTTCCAATCAAACTGAGCAATGAAAGAAATTCTATTTGCCTCTACTATAACCTCCCCATTTTCATCTAATGGAACTAAATCCATTTTAGAGTTACCATTCCTTTCTGAAATCAAGATATATCCAGACTGTGGTATTTGATTTGGATAAATAACATCAACAAAAGGAGAAAATTCGTTAAGAATATCGTTTGAGTTTATATCCCAATAAGACCTTAAATCTGGAACAGAGACTACATGCGAAAGTGACCTTAAAAATTCATCTAGATTGTTTGAGTGCGATAAAAATTCACTCTCTGAAGAATGATCAAACTTAATTACTCTAATTCCCTCAGGGTTTATACTTGTCCCTAACAATTCATTAGCACTCTTTACCTCAGGAAACCTAGAAGTTGCAAAAATTCTTTCTCCATTCGCTAATAAAATTGATTCTATTTCTACACTTACATTTTCAGGAATTGGGTTTGACATACCCCTTTCTTTCTGAGTATAAATAAATTCATCTTCACCACCCTTGTTTACTATAAGACTAACTTCTTTAATAGGAACATTATTCGCATTTCCACTTACTTGAATAATATTTTGAGCAGTTATAGAAAATACAGGAAAAATGAAAAACAGAAGAAAAACTGATGCACGAAGCAAACTTGACTGTTGACTTGATCTTAAATAATTCTTCGAATACATTTTTAGAATTTTTAAATGCCCTAACATGTGACATCAACAATAGCTGATATTTTCAAATATTGTTAACTGCATCAAATATACAATTATTTGTTTTTTATAACCAAGTTATGGAAAGAAAAAATTTATTTAAATTACTTTTTACTTAATTCAAAATACATTTTTTGATATTCAAACACTATTTTAACGCCTAAATAAAAAATACATCTTTATCCGCTCTTACACCATTAGTCATTTTTAATATTGTTTGAAGCTCATTTCAATCTACTGTGGTGGGATGACTGTAGAATATTGTGCACCGCTGAGTAGTTGACGATTATCTACATTATTATAAGTGACACATTCACCTACTGGTGTCACTGCGGATAATTATACAAAAATAACAGAGGAAGATTGCTTGAAAATAATTAACGAATAGGGCTAGAGAGTTTTAATAAAACTATTTTGCTTTAACTCTCAATGATTAGAGGGTTAAGGAAAAAAGATAAAGGTCAGCGGAATCAGAAAGAAAGGCAGTAAAATATACGGTAAACAGAACAAATACATCTGACTGTTGGACAATTCTGTATCAAGAATTAGTTTACACCCACCTTCTGTTTTCTGAGATCCTGCTCCCTCAATATAGTCAGATAGATTCTTTTTGAAATAGGCATCACTAGGCTACACATCAAGAGGAAAAGTGCTACTCCTATAAATAAAACTGAGTCATCGATACCACTAAGGGCAAAAACTGCAGAAAATATAAGTGCATTAAACCCAAGCAATGTAATCGAAATCAATCTTGCACTAAAATTGAGCTCGCACAAAAAATGATGAATGTGTTTCTTGTCAGCAGAGAAAGGAGATCTTCGCTCTATGATTCTAAGAAAAAATACTCTGAATGTATCGAACACAGGATAGACCACAAGCGCTGTAATCACAGTAACAGGAGAGATTATTTTATATGCATTTTCAATAGGCAAAGAATCATTGGCTTTCAAAAAAGCCAAAGCCAAAATAGAAACGGCAAAGCCAATACTCAAGGAACCCGAATCCCCCATGAATACCCTGGCTGGAGCCCAATTATAAACGAGAAAAGCTATTGTACCTCCAAGAAATGCCAATGAAATCAAGGCAAAAGAATACGCTCCAATCGATAAAAACCACGCCCCAAAAACCATGAAAACAAACGAAGACACAGTGCTTAGCAAACCATCTACTCCATCGATAAGGTTAAATGCATTAGTCAAAAACACTATAACCAATAAAGTAAGCGGTACGCCAACCATCTCTGGTATTTCGTACACTCCAAAAAGACCATGAAAAGATTCTATTTTTAAATCTAGAAAAAACATGATTATACAAGTTGGAATGATTAAAGCGACTAGTTTGATTATTGCCATGAGATTTTTCAAATCATCAATTAAACCTGTCACAAAAACCATCGAGATACACAAACCAATAATTACGAGGTCAAAATCATTCAAAATATTCGAAAACATAAAAATTGTCACCAAAGCAGGCAACAATACACCAAGACCACCAGCCGTCGGAATAAAACTAGTGTGCATCCTTCTCTCGTCAATCTTGTCTCCTATACCTTTGAAGTTCAGGAATGAAATGATTGGTGGTAAAATCACGACCGACACTCCGAAAACAAATAAAGCTGATAAAACTGTTAGCATAAAGATACTTTTTAGTGTGATAAACTTTGCGTGATTTAATTGTAATATGATTTTATAAACCATTTTTAATTTTTACATCGCTTTTTTTTTAAAAAGGAATGTATATAATCAAAATATAAATAGCCAATCAACTAGCTTAAACATTTTAAATAAGAGTCTACAAAACAAATTTTGCTAATTATCATCAAACGCCTTTTCATTAATAAGTAGTAATCAAACTGAGTTATAGTAAAACTTTTTTGTTAAGTGATGGAATTTTAAAGACCCTAAAGATGCCTCTCTAAAATTGGAAGGTAAAATTCAAAATTAAGACCAAATTAAATTTTTACATTTTTATCCACTTTTAATAGAATCAATCTCTAGTGTTAAATTCAACACAGATATTTATAAACTTTAAAACAGTTTTTTATATTTTATTATAAATGAAAACTCTTAGATTCAGTTTTGCTAACATTTTCTATATTTGGTTTTATTAGTTTCCGCATGTATTCTACCAAAATATAATGTAAGAATAATGGACTTGATGTTAAAGTCCGTTTTAACAACCTTGTACTTGTAAAAGACCTATGCATCCACTCAAGGCCAAACTTGATTAAAAAAACTGGCGCTCTTTTTGTTGTGCCTGCAAAAAAATCAAAAACAGCACCTATATTACATATGACTTTTACATTTAATTCTTCCAAATTTTCTCTTGTCCATTTCTCTTGCTTAGGAGCTGTCATCCCTACAAATAGAAAATCAGGGCTAAATATATTTATTCTCCTTATCATTTCTTTATTATCCTCTTCTGAGAAAAAACTTTTGAATGGAGGAGAAAAAGATTCAAACTCCACATTAGGATATTCTTTTCTTAACCTTTTACTTATTTTTTCTAGTGTACTATCAGTAGAGCCGAGGAAAAAACATTTAATTGAGTTAGACTTATTCCTATTCAAAATATGCATAAACAAATCATAACCTGCAATCTTCTGAATACTTGACCCATTTAAAAATTTATTTGCTATAACAATACCGATTCCATCAGGCAATAAAATATCACATTCATTCAAAGACTCATTAAAAAAATCATCATTTAGGGCCACATGATAAGAGTGAGGATTTATGGTATTAATGACATGCTTTTCACTAAAGTCTATATTATCCAATGAATCACTAAAAACAGAATATCCAAAGAGGTTTACTGTTTTGTATTTCTGAAGAACCTTCGTATTCATAGCTTAATAATATTTATTGAATCATTATTTGATTTCTAGGTATAAATGTAAAAAGAAAATTTGAAAAACAAAATTCATTATTCAAAAAACATTTTTATGCATTCATTATTCTTATAAAAAATTATTTCCCTACAAGGATTAGTTATTCAGGCCTTTGGTTTTATTTCTAAACCTTTTACAAAAAGTTAAATTGAATTATTAAAAATCGTATCCATGGAAAACAAATTCATATTTCACTGATATTCTAATAATTACATCACATCAAACCGAAAAAAAACTGTAACTAAAATTATGATCTATGGTCTTAACAATATTCTGATTTCCATTAAAGTTTAAGATTACACAAAAAAATCTATTTAAAATTTTGATTCTATTTCATTTATAATGTTTATTATCAAATCCTTTGGAATAAAATATATTGACATAAAGTTTGTTTTAAATACATTAAAATAAACTCAAAAACTCAAAATTCTTTATTCAAGAAACAAATTGCAAAATACACCCTATCAACATTTGATTTATTGAATCAAAAAACACCTTCACCCCATTAATAATAAATTAGTATGAAAACAGATTACTATGTACACTTCAAAATAGTCATACTACTTATCTTGTCATTCTTTGTTTTAATTTCTAATACCCAAGCTGCCACTTACTACTTTTCTTCATCTGAAGGCAATGACAGCAGAACTGCTGCCCAAGCCCAAAATGAAAGCACACCTTGGAAATCTATTGAAAAATTGAACAAAGTATTTCTAAGTATCTCTCCTGGAGATAGAATCCTTTTTAAAAGAGGGGATTCTTTTTACGGGACTATCCATATCACAAGGTCTGGGACAATTTCAGCACCTATTACTTTTGGGGCTTATGGGGACGGCGACAAACCAATTATTACTTCATTGGAAGAAGTCAATGAGTGGATATCAGTAGGAAATGGGATTTATGAGTCTAAAGATAAGTTTTCAAATATTGAAAAAATCAATGTTTTAACTATAGATAACACACTATTTAGTTTAGGAAGGTTTCCAAACTTTGACGAAGAAAATAAAGGCTATCTTAACATTACATCTACACCTAACAATAACACAATCCTTTCAACAGATTTGAATGGATCTTTAGATTGGTCAGGAGGAGAAATTGTAATTCGAAAAAATCCTTGGATTATTGATAGACATTTTATCAATAGTAGTTCAGGAAGTATAATTAACTTCCAACAAACAAACTCGCATTATACTGCCTCTAAAAATTATGGTTTCTTTGTCCAAAATCATATAAATACTCTAGATAGATTTGGAGAATGGTGTTATGATAAGAAGACGGAGAAAATTATGATTTATTTTGGCCATGAAATCCCATCAAACCATAAAATACATATTAGTAAACTTCCTTATTTAATGCATTTTGATTGGGAAGAAGGAAATATTATCGTTACGGAATTAGATTTCAGAGGAGCAAATAACTCGGGAATAAAAATTCAAGGTGGAATAAATGTTAAGATTTTAAAATCAAATATTTCATTTATGGCAGAAAATGCAGTAGAAGGAATACTTTCACACAATTTAGAGATTTCTGATTGTGATATAAATTATTCACTAAACAATGGTATTTACATAGAAAATTCCACAAAAAACATTGTTATAAAAAGTAATAAAATTTCCAATACTTTTACTTTTAATGGAATGGGGAAAAGTTCCGATTTAAACGGTCAAGCTATATATACTACCAATGATTCTCATAACGGATTAATTGAAAAAAACAGAATTTATAATACAGGCTACAATGCAATTAATTTTGGAGGAAATAATACAATTGTCAAAAATAATTTCATTGATAACTTTTGCATGCATAAATCTGATGGGGGAGGAATTTATACATGGGAAGGGCCCGGAAACCTCAACAAAACTGGTAGATCTATAGAAAACAACATTATTATTAATGGTATTGGTTATAAAGAAGGAACTCCATATTTTAACACAATAAACCCCACCCCAATAGAAGGTATTTACTTGGACGACAATTCTTCTGGTATTGAAATTAAAAATAACTCAACAGCAAACATTTCAAACAGTGGCGTTTACTTTCATAATGCAAGAAACATAGTCTTTCAAAAGAACTTGATGTTTAATTGTTACCAAAGTGTATTACTAAGTCATGATGAGCATGGCCAGGAAGTTCGAAATGTAAACATAAAAAACAATATATTTTTAAACCCTATTCCAAACAATAATTTTGTCAAGATTTTTTCTATAAAAGAGGATTTTGAATTAATGGGAGAATTTGATAAAAACCACTATGTAAATCCTCTTGGAAATGATTTTGGATTTTTGCAAGAATTTATGTTTACTAACTTAAATATTCAAAGTAAATTGATGAATTTATTTTGGTGGAATAGAGATAAAAACGGAAAAATTTCTCCAGTAAATTACAATTTTTCACTAAATCACGAAAAATTAAATGAAAATCTATTTCAAAATGAAAGTTTCAAAAATCATGTGCAAAAAACATACTGCAACAACAATTGCAATCGAAATTGGTCACAATCAGGCTATTTTAAAGATGGTCACGTTTTAATAAATTCATCTTTGAATTCTCAATTCACTTTAGAAACTGGAAAATTAGCTGAAAACTCCTATTATATTCTTCGTTTTTCAGCTAAGTCAAATAAAGATGGATTTATATCAATTGAAATTAATGAAAATGGAACACCATGGAGGAAACTCTCAAAAGAACAAGGATTTAAAATAAGTAAAGACACACAAGAATTCGAATTTATTTTTCAAAGTAAAATCGAAGCAAAATCAACTTTAGTAACATTTAAATCAAATTTAGAAGATTTTACCTATGCACTTGACGACGTTGAATTTTATGAGGCAGAAGTCAATTTTAGAAGACATGAAGACTATGTCTTTTTCCAATACAATGATTCAAACAGCTCCCAAAAATACCCAATAAATGGTGCTTATGTAGATGCTTACAACAATCCCTTTTCGGGTTCGGTAGAAATCCCTCCATTCTCTTCCGTTGCCTTGATCAAAGTGGGAGATGAGAAAATCCAAGAATCCATCCCACCTTCGATTTCATTGATTACTCCTAAAATTGATCAAGAAATCAACTTAGGTGACTCTCTAGAAATAGAGGTAGAAGCTTCAATCGGTTCTGCCGAAATCGAAAAAATTGAAATTCTTGTCAATAACTCCTCAATAAAAACCTTTCTAAAAGAGCCCTCTATTTTCAAACACTTTTTTGAGGCCATTGGCACTTACATGCTGCAAGCTAGAATAATTGATATAAATGGTGAGGAAAGTTATTCTGAATTAATCTCCATAAAAGTCAACAAGGAATTATCAGCTCCGCAAATCAATTGGATTTCTCCTTCAGATGGCGACTTTTTTTTTGCAGAAACCCCAATACAACTTGCTGTTTCATTGATTGATGATGATATATCGATCGAAAAAGTAGATTTTTTAGTCAATAACTCGATTGTTGGATCTACACAAAATACCCCATTTCAAATAGCAATCCCCAACCTGCCTGTTGGCAAGCACAATCTACAAGCGATAGCGCTAAGTTCAGATGGAATTGAAGGTAAGTCTGAGGTAATCTCTATAAATGTCACATTACCCGAAAACACAACTCCTACCATTACGATCACTGCACCCTCAGACAATGATCAGTTTTTTGTAGGTGACCCAATCAACATTGCAGCAAATGCTGTGGATGCTGATGGCTCTATCACAAAGGTCGAATTCTTTGCGGGAAATAACCTCTTGACAACTGATACACAAGCTCCTTTTGCTTTTGTATGGAATGATGCTCCTCTTGGAAATCATGTCATTTCCGCTAGAACTACAGACGACAATGCCTCTACTGCTTCATCAACTGAAATCAACATTCTGGTGACCGAAAGACCAAATAACTCACCCGAAATAACGATCACTGCACCCTCAGACAATGATCAGTTTTTTGTAGGTGACCCAATTAACATTGCAGCAAATGCTGTGGATGCTGATGGCTCTATCACAAAGGTT
>NZ_JAKZGS010000032.1 GCF_022549695.1 Belliella calami | reverse complement strand
ATTATGATTTGAGTAACCCAAATGGCAGTTTAATGCTGTTTTAAATCACCTTTAAATTATTTTTATGTGATAAATTTCAAAGGACGTTTGGATTTGAAGTTGTGGACGTTTTGTTTTGTCGATTATAATTATTTACTTTGAGCCTCGTTTACCGCTCAGAAAATCAGAAGATATCCTTGCTGTCACAAATTTTAAGGACCCTTCTTTATACCACCTTCTCTTGGGGAATATTTTTTAACCAAAAGGAGGCTTGATTGTATAGAAATAGTTTTTGAAAACCATAAAACCTGTTCAAAATCAACAGAATCTCGGAACAAAAACTTTATTAAATAGCCATTAGGATAGTTTTGAATTCCTCAAAGCTATGACTTCTTTATTTCAAAAATTCTTTAAACAAACTAAATTTTTACCTTATGAAAAAACAATTATTAATCCTGATGATTTTGATCATCTCAAGCTTAGGGCAGCATCTGCATGCTCAATCAAAAACCTTAAAAGGCCAAATAACAACCGAAGAGGATGGTCTCGGTCTTCCAGGCGCATCTGTATTAGTAAAAGGCACCAGTATTGGAACAACAACAGATTTGGATGGTAACTTTTCTTTGGAAATTCCCGCAGGAAGTAGCTTTATCATCGTGTCATTTGTAGGAATGAAAACACAGGAAATCAACATTTCTAGCAGATCAGAAATAAGTGTGATCATGGCGAATGACGACAAAGACCTATCTGAAGTGATCGTCACAGGAACCAGAGTGGGAGCTAGATCCCGCATAGACTCCCCAGTACCTGTAGACATCATTCCTGTGTCGAAAGTAATAGATGCAGTAGGGCAAATTGACCTCAATCAAATTTTAACCTACATAGCACCTTCTTTCCAATCAAGCAGACAGACTATTTCTGACGGAACTGACCACATGGACCCTGCTCAATTGAGAGGCTTGGGCACTGACCAGGTCTTGGTTTTGGTCAATGGAAAAAGAAGACACCAATCATCTCTAGTCAATGTAAATGGTACTGTAAACAGAGGTCAAGTAGGTACAGACTTGAACGCCATTCCTGCCAATGCTGTAGAAAAAATCGAAATATTGAGAGATGGAGCCGCCGCACAATATGGCTCGGATGCCATCGCAGGGGTGATCAATATCGTATTAAAAAAATCTGAGGGTCTCTCTGGAAACGTAGCAGGTGGAACTCATATCACCAACTATGACAGAAACTACATCCTCAATGATGGGCAAAACAGCAGTGCTTCTGCAAGAGATGGGAACATGGTCAGTGCAGCACTTAACTATGGACTCAAATTAGGAAATGAAGGCTTCTTGAACCTTACTGGTGAATATTCCAGAAGAGGCTTCACCAACAGGTCAGGCACATATACAGGACAAATATTCCCGTTGGAAAACAATGTAAACATAGATGATCAAGAATTGGCTGCTAGAAACCTTACTCGTGAAGATTTTGACATGAGGATAGGAAACTCAGCTGTTAATAGTGGTGGCGTGATGTTCAACCTTTCACTTCCTTTCAAAAATGGACTTTCACTATATTCCTTTGGTGGTTACAATAACAAAAGAGGAAATGCCGCTGGTTTTTACAGATATCCTACATCCGTACCTGCCGCAGTAAGAGGGAACGTATTCGGAGTCTATCCCAATGGCTTTTTGCCAGAAATCAATACCGATATTACAGACCTGTCACATACAATTGGTCTAACGGGCAAGCTAGGCGAGTGGAATTTTGATTTATCCAATACCTATGGACAAAACATTTTCGACTTTTTGATCTCCAATTCGGTCAATTATACCCAAGCTTTACAAACACCAAACTTCCAAAGGGAATTTGATGCAGGAGGGTTGAATTTCCTTCAGAATACAGTAAATTTTGATGCTTCGAAAAAATATGATATCCTAAAAGGACTAAATGTAGCAGCAGGAGCTGAGTTTAGGACTGAAAGATTTGCGATCAATGCCGGAGAGGAATCTTCCTACAGAAATTTTGACCCAAATTCCGGTGTTGCTGCTGGCGCACAGGTGTTTGCTGGATTCTCCCCTTCTACAGCAGGAACTTGGAATCGTAACAATATCGGGGCATACATAGATTTGGACCAAGAATTCACAGAAGGATTCAATGTAGCAGCAGCTTTGAGGTTTGAAAATTACTCAGACTTTGGGAGCACGATAAACTACAAGATTGCTTCTAGATACAAAGTGTCAGATGCCTTTATTTTGAGAGCATCCACTTCAACTGGATTTAGAGCTCCTTCTATGCAGCAGCGGTTCTACTCAAGAGTCAACACTCTATTCGTCACTTTACCCGGCCAAGGTCTAGTTCCGGTAGAAGCAGGTACTTTTAGAAACGATAGCGATCCTGCAAGGATTCTCGGAATACCTTCTTTGAAACAAGAAACTTCAAGAAGCTTTGCACTCGGCACCACTATTCTGCCAATTGAGAATTTAGAAATCACCATTGATGCCTACCAGATAGATATCGATGACAGAATAGTATTGACAAACAACTTTACAGATGGAGGAGACCCTGTATTGGCAGAACAGCTCTCTGCGGCAAATGCCAATACTGCAAACTTCTTCACCAATGCCATAGACACAAGAGCTAGAGGTATAGAGTCTGTTATCACCTATACCATTCCTCTGAAAGACAACTCTAGCATAAATTTGATCTTAGCAGGTACATTGATTGACAATTCAGTCGTGAAAGATGGCAACGGTAACCCGATCATCAAAGCATCACCAATATTAGAAAGTACAGGGCAGATTGGGAATTACTTCAACAGGGAAGACCAAAGCCGAATAGAAGTAGCTAGCCCAAGAGATAAAGTGAGTTTTATGGCAAACTACAATGTAGGAAAATTCACCTTCATGGCAAGAGCTGTAAGATTTGGAAAAGTAGTGTTTCTTGACCCAACTATGGGCACTGACCCTTCTACTTGGCCTATCAACTCCCTGACTGGTCAAAGAGAGTCTCTTGACCAGACATTCTCGCCAAAAATCGTCACGGACATGACTGTAAGCTACAAAATATCAGACAACCTGAGAATGAACGTAGGCGCCAACAACCTATTTGACGTCTATCAGGATATCCACAACCATAGCGGTAACTTCAGTTCAGGAAGGTTTGTGTATTCCAGAAGAGTCCAGCAAATGGGATTCAATGGAAGGTTTATCTTTGCCAGACTGAATTTCAACTTCTAAAAAAATTTGATACAATCCCAAAACCTCTTGAAACTTTTCAAGAGGTTTTTTTTTTATAATTACCATTCAAAAGCATTCCCACACAAAAAGCTTACATTTCAAATTTCGCCTAGTTACCACACTATTTTTTTTTAGTCAATATTGTACCGAGAACGACTAAATTTGTATGTCAAAATAACTTTTAGAGATAGTAACTTTGAAAAAAGAAATCATTTGCTGGGATGGCCATCATTCTAGACTTAGAATTAAATGTCCAAGTAAGCTCTTAAAAATCATAAAGAATAGGGACCATCAAATTAAAAGACCTATTTCTAATTAACTTTTTACAAAGAAGGAACAATCAAAAAAATCTACTATATGAATTGGCAAGGCGTATTCCCGGCAGTTACTACAAAATTTCACCAAAATGGCAATTTGGACATGGAAATGTTTTTCAAAAACATCGATGCTCAATTAGAGGCTGGGGTGAACGGAATCATCTTGGGAGGCACACTAGGTGAGTCATCAGTACTTTCTCAAGAAGAAAAAATCAAACTCACCACCGAAACGGTAGATTACATCAATGGAAAGGTGCCTGTAGTTTTGAATATAGCTGAAGGAGCCACCCAAGATGCGATTTTCTGGGCTGAAAAAGCCAAAGAAATGGGTGCCTCTGGATTGATGCTTTTGCCTCCAATGCGCTACTCGGCTGACCACAGAGAAGTGGTAACTTACTTCAAGGCCGTAGCCAACAGCACCGATTTACCAATAATGATATACAACAACCCTGTTGATTACAAGACTTTAGTAACAATCCAAATGTTTGAAGAACTAACAGCCTGTGAGAATATCCAAGCTATAAAAGAATCCACCAGAGATATATCAAATGTAACACGGATGAAAAACCGATTTGGTGACCGTTACAAAATTCTATGCGGAGTGGATACGCTTGCTATGGAAGAATTGGTAATGGGAGCCGATGGTTGGGTCGCTGGTTTGGTTTGTGCATTTCCAAAAGAAACTGTTGCTGTATTCAATTTGGTGAAAGAAGGGAAATATGAAGAGGCATTGGAAATCTACAGGTGGTTTTTGCCGCTTCTGGAGTTGGATATCCACCCCAAACTCGTCCAATACATCAAACTTGCAGAACAGCTAACCGGTATCGGAACAGAATGGGTCAGAGCACCAAGGTTGACCCTAGTCGGCGAAGAAAGAATCAAAATAGAAAACATCATCAAAAGAGGTCTGGAGAATAGGCCGGTGGTTTGAGATGGGAGATATGAGATTTGAGACATAAGATATGAGACGTGAGAGGCGACAAAGTATAAAAGTAAGACTTGCCCTGAAAGGGCTTTTGACATTAGCATAGGGTTATAACCCTATGCTTGGATAAAAAGACATGTTCATTTCTGCCCTGAAAGGGCAATTGAATGGTCGTCGAAAGTTAAGAAAAACAATAAAAAAAGTGATAAGTAATTTCAGGACGCGACAGACAGATATGAGAAGAAACAATATTTCTACGACTACGTCACCTCGATCCCGAATGCATTCGAGAGAAGCTTGTCCCACAGAATTGCGGGGAGGTATAGTCCCTATTTGAAACTGGAAAGTTAAAATTGAAGTTGGGGTGTGAATTTCAGTTCGAGATTTCTCTCTACGTTCGAAATGACTTGCCTATAAAACGAGAGGTTAAGAATAAATAAAGTGTCAGGTAAAATCAGGACGTGACAGTTCTAGAAACTAGACGCTGTGGACTTTGTCCCTCTGTTGTCTCCATTAATTCTACAGGACAAGCTTTGCGAGAGCAGAGAATTTGCCCTAAAATAACTTAATCCACTATTCAACCAATAACTAAAATAATTATCCATGAACTACGACCATATTTTCCAAGACGCACAAGAAGCATTTTTGCAATTCAAAAAAATCTCGGGAAAAAGCAAAGCGGATTTTTTGAGAAAAATAGCTTCAAATATCAAAGCTGAAAAAACCACCTTGATCCCATTGGCATCTAGTGAATCAAACTTACCAGAAGGGAGAATCACTGGAGAATTAGGTAGGACAGTTGGACAAATCAAGCTATTTGCTGACTTGGCGGAAGAAGGAAGCTGGGTAGAAGCAGTCATAGATCATGCAAATCCAGAAAGAACCCCGGCACCTAAGCCAGACCTCCGAAGATTCCTTACGGCACTCGGACCAGTGGTAGTTTTCGGTGCTAGTAATTTTCCACTGGCTTTTTCTACTGCTGGAGGTGATACTATTTCTGCATTGGCAGCAGGATGTCCCGTCATCTACAAAGGACATCCAGCACATCCCAAGACATCAGAATTGGTTGGACAATTGATTTCAAAAGCCATAGAAGAATCCAAACTCCCTTCAGGGTTGTTTACCCATGTAGAGGGCGGTGTCGAAGAGGGGCAAGAGTTAGTAAAGCACCGCATAGCTAAGGCGGTGGCATTCACAGGTTCATTTAAAGGTGGTAAAGCTATATTCGATCTCGCCAATCAAAGGGAAGAACCAATTCCTGTTTTTGCAGAAATGGGCTCTGTAAATCCAATTATTACATTAGAAAATAAATTAGGATCCAACATTGAAGGTTTGGCAAAATCTTTTGTAAGCTCACTCACTTTGGGAGCAGGGCAGTTTTGTACCAATCCAGGTTTGATCATGATACCGCAAATCCACGCAGATGCATTTTGCATAACCGTCAAAAAGGAAATCAAAGAGATTGCCGCTGCCCCTATGTTGCATGAAGGTATAGCAAAAGCTTACTATGATTCCCTTTCTAAATTAAAAGGCAAAGAAGAGCTTGAGTGGTTGCAAATAAATTCTGCCGAAGACATCATCAATGCCCATCCAGCTTTAGCAAAAATTACGGCGAGTGACTGGCTGGAAGATGACCTATTTCAAGAAGAAGTATTTGGTTCATTTGCTATAGTGGTAATCTATAAAGATTCAGAAGAACTACTTGCCATTGCCCGCAAACTTCAAGGACAGCTGACCATAACCCTTTGGGGAGAGGAGGAAGAGCTTTCTCAAAAATCAGCGCTTATCAATCTTCTAGAGGAAAAATGCGGTAGGCTGCTTTTCAAAGGCGTCCCAACAGGCGTCGAAGTAGGATATGCTATGCAACATGGCGGCCCCTACCCTTCCACTTCAGATAGTCGCTCTACCTCTGTTGGAGCGTATGCTATCAAGCGTTTTGCCAGACCGATCGCCTTTCAAGACATGCCAGAAAAGCTTTTGCCAGACGCATTGAAAGAAAGCAATCCATTGGGAATTTGGAGGATGATTGATGGGGAACTCAATAATAGATATTAAAGGATATTTGATTCTCGATATTAGTGGAAATTAGTGTTCCCTCGCGGAATTTATGTCTTTACTTAATAGTACACTAGTTCGGCGAACTATAAGTGAAATATAGCTTCGACAAAATATCTTGAAACAGATAATGATGAATATTTGCCGTGCGATAATTGTGGATATTGACCTTCACCCTAATAAAAATATTTGAAATATACTTTAGGAAATATTTCAACTTTATTTCCAATGTATTTCTATCCTGTTTCATATTATAACAAAACCAAAATTTCAAATTATGTGTATATTTATAAAAAACACACACATAAATGAGAACAAATATAGAGATTGATGAAGATTTAATTACCGAGGCCATGAAGGTCACAGGTCATAAAACGAAGAAAGCTACTGTTGAAGAGGGCTTAAAGTTGATCATTCAATTAAATCAACAAAGTAAGATCCGAAAATTAAAAGGGAAGTTAACTTGGAATGGGGATTTAGAAAAAATGAGACTTGATCAATGATACTAGTAGATTCGTCAGTTTGGATAGATTTCTTCAATGGAAAAGAAGAAGAACATGTAGAAAAACTATATGAGCTCCTTGGGAATAAAGTACTAGTGACTGGGGATTTGATTTTGGTGGAGGTATTACAGGGATTTAAAAATGATAAACAGTTCCAAATAGCAAAAGAGGCGTTAGAATCCTTACCATATTTCTCTTTATGCTCAAAAGAAACAGCTTTGCTTTCGGCAGAACATTATAGATTATTGAGAAAAAAAAGTGTTACCATAAGAAAAACCATAGATGTGATAATTGCCACATTCTGCATCAGCAATAACATAAAACTTCTTCATCATGATAAAGATTTTTCAGATATGGAAAAGCATCTTGGACTGCAGGCTGTTTGAACCAATGAAATAGAAATATACTTCGTGAAATATGCCTATGCTTGGTTGCAGAGAAGTTCGCCGAAGTATTTCAATTTTATTTCTACCCTATTTCAATCGTATTTCCACCATATTTCAATTCTATACTAATTTTAAAACATGAAAAAAACCTTCCAATGCATAGATGCCCATACTTGTGGCAATCCGGTAAGAGTAGTCTCAGGTGGAGTTCCTTTTTTGAAAGGCAGTAATATGCTCGAAAAACGTCAGTACTTTCTGGAAAACCTAGATTGGATCAGGACAGGGCTCATGTTTGAACCACGTGGTCACGATATGATGTCTGGCTCCATGCTTTTTCCTCCACATGATCCTGAAAATGACTTGGCGGTGCTCTTTATCGAAACCTCAGGCTGCCTGCCTATGTGTGGACATGGAACTATCGGGACGATTACCATTGCCATTGAGGAAGGTTTGATTCAACCCAAAAAACCCGGACATCTAAAAATGGAAACTCCGGCAGGATTGGTTTTGGTGGAATACAAACAGGATGGAAATAAGGTAATTTCTGTCAAACTGACCAATGTAAAAAGCTTCCTAGCCGCAGAAGGGTTGGAAATCGAAACCGAAGAGCTTGGCAAACTATCTGTTGATGTGGCTTATGGTGGTAACTTTTATTGTATCGTTGATCCTCAGCAGAATTTTCCGGGACTGGAGCACTACAGAGCTGAGCAGTTGATTTCCATGGCGAGAAACTTAAGGCAAAAGATGAATGAAAAATACGAATTCGTTCATCCCGAACATCCACAGATCAAAGGACTTTCGCATGTCTTATGGACTGGAAAAACCCTGGACTCTACCAGCACGGCAAGAAATGCCGTTTTTTATGGTGACAAAGCCATTGACAGATCCCCCTGTGGCACAGGCACATCGGCAAGAATGGCACAGTGGTTTGCCAAGGGATTACTTAAACCAGGAGATGATTTTATCCATGAGAGTTTTATCGGATCCAAATTCACTGGAAGGATAGAAGAAGTCACCGTAATCGCTGGCAAGCCCGCCATCATTCCAAGTATAGAAGGTTGGGCAAAAGTGTATGGGTACAATACAATTATCTTGGATGATGACGACCCTTATGTGCATGGCTTTCAGGTAATTTAGAGTATGGAACACGGATAAAGCGGATGGTCATGGGTTTTCGTACAGTTATTTTAAAAAATAGCTGTATGAAAAATAAGTTTTCTCTCAGTTTTTCTAACATAATAAAATCAATTTTTTCTTAGTTTTATATAATTTATCAAAACTTAAGAACAAGAATTAGGAGAAAACGAAGAAAGCTAATTTCTATGATTTCTTGTATATTTTGAACCAGCTAATCGATTTTAAAAGTCGAATTTTATAATAATAAAGCAAGGTTAAACATACTTTTTTCAGACATAAGACCCTCTAAATCAATCATAATAGCTCAAAAAAATAATTTACCCAACACTTGATTTCATTGTGCAACTAATTACATTTGCAGAAAATAAATTCTTTTAATATTCACATTATGAAAAATCAATTTTATCAAATCAGGTATGCCTTAGTGGCATTTTCTACTATTTTGTTAGTAGGGGGGGGTGTCAAGAAAATTTAAATGACCAAGAACCTTAAATGAAGTCAGTAAAGAAAACCTAACAGATCTATCCCTTGAACAAACAATTCTTTTAAGAGACTTGGAACGTATTTCATTAAATACTTTTATAGGTTTTGGATCAAAAAAAGAAAATCTAAAAACAGATTTTTGGGCTAAAATAAAAGACCTTACCAACAATTTTGAATTTGAAGAAATCAAGCTAGACTCTTTTAATGAAAACTTCAATGTCTTTTCAAATCTAGATCAAGAAATAATTAAAAATCACAAACTTTACCTGTATTTTCCATACAGTGAATATCATGATTGGGAGCTAAATGAGAAAGTGACAATATCTTGGGATCCTATAGTCTCTGAACATATGGGGAAAGGCTACGTGGTGAATTTAAAAAATCCTGAATTCAATGAAAAAAATAATGTTTTGGTAGATGAAGAATATACAAAAAGAAACCCAACAATAATTATTTTACCACAATACATTGAAGATGTTATTGATTCGAAAAAGGAAAACCAAAGACTAAACTCACTGAATACATTTCGAATAAAAGAAATGAGAATAGTAAACAATTGGAGATCAGGAATTTTTACCTCTGCTTATGATATGGAAGCAAAATATCTCAGTGTAAATTATTCAACGCCAACACCTACAGGTGTACTTCAAACAGCAAAATTAGGTAAAGTGACTAAAAAAGACGCTAGAAACAAAACTTGGAAATCTGTAAATTTAGATTTAATCCAAAATTGGAGAGAAAATGAAACCGGGTATCATTTTGTAATTTATCACAATGGCTCAGGATCATACGAATTAACAATGACAAATCAAGTTAAAGGAGCCAATGGAGAGTGGCTAACAAGTAATTTGACAACTACTGTGAAAATCCCGTCAAAATCAGATAATGTCACTGTAAATCAAATATTCGATAGATCTTATATGAAAATATTAAGTACCGGTGGAAAAGTAAACCCTGATCAATCCATGCATAATGGTAGGGCAATTCATAGTTTCTCAAGAATGGAATTTACTTATGATTGGTATGAAAATTAAATGTTTGTGTATTTCTTTAACTTTTATGCAATGCTGTCCTAAATAATTTTTTCTTCTTTAAGAATATTAGGTTAGAGGCAATTGTGAAGTGATTTATTTATAATCTGGAAAAAGAATCCCCTGTGGGTTATATTTTGTGGGTTTGTCATGATCTTCAAACGGTCTGTCCAGCCAATTTTGTAATTCAATTTTGACGAAAATATTCAGTCTGATAAATGCTACCAGGTTTGATAGATGCCATCCGTATTTTGCAGTTGCTTTCATT
>NZ_JAKZGS010000031.1 GCF_022549695.1 Belliella calami | reverse complement strand
AAGATCATGACAAACCCCCAAAATATAACCCACAGGGGATTCTTTTTCCAGATTATAAATAAATCACTTCACAATTGCCTCTAACCTAATATTCTTAAAGAAGAAAAAATTATTTAGGACAGCATTGGTCACTTCAAATATATTGGCCGAAACTTTTGTGAGAAAAACTGATTTTTCATCAAAGGAGGCATCTATCCTATTTCCATTTTGGAATATCCCGCTGTGAAAGCTTGAAAGACTATTTGCACTTAGTTGTTACATTTCAATAACAAAGCTTTTATCTGACTCCTCCCAAGTCCATGACCCAGAAATATCTTGACTATATCCTTTGAATGTAGCAAATGTGATAAAGAGTATGGTTAGGATTTTTTTCATATTCTATTCAATATAATATTGCCAATTCACTCTTGTTGTCCAATTCTTTTTGGCTGACTAGCCTTATATCATTTGTGAAATCTCTCTCCAGAAAGCGGACACTCTTTTTGAACTGATCTGTAATAAATTCGAAATCAAGAACTTCGAATATATCTCCGAGTTCCGGCGTCCTATACCTTGGGTTACCATGCATTTGATAAGCCACCAAGTGATCTATCGTACAAACATACTCATCCATAGTCCTACACCAAATGGTATCTGATTCATCAAGCAGATGAATTGGTTTCCCTCTAAATGCTGTTTCCAATACCTCCTCAATCAGATCCATATCCCACTCCCTCTGTCTGTCCATTCCACAGGAAACTAGATAACAAATAAAAACATACAGGAGAGTGTTTTCATAGAAGTCATATTAATTGCAAGCTTTAATCCCTTGTGGTGCAACATTTCCTTTTGGTTCTCCAGTACTTTCATGACATCCATAAATACTTGGAAAGATATTGCTCCCATTTTCCATTTTCATTTTTCCTGTAAACAAAGAATCCCCCACCTCCACAATCCATATGGCATACATCTTCCCAATAGATCAAACAATACATATCGTCTCTCGTAAAAGCCGGTGTGGAAATTTTGTAGTATTGGTAATCAATCTGATCTATAAACTCTACTGCAGGATTTGTTAATTCAATATTTCCCGAAAGTATAGATTTATCTATAAGAAATGGTTTCTTATACTGATCCTTTAAATGGCTCAAATCAGCTGATTTAAATACTTCCGTTATTTTTATTGTCTTTCCATTCCTATCGATCCAGTCACCCATAAGACTATTCTCCCAAAAACTAACCCATAAAGTATCCGTCTGTTTTGCCAATAAGACGACTTCGAAATGTTTGGATTTTTCATTTTCTGCGACAATAGAAATCACTTCATGACTTCTTTTCAAATCCCCTTCTCGGTGACAGGCTGTCGCCAACAGAACCATCCAAAGCAGACAAATTAATCGCATCCTTTTTTTCCTTTTGGTGAAACACTATATTGATTGCTCAGCGTATTTTCTACCCAATTTACTTCAATAATTCTGTTCTTGTCAATCTGACTTTTCCAAATTAAAAAAACCACTGTTTGAGTCAAGCCACCCCAAGCCATATCCTTGAAAAATTGATTCCCCAAGGCATTTACATTATACCCCACACTCGCAGCATAGTTTCTCAGTTCGATGGCGATATCGTTGAGGAACTTTGTTTCGACAAAAAGAGCCTGAGGGGCATCAACTACATTCCTATCAGTTTTCAGGATAACCAAATGCCCACTATAAGAATTCTTTCCCATTTTCCCTTCTCCCTCTTGTAAATCATCAAATCTCCACCCCCACATTCAATTCCGCAGAACTCAGAAACATAGATAAGCGCATATTCCCCATTTTCCGAAAATGCTGGAGCCGACACTGAGAAATAAGGGAAGAAGGATTTTTCAAATTCACTCTTGTTGTCCAATTCTTTTTGGCTGACTAGCCTTATATCATTTGTGAAATCTCTCTCCAGAAAGCGGACACTCTTTTTGAACTGATCTGTAATAAATTCGAAATCAAGAACTTCGAATATATCTCCGAGTTCCGGCGTCCTATACCTTGGGTTACCATGCATTTGATAAGCCACCAAGTGATCTAGCGTACAAATATACTCATCCATAGTCCTACACCAATTGGTATCTGATTCATCAAGCAGATGAATTGGTTTCCCTCTATATGCAGTTTCCAATACCTCCTCTATCAGATCCATTTCCCACTCCCGCTGTCTGTCCATTCCACAGGAAACTATGATAACAAGTGAAAACATACAGGAGAGCGTTTTCATAGCAGTCATATCAATCGCAGTCCTTGATGGAAAACCTCACTAACCTCATCCTTTCCCACTCTCCATTTCAACATCGGCTCTATTGCTCTTGAAAATGGTGTTTTTCTGAATAAATATATAGTATACAGAGGAAAAGGTGGAGTGGGCGATTATCCCGACATTGGTTATGGTCACCTTAACATAAAAGTGACCATAAGCAAGTGTTCCCAATCACCGTTGCTTTTCCGATACACAGAAATATCCCCCCCCCCTTCTATATACAAGAATGCATACCTGTATCCTTGCAAGAAGACCGGTTTGGAAATCGCCTTGTACTTCATGTATTTTCTCAGTTCCATATCCAGTTCGACTATTTCCGGTTCGCCGAGATGTTTGTAAAACGCCTCCACAATACTGTCATACCGTCTCCTATCCGGAGAGACATGCACCCCCTCCGGAAACATCTCCTTACGAAACCTGTAGGGTTCTCTCCCCTCCCTGCAAATCTTTTCGGCATCTGCTATAGAAAAGATATCTTTGATCTCCACGGATCCCAACCGATTGGAAAAATTTCGTTCCAGGCTAAGTATTGCTTCACCAGTACAAGAGTCTTGCTTCAGAATACCCCATTCCGTTAACGCATCCTCAAACACAATGACTTCGCGACCAGCTTCCAATTCCTTTTGGAAAACAGCGGTCATCAGGGATTTGATCTCCCTCTCTTCTCTCGTAGTGCAGCTCAGGCACATCACGGCGGCTATTCCAATGATAAAGATATAAGGTTTCATTTTATTCACAGGCTTTTATCCCTCTAGGAAGCGTTCCATAGTAGTTTTTGTTATAGAGCTCGGCTCCTATTCTGTTTTTAATTCTGTTCCGTTCCGACAATGGCAATGCTTCGAATACATCCGTTTCATCAAGCCCGCCCCAAGCCATATCCTTAAAAAACTGATTACCAAGGGTATTTACGTTATACCCCACACCCGCAGCATAGTTTCTCAGTTCGGTAGCGATATCGTTGAGGAACTTTGTTTCGACAAAAAGAGCCTGAGGGGCATCAACTACATTCCTATCAGTTTTCAGGATAACCAAATGCCCACTATAAGAATTCTTTCCCATTTTCCCTTCTCCCTCTTGTAAATCATCAAATCTCCACCCCCACATTCAATTCCGCAGAACTCAGAAACATAGATAAGCGCATATTCCCCATTTTCCGAAAATGCTGGAGCCGACACTGAGAAATAAGGGAAGAAGGATTTTTCAAATTCACTCTTGTTGTCCAATTCTTTTTGGTTGACTAGTCTTATATCATTTGTGAAATCTATCTCCAGAAAGCGGATACTCTTTTTGAACTGATCTGTAATAAATTCGAAATCATGAACTTCGAATATATCTCCGAGTTCCGGCAACCTATACCTTGGGTTACCATGCATTTGATAAGCCACCAAGTGATCTAGCGTACAAATATACCCATCTATAGTCCTACACCAATTGGTATCTGATTCATCAAACAGATACCAATTAGTTCCCTCTGGACGCGGTTTCCAATACCACCTCAATCAGATCAATTTCCCACTCCCGCTGTCTGTCCATTCCACAGGAAACTACGATAACAAGTAAAAACATACAGGAGAGCGTTTTCATAGCAGTCATATTAATTGCAAGCTTTAATCCCTTGTGGTACAATATTTCCTTTTGGTTCTCCAGTATTTTCTGCATTTAGCCTATTAATTATTCTAGTTTTATCTGATGCAGATAAACTGTTGAAAACGTCCGTTTGAGATAATCCCACCCATGACATATCTTTGAAAAACTGATCGCTATCTAGTCCATCTATTGGGAATTTCTGTATCAAGCTAGGTAATGCACTGGCTATATCAGCAATTTGTCAATAGACAATTCAATCTACTAGCACACTTTTTTCACAATAGCTTTACAATCGTAATTAACCCATCTTGGTCTATGTCATTGTTAACATCTTTGATAAAATCCAATTCCATTCTCCATCATCGCCTTTTTCAAAAAACAAAAGTGTTGTCCCACCATCGATCATTGGAGCTGAGATGGTAAACCTTTCGCAATATACAAACGCATACTTGTAGCCCTGAAAGAACACAGGTTTTGACAAGCTATACCAATCCGTTCTTCCAATCTCTGGTGTCTGCCCGTCAACTTTAAACTCTTCAAGAAGCATCTGAATATATTCATAAGGAACAACCGATACATTTTCGGGAACATGCTTCTGGCTAAACTGGAAATCGACTACGCTTTCCCTGCATAACTTCTCGTAATTTATTTCGTTCAAAAAGTCTGGATCGAAACTTTCAGACTTAAACAATCCCAATTTGTTGTTTGTCATCAAATCCTCGATAATGCAAGTATCCATGCCCGCTCTCTTAACCCAGTCAGTCACGGTTCGATTTGAGACAAGTATTGTTTCTACACTGTATCCCACTTCATCCCTTATCAAGGACTTCATTAGAAGTCTGATCTCCTTTGTCTCCCTGTCAGTGCATGAAAGCATTAAGAACAGAGGAAATACCATGAATATAAATCTTTTCATAAAACACAAATTCAATCGCATGCTGTAATACCCATTGGCGATGCACTACTACTCCCATAGGTTTGAGATCCTCCCGTTAATTCAGCTTTTACTCTGGCATTAATTCTATTTTGCTCAGACATTGGTTTTGCTTTAAATAGGTTCGTTTCGTGGAGACCACCCCATGCCATATCCTTGAAGTATTGATCCCCCAGAGCATTTACGTTATATCCCACATCCGTAGCGTAGTTTCTTAGCTCGGTGGCGATATCGTTGAGGAATTTTGTTTCGACATACAGGTTATGATGAACATCATTGGGGCCTGGGCCATGTTCGGCTATATACCTGATAAGTAGGCAGTTCAGATCACAATTTGACGGGTAGTTCTGTTCAAAAAACAAATATGAATGTAACGTCTCGTGAAGAACAGTCCTAGCAAATGATAGATCAGTGGCATTTTGATTCACGGATTGACTGATGGTGATAGTAGCCCATCCATTGTCCAAATTTTTAGTCGTACAGGCCGTCGCTCCAGTAGGACATGTGCCATACTGAAATTTCACATTATAGTTCGCCGGAACAGGTTGGTTTCCATTGAACTTCTCGAAAATTCTTTTGAATTCCTGCTGTGTCGAGCCTATAAGGTCTTGAATAATATTCTTATGGCAGTTTGTTAAACCATCCATGTCAACCTGATCCTCTTCCTCTGGCTCCGAGTCAGGAAGTTCACCTCCTCCAACACCCGGATGTGGAATACAATTCGGATCCATAGAATCGCAAACATATTGATCCCCAGGCCCTGGCGATGGCCCACTACCTCCTCCTCCTGAGCCTTCTGGCCCTCCGAGGTAAAGGGGAGGAGCTGGATTGTAACATGAATTATAGTAAACTGTCCTACAGTTTACCACAACAACATCATTCTCAACATAGTTTTGGCATATTTGATAAGACCCTATCGAACATGTACTCGCCTGTATATGGTTTTTATGCACGTGATCTTCTGAAAGATACTTCCGAGATTGTGTAATATAACCATTGTCTATCACAAAGCTATGTACATGGACTTCATCTGGTGTAAACAGACCGATCTCTCCTTCCCAGTATGCTGGCAGTTTATGATATGAAAGTCCTTGAGATAAGCGAGCCGATTTTCTATTTTTAGGATAGTATCTGACTACAAACACAGAGTAGTCTTCTGAGCCAGGCCTTTCGACAAACATCAGGTTGGAAACTACTGCCTTTTCCAGATTAGCTCCGGAAAATTCGTCTTTGAGATGTGATGGATATACAAAATCCGTATTCTTCAGAAAAACTTCTACCACGTCACGTCCATCATTAAATTTATATGGATTGCCACTTTGCCAATCCGGACGTTTTTCAAATCTAGTAAATGAAACCTCTTTCGTGCTTTTTACAATTGTATTGGCCTTTGATAAATTACTTTGATTTTTTTCAAACCAACGTTTTACTTTCACAACCTCGAAATCTTCTGTTTCAGATAATTCAGTGATTACAAAATCATCTAAATCATCCCTACAGGAACTAGATAGTATCATCATTACAACAGCCAAACAAACAGTTCCAAATAATCTTTTTACTTCTCCGAAGTTAGTTAAAGGAGAGGGGGGGGGGGTAAACCTTAGTCTCATAACGAAATAGTTTTTGATAAAAATTTTTTCAAACAATTAATCTCTAATAATAGCATATAATTCCATAGTTTCAAAATGGAATTACATCTTTTCATGATTTTAAATGATACGATTGGAAATGACAATCCATTGAATATCAATATAAAAGGACCGTAGTCCTGATATCTTTTTTTCAATGCAAAAATATATCCCTAATTTTAAAATTTTTCAATCTTCCAATTCCTTAATCAACTGAACAATTCAACCTCATAATAATTGTGTATTACAAGAAAAACACCTACCCCAACAGCATTTCCTCTATCATCACCGCTACCCCATCTTCTTTATTGCTTAAAGTCACTCGATCTGCGATGGATTTGACTTCTTCGAGGGCATTGCCTACTGCTACGCCAAGCCCTACTGCTTCAAGCATTTCTATGTCGTTGTAGTTATCTCCAAAAGCCATCACTTCATCCATCTTAATTTGATATTTTCGCTCAAGAAGCAATTCAAGTGCTGATGCTTTGGAAATCGACTTGGGTGCGATTTCTATGTAGGTATCTTTCGATCGGTACAAGTGTAGCTCTGTGCCCATATGTTGCTCCGCATTTTGGAAGAAAAAATCGATCTCATCTGCCGGCCCCATACACATTACCTTGTGGGCACCTTTCTTCCTCCCTTTCCAAAGTGCCAAAACCTGATCCAAGGGTTGGAGGGTAGGGTCAACTTTTGTGTTCCTGGCTTCACGCTGAGCCCAATAGTCATATTCTGGCTCAAACCAATCTTCTCCTTGATACAGACTTACATGAACTTTTGTTCCTTTGGCTATTTTCACCAATGCTTCACAAAGATCCAATGAAATAGACACGTCATCGAGCACCTCTTTTGGTTTATCATGAATCACAAATCCACCATTGTAACAAATTAGTGGCTCACCTAACCTGCACATATCCTTTTGCAAATGCCGCATGGCATCTGGCATTCGAGAAGATGCAAGGATTATTGGAAAATCTTCTGGCAATCTGCCAATCGCCTCGAGTAATCTCGGAGACAGCACCCTGTCCCCGTTCAATAGGGTACCATCTATATCGGTACAGATCGCTTTGATTTGCATTATTCTATAGGAAAGTCTTTGAAATTTTCGAAAAACCCAGAGATAGCTCCAAAACCAATAAAGAGGAAAAACAAAGTAAATAGCGCAAACCAAACTGCTACCCATAGCAACTTTGCCTTAGCCCAATTGGATTTGCTTGGGTTTCCATTTTTGTCGAGCGCCCATACGATCAGCATGATAAATCCAATCAAAGGCAATCTTGCAATAAATACTGTCAAAAACCAATCACTTGTATTGACTGGAGGATGTTGAAATTCTTGATTAAAGTTCATAAGGTTGTTGTTTGGTGGAAATTTGTACTTGCTATTCATTGGACTCTAGAAAATCCTTGATCTCAAATTGGTATTCATTGATTGCAACATTCTCCATGTTCATGGGATCTGTTTGTACAAAATAAATTATGATGTTTTGGTAATCAGCAATTTTCGAAAAACCCTTTACATAAAGCTCCGCACATTCTCTTGCCACACTTTCCTGATTTCTCAGAAATGCTTCTGATTTTCCATTGTATAGCTTAATTTCTATTAACCCAGAGGATTCACCGTTTACTGTTTCACTTTTGACATTGACCTCAGTACTCTCGAATTCACCAAGAGCCAAGATCTCGCTGGATGGGAAAAAGCCATCCCCCATCATTTTATTCATTCCCCAGACAAGTCTTTTGAGGGCTAATTCTGAATCGCAAGAGGTAAGCAAAACAGCAAAAACTATTAAGTATAGGATGGATATTCTTTTCATTTTGCAGCTACAGCTTCTATTTCTATTAATAAATCTGGATTTGCCAAAGCATATACAGCTATCGTGCTTCTGGCTACTTTATTCGGATTATCTTCATTATTGAAGTATTCACCATAAGCCTTGAACCAAGCATCCCAATCGACTATTCCTTCTTTATTTGGAGCAAGATAAACTCTTAAAAAAAACACATCTTCCAGATCAAATCCTCCTTCTTTCAAAGTAGCCTGGATTTTCTTTAATATACTTATACTTTGCTGATAGGTATCACCATAGCGTTCATATTTCCCAACTGCCGCATCTGGATTAATCAAGTCTGCTACTAAACCAGAAGTATAAAAATACAACTTGTCAGCGGGAATTTTGACTCCTTTTAAGATACTTGCATCAGGTCTATCGAACTTGACAATCTCTTGATTTTTATTGTCAGAAGAAACCTCAACTGCTTTGTCTTCAATTTGCACGCTACAGGCTACAACCAACAGCAAGCTGAACAAGGCACAAATCAAAGATACTTTTTTCATTCATAAGTATTTTAACTCTTTTTGTGCGAAACACCTTCACACAAAAAGATTGGAATTACACAGGTTTACTCTCTTTAATTTTCTTCTCTACCCTCAAGATAAAATCGCTCAACACATTCATATAGTTGATAAATGCATCATAAGGAGAATCATATGGGCTAAAATATGCATGGATATCTCCGTCTGAGAAAAACTTGGTGCACATATAGTAGAAGTGATCTGATGTCTGCAGGTAGATCCAATCCCTCTGAATCTCTTCATCATCAATTCCTTTAACTTTATCAGCCAATTCATATAGCTTCCCAAACGCCTCATCCTGCAGGTCATTCCCTAGCCAAGCGGTCAAATCACGCTCTTCGTCCGCCCAAGAAATTGGGGTTGGCACGTGGATTGGAGAAACTATTTTGGCATTTCTCACAACTTCTGATGTGGTAGAAAACCCAAAATCACTTCCCCTGAAAACCGCTTCCGGCAAAGCTCTCATAAACTCAAAAATTCCTGAATCTGCCCATTGATGCTCACCGAATGTTTCATAATCCATAAATAAATTCAGAGTTTCTTCTTCTTTTGGTATTGCATTGATCCATTTGACAAACTTATCAGTGGTCAGTGGATAATCTGGCCAAGATTTATTGCTAAACCTGAAAGCGATATCATCACTCAATTGGAAGTTTTTTAACAGAACTTTCAACTCGGGATTGATTGAATTTTTGTAAACATAGTTCGGACTTTTCCAACCTAAGATATGCTTTGCACCTTCGGTGAGAATGCCTTCGAAGCCAAGTTCTGCGACTGTAGCTCCTATGGTGTCTGAATAAATCAATTCAGTGTTTCTGAAAATTTTCGGTTCATACCCATTGAAGTGCTTTTTGATTTTTTCTTGATGGATTTTCACAAGTCTTACAAACTCCTCCTTGTTTTTCAAAGCACTAAGGGAATGTCCATCAGTTTCATTCAATAATTCCACATGACCTGTGGCAACAAGTTTCTTGAAACTTTCCAAAACATCCGGCGCATAAGCTTCAAATTGGTCCAAGCATACGCCAGATATTGAGAAACTGACTTTGAAAGCCCCATTGTAATGATTAATTAAATCCAAAAGCAGTGCATTCATGGGCAGGTAACACTTTTGTGCTACTTTCCTCATAATGCTCTTATTGCTATAGTCATCCCAGTAATAATGGTCATCGCCAATATCAAAAAAACGATAAGGTTTGATCCTTAGTGGTTGATGTACTTGAAAGTAAAAACAGATAGTTCTCATGGCTATTCTTTGGTTATTTTATCGTAAACAGTTACTAATTTGGCGGCAACATGCTCCCACTTAAGGTTTTTCAGCTCCTCGCTTCCTAATTCTTTGAACATCTTTGAGATGCTAGGATAGTGTAAAAGAGCAAAAATAGCATCAGCCATTGCATCCACATCCCAAAAATCGATTTTGACGGCGTTTTGCAAAACTTCTGCTACTCCTGATTGCTTTGATATGATCACTGGAGTATTGTGACGCACAGCCTCTAGGGGTGCGATTCCAAATGGCTCAGAAACGGACGGCATGACATATACATCAGACATAGCATACATATCATCCACATCTTGACCTTTGAGAAAGCCTGTAAAATGAAAACGGGTTCCCATTCCAAGTTCAGCTACTCGATCGATCATTCTATTGAGCAAATCACCATTACCGGCCATTACAAAACGAACATTTGGATCTCTTTGAATTACTTTTTTTGCTGCCTCCACAAAATATTCCGGACCTTTTTGGAAAGTAATTCTTCCCAAGAAAGTAACTATTTTCTCAGGTACTTTCTTTTTGACTTTGGATTCTATGATACTTGCATCCAATACTGCATTGTGCAACACACTTACTTTATCTGGATGAACTCCATACTTATTGATAACAATATTACGGGTCAAATGACTTACAGCCACCACATGGTCTGCCGCATGGAGGCCTGCATATTCAATATCAAAAACAGGCTTGTTGACTGACTCTCCAGATCTGTCAAACTCAGTAGCGTGAATATGTGCTACAAGTGGCTTTCCGCTCATATGCTTCGCTGCGATACCGGCAGGGTAAGCTAGCCAATCGTGTGCATGGATGACATCGTGGTCCTTTGATTTAGCGATTTGGGCAGCTACCAAGGCGTATCTAGAAACTTCCTTCATTAAATCTTTCCCATATTTACCGCTGAATTCAAACTTGTTGCTAAAAACGCTTTCGTCAACATCTACACGGTCATGCAAAGCATAGTCAGTATATTTTTTAAATTCCTCGGGACCTAAGTATGGCACTAAAAAACTCCCCACTTCCAGATAGGTCAAATTTTTCCATATCTGCTTGAATTTTTTTTCTTTGTAATCTATTGTCACGCCACTGGCATTCACAAAATCTGCCAAAGGCTCTTCGTCTCCCCAGAGCTTTGGGACGACAAAAATAATATCTTGATTATGATGAACCAACCCTTTGACAAGTCCATAGCAAGCAGTACCAAGACCACCGGAAATATGTGGTGGGAATTCCCACCCAAACATTAAAACCTTCATAAAAATTATTTATACTTGTTTCACTAGATACATCATTCTCAATAACTCTCCAATACTCCATGCTTGTGAAATAGCGCCTTTTGGTCTATGTGGAGGGTCTCCATCATAAATCTCCGCTATAGTCCCCACACCGTATTGCGCCATCACTTCATCAAACCCCTTGATGATCTTCTCAATAAAATTCTTTCCGGATTTACCGTGCAATCTCAAATAACCCTCTGCAAAATGACCTAACAACCAAGGCCAAACAGTTCCGTTATGATAGGCTACATCTCTTGTAAATTGATTCCCAAAATAATACCCTTTATAGCCTGGATCATCTGGAGATAGCGACCTCAGCCCTTTTGGAGTCAACAACTTTGACTTTACAATCTCCAAGATTCTGTCCATTTGACTTTCCTCTAATGGACTATAAGGCAGTGATGTCGCAAATAGCATATTTGGCCTGATAGACCAATCTTTGAAATTACCGTCTACATAATCTGCCAAATAGCCTTTTTTCTCATCCCAGAAAACATCTATAAAAGAAGTTCTGACGCTTTCTGCCAAATCTGAAATTTCTTTGTCACCTGTCAATTCGTGGTAATAGCACAAAGCATTGTACCACAAAGCGTTTATTTCTACTGGGCAACCAATCCTTGGAGTAACTGGACCATCGGAGTTAACAGCATCCATCCAAGTCAGGGCAATCCCTTTTTCACCACCATACATCAGACCGTTGTCTTGCATATGGATATTATAATCTGTTCCTGCACGATACCCATCGATGATAACTTTCATTTTTTCCAGATATTTCTTTTTGATGGTTTTTGTATCCCCGGTGAAGTTCTGATATTGCTGAAGTGACCAGAAGAACCATAGTGGTGCATCCATCGAGTTCATGTTTCGCATCACTCCACTTCCTACATTAGGAAATAGCGGGCCATGCAAGTCTGCAACCATAGTATCCATGATTTCCAAAAAAGTCTCTTTGTTGCCACTTGCCAAAGTCAGGCCTGGTGTAGCAACAAAGGTATCTCTTCCCCACCAACCAAACCAAGGATAGCCTGCGATAACATGCGTTTTACCATCTCTCTTTTGAATAAATTGTCCTGCAGAATTTTTAAGACAGTTTTCAAAATTATTTCTTGGAATCCTTCTCGCTAATTCTTTTTCGAAAGCTTTTTGTCTTGTATTTGGATCTGCCTCGGTCAAACCAGCTGAAAAAATAACTGACTCCCCTTTTTCAATGTCAAATTCAAAATAACCAGGAACGAATAGATCTTCTTGGTAATCATAACCCCGTTCTCTTTCCAAGATATATTCAATGTTATTATACCAATTTGGGTTTGACACAAATTGATTTTTTTTAGATAGCTGTAAAAACAAAGGGTTGTACTCTGGGTAAAGCTGGAAACTTGCACCGTTTGGTGCTTTTTGAAAATCCCTGTTCAAATTATCATTTTCTTTTGAAAGATTATGATACCCTCTGAACGCCAAAAAAGGACTAATTCTAATTTTTGTAGGAGAATGCGCATCCAAGAGTGTATATCTTATCATCACTCGATCTCGGTTAGTATCCAAAATCAATTCTTTTTGTAACAAAACACCTCCTACCCTATATGTCAATTTAGGAATCGGCTCAGAATCAAAATCTTCCAAATATTTATGTCCTCTAGGAGAGTAATTTCCTGGATATTTGTTGATCCCTAAATTAAAACTTGCTCCTCTTTGAATAACTGTCTCGTGAACAGTGGACAAGAGTACATGTAGTTGCGTGTCAATTTGTGGCTGAGGAGAGACCAACAACCCATGATATTTCCTTGTATTGCACCCTATGATCGATGTAGATGTATATGAACCACCTCTGTTTGTTCTTATAATTTCGCGATCCAGTGAATAGTTTAGGTTTACTAATTGGGTTTTGTCAAAATGTATGTAACTCATTTGGTTAAAAGTTTGGAGATTTCCATAAAAATAGTTTTTACTATCCAAAAGAAAAACAATTAGGCAAAAAATAAAGGTTATGTTTCCATAACCTTTTAAATTATTCTCTATTTAAGAGCTTACACTTTCTTTTTGTAATTCTTCGAAATTCTTGATTGATTCTTCAAATTTCTCTATGTAGCGCTGTATAAACTTGATGTTCAAAGGCTGTACTTTTGGAAATTTTGGCGAAGCTTTGTATAATGTAAACATTGCCGTATAGTTAAAATTCTGATTTATTTTTTTTGTCTTTACAAAATTAATGCCACATGCTTTTTTTAAAATGAAAAAACCCCTCTATCAGAGGGGCTTTTGGGTGGAAGACCGGGTTCGAACCGGCGACCTCTGGATCCACAAACCAGCGCTCTAACCAGCTGAGCTACAACCACCATATAGCTACTAAAACCAGATCATTCACCTGATTGGACTGCAAAAGTAGTATTTCGGATTTTTCAAAGCAAATAATTTCTAATTATTTTCTTGAAAATTTTAACCTTTCTCCTTTTTTATCTTCGTTGAACGTCCCTTTTTCGTATGCCAAGTGTCCTGACACGATCGTATGCGTTACTTTGGATTTAAATGTATGCCCTTCAAAAGGAGACCATCCACATTTGGAAAGTACATTTTCTTTAGTCACCTCCCAATCACTATCCAAATCCACCATCACCAAATCTGCATGATATCCAGGCCTAATAAATCCACGCTTATCAATCTCAAAAAGAATAGCGACATTGTGGCTTGTCTTTTGGGCAATCTCTTCCAATCTGATCTTACGATCATGATACATATCCAAAAGAGCAACCAAACTATGTTGCGCCAAAGGCCCGCCGGATGGTGCTTTTAGGTATTTTTCACTTTTCTCATCCAACGTATGTGGTGCATGATCCGTAGCTATCACATCAATATTTCCTTTCAAAACACCTTCCAAAACACCTTCTCTGTCTTCAGCTGATTTGATGGCAGGATTCCATTTGATAAAATTGCCTTTTTCTTCATAATCCTCATCCGAAAACCAAAGATGATGAACACAAGCTTCAGCAGTGATCCTTTTTTCCTCCAAAGGTAAATTCTCGTCAAACAATTCTACTTCTCTTGCAGTACTAATATGAAGGACATGCAGTTTGGATCCATGCTGCCTTGCCAAATCAACTACCCGCTTCGATGCGTCGTAACATGCCTCCGCAGTCCTTATTTTGGGATGATATGAAGAAGGGATATCATCCCCAAATTCAGCTTTGTACTTCTCAAGGTTTTCTTTGATGATATCATCATTTTCGCTGTGCGTAGCGATCAGCAATTTGCACTCTGAAAAAATTAGCTTCAAGCTTTCCTGGTTATCTACCAACATGTTTCCTGTAGAAGATCCTTGAAAAACTTTTATGCCACAAACATTTTCTGGATCAACTTTCAGAATTTCTTCAATATTATCATTGGTGGCCCCCAAGTAAAAAGAATAATTAGCAAGAGATTTTTCAGAGGCAATCTTATATTTATCCTCAAGAAGTTCTATAGTCGTTGCTTGTGGGACAGTATTTGGCATCTCCATGTAAGAAGTAATACCGCCTGCCACAGCTGATTTACTTTCGGTGTATATATCGGCCTTGTGTGTTAATCCTGGTTCTCTAAAATGGACTTGATCATCAATCAGCCCTGGAAAAATATACTTTCCAGTCCCATCTATTTTGATATCCGCATCAAATTCTGAAAGATCATTTCCTATATTGTAAAATAAGCCGTCCTTGATGAGGATATCAAGGGGGGTAATCTTGCCTTCATTCACTATATTTGCACCGGTGATCAAAATACTTTTCATGGAATTTTATTTTAATTTGAAAGGTTATAAACAACTGTAATTGACAAAAGGAAAAAGCCAATTACTTAAATCAACCAAAAAAACTTCATTTGAGTTTAGTTTCAAGCCTTTTTCCTATTCTTCAAAAATAAACAATCATGTCCGATAGCACCCAATCTTTTGAAAATTTTAAATTAAATAAACAGCTTTTGGAAGCAGTCAAAGAAGCGGGATATACCAAACCTACTCCTATTCAGGAAAAAGCAATTCCACTTGCTTTGGCTGGGCATGATGTCTTGGGTATCGCTCAGACAGGTACAGGCAAAACTGCGGCCTATGTACTCCCAACTTTGTTCAAAGCAAAATATGCCCAAGGACAGAACCCTAGAGTATTGATTTTGGCGCCTACACGAGAGCTTTGCATGCAAATCGAAGAAGCTGTAATTGCATTTGGAAAATATACTGACTTAAGATATGTGTGTCTGTATGGAGGACTAGGTCCAAAACCACAAATAGAAAAACTCAAAGCCGGAGTAGATATTATCATTTCTACGCCTGGCAGGTTTATGGATTTATACAAAAAAGGTGAAATCTTCGTCCGAGAGATCAAAACCATGGTCATGGATGAAGCCGACAAGATGCTTGATATGGGTTTTACACCTCAGATCAGAGCCATCTTGGAAGTGATCCCAACAAAAAGACAAAATCTTCTATTTTCAGCCACTTTTAGTGAAAAAGTCGAGCGACTTTCTACTGAATTTTTGGAATTCCCTGAAAGAGTTGAAATCTCAGCACAGGCTACAACAGCTGAGACTATCCACCAGATAAAATATTTGGTTCCCAATATCAAGACCAAAACAAACCTTCTTGAGCACATTCTTACAGATGAAAATGTAAAAAGGGTGATTATTTTCACCAAATCCCGTAAAAATGCAGAGTCTGTCTACACACACTTGAGCAGAAAAAATGTTGGGGAAATCCGAGTAATCCATGCCAACAAAGGGCAAAATACGCGAATCAACTCAATGGAAGACTTCAAAGCCGGTAATGTGAGAATTCTTGTAGCCACTGATGTAGCCGCTAGAGGTTTGGATATCACCATGGTGAGTCATGTTGTCAATTTTGATGTGCCCGTGATCTATGAAGATTATGTGCACAGAATTGGGCGAACTGGTCGTGCTGAGCAAGATGGAGCTGCCATTACTTTTGTCAATCCTGCCGAAATCTACCATTTTGAAAAGATCGAAGACATCATCCGAATGACTGTCAGTGAAGCCAACATTCCAGATGAAGTATCCATCACTCCTACTCCATTTATAGAAAAACAAATCTATGAACGTGAGATTGATGGTCAAAAACGAAAGGAAAACCCTGATTTCAAAGGGGGATTCCACGAGAAAAAAGCCATTCCAAGACCAAATCCAAACAAACCAAAGGAAAAGCGTGGCAACAAAAATTCCAAAGCCAAAAGGAACAGAAATCAGATGAAAACCCAAGGGAAGTGGAAGAAGAAGGGGGGATAAGGGATCAGAAGATTAGAAAATTGAAAAATTGGAAGATTTTGGGGACGGGAAGGTTGGAAGGTTGCAATGTTGGAAAGTTGGAAAGTTGGCTTGCGCAAGCAGTGATAGGACTGTTTGAAGATTAGAAAATTGAAAAATTGGAAGATTTTGGGGACGGGAAGGTTGGAAGGTTGCAATGTTGAAAAGTTTGAAAGTTGGCTTGCGCAAGCAGTGATAGGACTGTTTGAAGATTAGAAAATTGAAAAATTGGAAGATTTTGGGGACGGGAAGGTTGGAAGGTTGCAATGTTGGAAAGTTGAGTCCACTCCGAAAAGTATTTAAGCTAAAATTACTTGAAAAAGAATGGTTAAAATCCTTGATTTTCTTTCTGTTACATGCTGGTTTATTATATTATAAATAGCTATATTACAGATAGTTAAAGT
>NZ_JAKZGS010000030.1 GCF_022549695.1 Belliella calami | reverse complement strand
CTACATTCTCGGTGATAAAGGTACTCAATAGCTCTCTGACGTCTCCATCTTGAATGATCGTCTCAAACTCGCTGATCACTGCCGAAGGGATATCTATCAATACTCCAGGTGCGATCGGATTGCCATCTGAATCTATGCTCTCTTCGTTGTAGTAGGTATATGTACCATTGGACGTATCCAAAAGTAGCGTTATCGTCTCATTGGCTTTTACGATCTCGGATAGGTTGATCGTTTCCACATCTCCATCCTCGTTTACATAAGAAAAATCAGTCCCGTCAAAAGTCACGTTGCCTGCTACATTCTCGGTGATGAATTGGTTTAAGATGTCTCTAACTTGTGTGTTGTCGATGATCGTCTGAAACTCACTGACAACCGATTCTGGTACATCTATAGTAATACCTGCCCCAGTTGGGTTGCCATCTAAATCTATGCTTTCTTCATTATAGTAAGTATAAGTACCATCATTATTATCTATCAAAAGGGTGAGTGTTTCATTTAAAAGACTCTGTATATCAATAGAAACCATTTCACCTTCTGAATCAGTATAAGAAATTCTATTGTTGTTTGGATCGTAAACCACAATATTATTTGCAGTTTCTCCGACCCCACCCCAAAGTATTCTTCTCCACCTATCATTATACCAATAATAGTAACCAGGACTCATTGAGTCATTGTCGGTAGTGTTGTATACCAAAAGACTTTCCTCATTTCCAGAAGTGATTGTATTTTGATCTGTTGTATTACCCAATGCAATACGAGGGATTAGTATTCCTTTGTCAGCAGAAACTATTTCCAATTGGGCAGAGGACGACGGGTCTTGCGTCCCGATCCCTACCTGAGCCATTGCACCACCAGCAACAACGACAAATAGAATTAACAGTAAGAGTCTTTTCATGAGTTTATAATTTGATTTTTCATATGGCACTTAAAACCTTCCCATCAATTCTCCTGATCAATTAGAGATATCAAGGACATCCCTTTGCGTGAGGCTTTATTAATGTAAGATTCCATTTTGATAATTTTTTTATAAAAGCAATAGTTGAATTTAAGATTTCAATTAGAGATGCAGAGAAGCACCATGAACATCATAGACCTAAATATCAGGTGGTTTACGGATAAATATATCTCTACCACTTCTTCTTCGGAAACCTATTTTATCACCTGTATCCATCCCTTAAATTCTTTATTTTGCCCATTACTTTCGGTCACTTTCAGTATGTAGAAATACGTACCAGCACTTCGACCATTGGCATCCCAATCTTGCTGGTAGTTGTCAGTCTCAAAAACATGATCACCCCATCTATTAAAAATAGTCAAGTGGTTAGAGTCAAACCTATTTAATCCATTGATGATAAAAGTATCATTTGAGCCATCAGAATTGGGAGTGATGACATTTGGAATAAAAAATTCATTGACTCTATTTTCGTCTGTATCTTCATTGTCTAGAAGATTTTGATCCTCTTCCAATGAACTTACAGCAACATGATTGACAATTACCCCTTGATTATTCGCTTTTACTTTTAGATTGATAGTCAACTCATCACCAGCTATAAAAGATGGGATTCTCCAAATCAAAGTTTGACCATTTGTTTCAAAATCAAATTCAGCAATCCCAAAAGCAGATTCCAATTCCATACTTTCGAATACTACTCCATTAGGCAGATTATCTACTACAACTACATCATTAGCTGTTGTTTGGCTATTGTTTTGCACTTTTATTTCATAATCAAAAATGTCACCTTCAAAGACTGAAACCTGAAAAGAGGTTTTTTCAATGGATAAATCGGTGAGATTGTTGGCCAGTACTGCAAGCGTAAATACACCATATGCTTCCAAATCAATTGGAGTTGTCACAACTTGGGCATTAGGATCTCTATCTCCGCCTAGGCTTATCCATTGATTATCCTCAGAATCCCATTTGGCAATCACTATTTGATTTTCATTGCCTAAAACAAATGCAGGTGTGGTGACATTACTCCAAGAAAGCGTAAGTCTAACATCTGAGGTTGTTGTTTCCTTAAACACTTCCCAATACTCAGCATCATTGATCAGGTTTATTCCCTGCTCCTTCTGATCTCTTGGATAAAGTTCATCGGGATCTTGCAAAAAATATTGCGCATTAAAATTGGAATTGATCTCAGCTGGGGAGGAAATGCCAGCAAAACGAAAGTAGTTACCATCTCCAATAGGAAAGTTGAATATTTCATCTCCAATTTTAGTAACAGGGCCATTGACATAACTCAAATCTGAAGTTTGTTCATGTGAGCTTCCATTTTCAAAAACGATCAAGCCTTCATTTTCTTCTGTCAAAACGATACCTTGAACAAAACTCGATACGCCCGAAATACTCAATTCACCAAACAATTGGAATGCAAACCCTGGTTGTGGATTTTGAAATATCACATTATTTAGGTAGCTAATCTGGGAGCCTGATATCTGCTGTACACCATTGTTTCCAACAAACCTTAATACTCCATTCTGGCCTTCGGAGAACGTCAAGCTCCCATCATTTTTCAAGTTTGCAAATAAAAGTAGATTGCCATCATTCACAAAAGTGGCACTACTTTGATTCTCAAGATCAAAAAATGACGAAACGAGTGTTTCTGGTTTTATTCTCAAATCACCCTTATTGATAGTTTGAGAAAGTGCATTGTTGGATGGAGTGGTCAGGAAAAATCCAGATACTACCAAGAACAAAGCTCCAAATGTATTCTTTTTGTAAATCATCACTTTATCTTGATTTCGGTTCGTCTATTTAATTGATGTAATGCTGGAGAACATGGTTCACCTAAGCAATCATGAATGGGTTGGGATTTGCCAAACCAATTGAACTGCAACCTTGCTTCATTTATGCCCCTATCTTTGAGATAGTCCATCACTATTTTTGCCCTTTTTTCCGACAGTACTTTATTATAAGCTTCACTTCCCCTGATATCAGTATGTCCTTCTAAAATCAAGTTGATATTTTCATTATTATTCATTAAAAGCACCAGTCTCTCCAATTCCATCTTGTGTGTTAACCTGATATCATATTTATCAAAGTCAAAATAAACAATTGGTACTTCGAAACTTTCCTTCCAAAGTGAAATTAGGTCGCTATCATTACACCAGTCTATATCAAACATATCCAAAGGGATCAGACTACCCTCTTCGAAAGAGACCGAAAGAGAAAGTTCACTTCTCCTATTTAGTTGATGCAACTCTTCTGGACAATTAACTCCGTCTGGGCAATCGGTAAGGAGTTTTTGCTCACCATGCCAATCCAAAGAAACCCTATCCGGATTTATCCCTTTTTGAATAAGTCCTTCCAAAACTGACTCGGACCTTTTTTGGCTCAAGGTCAAATTATATGTTTCTGTAGCTCGGGAATCCGTATGAGAAGCTATTTTTAGATTCAAAAAATCATATTTTTCCATCATCGAAGCAATCTTATCTAACCTTTGATTGGCGTCAACTCTGATTTCACTTTTGTCTAAATTAAAAAACAGAATATCAGAGTAAACAGCTTCAGAAACTGGAAACTTGATCAATCTATATTGCTTCTCTATATCATTTAACTCATTGTTTTTTGTGGTGATAGAGCTATCTAAAACGGAGAAATGCCCATGCTTTGATAAAGAGAGAAAATAATCTGTATCAGCTTGAAGATTAGCCTTGTACACACCATCTTCCCCCAACTGCAATTCCAAGGTTGAAGATTCTCCAAAAGCGACATTTAGGTTTGAATCTTTGACAATATCGCCATCACAATCAATTACTGTGACCATAAACCTTCTCAAGAATTCACTTTGCTTGTAGATATCATCCAAACCACTGTCCCCCATCCTATTAGAACTCAAGTAAATCTCTCGTTCATCAAAGACTCTATAGGCAAAATCATCCTTTACAGTGTTGTATGGAGTTCCCATATGTTCTCTATCAGCATATATGTTTTCACCTTTGATCTTGACTTGAAAAATATCCATTCCTCCAAAACCTAAGTGTCCATCTGAAGAAAAGTAAAGTATGTCTTGATATATAAATGGATCTTTTTCGTTTCCTTCAGAGTTGACGTTTATCCCTAAGTTGTGAGGAGAAGAAAACTCTAATTCATCATCCCCAAAAACATCAACGGAATAGAGATCAAACGCACCAAATCCACCTTCCATGTCAGAAGCAAAATACAACTTAGAAGTTGTGCTATCATAAAAGGGAGTTATAATACTGTAAACCAATGAATTATTGAATGAAAACTCCAAAATCTCATCTACTTGCCCATCTCTGAGTTTCCCGAAAAAGAGCTCTGGAAACACGGTATGTTCTTTTCGCCTTTTTACTTTTCGGATGTTTCGGGTTGCAGAGAAGAAAAGGTACTCCTCTCCGCCAATATTAGCCACGGCAGGATCACTAATATGCATAAAGTCATCACGTCCAAAATCCATTTCACTTACATGACCTAAGGTGTCGTATCTATATATTCTAAGATATTCTCTACCGGTCCAATCGTGGATATCTTTGTCATAAAGTCGGTTCCTTGCATCGAGTCTTATCAATGGTACTGATTTGGATTGAGCTACCCTTTCTCTATCCGAGACAAAATAAAAATTTCCAACTTTATCTTTTGATCCTGAAAAATCTGCCGCAGTCATTGAGTTTACCCCATGAAAATTCTCAAAATCTAACCGACTATTTTCCTCAAATGAAGCCAAAATCATTTCATAGCGCTCCATGTCAATATCAGAAGTTTCAAATCCGATTTCATTTAGGAAGTTGAATGCTTCTTCATGTCTTTCTATAGAATGAGCAGCGATCAGGAAAAACTCGACATCATTGATTCCTCCTTCAATTGATTGAGACAATGTGTTTTGCCACCAGATGAATGACTTTTCGTAATTCTTAAGTTTGTCAAAACTCATAGCGGCACCTTTTGCAGCTCTATAGGATTGCTTTTTTTCAAAAGCCTGAACATAGACCTGGGCTGCATAATTATGCTTTGCCAATTCTGACTGTTGATCTGCAAACCTCAGCAAAGATCTTTGGGCCAATCCAAAGTTGGAAACAGCAACAGTGAATAAAAATACAAGTAGAATTGTAGAACTTTTTTTCATATTAGAACCATCTTTGGTTTCTCATTTTGACGTTTCTTGGTGATAGATAATAGCCCAAAGAGAATTCATGGGAGTTGTGTCTCATATCATATAATGCATTCAAATTTTGGTCATACGCATACCCAAACCTCAAATTATCAGTTACAAACACTTCTAAAATAAGCGCAATTGCATTTCTGTTTCTCAACCTTGAATCAAGATTATCTTTCCACCATTTGACATTGGATCTGTAAGACCCTCCTATCCAAAACCTATCATAAAACAAAAACATTGAATTGAGATCTACATTGGTAGGTGCGCCACTGACCTCTTTGACTAAAACAGATGGTTTGAACTGAACAGCACTAGAAATGGGAATCAAGCCTCCCATTGTAAAATAATAATGAAAATCATGGTAGGCCAAGGCAATGTCTTCACGCTCCAACTGTCTCTTTCCAATCATATTAAAAGCACTTAAACCTGCATAAAACCTATTCGTGTTAAAAAACACACCTGCATTAAGATTTGGAGTGAACAAGTTGGCCATGCCTCCCATAAGAACCTCATCTTCCCATTGTACTGGATCCAGCTTGGATCTGTCGATGGCATACTCAGTAGCACCAGCACTTATACCCAATCCTAGAAATGATTCGTGACCAGTCTGAATTCTATATGTATAGGTCAATAAGCCTCCACTTGTCCTTGCAGGCCCCAACTCATCATTCATGAACATCACACCAAAACCCATCAAACCTTCATTTGCACTGAAATCTGCCGAAATAGACAATGTTTTTGGTGCGCCAGGAAAACCAGTCCATTGGGATCTATAAGTGGATTGAATATAACCTTCTTGCTTATATCCTGCATATCCTGGATTGATGTGCAAGCCATTGAACATGTATTGACTAAACTGTGGCAGCTGCTGTGCCATGGTTTCCGTGGCAAAACAAAAAATTACAGCATGTAAAAACACCTTGTAAAATTTTCCCATATAATATAATGTCTAACCTGTTATTTGAAATTTAAGCTACTTTGGTGGAGTCGCATCTTAATAGAAATTAAAAGTAGGTCAAGGCAAAATAAGGATCAAAAATCTTACTACGCATTAATACGCAAGAGCTATAATTTTTAATAAAATAAATCAACTTATCCCTTATAAAGTATAATTTTTTATTTTTTGCTCAAATAATAATTTACTTATTATTGCTATAACATATATTTTTTAATTAATTTTTCACCCAAAAAATCATTGTTTTACCTCAAAATAAGGCTATAAAACAATTTAAACATCGTTTTTCATGAAACACAATTCTCCTCGACTGGAAATATTTATGTGGTGATATAAATTGAAATTGCTTAAAAGGCATCACCAAGAAAGTTTTAGCAAAAAACCTGAAAAATGAAAATACTAAGCTCAATTAAACAAAAATGTGAGAACAAAATAGACTTTAGGATTTGTGTAGATAAACCTATGAATAGCAAAGACTAAATTCTCTTTTTCAAAATCAAAATGCTCTTAGTGGTTAACATAAGGAAACCAAAAATAGCTTTTTGTTACGCAACTGTAACTTTGAGGACATCCATATTTTGTTTTTAAAAAATTCATTATAAAAAAGCCACCTCTACTTTAGAGGTGGCTTTCAATGATAAGTTATCGTTATTTTATAAAAAATCGTGACCCTAAGGCAGATTATTACCAAAGGAAAATTACCAGAAATCAAGGTAATTGTCCCCCCCTTGATCTCAATGTCGGATTCACACTTCCCATACATGAAATCAATTTCAATTCTACAGCCACTCTGCTACTTTCGCAGCCATTGATCGTTTGACTAGCATAATAAGTTGTACCATCCACCAACATCTCCGTAGGTGCTAAAGCTATCCCCCCACTCGCTACATCATACCATTGAATATCAGTTCCTATTGCAACAAGTTTAGAAACGTTAGCTTGTGAGGTAATACAAACATTTTGATTGATTTTGGCTTCTGGAACAGGGGTATTCTGTGCTGACATCGTTACATTCAAAGTTCCTACTGCAAAATTGTTAACATTAGCTATCTCTGCAATTCTATACTGTAAAGTATAAGTTTGGCCAGGCTGTGCTCCTGCTGCTAAATCTACTGACCCATCGGAATTAACGGTAATAATTCCTTCTGGATCTGCCACTTCGATAGTAACCGTATAGTTAGCCTGAACAACTGGACCACTTTCTGTGTCATTGTCCATTACATTCCCGATATTGGTTTGTGCATTATAAGCACAGATATTTTCTATTTCATCCGTTACGGCAGTTAGAGCCGTGGAGATGATATTAAGAGTGACAATTGTCGAAGCTACTCCATCGCAAGTTCCTTCCACTTCATATTGAAACTGGTAGGTTCCTATAGTTAATAAAGAAGCGTCCAAAACTTCATTATTTAAAAAACCTGTATTGGTCAAATCTGTCCAATCGCCAAAATTATCAAAAGGAGCGGTTAGATAATCAAACAAATTGATTACACCTGCATCTTGTTGCAAAATAGAAACAGTTTGACCTGTTCCAGCTTGTGGTGCTGGTTGTGGTGCTTCGACTGTAAAACTTAAGGTCTGTGCAATACACGCATTTGGATTTGGGCTATAAGTCAAAGTGGCGTGATAAGTTCCCACATCTGTAGCTTCGTTAAACGGAGTAAAATTCAACGTATTGCCAGTTGCTATCACAGTTGGGTCATTATCTTTTGTCCACTCGATATTTAGGAAAGATAAACCAGTAACAAATAGCGAACCTGCCTGACCGTTACATAAATTATTAGGTCTAATTACCGGGGCTTTTACCACATCAGTCTTGAAATTAAATACCGAGGTGTTGCCGCAACCGTCTAAAACTTCTACCCGGTAGGTACCTTGATCTAGCTGCGAAAAAATTGGACTAGTGCCATTATCGATTACTAAAGGATTGCCATTAAACGCCACAATCTTGTAGTTAAGTGGTGCCACACCAATGGCATCAATTACCAGTTCGGTTTTACCACTTACGCAATTGGCTACATAGTAATTGTTTAGGCTTACACCATTAGGCGGTACGCTAAAGGTACTGAGGGTTTCTCTACATTGCACCTGTACAGTTGTTCCATTACCATGTACCACATATTGCACTATCACCCTAAACTGACCAGTGCTTACGATGTTGTTCAATGTACCTGTTACAGTGTTATATCCTGATTGATTTGCTGGCGAGTTAATAACCATTCCAGTTTGAGCACCAAGCGTAGTACCCTCCGTATATAAAGTACCCGTTGTTGGATGCCCCCAACTGCCAGCAGATGGATAATATTTTTGCAAAAACATGGATTCACTACCAAGATAAGAGGATATAGAAGCAGTTACATTAAAACTACCACAGTTGAGGGTTGGTGTAACGGTTGAAGTGATGCTTTTATCATAAATGGTGAAACTGGTAGTGATAGGTATGCCACAGGTTCCCCTAACTTGAGCAGTATAATTGCCGGCAGGTAGCGAATTCATGAAAAAGCGACCATTACTTGCAATGTTGTTTGATACATCAATAGGCAGTGCACCATAATTATCTACAAATGCCGAAGGTGCATTAGTGATCATTACATTTTGTATATCATCTGCTTGACTATTATTAACATTTGTTATAATGTAAAAATTCACAGAACCTTCATTATCGCCACAGCCACTATAGTACCGAAATACATTTATTCCATAGGTGATATTATTCTGAATATTAATGTTAAATGTTTGCGTTCTTCCACAAGTGGTAAACTGAATGGTGTAATTTCCTTCAGGCACACCCGGAGATGAGTTATTGCCAAACAATACACTACTTGGAACAGTATTATAAGTATGCGTAAAGGTACCGGGTGCAAAATTTGTATTATAATCGGCAGGATCGAAGCCTGCTGGATAAGCCGTAAAAGTAATTTCAGTAGGAGCAAAATGATATTGAAACAAATCAAAACTTAAAAATTTCGTTCCACAGGATGCAACAGATTGAATTAATCGAGCAGATGGAACGGCATTAATCATATCTGTTCTAGTTGTTACTTTTCCGCAAGCATCTGTAAAGGTAGCCGTATAGTTATACATCTGTCCTTCATAAAACGGCACCAGCACCAATTGTCCGTTATCTGCGTTGGAATTCCAAACCGTATTGATCACCGTGTTAGCGCCAGCTCCAGGATTTTCGTATTCAATACGCACATTGATCGGAAAGCGAGCAGCTGGAATAAAATTACTTCCATTGTATTGTAATTGCTCTACGTGTCTAATAGTGTTACAATTTTCCATCGTCCAAAAACCCAAAACACTATTATTTCTTCTCACCGTATATACGGCCGGGTCATTAACCACTGTAACCCCTAAAGAAGAACTATTGCCGCAAACATCAGTCACCACTACGTTGTAACTACCTGCCGCTACAGGAGTTAAAACATTTGAAGCTTGTGCAGGAATGACCACCGCATTAGCTGTTGTTCGCAACTCATAAGTAGCCGGATTACCAGCTGTTACGTTCACCCTTATACTTGCACCGGTACATAAAGGCGTTTGTGTTAAACTATATGCCAGTGGCTGAATGTTATTGGCTATCGTAACGGTTCTGGTTTGCTGGTTACTTGCTACACCCACGACTTGCACAGCGACCACACGAAAATTTCCTGCTGGTAAAGCATTTTCGGTGTGTGTTAAAGTATTTCCTGTTGCTATAATACCATTAGTTACACGAAATGGAGTAACTAAATTTGAGGATTCATAAATTTGAAACTCAAATACAGCACCCATTTCAGTGTTGGTAATATCAATTTTAATTTGACCATTACCCGTACACGTTTGAGGTGTAGGGGTTAAGGTCATATCAAACACATTGATTAGTAAAGATTTTTCCTTTGATATTGAGGAGTTTGCAAAAGATTGTAGCGATAACAGTAAAATCGTTAACACAAAGAAAAACAATCTAAATTTGGTTCTATTCATAAATACATTTCAGGTTTCTAAAAAAGCCAAAACAGCACATTGCAACTCTCAAATACAAAACTGAAGATCTCATTAAAGGACAATTTATAAGTGATATCTTTTGATTTGAGTAATTTAATTTTTTGAGGAGTTTTGTGATTAATAATTGCAGAATTACTTTCCTGCCTACAAACATTAAATACAGTACTCAAATCAATGACACATTTTCATTTGAGATTTGAAATGAGCAAATTTCATTGATTTAACTTCGTAATTGTCAAAGAACCAAGCAATACAATATTTGGTTGGGTAGCATTACAGACATAGGCAATTCTTATCAATTCACCTTGATTTAAAATTCCTGTCCATTGAATTATATTCCCATTATTCACATCTCCTGGTGAGTTGTTTGATTTAGTATCTACCATCAAGTTGTTCCAATTTGCACCTCCATTAACACTTCTTTGGAGCCTTGAAATATTAAACCAACTGGAAGTTGATGCAACTGATTTTTCATGTGCACTCTGCATACTTATTACGTATAAGCCTGTCTCAGGCACCGTGAAAAAATTATTTGCCCAAGCATTAAACAGATCGATATTCTCAATAGAAAAAATACCTGTGGAAGCAGTAGTGCCATTTGAAATATCTTGGTTACCCGGAGCGGTGGCACTCAAAACGACCCTGGAAGTTCCTGCTTGAGATGGTATTCCCTCTACACTTCCCAATACTCCATTTTCATCAGCCACTACTGTTCTCGAAGCGGTAAAGGTCTGGTTTTGAGAAGCAGCTGCTTCTCCAGTTACAGTAGTAGATATAGCATTAGCCGTTCCGTTTAATGGCAGATTTCTTACTCTTGCCACTCCATTAATGTCCACATTCTCAGAAGGTGTTAAGGTCCCGATACCCAGCTTACCGTTAGCCAACAATCGCATCTTTTCAGAATTAAAAGTACTGAAACGTATTGAAGTAGCTCCTTCAGTACGAAGATGTAAACCTGTATTAGTTGTTCCTCTTGCCACTACTTGTGCCGTATTGTTATTATCAGCATATACATCCAATATTGAGTTTCCTCCTGTAGCTGAAAAAGACCCTCTGCCTGTTCCTGTAGCTACCATTCGTCCCTCTGTTCCAATATTAGTAATCTGTACAAAATTTTCATTTCCTACAAACCTCAAGGTATTGTTGTTTGTGGTCACTACCCTATTTGCTGTCAAAGTACCATTGGCATTATAAATATTAGTAACTAGTGAAGCGCGATCAACAGATTTAAAAATACCCGTTCCATCCGCAACTACTACCCGATCAGTCGCTATTCCTTCATTGGCTGGCAAATTAATATCACGCACACGAAGGTTTCCGTTGGCAACATCCAATCTTTGTGTTGGGTTTGCGGCATCTGTTCCTAAACCAATCAAACCGGCATTACCATAAATCCAGTTACCTATGTTTAGTTGGTTGGAAGCTGTATTAGAAACGTTTGGCTGTATGTTATAGCCTAAAAATATATTACTTGCTCCAGAAGTTAATTGCGTACCTGCAGACCGACCCAACATTGTATTGAAATTGCCGGTTGAATTGTTACCTGCAGCTTGCCCTATAAATACATTGGAACTACCCGTTACGTTATTGGCACCGGCATTTTGCCCAAGAGCAGTGTTGTTTGACGCCGTACTTGCTGCTAAGGCATTATTACCTACAGCCACGTTGTAGTTACCTACTGTATTTGCTCCTAAGGCATTATTACCTGCACCAAGGTTTTCGATACCGGTTAAATTTTCATCAAGTGTATTGCGACCAATGGCTACATTACTTGAACCCGTTGTATTGTCTCTTAAAGCCGCAGAACCTACAGCAGTATTGTCAACACCTGTTGTATTGGTTGCTAACGAACGTTCTCCTACTGATGTATTTCTTGTGCCCGTTGTGTTAGATGAAAGTGCTACTGCACCAAATGCTGTATTAGAAACACCTGTATTTGCACTTAAAGCCGAAGTACCAACAGCAGTATTGTTTGATGCTGTAGTTACATTTTGTAAGGCAAAGCGACCAATACCAATGTTATCAGCTCCTGTTGTTAACGCATTACCTGCTTGTAAACCAATCATTACATTATGACCACCGGTGCCCGCACTTGTCCCTGTGCCACCTACACCCGCATCTTGCGTGATGTGGTTGTTGGTACCTACCAAACGTAAATCGGCAGCAAAAGTAGAACGGTCAACGGTTTTGAATATTCCATCTCCATTGGCAACTACAATTTTATCTGCTAGGGCACCTGCATTGGCTGGCAAATTAATATCTCGCACACGCAAGTTACCGTTTGCCACGTCCAATCGTTGCGTCGGATTGGCAGCTGCTGTACCTAAACCAATTAAACCCGCATTACCGTAAATCCAGTTGCCTATGTTCAATTGGTTGGAAGCTGTAGTAGAAACATTGGGTTGAACTTGGTGTCCAATGAAAATACTGTTATTTCCATCGATTAACGTGTGAGCCGCTTGGAATCCGAGAGCGATATTTCCAGTACTGGCTGTTATTTCTCTAAGCGCACTATTACCAATTCCGATATTGTATGACTGCGTAACATTATTAAGTGCAGCTGAACCCAATGCTGTATTGCTGTTCCCTGCATTTCCGGCACCAGCACCCAAAAGGATGTTGTTGCTTCCGCCGGATGTAATCCCCTCGCTGCCATTTGCTCCTGCATCTTGGGTGATATGGCTTCGTGTATCTACAGCTCTAACATCTGCTTGTGCAGCAATAGAGGTTTGTGATACACTTTTTAGTAAACCTGTAGTACTTGTGACAACTACATTTTCAGAAATCAACCCCGGAGATGTGTTTAAGTTCGTCACCGCAAATCCTGTAGGAGTTAAAGTAGCCATCGTGGTCAAAACCCCTGCATTAGCTACACCAAATCGAATACGACCGTTTGCATTGGTAGTAGCAGCAGAAGTTGTTTTACCTAAAATAATTTGAGCTACTCGTTTGTCAGCATCATTGATTGCCATATCTTGTCCCGTGATGATACCACCTTCGCTAATTGTAGGCCCTTTATACTCTAATAACAACTCTGTACTTCTGTTTGAAGTAGAACTTGCAGGTGGTGCAACGTGCACTAATCGTGTCACATCAGGAGTACTTGTAGCAGGGACTGCTTTGCCGATACCGATGTTACCATTATCGCCAAAAATCCAGTTCCCAATATTTAATTGGTTATTTGCCGTAGGAGCAACATTAGGTTGTGCATTGTTTCCTATGAAAATGTTTCCCGTACCCTCCGTTAAATTAGCACCTGCCAAGGCTCCTACAGCGGTATTGTTAGATCCTGTCAAATTATTTTGCAATGCTCTGTCCCCTAAAGCCGTGTTCGAAGCACCTGTTGTTGAAAGCATTTGAGATCTTTCTCCAACAGAGGTATTGGAACTTCCTGTGGTGTTAGCTTGAAGCACACCATTTCCTATAGCTACGTTTTGCGTTGAGTTGTTATTTCTCAATGTATTAATACCAATAGCGGTGTTATTGCTTCCATTGGTTAGTGTGTTGAGTGAAAAACCACCTATTCCTATATTGTTGCTTCCAGTAGTAATGTCATTGCCTACGTTGTTCCCTATAAAAACATTTCTTGCACCAGTACCTGCATTGGTACCGTTACTTCCTGTACCTGCATCTTGTGTAATATGACTACTTCCAGTAACCAATCTTAAATCGGCCTCCTTATCTATCAAACGGATCCATTTCATATCCGCCGTACTCCAATAATAATAACCTGGTGTAATATTATTAGGTGCTGTTCCTACTGTAGCCGTATTGAAAATTGTTAAGCTATTAGAAGGGTTAGGTATTGAAGTAACATCTGTTAAGCTATTCAAAGCTACTCTGGGGAATAATACTCCTTTATCACTGCTTTCAATTTCAAAAATAGCACTAGAATTAATTATAACAGGATCTCCACCAACTTTTACCTGAGCCTGAGTAGAATGTATAAAAAAGAATAGTAATAGAATTAAAACAGATTGTTTCATGTTTTTTTAAAATTAAGATTGAGAAGTGTAGCGATAACTCTAAGATCATTTATCTGGTGATAATTTTATCTAATAGGGTAGTTAACAGCATATTTCTATCTTGCTAGAATCTGTAATTTTAAAATACAAATAATAACAGACGTGGGTTTTTAGCGCTAATTAGGACATAATAGCTTAACAATTAAATATTGAAAGTAATTATATCTTAATTAAAATAACATCTTCAAAATTAGCTGATTATTTTATCAACAAACCATCTTTAATTACTCAATAGTACTCAAAATCATCAAAAGATTATTTTAATTCAGGTATTGATAATACCAAAATCAAACTATTGATACACCTACAGAAATATTACTTTTTGAGGGTTTTGAATACATTTAGAAAACTAAAGAATTCTAATTTTTGAAGGAAGCATTGGATTAGTGATTACTCTTGATCGATTACATAAACCTACAGATATCGTCATTTCATCATTACTGACACAATCCCCTGTAGTAATTGACCACCTAAACGTATAATCTCCTTCCTCAGTCAATCCTGTGACTTCTGTATTTGGAAGATTTTGATCCGAAAATACTGGACTTGCTCCATCAGGTCCAGTTACAAATATCCATTCTCCTGAACTTGCCGGACCAGGATCATTCCCCAATAGCCTTGGATTGGGGACACATGACACTCCAAAATCACTTCCAGCATTTGCTCCTCTTTGAGTCGATACAAATACCGAAAAAGTGGACTCAAGGGAGGCTCCAGAACATTCAAACTCCTTTTCCAAGAAATCTCCAACAGAACCAGTATAAGGTACTGCTCTGATTCTAAAAACATACTCCCCTTCTCTATTTAGGTTGGAAATCACTGTAGATACATTTGTCAAAGACCTCAAATTATTTGCTTGAAAAATGGGATTTGCAGCCCCAGGAGGCCTTGAGATTGAAGTCAATTGATAATGACCACTAAAATCTTGAAAGTAACTTGAATTTACCGCACTTATGAAAACTTCAGGAAGCATAATTGTAGCAGAGACACTACCACTTCCTGGGTAACACACAGTGGTATCATCAACCTCTATATCAGACCTCCCAGCATCTGAAATATGTATATAATAAATGTGACTTCTCCTACAAGTACCATTTGTTAATTCTATAAATATTTTATAAGTTCCTATATTCCAACCACCTGAAGGTGGCGCTACAGTAATCAACCTTTCTCGAGTTCCTTGACCCGAGACTGATTCAATAGAATGATTTTGTCCAGGTGGAAAAATATTGGAGACACTCACATTTGTAATCAGGTCTTCCGGATCATCGGGATTGATTCCAAAGAAAAATGTAATGGGATTTGTATCCCCTTCTTTATTGCAATAGACGGCCCCTCCAGTACCTACAAAACTGTAAAGCTGCATTTGATCTGGATAATTTGAATTCACAAAAGTGCCTCTTTGAGGTTCAGATCCATTAAAATTAAATGTAATACTAGGGGTGGTAAATGAACCTATACTATTCGATACAGTCAAGTTAAAAGTATATGATCCTATAACTGAAACTCCAGACAAAAAAATCACACCACTTCTCATTTCAAGAAATCCTATATTTCCTCCTATTGGTTGAGAAATGGGAGTTAATGTAACAGTCGTACCAAAATCAGGATGCCCCGATGCATTTGGAGCTCCATTTAAGGTAGAAAAAATAGGAGATGTACTTTGTAAATTAAAAAAAATTCTGTTATTAGGTGGGGTCTGACAGAAATTCACACTGGTAGGAACTACAATCTCAGGGTTTGGAACAAACCTAACGGTTGCTCGATCGGAATAGGTGCAATTTGGATTATTGATTGAAGTAATAGTCAAAATTGCTATATAAGCAGGGTCTGCAGGATGATTTACTTTATTTAACAAATTCAGGTTGGGTGTTTCTGTATTATCATTTACCATCACTGCATTTGTGGTTACTATATTAGAAAAAAATTCAAATTCAAAAATATTATAATACGTCCATTGACCGGTATAACCTGGAGGGATCACCCCTGAAAGAGTAGCTTCACCAACCAATGCAGATACACCTGTGATATCTGGCCCTGCGGTAAATGTAGATACTTCTCCTGGCGCTGTAACTGAGACAATGGATGAAGTTGTACCCGACTCACAACTTTGGGAAACCCTGAATCTGTAGATACCGGGAGAATTTAACCCCGAAACATCTGTATTCAATGTGTTAGGCGAAGAGATAAGAGGGTCTGTAGCACCTAATGGCTTTTCTTCCAAAGTCCAAATTGGGGAAGGATTTCCTGTGGCTAAGTTCCCTCCTCTGGTTGCTAAAAGTGTAGCAGTAGTACCGCAAATCACTTGGTTTCCTCCAGCATTGATGGAACAATTTTGACCAAAAGAATCGTGTTTTGGTATAAATACCCCTAAAATTAGACCTATTATTGAAATCAACTTATAAAAACTATTCATTAGCGTTGGTTAATAATTATTCTTAAGCAATTCATTGCATTTTCAGGCGGGTTAGATTTATTCATTGTGCGTTGTTAATGTAACACTTTGGATAATGAGAAGCATTGTTTGTTTCGGGTACTCATCAACATTTTGGGTATTACAACGTAATCTACAGAGCTACAAATCGTTCATCCAACAATCTATCGTTTGACTAGGTGCAAGTAAGCTTTTTGTCTTTATGTAATAATTGTCAAAAGCCTTCCTAAAAACCTCTCATAAAAACAAATAGAATCCTATCAATCCTCTCTTACTGCAAATACTATGTTCATAAATGAACCTATAGTAACATCAGCATTTGAGTTTACAGTGTAATTCAAAACCCCACTATTATTAACAGATACTGCTGTGAAGACATTTGTGTCATACCAGATTATATGGTAATCCAACTCATTACTTGGCAAAACAGGTAAGCTGGTGATAGATCCAAGGTTCGATACCATAGGTGTTCCGAATTGGTCTGAATATCTTCCATGAAGGTCAATAACCCCTTGTAGTGTATTATCATCAAAACTATCACCTGCCAAAGCGCCAGAATTTGGTTCGAGCAATTGACTTTCACTTGTCGGAATGATGATCGAAGGCATATAAAAAAACTTTGGCAAAGTAGCTTTAGGATTAATTTCGCTTAAATCTATAGTCTTTAAAACCCCATCTTCATCAGCCACCACTACTCTATCAGTAGCAGTGTCGCCATTGTTATCATTAATTTCACGCACTCTAACATTTCCAGAACCGATATCTAACATCTGTGTAGGAATGTCAGTTGCCTGATTACCGATAATACCAATACCCGTATTTCCATTTTTCATTACCGTAAGGGCGTTGTTTCTATTTTCTGGTATTCCGAGTCCAGTTCCATTTCCTAGTTGCAATACAGCGCCAGTAATGGCAGAGTTATTATATTGCCCAAATACTGCAGAACTATTATCTCTACTAACATTACTAAGACCTGCAACAATAGAAAATGCAGCATTTAAACCATTAGAATTTCCAACAATTAGGGAAGCGGCACTATTTTCAAGCTGCTCATTAAAAGCACCAATAACAGCCGAGAAAGGTGCTCTAACACCATTTTCTGTTCCGAAAGCAGCCGAGCTATTTGCAGTACCAAAAATTGCATTCAAACTTCCAAAAGCAGCTGAATTTTGACCACTAACACGATTACCGTTTCCAAAAGCAGCGGAATTTTCTGCAATTGGTGAAATCCCATCTACTTCTTCTGTACTTGGTGTACCAACACGTACTGCACCACGAACATCTAAATTCGTAATTGGGTTTGAAGCAGAGAAATCACCAATACCTACATTACCATTTTGGTAGATGTTTTGCGTATTGGAAGTTGCTTTAGCATTTGAATTTTCTATCTGCCATGGTTCTATCGGCTCATCTACCAACTTCACCCATTTCTCACCATCATTATAATAGACTCCAGGTGTGACATCGTTTGTAGTTGATAGGTTATAGATCTTCATCCCTTCAACATGATCGATCAATGGTGAGGGACTTGCTGTAGAGCTCAAAGATATTCTAGGTAAAAGTAAGCCCCGGTTTACAGACTCTATTTCCAATGCGGAATTTGGGTTGACGAAATTGGGATCACCACCGATTTTCACCTGAGAAAAAACTGAACTGTGGCTGATAATTAGGAAAACGAATACTATTATATGTATTTTTTTCATTTTTTTAAATTAACTTTATTAGATAAAGACGGATTAACAATTGCATAAAATATGCTGATTGACCTGTTGAACCGGTTGGTATTGGAGTAAAGCCCCGACGAACATTCTCTCCGCTACTTGTAAGTAAAACTTTGTTTCCCATAGAAACACCGAAACTATAATCGTATTCCAAGTTTCCTGGCACAACTGCTATATTTGGGGTACCTGCAGTTTGTTGAACCCAACTTGAATTTTTTAAAGGACCAGGAGCATAATTAAAACTGTCTGACAAGCGGGTTTGAGCACTCAAATCATGGGTACCTAAAAACAGAACCGATAAAAAAATACCGATAATCAGCTGTATTTGTATAGTAAATTTTATTTTCATTAAGTTTTGTTCTTATAGTAATTAACTGCTAAAATTAAAAAGGCATAAAATACAGGACTTACGAAAAAATTGATTTATTTCATTTAAAATCAAAATCATAAAACAGCCTGTATTTTAATTCAAACTACTTTCTTTTGCAAAAAGCCAATCCCATCAAGTATTAGGTAACCAATACTCCAATATTATATAATATTCACCTGCTGGGTGAAGCACTGTCACACTTCCTGCAGTTCCCAAAACAAGTTCTTTTGTGCCAGCATCATAAGAAATGATATTGGTACTAATGGAATTAGTAGTCTTATTGATAAATCGTACTCCAATTATTTTAGCATTAACTGGAATATCAGTTCCAGACAGGTCAAATACATTTGTTGGTGTCCCTAATTCAATCTCTCCTACAACTTCAAAAACTGCATTCTCAGAAGTTAACCAAGTTTTTCCAGTAAGTTGCCTGGTAAGCCTGTACTGGGCATGAACGGCAGCTATACCTGTTGAGCGTAAATTTCCATTTCCATCAGTATAAAGCAAGTTATCAGCTGGTGTCTCTTCGGAATCATCTCTGGTATTTGGGAAATTATAAAGTTGAATTTCACCAACACTATCTATTTTAACCCTATTCTCTCCATCTGTCATCAACCAAAGTGATTGATTTTCCAAAGTTCCTACTTGAAGCCCATCTAGGTTAGATCCTTGAGCGGTAACACGAGCGAAATCTCCTGAAAAATCAAGACCCAATACAACCCCCTCTTCATTTTCAGCCTTTAAACTACTACTATTCAAAACTATAGAACCATTCTCACCAATAAAATTCAGCCCATTCTCAGTTCCTGACAAAGTCCTTTCCTCTGTTATTTCACCATCAGAGTTATAAATATTAATAGCATTGACTTCTGTCAATAACCTCACCCAAATTTCTTCTGCTTCATTCCAATAATAATAACCTGGTGTCACATCATTTGTCCCTGATGTGGTAGTCGCTGTATTAAAAACCGATAGTCCATCTGCAGCTGTAGCTATGGTAATAGCATCTTCCAAGCCAGTCAATGCCACACGAGGGAAAAGTACCCCTTTGTTGTTACTGTCTATTTCCAGTACTGCAGAAGGTTGCTTGATTGTAGGGTTGTTTCCTATTTTCAATTCTTTATTTTGCGCATTTACACTATAACCTACCAAAGCGAGGAGTGGTATAAAGAATGCTACTTTCAGTATTCTATTTTTCATATTCCTTTATTAACAATTAAACCATTTGATTGAAAGAAATCATAAGTGTTTTAAGCAATGAGTTACAGGCTATCCATCTCGAAATGGACAACCTGTCTTAAATAATTATTAATCAATCATATACCAATCTACACCATCACTCTGGATACGGATTGTGGCATTATAATTTATACCTGTAAAGCTGTCAACTTCATTTAGCTTAATGCTTTCACTAAAAGTAAGTAAGTTGGACGTGTCATCTACTTTCCTTATCGTTATAGTTCTTCCAATGCTACTCGCAGCAGTAGGAATAGTCAAGGTAAATGCAGCTATAGATACATCAGCCAAAATGGTAGCATCGTCTGCCAAGGCAGTATAGTTAGCATCCACTTTTACAATCTTACTTGCATTTGCATCCTTTACTCTCAAGACTCCAGTTGTAGCATCTGCTACGACAATTCTATCGGTAGCTGTTGTGCTTTCCTGCAAACCTGCTATTGCCAATGTATTATCATTTGAAGTTGTAATGGTTGTAACTGGTTCATCGGTTAGAACTCCTCCTAATTTCACATCACCTGTAGTGGCATCGATGTTTAAACCATTAGAAGCTGTAACTAGAGATTTCACCGCATATACTCCCGCAGGTAGTGCATTGACATCCCAGCCGTCAATTTCAGCTTGGGTCGGCACAGCATTGTTCTGAAGGAATAGCTCTGATACATGGTATTGGCTCGACTCGTCCGTCGTCGTGGCAAGGAATGTCTTGCTTTCGTTTGCCTGGACCAACGTTGTCAGATATTCCTCTACCGTGGCATAGGTAACATCATCGCCCAATTCGTTGATGACCGTTACAGGGCCACTGCTCACAAACTCGTTGAAGTTGTTCACAACACCCGCTACAGGATCTATCAGG
>NZ_JAKZGS010000002.1:555891-556036 GCF_022549695.1 Belliella calami | reverse complement strand
TGGATCGCAAAGGGTTTGGTATGGCAATTATTTATAGAAACATTTCCTTTGCGGATCCTAGCGTCCCTAGCGGCTATTTTTACTAAAAAATGATTTAGCCGCAAAGTTTCGCCATGGATCGCAAAGGAATTGGTATGGCAATTAT
>NZ_JAKZGS010000002.1:208575-555791 GCF_022549695.1 Belliella calami | reverse complement strand
TTATAGAAACATTTCCTTTGCGGATCCTAGCGTCCCTAGCGGCTATTTTTACTAAAAAATGATTTAGCCGCAAAGTTTCGCCATGGATCGCAAAGGAATTGGTATGGCAATTATTTATAGAAACATCTCCTTTGCAGATCCTAGCGTCCCTAGCGGCATATTTTTACTAAAAAATGATTTAACCGCAAAGTTTCGCCATGGATCGCAAAGGGTTTGGTATGGCAATTATTTATAGAAACATTTCCTTTGCGGATCCTAGCGTCCCTAGCGGCATATTTTTCTAAAAAATGATTTAGCCGCAAAGTTTCGCCATGGATCGCAAAGGAATTGGTATTGCAATTATTTTAGAACTATTCCCTTTGCGTACCCTAGCGTCCCTAGCGGCTATTTTTACTAAAAAATGATTTAGCCGCAAAGTTTCGCAATGGAACGCAAAGGAATTGGTATGGCAATTATTTATAGAAACATTTCCTTTGCGCATCCTAGCATTTCTAGCGGCTTATCTTACTAAAAAATGATTTAGCCTCAAAGTTTCGCCATGGATCGCAAAGGGTTTGGTATGGCAATTATTTATAGAAATATTTCCTTTGCGCATCCTAGCGTCCCTAGCGGCTTATCTTACTAAAAAATGATTTAACCGCAAAGTTTCGCCATGGATCGCAAAGAGTTTGGTATGGCAATTATTTTAGAACTATTCCCTTTGCGTACCCTAGCGTCCCTAGCGGCATATTTTTCTAAAAAATGATTTAGCCGCAAAGTTTCGCCATGGATCGCAAAGGGTTTGGTATTGCAATTATTTATAGAAACATTTCCTTTGCGTACCCTAGCGTCCCTAGCGGCATATTTTTACTAAAAAATGATTTAACCGCAAAGTTTCGCAATGGATCGCAAAGGAAATGGTAATTGTATGAAGGTGTAAATTGTTTTCCAAACATAATTCTGCTAATCAATGAAAATATGTGTCTATTTTCCGAAAAAGCAATACTTTTACTTCCAATTACATAAATGACAAAAAAATATTGAAAAATTAATTTGTTTTTAAAAAATGAGCCTTTACATTTGGGACATGTTAATCGCAGTCGTAATATATTTTAGCTTCTTTTACTTTTACTTTCGTCACAAAAGTCGAATCGGAGCTGCGTATTGTCTAGTTAAAAAATAAACATTCATACATACACAAAAGCCCGATTCGAAAGAATCGGGCTTTTTTTATTCAAACCAATCAAACTCATGGAAAATCACTTACAAACAAAAGACTGGGGACTAGGACTAAATGGCCACGTGATCATCGCAGGACCTTGTAGCGCAGAAACACCCGAACAGATAGAAAAAGTCTGTTTGGATATGAAAAAAGAAAACATGGTGCCTCACATTTTCCGTGCAGGGATTTGGAAACCAAGAACCAGACCAGGAAGTTTTGAAGGGATTGGTGAAGATGGATTGAAGTGGATGGAAATCGTGAGAAATCACCTAAACATCCCAATCACTACTGAAGTAGGAAATGCAGCACACGTGGAATTGGCCTTGAAACACAAAGTAGATGTACTTTGGATCGGTGCAAGAACTACCGTAAATCCATTTGCAGTTCAAGAAATTGCTGACGCATTAAGAGGGGTAGATATCCCAGTAATGGTCAAAAACCCAATGAACCCAGACCTACAGTTATGGTTGGGAGCTTTGGAAAGGTTGCAAGCAGTAGGAATCAACAAGCTTGCGGCTATCCATAGAGGATTCTCTGACTCATATGATAAGAGATTCAGAAACAAGCCAAACTGGTCTATGCCAATCCATTTGAAAAGAGAGTGGAAAGGGATGGAAGTGATCAATGACCCTAGTCATATTGTTGGCAACAGGGCAGGGATTTTGGAAACTGCACAGAGAGCAATCAATTTCGGATTGGATGGCTTGATGATCGAAACACACCATGATCCTGACAATGCATGGTCTGATGCAAAGCAGCAAGTTACACCTGCCGGATTGAAGCAGATTTTGTCCCAAATAGACTTCAAGCAAACTGGAGGAAAAGAAAATCCTGGAGAACGCTTACATGACTTGAGAACTGCTATTGATCATTTGGATGATCAATTGTTGGATATCCTTCAGGAAAGATTCTCACTAATAGACCAAATAGGTGCTTATAAAAGAGAGCAAAACCTGACAGTATTTCAATCAGACAGATGGAAGTTTGTAATGGAATCACGTACAGAAAAAGGCGTAAAGAAAAATCTGAGCGAAAAATTCATGAAAGAATTGCTTTATTGCATCCATGAAGAATCAGTAAAAAGACAAGAAAAACAATTGAGAGAAGCGGATCCTGTGAAGAAATAAATTGGAAGTTGTAAGGTTATAAAGTTACAAGGTTAAAATTGTTGTAATGTTAAAAGGTTATAAAGTTGGAAAGTTTGGTTTTTAATAGAAATCAACTTTTCCAATAACTTTTAAACCTTTCAACTTTTAAACCTTTTAACCTTTTTCATCCTTTTCGTAATTTCGAGTCAAATAATAACTTAGAAAAATTGGAGTCAATCATATTTTCAAGTGCAATAGCAGAAGATCTTGCCGGTTATATCAGCCGGCAGGATTTTTCTCAATTAGGATTGATCATGGATAGCAACACACAGGTTCATTGCTATCCTCTTATCAGCAACAAGATCCCCCATCATCAACAATTTGCTTTTGAAGCAGGCGAGGTGAATAAAAACCTATCTACATGTTCTGCTATTTGGCAGTGGATGACAGATTGTGGATTTGACAGAAAAGCCTTGATTATCAATTTGGGTGGAGGAGTATGTGGAGATATGGGCGGATTTTGCGCCAGCACTTACAAAAGAGGCGTCAGGTTTATCAATATTCCCACCACGCTACTTTCCCAAGTAGATGCCAGTGTTGGAGGAAAGCTTGGAATTGATTTCAACGGATTCAAAAACCATATAGGTGTTTTTACCGAACCTTTGGCTGTCTTGATTTCGGATGAATTTCTACCATCCCTTCCACATAACGAGCTGAGATCAGGATATGCTGAAGTCATCAAACATGGATTGATTCAGAACGCAGATTACTTTTCCACGCTTAAATCTACCGATTGGGAAAATCAGGATTGGAAAACGATCATTGAGAAGTCGGTCAGTATCAAAAAATCTGTAGTTGAAAAAGATCCAAAGGAAGCAGGTCTCAGAAAAATCCTCAATTTTGGACATACCATAGGACATGCTTTCGAGTCTTTTTACTTAGATTCTGAAAGACACCTTTTGCATGGTGAAGCCATCGCGATAGGTATGGTCACAGAAGCATATCTTTCTTACAGAAGAATGGGTTTGCCACAAGATGACTTGGATAAAATCACTGAAATGGTATTGAAAATCTATGGGTATTTTGATTTTCCAAATGAAGATATCTCACAGATAATAGCACTTTGTGCCCAAGACAAGAAGAATGAAGGCGATGTGATCAACTTTTCACTCTTGAAAAAAACAGGCTTTTGTGAATACAATATTCATATCAACCTAACTGAAATCGAAGAAGCGATTGCTTATTATATCTCCCTGAAAAACTAACCAAACATTACCTAGTAATGTGAATAAAGCCACTCAAACCGAATGAATACGATTTACCTCAAACAAATCCCCAGTTTCCCATCAACAGAAATCCCTTTGCCTTCTTCCAAAAGTGAAAGCAATAGGGTTTTGATCATTGATGCATTGACAGATGGGGAAAATGAAATATCAAATCTTGCAGAAGCGAGAGATACCCAAACAATGATTAGGCTTCTCAAAACTAACCCGCCGGTATTTGATGTCTTGGATGCTGGGACTACCATGCGTTTTTTGACTGCATTTGCTGCTGTCACCAACCAAAACAAAGTGATGACAGGAACCGCAAGGATGTGTGAACGACCTATTGGTATTTTGGTAGATGCTTTGCGTGAACTTGGTGCTGACATTCATTATATGAACAAGGAAGGATATCCACCTTTGGCCATTCACGGATTCAAGGGTCAGTTGGTAGATCAAATCAGCATCAGGGGAGATGTCAGTAGTCAATATATTTCGGCACTTTTGATGATTGCACCACTCTTGCCAAATGGCTTGTCTCTCGAACTTACAGGAAAAGTTGGGTCTGTGACATATATTGAGATGACTTTGGAATTGATGAAGCAATTCGGAGTTGCCTATACTTGGGAAGAAAATATAATCAAGGTAGGATCCCAAAAGTACCATTCTACAGCTTTTGCGGTCGAGTCTGATTGGTCAGGTGCAAGTTATTGGTTTAGTTTGTTGGCATGTGCAGAGAGTGGTTCTTTGTTTTTGAAAGGACTAAAGAAAGATAGTTTGCAGGGAGATTCGAAAATTGTCGAAATCATGGATCATCTTGGGGTGAAAAGTGAGTTTGTGGAAGGAGGAATCCAGCTTACCAAACAAAAGGTGAAAGGCTTGAAATCTTGGGACTTTACCCATTGTCCAGATTTGGCACAGACAGTAGCGGTGACATGTGCTGTTTTGGGGCAAAAAGTAGATTTTTCAGGTCTTGAAAGTTTGCGGATCAAAGAAACGGATAGGATTTATGCCTTGCAACAAGAATTAGCCAAATTCAATGCCCAGTTGCTAGAAGGAGAGAATGAAGTGTTTACCTTGATACCATCTGTAGAGATTCCAAATGAAGTTCAGATCCATACCTATGATGACCATAGGATGGCGATGGCATTTATGCCGCTCATGACCAAAACCAATGTGATCATCGAAGACCCCGAAGTAGTCAATAAGTCTTACCCAAGCTTTTGGAAGCATGTGGAGCTGGTAGAGCTTGAAAATTGATGAATTTAAAGATTTGGAAGATTGAAGGTTATTAAGAAGTTTAAATGTTGGAAAGTTGAGAGGATTGGTTTCTTAATAGAGATTGGTTAATTAAGTTATTGGGGGATTGTGTGAGTAGGTTAATGGTTACTTGATATTTACTTCAGTTCTAAAAAAACAGTCCTGAATGATTAAAAACTAATTGAAATATTCTATATGCTAAGTAAATCCTAAAATATAAGTTCAAAAATCTAATTTCCCCTTTCTAGAATATGAAAAGTATCTACACAATCTTGCTACTTGTATTGTCCAATACCTTTATGACATTTGCTTGGTATGGGCATTTGAAATTTAAGGAATTGAAATGGTTTGAAAATTTGGGACTTATTTCAATAGTTTTAATTTCTTGGGGAATAGCATTATTTGAATATATGTTTCAAGTTCCTGCAAATAGAATTGGTTTCAATGAAAATGGAGGACCATTTTCTTTGGTAGAATTGAAGGTGCTACAAGAAGTAATCACTTTGGTGGTGTTTATGCTTTTCACCTTTCTTTTTTTCAAAAATGAAAGCATCAAAATGAATCATATCATTGGCTTCGGATTTTTGATTTTGGCAGTTTATTTTATCTTTAAGAGGTAGATTTCGTATATTTAGTTATGGAAATATCAATAGATATCAAGTTTGATCAACTTATAGATCTTTTAGATAAGTTGACACCTCAACAGTTTGAGCAAGTGAAGAGGTATGTCAATACTAATTCTCCAAAGAATCAGCAGACAAGGTCTGATAAAAATAGATTGTTGGAGGTTCTGAAAAATGCACCCGTACTTACTGAAAAAGAGATTCAGAAAATTGAGGAAGCTAGATCAAAAATAATGTTATGGAGAAAAGAGTAATTTGTTTGGACACTTCTGTTCTCTTGGATTTTTTTAGAAAAAAAAATAAGGAGAAAACTTTTTTGAGTCGGTTGTTCAATCAATATGATGGAATTGAAATCACCTCCATTACAGAATTTGAAATTAAGTATGGTATTAATGAGAAACAATCTGGTTTTTGGGAAGAAATATTTTCGAAACTGACAATATTACCATTTGATAGTGAATCCGCTACTATTGCTGTAAAAATTCATCAAGAATTAAAAAAGATCAATAAGCAAATCGATATTCCAGATCTATTTATTGCAGCTACCGCTCTTAGATACAAAAGGCCTTTGGCTTCTTTTAATAAGAAGCATTTCGAGAGAGTTAAAAGACTTGAATTATTAATTCCTGAAAACAATGAATAAAGTAATCATAGCAATACAAGGAATTCCGGGTTCATTTCATCATCAGGTAGCTATCAATTGTTTTGGGACGGAAGTTGAGATTGTAGGATATAGGATTTTTGAAGAAGTAGCCAAATGTGTAGCGAAAGGTACTTGCGATTATGGAGTTTTGGCGATTGAAAATTCAATCGCTGGCGCAATTTTACCGAACTATGAATTGATAGATCGGTATAACCTGACGATCAAAGATGAATATTACCTTCCTATTTCACATAATCTAATGTGTCTGAAAGGACAAAAAATCGAGGACTTGGCAGAAGTAAGATCCCATCCAATGGCATTGCTTCAGTGTAAGAAATTTTTTGAAAACTATCCCCAAATCAAACTTGTGGATGATGTAGATACTGCATCTGTTGCCAAAAGAATCCGTGAAGAAAAAATCAAAGGAATCGGTGCCATAGCAAGCATGACAGCAGCCCAGATCTATAATTTGGAGGTTTTGGCTTCTGATATACAAACGGTCAAGAATAACTTCACACGGTTTATAATTTTGCAAAAACCAACTTTGGATTTGGGATTGGTCAAGCCGAATAAAGCCTCTATTAAAGTGACGGTCAATAATGAAAAAGGGATTTTGGCAAAGTTGCTATCACACATGAGTGGATCTGGCTTGGATTTGAGCAAGATTCAATCTATTCCGGTGATTGAAAAACCTTGGGAGTATTCATTTTTTATTGACACAGAATTTGAGGATTACGATGCTTTCAAAACTGCTGTTACTGAGATCAACTCTAGCTTTGGGTCAGTGAAAATCTTTGGAGAATATCAAAATAGAAAGTGATGAAGGGATTTTCAAAACGACTAAATGAAGTTCAGGAGTACTATTTTTCCCAAAAACTCAAAGAGGTAAATAGCCTGAAATCTTCGGGGAAACCAATCTTGAACATGGGAATCGGAAGTCCTGATTTACCACCACATCCCAAAGTGGTCAAAGCAATTTGTCAAGCTGCAATTAACCCTACAGGCCATGGTTATCAAGGTTATCAAGGAATTCCACAATTAAGAGAAGCTTTTTCCGATTTTTATAAAGAGCATTATAGTGTCCAATTAGATCCTGATGGAGAAATCTTGCCTTTATTGGGCTCCAAAGAGGGGATTATGCATGTCTCAATGGCATTTTTGGATGCAGGTGATCAGGTATTGATTCCCAACCCAGGATACCCGACATACAGTTCGGTTTGCAAGTTGTTGCACGTAGAACCAGTATATTTTGATTTGTTGGAAAGCCAAAATTGGGAGCCAGATTTTGAGTCTTTGTCAAAAACGGATCTGAGCAAAGTCAAACTCATGTGGGTCAATTATCCCAATATGCCTACAGGAGCCAAGGCAAGCAAGGTTTTGTTTGAAAAGTTGATTGCATTTGGCAGAGAGCATGAAATTGTAATCGTTCATGACAATCCATACAGTTTTATATTAGAAAACAATCCATTGAGTATTTTGAAAATCAATGGTGCCATGGAAGTGGCTTTGGAGTTGAATTCATTGAGTAAAACGGCAAATATGGCAGGGTGGAGAGTTGGAATGATAGGGGGGAAGAAAGAGTGGATTCAAGCGATCACCAAAGTGAAAAGCAATATGGATTCTGGGATGTTTTTGGGAATTCAGGAAGGAGCTATCGCCGCATTGCGTTTGGAAAAGGATTGGTATTCAAAATTGAATTTTGAGTATAGAAAAAGGAGAGAATTGGTTTGGCAATTGGCTGAAAAATTAGGCTTGAGTTATGACTCAGATGCTGTTGGGATGTTTGTTTGGGCGAAACTTCCCGAGAGTATGAATGATTTAGAATTAGTGGATAAGCTTTTGTATGAGAAATCAATTTTCATCACTCCAGGAAGGATTTTTGGAAGTAGAGGAAAAGGTTTTGTAAGGTTTTCCCTTTGTGTTTCCACAGAAATAATTCAAGAAGCAATAGATAGAATAAAATAAACATTATAGAATGAAAAAGATACATATCATCGGACTGGGACTTTTGGGCGGTTCATTTGGGTTGGCATTGAAGAAAGCAAAGCCTGAGATTAAGTTTACAGGTTTCGATTCAGATCCCAAGAATCTTGAAGATGCATTGGCATTGGGGATTATTGATGAAGCGACATCAGAATTAGAGGAAGATATTGATGTAGTCGTATTGGCTACCCCTGCAAACTCCCTTGGAGATTTGTTGCTCAGTACTTTAGATCAAATAGGTCCAAAAACTTTGGTCATTGATTTTGGTTCTACGAAAGAGAATCTTTGCAAGGCAGTAGCAAACCATCCAAAAAGAGCACAATACTTGGCAGGTCACCCGATTGCAGGCACAGAATTCTCTGGACCAAAAGCTGCAAAAGCTGACTTGTTGGATAAAAAAGTATTCATCATTTGCGAAATGGAACTGACAGATGTTCATCTCAAGGGAATGGCTTATGATATTTTGGAAGCACTCAATATGAAATTGAGGTTCATGGAAGCAGAAGAGCATGACCGTCACTTGGCTTTTGTGTCACACCTATCCCATGTTTCCTCTTTTATGCTTGGCAAAACAGTTTTGGATAAGATGGAAGATGAGAAAAATATCTTTGATATGGCAGGTTCAGGATTTGCATCTACTGTAAGATTGGCAAAATCCTCTCCAGCTATGTGGGCGCCAATTATGGAAGAAAACAAGAAAAATATGCTTGAAGCATTGAGTTTATATATTTCAAACCTTTCCAAATTCAGAGACAAAATCATTGCAGATGACTATGAAGGATTGTCTTCAGAAATGCAAAAAATCAATAAGATTGGAGATATTTTGGATTTGGGGAAGTAAGTTGATGATAAGAAAATAAAAAATCACTATGAACACGAAGGTTTTCATAAAGAACACAAGGTAATTACCATATCTCACTTTGTGTCCTTTGTGCAATCTTTGTGTACATAGTGGTTGATTTTCATGCTTGCTAAAGACTATTTCATAACCATTTTTCATACAGCTTTTTCACATCTTTGTGGGGTTTAACTCTTCCCGCTTTAATGTCTTCTAATCCTTTTTCAATTGAATTTAATTCTTCATCAGAAATCTGTTCCAACCAATCAATCTCAGTAGTACTATTCATTAACATCCTAAGCTTTTCAATTGACGTTTCATCTTTGATTGTAGTAACCCATTTGATTATTTCCAGTTTATCTTTTTCAATATTCATTTTCTTTAGTCTGATTTTTTATTCCTATTCAATTTAAAAATATTTCATGAATTATTCTAATTTTTGTTAGTCCATTCAATCCTCCAATACAGCCCCATTCACGGTTTGTTCAAAAGGTCCATAGAGTTTTTGGGAATGTATGGAAGGATAGACTTGTATAAGTAGGACAGCGACCACCCCTCGGGTTAGATCCATCCAAAATGTAGTCTGGAAAGCACCTCCCCAAGAGATTTTTCCAGGTTTTCTTCCAAATCTAAGATCTCCATCTACCGCAGCAATCTGATACCCATAAGCAAAATGATCTTTGCCAACACATACATCTCCGATCATATTTTTCTTCGCATTTTTCATCTATTGCTTTTTTGAGAAGATGGTCAATATTCTCAAGGGAATCTTGGAGGTGTTAATTCTGTATTGAAGCGTTTTTGGTTTCAAAATTTACAGTTCCCGAACTTTGGGCAAATAAATTACTGTTAGAAAAAATTAAAGAGATAATGATCAGTGAGATAAGTTTTTTCATTGGATTTTATAATATGGTATTGAGACAAATCAACATTGATAGTCGTCATGTTGAAGGATTACATGGGTGAATGCATTAATTTTAACATTATTCATCAATAAAATGAAATCCAACTCTTAATTAATAATTCTTAAGATTTTGTGGCTTAAGTTTTGAAATATGTAAACAAATTATAAAATGAAAAATATGAAAAAGTTATTCTTTATGTTGCCTGTTTTAATGCTGCCTTTTCTAAGTTTTGCGCAGCAGAATCAAATCCCTACGATCGAAGTAGATGGTGCGAGCGAAATAGAAGTAATGCCTGATGAAGCCACCATCCAAATAAGCCTAAGGGAATTGGGTATGAAAGTGTCTGATGTGACCAATGCACTCAATAAAAAAACGAAAGCAATCCAAGATGCAATCAAGAAAACAGGTGTAGCTGATTATGATTTTGTAGTTGATAATTATTATGTAAATATCAATAGAATCTATACAAAAGGCTCTTCAAAGGATAGCGGATATGTAGCTTCGCAAAATGTAAAAGTGAGAGTGAAAAATATCGATAAAGATTTGGTAAAAGTACTTGAGTCTATCAGCAGCAAAGATTTTGACTTGAGTTACAATATGAACTTTGGTATTTCGGAAGCTCAACGAAAAGTACATCAGGAAAAGTTGCTTGAATTGGCACTGGAAGATGCTCGGAGAAAAGCTGATGTTATTGCGAAAACTATGGGAATAAAAAATATCAGAATTTTCAAAGTAAATTACAGCTCAGGAGTTAGTTTCCAACCATACGAACCAAGAATGGAAACCATGATGATGAAGTCTGCAGATGCAAGAGTAGAGCCTAGTTTCTCTCCAGAAGCACAGAAATTGTCTGATAGAGTTTCTGTATCATTTGCGTTTCTACATGAATCTTAATTTTAAGTAAAGGATAACAACAAAAAATCGATTCTATAGCTAGCATGGCTAGCGCCCCTTTTTCTTATTTACCAACCTTGTCTTTGAATCAACTTGGGGGCAGAGCCCACTGTTCTTCGTAGAAAAGTATGGAGCCAGTTGGATTGTAGGGGCGTAGCCCTGTTATCTGAGATCTTTGGAATAGACCAAGAGGTTTAAATAATAAACCAAAAATAAACCTTCCTATAATTCCTATATATAAAACGAAACCTGCAAAACTTCTAAGTCTTGCAGGTTTCTTTGATGATAACGCTATAAAACTAGCTTCGTAGAAAAAAGAATCCATCAAATCCCTGAGGCGCGTTGCCCTGATTTCCTATTTTTCTGATTTTCGTTTTATTTTAACCACATAGGACACTAATCACCCAATCAACTGATAACTAATTGACTCAAAAGTCATATTCACTGAAAACCATGTGACTTACAATCTTAATTTACCATAACTGTCACCGGGTTTTCCAGATTTCTCTGTATACTTTCAATCATTTTTAAATCTGCTTTTCCATCATGTACAAAATACCTATACTTGCTTTTGTAGGTCTCTCCTGGAGCGATCACAAATCCTTCTTCAAATACCGGAGTAAAAACCCAATAAGGCATGCTTGGATGAACTCTGACATACTGCGGATAACGGAAATTGTCAGGAAAACCAAAAACTGTAACCCCTGCAAATTCACCTGAAATTTCTCCACTCACGCTAATCCATTTTGCTTTTGTGTGGTTTACATTTTCCAACGTAAAACCTTGGTCACTCAACACTTTCCAAGGTTTGTCAAAGTACACACTGTCATCAGGATTCCATTCTCTGCTTCCCCTCAATGCCATTCCGCCATAAATGTATTTTTCCAAAAATAAAGTGTCATTGCTTGTATTGGTTTGCTCTGAGTAAATGTCAAACAAGAAAAAATCAGATACTGGATAAATGCGAATATCCCATTTTTCTTCCAAAACCTCACCGTTTTCCATGCTGATATGACTTTGTGTACTTATGATCTGGCCAACTGCATTCCCTTCTTTTACGGCCAGTACATCCTTATGAACGACTGTGCCCAAGCTGTCTCTTTGATTCCAAAAATCAACTTTTTTTCCCTTAAATTTAGTATTTGTCCAGGCATTGTAAAGCGCATGCTGATGCATATGGCCTGCAGGAAAATCATCTGTTACAATTGCTCCATTTGGACTTTTGAGAGGATGGATAAAGCCATTTTTTGCATACAATTGACTTTCTCCATTTGGAGGAAAGACCATTTCTTTCTGATAAAAAAACAACTCTTTTCCGTTTACTTTTACCTGAATTCCATCTTGATTTTCAATGATTTCCAAGGCTTTGGTTTTTGTTTCTTTCTCGGTACTTTTTACCAATTTGAAAGTAAGAGACTTTTCAGGTTCTAAGTTTTCCAAAAAGACCAAAACATTTTTTTTATCTAAAACTTCAACCAGAATTTTTTTACCGGATTCGATTTCCACAAGTTCATAATTACCGGTTTCGTCTAAAGATTCCTTGAGCTCAATGCTTACCGGAACAGCTGTTCTTTCGAAATTTCCAGGGTCAATAGTAATTAAAATATCGGGCTTTCCACAGCTTTGAAGCCATATTGCAAGTAAAATAATGAGTGTTGAGTTTTTCATTTTTCTAGAGTGATTCGCCAAACTTAATCATGGAAGTTATAGAATCAAAAAGAAAATTTATTCTATCCTCTAAAAGTGAAAAAGGTAGCAATCAATTTTTACCATGCATGGAATTTTTTTTGATTGATGAAATTTAATTAGTTTCTTTGGGAAGTACTCAATAGATAGTACTGTCAAATCATGGCTATGGAAATGAAAGAACATGCGCTTCAACAATTGGTAGAGAGACTTTCTAAAGGTGATGAAAAAGCCTTTGGACAGCTTTATCAGCTATTTGGGGAGAAAGTTTATCACATTGCCAGAAAAATGAACCTTAGCCATGAAGATGCCGAGGGGATTGTTCAGGAAGTTTTTCTGAAGATTTGGAAAAAAAGATCCAACCTTGACCCAGAACTTTCCATCAATGCTTACATGATTGCAATCGTGCGCTCTTTGGTCATAAAAAAATCAAAAAAAGAAGCTCGTTTTTTTGCATATCAGAAGTACAAAATACCATTGATTTCTTTTGAAGCTTCTAGTGATCCAGAACTTGAATTGATATATTCTGATTTCCATCATATTTCCTCAGACTTGATTGAGCAACTTCCTCCTGGACAGAAGCAGATTTTTATTTTGAGAAATTTTGAAAATCTTAGTACTGATGAAATTGCTGAGAAATTAAATCTTTCTAAAAGAACTGTTGAAAACCAGATTTTCCGAGCATCAAAGGGCATTAAAGAAAAGCTTCAAAAGCTTAAAATAATTTCAGCCAGTATTTTTCTGCTGATGATAGAATCTATTTTTTCTTGATATTGATTTAGACCTGCAACCCAAGATATGTTGTGGAGAATGAAAAATTACTGGAATTTCAGTGTGGAGATTAAGCTGCGCCTTCAAATTTAAACCAAAAACTGTTTTTTTTAAATCTTGTAATGAAAATATGTTCTTCATTTTAAAATGCAGTTTGAAAAATCTGCATATCCGCTTTCTTACCTGTAACCAGTTATAATATTGCATGAAGTTCATTTCAATCAGTTTTGGTCGGATGATTGTGGACTATTGACAATTTAATTTTTCATTTTTTTTCAAAGTCATGTGAGTAAATCTATGTAGATGTGGCTATATGTAACAAGAAAAAGAAAAATGGATCGTAGAAAGCAAATAGAAGATTTTTTCAAAGGGGAATTGACTGAGGAACAGGCAAGGGATTTACTTGCGTGGTTAGATTCTGCCGAAGGAGAGGAGTTTATGTCAGCTGAAGTTCTTCAACTTTGGTCTGAAAAATCAAAAGACACCAATTACAAAGAATGGGATTCCAAATCTCTGTGGGAAAAAATCAATAAGAATAAGGAAGGTTACCCTTCTCCACAGTTGCTCAAGGAAAAAGTTGCAAAGAAAAGTGTTTTGCCTAATTGGTTGAAAGTGGCTGCATCTCTTTTGATTTTGGTGGCTTCTTCAATGGTTATTTTTTCGGTTATGAATCCCAAAAATTCAGATCCAAAGACTGAAATATTTTCGGTGAACATGATTGAGAAATTCAATCCTCCAGGTCAAAAAACAAAAATCCATTTACCAGATGGCTCTACTGTTTATCTCAATTCAAAAAGTAGGATTACTTACAATGAAGACTTTATCACCAATCGCCACATATCTTTAGAGGGAGAAGCATTTTTTAATGTAGCAAAAGATGAAAAAAATCCATTTACTGTAGAATCAAATGGAATCACTACAACTGCCCTTGGAACGTCATTTAATATTTCCACATTCAACAAAGCTGAAAAAGTTGTGGTCACTTTGGTGACTGGAAAAGTAAAACTCAATCAAAAAGGAGGTAAGGAATTCTTAATACTCAATCCGGGAGAAGAATCAGTTTTGTCCAAAGAAGAAAGCTTGATGGATAAAAAGATGGTGGATGTAGGTCAAAAAATGCTATGGATGGAAGGAGTATTAAGATTTGAAGATACTTCAATGGATGAAATGGTCGCCGTACTCGAGAGATGGTATGGTGTTGATATCAAAGTTAGGGGAAATCAAGGCAAGTTTGTAGCATCTGGAACATTTGAGAATAATGAAACACTCAAAAACGTCCTTCAAGTATTGAGCGCTTCAATTGGTTTTGATTATACCCTAAAAGAAAAAGAAGTGCTAATCGAATTCAAATAAAAGGCTTATGAGTATAAAAAAAGCATAAAAAAACAGGAACGTACTGCGAATACGCTCCTGCCAACATCAAATCTTTAAGAACCTATGAAAAAACGTTTGGTAGCTGCTTTTCATAGACTAAATCAATGTTTCATTTTACTATTCCCAAAAATATGAAAAAAATATTACTAGCGGTAATTATGTCAATCAAGTTATTATTGAAAGGAGTAGCTTTACTCTGCTTGACATTGGGCCCCTTAATGGCAAACACATCGAAAGCGCAGGTAAAGAGTATCGACGAGGTATTCTTGAAATTAGAAAAAAGCAATTATACGCTTGCTCAATTTTTTAGAGAGACAGAAAATAAAACTGATTTCAAATTTTTTTATACAGACCAAGCTATAAAAACAAGTGAAAATGTTGTGCTGATTTCAAATTCAGGCAGTGTTGAGGACTACCTTTTGCAGGTAGCGAAGCAAACTGATTTGAGTTTCAAGCAGGTCAACAATACGATCAGTGTAATTGTAAATACCGATAAACAAAAAGCAAGAGTCAAAGCTTTGGAAATCATTCCAATAACCATAAGAGGTGTGATAAAGGATGATTTAGGAGACCCTTTGCCAGGTGTGACTGTTATGGTAGAAGGTACCTCTATCGGTACAGTAACAGATATTGACGGAGTCTATACCATTGAAGCCAATGAAGGCCAGACTTTAGTCTATTCATTTTTGGGTTTTCAAAGGGAAAAGAGGGTGGTTGGAACTGTGAGTACTATAGATTTGACCTTAAGAAAGGATGAAAGTGATCTGGAAGAATTTGTCGTGGTAGGTTATGGGACACAACAAAAGAAAGATATTACTGGATCTGTAAGTTCTATGGGTGCAAGACAAATTGAAGATCAGCCAATCATCAGCTTGGATCAAGCAATGATAGCTCAAATGGCTGGTGTACAAGTGACACAAGCTACAGGAGCTCCAGGTGGAGGTGCCTCTGTGAGAATTAGAGGTGCAGGATCATTGACTGCTGGAAATGAACCCCTGTATGTAGTTGATGGATTTCCGGTGACCAATGATTTTGATCAAAGAAACAACCCGCTAAATACCATCAACCCAAATGACATCGCAGATATTCAGGTACTTAAAGATGCTTCTGCAACAGCAATATATGGTTCGAGAGGTTCAAATGGAGTAGTGTTGATTACCACCAAATCAGGTAAATCAGGTGTTTCAAAAGTTGATTTCAGTGTAAGTACTGGGATTCAGCAAGTGGAGAAGCAACTAGATGTGTTGAATGCTACTGAATTTGCCAGATATATCAATGAAGCAAGAAACAATGCATGGGTAAACTCAGGACCGGGAAGATCAGCATCTGATCCAAATTCTGCTAGATTGAATAACGTCATGTATTTGCTCCCTGAGCAATTTAGCGATCCAGAATCTTTGGGTGAAGGTACTGATTGGCAAGATGCTATTTTCAGAACTGCCATGATGAGTAATTATCAGTTGAATTTCTCCGGAGGAAATGATAAAACCAAATATTTCATTTCTGGTGGCTATTTGGATCAAAAGGGAATTATCATCAATTCAGACTTGAAGCGTTATTCCTTCAGGGTCAATGTCGATTCCAAAGTAAATGAGAGAATCAGAGTTGGTGCTAATATTACACCTTCCTATACCTTCTCCAATCAGTCTTTGGCTGAAGGAAACTGGCAAGGTGGAGGTATCATCCAATCCGCAATCACAGCAGGGCCACACTTGACTCCTTATGATGAGAATGGAAACTATACCAAAATTACTGGTTTAGGAATAGGAACAAGTGAAGTGGACAATCCTGTGAAAATTGCCAATGAATATTTTCACCAACAAAGTAATTTGAGACTTCTAGGAACTGCTTTCGCAGAGATAAACATCATCGACAACCTTAATTTCAAAACGCTTGTAGGTGCAGATATGAGAAGTTTTAGAGAAGACATCTTTAGCTCTTCCATCATCAATCCAAACAGTGTCAACCCAACCAAGCCAGCAACAGGAACTAATACAACTTCCGAGACAAGAAACTGGCTTTCTGAGTTTACGCTTAGCTATGCAAAAACTATAGATAAACATTCATTTGATGCAGTAGCAGGCTACACGATTCAGCAAGAGCAGTTTGATTTCAATAGAATAAATGGTACAAATTTCCCTAATGACGAAATCAAAACCATGAATGCAGCAGGTTTGATAACCAATGCTTTGTCTACGAAAGAAGAATGGTCATTGATTTCATACTTAGCTAGGATAAATTACAACTTTGACAACAGATACTTGCTGACGGCTACGGTGAGGAGAGATGGCTCTTCTAGGTTTGGAGAAGACAATAGATGGGGCGTTTTTCCATCAGTTTCTTTGGGCTGGAGACTTTCAGAAGAGAATTTCATGAAAGATGTTAGCTGGATTTCTGAGTTGAGATTGAGATCAAGTTATGGATTGACCGGTAACAACTTTATCACTAATTATGGTTCTATTGGTTTGACTGGCCCTGAGAATTATCCTTTTGGATCAGGTTCAGGAACTGTAAATAATGGTATCAGATTGACTAATATCCCAAATAGTACTTTGGGATGGGAGAGAAATAAGCAATTGGATCTCGGGCTAGAATTTGGATTACTTGATGATAGATTCTATATCTCAGTTGATTATTATAACAAAAGAACTTCTGATTTATTGCTGAATGTTCCAGTACCTACTTTGACAGGATACACTACTGCACTTCAGAATATTGGTGAAATTCAAAACAAAGGTTTTGAATTTACACTAACAAGCAGAAACATGGTCAAAGCCTTCAGATGGACTACCGATTTCAACTTTTCCACAAACGATATTAAAGTTTTGGCATTGGGAATTGATGGTTCTCCGATAATATCAAGACAAGCTACATCTGCATCCGCACCGACGCATATTACACAGATTGGCGCTGCACCTGGAAGCTTCTTTGGTTACAATGTAATTGGCGTTTATCAAAATCAGCAGGAAATTGATAACAGTCCTGTAATCATGAATGGAAATGGTACAGTTCAGTCAAGACCAGGTCAGTTGAGGTTTGAAGATGTCAATGGTGATGGGGTAATCAATGCTGCTGATAGAACAGTCCTTGGTAGTCCATTTCCTGATTTTACTTATGGAATGACGAATACATTTGCCTACAAAAACTTAGATTTTTCATTTACACTTCAGGGAGTTCAAGGATTCGAAGTGCTGAATGCAGCGAGAAGATATTACGGTAATTATGCTGGTTCTTACAATGTGTTGAGTAGTGCTTCTAATGGATGGAAATCAGAAACTGATCAGGGAGATGGTGTTTCGCCAATGATCGACAGAAACTTCAATGCCTATGCAGGAAGCAATGTCGTGAACAACATCACTTCATTGTTTGTAGAAGATGGTTCATTCTTAAGAATTAGAAATATCACATTGGGTTATACCTTGCCTTCATCCTTATTGAATAGGCTCAAAGTAGCGAATGCAAGGCTGAATTTCACAGTTCAAAACGCATTTACATTCACCAAATACGAAGGTTTCAATCCTGAAGTAAGTGCTCAAGGAGGCAGTCCTTTGGTTCCTGGGGTAGATGCCGGTGGTTATCCACTTGCACGTTCATTTATGTTTGGTTTAAACTTTGGCTTCTAAATAGATATAGCGATGAAAAATATTAAAAATTTATTGATAATTGGATTAGCTGGTTTATTGACAGTGACAAGTTGCAGTGAGGATTTCTTGGATAGGGCACCGATTTCACAGCAAAACAGCAATAATTTCTATCGAACTGCTGAAGATATGAAAAATGCTTTGACAGCTGTTTATGGTTCACTTCAGTATGGTGGTCAGTATTACTCTTCCATTCACGCAATCGGAGATATGCGCTCGGATAACACAGAGATTACGAATCCTAATGCAGGTGCTGATTTGCAAGCTGTGGATAATTTCACTAATGTGGCTGTCAACTCAATTGGTAACAACACTTGGAATGCAAACTATCAGGGTATCCAAGCAGCAAATATTGTGATTGAAAGGATCCAAGCTGTGAATATGGATCAAAGCCTAAAGACAAGATTTGTTGGAGAGGCAAAATTCCTGAGGGCTTTGATGTATTTCAATATGGTCAGGATTTTTGGAGATGTGCCATTGGTAGTCACTGTGATCAATAATCCTCAGCAAGGTTATGATTATGGGAGAGAGTCGACAGCAAATGTTTATAGTCAAATTATTGCTGATTTGACAGAGGCGGAAGAATCGCTGCCATTTACTTATGGTGCTGCTGATATTGGAAGAGCTACGAAAGGTGCAGCAATGGCACTTTTGGGGAAGGTTCACCTTACCATGAAGAATTATCCAGAAGCTGCTCAAAAGTTGAAAGAACTGATTGATGCTTCGGGTCAAACGAATTATCAGATTTTGCCCCAATATGCTTCAGTCTTCGGAGCTGCAAATCAAAATAATGCAGAGACAATTTTCGAAGTACAATTCAAAAGCAGCTCTAGTGGAGAAGGAAGCCCATTCACAAATCAATTTGCACCAATCGGATCTGGTGGTGCGGTAGTCGCTGTAGGAAACCCATTGGGTCAAAATATCCCGACTGCAGATATGAGCAATGCTTACGAAGAGAATGATTTGAGAAAAGACGTTTCAATGCGAACAAGCTATGTGCTCAATGGAAATACTGTAAACCACAATTATGTAATCAAATACTCAGGTACTCCTGCAGCAAACCTAGACAGTGATAACAATTGGATCGTGTTGAGATATGCTGACGTACTTCTGATGTATGCAGAAGCGCTCAACGAACAAGGATATGTAGCTGACGGTCCAGCTTTTGATTATTTGAACCAAATCAGAAATAGGGCAGGACTTCCAAGCAAAACCAGCACAAATGCTGACCCAAACTTGAGTGTTCCAAACCAAGCAGCATTCAGACTTGCTGTAGAACAGGAAAGAAGAGTTGAATTGGCATTTGAAGGTCACAGATGGTTTGATTTGATCAGGACAGATAGGGCTATGGATTTGTTAAGTGCAAAAGGGATGCAGCCACACATGTCAATTTTCCCTATTCCACAAAGTCAGATCGACATCAATCCTACGAAAATTTCCCAGAATCCGAATTACTAAATGAGATCATCCGCAAAGATGCGAGTGGGTAATTTAAACAGTTAAAATAGGCGGAGATTGTCAACAGTCGACAGACAATAGTCAACAGAATCGTGAGAAGACCTCTTAGCTTTATTTTAAATGGTCACTTGTGTAAAAGCGGATATTCATATAACTAAATAAAATCCCACATAGAACACGATTGTCCCTGCTGCTCCATTTCGGTGGAGCGGTAGGAATGATCACATTTCCATCCTCAAAATCCTTGATTGATTCAGAGGACTGGAATCCTATTGACTAATTTGAATCTAAATTCATATGAAATACACCTTTCTTTTATCCACTTTGGCTTTGTTGATTTTTCAAATTTCAGAAGTCTCAGCCCAAAATGTATTGACCTTGAACATCAAGGATGACGGATATCGAGGGATTTGGTATAGCGATCAGCCTTCCAATGACGAGTATGTTTACAAGTATAGCGGTGGATTGGGTACCTATCCTGCCAATCATTATCCTTTTTCAATTTATATAAAAGAAGTTAACAAGACATTTTTCTGCTATGGAGGCTCAGATAAAGAAGGTAAGACTTTACTTCATGCAGTTTCATTTTTTGATCATAAAAGTAAAAAAGTGCCAAAACCTACGATCGTTTTGGATAAGAAAACAAACAATGCCCATGACAATCCTGTCATGAACATTGATGAGGAAGGTTACATTTGGATTTTTTCCACAGCACATGGAACCAACACACCCGCCTACATCCATAAGAGCATCAAGCCTTATGATATTTCAGAATTTGAGCAAATTTTTGCCACCAAAGAGGTTGAAGGAGAAAATGTCCCAATGGACAATTTTTCTTACCTACAGACTTGGTATCAAAAGGAAAATGGATTTCTGAATTTGTTCACACATTATGACCGAAATGTAATTCCAAATCAAGCCACCAAACCTCGGAGAACTATTGGTTTTATGACTAGCGAAGATGGAGTCGAATATTCTGAATGGAAGGATTTGGCTATCATCGAAGAGGGACATTATCAGACAAGTGGACAGTTTGAAAATACGATTGGAACGACTTTCAATTTCCACCCTTATAGAGAGGGAGAAAATGGACTGAACTATAGGACAAATTTATACTATTTACAAACTCCCGATTTTGGGAAAACTTGGCAAAACGTCTATGGTGAGGAAGTTAACATTCCGTTGACAGAAATAGAAAATTCAGCTTTGGTAAAAGACTATCAGATACTTGGCGAAAATGTCTATATCAATGATTTGACTTATGATAAAAATGGCAAGCCGATCATATTGTACGTCACCAGCAAAGGCTATCAGTCAGGCCCTGTAAATGGCCCTAGGTCTTGGTTTACAGCTAGATTTACAGGTTCAGATTGGGAAATCAAGCACCTAGCAGACTCTGACAACAACTACGATATGGGTTCACTTTATGTTGATTCCAAAGGAAATTGGAATGTAGTAGGCCCAACGACTCCTGGCCCACAAGCTTATAATACCGGGGGAGAAATGGTCCTTTGGACGAGTTCTGACCAAGGAGAAAATTGGAAAAGCAAAGCGATGACAAGCAATAGTGAACGCAATCATTCCTACGCCAGAAGACCAGTCAATGTCCACAATGATTTCTTTGCCTTTTGGGCAGATGGACATGGACGGAAACACGATATCTCGAAACTTTATTTCTCCGACAAAAAAGGAAAGGTTTATCAGCTTCCGGAAAACATGAAAAATGATTTTGAAAAGCCAATACGATTGAAAATTTCTGAGAAATGAGGAGTCAACTTTCGACTGTCATCGGTCAACAGAAGCTGTAGGATGGTTGATTGCAACACTTTCAATTGGTACTACAGAGGTTTAATATCATAACTGCCAATGAAGCTTAAATACTTAAACTAATTCAATGAAAATTCAGATTACAGCACTTTTAGCTATTTCTTTTCTTTTTTCCTGTTCGTCCAAAACTGAACTGGAACTTCCGCTTCTTGATAATATTGCGCTTGAAAAAAGCATATTGAAAGTGGAGGTTTTGGCGGAAAATTTGGATGTTCCTTGGGATTTGGAGTATGCTGACGATGGGTTTCTATGGTTCAACGAGCAAGGTGGGAAAATTTCTAGAATTAATTTGGAAACTGGAGAGATTCAGGAGCTTTTGACCATCGATGAAGTTTGGAGAAAAAGAACTGCAGGCCTATTGGGCTTGGCTGTTCCTTCTGATTTTGTGAATAATCCATATATTCTTGTGAACTACACGGTCATGATGGACAGTGTGATTTCCAATAAATTGGTAAGATATACTTTTGAAAATGAAGCGCTGATTTCACCTCAAGTGTTGTTGGAAATTCCCGGGAATACAGCACACAATGGTTCAAGGATCAAATTTGCCAATGATGGAAAAATACTTTGGGCTACTGGAGATGCTTACGGATTTGACAATGCTCAAAGTGATACTAGCCTGAATGGAAAAATCCTGCGAATCAATTTGGATGGCAGCATTCCAAAGGACAATCCCAATCCAGAAAGTTATGTATGGGCAAAGGGCTTTAGAAATATACAGGGTTTGACTTTGAATACCGAAGGCAGAATATTCACTTCAGAGCATGGAGATGCGATAGAAGATGAAATCAATTTGATAGAGAAAAGAGGAAATTTTGGATGGCCTGCTATTGAGGGTTTTCATGATTTGGAAGAAGAAAAGGAATTTGCAAAAAAGAATAATACCATTGAACCTGTATATTCTTGGACACCTGTAGTCGCACCGGCAGGGCTTGATTTTTATGGTGATTTACCTATCGAAGAATGGAAAAACACGCTGTTATTGACCACTTTGAAAGGAAAGAGTTTGCGTGTTTTGAAGTTGAGTGAGGATGGTAAATTAATTATAGATGAAACTGTATTTTTTGAAAATCACTACGGAAGATTGCGGGATGTGGCTGTATCCGCATCAGGAGCTATTTACATCGCAACAAGCAATCATGACTGGAATCCTCAGCCAGGATTTCCGTTGGATGGTGATGATAAAATACTCAAAATCAGCTTGACCAAATCAGCATCCCAAGAGCCTTTGAAAGGAACTTCTCCAAAAACAGAAATCGAACTTGATGGGAAGCAACTTTATAGCAACTACTGTGCATCGTGTCACAAAGAGGATGGAACTGGAGTAAAGGAAGTTTTCCCATCCTTAATCGATAATCAGACAGTATTGGGAAATCAAGAGCAATTGATCCAAATTATGCTAAATGGGATTGAAAACAAAGAAACTGGGCAGATGATGCCATCATTTTCATTTATGAAGGATGAAGAGCTTGCTGCGATTTTGACATTTATCAGACAGGAGTGGGGAAATACTTCTTCCGCAATCAGCCCAAACACAATCAAAGAAAAGAGATAGCCATGTCCAACCAGAATAATAGCAATAAAATAATCTTGAAACTTATGGCACTTGGACCAGGCATTATCACTGCTGCCTTGGTTTTTGGGCCAAGTAAGATGACCATTACATCCAGATTGGGTGCTGAGTATGCTTATGACATGCTTTGGGTTGTGGTGGTCGCTATTTTCTTTATGTTGATTTTCACAGGAATGGGAGCGAGAATCGGTATAAGTAGCACAGAAAGTTTGCTTACACTGATCAGGACCAAGTGGGGAAAATTTGCTGGTATTACGATCGGATTGGGTGTTTTTCTTGTTTCGACTTCCTTTCAGGCTGGAAATTCGATCGGAGTAGGAATAGCTGTAGCCGAGGCAAGTGGTACCAAGCCCTGGATTTGGGTTTTGGTTTTCAATGCACTTGGAATTGCCTTGCTATTTTTCAGAAGTTTCTACAAGACTTTGGAAAGGCTGATGATTACATTGGTTGGGATTATGCTTATTTCATTTCTGACGACAGTATTTTTGGCAAAGCCATCTTTTTCTGGAATTGTAAGTGGATTTATTCCTTCTGTCCCGAGTGGTTCCGAAGGTTTACTGATCGCATTTATGGCTTCTTGTTTCTCGATTGTCGGGGCGTTTTACCAGTCGTATTTGGTACAGGAAAATAGAAAACCTGGTCAGGTGGGAGAAAATAAAAGTGCTACAGGAATCTTAATATTGGGTGTGATGAGTGCCGTGGTGATCATTTGCGGAGCGGCAGTTTTGCACCCACAGGGAATCCAAGTGAACAGTGCCTCGGAAATGTCCATTGCCTTGCAACCGCTCTTTGGTTCTTATGCTTCCCATTTGTTTTTGGCAGGTTTGTTTGGGGCATCATTTTCTTCCTTGGTTGGCAATGCGACTGTAGGTGGGAGTTTGTTGGCTGATTCACTTGGTTTTGGAAAAAGTTTGAATGACAAAATTGTCAAAAGCTTTATCGCTTTGGTGATGGTTTGTGGCGCGAGTATTTCCCTGATCTTCGGCAAGCTTCCACTCGAACTTATCATTTTCGCCCAAAGTGTTACCATTTTTCTCGTGCCATTTATTGGTATGGCAATGTATGCGATTGCGAATGACGGAAGTATCATGAAGAAAAATGTAAACAATGGTTTTGCAAAATCCATAGGAGCTCTTGGCTTGCTCTTGCTTTTGGGGCTCGCAGGATGGAATTTCTATCAATTATTCATAAAATAAATGCTTTTCATAAAGCAGTAACGGAAAGATAAAGTATGAAAGATTTAAAAACTTTAGAACAAGAGATGTTGGTGCCTTCTGAGGCATTGATTCGGGATATTGCCAAAATCGAAGGTGATATTCTACTTCTTGGTATTGGTGGGAAAATGGGGCCTAGTATGGGCAAACTCGCTGTACAAGCATGCAAAGCAGCAGGTATAGAGAAAAGAATTATTGGTGCATCAAGGTTTTCTGACCAAAAAGCAAAAAAAGCACTTGAAGAAGATGGGATAGAGACGATCGTATGTGATCTTCTTGATGATGAAAAGTTACAAAGTCTGCCTGATGTGAAAAATGTCATCTATTTGGCTGGGAATAAATTTGGTACAACGGGAAATGAAGGGTTCACTTGGGCAATGAATGCCTATCTTCCAGGAAGGGTGGCAGAGAAATTCAAGAACTCAAATATTGTGGTTTTTTCCTCTGGCAATGTACTTCCTTTTGTCCCCGTGACTTCCGGTGGTGCTTCCGAAGAAACTGCCCCTGACCCGATAGGGGAATATGCCCAATCTTGTTTGGGTAGGGAAAGGGTTTTTGAATATTTCGCAAAGAAAAACCAAACCAAAACCTTGATTTACAGACTGAATTATGCTGTGGATTTCAGATATGGGGTATTGATGGAAATCGCAAAATCTGTGATGTCAGGAAATCCAATTGATCTTAGAACAAGCAATGTCAATGTCATTTGGCAAAATGATGCCAATGAGATTGCGCTGAGATCTTTGCTGCATTGCGAGTCACCAGCAAAAATCCTGAATGTCACAGGTCCGGAAATTCTATCCATTCAATGGGTGGCAGAGCGGTTTGGGGAGTTGTTTGACAAAGCTCCACAATTCATCCATGAACCAACTGGGACAGCCCTACTCAACAATGCTTCCGAATGCCATCGCATTTTCGGATATCCTAAAGTTTCTATTAGGGAGATAATCGACATCACCGCTGCCTGGATTTTGCAGGGTGGCGAAGAGTTTGGCAAATCAACACATTTTCAAGAAAGAGGAGGGAAATTCTAATGACACAATTAAGCAATATTTTAAAGACACATTTGCAACTTGGGACAGTCATTCCAGCACATCCTTTGGCGCTGAATGCTGACAGAAGTTTGGATGAAGCAAGGCAAAGGCAATTGACACGCTACTACATTGCTTCTGGCGCTGGTGGAGTTGCTGTCGGCGTTCATTCTACACAATTTGAAATCAGAGATCCAGAAATCAATCTTTTTGAAACAGTCCTAAAGATGGCTGCCGAAGAGGTTGAAAAGCAAAAGCTAAATCGGCCATTTTTGAAGATAGCCGGAATCTGTGGTTCTACTGAACAAGCCGTGGCTGAAGCAAAATTGGCTTTGAAGTATGGATATGATATGGGTTTGTTGAGCATGGGAGGGCTACAAGGTTGGACGGAAGCCCAGATTCTAGAAAGAGTAGTGAAAGTTGCCGAAATCATCCCTGTTTTTGGTTTCTACCTTCAGCCTTCGGTTGGAGGTAGAATTTTCAGCTTTGATTTTTGGTCGAAATTCGCCGAAATCCCCAATGTGGAAGCAATCAAATGCGCTTCTTTCAATAGATATCAAACATTGGACGTGATGCGAGCTGTAGCTGGAAGCAGTAGAAAAGATGAAATCGCCATGTACACTGGCAATGATGATAATATTGTAGCGGATCTACTGACCAAGTACAGTTTCAAAATCAATGGAGTGGTTCATGAAAAGGAATTCGTAGGTGGGTTGCTTGGCCATTGGGCTGTTTGGACGCAAAAAGCTGTAGAACTAATGGCTGAAATCAAATCTTGCAAAATGAATCAGGATGAAAAAAGCTACCAAAAATTACTGACAAAAGGCATCGCCATTACAGATGTAAATGCGGCAATGTTTGATCCTGCAAATAGCTTCCACGGATGTATTCCCGGAATCCATGAGATTTTGAGAAGACAAGGTTTATTAGCGGGGACATGGTGTTTGAATCCTGAAGAAAAATTATCATCAGGTCAAAATGAGGAAATTGACAGAGTCTATTCCAGTTACTCTGAACTGAACGACGATGCTTTTGTAAGTTCATTTTTGTTGAATGATAAAACCTAAGCTTATGAAAAAATTAAGATTGCTTTCGGTTCTGACATTTCTACTTTCTCTTTCCATAGCGGTCCAAGCACAGGATGAGTCTGCTCAATTTACAAATCATGGTGTTCAATTGACTGCATCTATGATTCAAGGGAGTTTGTTTGTGGAAGACAATTCAGGTAGGACTTTGATATATACAGTTGTGAGGGGAGAACCTGCCCATTTGTTGGGATTTGATGTGGATTCCAAGAAGTTGTTGTTGGATATTCCATTGCCAAAAGCGGATGGTGTTTGGGATTTGGCACAAGCTAGCGATGGAAGTCTGTACATTCCGGGAGCGAATGGAAGTTTGTTTAAGCACTCTCCGGGAACACAAGAGATTGAAGACTTAGGTATTGTACTGGAAGGAGAAACTTACCTTTGGAATCTGACGGCAGGATTTGATGGAGAAGTCTTTGGTGCAACCTATCCAGGGTGCAGGATTTTTAGATACCATCCAGATCAGGGATTTTCAGATGTGGGAAATGGGCCAATCGTAGAAGGAGAAAACTATGTGAGAAGCTTGGCATTCCATCACAGGACAGGGCTGCTATATGCTGGAGTTGGTTCGCATGCGCACCTGATAGAAATTGATCCAAAATCTGGGAACAAGAATAGTTTGTTGCCCGAAAAATATCAAGAAAAGGAATTTGTCTATTCGCTGGAAATTATTCCCGGGAAAAATGGTGAAGACAGGCTGTTTGCATTATTGACCGCTGGACACGAAACATTGGTTTACAATCTCAAGACGAAAAAATTCGAGCAGGAAATAAAAGGTATGGATATGAAAGCAATCACTTCTGATAAGGCTGGTAAACACGTTTTTCATACTTTCAATTCAAACCTTGTAGCATTCAACCCTAAAAAACCATACAAAAAAAACAAGGTGCTTCTGGATGGATCAGGCAGTGCCAATGCTTTCTTATACAGAGAAAATGGTGAGCTTTTGATGCTTAGCTCAGGAGCTAACCTTATAAAGTATAATGTCAAAACCAAAACCTCAGAAAAGACAAAATTAGAAATTCCAGGACAACCTATACCTATCAATGCTATCACTTATGGTCCCGATGGGAAAATCTGGACTGGTGGGTATTTGGCAGGAGGTCATGCTTCTTTTGATCCTTCCACTGGGATTCACCAAGAATTCAAAGGATTGGATCAAACTGAGGGAATGGCAGTTTTCGGAAACGAAATTTATATCGGGATTTATCCTAAAGGGAAATTTTATGTTTTAGATACCGAAAAGGGATGGGATGTACTTGATCAAAACCCTAAGTTTCTAGGACAGATAGAAGGTCAAAGTAGATCCTTTGCTCTTACAGCTATTCCTGACGTGAAAAAGATGGCATTTGGGATGATTCCTGAGTATGGGAAACTTGGAGGTGCTTTGGTGATTTATGATATCGATTCAGAAGAATTGCAGACTTTCGATCAACCGATTCCAAAGCAGGGGATTTCAGGTTTGATTTACAACAAAGGACTTCTGGTTGGGGGTACAACTATATCAGGAGGTTTGGGAAAAATGCCAGAAACGAAAGTAGCAAAACTATTCGTTTGGGACATAGAAAAGGCGGAAGTGAAATCAGAACTGACACCTGTAGCTGGAGCCTCTGCAATCACAGGTTTGATAGAAGGGCCTGATGGCAATGTTTGGGGAATGGCAGATGGAACGCTATTTATCTTTGATGTTGAGAACAATAATATTGTTTCCAATCACAAACTTTATGACTTCCCAGAATTCAAAAGCCATATTTGGAGAAGTGCTTTTTTGGTCCTGCATACTGATGGTAATATCTATGGAACTGACAATAAAATGCTCTTCAAAATAGATCCTCTTACCAAAGAATTTACAAAAATTGCAGAAGATACAGGTTTGTTGGTGATGGATAATGAAGGGACATTGTTCTTTAGAAAAGCCACCGAACTTTGGTCTTATAAGCCAAAGGTGGATTAATCAAACAGCTATTTACAATGAAAAATTGACATAATTATGAAGATTCTTAATAATAAAATCTCTTGTTTCTTTCTTTTGGGCTTGGTATTCCATTTAAGTTTTGGATGCTCGAAAAAGGAAAAAGAAGAAATTCAAATGGAGGAATCCAACGTTGATTTCGTTGATCAAAGTTTTCAGGCTGCAAAGCCTTTATACAGCAATTTACTCAAAACAACGAGCGGTAACTTCACCGACTATCCCCATGCAATCAATCCTGACGGCACTATTAAATACTTACAAATAGATGAATGGACTGGTGGATTTTGGCCTGGGATACTTTGGTATATGTATGAATACACTGAAGATGATCAATGGAAGCAAGCGGCTTTGGAGTGGACACATTCACTAGAACCCAATCAATTCAATACAAGTCATCATGACATAGGTTTTATGATGTTTTGCAGCTACGGGAATGCTTTGAGATTTGAGAAAAAATATGAATATGATCAGATTTTGATTGAGTCTGCAAAATCTTTGGTGAAAAGATACTCTCCTGTGGTTGGAAGTATTCAATCTTGGAACAAAAGAAAATCAAAAGGAGATATCAATACCTGGGAATACCCTGTCATCATGGACAATATGATGAATCTGGAGCTGCTTTTCTATGCCACTGAGATCACTGGAGATTCCTCGTTTTACGAAGTGGCAATCCAACATGCTACACAGACGATGAAAAACCACATCAGAGATGATTTCAGTACCTACCATGTGGTCAATTATGATCCCAAAAATGGAGATGTTCTTCATCAACAAACATTGCAGGGGTTTTCAGATAATTCCACATGGGCTAGGGGACAAGCATGGGGGATTTATGGATTTACGACCATGTACAGGGCTACTCAAGATAATCAGTTTTTGGAAACAGCTGTTGGATTGGCTGATTTTTTCCTAGAACATCCGAAGCTTCCTGAAGACATGATTCCTATTTGGGATTTCAATGTTGGAGAAGATGGATATCATCCTGATTGGGATTTTGATCCTACAAAATTCGAGGAGCAGCCAAGAGATGCTTCTGCTGCTGCAATTACTGCTTCGGCCTTGTTGGAATTATCGACTTATGTAGATGATGAGCAAAAGAAAAAGTACTTCGATGCTGCAGAGAAAATGCTGAAATCATTAAGCTCTGAGGCCTATTTGAATTCGGGCGATGCTAACCCATATTTTCTACTCAAACATAGCACAGGAAATCTCCCAAGTGGCAATGAAGTGGATGTGCCTTTGATTTATGCAGATTATTATTTCTTGGAAGCATTGTTGAGGTATAAGAAAATGAAAGATAATTTAGATTAATATTCTTTCGAATTCGAAAATTTGTTAGTTTGGTAGTTTCTAACCCAAATTATAAAACGATGTACTACAGACTCTTCTTTCTTAATCTATTTCTTTTATTTTCTTTTTGTAGTCAAGCCCAAAAGGCAACTGAACTCACTTTGATGACTTACAATATTTATCATGGTGAAGATCCTTACAACTTGGGTAAAAGTAACCTTAGAGAAATTGCTGATTTGATTCTAGAAATAAAGCCTGATTTGGTGGCTTTCCAAGAAATTGATAGCATGACAGTCAGAACTCAGGGGTTTAATGACGGCAAAAAGCTGGATGTGATGAAGGAGTTAGGGGAAATGACTGGAATGCAATCTTTTTTTGCCAAAGCCATTGATTACTCTGAGGGTGGATATGGAGAAGGTCTGCTGAGCAGTTTACCGGTATCATTCAAAAGTTTTTCATTACCAACTCCACATGGAGGTGAGGGGAGAAGTATAGCTGTTGCTGAAGTGGAATTAGAAAAGAATAAACTACTGTTTGCAGGGACTCATTTCTGCCATGAATTTGAAGAAAATAGAATGGCACAGGCAAAGGAAAGCATTCGAATACTGATGGAGTCTGATTCCCCAGCTATTTTGACGGGTGATTTTAATTTCACTTCGGAAGAGGCTACCTACAATGTTATTTCTGATCATTTTACAGATGCAGCATTGGATTTCGGTGATCCCCAACTCACATATTCATCCAAAGACTTGAATAAAAGGCTAGATTATTTTTGGTTGGACAAAGATTCTCACTGGGAGATTGTTTCAGTGGAGGTCTTTGAAGTCGCCTATTCAGACCATTTACCTGTTGTCATCAAAGTCAAATTGAAGGATTAGCACAAAAAAACCAGAAAAGAAATCAGGGCTACGCCCCTCAGGGCTTTGATAGAATTTTTTTTCTACGAAGATCGTAGGGCTAACGCCCCAGTTTCTAATTTATTAAGTGAAATCATCTTTGAAAATTATTTTGGGGGGCAGAGCCCACAGTTCTTCGTAGAAAAGTATGGATCCAGATGATTTTAGGGGCGGAGCCCTGTTATCTGAGAATGTTGGAATAGAACAAAAGGTCTGAAATATATACCAAAAATTAACCACAAGGAACACTAAGGTTTTCACAAGGGTCACAAAGTGTACAAGGGAATTATTATGAAAATCAATTCCCTTGTGATCTCCGTGTATTCTTTGTGTTTTCCGAGGTTAAACTAGAAGAGTCAATGACTAATTTAACAAATCAACTTAATTGACTAATCCCTAAATTAACTTAATAACTATCTGTATCAGAAGAAATCAGGGCTACGCCCCTCAGGGCTTTGTTAGAATCTTTTTTTCTACGAAGATCGTAGGGCTAACGCCCCAGTTTCTAATTTATTAAGTAAAATCATCTTTGAAAATTATTTTGGGGGGCAGAGCCCACAGTTCTTCGTAGAAAAGTATGGATCCAGATGATTTTAGGGGCGTAGCCCTGTTATCTGAGAATGTTGGAATAGAACAAAAGGTCTGAAATATATACCAAAAATTAACCACAAGGAACACTAAGGTTTTCACAAGGGTCACAAAGTGTACAAGAGAATTATTCTGAATTTCAATTCCCTTGTGATCTCCGTGCATTCTTTGTGTTCTCCGTGGTTAAACTAGAAGAGTCAATGACTAATTTAACAAATCAACTTAATTGACTAATTGACTTTACATTATTTCCCCCAGATACTTGGGTCTTTTCTCCATTCTACTAGAGAGGCGAGTGTTTCATCATCATCTATATAATCTTTGGCTAGGGCTTGTGGAAGCATGGCTGCATAATCACTCAAACAAACCAATTCTACTCCTGCATTTTTGAAATTTTCTGTTGCAATGTCAAATCCATAAGTAAAAATGGCTACCATCCCCAAGACCTCAAATCCTGCATCTTTTAAGTCAAGAACAGCTTTGAGAGAACTTCCTCCAGTAGAAACCAAATCTTCAACGACAACTACTTTCTGGCCTGGGGTAATTTTACCTTCTATCATATTTTCCATTCCATGGCCTTTTGGTTTGGAACGGACATAAACAAATGGTATTCCCAAAGCATCAGCAAGCAAGGCTCCCTGTGGTATTCCTGCTGTCGCTACACCAGCTATAGCTTCTACACCAGCAAAGTGATGTTGAATGGCTTTTATCAAATTTTCTTTTATTAAATCCCTCACTTTAGGGAAAGATAATGAAAGCCTATTATCGCAATAAATTGGTGATTTCCAACCGGAAGCCCAAGTAAAGGGTTTCTCTGGTTGAAGTCTGATGGCTTTAATCTCAAGAAGTTTTGATGCAACTTCTGCAGCTACGGTTTTGTCAAATAATTTCATATCTCAAAAATAGTAGATAAATATCAAGCGGGATTGTGGATGCTGATTTTTTTTCTGCATTTTTGGATTTGTATGTAAACGCTATTGGTAAAAATATCCCACACCATGAAGATTTTTATTAATGACAAGCCTTTGGACATTCTTAGTCCGCAAGAATTATCAGATGATAGGACATTTGAGTGCATCTATGAGAACCCAGCTGATCTGCCTTCTACGATAGATTTTCACGATGATGTATTGATCACAAATCCTTCTAAAGACATCATTATCAAATTGCTCTATTTGATGAGGACTAGAAAACTAAAAAATCTCGACTCTGTGGTTTTGGTGACAAAAGACAAGGAAGCTACAAAGAAATTTATCAAAAGTAGATTTACGATCATCAAAGCTGCTGGAGGGGTTGTGACGAAAGGAGATAAGGTTTTGTTTATTCACCGCCTAGGAAAATGGGACCTACCAAAAGGGAAGTTTGAAAAAGGTGAAAGTCCAGAGGAGTGCGCTGTTAGAGAGGTAGAAGAAGAATGTGCTATTCAGGTAAAGATCGGAAAGGAAGTCTGCAAAACCTGGCACACATATACCCACAATAGGAAAAGCATTCTGAAGAAAACCTATTGGTTTGCGATGGAGAATACCAACGATAAAGAAATGAAGCCTCAGCGTGAGGAAGGTATAGAGGATATAAGATGGCTTTTGCACCACGAAGCAAAAATAGCTCTGGTTAACTCTTATCCATCTATGCGTTATCTGTACAAAAGATTTTTGAAGATGATGCCGAAGGTTCAGACTTCGTAAGGTAAGTATTTGTTGATATCAGCATCAAACCTGTGGACTTCTCTAATGATGGTGGAGCTGATAGCTGCATAATCAGGCGAGGTGATCAAAAAAACAGTCTCTAGGTCGGGGTTGAGATTTCTATTCATGTGACTGATCGTATTTTCATACTCAAAGTCTGTCGTATTTCTTAGCCCTCTTACCAAAAAACCGGCCTTATGCTTTTTTGCCAGTGTAGCAGTAAGCTCGTTATAGACAATAACTTCTACCCTTGGATTTTCTCGATAGACACTTTTGATTTTCTCGACCATCATATCGATGTCAAAGTATCTATTCTTTTTGGATGAATTATATCCAATACCAATTATTACTTTGTCAAAAATATTAAGAGCTCTTAATACAATATCATGATGCCCATTGGTGAAAGGATCGAATGAACCTGGGAAAATGGCTGTTTTTTTCATAATTGAAATTGGATGTTAAAACTCCCAAAATCCTTCAAAGAAGTTTGAGTTTTTAAAGATTTCCGCACCTTCTAAGTATTGTTGGTTTGGAGTGGGTTGGGTAAGAACAAAATTCTTGTAATAGGTATTGCCAAATTCCTGATCAATGCCCATTTGTGAGTATTCGCCCATGAGTGATATTCTGCAATATTTCCTATCAAAATCGAGTTGATGAGTAACTCCAAACAGATACTTCATCAAGCCTTCTTTGTTTTCTGTTTCAAAAACATTGAAAGATGCCAATTCCTGATTTTTGAATGCTGCAATATAAAAATTCTGACCAAAAACAGAGATCAATACTTCTTGATTTAGATAACTGTTCTTATTTGCCAAAGCATAGGAAAGAAAAGAACAGGATCCATGATGATAGGTGATTTTGGTTTTGTTTATTTCAAATGTGCTTTTAAGGTTGTTTTCAATTTTGGAAACTACATATATATTGTTGCTATCCAGGCTCGAATACAAAAAGCTGATTTCCTGAGAACTTTTGTCAGAAAAATCCAAGTATAAATCAACGTGGTTAGCTTCAAAAATCACACCCGGAATTAGTGCGTATGACTTATGAAAAAGGAAGATTTTGGTAGGTACAGCTATTGCAAAAAGCTTATCCCTTTCCAATACAAATTGCAATGATTTGAGATCAGAAAAGAATTTTTGATGAATAGCTGAAACTTGATTATTTACATCTTTGGCTAGCAGGATGTATTTTTCATCAAACAAGAAAAGCGATAAACTTGACACCGAAGAAGTGTCAAATTTATCGCTGTAAATGTTTTCTTGAATATTTTCTACAGAGTCAGCCAAGATTACTCCCAGTTACCAGCAGTAGACGAATCAGTTCTTGAACCCACTCTCAAAGCTTTCTCTTTGTTGTTAGCTTGCCTTTTTGGATTTACTGGTTCTGGATCTCTGATTTCGAATACAGGAATTTCTCTTTGGTTTCTTTCTACTTTGTCAGCAAAGAATTCAAAAGTCTTACCTCCTGAACCAGGAACCACATTCAATGCTTCAAGGTTGAAATCAGGATACTTCCTCGTGTTGAAAAGGGAATCCATAACATTTACTGAACCCAAAGTATCAAATGAAACAGTAGTTTCCTCTTTACCATAATCCAATAAAGTCGTAGTTTCTTTTCTTTGAACTAACCAAATTTCACCGTCTTGGATGAATTTTTTCAATTCATTCCAATTCCCCGCATATTCCTTGTTAGTTGCCACATAGGCAAGCTGGGCATCTCTAAGCATCTGCAGCTTTTCAATGATTCTAGCTTCCGTTTGGGCTATTCTTTTTTCTTCTTCTACTACACTGTCCACAGAGTCGTAAAGTCTGTAACCTAGGTAAAGTGCCCCTAGTAAGAACACAATCGATAAAATTCTAGTTAATGTCATTTTCGGATTGATTTAATCTGCTAAATAAGGTTGATGGTGCTATAAATTTCAAAGTGCTATTTTAGACAATTATTTTCAAAATTAAAATATCCTTTCCATATTCTCACATCATTGAGTGATTTTATTCCCCAAAATAAGTGATGTTTCTCTTCTTTTTTGATAAACGCAATATTTTCAATGTCAAAAAACCTCATTTCTGTGATCAATTGAAACTCATCACTGAGCTCTGGGTCTTTTCCCATTTTGAATTCGCCGCCTGTGACTTCTACCTCAAAAAAGAGTTCTATGGCATGGAGTGGAGGAGCTAAATGTTCTGAAGTACAAATAAACCTTTTAATTTCTATTTCTAACCCTGTTTCTTCCAAAAATTCTCTTTTCAGATTTTCAGTAGCCGAACTCCCATACTTCATCCCACCACCGGGAACACTCCAAAAGTACTTGTTTCCCCCCATTTTATGTTTGAGTAGCAAAATTTTTTCATTTTGGATCAAAACACCATTTACTCTTGTTCTAAGCCTTCCGCCAAATTTCTCCTCAATTTCTTTTTCCAATTTCGTCATAATTGACTTAGATTCGTGACAAATGAACAATAAAGATAAGCAAGTCCAAACAAAGCCTTCTATTTTACTCCAAAGAAATTTTCCGCATGAACCTACTTCGGGGCAAAATACATTTTTTCAAAAAATGGATAATTTCTTAAATCAAGAAAATAAGGAAGGCCTAACTTTCATCTTGCGCGGTTATGCAGGTACAGGGAAGACTTCTGTCATCTCTGCTTTGGTGAAATCTTTGCCTAGGTTGAATATGAAATCCCTGCTACTGGCACCTACCGGTCGTGCAGCAAAGGTAATGAGCAACTATTCAGGAAAATCAGGTTTTACTATCCACAAAATCATCTATAGACCAAAAGGCAATTCGCCAGAATTGTCTATGGGGTTTGATTTGATGAAAAATTATTACAAAAATACCGTATTTATAATAGATGAAGCTTCCATGCTTGCAGATGATGGGGCAGGAAGCTTGTTGAGGGATTTGGTTCGGTATGTTTTTCAAGAATCGACAAATCGACTTTTACTAGTGGGCGATACCGCACAGCTTCCACCAGTTGGTAGTACACAAAGTCCAGCTCTGGACAAGAGTTATTTGATTCGGAATTTTCGACTGGCTGTAGAAGATACAGAACTGAGGGAAGTAATGCGGCAACAGTTGAACTCTGGTATTCTATATAATGCGACACTTCTTCGAGGAGAGGTATTGAAAGAAAAGCCTGTGATAGGTTTTTCAACCAAAGGGTTTAAAGATTTTTTCAAAATGACAGGGGAAAGATTGGAAGATGGCTTGCGGTATGCTTATGGCAAATATGATGTGGAAAATACCATCATCATCACCCGCTCAAATAAAATGGCAGTGCAATACAACGAGTATATCAGGAGGACAATCCATTTCTATGAAGAAGAGATTTCTGCAGGAGATATGCTGATGATTGTAAAAAATAATTACACCTATATGGCAGATTCTGATAAGGTGAATTTTTTAGCCAATGGAGATTTTGTAGAAGTTGCAAAAATTCGTTCTTTTGAAGAATTATATGGCTTGAGATTTGCGACATTGGAGCTGAGGTTGATAGATTATCCTGAGGAGCCTAATTTCGAAGCAAAAGTCATATTGGATACATTGCACAGTCCGACGCCCTCTCTGAGTCCGGAAGCATATAAAAGTCTCTACCAGCAGGTATCAGAAGACTATGCCGATGTAGCCAATAAAACAGAAAGGATGGATTTGATCAAAAAAGATCCTTATCTTTCAGCCTTGCAAATAAAGTTTGCATATGCATTGACATGTCACAAATCACAAGGGGGGCAGTGGGCTGCTGTATTTGTCGATCAAGGCTATCTCACAGAAGAGCAAGTTGATCATGAATACATCAGATGGCTCTACACAGCAGTGACCCGAGCGACAAAAGAAGTCTTTATGGTGAACTTTCACCCGAGATTTTATCTTAATTCAGATTCTAGTGAATTAGTTGAATAGTTAAATTAGAGATTGGTTGATTAGGTGAATTGTGGATCGGTTAATAAGTCAGGATTTACTAAACTTTTAACCTTATAAACTTTAACCTTATGATACTTGTTGAATAAAAATTATAGAACAACATTTAGATATCTTTAGAAAAATTAACAAAATAATAAAAAATAGATCAATGAAAAAGTTAGTATTGTTTATGGTGATGGCTTTTTTCGCGGTAGCGGTTCAAGCTCAAGAGAAAAAAGATGGTGCGGAAATTATCTTCAAAGAAAAATCAATTGACTTTGGGGATATCACCCAGGGGGACAAGGTAGAACACACCTTCGTATTCGAAAATACCGGTAGTGCACCTTTAGTCATTTCCAATGTAGCCGTAACTTGTGGATGTACAGCACCTAACTGGCCTAAAACACCAATAGCTCCAGGAGAAAAAGGTGAGATGAAAGTAGTATTCAATTCTGCTGGAAAAATGGGCAAGCAAAACTCTGTAGTAAGGGTTTACTCAAACGCAGCAGAACCAATCGAGAAGGTATCCCTGATCTCAAACGTCCTTCCAAAAGGAAGATAAACAAACCGAAAAATCATTAAAAAAGCAGACTCGTAATTGGGTCTGTTTTTTTTGTTTGAAATTAATTCGAGCAAACGTGTTTTTGTTTTTAAATACACACGTATTTTGGAATTATTCTTATATTTGAAATAGAACAATATAACCTGATGCGATGAATATCAAACTGACATTGACAATAGAAGAGGAAGTAATCAAGAGAGCTAAGGAATATGCAAAAGCAAAAAACCGTAGTTTGTCAGATGTGATTGAAAACTATCTGAAAACTTTGACCAAAGTAGATAGTCAAGAAAAGGATAAAAAGCTAAGTCCAATCGTAAAATCATTGAAGGGGTCATTCAAATTGCCAAAAGAAGGTATGGATTATAAAAAGGAGCTTAGAGACAGAATAAATGAAAAATACAGCTAATGGATAAAGTTCTAATTGATACCGATGTAATATTGGATTTTTTTTTCGACCGTGAACCATTCGCAGGATTTGCCGCTGAGATTCTCAATTTATGTGAAGAAAATAAAGTAATAGGATTCACAACACCTGTGATTATCTGCAATGTCTATTATATGCTTAGAAAATCAGCCAAGCATGAGATAATAGTTGAGAAAATTAAACAACTTTTAAATGTAATTGAAATAGTAAGAATGGACAAGGAAGTGGTTTTTGGAGCACTAAACTCGGATTTCAAAGACTTCGAAGATGCGTTGCAGAATTTTTCAGCTATTGAAAATGGGGAGATTAATATAATTATCACCAGAAACATCAAGGATTTTAAGGAAAGCAAGCTTGCTGTTTTGTCTCCAGAGATGTATCTAAAAGGTAGAGGTGTAGAATAAGGTTGATCTTTGTTTTCTTAATCAGGATTGTAAATAGTCGGAAAAATATCAAAACCTATATCCACGATTTGAAATTTTATGATAATTTTGTTTTGTGTGATAATTTAATTATTGTTCATATGCTTTTTGTTTAATGATAGGCATTCAAAATGAGGTGTTTTAATTTAATCTTTATGAATATCCGCTTTCAAACCAGTACCCATATTTAATTAGGTACAAACTTTGAATTCAGCTGCTGTCGACTGTCGACTGTCATCCGTCGACGATTATCCGCTGGATCCAATTGTTTTATTTACCTTATGGTGTAATTGCGGATAATCATATTAATCTTTTATTGAATCAATTATCAAAAAGGTTTTAAAACAATAATCCACTTTATTTAGAAATTTGATTGACCATTTTTGGTCTTAAAAGATGTAATCATTAATTATTTTATCCAAAATGAAAAAAATAGTTTTCTTATTGTTATTATCCTTTTCTTTAAATGTTTATGGGCAGAAAAGAGATCAGCCTTCTACTGAATTTGTCGTGATAGGATTAGTGAAAAAAGAACTGAAATTCGATTATTCTGATTTTTCCAAATTTGATTCACGCGAGATTAGTGATGTTGAAATTAAAAATCATATTGGCGAAATGCGTGGAACTGCTAAGCAGTTGAAAGGAATTTTGGTGAAGGATTTACTAACAAAGATGGAGCTCCAAGAAGAAAACCCTAAATTGTACAGTGAGTTTTTTCTAAATTTTGTAGCTTCTGATGGTTACAAAGTAGTTTTTTCTTGGAATGAAATTTTCAATTCACCAACTGGGGACAATTTATATTTGATTACTTCTAGAGATGGAAAAGAATTAATGGAAATGACTGAGCGAATATTAATACTAACTCCATCTGATTTCAAAACCGGCAGAAGACATATTAAGGGACTCAGTAAAATTATAGTAGATAGAGTCAATTAGGTTTTTGAGAGGAGATATTTTTTAACAAGAATACTAAAACTCCATCCCTCTCACCACTTCCGCAAGCCCCTCTGCCCAATGCCTGTAGATCTTTCCGCTTGGATGGAGATTGTCTGAGACTACTGACTCAGGTTTCATTCCGTGGATTCTATAGTGCTCAGTGATGTCAATATAGGCAATTCCCATTTCATCACAAATAGCTTTTTTTGCTTGGTTGTAAAGGTCTATTTCTTGGGCTACTTTTTCCTGATCAGCCTCTTTTTCTTTTGCAAATGGTGTAATACCCCAATCTGGAATAGAAATAACTACCACGTGATTTTTATCTCCTTTTGCAAATTGAATCGCTTTTTGAAGTAAGTCTGTAAATTCTTCTCTGTAATTATCAATGGCCCTTCCTCTATATTGATTGTTGACTCCGATAAGAAGCGTGACCAAATCAAATGATTGACCTTTAATACCTGCTTCATTTATACCCTTTGCCAATTCATCAGTTGTCCAACCTGTTTTTGCAATGATTTTGGGGTTTTCAAACAAAAGCTTGTCATTAGCAAGTAGCTTGATGGCTTGATTTGGATAGCGATCCGCTACATCAACACCTTCACCAATTGTATAAGAATCACCCAATGCTAGGTAAGTAAGTTGCTTGTCCATAGAAGAGTTTTTTGTTGGGGTATTTACTGCCGAACAGCCAAATTGAAAGAGAATCAGTGTAATAATCAGGAAATTTGGAATATTTTTCATCTTATCCGAATATTGGTTCTAAGAGCGAAATCGTCCCTTGATCAGCATCGAGTGATACTTTTGCACCTACTGGTACTATAAATTGCTTTGGGATATGACCAATCATGGCACCTTTGTATGCAGGAACACCCAAAGGAAGAATATAATCATCCAAAACATCATCCAAAGTAAGCGATCCATATCCACCCGACGGCGTACAATCTGTGCATTGACCAAATACAAAACCTTTGATTTGATCCAAGGTGCCATTGAGCTTTAAGGTGCTAAACATGCGGTCAATTTTGTATGGATCTTCACTGATATCTTCTAAAAACAAAATACTGTCTTTGAAATCGGGTAGGTAAGGGGTTCCCGAAAGTGCAGTCAAAACGGTCAAGTTTCCACCAAGAATTCTGCCTTCTACTTTTCCAGAAATCATAGGAATTGTTCTGTTTGCTTTCACCACCAAATCGTCTCCTTTGACAACTTCATTTTGAAAAGTCACTTTTTCTTGCTTGAAGAAAACATTTTCAAATTGCTGAACATTGAACTTGTTCCAGCTTCCAGTGCCATTTGGCCCATGGAACGTGATCAGTCCAGTTTTGGCATGAATGGCAAGATGAAGTGCTGTAATATCCGAATATCCCAAAAGTGGTTTCGGGTTTTGTTTGATCATTTCGTAATCGATCATTGGGAGAATTCTTGCAGCTCCAGACCCACCTCTGATACAAATAATTGCTTTTACCTCCTTATCTGCAAACATGCTGTTTAGATCTCCTGCTCTTTCTTCATCAGTCCCAGCAAGGTGACCTCTTCTGTTTTTAAGGTTTTCACCCAATTTTACTTTTAGCCCAAGAGCTTCCAAAGCTTCCTGTGCAAACATAAATTGTATCCTTTCAGCCGTTGCAGCTGATGGGCTGATTAAGCCAACAGTATCACCTTTCTTGATTGGTTTAGGAAGAAGTAAATTTTCATTTGATATACTCGTTTTTTTCTCGTCCAAAGAAAGAAAAGGAAAAGCCCCAAGTGTAAGACCCAACGATTTGATAAAATTTCTCTTGTTCATAAAAATGTTTTTTTTAACTTATTTCCACTCCCTAAACCTTTGACTGTTGACAATAAACTAATAATTATCCCTTACAAAGACCAAAACTTTTTCCATTTCGCTCCTTACTTCGCTGGCTTTGTTCAGGTAGTTGTTGTTGTAAAAGGCAAAAGCATAATATTTGTTTGTTTTTGATTTGATGATTCCGACCAAAGCATGGTTATTGCTCAAAGTTCCTGTTTTGGCAAAAACATAAGGCTTTGAAGCTCTGTAATTGTTTTTCAAGGTTCCGCTGATCCCCCCTTGTGGAAGCAGACTAAGCAACTGATCTCGGGGCATTGTTTTGTCGATTTTTTCAATCAACCTTACCATGCTTCTTGGAGTGAAAAGATTGTGGCGAGACAGCCCAGATCCATCTACCCATTTGGGTTGGTCGGGAAGATCTGCAAGATATGTTTTTTGAATGTAATCTATCGTTTTTTCATTGTTGAGCTCTCCAAAAAGCTCATCTGATACCATCAAAAGAATCTGTTCAGCAATAAAATTATCACTCTCTTGGAGCATTTCTTTTTGAAGTGGCCTCAAAGATCCACCATTGAATACCTTGCTGTTGGATGGTAGGGGAGTGGCAACCAATTCTACTGGTTTCTGAAGTATATTTCTCAAAAGAGAGACACTTACTTCAGGGGAAGTTACAAAAGGTACCGTAGGAGCTGGGTGAGTGAATGTTTTTGGATTATAATAGAATGTGTTGCTATGAAAATCTCGTCTAACTGAATTGAAACTGGATTTGTCATTTGTCAGCAATTTTGAAAAATCGGCAATATTGGCAATTGGAGATTTATTGACATTCTTGAATGTAACAACATTTCCATAGACCGGAAAGGGTGATCTTTCGGCAGAATAGGCATAATTATAATCATCCCATTCCCAACCATAACCAAATGGAGTATCCTTCCAATTGGCATCTGAAAATAGAATTTTACTGTAAGGTTTTAGGAATTCTTCGATTTTTGGCTGTGGAAGTATATCGTATTTCCAAGAAGGATCGCCAGAACCCCAAATTGTAATTTCGTTGCCATTGGTGACATAGCGAAATGTATTTGTCTTGTTATTCAGCACCATCAACGAAGCATAGAATGTAAAGAGCTTTGTAGTGGAAGCAGGAATGAAATTCATATGGCTGTTTCTTTCATAATGTACCCATTGACTGTCCAAATCATACAGCATGAAGCCACTGTGATGATTGTCAAAAAATGAATTGGGACCTAATAGTTGATGTAGCCTTTCGTAGCGATTGCTTAAACTATCTTCCAAATGCCCGTATTGTGCCGAGCATTCGAAATTGAAACTGTAGAGAAAAAGAAGGGTTAAAAAAGAAATTCTAAACATATACATTTATTGATTTAAAGATCTGGCTCCCAAAAATAGGAAAATCCATCCTAATATAAATGCTACACCACCCAAAGGAGTAATAGCTCCTAGCCAAGTAATTCCAGTGAGCGAAAGGGTGTACAATGATCCTGAGAAGATGATTATTCCTACCAAAAACAGGAATGCAGCGGAACTTAAATGTTTAGCTTTTGGAAAATTAACGATTAGTACTCCTACAATTGCTATAGCAAGTGTATGATAGAAATGATATTTTACACCAGTTTCAAAAGTATCTATTTGACCATTTTTTGTAAGGATTTCCTCCAAGCCGTGTGCTCCAAAAGCTCCAATTCCCACTGCCAATGCGCCAAGTACTGCAGCAAGTTGTATGTATTTTGTGTTTTTCATTTTTTAATAAGTTGTAATGTTGGAAAATTTGAATGCTGCAAAGTTGGATGGAAAGAGATTTTGTGTTGTTCAAGTTTTTTTATCTTTGGATTTTTTCGGCTGTATAAAGTACGTTGTACCAAGTTCCAAGAAGTTCACATCTGTCACATTCTGGTTTCATTTATGCTTTTTTTATACTTAACCTCTCGTTTTATAGGCAAGTCATTGTCTCGTTCTGAAAATAGTTGTCACATTTTTGTTTTAATTAGAGGAGTTCAACCCACTTCGGGGTTGTTGTCTCCTGGATCATCTTTATTCCCCGGGTTGCGACCCGGGGTTATTTAAAGTTCAACCCCTTCAGGGTTGTTAAAACCAGGTCGACTAAAAGAGCCTGCCCCGTAGAATTACGTGGAGAAATCTCATACTGAATTTCATACCCCAACTTCAATTTTAACTTTCCAGTTTCAAATAGGGACGAGACCTCTCCGCAATTCTGCGGGACAAGCTTCTCCCGAATGTTTTCGGGATCGAGGTGACTTAGTCCAGTCTTGAATCTCGCTTCTCGCGTCTAATATCTCACTTCTCACTTCTAGCTTCTTCCACCAAAGATCGCCGAACCGATCCTCACCATGGTGCTACCTTCTTCTTGAGCAATGAGGTAGTCACCAGACATTCCCATAGAGATTTCTTTCAAGTCAAAATTTGCTGGCAATTTATTGGTATTTAGCTTATCAAAAAGGGATTTTAGACCTTTAAATTCATTTCTGATGATTTCTTCTTTTTCTGTAAATGTAGCCATACCCATCAAACCTATCACTTTAATGTTTTGAAGGGTGTTGATTTCTTCGCTTGAAAGCATTTCATCCAGCTCTTTTTCATCAAATCCAAATTTGCTTTCTTCTTTGGCAATATGGATTTGAATCAGGCAATCTATCGTTCTTTCTGCTTTTTTTGCCTGCTTGTTTATTTCTTTGAGTAACTTAAATGAGTCCACTCCATGAATCAAATGTACGAAAGGTGCGATATACTTGACTTTGTTGCGCTGCAAATGGCCAATCATATGCCATCGTGTATCTTCTGGCATTTGAGGATATTTATCAGTCAATTCTTGAACTTTGTTCTCACCAAAATCCCTAACCCCAGCGTCATAGGCTTCTTTCAGATCTTCGATCGGTTTGGTCTTACTCACTGCTACGAGAAGGCATTCTGTATTCGAAAATGTTTTTTTTATTACAATTAAGTTTTCTTTTATACTCATTACTTTAATTTTGACAATTATTTACTTTTAACCCAAATTTGGTTTTAGCGTTAGAAAGAGAAATTTTGATGCAATAACCCAATTTTAACCACTAAACAAAGATATGGCTATATTAGGTACATTACTAAAAAAAGGGATCAGATTAAGGGAATCTCTTGAACAAGAGGGGAGCACCCCCATAGACCTCCAAAAGCAAACATTGCAAAAACTTCTGATCAAATCAGCCAAAACTGAAATTGGAAAAAAGTATGGTTTTGGGGAAATTTTGAAGAGTTTCAAGAAGGAGAACCAAGAGTTCTACTCAAGTTTTTCCAAAAGTGTACCGATTTACGATTATGAAAAGATATACAATGAATGGTGGCATAAACTAAAAAACGGGGAGAAAAATGTAACCTGGCCAGGCTTTATCAGGTATTTTGCTCTAAGCTCAGGTACTTCTGGGGCTAGCTCGAAATTTATACCTATTTCAAAAGATATGGTCAAAGCCATCAGAAAGACTGGCGTAAGACAAATATTGACACTATCCAAATATGATCTTCCAGACAATCTATATACCAAAGGTATCTTGATGCTTGGAGGTAGTACAGATTTGGAGTTTAATGGTACCTACTTCGCTGGAGATTTGAGTGGGATCACCACAGGGAGGTTGCCTATTTGGTTTCAAAGATTCTATAAGCCGGGTAAAATGATTGCCAGAAACAAGGATTGGGGTCAAAAGCTGGATCAGATTGTACAGAATGCACCAAAATGGGATATTGGGATCATTGTGGGAGTTCCTGCCTGGCTACAAATCCTTATGGAAAAGATCATCACAAAATATGAGCTAAAGACCATTCATGATATTTGGCCAAACTTGCAGATTTTTGTTCACGGCGGAGTTTCTTTTCAACCCTATCAAAAAGGGTTTGAAAAGCTGTTGGCCAAACCATTGATTTACATGGAGACCTATTTAGCATCGGAAGGTTTTATGGCTTTTCAGGCTTTGCCGGATAGAAAATCAATGCGTTTAGTATTAAATACAGGGATTTTTCACGAATTTATTCCTTTCAATGATCAAAACTTTGATGCCAATGGAGAAGTGAGAGAAAATGCCCAGACATTGAATGTAGATCAAATTGAAGAAGGAAAGGAATATGCACTGCTGATCAGTACATGTGCTGGAGCTTGGAGATATTTGATAGGTGATGTGATCAAATTTGTATCCAAAGAGGAAAGCGAGATCATCATTACTGGACGTACCAAACATTTTTTAAGTCTTTGTGGTGAGCATTTGTCAGTAGATAATATGAACAAAGCCATAAATCTTTTGGAAGATGAATTTGATATTGATATCAGGGAGTTCACAGTTCTTGGGAAGCCGCATGGAAGTTTGTTTGCCCATCATTGGTTTTTTGGAACAGAAGACAAGGTCGATCTTGAGCTTTTGAAAGTGAAGTTGGATGAAGTTCTCGGTATGCTCAATGACGATTATGCTGTGGAGCGAAAGCATGCCTTGAAAGAGATTCATGTAAATTTGATTTCTCCTTCATTATTCTATGCATGGTTGAAGTCCGAAGGAAAAGAAGGAGGACAAAACAAATTCCCACGGGTGCTCAAAGGTGATAAGATGACATCTTGGTTACATTTTTTGGAAGAACAAAATAGCAATCGATGAGTATTCATGCATTGTTGGAAGGTGTCAGCATGGGCTTGTTATTGTCTGCGATGATAGGCCCGGTGTTTTTTACCTTGATCCAGAATTCTATTCAGAATGGTTTTAGAAATACAGCTGTTTTGGCCTCAGGGATTTTGCTCAGTGATTTGGTTTATGTCTTGGCTACTTTTTTCAGTGTAAGTTTGTTTGCCGAAAATCCATACTTTGAAGTAATATTGGGATATGCGGGAGCATCGGTATTGATTGGGTTTGGGATAGTTACTTTTTTCAAGAAAGTAGTACAAAGGCCAAATACTGGAGGGATAATTTTGACAAGACCCAAGAAAAGAACTGCCTTTATGAAAGGGTTTGGTATCAATGGGATCAACCCATTTGTGTTGCTTTTCTGGATTTCGATAGCTGGAGTTGTCAACCTCAAGGATTCATTTACAGATATTGATGTCTTCTTATATTATTTCGGGATTTTATTCGTAGTTTTTGGTATTGATCTGCTAAAAGCCTTTGTTGCAAAGCAACTTAAACCTTTTGTTACTGAAAAATTCATGGTCAATATGAATAGGGTAGTAGCTGTGATTTTGGTGATTTTCGGATCTAGACTGATTTTGTTTGCTTACGAAAAGCAAGTGCTGTTGGGAGGTTGATTTCAAACAATTTTCTATCAAAAGACTTTAAAAATAAAAACACTATGCAAAATGAATTGAATGTTAAGCCAGCAATTTTATTGATCCTTGTATTTATGGTTTTTGTCTCTTTTGCAGATGCGCAAGATATTCCGACCCAATTGACTGAATTCAATCAAGTGAGGATAGATTACAACAAATCTGGGATGATGATCTTGGGATCTTGGGCGGTTGGAAATATAGTTTTGGGAGGGGTGATGGCAGGAAGAACATCCGGAGAAACCAAGGCTTTTCATCAGATGAATATGTATTGGAACACAGTTAATTTAGCCATAGCAGGGTTTGGTTATTATGCTGCAATGAAAGAATCCCCAAGTTCCGAGTTTTGGGAGACACTGAGTGCCCAATACAGCATCGAAAAAATCTTACTCCTGAATGCAGCTTTGGATATAGGGTACATAGCTGGAGGTTTTTATCTGATTGAAAGAGGGAAAAGATTGGGAAAAGAGCAGCTGACAGGATTCGGTAAATCTGTCATTTTGCAAGGGGCATTTCTGATGAGTTTTGATGCAATCAAGTACGCTTTTCACAATGTCCACGGCAAAGAGCTTCCTAAAATTGTAGAAAATTTGGCATTTACAGGCAATGGCTTTGGTTTGGTGATGAATTTTTAGGGTAAGATGAGATAAGAGACGCAAGATTGAGATATGCGACAGGCTAAGTCACCTCGATCCCGAAAGCATTCGGGAGAGAGGTCTCGTCCCTATTTGAAACTGGAAAGTTAAAATTGAAATTGGAGTGTGAAATTCAGTATGAGATTTCTCCCCGTAATTCTACGGGGCAGGCTCCTTTGGTAGAAATGACTTGCCTATAAAACGAGAGGTTAAGTATAAAAAAGTGTCAAGTAATTTCAGGACGTGAGACTTCTTTTTTTGAAAGAAAAAATTGTCAATTATTTTCTTTACATGATACATACTTCCAGTCTCTCGCATCAAAAAAGCCACCTGATTTTCATCAAGGTGGCTTTTTTACTTTTTAAGTAATTTGGCTTTTACTCCAGTAGCCATTTATAACAACGTATGAAGTTCATTTTTACCAGCAGAGGTCTGATGACCATCGACTGTTGATAATTTACTCGCATAATCATACATCTACTGGTGTGATTGCTGATAATCATATTACTTTTTATTTCAGCTAATTAGTCAGCCAAATATTTTGATACTGGTACGTAATCTAGGTTAAAAGCTTCTGCTACTGCTTTATATACAATATCACCATGGATTACATTCAGCCCTAGAACCAACTCAGGGTTTTCTTGAGCTGCTTTTTTCCATCCTTTATCAGCAAGTTGGATTGCGTAAGGAAGTGTAGCATTCGTAAGTGCCAAAGTAGAAGTGTAAGGTACTGCTCCAGGCATGTTTGCTACGCAATAATGAACTACATCATCGATTACATAAGTTGGATTTTCGTGCGTAGTGGGCTTACATGTTTCGATACAACCACCTTGATCCACAGCTACATCTACAAGTACAGCGCCTTTTTTCATATCTGTCAACATATCTCTAGTGATCAAGTGAGGAGCTTTAGCACCAGGAATCAATACTGCACCAACGATTAGATCTGCATCTTTGATCATTTCTCTGATGTTGAATTCATTGGACATCATCGTCTTCACATTGGCAGGCATGACATCAGATAAGTATCTCATTCTTTGCAAAGAGACATCCATGATAGTCACATCTGCTCCAAGACCTGCAGCCATCCAAGCAGCTTGTGTTCCCACGATTCCACCACCCAAAATGATCACTTTGGCAGGAAGTACACCCGGTACACCACCAAGCAATATACCTCTTCCTCCCAATGGCTTCTCAAGGTAATTTGCACCTTTTTGAATAGCCATTCTTCCGGCCACTTCCGACATTGGGACCAATAGAGGTAAGCTTCTGTCAACTTTCTCGACAGTCTCGTATGCCAAACATATAGACTTGTTTTCGATCATTGCCTTAGTTAAAGGCTCGTATGAGGCAAAGTGAAAATATGTAAACAATAATTGATCTTCCTTGATCAGTTTATATTCAGGTTCGATTGGTTCTTTGACTTTCATGATCATCTCAGCTATTGAGTATACTTCCTCTATTGTAGGAAGGATAGCTGCACCAGCTTCAGTATATTGATCATCAGTAAATCCACTGCCTTCTCCAGCAGTATGTTGAACGAACACAGAATGACCTCTTTTTACAAGCTCTTTTGCACCGGCAGGGGTCAATGCCACTCTGTTTTCGTTGTTTTTAATCTCCTTAGGAACACCTATTATCATGTCATGTAAATTTGGGTTGAAATAATTGTGACAAATATAATAATGGAATAGGATTCTCATTCAAATCAGCATACTTATTTTGTTCCGAATAAGAAATTGATCTTTAATTGAAATTTTATTTCTATATAAAACGAAATTCTAAATTTAATTTTAAAATTTAGATAATAAAAACTTAAAATTTTGATATTTTCATTCAATTTCTAAAGACTGTAATTTCCATTGGTGTATAGGCATTATCATCTTTGATTAATTTTGAAAATATTTATTTTTCAGAATTTTATTTTTTTTAAAAGATTTTTGATAAATATAATCAAAATAAATTATTGAAATTCTCGGAAATTATTCTGTCTGTGAGTTTGTATAGATAACAAAATTATTTATTTTTGAATTGCTTGGAAGACAAGTGCAATGACCCAAAATAGCTTTAAAGATTACAAAATTATGACAGAGGTGGCAACATTATCTAAAAATAGAAACCCCAAAGCTCTTGATAAGGAGCAATTATTAAACGATTATCGGATTATTCAAGAAAGCCGTCAAGCTTCTCTAATGGGAAGAAAGGAGGTTTTCATGGGAAAAGCAAAGTTTGGGATCTTTGGTGATGGAAAAGAACTCGCTCAACTTGCTATGGCAAGATATTTTAAGAAAGGAGATTTTCGATCGGGATACTACAGAGATCAGACATTCATGTTTGCCATCGATCAATTGACTGTCAAGGAGTATTTTGCGCAGCTCTATGCCCATACGGACGTGGAAGCAGATCCTGCTTCTGCCGGAAGGTTGATGAATGGCCATTTTGCCACCAGGTCTTTGAATGAAAACGGGACATGGAAAAATCTTGCGGAGATGAAAAATTCATCTGCAGATATTTCCCCAACAGCTGCACAAATGCCAAAACTTTTGGGTTTGGCATATGCTTCTAAGCTATTTAAAGAAAACAAAGATCTCCATGAACTCAAGGAGTTTTCTAGTAAAGGAAACGAAGTGGCATGGGGAACCATCGGAAATGCATCAACCTCTGAAGGGATGTTTTTCGAGACCATCAATGCTGCTGGCGTGCTTCAAGTTCCGATGATAGTATCTGTATGGGATGATGGATATGGCATTTCTGTTCCAAATGAATATCATACCACCAAAGGGAGTATTTCTGAAATCTTAAAAGGCTTGCAGAGAAACGATGATCAAAAAGGCTATGAAATATTTGTGGTAAAAGGTTGGGATTATGAAGGGTTGGATAGGGCTTTTGAAAATGCAGCAAGAATAGCACGTGAAGAGCATGTGCCTGTGATGATTCATGTCATTGAAATGACACAGCCACAGGGGCATTCGACTTCTGGTTCACACGAAAGATATAAATCAGCTGAAAGGCTAGAATGGGAAAAAAACCATGATTGTATATTGAAATATAGGGAGTTCTTGATTGAGCGTGGAGTGGCAACACCAGAAATACTCGACAAGATTGACCTAGAAGCGAAACAATATGTGAAGTCCGAAAAAGAAGCAGCTTGGAAATCTTTCTCGGAGAGTATAAAAAACGAGTTGACAGAAGCGGTTGCTTTGATAAAAGAAGTAGCAGGAAATTCCTCAAATAAAACTGCAATCCTTCAAGTAGCTGAAGAATTGGGCAAAACATTGAACCCAATCAGAAAGGATGTCATCAGCTCTGTAAGGAGAGCTTTATGGCTTACAAGGATGGATTCGGAATCAATTAAATCAGACTTGAAATCATGGTACGTAAAGCAACAAAAGCTAAATGAGGATCGCTACAACAGTCATTTGTATAGTCAGTCCGAGTTTAGTGTAGAAAATATAAAGGCGTTATCAGCAAGTTATGATGAAGAGGCTCCGTTGGTAGATGGAAGGGAGATTTTGCAGGCTTGCTTTGATTCTATTTTGGAGAGAGATCCAAGATTCTTTGCATTTGGTGAAGATGTAGGGAAAATTGGAGATGTGAATCAGGCTTTTTCTGGCTTACAGGCAAAGTATGGCGAATTGAGAGTAACTGATACGAGTATTAGGGAATGCACCATCATTGGTCAAGGGCTTGGAGCAGCACTTCGTGGCTTGCGTCCAATGGCTGAGATTCAATATTTGGATTATATCTATTACGCATTGATGACATTAGCGGATGATGTCGCATCATTGCAGTATAGGACAAAAGGTGGTCAGAAAGCACCACTGATAGTTAGGACAAGAGGTCATCGATTAGAAGGTGTATGGCATGCAGGTTCACCAATCGGAATGTTGCTTCATTCACTAAGGGGAATTTTGATTTGTGTTCCAAGAGACATGACACAAGCAGCCGGTATGTATAACACCCTTTTGGAGGCTGATGAGCCTGCTTTGGTGATTGAGTGCCTGAATGGCTATAGATTGAAAGAAAGAATGCCAAACAATATCGGAGAATTTAAGGTGCCTTTAGGTATTCCTGAGATCTTGCGTGAAGGAACTGATATGACAGTGGTTACTTATGGGTCAATGTGCCGTATTCTTATGGAAGCTGCTTCGGAATTGGAGACTATGGGAATAAGTATCGAAGTGATAGATGTTCAGACATTGTTGCCATTCGATACCACAGGAGTGATAGGAAAGTCGATAGAAAAGACAAACAGGGTTCTTTTTGCGGATGAAGATGTACCGGGAGGAGCTTCTGCATTTATGATGCAACAAGTTATAGAAGATCAAAAAGCATATTATAGTTTAGATTCTGAACCTGCTACACTTGCAGCCAAAGCTCACCGACCAGCTTATTCATCCGATGGAGATTATTTTTCCAAACCATCTGTCGATGATGTTGTAGAGAAAATATATGGAATGATGCATGAAGTCAATCCATCAAAATATCCAAATATTATTTAAGGATAAATTTTAATTAGTGAAGCCAGCAATTGACTATTGCTGGCTTTTTTGGATCAAGGAAAACTCTCTTCTCAAATTTCGGCTATCATTCCGTATATAAAATTACCTAATTCCCTTATCTAAAATCCTGAGTCAACCTTAAAACTTTAAAACCTCCTAACTTTAAAACCTTCTTCTCTACAGATTTTTATTCTTCCAATTTTAAAATTAAATCCAGATGCAATACATTCAATTGCATCAACCTAAATCAATAGGCTGTCAGTCTTACTCAAAAATCTAAAAATTTTACAATCTTTCAATTTTCCAATCCTCATTTCTTCTTTATACTTTTCCCTCAATTGTGTACCTTTGAGACTTCTTAAAAAAAGACATCCAAAACTCAGGACATGATTCTCTTTTTCCAATCCCCACAAGCGGTTATTTACGCAGTACAATCAAAACATCCAATTCAAAAATCTGATATAGAAAAATTAATTTGGCTTTTTGGCGAAGCCGAAGAAATCAAGTCAGATAAAGTTTCAGGGAAATTTGCTGGACCTCGCAAAGAGATGATCACTCCTTGGTCAACAAATGCCGTAGAAATCACCATCAATATGGGGATACAAGGTATAGTCCGAATAGAGGAGTATTTTCCACTTGCCGACAATGATAGCATCGATCCAATGCTGCAGGCAGCTTATGATGGCTTGGATCAGGATATCTTTGATATTCATGTAGAGCCGGAGAAAGTCGTAGAAGTAAAAGACATTAAAGCATATAATTTATCTGAAGGTTTGGCATTGAGCCAAGAAGAGGTGGATTACCTAGAAAATGTCTCCAAGCAGTTGGAAAGACCTTTGACAGATTCTGAGGTTTTTGGATTTAGCCAAGTGAACTCAGAGCATTGCAGACACAAAATCTTTAATGGCTCCTTTGTCATTGATGGAGAAGAAAAAGAAAAAACACTTTTTCAACTCATAAAAGAAACTTCCAAAAGGCATCCAAATAGGATAGTATCCGCTTACAAAGACAATGTAGCCTTTGTAAAAGGTCCAAAAGCACAGCAGTTTGCGCCGAAAACACAGGATAAACCTGATTTTTTTGAGCCTGAGACCATAGAAACAGTCATTTCCCTCAAAGCTGAAACTCATAATTTCCCAACCACAGTTGAACCATTCAATGGAGCTGCCACAGGTGCTGGAGGGGAAATTAGAGATAGGATGGCAGGAGGAACTGCATCTATTCCATTGGCTGGAACTGCAGTTTATATGACTTCTTATCCACGCTCAGAGAAAGGAAGAAGTTGGGAAAAGGATTTGTCAGAAAGAAAATGGCTTTACCAAACCCCAATGGACATCCTGATCAAAGCATCTAATGGAGCAAGTGATTTTGGGAATAAATTTGGGCAGCCATTGATTTCTGGTTCTGTATTGACCTTCGAGCATGAGGAAGATGGTAAGGCGCATGGTTTCGATAAAGTGATCATGCTAGCTGGTGGGGTTGGATTCACAAGAAGTCAGTATAGTAAGAAAAATGATCCTGAAAAAGGAGACAAAATCATCATCATGGGTGGTGATAATTATAGAATTGGGATGGGAGGAAGTGCTGTCTCTTCTGTGGCGACTGGTGAGTTTTCCAATGCCATCGAATTGAACGCCATCCAAAGGTCCAATCCTGAGATGCAGAAGCGTGTAATGAATGTGATTCGTGCCATGGCTGAATCTGACGAAAACCCAATCGTTTCCATCCATGACCACGGAGCCGGAGGGCATTTGAATTGTCTTTCCGAGTTGGTAGAGACGACTGGTGGTACGATCCATATCGATCAATTGCCAGTAGGTGATCCAACACTTTCTTCCAAAGAAATCATAGGTAACGAATCCCAAGAAAGAATGGGATTGGTCGTAGGAGAGAAAAATCTGGAACTGCTACAGAAAATCTCCGCCAGAGAAAGAGCACCGTTTTATGTAGTAGGTGAGACTACAGGAGACATGCACTTCAAATTCGAGAATCAAAATACAGGAGAAAAGCCAGTTGATTGGAATCTTTCATACATGTTTGGCAGCTCACCGAAGACAATATTAGAGGACAACTCAGGAAATGCAATTTTTGCTGAATCAGAATATGAAGTTCAGAATCTAAAACAATATATTTCCGAAGTACTTCAACTCGAAGCTGTGGCTTGTAAAGATTGGTTGACAAATAAAGTCGATCGCTCTGTGACAGGTAGAGTTGCCAAGCAGCAGACAGTAGGGGAGATTCAAGTTCCTTTGAACAATGTCGCCGTCATGGCAATTGACTTCACAGGCAACAAAGGCATCGCAACATCTATCGGTCATGCACCAGTAGCTGCTTTGGCAAATCCAGAGGCAGGATCTAGATTGGCAATTGCTGAGGCATTGACCAATTTGGTTTGGGCGCCGATAGAAGATGGTTTGGCGGGGATTTCCCTAAGTGCCAACTGGATGTGGCCAGCCAAAAACAAAGGTGAAAATGACAGACTTTACAGAGCAGTGGAGGCTGTCAGTGAGTTTGCGATAGATTTGGGAGTGAATATTCCTACAGGAAAAGATTCCCTTTCGATGACACAGAAATACCCTGATGGGAAAGTTGTTTATTCTCCAGGGACGGTTATTATTTCTTCTATTGGAGAATGCTCTGATATCAACAAAACAGTATCACCAGACTTGAAGCCAATCGATGGCAGTAAGGTGTTTTACATAGATTTTTCAAAAGATACTCCAAAACTTGGAGGTTCCAGTTTTCATCAAATCCTCAATAAAGTAGGTTCGGAAACTCCTGATGTCGTTGACAATCATTATTTTGGTCAAGCCTTTATGACTTTGCAGAAGTTGATAGAAAAAGGGGAGGTCTTAGCAGGTCATGATATTTCTTCGGGCGGTTTGATTACTGCCCTTTTGGAAATGACTTTCCCATCTTCAAAAGTCGGGCTAACGGTGAAAACCGACAGGTTGGCTGGAAATGATATTGTGAAATCATTGTTTGCAGAAAATCCTGGAGTCCTGATTCAAGTTGCGAATCCAGAGAGAGCAAGAGCAGTCTTGGCGAATCATGGCATAGATTACGTGGCTTTGGCTTCTGTGAATATGACAGGAAAAGTTGAATTGACAGGCTTGGATATGGAGTTGGATGTTGCAGAAATGCGAGATACCTGGTTTAAGTCTTCCTATTTGTTGGACAAAAAGCAGTCAGGAGATAAGCTTGCTTTGGCGAGGTTTGAAAATTATAAATCACAGACTCTTTCTTATACATTTGATTCCGAATGGGAGGGGACATTTGACTCATTCAGCTTAAATCCATATAGAAAAGAAAAGTCTGGAAAAACAGCTGCAATCATTCGTGAAAAAGGAGTGAATGGTGACAGAGAAATGGCATATTCGCTTTGGTTGGCAGGCTTTGATGTCAAAGATGTTCACATGACAGATTTGATCTCAGGAAGAGAGACCTTGGAAGATGTGCAGATGATTGTCTTTGTAGGTGGATTCTCCAACTCCGATGTGTTAGGTTCTGCAAAAGGTTGGGCAGGAGCATTCCTATACAATGAAAAAGCAAAGCAGGCATTGGATAAATTCTATGCTAGAAAAGATACATTGAGTTTGGGTGTTTGTAACGGTTGCCAGCTGATGGTTGAGTTGGGTCTGGTGACGCCAGAGCATGATGTCAAGCCAAAAATGCTTCACAATGAATCCCATAAATTTGAGTCGTCATTCGTGAATGTGACTATTCCGCAAAACGAAACGGTGATGTTCAAAAGTTTGGCAGGCCAAAGACTGGGTGTTTGGGTAGCACATGGAGAAGGTAAATTCTCATTGCCGAAAGAAAAGTCGGCTTATCATATTGGTATGGAATATTCGTATGACGCTTATCCAGGAAATCCAAACGGATCAGACCATTCAGTAGCAGGAATAGCATCTGCTGACGGAAGGCACTTAGCCATTATGCCACATATCGAACGTTCCCTTAAGCCATGGAACTGGCCACACTATGCTACAGAAAGAATGGACGACGAAATCACCCCATGGGTAGAGTCATTTGTCAATGCATTTAACTGGGTGCAAGAGAATGGTTGATTAGTTAATTGGTTGATTAAGTGATCAGTTGATGTTTGATTGAGAATTAAGTGATCAGTTAATTGGTTGATTAGTTGATTGAAAATTAAGTGAAATAGTTATTAGAATTCATCCCCAAGGTCTGTGTCCTCACAGACCTTTGTTTTTTTCTTGAAGTATTTCATTAAATGTGTGGACTGTGAGGACACAGTCCACGGTTAGATTATACATCCAAGGTTTGTGTCCTCACAGACCTGCTCTACTCCCTAGGTTTGTGTCCTCACAGACCTTTTATTTTCTACTCCCAACTTCCAAGGTCAGTCTATGGAGGCATAATGTAAGGGTACAAATCTTGGCTAATCATGGTCTAAATTCAACTCCTTCTGGAGTTGTTAGGGTGTGTTATTTGATCTTTTTAACCCCGAGTGGCGACTCGGGGCTAATCGAGATTTGTTCCCGTTCGGGAACTGTTGAAAGTAAAGTATTATATTGTTGATTGTCAATATTGAGAAGAAGGATAGTAAACCATTTTCGAAAGATCCTTTACCGCAGGATTGCGGTAAAATGAATCTTGATTAGCCCCATATTGCTATATGAAGATCAAAATTTAGAATCCCATGTGTAGTGTCAACTCCGAAGAGCCTGTCCCGTGTCGATGACTATCGGTACGGGAAGTTAAACCTCGATTAGCCCCGCATTGCCATGCGGGGAAAAAAGAATCAAATGAGTCGCCCCAACCAACTCCGAAAGGAGTTTAATCATCTTTTACCACCAGTTCGGAATATAATTTTCCACAGGTTTCACCTTCGACTTCACCACGAAGGCCACAGTATTTAGAATTTTGACCACTTTGTGGTCGGTGTTTGTACAATTAAGTTCAAACCCTAAATAAACCTCAACATTCCAACTTCAAAACCTTCCAACTTCAAACCTCAATCAACCTTACTCTATAAATTTTCCTCAACAATTGTCTATATCAAATGATTCTCCTTAATTTTAGGACATGCAATGGACTACTACTTTTGATATCCCCGAAGCCCAGCCGAAGATCGATCACCAATCTTCGTTGTTTGCTGTAGGTTCTTGTTTCTCTACCATGATTGGTGAAAAACTCCATGAAAGAAAGTTCAATGTGCTAAACAATCCTTTTGGGACGATTTTCAATCCTATTTCCATCACGCAGATTTTGGAAGATGCATTGCTCGAAATGCCGGTCAATACAGATATGGTATTGGTTCGTGATGGCGTGTACCTTCATTTTGGAATGCACTCCGATATTTCGGGATATAGTCAGGACTCTCTCGAAAGAATGATCCACAAAAAGCAGCAACTGACAAAAACACAACTGGAAAAAGCCAGTCACTTGATCATCACTTTTGGAACAGCTTGGGTTTATGAATATGGTTCTTCCGGTCAGATTGTCGCCAACTGCCATAAGCAACCTTCGGGACTGTTTGAAAAAAGACTCCTCAACTTAGACGAAATCCACAAAACGTATATTGGTTTCATCAACATGTACCGTGAGTTTAATCCAAATGTCAACATCATCTTGACAGTCAGTCCAGTGCGCCATTCCAAAGATGGTATTCCGGAAAATCAGTTAAGCAAAAGCCTCTTGAGATTGGCTTGCAATGACATAGCGGAATCTTTTGATTTTGTACATTATTTTCCGAGCTACGAGATCATGATGGATGAACTGCGAGATTATCGTTTTTACAAATCCGATATGATTCACCCCACAGAGCAGGCTGAGGATTATATCTGGGAGCGTTTCAAGAACTCATGGATAGACTCCAAAACCTACCCGACCATTGTGGAAGTAGAAAACATCCGAAGGGAACTCGCCCACAGACCTTTCAATCCCGACAGCCCAGCCCACATGAAGTTCCTCGAAAACCTCCAAAAGAAACTCGAACGCCTCAGCCGATCCTTCGACTTTTCCAAAGAAATGGATCAGTTAAGAAAACAGGTGGATCATAGGAAGTAGGAGGGGCTTAAAAAATTGAGCTGTAATTTGCATTTAACTTTTCCTAAATTGATTCAGGCGATATAAGTACAGCATTTTCAGTAAATAAAATATTCTTCCTTTCAAATTCAGTGAAAGTTAAAAACACAATTTCAAAAAAAATTCAATGGAGAAATTGGAGTGAATTTAGGTATCAAAAAATTTTAGTGTTTAAAACTGATTCTTTAACCTATATCTTACCGGCTTCAATTTCTTAACAACCAATTCTCTCTCAACTGCCAATTTTAACCATTCATCTAACTGCTTGGAATTTAAGTCAAAAGCTTTAGAAATATCATCCTTTTGAAACTCTTCATCAACAAATACTTTTGAAATTTGATCAATGAAAAAGTTGAAAAATAACTCATTTTGGTTTTCTTTTTGATTAGATAAGTTATTTTTTTTCCTCATTTCTAATGAAATACTTGGTTCGTTTACCTGATGGTGAGTTTGGTTTTTGCTATTTTCATAACTGCTAAATAAAGATCCTTGATTGTCTCTGGAGCTTGTTGGGGCTTGAATAATTGTAGAAATGTTGAATTTTTTTGGCAACCACCTCCCACCTTTTTTTACGAGTTCTGAATTTCCTTTAACAGTTTTTAAATCAGCAGGCTCAGAAATCCATAATGGTACCCATTTGTTCTTGAGGTTTTCATTGGCTCCTTCCCATGTGCCACCCTTTGTTTCAGATTTCACTACAATGGTAGCTTTAGAAAGAATATATATCAATTTATTTCGTCCCATAGCATTCCCAACATTAAAGCCCGCTTCTGGATTGTATGGTGACAATAAAACCAGTTTGTTGTCTATAATGTACTTTCTGTATATGTTGTCAGAAGATTTTTTCATTAGACTATCAGCGAGAACTCCTAAAACATATCCATTGAGTTGGAGGATCCCTGTCATGGAATGTTCATCTATTCCTCTTGCTCCTCCAGAAATAACCCCGTAGCCTTGCTCATTCAGTTGACTGACGATGGTTTTTGTAGTCTGGATATCTTCATCTGCAATATTCCTAGAACCAACTATTCCTATATAATTTTTTGATAACAAGTCTTTATTGCCTATTCCAAAAAGTATGGGTGGTATTTTATCTTTCAAAGTGTTTTTAATCGATTCAGGGTATTCAGCATCACCTCTATTGATTATCCATATTCCTGCTTTTGTCCATTTTTCTAATTTTAGCGCCAAGGCCATTTTACGGTCCAAGAGATCTACGATTCGCTGTTTTGAAACTTTATGCTCAACCCAAGAACTGAGAACTGACTCTACATCTCCTCTAAGTAAATCTTCTGGTGCTAATTTCTCATTTCTTAACCACCTTACCACTTCATTCCATTCGGTTATGGTCAAAGGTTTAGTGTCCTTATCTAGGTCTTTTGATAGATAAGAGGTGAGTAGTAATATGGCTTTTGTTCTTTCGGAAATCATCTTAATCGTTTACTGATGTGGAGGCGAGTGCTACTGGATAAACTGGTCCGGACCCATTCTCTTTAAGTAAAGCAGCAGCAATGGTAAAAGTCCACCGTGAATCTACTGCATCATCGATTAAAAATACGGGTTTATTTTCAACTTTTCCATCAATCTGGAAAGCACCATCTAAATTTCGGCATTGATGAAAGCTATTTTCTTGTTCTTTCTGAGCTTGTGTGTTTTTTGATTTTTTTAAAATTGGGTGAAATGGCAATCCTAATTTTTCTGAAAGGCGCCTGGCGAAGTCAGGTACTAAGTTAGGATGATTGATGGATGGTATGCAAGTTAACCATTCAGGAAATGGGTATGGTTGCCATCTTTCAGTTATCATTTCAGCTACAGCATCCACTAATTCATCACTGAAATGCTCTTTACGTTTACCTTCTGCAACTAAGTGTCCCCAACCTGCATCCCCCCAACGAGATAATACTTTTCCGGTTTCTGCTTGAAGTCTTAGAGGTAAATTTCCTGCCCAACTATAGTTTGATAATGCTCCTCTCTGAATCTGCTTTCTTGGCTCAATATCAAATTCAGAATGTTTCAAATAAATCGATGCCTCAAGTATATTTTCATGTTTGACAGTGCTAGCAACCAAATTATGTCCTAAACAATTGGCACATTTACCACACTGTCCAACAATGGGGTCATCCAATTGATCTTGCAAGAAGTTCATCAGGCAATTTTCAGTAGCTACATAATCTTGAATACTTCTCCATTCCTCAAGTCTTTGATTGGTTAGCCTTTGGATTTTATCGGTGTCCATCTTATAGGGTACAGCAGTTCGTTTCCATTGCGAACCAATTTTTGTAATGGGGGATGGGTCTTCTACACTCAGGTACTTCAGCGTTTGTTCAATTTGACCATATTTTACATTTAAAACTTCCTGAAGCTTGGGGATGGACAAACCATCATGATCCTCTAACTTCTGCAAAATATCCTTCACTGTTTCTTCTGGCGGAAAAGCTCCTTCTCTAAAATATTTATGAATATCAGCATCTTCTTTACCGGATAGTAATATTCCATAAGCATTAGCTATAGCCCTTCCGGCTCTACCCACCTGCTGATAATAACCAATGATAGATCCTGGCGCCTGAAAATGAATTACAAAACTTAAGTCAGGCTTATCATATCCCATGCCCAAAGCGGTAGAAGCTACCAAAACCTTCAACTCGTTGTTGTAAAGAGAATCCTCCAAAAATTCTCGATACGTATTCGAATCCTCAAAATTTTCATCCTCGATTCCAGAATAGTAGGCTGCTGCATCGATTTCACATAGCGTTAACCAATGCGTCACTATTCTTGCATCTCTCTTTGTCAATACATATACAATCCCACTTCCCTTCATAAGTGGAATATTCTCTTTTAGCCAACCTAACCTCGAAGCTTGATCTGGATGGATGATATTCTGCAACCTGAGACTTTCTCTTGTTAAAGTACCTCGGATAATTTCAATACCACCAAGTTGTTCTTTGATATCTGCAATCACTCGGTTATTTGCGGTGGCGGTCGTTCCTAAAATGGGCATACCTGCAGGCATTTGTTTTAAAATTCCCACTATGCGACGATAATCAGGTCGAAAATCATGTCCCCAATCGGAGATACAATGAGCTTCATCTACCACAAAGAGTCCTATTCGATCTGCTATAGGATATAAGACTTTTTCGATAAACCTTTCATTTGCTAATCGCTCTGGGGAGATCAGTAGAGTGTCTATTTCATCTCTCAATACAGAATCTTTTATCTTCTGCCATTCTTCAATATTGGTAGAATTAATAGTTGCAGCTTTTATACCTAACCTTTCCGCAGCTTCGATCTGATTTCGCATTAAAGCCAAAAGTGGAGAAATGATAATACTTGGTCCCTTTCCTTGACTTCTTAGAATTTTGGTGCTTATAAAATATACAGAACTCTTACCCCAGCCTGTTCTTTCCAATACAAGTAGTTTTTGTTTTAAAACAGTCAATTTTTCAATCGCTTCCCATTGACCTTCTCTAAATACAGCATTTTCATCTTTTAAAGATTTTCGTAAAAGTGATAAAGCTAATTCCTTACTCATAAATAATAATTTTAAAAATTTATTTAAGGGTTCTTTATGGCTATAATTTCACTCCTTACCCCACACCCAAATTAATCTTCCTTACTATCTCAAATACCTGAACTGAAACTTTGGATTCAAAGACGGCAACAATTCCTCCATCTTGGATGCTTTTGAATTGATGGCCTGTATATAAAAGTCTCCAACTTCCAAGAGCTCTGGCTTGGGTAAAGATACTACAATTTCTTGAAGGAACTTAATTTGAATATCCGTTAGCCTAAAAGTACGCTCGATTTCAACAAAAGCTTCTTGGACAGCAAATTTGTCCAAATCAAAAATTGTTAGAGTTAATATGTCTAAGAAATTCTCTCTCAGAGAATCTTTGAAAATAGCTCTTAAATATTCAGAAAATCTTGCCAGAAAATCTGAATTAGACTTTCCAATGCTACACCAGTGGTTTTTTGAAATTATAATATTTTTTGAATCTTCAAGTGGTTTTAATGGAGATCTAGTAAGGCTTCTAAGCGCTTTTCATAGTTCTTTATTTAACCTTCAAACTTCCTATTTAAAATGGTGATTCCACACCCTTTGAGTTCAGGAATCGTGAATTCTAATAGGGAAAGGTCAAATACAATAAATGACGGAGCTATTGACGGAGCTATTGACGGAGCTATTGACGGAGCTATTGACGGAGCTACTAAAAGCACAAAAACTAAGTTGGCAATACTTTTAAAAGTAATTTTGGAAAATGAAGGAAAAAGAACACCGGATTATCTCAAAATAACCAATATAGGAAGTGAAAGAACGATAGAGAGATATATAGTTTTGCTAAAAGAAATAGGTTTTATCGAATTTAAGGGGACTTCATCGCAAACAGGTGGGTACTATACCACTCAACTATTTAAAGAGCTAATCAACTTATAGTTTGAATTATTATAATCTGTTTTTACTTAAATTCTTCCATTATTATCCAACTTAAAAACTCATATCCTGATTCTCCTTGACATTACTTCCCGTGTTTTATAGGCCTTAGTTTTTCCTATAAAACTTCATAAATTCGAAATTTAAATTTCAATATTCAACATTTTTTAAATTATGAATTTTGAACTCCGAATAATGAATCAAAAACCCACTATGCTCTAGATTTTAAACCCACATTTACTATCCCCAGCGTATCTTTGCAACTTTGAGCTCTCAATGAGACTTTGTCTTGCCTCTTGTATCTTACATCTTGAATCTAAAATTCTCCCCTCTAAAATCTATAATCACCAACTCCATTTCCCTATATTTGCCTAAGGGTCTTTTCCCAAGACCAAAATGAAAACTTGATTAAAGACTATATTTTTGGAAAGTTTATTTGGAGATACTTACGAACCTCAGGATGAGAAATCTCGGCTGTTTGCTGATGTGATTTTGCCTGTTCCCATTCCCAAAATGTTTACCTACAAGATTCCAAGGAGTCTTTCTGAGGATATTGGGATTGGATATCGGGTGATGGTGCAGTTTGGTCAAAAAAAGGTGCTGACTGGCATCATTGGAAAGGTCCATCAAAAACCTCCCAAGGAATATGAAGCCAAACCCATCTTGGATGTCTTGGATACCTACGCCATGGTCAATCCCCTACAGATCAAGTTCTGGGCTTGGATGGCAGAGTATTACTGTTGCCATATCGGAGAGGTGATGAATGCAGCCTTGCCTTCTGGACTGAAGCTGAGCAGCGAAAGTAAGATCCAACTCAATCCGGCGTATGATTCTGAGACTTCCATGTATCCTTTGGATGATAGGGAAGAGGTGATCCTACAGGCTTTGGCTAGTAGGGAAGAGTTGAGTTATGAAGACTGTGAGCAATTGCTCGGTATCAAAACCATCCATGGAATCATCAAAAGTTTGGTGATCAAAGAAGCGATTATCGTATTCGAAAAAGTAAAAGATAAATATACTCCGAAAGTAGAGACAAGAATCCGTCTGAGAAAAGAGTATGCTGAAGATAAAAAAGCATTGGAAAGCCTATTCCAAGTGCTTGATTCCAAACCTAAGCAGGAAGAAGTCCTACTCAAATATTTGCAGGAAATTCCAGTCTATCAGAATCCGGAATTGAATACAAAAGGTTTGGATAAAAAAGCATTTTCAGAAGCCGGATTATCCATGAGTTCCATCAAAACACTGATCAAAAACAATGTTTTGGAGGAATATAAATTGATAATCAGTCGGTTTGAGGAAATTGAGGAAAGTGATGAAAAGATAATATTGTCAGATGAGCAAATGCTCGCGATGCAAGAGATCAAGGAGGCTTTTGAAGACAAGCAGGTGACTTTGCTTCACGGGATCACAGGAAGTGGAAAGACAGAGATTTACATTCAGTTGATCAAAGAAGCCCTCGAAAGCGGCAGTCAGATCCTTTTACTTCTTCCCGAGATTGCCCTTACTACTCATATTGTTGGCAGGTTGAGGAAAGTATTTGGGAGCAAAATGGGTGTGTACCATTCCAAATATTCCGATAACGAACGGGTGGAGGTTTGGAATGGAGTCATCAGTGGGAAGTTTTCTTTTGTGGTAGGAGTGCGGTCCTCGATATTTTTGCCCTTTGATAGTTTGGGTTTGGTGATTGTGGATGAAGAGCACGAAGCTTCATTCAAGCAATATGATCCTGCCCCGAGATTTCAGGCGAGGGATGCTGCCATCATGCTGGCTTGGCTCCATCAGGCTAAGACCATACTTGGCTCAGCGACACCATCTTTTGAGAGTTACTACAATGCCAGAACGAAGAAATATGGCTACGTACAGCTAGATCGCCGATACGGAGAAGCGCAACTGCCAGAGTATTTTCTTTCGGATATTTTGGTGGATAAGAAGAAAAATCTGCTCAAACTTGATTTCACCAGATTGATGCGGGAAAAGATACAGGAGGCATTGAATAAGCAGGAGCAGGTTTTGATTTTCCAGAATAGGAGAGGCTATGCGCCATATATTTCCTGTGAGGATTGTGGCTGGATTCCAGAGTGTGAGCATTGCGATGTGAGTTTGACTTATCATCAGTTTGGAGAAGAAATGCGCTGTCATTATTGTGGATTCAAGGAGAAGGTACCGAAAATCTGCCCAGCTTGTGGAAGTGGCAAATTGGCAGCTGTAGGTTTGGGGACTGAGCGTATCGAAGAGAATATTTCACTTTTATTTCCAGAGGCGAGGGTTGCAAGGATGGACTTGGATACTACCAGAAGTAAATATGGTTATCAGCGTTTATTGGAAGAGTTTGGAGCTGGAAATATTGATATTTTGGTGGGTACACAGATGATTACCAAAGGGCTTGATTTCGAGAAAGTAACTGTGGTTGGTATTTTGGATGCTGATCGGATTTTGTATTTTCCTGATTTTAGGGCAGGAGAAAGGGCATTTCAGCAAATCACACAGGTAGCTGGTAGAGCAGGAAGAAGGGAAAAGCGAGGCACAGTAGTGATCCAAAGTAGAAAGCCCGACCATTACATTTTTGAAAAAGTGATTCAGGGTGATTACAAGAATTTCTACGTCCAAGACATGACCGAAAGGCAGAAGTTTTTCTATCCACCATTTGTCAAGTTGGTCAAAATTTCCACAAGGCAAAAGGATTACAAGACTGCGGAAAAAGCTGCCCGACATTTACATAATCTGCTAAATGACATTCAGGTAAAAAAAATCATGCTAGGGCCAGAAAAGGGTCTGATAGGTAAAATCAAAAATCAGTATATTTTCGAAAGTCTTGTGAAGCTAGATAAGTCTGGAAATGCACAGGCAGTTTTCAAACACGATCTGCAATTGATCTTAGAGGAAATGTATGCAAACAAGGAATTCAGGAGTGTGCGGGTCGTGGTGGATGTGGATCCTTATTAAGGTTAAAATGTTCAAAGGTTTTAAGGTTGGCTGACATCTTGGAGAATGATGTTACTAGATGCTTTTTATACTTATGTCCTTTTTATAGAGGCAAATCATTGTCTTGTCCTGAAAATAGTTGACACTTTTTCTTACAATTAGTAGAGTTCAACCCGCTTCGGGGTTGTTGTTTCGCTCATCGACTTTGATCCCCGGATAGCAATCCGGGGCTATTCAAAGTTTAACCCCTTCGGGGTTGATCTCATCCCTGCTTCTGTCTCGCTTCTCCATTCCGACTAGAAGAGCCTGCCTCGTAGAATTACGGGGAGAAATCTCTTACTGAATTTCACACTCCAACTTCTTTTTTCACTTTCTTGTTTTAAAAACAGGACGAGACCTCTCTCCTGAATGCTTTCGGGATCGAGGTGACGTAGTCAAAAATTAAATTTGTCTTACAGCTTCTACTTTAGCCTCTAATCTCCCAGCGCAACTTTGCTCCTCAGCCAACTTTGCGAGATCCCCTGAAAATCTAAAATCTACCTTCAAAAATCTAAAATCTAAAATCCCTCTAACCCCCTCCTAAACTATTTATCATGAAGACCTTCGAGGTTTTTTGAAACCTCAAAGGTCGCATCTCGTTTCTCGCCTCTAGTCTCTCGTTTCTATTTTCACGTCTCCCAGCGCAACTTTACTCCTTAGCCTTCTTTACGAGAACCACGAAAAATCTAAAATCTACCTTCTAAAATCTAAAACCCCAATTAAAAAGCCCCTAAACTATTCATCGTGAAGACCTTCGAGGTTTTTTGAAACCTCAAAGGTCGCATCTCGTTTCTCGCCTCTAGTCTCTCGTTTTTATTTTCTCGTCTCCCAGCGCAACTTTACTCCTTAGCCTTCTTTACGAGAACCACGAAAAATCTAAAATTTACCTTCTAAAATCTAAAATCCAATTAAAAATCCCCTAAACTCCTCAGTGTCAAAATTACTCATTCCTTCTTGGTAGAAGACGATTTTTCCTTCGGGATTGATGACTATTGTGGTGGGAATGGATTCTGATTGGAGGGAATTGTTCAGCCCATGGCTCGCATGGACTATTGGGAAGCTCCAACCTTTGTCATCCAGGAGTTTCTTGCTTTTTTCAAAGTCCTTGTCTAACGCAATCATCAAAAACTCGAGGTTTTCAGTGTCTTTGACTTTCTTGTACATTTCCGAAATATGTGGCATTTCTGCACGACATGGAGGACACCATGTTGCCCAGAGATTGATGAAAACAGTCTTACCTCGATAAGCTTCCAGATCGATAATTGATCCTTGCTGATCTGTAAATCTCCCGGTAAACTCAAAATCCAAATTCTCTTTATTGACTAATGTGATTTTTGGTTTGATCAGTCCTGTGGAAAGAAGCAGAGACTGCACTCCACCCATAATTGGTGTAATCAGTCCAGTAAAATAAAGAAAAGCAAAAACTGAAAGGATTAATCCCCAGCTCTTTATTTCTTTTTTCCAATCAAATTTCTTTGTCATAATGCCAAATGTAAATAGTTATAGGTTATCAGATGATCAGTAATTGGTGCTGTAAAAGAGAAACTAGTGTAGTATCAAGATAGATTTGATTAATTTAAACTTTAAGTGATCCTTTTGAATGAATAATTTCGATCAAATACCTGAATTCAAAATTACCATCACATTACCAATATCTTAGTGACCAAAGGTACAATAAGTAAGATTTCTTTTTCCATACCAAACTTGAATGCTGTAAATTGCGCACCTATTTTGAAGTTTTTAAAACAAGAAAATGAATATAGATCATTATTTAAAAATAGCCGAAGAGCTGAATATCAAACTCAAGCAAGTCACTGACACCATTGCCTTATTGGACGAGGGTGCTACAGTGCCTTTTATTTCCCGATATAGAAAGGAAGTGACAGGGAGCTTGGATGAAGTGCAAGTAGCAGGGATCAGAGATAGAGCGCTCCAATTGAGAGAATTGGACAAAAGAAGGGATGCTATACTCAAATCTATCAAAGAGCAAGGCAAACTTTCTGATGAATTGGAAAAGAAGATCAATGGTGCAGAGACCATGTCTGTCTTGGAAGATTTGTATTTACCATACAAGCCTAAGAGAAGAACCAAAGCTACGATCGCTAAGGAAAAGGGCTTGGAGCCATTGGCTACATTGATTTTTGAACAAACTTCGATAAACCTCGAAACAGAGGCAGAGAAATATGTAGATGAAAGCAAAGAGGTCCCTTCGAGCGAAGAGGCACTTCAGGGAGCAAGAGATATCATCGCCGAATGGGTCAATGAAAATGTTGAACTTAGGAAAAAAATGCGAGATCTCTTTATCAATGAAGGGACATTTGTATCCAAAGTTTTGCCGGGAAAAGAAGCTGAGGCCATCAAATACAAAGATTATTTTGACTGGTCAGAACCTGTGAAAACGGCCCCTTCGCACCGTGTGTTGGCTATGAGGAGAGGGGAGAAAGAACTTTTCTTGATGTTGGATTCTTGTCCTGAGGAATTGTCGGCCATTGCTTTGATGGAAAATGTGATCTTGGAAGATGCCGCCAATACTTCTGTGGAGCAGGTTCGAATGGCGATCAAAGATTGCTACAAAAGACTTCTGAAACCTTCTATGGAAACAGAAGTCAGACTTTTCACCAAAAAGAAAGCGGATGAAGATGCGATCAAAGTTTTTGCGGAGAATTTGAGACAACTTTTGCTTGCAGCACCTTTGGGAGAAAAATCAGTGATGGCTATCGATCCAGGTTTTAGAACAGGTTGCAAGACTGTGTGTCTAGGTCCTCAAGGGCAATTGTTGAGCTTTGATGCCATATATCCTAATGAACCTCAAAAGCGTACGGCAGAATCTGCTGCTACCATCAGGCATTTGGTAGAGAAACACCAAATTCAAGCCATTGCTATTGGCAATGGAACTGCAAGTAGAGAGACAGAAGCATTTGTGAAAGCCATTGGATTGCCAAAAAGTGTCATCGTGACCATGGTCAATGAAAGTGGAGCTTCGATCTATTCAGCTTCAGATGTGGCAAGAGAAGAGTTTCCTGATCAGGATTTGACCGTCAGGGGAGCAGTGTCAATCGGAAGAAGGTTGATGGATCCTTTGGCAGAGTTGGTGAAAATAGATGCCAAATCCATAGGAGTGGGGCAATACCAGCATGATGTGGATCAATCGGCTTTGAAAAATTCTTTGGATGATACAGTCATGAGTTGTGTAAATGGTGTTGGTGTGGAGATCAATACAGCTTCAAAGCAATTGTTGACTTATGTGTCTGGGCTTGGGCCTGTATTGGCACAGAATATTGTGGCATATAGAACTGAAAATGGACCATTCAAAAGCAGGTCAGAAATCAAGAAAGTCCCAAGATTGGGTGATAAAGCTTACGAACAAGCTGCAGGATTCTTGAGAATCAGAAATGCGAAAAATCCATTGGATTCATCTGCAGTGCACCCAGAAAGGTATGAATTGGTTGAGAAAATGGCCAAAGATATTGGTGCAAAGCTAACTGATTTGATGAGTTCGGAAGAGTTGCGATCCAAGATTATTTTGAAAAACTATGTTTCAGAAACAGTTGGATTGCCTACGCTCCAAGATATCATGGATGAACTTTCCAAGCCAGGAAGGGATCCAAGAGAAGGTTTTGAGTTGTTTAGCTTTCAGGAGGGTGTCAATGAAATGAAAGACCTGAAAGTTGGAATGAAGCTTCCTGGAATAGTTACCAATATCACCAAATTTGGAGCTTTTGTGGACATAGGAGTTCATCAGGATGGCTTGGTGCACTTGAGTCATTTGGCAGACAAATTTATCAATGATCCTAATGAAGTAGTCACAGTGAATCAAAAAGTGGAGGTTACTGTAATGGAAGTAGATATTCAGAGGAAGAGGATTGGCCTTAGTATGAAGTCCGATCCATTTGCGGAAAGGGGAAAGTCAAAATCTAAGGAGAAGAAAGAAGATCCTCAAGTAGCAGAGGGGGATTTGGCTGCGAAATTGGCCATGCTCAAAGGGAAATTTAGATAATTAAAAAGCCTCTAGGAAATTAATCTTAGAGGCTTTTTTGTTGAATTTTGGATCGTTAAAAATGGTAAGCTATTCTCAAAGCTTTTAAAGGGATAAGGTTTAATGCAAAAGAGGAGATGCCATCTTGTTTATCAACTTCAGAAAAATTCTGTGTGCTTTCAGCTATTTTGATTACTCTATTTGAGTAAATCGCATCAAAGCCCGTCTCAGCTGAAACACTCAATCGTGAGTTAAGATGATATTTCACTCCCCAAAAGTTCCCTATTCCAAACCTAAAATCATCAACATTTGCAAATGCTGTATTATCAAAAGGTGGCAGGTCAGTTCTTTCTCTAAATCTTAAATTGGAAAATCCGAATATAAGATCCAAACCACCATAGGCTATGAATTTTTCATTAATAAACTTTTGTTTTTCTAAACCTATTCTTAGTCCATAATCTAGATTATTTGCTTTGTTATAAATAAAATTTTGAAAAGAATATTGGTCTTCATTGAACCTATTATTGAAACTCATATCTAACCTAAAACCCATGTTTTTCCCTTTTGATCCTGTGTAATTTTTTCTGTAGAATAGAGAAGGGTTAAAATTACCACCGAATATAGGCCTTACATCAACAGCCAACTCGTGTTTGGTTTTCGAATAATCATAGACACTTTTTTCGTCTTCATCTTCCGTCTGTGCAAAAGCAACAGAACTACATAACATAGCAAATAATAATAGAAATTTAATTTTCATAGATTTTTGATTGTGGTGTACAGATAATTGTCTGAAAATTCTTACGGTGTTCCTCTATTAAAAGTTTAAGACAAGACGATGATTCAATAGAGATTTTTTAATTAACATTATATAATCAATGAATAAGCTTTATTTTAAATGCTTATAAGTTAAGTCAACTTAAATAAAAATCTCCATTTCTCAATTTCATCTAAGAGTTAAAAGACTCATTGATTAAATTTTTAGACAACTGATGTCAAATTAGAGTTTATTTAATAAACACATGCGTGTTATTTAAAATAACATTCTTATATTAGCTCCTGTTAAATCAATAAAGCTATGGAAGACATCACTAAAATCAGCCTTACTCAAACGACCTTGCCATCAGGGAATTGCCAAGTCAAATTTTTTATTGAAGATGAGAAAAAGCCTCAGTATGGATATTTGCTGGTAAATGAACCAAAGACTGTTGGTGAGATTATGGAAGAAATCAAAAGCAGAATGGAGCAGCGAAGAATGGCCAATCCATTTTCGGTCAAGCAACCAATGAAAGACGATCATAATTTTTATCTTTATTCTGCTTAAACAAGACCTTATGCTGCTTTCTAAAAACCTTCGACATCTACGTACTTCGCAGAATATCACCCAATCAGAGCTTGCAGAAAAACTCGGAGTTCAGCGGACTATGATATCTGCCTATGAGGATGGGCGTTCAGAGCCAAAGCTTTTGGCTTTGAAGGTGATTTCCGAATTGTTTGGAGTGTCCATGGATGAATTGCTCTACCATGATATCCAAGAAAAGGGTAGGAAGGCAGTTCAAAGTAGAGACACCAAGATTCTAACAATTGCCGTGGACGAATCTGATCGTGAAAGTATTACCATGGTAGGTCAAAAAGCATCCGCAGGTTACTTAAATGGTTTTGCTGATCCAGATTACATGGAATCATTGCCTCAGTTTAGGCTTCCTAATTTGGCTAGTAACCAATCATATAGAGCCTTCGAAATCGCAGGGGATAGCATGTTGCCAATGGTACCTGGTACCTTGATTGTTGGTGGATATGTTGACCAATTGCGAGATATAAAAAGTGGGAAGACCTACGTTTTGGTAACTGCTTCAGAAGGAGTTGTGTATAAGCGAGTGTTCAATTATTTGGAAGAGAATGGCAAGTTATTTTTAGTATCTGACAATGAGCATTACAAACCTTATGAGGTCAAAGGAGAAGATATTTTGGAAGTTTGGGAAGCTAAAGCTTTTATCAGTACTGATTTTCCCAATCCCAAAGATCGTAATAACCCAATGACAATAGAAGATTTGTCTAAAATGATATTGGATTTGAGATCTGAGATTGTAAAGATGAAGGGTAGGAGTTAGATTTATTTAAGACTTCTCCTGATGCCTCCCAAATTGAAGATTAAGTAGAAATGACACAAAAAAAAGCCAACTTTCGCTGGCTTTTTTTGTTTGAGTAGAAGTTGAAATTAGTCCTTAATTTCTCCTTTTTCTGCTTTGTCTACCAATTCATCGTTGGCCGTTATCAAGATTTCAACCCTTCTGTTTTTTGCTCTTCCTTCGTCTGTATCATTAGATGCCACAGGTTTGTCGTAGGAAAGTCCCAGCGTCAACATTCTTGAATCTTCGATACCTTGCATTTTTAGATAGTTCTTTACAGAAGCGGCTCTTCTTTCTGAAAGACCAAGATTGTACTGATATGCCCCTCTATTGTCTGTATGCCCTTCGATGGATAGATCAGTATCTGGATATTCTTTTAGGATTTCCGCAAATTTCATGATATTCTCTTGGGCATCTGGAGTCAATGAATAAGAATCGAAACCAAACAGTATACCTGAATCAAAAGTCAATTTGATAGATTCTCCCACTCTTTCAACCTCTGCATCTTTAACTTCTTCTTCGATTTTTTTGGCTTGCTTGTCCATGTAGATACCGATTGCAGCACCTGCTGCACCTCCTACGATAGCTCCGATTGCGGCGCCTTTTCCTGCTTGACCACTTTTGTTTCCAATTACAGCTCCGATTGCACCACCTGTGCCACCACCGACTGCGGCACCTCTTTCAGTGTTATTCCAGCTGGCACAGCTAAACAAAAATGCAGCCCCTAATACCTGAGCAAAGATGCTTTTGATAGATTTGAAATTTTTCATAATAAATAATAATTGGTTATAGTTTTAAAAATCCTTCCCTGATTTTTGATACCGCATCATAAGAAGAATCTATGTTGTAAATACCTTTTCCAAATTCATGCCAAAAGCCATCTCCACAATCTATATAAATACCTCTTTTGCTTGGTTTGCCCTCTCTGGCCTTGTCGTAGTCATAATCAGGCAAAAATACATAGGATAATAATTCTTTTGTTTTCTCCCAACTCAGTTCTTTCTCTTGTCCATCTATTGTTGCTAAAGCTTTTCTGATAGAAAATTTCATTGTTAAAGAAATTTCCAAAGTTTTATCATTGTCTATCTTCAAGAAATTAATGATCAATGGGGCTTCTTTTTTGCTCGTCTCGTAAATCGCCTGAATGATTTCTTGTGCCAAATACTGCCATTCCTCTTGATTCAAAGGAACAGTCCGAGTGATTTTTCCATGAAGATCTTTTGCGAGCACACGTACGCCTCCTTCATCTTCATCCAATTTTTTGTTTGCCCATTTGGATGTTAAGTAAAGCGATTTGAGAGGTTTTTCCCAGGCATTGTGTAGCTCACCTACGTAGTTGTAATTACCGTCTAAAGGAAACCCTTCATCTAAGATTTCCTCGTCGGTCAATTCCTCACGATGGGTATATTCTAGGTCTAATTGTGTATTTAGAAAATTCTTCTCAAAGCTGATTTTCAACCTAAATGTATGACTAAATGGAGGTGGAATACTTCCTGAGTCAAAATCTATCTCGATTCGTATAAGGTCTTCTGATTTTAAATGCATATTTTGATTTTTTGTAAGGTTGGTTGTTTATAGCTAGCTGATCAATTAGAAGGTCTTGAAGTAGGAAGGTTGAGAGAGGTGAAAGGGAAAGGGTGAAGGAAGCATCAGCCATGTCCTGACCTTTTTATAATTACAATCGTCATTTGAACTTTATCTTAAATATATCGCCGAACTTGTCTTCCGTCAGTAAAATATCGAATTTCAAATCAATGTGTTAATCAAAATTTAACTCCCGCTACCGATGACCTTCAGTAGCGGAATTTAAACTTCATGGTTTTCATCTCGTTACTTAATTCTTGCTTCTCCTCTCAAATCTCAAATGTTTTCTTGGAATTGGCTAGCATTCCGTTGATTTCTTCCATTTCTTGCTTGCTTAGGTCTCGCCATTCTCCTAAAGGGATATCTAACTGGATATTCATGATTCTTACTCTTTTGAGCCTAGTTACTTCATATCCCAAATATTCACACATCCTTCGGATTTGTCGGTTGAGTCCTTGTGTCAAGATGATATTAAACTTGTTTTTTCCTATTTTTCTTACTTTACATTCCTTGGTAATAGTATCCAAAATCGGTACTCCGTTAGACATTTTCTCCAGAAAATCAAAAGTTATTGGCTTGTTGACAGTCACGATATACTCTTTTTCATGATTGTTTCCTGCCCTTAGGATTTTATTGACAATATCTCCATCGCTAGTCAGCAATATCAGTCCTTCACTAGGTTTGTCTAATCTGCCTATTGGGAATATTCTTTTTGGGTGATTGATGTACTCAATTATATTGTCTTTTTCCGCTTTGATATCCGTGGTGCATACGATCCCTACAGGTTTGTTGAATGCGATGTACACAAAATCGTTTTTCGGAGGACTTATCAGTTTTCCATCCACACGAACTTCATCGCCAGGCATTACCTTGGTTCCTACTTCGGGGATTTTGCCATTGATGGTTACTTTTCCCTGTTCGATCAGCTTATCGGCACCTCTTCTTGAGCAAAATCCTACTTCACTGAGGTACTTGTTGACTCTTGTAGCTTGTGATTCGTCCATTGTTGCAAATTTATGGCTATTTTCATCATTTTCTGAATTTTGATGAATAATACCTGAATTTAGTTTACCCTTTAATCTTTAATGTGAATCCGCTTTCTTGCACCTAGCCAAGCAATAGATTATTGGATCAATTTGTTGACCGTAAACTGTTGTCTGTTGACGATTATCAGCATGATTTATGTGTTTTAATATACATACATGTACACAAGAGGATACTCATATAATCTTTTGCATAATTCTTTAATCATGAGTTTCACAATAAAGAAATTCTTCAATATTTCATCCTATTTCTTATGCGCTAAAAAACTGGCAATAAACATAATCTGAATGCTTTGCGAATTTTAGCTTTGATAATTGCCTGTTCTGAAAGTAGCTTAGCCTCAATTGATTTTAAGCTTTATCATTATATTTTTTTGAATAATAATAAGAAATGTTTATATTAATTCGTTGAAACTATAAACTAAACTATATATGGAAAAGATGAATTATAAATCTGTTGGAGTATGGCTTGATCAGTCAAAAGCGCATTTTATTGGTTATCAAGATGGTGAGGCTACATTCATAGAATCTCTTATCTCTCCACACGAAAGAATAAAAAGAGAAGAAGGCGAAGTAAGCGATACTGCTCGTTTTTCTCCAAATCCTTCTGTACTTTCTAACAACGAATACCGCAAAAACAACATTGCACAAAATGAGCTGAATGAATATTATAAGATGCTCGAAGATAAAATTGGGAAATTTGAGGACGTACTTTTATTTGGTCCAGGCACTGCAAAGGATCAATTCAAAAATCGAATTGCGGAAAACAAAGCTTTCAAAGAAAAATGGATTTCTGTCCAAAATGCAGATAAAATGACTGACAATCAGTTGCTAGCTTTTGTCAGGGATTTTTATAAAAACTGAGAAAGAAATAGATAAAGTCAAAAAAAAAGGCTGTTTCAGTTGATGAAACAGCCTTTTTTATATTCTTAAAGAGATATTGGACATTCTTGAAACTGATTTTCATTTCAATTATTTTATTATTTTTTCTCAGTCAATTTTAATTTGTAATAAGTGTTCCAGTCTTCTTCTCCAAAATAACTTTGGTTTTTTTGAACAAATATCTCACCGTCTTTATTTGCTACCGGAGTAGAGATTATTCCTTTAGGCAATTCTATATCGTCTTGAAGCAATTTATATTCAGAATCAAAAACAGCTGCATATTTTGGCAAGGATTCTAAGAATTCCCGCCATTCAGATTGATTTTCACGATTGTAATTCTGCACTATATTTTCATTTACTCCTTTTCTATATATAAGAATTATTTTATCATCAAACGCATAGAGTTGCTCTATCATGGATGAGATTACCTTCTCGAGCTTAGAAAATAACTCGTATCTGTTTTGCAAATCGGCCTGGGGGAAAGGGACATGGTCTTTGATATTTAGACTTACACTTTCTCTGAAAATCAGATCTTCATCTTTCTCTTCATAGACATAAAACTTCAGTTCAGCCATTAGGAACAAATACCAAATCTTCCCTCTTTTAACGATTTGTGGATGATAAAGAAAATGAAAATCTCCGTCTTGGTAGATTGAGGTTTCAGGGATTTCCATTTTCAATTCGACTTCTTTAGTAATAGGGTCAAATACCTCCAACAAAGGTGTTTTGTAATATTCTTTGTAAAACTTCTCTTGGTCTTCCCAGTCAATTAGATCTCTTTCTGGACGGTAGTAAGCTAATTTACTCCCCAGTTCGAAGGCTGGTCTGTTGTAAGGATGCATGTAAATATAGTCCTCAGGTATGGAGATATTATTGATTATTTCTCCTTCATTTGTAAACTGTATCAATCCCTTATTTAGATCCATAATTGTAAACCTCCCACCAAAGAAACCTGCTGAATAGACCATGTTTATCGCATTTGGACCATCTGTTTTGAGCTCAATATGAGAGGTGATTTTACCGGTTTCGTCAAAAATAATGTAGGAAACAAGATCTTTTTTTGCTAAGAACCTTCCATCATCAATATCAAATAGTATCAATTCCTCTAGGTAATCAACTCTAATAGAATCCGTGATTTCTAATTCATAATTTGAAGAAATGGATTGATTAGAGTTTTTGTCTTTTGAACAGCCAAAAATTCCTATTATCAAAATTGTAAATAGTAGATTTTTCATTTTTCAAAATTAGTAAATGGAAAATATTATTAAAGTTAATAGATGTTATATGGGAATTTTATTAAAAATAATAATTAGAAAACTTTGAAATTAAATTCGGGGGGGTATTTTTAGTTCAAAAAAAGAAATATATGAAAGCATTAAAGAATTTTCTCCACTTTCTTATAATAGGTTGTTTTTCACTTTATGGCTGCATTACTCCTGAAAAGCCGATTCGAGAAGTTGAAATTCAAAAAGATTTAATTGAAACAGCAAGAATTTTTTATGATGCTTTTCAGGAAAGTAGTCATTCCATGAATCAAAGGATTAAAATGGATATGAGTATTTCCCCAAAGTGGAGTGATGCATTTCAGTCTGAAGATCAAAAATTACTGATTATTCCTGCTCACAGAAAACTTATGGTTTCATATGGTGAAAAGGCTTATCTAAGAAGAGTTGTTTTTGAATTTAACGATTTGGGTGAAATTGTTTCTTCGGGAATAATTGAACTATCAGCCCTGAGTATAGACTATCTTTTGAATAATGAATTTAAGATTATTAATGGTTATTTGAATCAGGACTTAGATCCCAAAGTAGAATTTTTATGGTTTGACCTTTCCTATCAACAAGTATCAGGTAAACAATCAAATGGAATTGAGATTAGGAAGTTTTTTAATGATTTAGCTACAAATCAGACAAATAGCTCGACTATGGACATGCCTGATTGTATTGATTGGTACTGGGTATATACCTATAACGGAGTTGTAATAGGGGAAGAATATTCACATACGACATGTTTCTCAAGTGGTTGTAATGGAGATGATGCCTGTTTTGATGATGGAATGGGTGGAGGTGGAGGCGGTAATGAATTAGGTGAAGCGCCTGGAGAAAAACTCTGTAGCAATTCCTTTAATAATTTTGTAGCAGGGTCAAATAATGGATTCTGGCATACCAATATCAATGGATTAAGATTTGAAAACGGTCAGACGTCAAGTAGTTTTAATGCTTATTTTCAACTTGCAAATGGCATAAGAAATACTCAAATGAATAATATAGACTATGCAAATACTGTGGTTATTGGAATCCACAAATCCCCAATTGAATTAATCTATGATATTTTTCCTCATTTATTGAATAATTCAGATATTTACCCCATGACTATGAGCAGTGGTGAAACAAATTGGTTTTTTTCGAAAAATGCAGTGATGGAAATCTCTAGGTGGGCATCTAATCATGCGGCCTCTGGAGTTATTGCTACTGTTCCTAATCCCCATTTGCCAGAAAATCAATTTGTAGTAAGAAATGAATTCGTAAGTTTTGCGTACAAATTTTTGAAATCAATTATGCCCGGAAGTAATATTACAAGTCAAATTAACAATGGAGCCCCAGACTCCTCAGCTACATATGGAACCAATTGTCAATAAACCGGAATCTTACATTAGATTATTGAAGGATTTTACTATGGATCCATGGGATTGGAATTCGCCTTTAATTTCGATCATGGAAGAAAAAAAAGAGGAATTGAGCATCAAAAGAATTGGATTTTCCTCAAAATGGGAATTGTTTTTAAAAAAGTTAAGTAATCTTGATAATGTAGATGAAGTAAAAGACACTTCAATTCAACACGGTTTTCATATTTTAAGTACTCAAATTAGACGACGAGGAACAGGGTGTAAGGGGATCGTATTGTTAGTAAGCATGCTTGGTCTTTATGGAGTGTTTTTCGTGGATTATGCTAAGCCAGCCATGGTTCCATTAGATGATGGTTATGGATTAGGCTGGTTGAGTTATTATCCCTATGATGAGGAAGATGAGATTCTATCCCGTAAAATCTTAAACGAAGTAGGGATTCTTTTCCCTGATTTTTCAAAATTTGATAATGCATATGCTTCCATTAAAGTGGAAAATATTTATTTAGGGAATTTTGAAAAAAAATTGGATTTATTCAAAGCTATTTTTACTACAAATACTATATTTTTATAGAACATTCACTTATTTTTTTATGTGTATCCGCTTGAATGCACGTGACAAAATTTGACAATACGTGTCAATTAGTTGTAGGTTGAAATCTGCTGTTGTTTCTTGTATAAAAATAGGAAACATTATGACAATACTTCAATTTCTACAATACTTTCCAGATGAAGAAAGCTGCGAAGTTTATATCAAAGAGAGCAGAGAAAAGGCGGGAATATGCTGTAAAACCTGTAAATCCATTACTAAGCATTACTGGTTCAGTGGTGGGAAATTCTTTGAATGTAGTCAATGCAGAAGGAGGAGCTCCTTAAAAAGTGGAACTGTAATGGAAAAAAGTAAGATATCTCTTCACACCTGGATGTTGGCTTTTATCTTCATGTCAGCTAGTAAGAAAGGCCTTTCATGTCTTGAATTCCAAAGGCAGGTTAGCTTGTCAAGATATGATACTGCATTCAGACTGATGCATAAGATTCGTGCCATGATGGGTAAAAGGGATTCGCTGTACATCTTAAATGACATGATTGAGTTTGATGAATGCTTTGTAGAAGTTGCAACCAAAAAACAGGTAAAGCAGAACCTTAAACGAGGAAAAGGGAGCCAAGGGCAGGCAAAAGTAGCAGTGGCTGCCGAATCTACCCCACTTGAAGATCCCAGAACAGGAAAGAAAGACAGAGCATGTGGATATTATAAAATGGAAGTACTAGGAAAAGTAGATTCAGATCATGTGAACAAATTCATCAAGAAGAATGCCGCTGGAGATATCGTCCTGTTTACCGACAAAAACACAGCCTATGTTGATATTGCAGATATTGTTGACACACATTACATGGTTGTTTCAGATAAAGTAAGTGTCAATGAAACCCTAAAATGGGTGCATAAGGGAATCAGTAACCTGAAAAGAAATCTATTGGGAATACATCACATGATCACGTATAAATATTTACAGAACTACATCAATGAATTCGTCTATAAGCTTAACCGAAGATATTTTGGAGAAAGACTATTTGACCGATTGATTATTGCAGCTGTTCATCCTTACGTGCAGTAATGCGGATACACATATAAATTTAAATGCCCCAGACTCCTCAGCTATCTATGGAACCAATTGTCAATAAACCGGAATCTTACATTAAATTATTAAATGATTTTACTATGGATCCATGGGATTGGAATTCTCCCTTGATCCCGATAATGGAGGAGAAATATTCAAAACTAGGTCAAATGCGAAACAATTATTTGTCAGAATGGGAGAAATTTGCTGAAAGAGTAAGAGCGATGGATGGTGTATATGAAGTTAGGGATTCTTCCTTTCAGCATGGGAATCATATTCTGAGTGTGAAAGTAAGGATGGCTGGTCCTGGTTGTAAGGGGTTAGTGCTTTTCGTAAGTATGCTTGGAGTATATGGAGTACATTTTGCTGACTATCAAAAGCAGGCACTTGTCCCTTTGGAAGATGGTTCAAAGAAAGTCTGGTATAGTTACTATCCCTATGATGAAGAGGGTGAAATTTTTGCCAGAAAGCTACTTTACGAAGTAGGAAAATTATTTCAGGATTACTCCAAATTTGATAATTTATATGCTTCAATTAGGGTTAAGAATATTCATTTAGATCACCTAGAAAAGGAATTGGATCTATTTTCAGCAATTTTCACAAATAATATATTTTTTCTTTGAAAAAATCAGGAGTTAGTAAGTGGATGTTTCAAGAAATTTTAATACTATTCCACAGCGAGGATGGTTTTGGAAAAGGTTGGTATAGTTTTTACCAATGTAGTGAATCGAGTGAATTCTTCGCAAGAAAGTTACTTCACGAATTAGAGGGAGTATTTATGGATTACTTCATATTAATATACCTCCCCAGATCATCATGAAGTACATCCCTCAATTCCTTTTCCATTTCTTTGCTCGTTTCGGTAAACAGAAACCCAAATACTCCAAATTGATTTAAGGGGTATTTTCTGACATGAAGTGGGTTTTCAAAATCTCTGGCAATCGCTTCGAAATCAAATGATGCGATTTCCTCTGTTTTGAATTTAGCTGCTTTATCCAAAAGGATTAGACTGTACTTTTTGTCTTTTCTATTTTGGAAAATAGCTTCCCAATCAGGTCTTTTCGATTCAAAGAAATATTGATAAGAATTTACGCCGTACGCAAACCAAGTCAAATCCGCCGTAGTACACCAACCTCCAAACCGCATTGGATTGACTTCTATAGGTGTGATTTTTCCATTTTTATCGACTCGTATTTCAATGTGTAAGGGGAAATTTTCGATTTTTTTCTTTTCTCCAATAGCTTTGAGAAAGGCTATCAATGGATCATGAAGTTGATTGATGACATCCTCCGAACTGTAATACCAGCGGTCACTGACATCTTTTTCGGAGATAAATACATGGTGTAAAATATTCAGGATAACAGGCTCGCCATTTTTATCGAAATAGCAATCAAAAGCATATTCTTCTCCTCGAATATATTCCTCCAATAGAAAATCAGTATTGTCAATCACCTCTTTTGGATAAAAGGTTTGTGTATTTTTGATTTCTTGCTGAATTTCAGCGACTGTTTGAGGCCATTCTTTTGCATCATCTACTTTGTGCACAGCAATGCTGAAAAAGCCCACTGCCGGTTTTACAATCAAAGGAAATTTCAACTCTGAAACATCCAAGGATTCTAAATCACTAAATGGAACTGAGTGAAAAAAGTAATCAGGGTAAATATCTTTGATCAATTCCCTGAATTTGAATTTATTCTTGAAAAGCTCAATTAAATCAGGGAATCTTGTACCACTTGCATTTCGCTGAACCCAGCTGATAGAGTTTTCCGAATTTGTATAGATAGATGTTTTTTCATTATCTTGAATATGAGCTTTAGCAGCTTCCTCAGAGATCCAGTGGATATTTCTGTTTTTTGCCAATTCTTTCGCTTCCGCTGTTGCAACTACTGGAAATTGAAATTGCTCTATAGTCTCCAATAGGAAATCGGAAACAAATGGGTAATCTAATAAAATCATAAGGATGAAATTTCCACTAAAAGTAATACTATTTCAACTTAATAGTGATCTGTTTTACTTTTTCAGTAAGTTTAAATGACGCTTTTTCAAAACTTGGAGCACCCACAATCCCTGATGCATTGTTTGAAAAACCATAGCCATCTTTTGGGATGCCAAGCGCATTAGTTCTTAGCTTTCCTGTATTTTGACTATCATGGAAAAGCGAAATTGCATAAGTACCATCTGGAATGTTTTTGAAGGTGTAAACAGCTTTGTTTTTTTCAATCATAATGGAAGCATTTTGAAATGCCAATTGATGTTGATCTGGAAATCCTTCGGGTCCTTTGAACAACAAAACTCTGACGACACCATCTGAATTTTTTATATTTTCTACCGTAAGCGTTAATTCATTGTTGGCGCTTTGTTCGGGAATTGTTCCTGTCATGAGTAAAATAGAGAATAATAAATTCAAAAGCATAATTCTGATGTTTTTGTTCTGTTGATTTTTCCGGAAGGTGTTTTTATAAACGCTTCAAGAATGAAAATTTCTTTCGGGTAATGATATTTTTTCATTTCCTTCTTCAGTATCATCAGCAATTCTTGCGCCTTATTATTATCCCCCTCCTTAGTTTCCAAAAATAGGACTAATCTTTGGCCAAGTTTTTCATCATTTTGGCCAAATACAAAGTATTGGATTCCGCCAAAAATCGCCTCAATGTATTTTTGTAACTCAGCTTCCAGCGCTTCTGCTAGAATCTTTATTCCTCCTGAATTGATCGTGAAATCTGCTCTACCAATCCACCGAAATGCACCATCTGCTACTATTTCCACCAAATCATTTGTTTGGAGCCTTTTTTCTATTGCCATAGGTGCTTCGATCCAAAGTCTGTTGGCATCATCTGTTCCAATTTTGACATTTGGCAGTGTGTGGTAGATCAATTGCGACGCATTTATTTTTGCCAAAGCTATATGCGAAACAGTTTCTGTCATTCCGTAAGTTTGAAAGGCATTGATCCCAGTAGTCTTGATTTTTTGTATCAATGATTGGGAAGGTGGCGCCCCACCGATGATCAAAGTTTCAATATCAGAAAGTTTCGTTGTCGATATTGATTCTTTAAGACATGCTTCCACCTGCAAAGGAACCATTGCGCAAAAGTCAATTTTTTTCTGCAGTGAAAGATCAATTAGAGGGTTAGCCTCTGGTGTGATAAGATATATGTCTGCATCCCAGCATAGTCCTCTGACTAACATCATTTTGCCACCAATCATTTGGGTGTTAATACAAACCAACAATTTTGGAGACTTATTAATTTTGAAAAATGCTTTAGTTGCCGCAGCAGAAAGCTCCATTTGTGACCTCTTGATATTGATTGATTTTGGTTTACCTGTAGAGCCTGAAGTGCTCAGTTCAAAATCAGTTTTACCATTTAGCCATTCCTTGCAAAACTCAAGGCTTTGTGATAAGTATTTATCATCCTGCTGCCAATTTCCAGTTCGGATCTGGTCAAAAGTGTAGATTTGATCTTTGAATATTACTTGTCCCATATTTTTTTGAATGTTGCAAGGTAATGCCTTTATCAAAATTCAACAAAATTCGAACAAGCCTGTTATCTTGCATGAAAATAAAAAATATACGAATCATGACTATCAACTGGAAAACTGCAAAGGAATACGAAGATATCACTTACAAAAAATGCGATGGTGTAGCCAGAATCGCTTTCAATAGACCTGAAGTAAGAAATGCTTTTCGTCCAAAAACGACAAGTGAATTGTATGATGCATTTTACGATGCAATGGAGGATACATCTATTGGAGTTGTTTTGCTTTCAGGCGAAGGACCTTCTCCTAAGGATGGAGGATATGCATTTTGCTCTGGTGGAGATCAGCGGGCTAGGGGACATCAAGGATATGTGGGTGAGGATGGATACCATAGATTGAATATTCTTGAAGTACAGCGTTTGATTAGATTTATGCCTAAAGTTGTCATTGCAGTAGTGCCGGGCTGGGCAGTAGGAGGAGGGCACTCGCTTCATGTAGTTTGTGACTTGACATTGGCTAGTAAAGAGCATGCGATATTCAAGCAAACCGATGCTGATGTGACGAGTTTCGATGGGGGATATGGTTCTGCTTATTTGGCAAAGATGGTAGGGCAAAAAAGAGCAAGAGAGATATTTTTTCTAGGGAGAAATTATTCAGCACAGGAAGCATACGAAATGGGAATGGTCAATGCAGTGATTCCACATGATGAATTGGAAGATACAGCATATGAATGGGCACAAGAAATCCTGGCAAAATCTCCTACATCTATCAAAATGCTCAAATTCGCATTTAATCTTACAGATGATGGAATGGTTGGACAGCAGGTTTTTGCAGGTGAAGCGACGAGACTAGCTTATATGACAGATGAAGCAAAAGAAGGCAGGAATGCATTTTTAGAAAAAAGAAAGCCAAATTTTAAGGATGTGAAGTGGATCCCGTAGTAGTTTTCTGATCATCACACAAAAAACGGGGAGGCTAATTGTTGCATTGAGTGTAGATTAGTGAGAGACGAGACAGCAACAGCTTGTCAAGATGCAAGAGATATGAGGTAAATAAATTCAGGAGAAGACAGAAAGACATAAAAAATTAAAATTCAACATCAGTACTCTAAAACCTAAACCCTAATGAATCACCTAGAGTCAACTTATACAACACACGATAATAAGATGCTTTTCCTCCAAGCGTGGATGCCGGAAGTTCCTAGGGCAGCTTTGCTTTTAGTACATGGTTTGGGAGAACATAGCAGTAGGTATCAGCATTTTGCAGAAATATTGGTCGCTTCTGGTATTGCTGTTTTTACTTTTGATGGTAGGGGACATGGGAAATCCTCCTTGCCCAAACCCACTGCCTACTTCTCAAGCCATGAAGATTATTTAAAAGATATTGATGCCCTACTCGGCAAAGTCAAAGCTTATTGTGCAGATGTACCTTTATTTATTTTTGGACATAGCATGGGAGGAGGAATGGTGGCAAAATATTGTATTGATTACCAGCCAGCATTGACAGGAGTGATATTGAGTTCTGCATCGCTAAAGCCATCTGATAGTATCTCCAAAATTTTGATCAAGGTATCTTCCTTTGTGAGTATGTTAGCGCCTAAGTTGAAAACTTTCAAACTTGATAGCAGCACGATATCCCATGATTTGGAGGAGGTCAGAAAATACAATGAAGACCCTATGGTATATTCTGATGCCATCCCTGCCAGAACAGGTTATGAACTTCTCCGAATGATGAAAGGCATAAAATTGAACCTAAATAAATTTAAAAATCCTGTTTTACTGATCCATGGTACGGCAGACCAACTTACTGATCCGATTGGAAGTGAGGAGTTTTTCAGAAAAGCAAATGTTGAGGATAAGACTTACACTAGGTATGAAGGATTATATCATGAATTGATCAATGAATTCGAAAAAGAGAAAGTGATAAAGGATGTTATTGAATGGATAGCAATAAGAATTGAGAAAACCTAATTGAAATATTCGTCCTCTTCTGTCGAGTTTGTGATTTTTCTGATGATGAGGTCGAGTTTATGTGCTTCTTCCAAAATATTCAGATAGAATCCCTCCAAATGGTCTGGCTCAAGATTGTTTTTTTCCATCAATAGGAGATTGACTAAACCCATTAAGTTGGCAAGGGGGTTTCTTACTACATGAGATTGTGTCCAAGCTATTTCTTTTAATCGCTTATTTTGGGTTTCTATCTTGGCAATGTGTTTTTTACTTGCAGTGATATTTTTTATCAATAGAGTCGATCCTTTCAGGTTCTTTTCTTCATCAAATACAGGATAAAAAATGAATTCAAGCCATATATTTTCTGAAGTAAATACCTCAATTTCTTTTTCAAACCTGTTATTTTTCCCTTCTAATGCTCTGTAGTAGTTTTCATAGAAATCTTCTTCTACCTCTTTGGAAACATATTTTCTAAAATCATTTCCTTCAACCAATCTTTTTCCGTGGAATTTTTCGCAGTTTTCATACGCAACTTTATTGAATGTTTGTATTTTGAATTCAAGATCAATTAGAACAATATAATCTGGAGTGCTGTCTAAAATTGCTTTTAGTTTGGAGGTTAGTTCCTCAAAATGAAATCTTGAATCTTGCTCTTCGATATTTTTTTTGTCATTCATAAAAATGGCTAGATGTCTTTTCTATTCTCGTTAGGATTTTATGAGATTGACAGATTTTCTATTACAAAATTAATCAAGTTGATTACATAAACCTCACCAAATACAATATAAAAATAAGATACAATTGTCTTATTTTGTAATACAAAAAGGGAATTATGAAATAAAAAAATATTAATTTTACAAAACGAGAAGTGAAGAATACTCTATTTTAACACCAATAGAGGAACCGATGAATGGTAAGCCATGGCTATTGAATTGCTGGAATTAAACATGTATTCAAAAAAGGATTTTTTCTTGTAAAACATCACCAAAATACTATTTGGTTTTTCTTTTAGCTGTTCTTCAATACCATCAATTACACTTTTTGCGAATTGTTGGTCTACAGTAAAATCAATATTTGGAAATGTTAGCTTAAAATTCCTCTGGAAATCTTCAAGCGAAATCAAATCTTCAGTTTCCGAGCTAACTTTAAGATTGAAAAAATGATAAGGAAATCCCAAAGAAGAAGTCAAAGCAATCAGTTTTTTATAGAAAAGATTTTCTTTCCCATCTAATTCTACTCCTACGATAATTTCATTTAATTTTTTCCAATTTGATTGGGAAGGAATCGCTAGTACCGGGACTTGACTGTCTTTTATGACATGGGCAGTATTTGTTCCTATCAAATTCTTTTTTATTCCTGAAGCACCTTGAGTTCCCATTACGATTAAATCATAATCTTCCTTATAGGCTTTAGAAGTTACAGAGGTTGCCACTGTGCCTTGGACTATTTGGTAATCAATTGCAATGCCTTCAATTTTAGCATCTGATACAGCTTTTTTCATTGCTTTTTGTGAATCAGTTTCTATTGTTTCTACTATTTCTATGGCATGTGCAGCAAAATCATAAACAGCGTAATAAGCAAACAAAAGTGTGATTTGGACGTCATTTCTTCCTGAACTTATCTTTTTTGCAAAGGTTAGTGCATTGTTGGCATTATCGGAAAAATCGGTAGGGACTAATATTTTCATAATTGCTGGTAGTTAAGTTTCTAATTTAAGAAGATTTGAAGCGAATCAACAGAATTAGGACTCTTTTTTCTTTGAAGAAATTGTTACATAATTTCTAAATGAATGTAACTTAAATCACATCAGATAGAAATTATATTACCTAGTTTTGAAATGGAGAATTGGATTTCAAAATTTGATTTTATTTTCAATTTGAAAATCAGCAATGATAACAGTGGGTAAATTTATCACAATCATTTGTATATAAACTCCTCAACAACAGTCATCAGTCTATAGCTTATAGAAGTGTATTTCATACTAGATTCCAAATGGGTACTTGTAAAAAAGCGGATATTCAAAATGTTCAATTGTTGTGTCGAAGCGTAGTAACTTTGCTATTTTATTCTGGCAAAAAATTCCATACGTAATCTTTTCAACTATTGATGCTAATCAAATTAAAAATTCATTTAATTTCAAAAATATATAGACAGCATGCAAAAATACATTGATATCATCTACGATGCATATTTTGGGTATTTTGATTACCTCAAAAATGAAATCCTATATCCGTCATTTTTGAATTATTTCTGGTGGCTATTTGGTTTATCTGTGTTTGTATGGTTATTGGAGGTTTTTTTTCCTTGGAGAGAAAACCAATCGATTCTGAGAAAAGATTTTTGGTTGGACGGGTTTTACATGTTTTTTAATTTCTTTTTATTCTCTTTGATTGCATACAATGCAATATCTAATGTTGCGGTGGAAATATTCAATGATCTATTAGGCGCACTTGGTGTAGAGAATATTGTGGCTATTCAAGTAGAGTCTTGGCCTACTTGGCTACAATTTTTAATTTTGTTTGTTCTTGCAGATTTTATACAATGGAATGTCCATAGAGCTTTGCACAAGTATCCAGCCCTTTGGGAATTTCATAAAGTGCATCATTCTGTAGAAGAAATGGGTTTTGCTGCGCATCTTAGGTTTCACTGGATGGAAACCATCATCTACAAAACTGTACAGTACATTCCCTTGGCAATGATTGGATTTGGACTTATCGATTTTTTTATCGTTCATATATTCACAACTGCTATTGGGCATTTGAATCATGCTAACCTCAGGATTACTTACGGCCCACTAAAGTTCGTTTTCAATAATCCAGTCATGCATATTTGGCATCATGCTAAACACCTCCCAAAAGGCTTAAATGGAGTAAATTATGGTTTGACCCTTAGTATTTGGGATTATCTTTTTGGTACTGCTTATATACCAAATGAAGGAAAAAATGAAGCGTTGGGATTTGAGGGGATGGAGAGCTTTCCTAAAACATTTTGGTATCAGACAATTTATCCATTTCACACAAAAAATAATAATGAAAACATCTCTTAATAGTTGGAAATTTGTCGCAATACTTTGCTTAACACTTGGTTTGGCTCCATTTTTTCCAGAACCACATATTTTTGGTAAAGTAAGGTGGATCCTAGGAGGAGCAAAAGGTATGGAAGCATTGGATTGGTTTGATTTTTTCTTTCATGGACTACCATTCTTTTTATTTTTTCGATTGATTATCAATAGGTTTAGGAATTTTATAGCCAAAAAATATGATGTTAATCTAGGTAAGTGACAGTTGTTACTTTATGATAGTTTGGTTAAGCGTATTTTTGATTAAATAAAACTTATAGAAACATGTTTAATTTCTTTAAATCAAAGCCAAAATTATATTCAGATTTGAATTCTGATGAATTTAAAAAAGGATTGTCTAACACAGATGCTGTCATAATTGATGTGAGGACAGCCAGCGAATTTCAATCAGGTAAAATCAAAGGTGCTCGAAACATTGATATCATGGGACCAGGATTCTTAAATCAAATCAAAAATCTACCTAAAGACAAAAAGTACTATCTCTACTGTAGAAGTGGGAATAGAAGTGGTCAGGCCTGTGAAGTAATGACAGAAAATGGTTTTGAGAATGTCTATAATTTATCTTCAGGCATTTCTGGTTGGCCATATGATATAGCCTAACTTAAAGTGTTTATATATAGATATACTATCCTTAGTTAAGGAAAATTAATGTCTTGGAGAAAGGTAAAGAACTAGTCGTTTTTACCTTTTTTTGGTTTTAAAAAAGTGTAACCATCTGTTCACCTGCATGTAGCCATAAAATGTCTTGTTGTAAATGTAATTTGAATTTCAGCAGACTGCCACACGACACGGGTATTTACAAATCATTAACAACTGCATATAGCTTGTTTGCTGATTAACAGTGATATTCAAAGTTCATTTCATACCGAACATCCAATATTGTGAATATTCCTATTGATTTCAAATCATCTTCATCTTTTGCTAATTTTATTGAGAGTGATCGTTCTTTGTTGGGCACATTTGAAATGATTTACATCTTCAGGTGATTTTGATGCATGTTTTGTTTTTCTTCCTTGTACCCTTGCGCGCCACATCCTGAAGGAGCTTGGTTTCATTTCTCTACGCATAATGTTTATCACGTCCTTTTCGACAATACCAAATTGTCTTTCGATAGCATCAAATGATGTCCGATCCTCCCAGGCCATTTCTATGATTCTATCGATGTCAGTTTCTTCTAAATTTGAAAATTTGTTCATATTAAGAAAACTTTGATCAGTCTCAAATGTTTTCAAATCATGCAAGAAGTAAATGTGGTATGGTTCAAGCGTGACTTAAGGCTAAGAGATCACGAGCCATTGAAAAAAGCAATTGATGCTGGTTTACCTATCATCATGGTTTATTTTTTTGAACCTGATCTGATAGCTGCACCCCAAAGCGATGACAGGCATTGGAGATTTGTATATCAAAGCTTGCAGGATTTGAACCAGCAACTTGAAATTTATGATACTAAAGTTCATGTATATCTGATGAATCCAGTTGATTTTTTTGAAAAATTGAATTTGTACTATCAAGTTAAAACTGTTTTTTCACATCTCGAGACAGGTATCAAAGTTACTTTTGAAAGAGATTTGCAAATGAAGAAACTACTTCAAAAAAGTGGGATCAAATGGATAGAGTTTGCGCAGCAAGGGGTGAAAAGAGGTCTAAAAAATAGGTCAAATTGGTCTCAAGATTGGTATGCTATGATGAGTAAGCCTCTGCAAAATCCAGAGTTTGAAAAAGGAAAGTACTTTATGCTTTCAAAGTCATTCGAAAATCAGCTCTATCCAAAGGCTATTTCTGAATCTTGGAAAGCCATCCATCCTATGATGCAAAAAGGAGGAGAGATGACAGCTTATAAATATTTTAATTCCTTCTTTTCAGAAAGGGTAAAAAATTATAGCAAACACATTTCCAAACCAGAGATGAGTAGAAAAGGATGTAGCAGGCTTTCGCCCTATCTTGCATGGGGTAACCTATCCATCAGGCAGGTTTTTCAAGCGGCAGAATCAAGAAAGAAAGAAGGATTTCAAAATAGAAACCTTACCAATTTTCAATCTAGACTGAGGTGGCATTGCCATTTTATCCAAAAGTTTGAAATGGAATGTAGAATGGAGAAGGAGCATGTCAACAAAGGTTTTGAAATCATTCAAAAACCACTTGATAGAGAAAAAGTGAAAGCTTGGGAAAATGGTGTGACAGGCTTTCCACTTGTGGATGCTTGCGTAAGATGCCTGAAGGAAACTGGTTATTTGAATTTCAGAATGCGTGCGATGGTTGTATCATTTTTGACGCATCATCTTTTTCAAGACTGGAGAGTTGGAAAGGATTTTCTTGCTAGGCAGTTTCTGGATTTCGAACCGGGAATTCATTATCCACAGCTTCAGATGCAAGCAGGTGTGACTGGTATCAATACTGTAAGGATTTACAATCCAGTCAAGCAATCGGAGGATCATGATACAGATGGAGTTTTTATTAAAAAATGGGTTCCGGAATTGGAGAAACTGCCAGTTTCATTGATTCATCAACCTTGGGAAATAACCCAGATTGAACAGGAAATGATGGGGTTCAGATTAGGTGAAGATTATCCATTTCCAATCGTTGACTTAGAAAAGTCGGGAAAATTTGCCAGAGATCAAATTTGGCAAGCTCAAAAACATCCAGCCGTAATCGAGGAAGCCAACAGAGTTTTGAATTTTCATACAGTGCCAAATCGATGGTCATGAGTTTTTGTTACTTTACCTTTCATCGGATAATAAGTTCATTTAAATAAAAATTAGTCATTATTGTTTGCCTTTTGCCCGATCAATACAAAGCCTTAGTTATCTTAGGGTATGAAAATGCGTATAATATTATTTGCTTTATTTACTCTGACAATTTTTTCTTGTATAGATGATGAGCAAGACCCTGAACCAACTGTTGAAGATCAAATTGAGTGGACTAAACATTCGTTTTATCAACATGACCTTAAAGCAATGCGGGGTATTTTTGAAATGGGTAATTACATAGTAACACTTCATGATTTTGGTTATGGAGTGAGAACCTATGACTCTACGAATCATAGGTTTGATAACATTTTTCAATTTCTAAATCTCACTCAAAATCCTGGACGAAAACATAAATATGGGAATTTATCTTTTCCAGTAAGTGAAAAGTATTTACCTGTTAGGTTTGTTGAGATGCCAAATAGTATAATAGTTTATTCCATGTTAAAGCCTATGGATTTGTCAGCTCCATGGGAAGGGTTGGAAATTAAAGGAGAAGATATTGATCCAGATTTTAGAGAGTTTTCAAGTTTGGGTATATCGAGAGGTAATGCATTTGAACTTAAAGAGAATTTTCTATTTGTTTCTTATAACACTATCAATGCTGACCGTGAAGAATATTTTAGGCCGGAGAAATTTGCGGTTATTGAAATAAAGCAAAGTTCTGAAGGGTGGGCTGGTCTAGGCGTAGACCTTGTTTCGATTCATACATTTAAGGCGCCGATTCAACAGGAATATGAAGAAAACTTTGGTAATGCATTTCTTTCTGTATTACCTGTAAATGATGGGTTTTTGGTATCTACTTTTTTTGGTTTTTTTAAAACGTATTTTGATGGAAGTATTAAAATGATAAATAGAGATATCCGTGATAATAATGGAAATCTCAGAATATCTGATAGCTATTTAGTAAAAGATCCAAAATCCAACATCATTCTTTTATTAGACCATACTACCATTTTGAAATCATATTATTCAACTGATGAAGGGGAATCATGGAGTGTGTTGTCGGAATTTTCTTCAAATGTTGATTTTGGTTCTCTTGATTTGCTTCGTTTCGAAGAGTTCAATGGTGCGCTATTCGGCTTCTTTAATTCCCAGATATTTCAAATATCTATTTCCCCCAGTCAGTTAATGGTAAATGAATTAGACAATAGTGGGTTGGAAAGTCATAAAATAACAGGAATAAGTTCTTATTATAAGGATAGTTTGGTGATGGTATCTACTCGGTCTGGAGCATTCTATAAACCAGCAGAGGATTTACTTAAACCTAAAATAAGTGATTCAATGGGGCTTTTTTCTTCTGGTTTTTAATCAATTACCCCGCTTCCACAACAAAAAACGCTATTGATAATTTGACGATCTACTTTCACTTGAATCCAAAGGCACAATTTGCCGGATTCAGGAAAGGTATAAGGGAAAGTGACCATATTGGCTCTTCGTGATCTTCGCCATATACCCTTTGATGACTCGTATCAACCATCAGCAATTCATCTTTTCCTTATTGATAGATGATCTAATTTACGTTAGATTACCGAAATTTATATTTGCAACTAGTCCAATTAATTAACTATTGACCTGTCCCCATTAACTTAATCAACCAATTCCCAAATAACTCATTTCAACTCTTAACTCACTTAACTTTCCCGGGTTTATAAATAACTCTAGCATTTTTCATCACATCTTCTTTGTAAAAGTTTACATCCTTAAAAACCCCCTTGCTGTACATTTCCGCTTGATCTACAAAATGAGGGGAAAATGGATTCCCACTTTGGCCACCAGCAAGAAGAGACTTGGCCTTCACTTTTTCTCCAAACTCTACTGAAGCCACAAAGCTGTTTCCCACATTTCCATACCATTTTTTGGTATTTGGATATGCTCTGCTGCCATAAGCTGAAAGTGAACCCCAGAGTGAAGAGTTGTAGCCAATTGGTAAGCTAGGTAATTCATCATAAAATTTACCTTGAATATCATTGTTTACTCGCTGAAACCGGTTGATTTCTCCCCAAGGTAGATTCCATGTTCCAAAATCCTCAGTAAGTCTTTTTATCGCTTTTTCAAGCGCAATTAGCTTTTGTTCATCACTTGTTTCTGAAGCCAAAAAATCAAAAATGTAAGTATCCCATGATTTTTCCATACTTCGACCTTCTGCCATCATTTGATTTCCCCAAAATACAGCCAAAGAAGTCCCAACAGAATTGATTCCTGTTTTTAAATCCCAATTTGCCAAAACCGCCATTGGTTCTTTAAGTTTTTCTTTTCTTGGGTCATTTTCAGGCAATTTGTCATATGCTTTTTTCAAAGCAGGAATCAAGGGATCAAAAGCCATCAAAGTTGGTTCATAAGCCACATCAGATATGAGTTTTTCAAGAGTTAAATCCTTGATGTCTGAGAGTATCCTAACGGCATTGATTCCTCTGGCATTCTCGGTGTCCCAAGCGATGTAAGGAGGATAGTCTTCACGATTGGGACTGTTTTTGCCCAAAGCATTGAAAGGGTCAGAGTTACAATGCTGAATCCAACCATTTTCTGGGTTTTTGATAAAGAGCATTTCTTCAACTTCGTGCAGACCTTTCCAATCTGTAGCAGGATCACTGCCATCAACCACATTTCGCCAGTCAAATTTCGGATCTCTCACGGGAATGAAATTACCGTGATAGTAAGCGATTGTACCATCTCTGTCTGCATACACAGTGCTGTTCGAAGAATTTGTTTTGAGATCCATGTTGGCATGAAACTCAGCATGGTTTTTTGTTTTGGTTCTTTTGTATGATTGGATAAGAGCTTTTTCTCTCTCCACCATCAAAGCTATAGCAATCCATTTTCCATCCTCCTCACGAATTACAGGTCCATGATGAGAATAAAATGCCGTAAACTCCTGCTCAAGCATTTGATCATTTTCTTTGTATTTGACAATGACCTTTTTTTCTGTCAAAGGTCTCCATTTATTTCCAAATTTATAATGGTATTTTCCTTTTCGATTTTCTACAGTTAAGGCAAAATGGTCAATGGCATCTGCTTTTGCAGATGTATGCATCCAACCATTATATTCATTGAATCCTTGATAAATAAAAAATTGTCCCCAAGTCACAGCTCCATAAGCATTGAGCCCTTCATCGCTGACTACATGAACCTCTGGACGAAAGTAAAAGGAAGTATGCGGATTAATCATCAAAAGGGCATTGCCATTTTTAGTTAATTTTGGTGCTATAGCAAAACCATTCGAACCTCGGGGTTCTTCTTCCCAATCTCTTTCTGAATAAGATAAAAAAGCATGTGCTTTTTCACCATAAAATTGTTTTAACCCATTGGGTGAAATCGATTCAATATCACCACCAATACTACCCTCACTAAAGGTCAAAGCCATCCACGGTTCGAATTTTGTCAAAAGCTTTGGTTGAACTTCAGGGTGGGTGTGGAGGAAGTAATTGATCCCTGCTGCCCAAGCATCCATCAGGTCTTTGAGCCATAGTGGGCTATCTTCATATTCTTTCTTGACCACGACGGGATCAATATAAAGCTTCATTCTCAGGTCAATAAATAGCTGCGAAATACCTTCGACCTCAGCCATTCTCCCCATGGCGTTAATGAAGTTTGTTTCTATCCGATTGAAATCGTCTTCACATTGGGCATAAATCATCCCAAATACAGCATCTGCATCTGTTTTGCCGTATATGTGGGGGATTCCCCATTGATCTCTTGCGATCTCGTTATTTTTGGCATAAGTTTCCCACTGCTGGTTTTCTTGGGCAATAGATGGTAAATAGAGTGAAAATATAAAAAGTAATAAATAGATCTTTTTGGCCATGATATTGGAGGAAGTTTGTTTTGAAATAGCTGACAGTGAATTTGGGAAGTTTGTTTTTTTCAAAATTTCAGAACTTCGAGAAAATTTCTGTCAATAGTGATTCATTTAATCAAGCGATCTGATTTTTTTTTTTTCAAATACTTGATTGATGAACAGCATATGATAGGGAAGAGCATCAGTCCAATAATCCCAAGTGTGTGCTCCAGGTCGTTCTGTATATTCATGCGGTGTTTCATTTTCCAGTAGCAATTGATGAAGCTGTCTGTTGGTTTCGATCAGAAAATCATCCACTCCACAGTCGATTATGAGCGCAATTCCATTTTGCTTCATTTGATTTACCAGCCCTACAGCAGTATAGGGACTGAATGGATAATCATATTCAATATCTCCAAGCATCTCTTGTTGGCTTTTTCGTCGTTGTTCTTGTGTGTCTTCATTTCCGACCCAAGTACGTACATCGATATTCATCACGCCACTCATAGATCCTGCGGCAGTAAATAGTTCTGGATGCTTCGCAGCGATCATCATTGCACCATGACCACCCATAGAAAGGCCTGTGATTGCTCTTGAATTTTTGTCCTTGATGGTTGGGAAATTTGCATCTACAAATGGGATTAGCTCTTTGCTGATGTATGTTTCATATTGGACAGAATCCATCAGCGGACTGTCATAGTAATAAGAAAATGGTGCAACTCCTGGGGTAACAAGGATGATTTGGTAGAGATCAGCAAGACTTTGTAAAAGGTCAGCTTTTTTGACATTTTTATGCCAATCAAGATGGTTTCCCCATGCACCATGAAGTACATACACAGAAGGGAGTTGCTTTTCTAAACCATCAATTCCAGCAGGTTTGACCACGGTGGCTTTTAGGGATTTGTTCATAGCTTTGCTAAAAACTTCAATTGTGTCCGTCTTTGCTTGAAGGAAGCTACAGCTTATCAGCAGAAGAAATATTGTGGTTTTCAAAAGTTTCATAGGTATAGTGTTTTGATTGTGCCAATTTAAGGAATCGAGCTTAAAGTTTAGTAAAAACAATTTACTTAGATTATGGAAAGTTTAAGAAATTTGAATATGAATATTTGGTTAAACAGAACTTTGCGATTAAGTTCGCTCTTGTATTGTGAGACGGGATTAGTTTCTGATCTTCAAAACCAGATGAAGAGATTTTCCAATGGAATAAACAATACAAAAATATGCTTTCAGAAAAGTATTAGATTTCAAATTTTCACCCAAAAAAAATCAAAGAATCACCAGTTGCTTTTTGAAAGAATTTCAAAATAGATCACCCACTCCAAACTTTACTGATAATTTTAGTGATGAAATAGGCGTTTCTTTAAGTTGAGACTTGGAAATGATATATAATTTTGTCACATCGATCGTCGGTATGTTCTTGGTTTTAGCTAATCAGTCACCCAAATTGATATGCTGTGCACTTCATTACTTGGATTGTAGATATTATCCATATTAGTACCCTTAAGCATGGAAAAGAAAAAAAGAATTTTAAAGGCATCATTAGAGCTTATTGTTGAGCGTGGCCTTCATACTGTAACATTTGCGAATATATCGCAAAGAGCAAAAGTTGGAATAGGAACTATATATAAGCATTTTAAAAGTAAAGATGAGATTGTACAACAAATTTGGATTGAGCAAAAAAAAGAAGAATCCACTTATATATTTCGAGACTATGCGGGTAATGGAACAGTAAAGGAAAGGTTTGAATTTCTATGGGAAAGGGTAATCAATTATTTTTGCGATAATCCATTGGAGTATTATTTTTCATATCATTTTGCAGCGTCACCGGTATTGAGCAAAGAGATACACGAAGTTGCAATGAAAGATTTTCTTGCTTTCGATGACTTGTATGAAGAAGGTCTGAATTTAGGGATGTTTAAACCACTTTCACCACGACATCTTAGGTTGTATTCTTTTAGTACATTGAATGGATGGATCCTTTGGTCAAAAGATGAAGGTATTGAAATGGATCAAAAAAATATCCATCTTTTGCTTTCAATGCTTTGGGATGCGATAAAGAAATAAACAATCGAAGTTTCTAGATTCTTACTTGTCTTTGGACAAAAGAATTGTGGGTGAAAAAATGGCGATTTTTTGAATTGGAGCTTTTTGACTTTTTCATTCCTTTTCATTGGGTAAATCTCAATTTACTGATTATCAAATGATAAAGTGGAAGTAGTGTGAGGTTTGAATTTCAAATTTGACAACATTCTAAATTTGTAACCAGTTTGATTTGATATCGTTATTGGAAAAATCATTTGTAATTTGATTTTTAATTTTTCAACAAAAAACAATAGAATAGGCCTTCATTGTTTTTGAGTTTCTGAATATTTATTCAGAATAATTATAAATTACTAAGCACAAGTATTTTGCGTAGTCTGAATATTTGTTCAGTATTTGGATTTTGATAACTTTCCGCCAATTATTTTAAATTTTATTGTTATGCTGGATGAAGTTAAATTAAAGAGAAGATCATTTTTAAAAACCGGTGCTATAACCTTTGGAGGCCTTGTTTTGGGATTTCAAATTCCTATGGCTTGTAGTAAAAAGCAAGGCATGAACCTCAAAGATATAGCTTATCATGCTCCAAATGCATTTATAAAAATCGGCACAGATGAGTCTGTTACGATCATTGCGAACCACTCGGAGCTTGGTCAAGGGATTTATACATCATTATGCCAACTGATAGCAGAAGAACTTGAAGTGGATTGGGATAAGATCAAAGTCGAGCATGCTCCTATAGATCCTGCTTATAACCACACCCAAATGGGACCGATCCAAGCTACAGGAAGTAGTATAAGTGCCTTATCGGAATGGACAAGAATGCGGCAGGTTGGCGCTGCTGCTAGAATGATGTTAATAGATGCAGCTGCTCAGACTTGGGGAATTTCTCCGTCGGATTGCAGTGTAGAAAAAGGGGTGGTAAAGGGAAATGGTAAATCATTGACCTACGGCCAATTGGCAGAAAAAGCTTCTGAGCTAGAGGCACCAGATTTAGAAAGTATCGCACTAAAAGATCCAAAGGATTTTAAAGTTGTAGGGAAACCGATCAAAAGATTGGATACCAAGATCAAAACAAATGGCGAGGCCATGTTTGGAATGGATGCAAGTGTTCCAAATATGCTTGTAGCAGTCATTGCAAGGCCTCCAGCATTTGGTGGTAAAGTGAAATCATTTGATGCAAATACTGCGCTAGCTATAGATGGCGTAAAACACGTTATAGAAATCGATAGAGGTATTGCTATCGTAGCAGATGGTTTTTGGAATGCCAAAAAAGGTAGAGATGCTTTGAAAGTAGAGTGGAGTAGTGGTACAAATGGAAACCTTGATACACCAAAACAATCATTGGCTTTCGCAAAAGAGCTCCAATCTGTAGGAAGGCAGGCTGAGGAACGTGGTAATTTGAAGGAAGGTTTTGGAAAAGCGAGTAAGGTTTTCGAGTCCGAATTTGAGTTTCCTTATTTGGCGCATGCTCCTATGGAGCCAATGAATTGTTTGGCAGATGTAAAAGAAGATAGTTGCGATATCTATATCGGTACCCAAATGCCGACTTTTGATATGCTTACCGCTTCTCATTATGCAGGGGTTGCACCAGAAAAAATAAAAGTTAACAATCATTATGTAGGTGGAGGTTTTGGTAGAAAAAGTGTTCTTGATGGACATATCGTCTCAGAGGCAGTTCAAGTTTCTAAAGCTGTAGGTCTTCCAATTAAAGTGATTTGGACTAGAGAGGATGACATTAGAGGAGGATATTATAGGCCTAAAGCCCTTTGTAAAGTAAAAGCTGCCATTGATGAAAATGGTAATCCAATTGCCTGGGAACATCACATCGTTTGTCAAAGTTTTGTTAGAGGCACTGCCCTTGAACAAATGCTGGTTCATGATGATATTGATCATTTGGCAGTTGAGGGAGTTGTACATACTCCATACAATTTGCCTAATTTCAAGCTTCTTTGGCATGAAACCCCTAATGAAATACCTTGTTTATGGATGAGAGGAGTAGGGCATTCATTCAATGCATTTACTGTTGAGACAATGATTGACCAATTGGCTGAAGCTGCAGGGGAAGATGAATATAGCTTTAGGAAGAAGCTACTGAAAGATGACCCTAGAAGTATCGAGACGTTGGAATTGGCTATCAGTAAATCAAAATGGGGACAAACACTTCCGAGTGGTCATGTTTTAGGTTTGGCTATTCATTCATCTTATGGTAGTTGTGTTGCATTTGTTGTAGAGGTTTCTTTGGAGAATCAATGGCCTAAAGTACACCATGTGACAGCTGCGATAGATTGTGGTCCTTATATCAATCCTGATGCAGTCAAAGCCCAAATTGAAGGCAGTGCAATATTCGGTATTACATCAGCCTATTACGGTGAGCTCACTTTGAAAGAAGGGGCTATCGAACAAAGCAATTTCCACAATTATAAAATGCTAAGAATGCATGAAACTCCATTTGTAGATGTACATATAGTGGAGAGTGATAAGGTGATGGGAGGAGTTGGTGAGCCTGGAGTTCCTCCGATTGCCCCAGCAATAGCAAATGCACTTTATAAATTGACTGGAAGGAGGATTTCAAAGCTTCCATTTGACAAAAAGGATTTTGTGTAAATTTTTGACAACTTTTAAATAGTTTTTATCATGATAGAAATAGATGTAAACGGAAAAAAACATAATGTAGATGCCACTGAAGATACACCATTATTATGGATTGTCAGAGAGCAGTTAGGATTGACAGGTTCTAAGTTTGGGTGTGGTATGGCGCAATGCGGAGCATGTACAATGCACTTGGAAGGGGAGGCTGTTAGGTCTTGTATAACGCCACTTTCTAGAGCCAAAGGAAAGAAAATCGTGACGATAGAAGGGCTAGATAAGTCTTTGTCCGAACCGATCCAAAAAGCTTGGATAGAAAAAGATGTACCTCAATGTGGCTATTGCCAATCTGGACAGGTAATGTCAGCGGCTGTCCTTTTAAGGGAAAATCCAAAACCAACAGATGAAGATATTGATAATGCCATGGCAGGCAATATATGTAGGTGTGGTACATATCAAAGAATTAGAGAAGCCATCCATATTGCGGCAAAGAGTATTTAAACTGAAACGATATGAAAAATATTTTTAACAAATTAAAGAATTCCTTCTTAATATGGACCCCTATGGTTTTGATGGTTTTTGTTACTGTATTTGCAGTAAATAAAAACCATGAAGAAGTCGAAAAAAACTATGCGTTTGAAAAACAACTGGAAGAAGAGTCCAAGCAAGCCTTTCTAAAAGCTTATAAAGTATTTATGCATCCCAGATGTGTCAATTGTCATCCAGCAGGCGATGCTCCATTACAAGGTGATGATAGCCATATCCATAGCCAAAATGTGAAAAGAGGTATAGATGGAAAAGGTCTTTATGCCCTCAAATGTTCTAATTGTCATCAGGAGAAAAATATTCCTGGAGACAACATGCCTCCAGGGCATGATATATGGCAGTTGCCACCAGCTCATATGAAAATGGTGTTTGAAGGTAAAAGCCCAAGGCAACTTGCAGAACACTTTATGGACAATGAGTTTACAGGATTTGTAAATTGGCAAGAAGACTTGATTCACCATGTAGAGCATGAACCATTGGTATTACATAGTTGGTCTTACGGTACTCGTCCACCATTGTCCCACGAAGAGTTTGTGGAGAGTCTAAAAGAATGGATCGAAAAAGGGGCTGCATTGCCTGATTGATTTTGTCTTTCAGAGCTAAGCATTTAGACTCATAGTTTTTCAATAGAGGAATAGCTTTAGATTATCAATTAATGTCAAATTTGATATTAATTGGAAATCCAAAAGCTATTCCTCTTTTTATATTATTATATTTCAGTCCTTAGCGATTTTTTGGTAGGAAGCCAATACTCCTCTTACCATGGCAGAAGAGAAGCCTTGATGTTCCATTTCATTAAGCCCTACGATGGTACAGCCTTTTGGAGTGGTTACTTTATCTATGGCTTCCTCTGGATGCATGTTTTTTTGGATCATCAACTCTGCTGCTCCTTTGACAGTTTGGTTTACAATCTGGGAAGCTGTCTTAGCGTCAAACCCAATCTGAATGCCTCCCTGAATCATCGCTCGCATAAACCTCAAAACATATGCGATACCGCATGCACCAAGAACGGTTGCCGCTTCCATCAGAGATTCATCTATTGTAATCGAAAATCCAATGCTATTGAATAGGTTTTTTACCAATTCATCAGTAATTAAGTCATTATTTCTGCCACAAATACACGTGATCGATTCATTGATGTCTGCTGCAATATTTGGCATAGCTCTGTAAACGACCATTTCACGATCTACTACTGCATACATTTCATCCAGTGTAATTCCAGTTGCCAACGAGATAATTGTGTGTTTATTTTTGTCAAGCATAGGCTTGATCTCTTTTAAAATTGAAGTCACATTATAAGGCTTCACACCCAAAATTATAATATCAGATTCTTTTGTAGCGATCATGTTGTCGCTATGTACACGAACTCCTTTATCTTGAAGGTAGAGTAGGTTGGCTGGATTTCTTTTCGTGATATGGAGATTTTGGGCCGAAAAATCCGATTGTTCCAAAAGTCCATTGGCAATCGATGTTCCCAAGTTTCCACAACCGATGATAGCAATTTTTTTATTAGATGTCATTTTATATATCAGTAAATCTTTATCAAAGTTTTATAAAGTTAGAAATATTTAAAATAGCCTTTGCTATATCTATTGAAATCGTAGTGTTGAGATTTTGATTTAAGAATAAAATATGTTTTTAAGTAAGCTTTTGATTGAAAATTCTGAAAACGTCAATCTATTTTTTTTCAAAATATAAAATCAAATTTGTTTTACTTAATGTAAAGTTTGTTTTACATTTGGTAAAATAAAGTTGTCTTATGGAAAATGATAAAATTATACATGTTCCTCTACTAAATAAGAGGTGGAATATTTTTGCTTACTTTTTGTATCCAGCTCCAGTATTTGTTCTCGTTATTTTATTTCTATTGAAAATAAGGTTGACTGGAGAAGGTGTAGCGGATTTGATTTATTCTTTTTGGGCTATGGGATCAATAATTATGATTCTGACTGCAGTAGATAAAGAGGATGAAATGATCAAGCATTTCAGACTTCAGGCATTTCAAACTGGATTTTATTGGTTGGTCTGGGGACTTGGGCTTTTGATAGTAGTTCATCTTTTAGGGAATTTCACAAATGAATTGATATCTGGACCAAAAATATCAGCTCCATTGGTAATGTTTTTATTAAGCACTTATGTATTGGGAGCACTGAAATATCAAATATGGAAATCAAACCGAATAGATGAAAAACATTCAAAATAGCATCCTGATATGATCCCTAAATTTTTATTACCTACCTATTTCAAATCTATTGGGTTTTCCTTATTTCTTATTTCAGTTTTAGGTCATTTGATCTTTGGTTATTTCTATTTTCTCTTCATGATGAGTATGGCATTCTTTGGCTTGTTCATCATCGCTTCTGCCAAAGAGAAAATAGAAGATGAAATGATCCAAACAATCCGATTGAATTCACTTCAAACGGCAGTATTTGCACAAGTACTTTTTGTTTTGGGATTTTCCTTATTTGATGAATGGAGAGCAGAAGGTCTTGTGAATCTACCCATGCCAGCGGTCTTGGTAGGGATTATCTTTATTGGAATCTACCTTATTGTTTTCTACTATCAACTTTATTTTAAGAATAATGAAGAATAGTCTAAAGGTAGAGCGTGCGAAGAAAGATATGACCCAACAAGATTTGGCTGATCAAATTGGAGTAAGTAGACAGACGATCAACTCTATTGAAGCAGGTAAATATGTGCCTTCCACCGTCTTGGCATTGAAGCTTGCAAAGTGTTTTGAAATCAAAGTAGAAGATATATTTGATTTAGACGAAAATGATTGATTCAAACTTAAAATTGATTTGAAATGAAAAAGGTTAAAGTATTGTTTGTTGGAGTTTTGATGATGCTTTCAATTGCATCATTTGTATTCAAGTATGAAACATTGAAAAAAGAAGGTCCAAAGCAAGAGCGCGTATTGGAAATTAAGAACGAAAGGTTCGAGTTGGAACTTTATAGAGAAAAGTTTATTTCAGGAATTGTTTTAAAAGGATCAGCCTCAGGGCCTAATTTATTGCAAAAGTCAGGAACATTTGAAGAGGTTATTATGGCGCTTTTTGACACTCCATTTTTGGATTTCGAAGGAGAAGATAAAAGAAAATATAGATTGGAGTTGAAGAGTAAAGTTCCCTTAGAAGAGGTTCGAAGGGAAGTCGGAACTGCTATTTTTGAAAAGTTAGGGTACAGAACTTCAATGGATTCAAAAAGATATGAACTTTATGAAATTAGTATTTCAAATTTTGATCAAATGGCAACTATGCTAAGTCAAATGGACAAAGGAATGGTTTCTTTTTCTGATATCAAAAATGGAAAGGGGAGATATGTCGGTTATTCCCTTGAGCAAATGGTAAATATGATGAATGAAAATCTTGGCTCGAATAAATTTATAGCTACCGAAATGGAAAAGTCCGAAAGAATAGGCGTTGAAATTTCAAATATTGAAAAACTTGATAGCATTCTTTCAGACCTTAAGAAACAAGGATTTGAAATTAACGAAGTAGTAAAAATTCAAGAGGTTTTGATTATTTCTTCAGAGTAGTAGTAAGTAATGGGCGAAATTTTTTTTCGCCCTTTAATGTAATTTTGTGAGCTTTTCTGGATCAGCTGTAGTCGAAAAATCTGACGTTAATCTTTCAGCATACCCGTCAAGCAATTCTCTTACTCTTGCATGTTTTTTGGATCTTACGATCATTCCTGCGTGGTAATCCAAAGGAACTCTAAAGCAGACTTCTTCATCATCAAAGCTTGAAAGATCTGGCTTTTCAAATTTTGAAAGTGTCAAAACAATTCCTGCATATTCTTTTCTTTTCTTAGGAAGTTTGTAAGTGTAGCCTTTAGCTAGTGAATCTTCTATTTTAGCCCATTCACCCCACAAGTTGATGCCTGAAGCTGCTTCCACCATTTCCGCTAGATGTGCTCCACCTACCCGGCTAGAGGTTTCCAAGAAGTAGATTTTACCATCCTCACGATTTTTTATAAACTCTGTATGTGTAGCTCCATCTTTCATCCCAAAAGCTTTCATAACTTCAATATTGGCTTTTTGGATGGCTTTGTCATCATCAGAGCCATACTCTACATTTGCACTTCTGAAAATCCCGCCACCTTGGGAGATCTCCATTGGTGTTGCAAGATATTTGGAGACTGTACATGAAATCACTTTTCCACCTACATTCAAGCCGTCTGCATGATAGACATCACCAGGCTTGAATTGTTCCACAAGATATCTAATCCTGTTTTCTCCCAATTCATGGATATGCTTCCAAAGGTTCTCTTTGTCATGGACCTTGATGATCCCATTTGCTGAAGCTTCTGATCGAGGTTTCAATACCCAAGGAGCTGCTACATTGTCTGCAAAGTGGTTGATTTCTTCATCATTGAAAAGCGCTGAAAATTCAGGAACCAACACTCCGGCAGCTTTGGCACGTATACGCATGGCAAGCTTGTCCCTAAAATACCGGCCTGTGGTTTGTCCCATTCCTGGGATTCTTAGATTTTCACGGAGAAAAGTTGCTTTCTCTACATCATAATCATCCAAAGCGATGATGGACTCTATTTTGTTTGATTTCATCAGATCCGCTACTCCAAGTAGCAGATGCTCAAGATTCCAATCTAAATCTTGACCAGACATATAGAAAATCTCTTCTAGATGTTCGTGAGGCCAAGGTTTGTTTTTAAGTTTTTCTGATGTGATCAGATATACCTTGTTCCCTAATTTGTTTAATTGAGACATGAAATCTCCCCCTTTGAAAAAGTTGGATACGCAGATAAAAGTTTTTGATGGTGTATTCATAGCTTATAAGTTTTGCAACAATTTAATAATTAAATGGACACCATAAGCAGTAGCATGCTTAGTTTTTGCAAATTCGGAGTCTCCAAATGCAGTTCCTGCTATATCGATGTGTGCCCAAGATGGATGATCTTCAGTAAATGCTTCCAAAAACTTTGCTGCTGTAATCGCTCCAGCAACTGGTTTTCCGTTATAATTTTTTATATCAGCTATTTCACTGTCCATTTCGGATTTGTAACTGTCCCAAAGTGGGAGAGGCCACATCTTTTCGCCTACAGCTTCTCCACTTTCCTGAAGTGCTTCCGAAAGTACTTTATCATTTGTAAATAATGCTGCACAATCATATCCAAAAGTACCAACTGCACTGCCTGTCAAGGTTGCGAAATCCATAACAGTATCAATTTTATAGTTTTTGATCAGGTAGGAGAGACCATCTGCTAAGATTAACCTTCCTTCTGCATCCGTATCGATGATTTCAATTGTCTTACCACTATAGCTTCCAATAACATCCGAGGGCAAAAAAGAAAGGTTATCTACGGCATTTTCCACACATGGAACGATTGCCGTTACATTTACCGGTAATTTCAAATCAGCAATTGCCTGCAATGAACCTAAAACAGCAGCAGCTCCACCCATATCACATTTCATATGAACCATTCCTGCTGTTTTGATATTTAGTCCGCCTGTGTCAAAAGTAACCCCTTTACCTACCAGTCCAATATGCTTTTTGGCATCCGAACTTCTGTATTCTGCAATGATAAACTGTGGTGCTCTCTGCAAATCACTACCTTGACTGACTGCCAAGAATGCTTCTAACCCGATTTCTTTGGCTGCTTTTCTATCCAATACATTTACCGAAAATCCATATTTTTTTCCAGCTTCTTTTGTCCAGTTTGACAAGTACTCTGGAGTGGCAGTGTTTGGCGGAAGATCCACCATTTTCATACTTTCTAACTGTGCATTTACGATTTTCTTAGATGAAATCGCTAGTTCTTCTGTGTGGTCTATTGTTGCGTAAATTCCTAAGGTTACTTTTTCCCAGTCTTTAACTTGTTTTTCGGTATTTTTGAAATGACCTAATCTATATGTCCCCAGGTACAATCCACTGATTGCAGCCTGAAGATGGTTTTCATTCAATTCTTGAGAAAAATAAATATTTAGATCCGTTGAGATCAAATCAGCTTTTTTATGTGCGATTCTTCTAAAAGCTGTTTGAATGGATTTGAAATTGGGATTTTTTCCCAAACCAATCAAGATGATAACCTTTTCACTGTTAGGATCTTCGAGAATGAATTGACTATCTTTTTTCCCTGAGAAAAGATTTTTGGAGACCTTTGATTTTAGCAATTCTTCTGGAACCTTGACGCCATCTTCATTTTCTAAAAATGGGCAAAGTATAATTCCCACAAGTGAGGCTGATGACTTTAAAATATTGATTTTCATCTGTTTTTTGGTCTAAATTTTAATTGATTTTCTCGTAAAAAGGCAGGTTAGATAGCCTATTTGATGCCTTCATTATTCAAGAAGGCTCTAGTGCAAATATGGGATTAAAATTTATAAGGATTTTTCCTCCTTGTCTTTGAAAAATAACCATTCCATTGCTTTTGGAAATTCATCACTCCAAAAGCTTTCATTGTGCTTTCCTTTTTCGTTTATGGACAAGTTTATTTTCATTTTTTCTTTGTTGACTTCTTGTTTGAGAAGTTTCTTTTTGAATTTTTTGACATGCTTGATCATGGTTTCACTTTCATCACCACCTGCATAAAGGTAGATTTTAGTGTCCATAGGCTCGTAGATATCCAAAAAAGAAAACTTGATCTTTGGCAAGACCCAAAGGGAAGGAGAGAAGATCATCAATTTTCCATAGACTTCTGGATACATCAGTCCGCTAAAAATACTTACCAATCCACCCATAGAACTACCACCTATTCCGGTGAATTCCCGCTGCGGCTTGGTTCGGAAGTTTTTGTCCACAAAAGGCTTTAGTGTATCAGTTACAAACCTGATGTATTTTTTTCCTTGTCCTTTGCCAAGTAATGTGTTTCCGACATTGTATTCGATTACACGATCTTTTTCCGCATGCTCTATAGCAATGACTATCAGCTTTCCTATGCCATAATATGACATTACAGCAAGTTTTTTGTCTATTTGCCAATTGCCATAAGCGGCATTTTCATTGAAAAGGTTTTGGGCATCTTGAAGGTAGAGAACGGGATAGCACTCTTCTGATGTATCATAATCGTGAGGAAGTAGAGCCCAGATTTTTCGTGTCTTATTAAGTTGGGGAATCTCGAATTCCTCAGAGATCAAATGGATCTTAGGAAGATGCTCAGCTTGAAATGGTAGCCAATTTTTTCTCCATCTCGGTACATGTGCTTCATGATGTTCCTTGTACTCGGGAATAATCCTGTTCAGGGTTTTGTTTCCATACCTATCAATTTCCACTTCAGACCAATCTCCTTTTGTGAATTTGTACTCTAAGGGAAAAGAGATCTCAAAATCGGAAGGGAAAACATAGCTATATTTTCCATCCTCCAATTTCTTCATTTGGAATTCGTTGTCCTGTGTAAGCCAATTATTGAAATTACCTGAGATAAAGACAGGCCTATCGTCGTCCTCTTCTGTAGTTAGAATCAAAGTTAAGCCTTTCTTTTCCGCAGTATCTTTATCGTCTGTAGGCAAAACCATATAATCTTTAATCATCGAAAATAAATTGAAAATAAATTTTAAAACCTGACCGGAGAGGTTCTAATTTCTGGCTCCTGAATCATAATGTAAGACTCACCTTCTTTAGCGTGACAGGCGTTACATGCTGATGTCAATGCTCTGAACCCTTTGATGAATTCTTCTTTGTTTTCTTTTTTGACCAATTCTTCCATTGCTGGCAGAGTTTCTTTCATAAAACTTTCTGCTGATTCTGCTCTTACAGGTCTTCTTTTTAGACCATCTTCTATGGCTTCTATCATGTGCTCCACCTGATGCTCAGCATAACCCCAGTTTTCATCCATTCCGGCCCAATACAATTCGGAATATCTATAGGATACTTCTACCATCGTCCTGCTGAATCCGCCTAGTTGATGCGCTACCTCTTCAAATTTCTCTTCAGATGTGCCTTCCAACCAGCCTTCAGAACCTACTGCTGTACTTTTTTCTTCATTTACTGCAGTTTGACACGAGGCAAGTAGTGCTAGGGCGAATAAGTTTAGGATTGTTTTTTTCATTTTTTTATTTGTTTTATAGGAAAGCTTGCAACGGAAAAGGTTTAATATTGTTCCTGTGTTAGACATTTTTGAATGAAGCAATATACCTGCATGATTTAGAGCTAGCTTGAATTTATAATTCTTTTAAATTGTTTTTTAGTTGTAAAGTATGTATTGCTGCGACTGCAGCAGTTTCGGATCTTAACCGACTTTTTCCAAGAGAGCAAGGTAAGAAATGATTGTCAAATGCTAATTGTAATTCTTGTTTTGAAAAATCCCCTTCAGGACCAATCAAAACCAAGTATGCATTATCAACTTTTGTTTTGTCAAATAAATGTCTGTCATTTTCCTTATCCACATAAGCAATAAACCTCTGATAAGTGTCAAAGTTTTTGTCTTGGACCAATTCAGTCATTGGGCGAACTGGATTTAATTTCGGAATTCTAGTCTTGAGACTTTGCTTACAGGCTGAAATAATTTTTTTCTCTAAACGGTCAAGCTTGAGATGGCTTCTTTCCGAAAATTCAGATTCCATAAAAGTGATTTCATGTACACCAATTTCGGTCAATTTTTCCACCATCCATTCCATTCGGTCAGAATTTTTGGTGGGAGAAATAGCCAGGTGAATATAATAATCATCCTCAGGTGTGAACTCCCTTTCTTCGATTCTGAGTTTTGCTTTTTTTGGATTTGCTTCTGTGATTACACAGTGAAGCAAACTTCCTTTTCCATTAGTGAAATGAACACGATCTCCTTGCGTTTTTCTCAGTACTTTGATAAGGTGTTTTGATTCTTCTGCATCAAGGTCGAAATGATCCTCGTTGGTGTGTTCGTGGAAAAATAGCTGCATTCTTTTTGTGTTTTCTTTGAGCTAAATTAAGTAATGCTTTTGATAAGATTAAATGTGTAGCGTAAAATTTAAAGTGTTTTTTTAATAGAAATATTTTAAATACTTAATTCTACTCAAATAGGCATTGCTTAAAAATGAAAAAAGCGCACCCTTTTGAAAGGGTACGCTTATATTGCCTTTAGGTTATTGATTAACCTTTAGAAATCTCAATGTTTACAATCTTACCTTTGATCGTATTGTCTCTCATAACGCTGATCACGTGATCTGCATCTTTCTGAGGTACATCTACAAAAGAGAAGTTGTCAAAAATATCGATTCCACCAATGCTTTTTCCTGGTACGCCAGTTTCACCAGCGATAGCTCCAACGATATCATTTGGACGGATTCTGTCTTTTGCTCCAACGTTGATGAAAAGACGTGCCATTCCTGGTTCTCTTACACCTTTTTCTCTTGAAGAAGTTCTTTCTCTTCTTGGTGCTCTTTCAGAACGATCAAATCTATCACCACCTCTTTCAGAACGGTCTCTGCCAGAGAATCTGTCTCCTCTTTCGCTTCTTCCTCTTCCTCCAAAGTCTCTTTCACCTCTTCTAGAACCTCTGTCACCACGGTCTCTATCTCTTCCTCCACCTAAATCTAGTCCGAAGTTTTGATCTTCCATTTCCTTGACAGTTTCACCCATCTGCATTTTGATTAGACCAAGTGCAACTTGCTCTATTGTCAAACCTTCAGCAAGCATCATTCCGATAGTTTCTTCGAAAAGTTGATTGTCCTCTACTTTGTTGACAGAAGCATTTACATCCTTCACCAATGAAGCTTTTTTCAACTCCACTAAGTCAGTTACAGAAGGGGGATCCATTTTATGGATTGTAGTCTTGATAAATTTCTCAAGATCTCTCAATCTATAAGTATCTTTTCTTCCAGTTACAAAACTCAAAGCCATACCTGATTTACCAGCTCTACCTGTTCTACCGATTCTGTGAACGTAGTTTTCTTCGTCAAGTGGCAAATCATAATTGAATACGGCTTCAACATCATCCACATCTATACCTCTAGCGGCTACATCTGTAGCTACCAATACTGAGCAAGTTCCTTTTCTGAACTTATTCATTACTTTGGTTCTTTGTGCTTGTGAAAGGTCACCATGAAGTGCTTCTGCCATTATTCCTTTCGAAATCAACGCTTCTGTTACTTCATCTGTAGCTCTTTTTGTATTACAGAATACCACACTTAGTTTGAATTGGTTAATGTCCATTAATCTGGCCATCAATTCGATTCTTAAGCTTGGTCTTACTTCATAATAAGCTTGAGAGATATTTTCTACAGTCAATTCTTTTCTCAATACTTTTACAATCTCAGGATTGGTTTGGTATTTTCTAGTCAAGTCAAGAATTGGCTTAGGCATCGTTGCTGAGAAGAATACAGTTTGTCTTTCTTCTGGCATTGAGCTCAAAATCGTCTCGATATCATCTCTGAAACCCATATCCAACATCTCATCAGCTTCATCCAATACGATGATACTAACTTGACTTAGGTTAAGAGTTCTTCTTTGCATGTGGTCCATTATACGACCAGGGGTTCCTACTACAATCTGAACACCTCTCTTAAGGCTTTTGATTTGTCTGTCAATAGACTCACCGCCATAGATACATGTGCTGCTGATTCCTCTTTTGTATTTAGATAGTTTGACGATCTCGCCTTCTACTTGTACTGCAAGCTCTCTTGTAGGACAAAGGATCAAAGCTTGTGGCTTGTTGATCGTTGGATCTACTTGATCGATGATCGGGATACCAAAAGACGCAGTCTTACCCGTTCCGGTTTGAGCTTGTCCGATGACATCTCTGCCATCAAGCAAAAGAGGTATAGATTGTGATTGAATAGTAGATGGTTGGGTGTAACCCATATCCTCTACTGCCTTTAGGATTTCTGCTGAAATCCCAAGGTCTGAGAATGTTAATTCTTGTTCCATGAAATGTTTCCTTACTCTTCTGAACCATGATTTCCTAGAAGCATCCCAAAGTAAGCGACAGTAAGGAAACCCACGGTTAGAAAAATGTTATAATTTTAATTCGGTTGCAAAGGTAGATTAATTAATTGGAATTGCAATAGGAACTCTAAAGATTTTAGAATATTCTTTAAGGAAAAAGATAAAATTGTGAGAAATCTTCTGATAATCACCAGTTGAGGTTTTTCAATTCCTAACTTAATTTGTTAATATACTTTTCAGAAGGTCTAAAGTCTAAAAGGGAGTTTAAATTTTTTCATCTTACTTAACGAGAATTTCAGCTTGAACATCAATTCTAAAACCATTTGTTCGTTCAAAAAATGACTTCCTTTCTGCTGTGTCAATTACAGTAAAGCTTGGATGTTTTCTATTACAGGCAAATGCTTTTTTGTAGCGAAAACTAGATAAGTCATGATGTTTTGAAATTAGTTTTATTGTATTTTCTAATTGCCCTTTTGCATCAGAAATCCAGCCACCCTTCCCTTTTTCTTTCAATTCTACAAGATAGATACTTTGAACAAATGTCAGCATCCCATCACAAGAACTTTCTTTGTCGTTAGTACCTTCTTTGAAGATATTGATACAATTATCTATAGCAGTGAATGAAATCTCAATTTCATTATCATTTTTTACTACAGCAATCCATTTTTTACTGTCGGAAATGTCCGTGTATGCACTTGATCCGTTTTGATCATCACATATTCCGAACTGCTCGTCTGTTCTTGAAACTTCTTTACAGTCTGTATCAAAAAAATTCACACTCATAACTCTTGCTCAATTTCAAGTAAGGAATCAAAAATCAAATTACTTTCAGCTAATGTTTCGTTAAGGAAGTTTTTGTCTGATGGGATCCCATAAATGGTTTCCAATTTTTTAATACTGCCATCTTTTTCATCTAATTGATAGATAGCTATGTCGCCAGAATAAACCATTGAATCCCTTGGGATTAGATGATACAATTTAGATAGCATGGTGCTTTTTTTTGACGATTTTTTAATTTTACTTTCCAAATATTCTCCTTGAATTACAATACTTAAATAGTTTATTATGTATGGACTGTGTGTAGTTATAATTAGTTTATTTCCTAAGTTCATCGAATTGCATTTCAATAAGCTTTGTAACATTTGCCATTGTGAAGTTGGGAAAAGGTTCTGTTCAGGTTCTTCAACTATGTTTATAAATGCTGTTTTGTTGAATTTTGATGAAAGAACAGACAAAGCGCCTCTTTTCTGTTCATCTGTCAAGCTATCGTTACTCCAAATATCTTCAACACCTTTTTTAAAACGTTGCATTTCTTCACTGCTCATAGTTTGCTGGGTTGCCTCGCTTTGCCTTTTTACAGAATTGGATAAATAATCTGAAACTAAATACAATGGTACTAGTGATTGGAAACCACTTGAAGCTTCAGTAAGTTTTACTTTATATCCTTCTCCTTTTAAATTTAGAGAATCATTTAGTTTGTCATATTCAACCCCCACATTATTTATTGGAAGGTTTTCAAATCCTTTTATTTCATTTTTAGCATTGTCAAACTCAGTCAAAAACTCCTTTAACGATTCCGATGAAAGTTTTAGCTCCTTTGGGGTTTTTACATAGGTAATGAAGTTTCTTTCCGCAGGGACATACATGATTTGCGGTAGCGGATACTCTTTGTTTTGAATTTCACTAATTACCAGAGAATCATTTTTATAAATAATTGAAAATGCGTCTCCTTCGTATTCAATCTCAGTTTTATCAGCTTCATTAACTACAAAGTAATTTTCAAGCCGATGATAGTTTAAATATTGGTTTTTCGATTGGTTTTTTTTAGTGAAAGTTTTTATAAAGTGTTTTTTATCGTAATCACCTCTTACGAGAGCTTTTTCAATCCATGTAAAAGTAGAAATTAATTTAGCAACCGTACTTTTCCCTGATCCTTGATTGCCGATAAATGCAGTGACTTTTTTTATATCAACCCAACCATCATTAGTTTTACAACCTTCTTTTATTGGTCCAAAATTCTTAATTTTAATTCTGCTCATTGTATTGAATGTAAGTATTACAAATTTACAACTTTGATTTCGTTTATGATTCTAAAAACCTTTAAATGTATCAAATAATATCAGGTGGGATTTTGATTTGTTGGGTTTTCGGATGTATTCCTAGTTTGAAGCTACTTTAAGTCTAAAGTGCATTTGTACAAATATCATGTTGAAAGAGAGAGGGAAGCTTTAATATCTTTAATTGCTTCATCCTAAGAAGGACTATTTACTTTTCAAAAAAGTATAGAAGTGAAGATTTCGCTACTACATATATTTTGAAGAAAGCCCATTTACATAAGAAATATATTCTTCTGAAGCTTCTGCTTTTTCTTTGCCTGATTCCTTCATCCATGCATTGTATTTAGCCGCTGCTACGAAGTCAAAACCTCCAGGCCTCTCTTCTTTGTTGTCTCCAATGGTAGCTTGCTTGTATAAAGCATATATTTTCAGCAATTCTTCATTGGTAGGTTTGCTTGTGAATTTTTTTGTCAATGCTACTGCTTCTTCTAGTGTATTTGCGTTCATAGGTAAACTCATTGATTGGATGTGAGTTTCCAAATATAAAGAAGTTAGTGGTATTTTAAAATTGAAAGATAAAAGAAAAAAACATCAATTATTTAAAGACAACAGTTAACAGAAAGGATAGCTTTTCCTATCATGGCTTGTGACTCCACAAGGCATAGGCGGGGTAAGACAATTAACTTTTGTAAGCGGTGGTAAATGAAGGTCAGTTAGGAAAAGAGCTTGTGATCAAAAAGGCCTGTTAAGACACAGACATTGGAATAAAAAGAGTCCCAAAACAATTAGTTGCCTTGGGACTCTTTTTAATGATAAAAAAGGGTTTATTAACCTCTTTTGTTCATAGAAACGTACTCTCTTTCAGTTGCTCCTGTATATACCTGACGAGGTCTTCCGATTGGCTCGTTGTTTTCTCTCATTTCTTTCCATTGTGCGATCCAGCCTGGCAGTCTTCCGATAGCAAACATCACTGTAAACATATCTGTAGGTATTCCCAATGCTCTGTAAATAATTCCAGAATAGAAGTCTACGTTTGGATATAGATTTCTATCGATGAAGTATTGGTCACTCAAAGCAGCTTCTTCTAGTTCTTTGGCAATGTCTAAGATTGGATCGTTCACACCTAATTTGGCAAGGACGTCATCAGCAGCTTTTTTGATGATTTTGGCACGTGGATCGAAGTTTTTGTAAACTCTATGGCCAAAGCCCATCAATCTGAATGGATCGTTTTTATCTTTAGCCTTGTCGATGAATTTTTTGGTATCACCACCATCAGCTTTGATCTCTTCTAGCATTTCAATCACAGCTTGGTTTGCACCACCATGAAGTGGTCCCCAAAGAGCATTGATACCTGCGGAAATTGAAGCGTAGATACTTGCTTGTGATGAACCTACCATTCTTACAGTAGAGGTAGAACAGTTTTGTTCATGATCCGCATGAAGGATTAACAATTGATCCAAAGCTTTTGCAACTACTGGGTCAGCGTCATATCCTTCGGCAGGAAGTGCAAACATCATCTTCAGGAAGTTAGAACAATAATCTAGGCTATTGTCTGGATAATTTACTGGATGTCCCACTTTGTTTTTGAATGCCCAAGCAGCAAAAGTTGGGATTTTTGCCAACAATCTGATGATGCTTAGATTGACAGCTTCTTCATTCCTTGTAGGATCTAGAGATTCTGGATAAAAAGCAGTCAAAGAGCAAATCAAAGAAGACAATACACCCATAGGATGGGAGCGAGAAGGAAAACCATCAAGAATCTTCTTGATATCCTCGTGCACCAAGGTATGTGTAGTAATTTCTCTTGTAAATTTTTCGTACTCTTTTTGACTTGGAAGGTCACCGTAAATCAGTAAATAGGCAACTTCCAAAAATGATGATTTCTCTGCAAGCTCTTCGATTCCATATCCTCTATATTTAAGAATACCATTTTCACCATCCAAATAAGTGATTGCACTTGACGTGGATCCTGTGTTTTTGAATCCTGGGTCTATTGTAATAAGACCAGTTTGGCCTCTCAATTTTGCAATATCAATAGCCTTTTCGTTTTCTGTACCTTCAATTACTGGAAGTTCGTACTCTTTTCCTCCATATGATAACTTAGCTGTTTCGGACATAGGTTGATTATATTTATTAGTTTATTGATTTCTATTTAAGTATTAACTCATTTGAGTGCCTTAAGTTAGTAAAAACGAGTGTTATTTACATGATTATTCATATTAGCGGTCATTTATGCGTAATAACTTTGCGATTAAATAAATACTGAACAATGCGTCTTTTTTTGAATATTTCCTGCAAATAAACAGTTTTGTAACTCAAGATAAAAACAATAGCTATCGGTTTCGAAATAATATACTGTTTTCAATTGGTAAATTTGCTATATTTTTTTAGCAAAAAAAAATGCCCCGAAGGGCAAATATTATTTACAGAAGTGCTCAAATACTTCAACTAAATGATCACCGATCATTTGAGCATTCCTGCCTTCAATATGGTGTCTTTCGATAAAATGTACCAATTCACCATCCTTGAAAAGAGCCATAGCTGGAGAAGATGGAGGATAAGGCAATACTATCTCTCTGAACTTTGATACTGCAGATACATCATTTCCTGCAAACACTGTAGCCAATGAAGTAGGTTTGGCAGAGCTTTTGTCCAAAGCATACCTTACACCTGGTCTCGCAGCACCTGCTGCACAACCACAAACTGAATTTACTACCACAAAAGTAGTTCCTTTGTGATCTTTAAGGTGACTGACCACATCTTCGTCGGTTCTGAATTCCTGAAAACCAACGTCAGTTAATTCTGCACGCATCGGTGCAATTAAATCCTCTGGATACATATATTTTTTATTTAAATTTTTAAAGAAAACCTAATTCAAGCTTTGCAGCATCAGACATCATGTCTTGAGAATAAGGAGGGTCAAATGTCAACTCCAATTCCACATGGTTGATGCCTTGAATCTGTTGTATTTTGTCTTTGATCTCACTTGGAATAAATTCCGCAGATGGACAATTTGGAGAAGTAAGCGTCATCAACACAAATACATTGTTGACTGGATAGATGCTGATTTCATAGATTAATCCTAGTTCGTAAACGTCCACTGGAATCTCTGGATCATAGACCTGCTTGATGGCTGTGATAACTTTTTCTTTCAACTCCTGAGAAGGAATCTCTACCATATTGTTGTTGGTATCAGACATATTTTTATGCGTTAATTTTAGCTTGATAAGCTATAGCGTATAATTTCATTTGCTTGATCATCGCTGCAAGACCATTTGATCTTTGCGAACCGATGATATTTCCCATTCCGATTTTATCAATAAAATTCAATTCTGCATTGATAATCTCTTGTGGAGTCTTTCCAGACAAGACACGAATCAAAAGACTGATCAAACCCTTTGTAATGTCTGTATTTGAGTCTGCCAAATAGTGTACTTTGTTTTCCTTTTCGAAAGCAGTAAGCCACACTTTTGATTGACAACCTTTGATGATATGCTCGTCTGTTTTATCTGCTTCGGGCATTTCAGGTAATTTATCACCCAATTCCATAATGTAGAAAATGGTGGATTCCCTGTCATCACCAAGTATGCTAAACTCTTCTATGATTTCGTTCTGTGTATCTTGGATGGTCATTTGTTCTTGATTTTTGCAATTTTTGAAACAGAAGCCACAAGCGTCTCAATTTCTGATTTGGTATTGTAAACAGAGAATGAAGCCCTAACAGTTCCTTCAATCCCAAATCTTTGCATCAAAGGCTGCGTGCAATGATGACCAGTTCTGACAGCTATCCCATTTGCATCAAGCATCATTCCGACATCAAAGGGATGCATGCCGTTGATGTTAAAAGAAATTACACTGACTTTGTCTTTGGCCGTCCCCACTGGTACAAATCCTTTGATAGCCTGTAAATGTTCTGTAGCGTAGGAGAGGAGGTCGTCTTCGTGTGCTTTGATTTCTTTTTTGCCAAGATCATTGATAAACTCCAAAGCCCTCCCAAATGCAATCACATCCCCAATATTTGGTGTGCCAGCTTCGAATTTGAAAGGTAGTTCGTTGAAAGTTGTTTTTTCAAATGTTACTTCCTTGATCATTTCTCCACCACCTTGATAAGGTGGCATTGCGTCAAGTATTTCTCTTTTGCCATATAGAACTCCCAAGCCTGTAGGGCCATAGAGTTTGTGTGCTGAGAAAACAAGGAAATCGCAATCTAAGGCCTGAACATCTACCTCAAGATGACTAGTCGATTGGGCTCCATCCAGCAAAACTTTTGCTCCAACTTTATGCGCTTTCGAAATGATTTCCTCAACCGGATTGATTGTGCCCAGAGCATTGGAAACATGGACTACACTCACAAGCTTTGTTCTTGGAGACAAAAGCCCATCATAAGCTTCCATATCCAATTCTCCAGCCTCATTGATAGGAATTATCTTTAAGATTGCACCCTTTTCTTCACACAGTATTTGCCATGGGACTATATTTGAGTGGTGTTCGAGGGTAGAAATGATGATTTCGTCACCTTCCTTGATGAATTTCCTTCCAAATGTAGCTGCTACCAAATTGATTCCTTCAGTAGTGCCTTTGGTGAAAATGATCTCAGCTTCCTCTTTTGAATTGATGAAAGTTTTGATCAATCCTCGTGTGGTTTCATAATATCTCGTCGCCCTATCAGCTAAAGTATGCGCTCCTCTATGGATGTTGGAATTGTCTTTTTTATAATAATCTGACAATGACTCTATGACTGCCAAAGGTTTTTGGGTAGTCGCTGCATTGTCAAAATAAATCAAAGGTTTTCCATTTACTTCTTGATGAAGTACTGGGAAAAGTCCTCTTATATGATCAATATTTAATGGCATAAGTGATTTTAAAAATTGCTTCCCAATCTTTCTTGTACTAATTGGATGCAATATTCTTTGAAAGGTTCATATGCGATATGCTCGAAAACTTCACCTGCGAATGCATAAAGCAACAAGCCTTTTGCATGTTCTTTACCAATTCCTCTAGCTTGAAGATAAAACAACGCCTCATCTTCCAACTGCCCTGTAGTACAGCCATGTGAACATTTGACATCATCAGCCCAAATTTCCAACTGTGGTTTTGTGTTGACGATGGCATCTTCAGACATTAGAATATTGTTGTTTTGCTGAAATGCATTTGTCTTCTGAGCATCTTGTCTCACAAATATTTTCCCATTGAATACTCCTCGGGATGAATCCGCAAGGACACCTTTGTAAAGTTCATTGGAATCACAATGTGGCTTGGTGTGATCTACATTGGTATGATTGTCAACATGTGTTTTGCCATTCAACAAATAGAGACCATACATATTTCCTTCGCAACCACTGTCAAGTAAGTTCAATGTGAGATTGTTTCTCAGCATATCACCTTGAAGCTGGGTAGCAACAGAAGTGAAAGTCGCATCTCTGTGGATGTCTGTTGCGAAGTTGTTTGCACCAATTGCTTTTCTGTTTTCGTTCTGCAATCTGTAATAATAGCCATGGGCATTTTGATTGACCTTGATTTCTACGACTGCATTGGAGAAATAAACTTCTTCGTCCAAAGAAACAGTGTTTTCAATAAATGTCACCTCTGCATTTTCAGCAATTTCAATCAAGATTCTTGAATTAATTATTTGCCCTTCATTTGCTTTGTTGAAATGAATCAGGAAAATAGGTTTTTCTACTTTTTTTCCTTTTTCTACAGAAATATGGATTCCATCTTCGAATGCCAAACTATTGAGAGCTGTAAAAGGATCTTTTTCATTTTTGGCGATTTGACCCAACAAGTCAGGTTGTGTTTCTGACAACTTTGAAAAAGAGTAGTTTTGGGCAGAAATAGATGACAATTCTGCATCAAAATGACCATTGTTGAATACAACAACATCACCTTCAAAACCTTCAAATAAATTTGATTTTAAATTTTCTGAAGTAAGTTCAGATCTTTTTGCACCTTTGAACGAAGAGATATTTTGCTCAATTTTTTTACTGATTTGAGTAAACTTATACTCTTCCTCTTTTAAGTGGGGAAGTCCTTTCGCTTCCAAAAATTCCAATCCATTCTTTCTCAAGTTTTCAAAAGTCGAGAAATTGGGATTGTTTTCCAGAAACAGGTCTGTAGCTTTATTTTTAATAATAGTAGTCATTGTATGGGATTCTTTAAGAAATGAGTGGAATTAAACAGAAGCAGCGTCAGCTTCTTCTTTGATCCAGTCGTATCCTTTTTCTTCCAATTCCAAGGCAAGTTCTTTTGTGCCTGATTTTACAATTTTTCCATTGTATAGAACATGGACAAAATCCGGTACGATATAATCTAGCAACCTTTGATAGTGAGTGACTACGATTGTAGCATTTTCAGAAGACTTCAATTGGTTTACACCATTTGATACAATTCTCAATGCATCAATATCTAATCCTGAGTCAGTTTCATCCAAAATGGATAGGGTTGGCTCAAGCATGGCCATTTGAAAAATCTCGTTTCTTTTCTTTTCTCCACCAGAAAACCCCTCATTCAAAGATCTGCTCAAAAGTTTTTGATCGATCTCTACAAGTTTCATTTTCTCTTTCATGATAGAAAGGAATTTCACAGCATCAAGTGCTTCTAGTCCTCGGTATTCTCGTACTTGGTTGACAGCTGTCCTCAAGAAATTGGTAGAGCTCACACCGGGGATTTCCACAGGATATTGAAAAGCCAAAAACACACCTTCTCTAGCTCTGTCCTCAGGAGAAAGTTCCAAAAGGTTTTTTCCTTTGAAAGAAACTTCGCCTTCTGTGACTTCATATTCTTCTCTTCCTGCCAATACAGAGGCCAAAGTAGATTTCCCTGAACCATTAGGCCCCATTATCGCATGGACTTCTCCTGGCTTAACTTCAAGGTTGATACCTTTTAATATTGGAGTGCCTTCTATTGAGGCATGTAAATTCTTTATCGTTAACATTTCGTAATCTTCAATTTTTCTAATTCAATTCTATCTATCCTAAAGCTTATCCTACAGATCCTTCTAGAGTAAGAGCAAGTAGTTTTTGTGCTTCTACTGCAAATTCCATAGGTAGTTGATTCAAAACTTCTTTTGCATATCCATTGACAATCAAGGCTACAGCATCTTCAGTGGCTATACCTCTTTGATTGCAATAGAATAGCTGATCTTCACCGATTTTCGATGTAGTCGCTTCATGTTCAACTTTAGCTGAAGAATTTTGAATATCAATGTAAGGGAAGGTATGCGCACCACATCTATCACCCATTAGCAAAGAGTCACACTGAGAGAAATTTCTCGCATTGGTAGCTCTCTTCATAACTTGAACTTGTCCTCTGTAGGAATTTTGAGATTTGCCGGCAGAGATTCCTTTTGATACAATCCTAGATTTGGTGTTTTTACCAATGTGAATCATTTTGGTACCCGTATCAGCTTGTTGATAATTGTTGGTGACAGCTACTGAGTAAAATTCCCCAATAGAATTATCACCTTTCAAAATACAAGAAGGATATTTCCATGTCACAGCCGAACCTGTTTCTACTTGAGTCCAAGAAATTTTTGAAAAATCGCCGGCACAAATACCTCTTTTCGTCACAAAGTTGTAAATTCCACCTTTGCCATTTTTGTCACCAGGGAACCAGTTTTGAACAGTAGAGTATTTGACTTCTGAGTTTTTGGCTGCGTAAATCTCCACAACTGCAGCGTGAAGTTGGTTTTCGTCTCTTTGGGGAGCAGTACAGCCTTCCAAATAAGAAACATAAGACCCTTCTTCTGCTACGATCAGCGTTCTTTCAAATTGGCCGGTATTGGCAGCATTGATTCTGAAATAGGTGGAAAGTTCCATTGGGCACCTAACACCTGCCGGAATGTAACAGAATGATCCATCAGAAAATACTGCTGAATTCAATGCAGCATAATAATTATCAGTCATTGGGACTACCGATCCCAAATACTTTTTCACCAATTCCGGATGTTCTTTTACAGCTTCGCTGAAAGAACAAAAAACAATTCCCATTTTGGATAAAGTGTCTTTGAAAGTCGTACCAACAGAAACCGAATCCAATACAGCATCCACTGCAATTCCCTGCAATTTCTTTTGTTCATTGAGTGAAATTCCCAATCTTTCATATATCTGCAAAAGTTCAGGATCTATTTCATCCAAACTTTTTGGTTTGTTAGATTTTTTTGGTGCAGAGTAATACTTCAGACCCTGAAGGTCTATTTTAGGATATGTGACATTGGCCCATTCTGGCTCTTTCATATCAAGCCAAGTTTTGAATGCCTTCAGCCTCCAGTCAAGCAACCATTGTGGTTCTTCTTTTTTGGCAGAAATCCACCTAATGATATTTTCATTTAATCCTGTGGCAGCTTCATCGACTTCCATATCGACTGACCATCCATGTTCGTAATCCTTTGAAGTAAGCTCTTCTAAAATTTGATTGTCTTTGCTCATGTGTGTGAGTTATTTAGACTAATTATAGTTTGTGATGCGAAGATACAACATTTATCTAAAATATATTGTTCAAACAGATTCATAAAATCTATATTTGATAGATATTATGAATGGTAACGTATTGAAAAAGAATTGATTGAAAATATAAAAAGGCTAGGTTTAGATAACCTAGCCTTGATTGATAAATTATAAAAAATCTTAGAAATTTAACAAATTTATTTTATTTAGATTTAATCTAATTTATTTTTACTTTAATTTAGATTTTTCCAGTCTTATCGAAAAATTGAATTGGCCTGTTTATACTTTCTTCCAATACGATCAAGGTTTCTGTTCTATCAATACCTTCTACTTTTTGGATGTTATCTAAAACTGTCCTGAGATGATTTGTGTCTTTACAAATTATTTTTGCGAAAATGCTATAATTTCCAGTTGTATAATAAGCGTTGATAACTTCTGAAATCTGTTTTAAATTTTCAATCACCGTGTCATATAGAGAGCTTTTTTCCAAATAAATTCCAAGGAATGCAGAGATGTCATATCCCAATTTTGAAAAATCTATGTTTAAGGTTGCGCTTTTCACGATCCCCATGTCTTCGAGCTTACGCATTCTCACATGCACAGTACCAGAAGAAACGAAGACTTTTTTTGCTATTTCAGTGTATGGAGTTTTTGCGTCATCATTTAAAAGTGAAATGATCTTCAAATCCACATTGTCAATATCTAAAATTTTGTCCATTATTTTGAGGTTAAATTAGAGGTATGTTAATAAATCAGTCGTCAAATTATGAAATACTTAAAAAAATGCAAAATAAATTTTTCAATTTGTAAAATTGGAGAAAATACATTTATTTTGGCATCTAAGAATTAAGAGTGAATATTATTTGGTAATTATCAAATCGTATCAAATAAAAAATTGAATAATCAAAGATTGTCTTTGTAATTCAGTATTTTAATTAATAAAAACTTTTAATCTCTAAAGTTATATTTGGGTTTATATTCTGAAAAGGGTCTTGCTATTGGCAAGACTTTTTTATTTTTAATGAAAAATTTAAAATGCATTAATATAGGTTTGAAAATATTTATTCTGTATTTTTGATTGTTGATGTTAATATATTTTACATGAAGGTCACTAAATCCATATTATTTCTGTTTGTTTTCTTTTCCAGTGCTATATGTTCAGTATATGCCTTTGATTCAGCAGAAATAGATGCTTCTGAAAAGGGAAAGATTATCTTGAAAAAAGGAAATCTTATTTTGTATAAGAATGATAATGATTTGGTAGTTTCTTTGGAGCGGATTCTAGAGAATGGTGAAGACAGCTATTCGGTAGATTTTGGGTCAGCTTGGGTTTGGCCGGCTTTTACATTAGAAATGGTTGAAAGTTACACTCCTTTTATTTTCAGAACAAAAATTAGTGCCAGTCTTGAAGAAGTAAAAGTGATTTTGAACATTGATAATAAGGGCAAATTAATTGGATATAAATTTTTAACGGAAGTAGACAAAGGTCTGGAAGAGCGAATGGCGCATGTGTTACGCAAGTTACCTAAATGTCTGCCTGTTCCAGGGTATTCAAGATATGATGCTACAGATTTCGAGTTGACTATCAGAAAATAATTGAGAAAAGTGTTTAATTGCCATTCCCTACCAAATATTTGGTAGGGATTTTTTTTGAGTGGTTAGGAATGAATTGGATAGGCACTTAACTTTAACTCAAACAAATCTATCCGCAATATGAAGCACATTATACTTATTTCATTTTTTCTTTCATTATGCATCAGCATGTCAATCGCCCAATCCGCTGATAAACTTCTAAAATCAGCGAAAGTCTGGCCAGAAGATGATGACAAAATGAAAAACTATGTAGTCTCAGGAGAAAGACACGGGCAATCATTTTTCAAGAAACATCAATTCGTAGAAGTTCAGTATGAACCTGAAGAGACATTAGAATTTGATATTTACCATACTCCAAAAGTCATGTATCACTGGTATTTGAAGTGGGCAGAGCAATATCCCGATATCACAGAGTTGTATGAGGTAGCTACTTCTTTTGAAGGAAGACCGATTATCCAAATGACTATCACCAATAAAAATACTGGAAAACATACGGATAAGCCTGCTGCATATTTTGAAGGAGGGAGGCATGGCGGAGAAGTTACTAGTAGTGAAGCGGTACTTTGGTTGACCAAGCATTTGTTGGAAAACTATGGGAAGGATCCTGAGATTACAGCTTTGATTGACACAAAAACAATCTATGTAAGGCCTCAGAATAATCCAGATGGATCTACCATGTATCTGTACACAGAACAGAGGAATAGGAGTACTGTTCGGCCATATGATGTAGACAAAGACGGCTTAATGGATGAAGATCCAGAAGAAGATCTCAATGGAGATGGGATTATCCATAACATGCGAAAAAAAGCTGTGACAGAGGAGGAAAAGGAGAAAGCAAATTATACCCTTGATCCAAGAGATCCAAGTGGAAGGCTGATGAAGAGAGTATTTGAAGGCCAAGGTGAGTGGTTGATGTATACGGAAGGTATTGATAATGATGGGGACGGTAAGTTCAATGAAGATGGGATTGGGGGGTTGGATTTGCATAGAAATTATCCGGAAAACTGGCGTCCTGATTCTGGAGGGGATATGACCGGTAGAGGCTATACCCAGTGGGGAGCAGGTGAGTATCCTTTGAGCGAAATAGAAACGCGATCTACTGTTCTTTGGCTATTGTCTCACCCAAATATCTCAGTGGTCAACTCATTGGATACAAGGGTCCCAATGCATCTTAGACCGCCATCAACATCTTCAAGTGAGGAAAGTATGTTTCCTTCAGATTTGGAGTTGTATAAGAAATTTGATCAGATGGGAATCGATATCACAGGTTATCCATGGGCAGGTGATGTGTATGAAACTTACAGTACAAGATATAAGACAAATAGACTTACTGGAGACCCTTTGAAACCGAGTCCATTGTTTGGGCATGGGCCTGATTTCGGATATTTCTATTACGGAGCGATGTGGTATGGCGATGAGTTGTGGAACAATGGCGCTATGAAAGATTATGATGGTGATGGCGTGTACGACGATTATGATGCTCTGATGTGGGATGACGAGGAAAATAGTTCCAATGGATTCAGAAAATGGGAAAAGTTTGAGCATCCTCAGTTAGGAGAAGTTGAGATCGGAGGTTTCCATCCAAAATTCTTTTCCCAAAACGGCCCGCCTTGGCAATTGGAAAGGTGGATCAAAAAGCAGTCATTGTTTAACCTGGCTATGGCGAAGCTATTGCCACAAGTAGAGATTATAGAAGTAGAGGTGGTGGCAATAGCTTCAGATGAATATGAAATATCTATAGAATGGACAAATTCTGGAGGTCTTCCGGTGGCTTTGGAGCAGGCAAAAAGAGTGAAAATTGTACAGGAAGATAGATTGATCCTTGAATTTGACAAAGAACTGTTAAAAGGTTTTGAAAATGCGAAAGTGCAAATCACCCAGCCGGAGTTGTTTGATAAAACTATTTACTCGGGCTACACTGATGTAAGAGAAGTGAAAAAAGAAAGCTTTAGAGTAAAGTTAAATCAAAAAGAACCAGTAAAAGCTAAATTGAAACTGCTATCTACCCGTGGTGGATACTTGGAAAGGGAAATCACAATTGGAAAATAATTAGAATCTTCTCTTTTGGAATATCATTAGAATGAAAAGTCTTAATAGATAGTTCTTATACTCACTATTTTCCATTGATATAAAACTTAAGGCAATTCAATAGGAACTTTATTTACTTGTCCTCAAATAAATTGAAACATGGATTTAAAAATTAAAAAGCTATTAGGTTTAGCTCTTTTATTTGTTGTGATAAATGCCAGTGCACAGCAAAAAAGATCTTTAACTCACGCAGATTATGATGGATGGGAATCTGTTTCTTCTGACAAAATTTCATCCAATGGAGAATGGGTTAGTTTTGAGGTCAATCCTCAAGATGGAGATGGCCGATTGGAAATCGTTGGACATAACAATACTGGAAAAAGATTTGTCATCCCAAGAGGAGGTAGGTTTTCCTTTTCAAATGATAATAATTTCGGTGTAGGAAGAATCGTGGCAGAGAAGGATTCTTTGAAAGTACTAAAGTTAAAAAAGACCAAAGGAGAAGATATGCCAAAAGATTCACTTTTTGTCATTCAGTTGGCGACAGGTGATATAGAAAAGCTATCTAGAGTCAAATCTTTTGCGACTCCAAAAAAAGACGCAAACTGGTTGGCTGTTTTGTTTGAGAAAGCCTTGCCAATAAAACCTGCCAAAAGGGAAGAAGGTGACACTACAAAAGTGGAAGCTCCCGAAAAACCAAAGAAAACGGATGGCACCAAACTTTTGGTTAGATCATTTGATGGAAAATCAGTTTATGAATATGATAGGGTAAAGTCATATGGCTTCTCTGAAAATGGTTCACACTTATATTATGTGAAAGCCACAGAGGATACTTTGAAGAATGAAGGAATTTTTCTTTTGGATTTGAAAACAGGAGTTTCCCAAATTATAGATGTTGGAAAAACAGAATATTTATCGACTCAATTTTCGGATTCTGGTAAGCTATTGGCTTATTTGACGACTGAGGATTCTTTGAAAACCAAAAAGCCCTATTATGACTTGTATCTATATGATATAGCAAAAGCAAATAATCAAAAAATAGCAGAAAAAAATTCATCTGGGATACTAGAAAATGGAATGATTAGTAAATCAGGAAGAATTAATTTTTCAGCTGATGACAGTCAGGTTTATTTTGGGACAATTTCTGATTATGCAACCTTTGCATATGAAGATGATACCACGATTCTTGATGATGAGCGTGTCAAATTGGATATATGGGGTTGGCAAGATGCCGAAATCCAGCCTATGCAGTTGAAAAATAAAGGGAGAGAGGAAAATAAAAGCTATTTGGCAGCTTATAGTATCAAGGATAAGAAAATCATTCAGATAGGTGATCAACAAATCAATAGTATCAGTTACGACACCAAGACAAAGCATAAAATAGGTATTGCCACTGATGATTCGCCTTACAGAAGAGAATACAGCTGGAATACGCAAATTGGCAGAGATACTTATTTGGTAAATCTTGAAAATGGTACTAAAACTCTGATTCAGAAAGCACTATCAGGATATGCTCAGCTTTCTCCTAACGGAAAATATGTGTATTGGTATGACAATAGTGATAGTGCATGGGTAGCATATGATATAGCATCAAAATCAATCAAGAATTTGACTAAATCCATGGAAGTCAATTTTTATAATGAACAACATGACTCACCTTCTTTGCCAGGAAGCTATGGTGCTGCAGGTTGGATGAAAGATGACAAAGCTTTCTTGGTTTATGACAAATATGATATTTGGAAAATAGACCCTACTGGAAAAGAAGCTCCCAAAAATATCACATTGGGAGAAGGAAGAAAGCAAACTATTGAATTTAGAAGACAAAAACTCGAAGAGGAAGAGAAAGAAGGGATTGATCCAGCTTTGCCTTTTGTGTTGACTGCTTTTCATGAATATAATAAGAAAAACGGATTTTATACAGGAGATATCAATGGTACAAAAGCTCCGTCTTCTATTGTTTTTTCTGACCATAGATATATGGGCTTAAACAAAGCAACAGAATCGGACAAAGTAACTGTGAGAAGATCAACTTATCAAGATTATGCTGATGTTTACGCTACCGATATGTCGATGTCACAGTTGACAAAGCTTTCTCAGGCAAACCCTCAGCAAAATGATGTGAACTGGGGGACTGTTGAATTGGTCGAGTACTTTGCCAATGATGGAGTACCGTTGCAGGGGTTGTTGTTTAAGCCAGAAAATTTTGACCCTAAAAAGAAATATCCAATGATGGTTTATTTCTACGAAAGGAATTCTGATGGCTTGCATAGTTACAGAGCGCCAGCACCAAGTGCATCAACTATTAATATACCTTATTTTGTAAGTAATGAATATTTGGTGTTTGTTCCGGATATTAAATATGATTTGGGTCTTCCTGGACCTAGTGCATACAATTGTATAATTCCAGGTGTTCAATCGATCGTTGCAAAAGGTTTTGTTGATGCAGATAATATGGCTATTCAAGGCCAAAGCTGGGGTGGCTATCAAGTGGCGCATTTGATCACGAGAACCAATATGTTCAAAGCTGCAGGAGCAGGGGCTCCAGTAGTGAACATGACTTCAGCTTATGGTGGTATTCGATGGGGAACTGGTATGAGTAGGATGTTCCAATATGAACAAACTCAAAGTAGGATAGGTGGTACATTATGGGAAAAACCTCTGTATTATTTAGAAAACTCTCCTTTGTTCTATATGGATAGAGTTCAGACACCAGTTTTGATCATGCACAATGATGCAGATGGAGCAGTTCCATGGTATCAAGGAATTGAGATGTTTATGGCTTTGAAAAGATTGAATCAGCCAGCTTGGTTGTTGCAATACAATGATGAAGATCATAACCTTGTCCAAAGAAAAAACAGAAAAGATCTCTCGGTAAGATTGTCGCAATTTTTTGATCATTACCTCAAAGGTGCTCCTGCGCCATTGTGGATGACGGAAGGTTTACCTGCAATAGAAAAGGGTAGGACTTTAAAGTATGAGTTAGGTGATAATTAATTGATTTTTCTATTAGAAAGCACCCCTTCATAAAATATTTGAAGGGGTGTTTTTGCATAAAATAAAGTGATGTTTTGATGAAAAAGTAATCTATTCTATCATAAAAATAGAACGACCTCATACATTTATTGAATTTACATAAAATACTAATTTGAAAAACCTATATTTGAAATTCGCAAACCAAAATTAAACCCCATATAATCAATTTCAACCTATGTTATTAGAACCTTTAGATCTCATTGTATTCATTGGCTATTGTTGCCTAATTATCGGAATGGGTCTTTTTGTCTCTCGGGAGAAAAAGGGCCATGTTAAAAATTCGCAGGATTATTTTCTTGCTTCCAAAGCTTTACCATGGTGGGCTGTTGGAGCTTCTCTTATTGCATCCAATATTTCCGCAGAGCAGTTTATAGGAATGTCAGGTTCCGGGTTTGCACTTGGATTGGCGATTTCGACATACGAATGGATGGCGGCAATCACGCTTATAGTAGTAGCGATTTTCTTTTTGCCAGTCTACATCAAAAAAGGCATCTATACCATGCCTGGATTTCTTTTGGACAGATACGATACTCGAGTAAGGACTACAATGGCTGTTTTTTGGTTGGCCTTGTACGTATTTGTGAATTTAACCTCAGTGTTATATTTGGGTGCCTTGAGTTTGAACACGATCATGAATGTTCCCTTGACATATGGGATCATCGGATTGGCGCTTTTCGCAATGATTTATTCAATTTATGGTGGCTTGAAGGCAGTAGCTTGGACTGATGTGGTTCAGGTTTTCTTTTTGATTGCAGGTGGTTTGGCGACCACCTATATAGCTTTGACGATGGTAGGTAGTGGAAGTGCATGGGAAGGATTGAGTCTATTGAGACAAGAGGTTCCAGGACATTTTTCCATGATACTTTCAAAAGGGGAAATGATGATCCCAGATGGCAAAGGAGGTACTAGGGATGCTTATATGGATTTGCCTGGAATCAGTGTTTTGGTTGGTGGTATGTGGATCACTAATTTGAGTTATTGGGGATTCAACCAATATATCACCCAGAGAGCACTTGCTGCCAAAAGTTTAGATGAAGCCCAGAAAGGGATGATCTTTGCAGGTTTCTTGAAATTGTTGATGCCTTTGATCGTCGTTATTCCAGGGATTGCGGCTTTGGTCATTGTGAATAATGGTATAGATACGGGTTTTATCGAGTCGATGAAAGACCCAGTGACAGGAATTATCAAATCTGATAGAGCATATCCTACTTTGCTACAATTACTCCCAACAGGTTTGAAAGGCTTGGCTTTTGCAGCATTGACGGCAGCTATTATTTCTTCACTGGCTTCAATGGCAAATAGTACTTCGACTATTTTTACAATGGATATTTACAAAAAGTATTTTGGTCAAAATGCTTCAGAAGCAAAGCAAGTAAAAGTGGGAAGAATTACTGCTGTAGTGGCATTTGTCATAGCAGCGATTGTAGCACCTGCCCTAGGAGAATTGGATCAAGCATTTCAGTTTATTCAAGAATATACAGGCTTCGTAAGTCCAGGGGTTTTTGCTATATTCTTCTTTGGTGTATTTTGGAAAAAAACCACTTCAAATGCAGCCCTGACTGGTGCAGCGCTTAGTATTCCGCTTTCGGTAGTCTTGAAAGAGTTTTGGCCTTCCTTACCATTTTTGGACAGAATGGGGTTGGTATTCCTCATCTTGGCAGGCTTGATGATCTTGATCAGCTTGGTAGAAGGGAAAGGAAAAGACCATCCAAACAGTATTGATGTGAGTGGTGACATTTTCAAAACAACCTTTGGATTCAAAATTGGTGCATTTATTATTGTATTGATAACAACAGCCTTATACATCGTTTTCTGGTAAAAATATTAGAATGTATTTGAATTTGCGGTAGTGATAGTATTAGCTATAAAATTAATCCATACACAATCGTTAAAATTCTAGATTAGAGTTCTATTATTTTATTCAGTTTTAAATCCTCAAAATTTTCAGATTTTCTGAAAGCTTTGAGGATTTTTATTTTCATGGCTTGAAAGTTGTTTTAATTCAAATCTAGTTAATTACCAACTATACAAACTTTTGAATCTTAGCAATAATATTTATTGCTGGGTTTATTCATATAAAACATTTATTCAGTATGCCAATCATTGGAGAAATTATAAAAAGATCTGTTGAAGCCGTAGACAAGATTTTTACAAATTCAGACCCTAAAGAAGCTCAGGAAAAAGCGTTGGAATCATTGTTGTCCAAAGCAAAAAACACATCTTTTGGTAAGTATTATCAATTTGAAAAGATACTTAAGTCAGAAAATATAAGAGAAGAATTTGCTAAGGAAGTTCCTTATTTTGATTACGATCAACTTCGAGAAGAATGGTGGCAGAAAGTAATAGATGGAGGTGAGGACGTAACTTGGCCAGGAAAAGTTAAATTTTTTGCAGTCTCAAGTGGTACCACAAGTACCAAAAAACACATTCCTGTGACGGATGATATGCTTCAGTCAATAAGAAGAGCTGGTATGCAACAGATCAAAGGGATAGCTGATTTTGATTTGCCTGCCGAATTTTTCGAGAAAGAAATTTTGATGTTTGGCAGTAGTACAAACCTTAAAGAGGTCAATGGACATTTTGAAGGAGAGATTAGTGGGATTAGTGCAAGTCAGATTCCATTTTGGTTTGAAGGATTTTATCGACCTGGAAAGGAAATTTCCGCTATTGACGACTGGGATCAGAGAGTTGAAGAACTGGCAAAGGAATCTACAAATTGGGATATAGGAGCGATCTCTGGCATACCTTCCTGGATAGAGTTGATGATCAAAAAAGTAATCGAATACAACAATGCTGAAACAATCCATGATGTATGGCCGAATTTTCAGGTTTATACTTCTGGTGGAGTAGCATTTGAGCCATATAGGAAATCATTTGAAAAACTGTGTGGTAGGGAAATTGTTGTAATCGATACATACTTGGCTTCTGAAGGTTATGTTGCTACACAGCTCAGAAAAGAAACTGATTCTATGGCCTTGATTACCGACAATGGGATTTATTTTGAATTTGTACCATTTGTGCCTGAGAACATGGCTGAAGATGGGAGTGTGAATCAAGAAGCGAAATCTGTCAGAATAGAAGACGTAGAAGAAGGGGTAGACTATGTTTTGTTAATAAGCACTGTATCTGGAGCTTGGAGATACATGATAGGAGATACCATAGCTTTTACGGATAAGGGAAAAGGCGAAATTAAAATAACTGGAAGGACCAAGCATTTTCTAAATGTTGTTGGTTCGCAACTTTCTGTAATTCAAATGAATAAAGCTATGGAGCAATTGAGTGATGAATTTGATTGCCAAATAAAAGAGTTCACAGTAGCTGCAATTTTGGAAGAAGGTGATTACCTACACAGATGGTATCTTGGGATAGGAGGTGAGACGAAGGGTAAAGAAAAAGATTTTTCGAGTAGATTAGATGCTATTTTGCAAGAAAACAACAAAAACTACAAGGTAGCAAGAGGAAAAGCACTGAAGAGTGTAGAGGTAAAGATTGTATCTGATGAGATGTTTAGAAAATGGACTGAGGAAACCAAGCAAAAAGGTGGTCAGGTTAAAATTCCTAGAGTTATGAAAGAAAAAGATTTTAGGGAGTGGGAAGAATACGTTGCGAAAACTAAATTTTAATCGGTGTTTTGATTTAATCTTTGAGTGATTTGTTCTCCATCAAATACATAATCTCTTCTGGTGGTAGATATAGTTTATTGATCTTTTGAATATACTTTTCAGGCATCCCAGCTTGATAAAGTATAAAATCCTTGGTGGCTAAGATGTAGTCGCCAAGCCCATGATCTACTGCATATGTGTCTGCAACTCTTTCTGCGGAAATGATGAAGCTTTTGGAAGTGAGATAGCCTATGCCAAACAGGATCATAGACCAATTACTTCTGTTCAAATAATCCATAATGTGCCCCAGTTCGTGACCTATCCAACCGATAAGGACGTTTTTTGGGAGCATGTGAATTGGGGTAACTTTTCCTTTCAACGAAAAGAACCTGCTGATTTTGATTATGTAGGTTCTCTTATTTCTTGACCCAAACATTGTGCTGAATTTGGGTTGCGCTTGCATGACTGATTTCCTGATATTTTCGCTCAGTTTAAACTCTATCGTCACGTCAGCAAGGTCTGGATAAAAATCAAGTGCATTAATAATGACAACTTTCAGTTCACTCGGAATACTGTTTTGGATGTATTTGGTATCTGTTAATTGCATGATTAATTATACGAATTTTTGAGGGGTGTATCAAGCTATTCATCAATGGGGGTAACTTATCCTGAAAGTAGGAATAGAAAATGTTATTGCCAAAAAGTAAAATGAAGTTGTTGAAAGAAATTAATTCATTTCCTGTTCATTATTTATTTTTTGAAGTGGTTTATCCCAGTTAAATGTGGCAGAAATTGGATAATGGTCAGAATAGTCAACTTCTCTGTGAGTCTTGAAACGCTCAACTTGAAGAATATCATCATAGAAGATATTGTCAATTCTCAAGAAAAACAGAACTTTATTATATGTAAATCCAAATCCTCTTCCTGCTGTTTCAAATGCGTTTTTCATTAATTTTCTTAAAGAAAAATAAGTGTAGCTGTAAGGTACGTCATTGAAATCTCCAACGAGTATATTTGCATATGGACTGTTCCTCATATGTTCTTTGAGGATTTCCAGTTGTGAAGCCCTAATGATTTGCCCACGCTTCAATTTGCCAAGGGTTTCTCGGTAGTTTTCTTTGATCCCATCAAGATTGCTTAACCCTTCAGAAGAGATACTCATAGATTCTAAGTGGGCATTATAAATCCTCACGGTATCTTTTTCTATTTTGACATCAGCGTATATAACTCCATTGGTATTGTTATTTTCAAAAATTCTCCCCTCATTGATTATTGGGTATTTGCTGAAAATTATCATTCCATATGATCTTTTGGTAGGGTTTCCTTCGATGACTTGATAAGAATATTCGTATCCAACATCTGTTCCTATGGCTTTTATGGCATTTTGGGAAGGAGTAGTGTAATCCTGATAAAATTCCTGTAAGCACTTGATATCAGAAGGGTTGTCTCTGAGCCATTTTGTTATGTTTTGAGTGACCGTATTGTGGTCTTCACCATTTTTTGTGTATTTGAGCAGGTGTACATTGTAAGTCAAAACAGAAAGTCCGGAAGGGTTTTCAGCATGGGGATTTAGTTGGAATGTGACACCGACAAATTTCCATCCCAAAACCAAAGCTAGAAGGGGAAGAAATGCTAATTTTCTTTTTGCGAAAGCTAATAAAAAGAAAAATAGTAGGTTTAAAATAATCAACAGGGGAATCAAGAGTGTCAAAAGACCTGCATAGGGAAAAAACTCTGGTGAGATGTACACACTGAAAAAAAGAATAAGCGAGAAGCAAAATAAAATGCCAGTCAGAAATCGCAACATGAGTTTTTTTTAAAAATCGAAATTATGTCTTTAACTTGTTCTTTGCAAGCTTTTATTTTCTTTAGCTTTGTTCTAATTACCTTTACTTATTAAACCACAGCAAATAAAATTTATTATGATGAAGAAAAATTTAATTTTATTATTTTCAATGGCAGCTTTTTTTTATGCTTGTAATCCAACGAAAAATAATGAAGCCGATGATACGAAAAAGGAAACCCAAGCTGAAATAGCAGGAGATTGGATACAGCTGTTTAATGGAGAAGATTTGGATGATTGGTTGATAAAGATTTCCAAGCATGAGTTAAATGATAATTTTGCCAATACATTTAGAGTAGAAGATGGTTTGATGAAAGTCAGATATGATGGTTATGATCAATTTGACAAACAATATGGACACATTTTTTACAAAGATCCTTTTTCATATTATCTGTTGAGAGTTGAGTATAGATTTGTGGGAGAACAAGCTGAAGGTGGTGAGGGTTGGGCTACTAGAAACAGTGGGGCAATGTTACATTCTCAAGATCCTTCCACAATGATGGTTGACCAAGATTTTCCAATTTCCATCGAAGGACAAATGCTTGGTGGAGATGGAGAAAATCCAAGGCCTACTAGCAACCTTTGTACTCCAGGTACAAATGTGGTTATAGATGGAGAGTTGTTTACACCACATTGTGTGACAGCCAATTCCAAGACTTATCATGGAGAACAGTGGGTGACAGCTGAATTTTTGGTATTAGGAGATTCTGTAGTTCACCATATTTTGGAAGGGGAAAAAGTGTTGACTTATCACAGTCCGCAGATTGGTGGTGATAATGTAAATCCATTTGATCCAGGAGTAAAGATTGATGGTAAGCCTTTGAAATCAGGCTACATCTCACTTCAGAGTGAAAGCCATCCTATTGATTTTAGAAAAGTTGAGCTTTTTGATTTGGCTCCTTATTCTGAAAGTAAGGAAAAACTTCAGAAAGTAATAGAAAAGATTACAAAGTGAAAATAATATGATGCAGGGTAGGAGACTACTCTGCATCATGTCTTTTGGGGATGTCAGGATTGATAAATGTAAAGCCTCTTGCTTCATTTCCTTCATAAAAGTCAATCTGCATTCCCATCAAAAACATCACATGCTTTTTTTCGATCAATACTGGGATTTGGTCTATGGTGAACTGTTGATCGCCATCTTTAAGTTTGTCAAATCCTAAAGCATACGACATCCCTCCACAGCCACCTCCTTTAACACCTACACGAAGTGAATAGTCTTTCGGGATATTCTTATTTGACATGATATTTTTTATCTCGTCTTGTGCTTTTTCTGTAATGGTTACTGGTATGATCATTCCTAACAAATAGAATTTATTGAATTTGGGTTCATTTTCTTACCCAAAAGTAATTAAATCATATGATTATCCACAATTACACCAGGAGGTAAATTTGAGAATGTCTCAAGGGGATAATGGTAATTGGTTATTAGTAGATAAGTTATCAGTTCATCAAATGATCTGAAATATATCATTTTGTTTGGATACTGAAAAGAAAGCGGATATTTATATTAATCATATCACTTTCATTAAATGTATTATAAATGATCCTTTGTTTTTTCAAAAAGTTAGTATTTACAGGATCTTTGGTTTGAAAATGAAACCACTTGCTAAAATAAACATACTTTAAATAAAATAATGGTTTAAAAATTAACTTATATTATTTATATTAACAGAAAATTTAGAGATATAGGTTTTAAAATATCCTTATAACTTAAGTTTTGTCGCCCAAAAAACCTTTTTGTATAACATTTTAAGCCCTTGCTATTTGTTATAAGACCTTTGTTGCAATTCTAACACCCATTTATATGAATAAGTCAATCAATAGAAGAAATTGGATTAAGTCATCACTATTAGGTCTAGGAGCCTTGACAGTGAGCCCCGCAATTGCGTTTAGCAGAAAAGACTCTGGTCTTCATGCTTATTTGCCAGAAAGTACCCTTAAAGAATATATACCCACATATAATTACGACGAGTCTAGAATTATGGCTAGACTTTCAGCAAATGAAAATCCGTACGGACCATCCCCAAAAGTCATTCAGGCAATTACAGAATCTATTAGCTCTGGGAACAGATATGGTCACCAAGATGCATCGACTTTGATAAGCATGATAGCCGAGAAAGAAGGAGTGAGTAAAGATCATATCATGCTTGGTCCAGGTTCGTCGGATTTGCTGGAGAAGACTGCCTTTGTTTCTTTTAGCAATGGAGGGAATATAGTATCGGCAGATCCTGCCTACATGTCCATTATCAGCACAGCAAGATCTCTGGGAGCCACATGGAAACCGGTTCCATTGACGAAAGATTATGCGCACGACCTAGATCAAATGGCAAAGGCTGTAGACTCAGAGACAAAATTGGTCTATGTATGTAATCCAAACAACCCAACCGGATCGGTTACAGATCCTGTGAAGCTTAAAGCATTCTGTGCTTCTGTTTCAAAAAGTATTCCTGTGTTTGTAGATGAAGCATATTTGGAATTTTTGGACCAGCCAGATTCAAATACTATGGTTGGTTTGGTAGCAGAGGGGAAGGATGTGATTGTAGCAAGGACTTTCTCAAAAATCCACGGAATGGCTGGTTTGAGAATCGGCTACATAGTTGCCCAGCCTGAAAGAATCAAGTCTATTACTAGCAAAGTAAGAAGTACTATGGGACTTTGTGTTACTTCACTCAAAGGAGCTATAGTAAGTATGCAAGATCAGGAGTTTTTGGAAGATTGTAGAAAAAAGAATGCTGAATGCAGGGATTTTGTCAATACTGAGATTTCTGCTTTAGGCTATGATGTTATTCCTTCCCAAACCAGTTTTCTAATATTCCCTATCGCAATGGAAGGGCAGGAATTCATGAAAAGCATGTATGATTCGGGTGTTGGAATTAGAGTTTTTGAAATTAATGACAAACCATGGTGTAGAGTAAGTATGGGAACTCGAGAGGAAATGGAGTATTTCGTGGATTCCTTCAAAAAAGTGACAGTTTAAAAACATAATTTCAATGAGTATCGCACTGCAAAAGACATTGTCATTAATTTTACTAATAATACTTGGATTGTTTTTGAAAAGGAAATTTGTTACCCCTGATCAAAACAAAGGGATCAAAACCATTATATTAGATATTGCTTTGCCCGCAATGATTTTTGTGGCTTTGTTAAAAATAGAGATTAATCCAGATTTATTGATATTGCCTGTTTTGGCTTTGGTATTCAATATCATCTTACTCCTCTTTACCAGGTATACTATGCCTGTTTTTGGAATCGAAAACAACTCTGCATCCATGAGGACATTGATGCTTTTGATTCCTTCTCTTGCTCCAGGTTTGACTTGTTTTCCATTTGTGGTAGAATATTTAGGAGATGATGTATTGGCTTGGGCGGCATTATCAGATATTGGGAATAAAGTGTTTGTACTGATCGCGGCGTATATGTTGGCTATGTCTTGGTTTTACAAAAACCATCAGTTGAAATCTAGGTCAAATGTTCAAAAGATCAAAGAGTTATTAGTTTCTATGATCAAGGAGCCTATTAATTTGGTCATTATCACAGCCATCATTCTGTTGAGTATCGGAGTGAATCTTGATACAATGCCCATATTTCTCAGTGATGCAATTCTGATGATGAAAAATATGATGACACCTTTGGTTTTGCTCTTTATTGGCATAGCTGTGGTATTCAAATGGGCACAGTTGAGGATGATTACTGCACTTTTGGTCTTTAGGGCAGGTTTTATCTTTATGTTGAGTGGGATATTTGTATTATTAGTTCCTCTTCCAAATGAAGCAGCAATACTATTGGCTGTAGTATTTCCACAGAGTGCTGTTAGCTTTTGGCCGTTTGCACATATGTCTGCTGTAAGGTCACTAGAGTTGAAAAATAAAGATTTGGAAAAGAGGCCTACTTTTGACTTAGAGCTTGGTATTAATGTACTAGCTGTTTCTATGCCGTTCAGTACTTTGCTAATTTTAGGAGTTTTTACTTCAGGAACATACTTTACAAATCCATATCATATTCTTTTGTTTGGAGCGATAATGCTAAGTATTGCGGTGATTCCTAAGATAATTTATTGGATTAGAAATACAGAAATCGGTTTGGATTCTCTTACCGAAAAAAAATTAGACGATAGCAGAGCTGAATAGTTAAAGAAATTTAAGAATAGTGGTTTACAAGGTTTGATAGCAAATAAGCCTCCGCATATTGTGGAGGCTTATTTTATTCAGCGTTTGTAAGATCACGACTTAAGTTTTCTGCAAGTTTATTTGAAGTAGAGCTTATTAATAGCTTGTTGGTTTTTTCAATGCAGATAAATGTAGTGGTAGTCCAAAGAGCTCAAATCGTCCTTCAGACCATTTCTTGTTTTGCTTTCAACAATCAAGAGAACATGAAAATTATTGAATTCAAGTAATTACCATTGAATGGATAGAAGTCATTTCATTAACAACACCGTCAAGATTTTCGTTTAATTGATTCTGCCGAATCCCCAGCTTAGACCAATATGGAAATCAGCTTGTTTGGAGTCTGCTGTAAATCCAGTCAAAATCGAATTACTACCTACAAAGAACCCTCCAAATCTCAATCCTAAACCACCATTGATACCTGCAATTTCTGTCTTAGACCAAGGTGAATAAACTTCAAGTTTCCCGAACACCAATCTTGGTGTAATTACGAGTAAATTTTGTGAAGAAAGCTGTTGGTTGGCATTGTCATCTCCAAATCTCTGCTGAGCAAAAGCACTTGCATGAAGGATTCCGATTATTTTCATTTCTGCATATGCTGAAATTACTGATGGTAAACTTGTTTTGATACCATCTCTCTCCGATTCTTTCGTGAAAAATCTACTTGCCAATATCTGTGATTCTATTTCTTCAGGATTTCCAGCTAGTTGATCTAACCTGAAAAATTCTCCTTCTTCAATCTTCATTCGGTAGGTATTGTTCACTTGCCCTTGCCCAAAGGTCATGCTGCCAAGATTTCTTATGGATAATCCTGTATTGAGCCTTGTTTGGCCATTATTGTCTTTCAATTGATAGTTGCCTCCAAAATCAAAACCAAAACCATTTATTTTTCCAAAGTTGAAGCCATTTGAGCCAAGGTTAAAGTTACTGCCATTGAAGTCAGATTCAGAATAGCTTAAGTTCAAAGTCCCTTCTGATTTAGTAAGACTTACTTCAAAATCATCTTGGATAATCACAGCTCTTAGTTTATCCATTCCGAAGTTGGCATATGTTCCAGGGAAAAGAAGTTTTGCACTGATACCTGCAGAGAATTTATGCCTGTCATTTTCAAAAATCTCTCTACCTACCGTAAAGCCCATTTCAGCCCATCCTGTTGCATTTGCTCTTTGATTGTATTCACTTGTGATAGAAGTGATACTACTTCTGCTTTCGAATTCAATATCTAGAACTGATATCCCAAGTGTAGGGTCCAAATCTATAATATCAGCTTTTGCAAAGGCTTGGGTAGTAAAACCAAACGCCCATTTTCCGGATTTGATTCCAACTGAAGGACCTAAGATCGATGCTTCAGTTCTCATATTTACAGGACCATTTGCCCTCAAAAATGCAACATCAACAACATCATTTCCAAAATCTATGATATCCCCAAAGGATATGATATTATTTCCTACTGACGCATTGATAGAAAAAATATTGACTTCTACATTTTTATTTAAATTGTTGATTTCAGCGGGATTCATTATGCTGCTTATCATTCCTTTTCTTGGACTATTTTGTATTCCTATAAAGGGAGTCTGGGCAAAAGTAACAAGGCTTAACCCAAACAGAATGTATAGCGTGAGTAGTTGTTTTTTCATCTATATGAATTTGATTTTGGAGTATAATTAACTATGGACGGTAAAAATAAAGAAAAAAGGAAGACATTCACTTGCCCTCCTTTCTTTAATCATTAAATTGATTGTTATTATTTCTTATAAATTATACCCTAACTCAATATAATTATCTAATTTTCATATTGAGCCTACACCTAGAAGCACTTTTTTAAGCAGAAAAGTGATTTTAAACCAAATTAAATTTAGTGTTTCGCTGTTTAAATACTTTTTGATGTGTACTTAATCTTCCAATTTTCCAATCCGCCACTGCAGACAAGTTTTTAAAATCACCCAATCTTCTAAACCTCTTTGACTTCAGCTGTCAACTTTTGTAATGAATCTTTTGCATCTCCAAAAAGCATTCTTGTTTTGGGATAGAAGAACAATTCATTTTCAATGCCCGCATAACCAGCACTCATTCCTCTTTTTAGAATGATGACATTTTTGGCTTGATCTACTTCCAAAATAGGCATGCCATAAATAGGGGAGGAAGGGTCCTTTTTAGCAGCTGGGTTCACGACATCATTTGCACCTATGACCACTACCACATCTGTGTTTGCCATTCTTGGGTTGACTTCTTCCATTTCCTGCATTCTTTCGTATGGAACATCAGCTTCAGCTAATAGTACGTTCATATGACCTGGCATTCTACCAGCCACTGGATGGATTGCATAATTTACTGTAACTCCTTTTTCTTCCAGCAATTGTTCCAATTCATGGCAAATGTGCTGAGCTTGTGCTACTGCCAAACCATAGCCAGGTACAATGACCACATTTTGGGAATAGGAAAGTAAAACGGCTGTATCTGAAATGCTGATTTCTTTGGCTGTTTGTTCACCAACTTCTCCTTTGGCACCTGATGCTTTTGTTCCTCCAAATGCTCCTAGAAGAACATTCGTCAACGACCTATTCATTGCTTTACACATCAGGATCGTAAGGATGGTTCCTGCCGAACCAACCAAAATACCTCCTGTGAGCATCGCTTTGTTTCCATAAAGGAATCCTCCAAATGCTGCTGCGACACCTGTAAATGAGTTGAGTAATGAAATCACTACTGGCATATCTGCTCCACCAATTGGCATCACAAACAGAATCCCGTAAACCAAGGCAACTACCAAAAGAATATAAAAGAGAGTGGAATCACCATAGCCTAACATTTGATAGATTGTCAGTGCGACAATTGTGAAAAGCATGACCACGTTGATCAATTGATTCATCGGGAGCACTTTGTCTTTGATTTTCCCTTCTAATTTGCCATATGCTATCATAGAGCCTGAAAATGAAACCGATCCGATGATCAACCCTAATAGCATCACCAAGAACTCTCCGTCAAAACTATTTCCAATTCCCACTTCATGGTTTTGAAACTCAATGATTGCGATCAATGCAGCACAAGCTCCACCCATTCCATTGAAGAAAGACACCATCTGCGGCATGGCCGTCATTTGTACTTTTTTTGCCATCATGGTTCCGATTATCGTTCCAACTAACAAACCCAAGGCGATCAATCCATAATTGATCAATTTAGAATTATCAAATGGCTGATAAATGGTAATAGTAGCAATCACAGCAATCAGCATTCCCACAGCTGCAATCAAATTCCCCTTTCTAGCGGACTCAGGATGACTGAGCATTTTTAACCCAATTACAAAGGTTAATGAGGCAATCAGATATATGATTTCAAGTATATTTATACTCATGATTTTTTCGGTTTTTTCTTAAACATCTCCAACATTCTATCGGTCACCACAAATCCACCTACCACATTCAAAGTTCCCATGACAACTGCCAAAAAGCCAACGATCAAAGAAGGATAATTGTCAGGGGCGGCGTGCAACATGACGATGATTGCACCGACCACTACGACACCATGAATGGCATTTGCACCCGACATCAAAGGTGTGTGGAGGATTGCCGGAACATTAGAAATCACTTCTACTCCTAGTAAAATAGCGAGAATCAGGAAATAGATCATTTCCATATTTTCTCCAATAAAATTCAATGATTCTTCCATTTCTATTTTGTTAACATTTCAGAGATTCGGGAATTGACAGCTTCACCAGCATGACATACACATGTTCCCTTTACGATGTCATCTTCGAAGTTGAGGTTGATTTCACCATCCTTGATGATTAGTTTCAAAAAATTGAGGTAGTTTTTGCCATACATTTTACTGGCATCTTGAGGTAATTCAGAAGCAATATTTCCAACTCCAATTATCTTGACACCGTTTATTTCTATCGATTTATCTGGCTGAGTCAATGCGCAATTTCCTCCAGAAGAAGCTGCAAGATCTACGATTACGGATCCTGGCTTCATCGCTAATACTGTTCGTTCTTCGACTAGAAGAGGAGCTTTTCTACCTGGAATCTGAGCCGTAGTGATGATAACATCGGATTTGGCTGCGTATTCATGGATGGTGTCCTTTTGCTTTTGGATAAATTCCGGGGTTTGTTCTACAGCATAACCGCCAGCAGCTTTATCTTCTTTGGCACCCTCTACATCTACGAACTTTGCTCCGAGGGAGAGGACTTCCTCTTTGGCGGCTTGCCTGACATCGAATGCCGAAACCGAGCCACCAAGTCTCTTAGCGGTAGCAATGGCCTGCAATCCAGCCACTCCAGCACCCAAGATCAGTACTTTGGCAGGTGTAATACTTCCTGCTGCCGTCATAAACATTGGGAAAAAGCGGGGCAAACTGCTAGCTGCTAACAGCACTGCTTTATATCCTGTTACAGTTGCCATGGAGGAAAGTACATCCATACTTTGAGCTCTTGTGGTTCTAGGGACAAGTTCCATACTGAATGCTGTCCTTTTTTCTTTGATAAGAAATTTGGTTAAATCAGGATTGAATAGCGCACCCATTTGTCCTAACAGTACAGATTCTGGTTTCATTTTTAAAATTTCTTCCTGAAGAAGTGGCTGTATACCACATATCATGTCAGATTCAGCAAGGACTTCCTCTCTCGATTTGATGGAAGCACCTACGGCTACATAGGAAGGATTGTCAGCAAACGCAGAAAGCCCTGCATCTGATTCAATTATGACTTGTGTTCCCCAAGAAATAAGGGTTTTGACAGCCTCCGGAAGCAAAGCGACTCTAGCTTCTTCTTGTGGCTCTTTTAATATTCCTATTGTCATGTGTGAAAAGGTGTTGAGAAAATTCTAATCAAATGCCTGATAAAGACAAAATTTATTTTTTTTAATAACGAAAGTTGAAGATTGAACTTTCATTTCTTAAAGCTATTAAAAAGAAAAAGAAATAAAAGTTTATTCATTACAAAAAGACTGTAGAAATCTTGTTTTTTGGTTTAAAAAATCGAAATAAAAGTATCCTTTGAAATTTTATTTCGTAAAAATGGTATTTCTCATGATGGGAAGTGACCTTTATTGATTTTTTTGATGTTTAATAAAAATAGAAATATTGTAATCAACACTTTTATTTTTCCCTTCAAAAGTGCCAAAGTTCATGCGCTTTTGAAGGGTTTTGTAATTGCTGGCTGTCGTTGGCCAATGAGTATCAGCAATTCAATAAAGTCTTTTCTTATCCAAAGTACAAAATAGCATATACTTGCAAGCTATTTTTATCGAAGATGTTAAAGATTATATACTAATTCTCAAACAAACCAATCGTCCCACCAACCCAATCTTTATCTTTATTGAATTTTACGCCTATCATTTCCCCTCTGCTCAATCTAACCAAATTTGCCATAAATGTAGGTTCTGCATCTTTTTCTGGCCAAACCAAAAGCATCCTGACTTCCGCTTTCACTTTGGCATCTGGGGCTTGGAGGATAGGGGTGTAGTTGACTTTTTTCTGTAAAATATAAAGGTCTTTTTCTTTGACGGCTTCGATATCTGATTTTTTGACATGGAAGATTACACCACTTCCTGAAAATGAAAAGAGTGGTTTCAAAACATAATTTTCCAAATCTTCTGGAATTGACTCCAATTCGCTTAAAAGTGTAGAATCAATGAAATATGGGCCTTTTAGATAAGGAAGAATATATTTGCTGATTCTGAAAAACCAATTTGGATGGCCTGCCCATTCTATTTCCAAATCATCCTTAAAGTCAAAATCCAATTTTAAATCTGTCCGTAAGTCCAATTCATCAAAAATAACTCTGTTGTAAATACGGTGAATCTGAATTTCCAGACCTTCTTTATCCTTGTAATAGAGTTTTTTTCCTTTTTTGATAATATCGGTAACACAAATAGTCGGAATAGAAATATCTCTGCTACAATAATAGAAATCTATCTTCGTATTTTGCTTTTCAGGCTCGATTTCTAGAAGAATGACATTTTTCGAGTCATGACCATTCAGGATAACCTCACGTAGTTTTTCTAAATAGGATTTCGAATTCAAGCCGTTAAAATAAGGGCTGAGTCCTTCCAAAAAAGGATAATGCTTTTTAAATTTTTCGTATAAATTTTGCTGAAAATTGAAAACTGATGGAAATCCCTGTACTTCGATGAGTTTCGGTAGGATCTCGCCATTTTCTTCACAGATTCCAAAATCTACAGCCAAAAATTGCGTATGGCTATCTTCGTTTGGAACTTCTGTATTTAAATCTAAGGCACGCTGGGTGTTTTTTTTGAACTCTGGGCTTTTGATAAATTCAACAACCTGATTAGTTCCTTCGATTAATTGGTTTTTCAGGTTTTTTGAAATAAAAAAGGGAGATTCAGCAATACGGAAAGTAGGCAAGTAGTTGAAATCTTTAATGATATCTTGAATAAATTCCTGATGTTTTTCCGGACTGAATTCTCTATTGAAAAGCGATCTATATTGCTGAATCATAATTGTTTATTGTTGAAAAATCAAAGCTTGTTCTTTTATTTGGTTTATTGCATTATTAAGGAAATTTGGGATGAGTGTTTCATTGGTTTTGTAGATCTTATCTTCATCCATCAAATGTTCAAGCATAGTCCTGTATTTTGCTTTCCCCTTTCTGGAAATGATCTTTTGCTTGATCTCTTCCTTTCTCAAGTGGTTCATAAAGCTAACTGGGTCAGCTTCAGGATGGAATTGAGTACCTACTATTTCAGGGGAAAACCTAATTGCCATCAAAGCTCTTTCATATTCAAGATGGGTTCTGATTTTTTCCAAAGCAATGATTTTCGCTCCCATTTCCTTGAATTTTTTGTGTTTGGGTTGCGTCACTTGATAATCTCTTGAATCTATTGCCCAAAATGGGTTGCCGAGATTTTCAAACAATGGATCATAATAGCCAGCTTCTGTTTTGTGAATTGACATTACACCAAATGAGGTTGATTTCCTTTTCGAAAGCGTAGCCAAACCAAAGGAATGTACTGCCATCTGAAATGAATGACAGATCAATAGAAGATGCTTCTTTTTTATGTTGGTTTTATTCCATTCCAGCAGCTCGTGAAGAAAAATGCTGTTTTTTACTTCCCAAACTCCATTTCCTTCAAGAGGATCTCCTGGTCCACCGGTAGAGATGTATAGGTCATGATCCTCCAATTTTGGGAGTTCAGCTTTTCCCCTTACATCATATACTGTGAATACAAGATCCTGCTCAAATCTCCCAATAATATCCTTAATGCAACGCATGCCCTGATTGGGCTCCCCGTCATACATGTCCAATATGGCTACATTAATCATCTTTTGTTTTTTTGTTTTTCGCAAAGATAGGTCGATAAATTAATGCAAACTCAAATCCCCTTGGTAAATTGATCAGTAATGAAATCCACTACACGGTTTAGGTCATTTGTTTCTTCCCAAACTTTCAGCTGTTTGTCAGCCCCTGTACCTCCGGCCAAGATTTTATGCACATGGTTGATTTCCTCTCTACTTCCTAATTCATCCACTACATCGTCTACGAAGTCTAACAATTCATACATGAGTTCCTTATACTCGACTTCTTTGTTTTCACCAAAATCGATCATCTTCCCTTCGATCCCATATCTGGCTGCCCTGAATTTGTTTTCACGAATCAATGCTATCCTGTAGATATTGAAGCTTGTGTTGGAAAGATTCATTTTGTATAGCTTGGCAACTACCGCTTGAATCAATGCAACAATACAAATGGTTTCTTCGACTGTCAGGCACATATCACAAATCCTAAATTCGATCGTGCTGAAAAATGGATGCATCCTCAAATCCCACCAGATTTTTTTTGGATTGTCAATACAATTGGTTTTTACCAAAGTTTCTAAGTAACTATCATAAGATTGGACCGAGTCAAAATACTCAGGCAAGCCAGTTCTAGGAAATTTGGCAAAAACCTTAGCTCTATAAGCCTTAAATCCAGTATTTCTTCCTTCCCAAAATGGAGAATTTGCAGACAATGCATAAATGTGAGGAAGAAAATAACAAGCCTGATTCATGATTTTCAGGGCTATATCACGATTTTCTATCCCTACATGCACGTGCAACCCAAAAATCAGGTTGCCACGTGCAGTGTCTTGTAATTCATTGATAATGTGATGGTAGCGAGGGTCGTCTGTAATCGCTTGTTCTTGCCATCTTGAAAATGGATGTGTGCCTGATGCTCCGACGATCAAATCCTGCTTTGCGGCAAGTTCAACAATTTTGTGCCTCAGAAAGGCGACTTCCTTTTTCGCATCTGCTACATTGTTACAGATATTTGTTCCCACTTCCACCACTGATTGGTGCATTTCAGATTTTACCTGCTCTTTCAGAAAAATCTTTGCGCCATCCACAATCTTAGACATGTGCGAGCGGAGGTCTCTTGTTACCGGATCAATGATCTGATACTCTTCTTCAACTCCTAGTGTAAAAACAGGTAATTTTTTCATCAGTTTAAAATTTGTATATCGTTCTGAATATTTTAAAAACTAGTGTAGGAAATTAAAAAAATCAGACAAGGTGATTGATTTAATTGCCATGAAATTGATTTTAAAAACGTTTTGCCGCACTTACAGCATCTTTCATAAATGTACCCCAAGTAAGGTTGATTTTTCCTGGCTTTTGGTTTTTGGCATATGCAATGGCCATCTTTGCAGCTTCTTCCACTACCCACTCAAAATTCTCTTCTCCCACTGAATTGATATCAGCATCAGGTGCTGGATTACCAAAATCTATTGCGTAAGGAATACCATCTCTCACTGCGAACTCCACGGTATTGAAATCATACCCCAAGCCTTTGCAAAGTACCAAAGTGTATTCTTTTACTTTGGCAAGCAATTTTTTGGATACTGGAGGTCCGTCAATTACGTAGCGGAGATGATGTGGATTTCTTGGTTCGTATTGCATAATTCTCACCGCTTTTCCACCCAAACAATACACTCTGAAATATTCAGTAAACACAATTTCTTCCTGGAGCATCATGACTAACTGACCAGTTTCCTGATGTTTTTGGAAGAATTCTTCCTTGTTTTCCAGTCGGTATACATTTTTCCAACCACCACCTGCGTAAGGCTTCATGTAAGCTGGGAACTTGACATATTCAAATATTCCTTCCCAGTCTAATGGTAGAGCCAAATTCCTAAATGACTTGGCAGTAGTATCAGTTGGATGCTGAGCAGATGGCAATATTACAGTATTAGGCAAGGGTACACCCAAAGTATCAGCTAGTGCATTGTTGAAGAATTTGTCATCAGCAGACCACCAAAATGGGTTGTTGATCACAGCAGTGCCAGTCAATGCAGCATTTTTTAGATAAGCTCTATAAAAAGGGACATCTTGAGAAATCCTATCTATGATAACAGCATATTCAGTAAGTTGATTTTGAATGACCTTGTCGATTGTCACGGCTTCAGCAATGATGCCTGTTTCATTTTTTTGATTTACTCTTTCGATAAATGCATGGGGAAAAGTATCTTCCATGCCAAATAGAATTCCTATCTTTTTCATAAAATTTTTTTGAATTTAATTAAATTTGATTCTTGATAAATAATGCGGAAACATCTCTTTCCATAGCGGCCAATCGTGGTTTCTGTCTTTTCTTACATCCAGCCAATGTCTGACACCTCTTTGTTCTAAAATATCGCTTAACTTGATATTTGCATCAAAACAAATGTCCCAGTTTGAAGTACCCAAGACAATGTCCATTTTCCATAATTCATGGTCATGCAGGCCACCCAAAAATTCCAATGGGGAATTATAGAATATATCATCATGGTTGTAACCATACATAAAACTTCTAATATCAAATGCTCCCGACATTGAAAACATATGACTGACATAACCAGGGTGACGGAAGGCAAAATTAGCTGCATGGTATCCTCCAAAACTACAACCTGCCATTACAACCTTTCCCACAGCTGTATTATGTCTGATCCTTTCTACTATCTCATGACAAATCATTTTGTCATAAGCAACATGATTTTGGATCTTATCATGCGGATGAATGCCTTTGTTATAAAAACTGTTTCGGTCATTACTTTCCGGACAAAAGATTTGAATAAGACCTTGCTCTAAAAACCATCTTGACTTTTCGATCAAACCCATGTCTTTGTTTTCATGATAAGAACCCATGGAAGTAGGAAACAGTACAACGGGATAACCTGTATGGCCAAAAACCAACATCTCAACATCTCTATTCAAGTTGGGAGAGTACCATTTAAAATGTTCTTCTTTCATAACTTTAAAATCAATTAATCCTAATAATAAGAGTAATTGCTCAAAGTCAAAAAGAATATCGAAAATAAATTTTTAATCGATAATTAATTCTGTTTTATATTAAAAAAGTATTACAAAACTCTATTTGTAAGCATATGAAAGAAGCAAAATAGTTTAGTTTTATTCCTTAAACCACTTTGCATACATGGGATAGTTCTTGGCTGTTCTTTCGATGACTTCTAGCATTTCGGGGCCAGTGGTCTTCACTTTTTTGGCTGGCATACCTGCATAGATGCTGTTGGCTTCCACGATTGAACCTGCTAGGACGACGGCTCCTGCGGCTATCACTGCCCCTGAATGTATAACAGCATCATCCATTACAATAGCACCCATACCGATCAGGACATTGTCATGAATGGTACAGCCATGCACAATTGCATTGTGGGCGATAGAAACTTTACTGCCTATATATGTTCCAGCTTTTTGATAAGTACAGTGTATTACTGCGCCATCTTGAATATTGGTATCGTCCCCGATTCGGATTTCATGCACATCTCCACGGACGACAGCATTGAACCATACCGTGCAGTTCTTGCCCATGATGACATCTCCAACCACAGTTGCATTATCTGCCAACCAGCAGTTTTCGCCCATTTGGGGACTTTTTCCTTTGATACTTTTGATTAAAGCCATTTGAATTTGTTGGTTTCATTCACAAAGAGCAAATATAAACGTTATAATTTTAAGATAAATGAGGGATTTATTTATCAAAAAAACCTTATATCTTCATTCTTTACAACATTCTAAACCCACTAATACACAAAATTATTACACTCAAATATATTTTTTTTTCAGAGGGATGAACTTTTTCTGAGAATATTGGTTTTCGTGTATATACATTTAAAATCAGAAACTAAAATTCAAACACTAATTATGAAATTATTACAAAAAACAGGTTTTTTCTTGGCGGCAACTTTGATCGCAGTATCTTGTGGTGGACCAAGTGATACAGTTGAAACATCTGATGCTCAGGAAGTAGGAGAAGCTACTGGTAGCTCTTTGGCAATCGATGCAACAGCAAGTAAAGTTGAGTGGAGAGGTTACAAGCCAGCTGGGCAGCATTTTGGATCAATCCCAGTTACTTCTGGTGAATTAGTAGTAGATGGTGATGCTATCACTGGTGGAAAATTCGTATTTGATATCACAGGATTGAAAATCGATGATATCGAAGAGTCAGACGAAAATTATGGTAAGTTATACGGACATCTTCAATCTCCTGATTTCTTTGATGCAGAGAATCATCCACAAGCAGAATTTGAAGTGACTAAAATAGAAACTTACGCTTCTGATGACAAAATCGAAGATACTGAAGAATTCAAAACAGACAATGCCCCTAAGAAAGATTCTGAATTGATCTCTGGTACTCCTACACATTGGATCTCAGGTAACTTGACAATGAGAGGAAATACCAAAAACATCAAATTCCCAGCAGTAGTGTCTATGAACAATGGTGTGGTAACTGCAAAAGCAGGTTTCAACATCGATAGAACAAACTGGGGCTTAATGTACGGTGACGAAAGTTCTGCTACTGACAAAGCTAAGGATCAGTTTATCTACAACAATGTTAGTGTTAACTTTGACATCAAAGCAAACTAAATAAATCATATTTTTAGAATCAGAAAAGAGGAAATCGAAAGGTTTCCTCTTTTTTTGTGTTAAATAGTTAATTTTGTACGATGATCAAAACATATAATTTTTCTCAAAATGATATATTAGTTTGGCTCAAAAAGCTTTTGTTTTGGGGAGATTCCTATTATCCAGTTTTTGCTTTTTTTGATGATAATAAGGTGGATTACCCCCAAAAAGCATTCAAAAAGTCTTTTTTTGCTTCTCAAAAATCCTTTGACATAGAAAAGGCTTTTGGTCTGTATAACACCCACGATCTTGTTGGGGTTTTGAGTTATGATTATAAGAATAAAGTAGAAAAGCTCAATAGCGAGAATGTTGCAATTATTGATTTACCGGAATCTGTGTTTTTCATTCCAGAATTGAAAATTTATTTTGACATTGACTCAATTCAGATAGAAGCAGAGAATCCAGATTATATTTTCGATTCAATAAATTCAATTGTGATCAATTTTGAAACAAACAGAAAAGTTGAGGTAATAGCGCAAACATCCAAGGAGGAATACACAGAATCTATCAAATCGATCCAAAATCATATAGTAGAAGGAGATATCTATGAAATGAATTACTGCATGGCTTTTTCTTTTGAGGCAGTAGAATGGAATCCGATCGTTGGTTTTTTCGATTTGATGAAAAAATCCCCAATGCCATTTTCCACTTTCTTCAAAGCGAAAGATAATTATTTGCTTTGTGCATCTCCAGAAAGGTTTTTGAAGAAAGAAAAGATGCAATTAATCGCGCAACCTATCAAAGGAACTATAAAAAGGGGAGTAGATTCAAAAGAGGATGAGATATTGAAAAGACAGCTATTCAGCAGTGATAAGGAGAGAGCAGAAAATTTGATGATCGTAGATCTGATGCGGAATGATCTTTCCAAGATTTCAAAAACTGGATCAGTGAAAGTCAACGAACTGTTTGGTGTCTATGCTTTTCCTAAAGTTTTTCAGATGATCTCTACTGTGAGTTCTGTTTCCCAAGAAAATGTAAGATTGAGAGAACTATTTCACGCTACATTTCCAATGGGCAGTATGACTGGTGCACCAAAGATAAAGTGCATGGAATTGATCGAGAAATATGAAAATTTCAAAAGGTCATGGTTTTCAGGCACGGTTGGATATGTGATGAAAAATGGAGATATGGATTTGAATGTGATTATCCGAAGTATTCTTTTCGACAAAAAATCCCAAAAGGGATATTTTGCTGTTGGGAGTGCCATTACTTTTGATGCAGATGCGTCGTATGAATATGAAGAGTGCCTTCTCAAAGCTTCCGCCATTATGGAAGTGCTTTCTTTCCAAGAAACGTCAAAAAACTAATGGAAAGTGGTAGGAAAATCATTCATGTGGATATGGATGCATTTTATGCGTCAGTGGAGCAGTTGGATAATCCTGAACTGAAGGGGAAGCCTGTAGCAGTAGGAGGCAATAGAGAAAGAGGGGTGGTTGCGGCAGCTTCTTATGAAGCTAGAAAATACGGTGTCCGCTCTGCAATGTCCGGAAAAATGGCTTCGTTAAAATGTCCAAACTTGGTTTTTGTAAGACCGAGATTTGAAAGGTACAAGGAGATTTCGAATCAGATTCGTGAGATATTTTTTGAATATACAGATTTGGTAGAGCCATTGTCTTTGGATGAAGCTTTTTTGGATGTTACAGAAAATAAAAAGGGAAATCCATCTGCCACTTTACTCGCAAAAGAAATCAGAGAGAAAATCAAGGAAAAGACAGGGTTGAATGCTTCTGCTGGAATTTCGTATAATAAATTTTTGGCAAAAACCGCTTCTGATATCAATAAGCCAAATGGTCAAGCGGTCATTTTACCCAAAGATGCTGAAGCTTTTTTAGAGAAAATGCCTATTGAAAAATTTTTTGGAATCGGAAAAGTGACTGCGGAGAAAATGAAGAGATTCGGTATTCATCAAGGGAAAGATTTGAAAGAGTATAGTCTGCAGTTTTTAACAAAGAAATTCGGAAAATCAGGCCTGCATTTTTACAACATAGTAAGAGGTATTCATATAAGTGAAGTACAGCCAAATAGAGAGCGAAAATCCATCAGTGCAGAAAATACTTTTGAGAAAGATTTGCCAACTCTAATTGAATGGGAGAAAGCATTGAAGAATATTTACGAAGAGTTGATTCGAAGAATAGAAAAAACTGGTATCAAGGGAAGAACTGTTACTTTGAAAATCAAATACAAAGATTTTACGATTCAGACCCGTAGTAAGAGTTTTGATCAATATCCTGATCATGAAAAAATTTGGGAAACTGTCATGGAGTTGTTGAATCAAGAAAGCTTGTCGGATGCTGTCCGGCTTTTCGGCATTGGAATTTCAAACCTCAATCTATTAGAGGAAAAAATTCACTTTGGAAAGCAACTGTGGTTTGATTTTGAAGATTATTGATTTTATGAAGCTAGAAGCTAGAGCCAAGATTCGAGACCCAAGACAAGTAAAGTGCATTAACCCCATTGGGCCTGCCTGGCGTCAGACAGGGTTAAACTTTAAATACTTGTCCGCCGTGGCGGAACCCCGGGTCGCAACCCGGGGATTAATGATGATACAGGAGACAACAACCCCGAAGTGGCCTGCATGGCGTCAGACAGGGTTGAACTTCTTTAATCAATAGAAAAAAGTGTCAACTATTTTCAGGACCTGACAACCTTTGATGCGCCATGGCTTATCGAAAGCTTTCATTATAAAGTGTCAAATAGATTCAGGGCTTGACTAGGAGAAAAAGGTCTCATGCATAGAACTCAAAGGAGCAGAGATTTACAAAGTTGGAATTTTAATGCAAGATTTTAGAAGTGTTAAGCTAGTAGGAAGAAAAGTATCTATAATCGTGACAAAGAAGGGTTTTAGGGTAAAAATACTCCTTGACTTTTTAGGCACTACGGCTAATATTTATGACAAAGACACAGAGAATTTGGGGTTAATAAGCCTTTTCTATCAATTATATACTTTTCAAAATGCTACTCTAAAAACAAAACTCGTAGTCTCTTTCGACTTTGCAGATTCTGGTTTTGAACTGTGAGTACCATTTTTCTACACCCATTTTCTGGGCGATCAAGTGTTCGGATTGCATTTTCCAAGCTTTTATGTCATCTATACTTTCCCAATAGCTTACTGTAATTCCCAAACAATCCCTCACGGATTCATGGCCTAAGTACCCTTTCTGTTTGATAACGAGAGTTTCCATCAATTCTGCCATCTCAATATAGCCTTCCTGATCATTTCTCAGAAGATTTGTGAATATGACTGCGTAATAAGGTGGTGGGGGAGTTGTTGCTATTTTCATGAGTTTTTGGGAATAGACTCAAAAAGGTCCTCGACATTCTTTATATTTTTACTTTCTTTTCCTACAACTCGTTTGGTTCTTAGGTAACGATTAAGCTCATATTCATCATAATCAGGACTTGAAGGATCAAAACTTCCGATTCGAACCCTTCCTCTAGAATGAATAAATGAATTATTTCCAATCCACATACCTACATGGACTATGCGTTCTTTTTTACCTTCACTCTCTTTTTCTCCAAAAAACAACAAATCTCCTACTTTGAGGTTTTCCCATTTTTTATCGGAATCTACTTCTTCTCCTTCATGAACTTGTTGTGAGGCATCTCTTGGGATGATTTCGCCATTGAGGAAATAGATCGTCTTGGTAAATCCACTACAATCTACACCTTTGATAGATGTGCCTCCCCAGAGGTATGGAACACCCATCATTGATTTTGCAGTTTGGATTAGGTTTTCTTCGCTTGTATTTCTAGAACCTATCCATTTGTCGAAAGACATCAAATGATTTTTTTTGACAAATCCAGACCTACCATCTGGTAGTACCACCTCCAAATGATTTTCTCCCTCTTTGGCTACCACCAAAATATTTCCTGCCACTAAATCACTCACGGTTTCTGATTCATTTTCTGTGGAAAAAACATGGCCGAAAAGTTCTATAAAGACAACTTTTTCACTTTTGTGCCAATCATTTATTTCTTGTTCTGACATCAATTGAATACCAGCAGCATCTACCCAAGATATATATCCATCAGGTGTTTGGACAAGGTACCAAGAACTTTGTTTTTTCAATACTTTCAATGGAGTGCCGAGTGTAGCCTGTGTTGCCAGTTCAGCCGAATGCTTTGCATCACTTCGGATGTTGGCTACTGATATCGTTACCACAGCATATTCCTTTCCTTCAAGATCAGCCTCAGGAAGTAGTTTTATTTGGTTTTCATACTGGACTCCAAGAGAGTCTATATGGGCAAGAAATGGTGTTAGTGCGTGGTCAAGGTTGGTTTCTCCACGGAGGGTTTTTCCATCCCATTGTATGTCCCACAATGCGACTCTTTTATCTGGAGCATAACCTTTTCGGAACGTTTCGATAGCCACTTCAATTGAATCTTCACTAGATGTATTACAAGAAGTTGAACATAGAAAAATCAGCAACCAAAAACTTAAGTTCACATTGAGTATTTTCATGACAATTATTTTTTTTACAAATGAAGAAAAAAAATGCGGGCTTGAAAATCAAGTCCGCATTTTTTAGATTGTTTTTTGAGTTTACTTCTCCAATCCTGGTGATCTTTCCAGAAATTCTTGGTATAGCTTGATATGTCTATTGCTCATTGGTACTCTGTATCCATCAATGAAAACATGGGATACTTGCGTTCTGGTTTCGAAGGGATCACCTGATGCCACAAACAAGGTGGCATCTTTTCCAGCTTCTATAGACCCTCTTCTATCAGCAATTCCAAATACTTCTGCGGCATTGATTGTGACTGCTTTCAAGGCTTCTTCTTTGCCCATTCCATATGCTGCTGCAAATCCAGCGTTGAAAGGAAGGTTCCTAGTGTTTTCGGTATCATTTGATCTAATTACTACTTTTACACCAGCTTTTGCCATTTTTCCAGGGTTGGTGTAAGCGGCATCATATCTATCTGATTGTCGTGTAGGAATTGACAAAACTGGACCTGTAATAACTGGAAGACCTGAAGCTGCGATTTTGTCCGCTACTCTCCATCCTTCAGCCACTCCTGTAAGGATGGCTTTTACACCTTTTTCCTTTATCCATTTGATGGCAACTTCTATATCCGATGCCGCATTTACTTCAACCAGAAGTGGAAGTTCTCCGGTCACAGCTTTTGATAACTGTTCCATTTCAGGATAAAACTGTAGATCTCCTCCAGCAGCTTTCAGTTCCTGGTATTTTACAGCTCTTCCCCAAATATCATTGAGGTCTTTTTCTGCTTTTTCAGCATCTTTTTTCACTTCCTCATCACTTCTTCTATCCCATGTGCTTCTTCGAGCAGAAGTTGGAAAATTTAAAATGATACCTTTGAAACCTGCAAACATTTGATCTGGTGTATATCCGTTCAAGTTAATCAACGCTGCTGTTCCGGGGAAGATACCTCCTGCTGGATTTGCCAATGTTGTGGTCACTCCACTTACTCTTGTTACTGGAATTGCTTCAGAATTTGGGTTGATAGCTACCAATGCTTGCATATTTGGTGTGACATTTCCGATTTCTGAAAAATCCTGTGTTTCAGGAACAGAATTGACTTCTACCAAACCCAATTTCCCACCACCATCAAAAAGTCCTGGATAAATAAACTGACCAGTACAATCGATAACTTCAGCATCACCAGCAGGAATATCATTTCCAACCGCTTCTATTTTTCCGTTGACTATCAGAACGCTTCCATTCGAAATATTTCCTTTTGTGACAGTGACTACAGTTGCGTTTTGTAGAAGAAACTTCCCGTTTCTTGGCTTGATGAATTCTCCATCGAATTGTTGTGCATGCGACAACAAGGGTAGGAGAGCCATTGCCATTATATATATTATTGCTTTATATTTCTTCATGATTTATTAGATTTTTGAAATATCCTTTGATCAAATTAGTGAGAATGTTCAAATAAATTTCTTCCGAAATTGGTAAAAAAGAAATCTACACCATGCATACAGCTATGGTCATGCTCTTTCAAGAATATTGGTTCGACCGTTTCCATAGCGCTTACACTGATTCTCATGTCATTTTGATCCTCTTCGATGTCAAAATATTTCACCCCATCTACAAATGTCATCTGAGGAATGGCATATACAGAAAGTGGGTGGTCATTGAATATAACCAAATCTCCTTGCTTGCCTTCTTCTATCGATCCTACTTTGTCAGCGATACCAAGTTGCTTAGCAGGATTGATTGTGATCAACTCCAATGCTTGCTGATCACTCAGCTGGCCATATCTCTGTGTTTTGGCAGCTTCGTGATACAAATGTCTGATCAATTCTCCTGAATCAGAGTTGATGGAAGTGATCACACCATTTTGGGTCAAAATAGCGGCATTGTAAGCAGTGGAATAATACACTTCAAACTTGTATGCCCACCAATCTGCAAAAACAGATGCTCCCATGGTATATTCTGCCAACTCCGGAGCTACTTTGAAACCTTCATTTACATGAGAAAATACGATGTTAGTAATCCCAAAATCCCTACAAGTGTTTATCAAGGCATAGATTTCGTCAGCTCTGTATGAATGACAATGGATGATTACTTTTCCATCAAGTATATCAACAAGCGTTTGTAGTCTTCCATCATATTTTGGAGGAATTGGAGTTGCACCTTTTTGCTTTGATTCATTTTGGTAGTTTTCCCAGCCTTTTTTGTATTGCAATGCTTCGTTGAAACCATTTCTGATGATCGCTTCTACACCCATCCTAGTCCTTGGTTGGATATTTTTACCTCTACCATGTACCCTTGTAGGGTTTTCTCCAAGAGCAAACTTAATTGTCCTCGGTGCTTCTTTCATATAAAGATCCTCTGGGTTGAATGTTCCATAGCGATGTTTTAAGGTGATATTTTGACCACCGATAGCATTTGCAGATCCATGCATTGCGTGAGAGATAGTGACACCTCCAGCAAGCGCTCTGTAGATCCCAATATCATATGGATCTACCACATCAGCCATCTGTACTTCAGATGTGATAGGAGCAGTAGCTTCATTGACTGCATCAAGTGCCACATGTGAGTGGGCGTCAATGATTCCTGGCATCACATATTTGCCCTTGGCATCTATAGTGGCAACATTATTTGCAGTAAGACCTTTTCCTATTTTTTTGATGATCCCATTTTCTACAAGGACATCTGTATCTTCCAAATCACCTTGAGTTATGGTAATTACAGTTGCATTTTTGATAAGCACAGAGCCCTTTTGGGTTTGACCCTTTGAAGGCATCCAAACCATTACCAAAAATGCGGCTATTATATAATTAAGCTTTTTCATTTTTATTCTGGTTTAAAGATTGGATTGATTTGGCTTTTTTGTTGCTGTCAAAGGAAAACTCCCAAACTCAGCAAGGGACATTTTTCCAATAAATTTGTCATCAGAAATATCACCTGAAACTGATACTTTGATCTCCATACCGCCAGCAGAAACATCAAAAGTAAAACTCATTGAATTTTCTTTTGTACTAATATTCTTCATTGGAGCTTCTGCTTTGCCATTTCCAGACGGATCATCATAGGTGATCGTCCCTTCATAGCTATCGCCAGATCCTTCTATAGTCATAGTTCCGCCGGAGCTCCCTGCAGGTGTATCTGAGATATATTCCCAAGTTCCAGCTACTCCATCGCTAGTTTTGCCATTTTTATCACCACCTGATGTTTTTTTGGCTTTTGTTTCATAATCAAAAACATAGCCATCGGCTATTACGTGCTTGATCTGAGCATCTTCAGAAAATAACGGAGCAGTAGTAATTACCAAATTGGCTAATTTGCCTTTTTCCAATGTTCCTGCGAATTTTTGGATTCCAAGATTCTCTGCAGAATTGATCGTCAAAGCTGCCAAAGCAGCATCTTCACTTAGACCATTTTCAATCATGATTTTGATGTTTTTCATCAAATCTCCTGATTTAGAACCGTTTGTTGTGAAACTGAATTTGATTCCTTCTTTCTCAAGAATCCCTGCTTGCTTTAGGGCTGTTTCATAAGCTTCTTTCACTCGGTTTGTACGACCTTGAGCTTCTTCATTCAAGTCACCAGACGTCTTTTTGGCTTTGTCTTCAGGCAAAGTCAAAGCCAACAATACTGTAGCATTTGCAGCTTTGATTTCTTGGATTACCTTTTCGGCTTCAGTTACACCTGATAGAACAAGTTTGAATCCAAGTTCCTTTTGTAGCCTTAATGCTCTTCTAATTTCAAGATCATTGGAAACTTCAAAAATAACAGGGATATTTTTGTTCAATACAGGATACATTGCTTCAAGAGTTTTATTTATCTCCGGTCTATTCAGTCCTGAATTTGAGGTAAAAAGGTTCATGTGTTTGGAGGATAGTTCAGCGTTTTTGTAAACATCCCTAAACTTTGCCATCACACCTAAAGGAGTACCTGGATACATTCCCCTAGACCCTCTGAATCTTGCACTTACAGCAGTGTTTTGAAGCAATACGTTTGTTGAGTTTGGACTTCCAAAAACTACAATCGCAGATTTTCCAGAAATCATACCACCATCTGGAATCATCTGAGCTACCGTAAAGCCAGCTTTTCTCCAATCGCTTAAGGCATTGCTGGTCATATCAAGTTGATCAAGAACATTCCTCCAAGGTGTAATACCCGCAATCTCATCTGAAGGATTGGAAGAATCGAAATTTGAAGGTCTTGCAGGCTCTTCTGGTTTTGTAATTCCAGCAGAACTGCCTCCGTCTATGAACCCAGGGTATATAAATAATGAATCTCCATTAATTATATCAGTTCCTGCAGGTATTGCGACATTTGTCCCTACTGCTGATATAAGACCATCTTTCAAAATGATGGTGGCTCCTTTGATAATTTTCCCGGGTGATGTCGTGATGGTGGCGTTTTGGATAGCATAATTCCCAGTTACCCTTTTGGTCCCACTGGGATCACTCTGAGCATGTAAGTTGGAACTTGCTAAGAAAAACATCAACATCAAAAAGCTACATTGTAACTTGATTTTTGTGTAGATTTTCATTCTATAGATTGATGATTGGTTGAATTATTAAATTGTAATCTAGCAAAAGATTCTTTTTTGAAAAATTTATATTTTTTGTTTGGGCATAAAAACGTTAAGAACGGCAATTTTGTGAAAGTGTATTTCAATTTAATACGTTTGTAAAATTGAAATTTAAAATTGCACTTTTTTCATGTTTATACATAACTTTTTTTATAAAAAACAATGTATCTTCGCATCAAGGATGCAAATCATGAAAATGAAAAACGTATTGATTATCGAAGATGATAAATTGATATCCAGTCTTGTTCAGTTTAGATTGAAAAAAGACGGATACAATGTAACCATGGCAAAAGATGGTATAGAGGGGATCAAAGCAATTGAAAGCGATGAGCCTGATTTGATAATCACTGATGTGGTCTTGCCTGTGGGAAATGGGATTGAAATGATCAACTATGCAAAAAAGTTCAGTCCAAAAGTACCCATTATAGTATTGAGTTCATTAGGTGAAGAGGAAGAGACGGTTTTAGAGGCATTTTCTTTGGGAGCATCTGATTTTATACCTAAGCCATTTAAGCCTAATGAATTGGCGTTTAGAGTAAAGAAATGGCTTGCTTTTTCCACTAACTGATTTTTTATAATTTACTTACCATGTTTTTGATATTAGTTAATTTGTCAATCTTTCAAATTGTCCTAGATATTGTTTTAATTATCCTTCTTACTATTTCAGTCTTACTGATTTGGTTTTTACTAAATCTTAAAAGGAAAAGACTTTTTCGTGAAGATCAAAAAAAGATTGCCCAGTATAGGATTTATGGTTTTTTTTCTTCTATAATTTTTGAAAATGATATTGAAGATAATAAGCTTACTCGGAAGGTTGAGAAATTGAAGAAGAAGATACCATTTGATCAGAATTGGTGTAAAGAGCTAATAGTGGAGAGTATAATTGATTTAGATAGGAATCTAAAAGGGGGACAAAAAAAGATTTTGATTCAGGCCTACTTGAAATTCGGACTATATTCTTATTTAAATGAATTACTATTGAATGGGGAATGGTATTACATTAGTAAAGTGTTGTATTATTGGAGAGAATTAGGATATACTCCAAGCGCTAAGATTATCTATCCATATGTCAAACATGAAAACCTTCACATTAGAAAGGCAGCCATGTTGGCTTATATTTCTATTTCTAATGAAGGACCATTGCAGATTTTGGAAGATTACGGAGATGAAATCAGTCCAATAGATGAAATGAAGCTATTGGATATACTTCAAAGGAAAAAAATTAAAATGCCAAATAAATTAGGGGCTTGGTTGAGTTTTGATAACTCCAGCCAATTGGGCTTCGTTTTGAAATTGGTAACACATTATAACGCTCTAGAATTTGCGGAAAAAGTGATAAACTTGTTAAATCACCCAGAGAGGCATGTCAGATTCAATGCACTGGATGTAATAGGGAAACTATTGCTAACAAAGGCAGAGTGTAAGTTAATAGAAATGTATCCTAATGAAGATGATGTTTCTAAGATTAAAATTATCAATATTTTGTCGCAAATTGGATCTAAAAATTCGCTAGACTTCCTTATTGGCTTGCTGGAAATGCCTAATCGATCGGAAATTCTGCTTGCAGTGATGTATAGTTTGAAAGAATTGGATTGCGAAATGTTTGAGAATTCATTTGATGACAACCCCAAATTGAAAGTAGCGAAATTACACGTACTAGATCAATATATTTAATGATTGAATATTTCAAGGCCTTCATGTTTTTTTACGAGTTGTTTATCTTATTCTATTCAGTAAGCTACTTGTCCCTTTATTTGCTTTTGGCGGTGCTTTCATTTTTGGCTATCAAGGATTACAATAATAACAAGTACTTCTTGAAAGATGATATAGTAGTGAAATCAAACCATATTGTGGGTGTGTCAATAGTTGCGCCTGCGTTCAATGAAGGATTGACAATAGTTCATAATGTGAGGTCATTGATGAACTTGAATTACCCAAAGTTCGAAGTAGTAATTGTAAATGATGGAAGTACCGATAATACCCTTCAGAAACTCATTGATGAGTTTGAGTTGGTTCCTGTGGATTTTTTTTATGAATCAAAGATAGAAACCAAACTTGTTAAGGGGCATTTTAAGTCCAAAAATCCGGTTTATTCACATCTTCTAGTGGTTGATAAAGAAAATGGGAAAAGCAAAGCGGATGCTTCAAATGCAGGGATCAATTCAGCAAAATATCCTTTGTTTTTATGTACAGATGTTGATTGCATCCTCAGGAGCGACACTATAATGAAGCTTGCAAAACCATTTATGGACATAGGTAAAAAAGTAATTGCCACAGGTGGAGTCTTACGTCCTTCCAACTCCTGCATTGTTCAAGATGGCTTTTTGGTAGACGTTAGCTTTCCTTCAAATTGGTGGGCAAGTTTTCAGGAATTGGAGTATATCAGAGCCTTTTTGTTTGGTCGGATGGCTTGGGGAAAGATTAATTCATTATTGCTTGTTTCTGGGGGCTTGGGGATGTTTGATAAAGAGATTGTAATAAAAGTCGGTGGATATTGGCACCAGTCATTGGGAGAAGACATGGATTTGATTACCAGGATGAGAAAATATATGCACGAAACTAAAGAGGACTTTAGGATTTTGTATATACCGGAGACATTATGCTGGACGGAAGTACCTTCCACCGTAGATGTTTTGCTCAGGCAACGAGTGAGATGGGCAAGAGGGCTTATTCAGACTTTGTCAATTCACAAGAAAATGTTTTTTAATCCAAAATATGGAAATACTGGTTTGTTGGCAATGCCTTACTTTTTCTTCTTTGAGTTTTTAGTGCCTATTTTGGAGGTTTTCGGTCTTGCAATCATTTTATTGAGTTTTGTGTTTTTGGATTTGGATATGGCTCTGTTTTTGAAATTGATGTTAGGAATATATCTGTTTTACTTTTCTATTACCATAGGCTCAGTTCTGCTTGATGAATGGTTTAATAAATATTACCGGTCAAGGCGAGATTTAGGTAAGTTGATTTTAAAAGCCTTAATAGAGCCGATCGTTTACCATCCATTTTGTATTTACGCTTCTATCAAAGGATATATTCATTATTTCCTAAAAAAAGAACAAAAATGGGGCAATATGCAAAGGACTGGATTTCAAACTTCAAATAAGAAAAGATAATGTTGAGAGCTTTATTTATTTCGATTTTTACACTTTTGTTTTCAATGCAGGTTGTTGGGCAGCAAGTGGATACTGATAGTTTACTAAAAGTAGCTTACAGGGAGTTTAATGAATCAAACAATTTGGAGAATGCCAAAAAGTTGTCTTGGAAAGCTCTTGAAATAGCTCCAGATTATTTGGATTATCATGTACTCCTTGGAAGGATTCATCAAAGATTGGAAGATTTAGATAGTGCCAGATACTATTTTGACTATGTTTTGGATAGAGATGATTCGTATCATGAAGTTTACTTTTACCTTATCCCGCTGATTATTAAGACAAAAGATTATGATAGTGCATCCAAAAGAATTGATGAAGCGAAAGTGATAGGGATTGATCAAGCTCCTTTGCTTATGTTTGAGCATGAAATTTTAGTAAAAAAGGGAAATCATAGAGATGAATATGATTTTCTAAAGGCCACATTGGAAGAATATCCTGAAATTTCTGAATTTAGACAAAGATTTAATAATCTGGAATCACGATTCAATTCGGACAGGATTGGTATAAATTATAGTTTGACTGGTTTCAGTAGGGAAGGAGTAGGTCCTTGGCATCTCACAGGCTTGCAATATATCAGAGAGCGAGAATGGGGGAGTTTGATAGGAAGGGTGAATTATGCAGATAGGCTTAGTGCAGGAGAATCGATTTCAAGTGGCTTTCAGTATGAAGTAGAATCATATTTTTTTACTGGAAAAACTTCCTATTCATATGCAGGGCTTGCATATAGCAATGATATTGTATTTCCCAATTTGAGATTTGGATATTCGTTTTTCAAAAATTTTCAAAAAGGTTGGGAAGGAGAAGTTGGCTTGAGATATACCGTTGTAAGTCCTCCAGAGGGAAATAGGGAGTTCCGCTCAGGGATCATAGGGGTTGGGAAATACTTGGGTTCTTATTGGTTAAATTTGAGAATGTTTATTCAGAATGAAGAAGATAGTTTTTATCCTGCTTTTACATTTACTTCTAGGTATTATTTAGGAGGAAGGTTTGATTATCTTAGTTTTATAGTAGGATATGGTACATCACCTGATGAAAGAACTACCCTAGGTCAGTTTGACAATAGAGTAGCTTTAGAATCTTACAGATTTGGGTTTGGATATTATAAAAGTATTTCAGAAAAATTTTTCATAGGAGTTCAATTAATGTATAATTATCAAGAATATAATCCTAGCTTTGCTCAAAATGAATATGAGGGTAGTTTAAACCTTCAATACAGGTTAAAGTAAGATTTAAAAAAATGATTGATCCATCCCAATTTGTATTGCTACTTATAGAAGATGATGAATTGATTTTGAGAATGACAGAGTATAGGCTTAAAAAAGAAGGTTTTAAGGTCTATAGTGCAAAAGATGGTGATAGTGGAATAAAAGCTGTAAGTCAATTTAAACCTGATTTACTTATAACTGACATTATGTTACCATTTAAGTCTGGGTTGGAAGTAACTTATTTAGCAAAGAAACTTTTTCCCAATATGCCTATTTTGATACTGTCTTCTTTGGGAGATGAGGAAAGTGCTGTTGATAAGGCATTTAAGTTGGGAGCAGATGATTTTATTTCGAAACCTTTTAATCCTTCAGAGCTTGTATTGAGAATTAAACGTTTTTTGATTTAGTCATATTACTAAAAATAGAATGTCAAGAATTAAGTTATTTAAAGAGCTATTTACTAATATTTCAACTACCGGAGCTGTTACTTTCAGTTCAAAACCATTAGTTGATAAAATGTTGTCATTCGCTGATTTCAAAGGTGCAAAAATACTTGTTGAATTGGGTGGAGGTGATGGAAGTATTACAAAAGGCATTGTCGAAAGAATGGATCCAGATGCCAAACTATTGGTTTTCGAAATTTCAAAAAGTTTTTGTGACAATCTTGAAATAATGTTTCCTCAAAAAAACATTGTAATTATTTGTGATTCAGCTGAGAATCTAGATAAATATCTTAATGGAGAAAAGGCGGATTTTATTCTTTCTTCTTTGCCATTTAGTCTAATACATAAAGATATAAGAGCTCAGATTTACCGCAAAAGCAAAGAATCTGTTGCTGAAAAAGGGAAATTCATTCAGATTTGTTATTCTTATTTGTTGAAATATCAATTTGCTGACTACTTTCCTACCATTAAGACGAGTTTCACACTTAAGAATTTTCCACCTGCATTTATAATGATTTGTAATTAATAGTTTTGAAGGAAATTGTAAACATATCAGTTCTTGAAATAGCTATTTTGGAAATGGGAAGGATGAAAAGGGGGGACGCATTCCAAGCTTTGGAAGTCTTAAAATGGATGTTTCCTCAAGATTGGATTCACTTTGTGAATGAATTGGAATTGGAAACTTTACGTTTGGTGAATGAAGGCAAAGTAAATGTTTTACCTATCGAAGGAGAATTCAAGATAGAAGAAATCAGAATTTTTACAGTATTCTAAACTTCATTCCTTCTTTTTTTGTTGAAAATCAAACAATATGTTATGAAGAAAAAATTTTTCCTCGTCATTCTAAGCGTCATTATGACGTACAATATTCAAGCTCAACAAAAAGTAAAGTCCATGAAAGAAATACCCAAAACAAAAACAAATATTCCAGATAATATGGAAGTAGCCACATTGGGGTCAGGATGCTTTTGGTGTATAGAAGCAATTTATCAAGACCTCGTGGGTGTGAAAGATGTAAAGTCAGGTTATAGTGGTGGTCATATTGACAATCCAACCTACAGACAGGTTACTTCCGGAACTACCGGCCATGCTGAAGTCATCCAATTTTTCTTTGATCCAAAAGTAATCTCTTTTGAAGAAATCCTGGAAGTTTTTTGGTCAACCCATGATCCAACCACATTGAATAGGCAAGGCGCTGATGTAGGTCCTCAATATAGGTCTGCAATATTTTATCACTCCGACAAACAGAGAGAAGTAGCTGAATTCTACAAGAGTAAATTGGATGGATCAGGTTCCTTTGATAGCAAAATTGTGACGGAAATCACGCCATTTAGCAATTTCTATGTTGCTGAGGATTATCATCAAAATTATTTCAATGACAATGGAATGCAACCATATTGTCAAATGGTTATTAGACCAAAAGTTGAGAAATTCAAAAAGGTCTTTGCTGATAAATTAAAAAAATGATGAATTTTGAAACGTTGATATTGAGGTAATTTCAAAATCTGTTTATTTTTACACTTAAAAAAATCTAATCCTTATGAATATGAAAAAAATTTTGATTCTCGCTCTTGCACTCGTTCCATTTATGTTTGCCTGTAATAAATCTGAAACTCAACAAGCAGGTATTGAAAATGTAGAAGAGACTGTTGTCAAAGTTCCTGGAAATTATGGAGCTGAAGTGGAAGAGATAGAAGTGTTGTCAATAGCTCAAATGTATAATGAATTGAAAGACTCGGGGGAATTTGAAGGGAAAGTAGTTGGACAAATCAAAGAAGTATGTTCTAAAAAAGGATGTTGGATGACTTTGGACTTGCCAAGTGGTGAGAGTATGAGGGTTACATTTAAGGATTATGGATTTTTTGTTCCTTTGACATCTCAAGGTTATCCTGTAATCATAGAAGGAATAGCAACTAAGACTGTAACCGATGTGGCTACATTGAGACACTATGCTGAAGATGCCGGCAAATCAAAAGAAGATATTGAAGAGATCACTGCACCTAAAGAAGAATATGCTTTCGAGGCAGTAGGTGTAATTATTAAGGAAAATGCATAGAACCCTTTTTTCACTTTTCTTATTGGCCATAGTTATTTCATGTTCTCAAAAAGAAAAAAAGAATGTCTCTGAAACTATAAAATACCCAAATCAAGATGCACCTTTGGCGCTATTGATGAGAGAGATGTTTGTTGACATGGAGGGAATAAAAGTCTCAGTGGAAGAAGGAAAATCAATAAAACTGTATCTAGAAAAGCATAAAGAGATATTGACGGCAAAGCCTACTGATGCCAATGTGAAATCAGAAACATTTCAATCTATGGGAATGGCTTATTTGGCAAGTCTAAAGGAGTTGGAAAATAGTAAGAAAGAAGAGTTGCTGGACAATTATCAACTTTTAGTAAATTCTTGCCTTGCTTGTCACAACAATTTTTGCCCAGGGCCAGTTAAAAGAATTAACTTATTGAAAATTGATTGAACATGGCAATTGCTTTAGACAACCTTAGGGTAGGAAGGGTTTATGAATTTCGAAACATGGGAGAAAATAGAAAATTGGAAGTTATTTCCCGTCTTTCTGGCTCCAATTTTAAAGTAAAGGATTTAGATACTACCGAGATATATACGATTGAAGAGCTTCTAAGGTGGGGTAAAGGTAAAGATTATGAATTAGACGAACTGATTGATCAGGGAAGAGGGGTAGTGCCAAAGAAGTTTTAGAAAAAACAGAAAGGGATGCCAAATGATTGGCATCCCTATTTATTTATAATTATCAATGATTTAGATATCTCCTCTACCACCACCTCTCGAAGAGGTTCCAGATGATGATCTATTGTTTGAACTAGATCTTGCAGGAGAAGCAGTAGATTGCCTAGCTGGAGCAGATCTTACAGTATTGGAGCTCCTTGTATTTGGAGCAGACTGCCTAACCTTTTCAGGACTACTAGATCTTGCAGGTGCTGTTCTTGTTTGCCTTGCTGGAGAAGAATTCACAGTTCCTGTATTCCTTGTATTTGGAGTAGATTGCCTAACATTTGTTGGCTGATTTGATCTATTTGTAGCAGGTGCTGTAGCTTCTCTTGAACTAGAAGTTCTACTATTTTGATTTACCCTAGGAGCACTTTGACTTTGCTGTGGAGCAGATCTCACTTCAGATTGTCTGTTCGAATTCTGAACTGAACTTTCTCTGGTATTCCTTGGTGCATCTTGTGTTCTACTTGAAGATGCAGCCCTTCTTTCCTGAGTGGTAGTTCTACTTTCTGAATTCACCCTAGAGTTAGCTTCTCTAGAAGTTGCACTTCTACTGTTGGTAGTTACAGCAGATCTATTTTGATTTGCCGAACGACTAGTTCTATATTCATCTGTTGTCAAAGTCCTTGAAGGTCTTGCTTGTGAATTTGCAGTTCTGGAATTGTCAATTTCTGGTCTGTATATACTTAATGTTCTGTTGTTTCCTACAGAAGACCTTCCAGGTCTTGGGCTGTTGTTTACTTGATATACAGGTACAGAAGTTCTAGTAACTCTTTCTACATCTCTTCTTGCAGGCCCAGATACATAAGTTCTGTTATTATAGACATAAGTGTTGTTTATAATAGTAGTCCTGTTATAGATACTTACTACGTTTCTAGAAGGGACATAGTAATTGTAGAATTGACGGTGTCTGAATCTTCTTTGCGGTACAAATCTCCAATGATTGCTATGAAATCCTATAGAGACGTTGATTCCGACACCAGGTCCAAGAGGTGCCCATCCATAATATCCACCACCTGTTCTCCAATTCACCCAAGCTGGTCCCCACTCATATCCAGGTACCCAAGCCCAACCATAGAAATCAGTCCAAAACCATCTTCCGTAATGGAATGGAGCCCATCCCCAATCATAATGAGAAACCCAAGTGTTTCCAAAATTTGTCATTTCCCAATAGCCATTCGTTCCATACGGATGGAAATTTCCACCGACATTTGGTATCCAAACATATCCATGATTTCTGTCATTTACCCAGTCGCCATATGGACTTAATTCATTGTAGAAAACTTGAAAACTAACCCCCATCGGAGAAGGAGCAGCTTCTACTTTATTATTTAGAGACAATCCGATGCCTAGCATCAAAATGAGTCCCAATCGGATTAGAGTTAGATTTTTCATAATTGTATTGGTTTAGTATTATAGTCTGTTTTACGTGCTTTTTTAAAAAATTGTTTTGATCAAAAGACTCATGAATTGCTAATATTTTGATAAAAACGTTTTAGCAAATCCTTAATCATTGGAAAAAATTTAAAAAAACATTATTAATTTTTATGAGTATCCGCAATGTTGCACGTAGGGTAAGAAGTACCTTTATAAGTTGCGGATACTCGTCAGCAGACAACAGCTCACAGTCAACAGAACCACAAATCGTTCATCCAACAACCCATTGTTTGGCTACGTGCAAGAAAGCGGATAGTCATATTAATTTTAGTAAAAACGCAAAAAAAAATGGACTCACGAAAATCACGTGAGTCCTTTTGAATGTTATAAATATCAAGTGGAAATAATCTGTTACTTGCTTTTTAGAATATCTATTTTTTTTGCAACCATTTCCGCCTCTGCCATTAATTTGTCTGCTTCAGTTCTGTTTGAATGGGAGAGTTTATGTGCTTTTTCAAGAAGAGTTTTATAACTTTCCTGAAGCTTCTCTATTTCTGTTTTCTTTTTAAATAGTCCGAACATATTTTTTAGATAAAGAACTGATTCAGATCACGAATGTTATGAATTACTCAAACGTTTTGAACTTTATTTCATTCTCAGCTTCTTTTGGTTCTTTGATTTCATCTCCTTCAAAAGTTATGATTTGCTCAAGTCTTCCATTCATATTGAAGTATCGCCAAACACCTTCTTTTTTGCCATCTACCATTTCACCTTCAGATGCTACCTTTCCGTTTTCATGATAATATGACCATTTACCTTCAGGTTTTCCGCTTTTATAGGTTCCTACTGATTCTTTTTTTCCATTTATATAATATGTGATTCTAGTTCCACTTCCATCGTTCAAAGTTCCTCTATCAAGAGTTTTTGAGCCATTGTGAGTAAAATAATCACCTATGTTCATCAACCTTCCATTGCTCCAGTGTTCTTCTTGGGTGAGTTGTTTGTTGTCATAAAATAATCCCCATGTACCTTCTTCAAAACCCAAAAAATAACTTCCCACAGACTTTAACTGTCCTCCGTCATAATAATAGAACCATTGACCATTCTCTGAACCTAGATTATATTCGCCTTCAGCAATTAAAATTCCTATTTTATTAAAATATTTCCAAAGACCTGACTTTAAGTCATTCTTGTATTCTCCGATAGAGTAAAGTTTACCATCAGGAAAGTAATTTTTCCAAAGTCCATCTTTTACACCTCCCTTATATTGCCCTTCTACAGAAACGGAACCATTCGAATGGTTTTCAACATATTCACCTACAGGCATCCCCAATTCATATGTTTTCTTTTTGGATAAATTTCTATTTGGGAAGAATTCTTCCCAAGTACCTACTGGAATATCATTCTCGTATTTTTCAATCCTTGCAGTTCTTTTGTTTTCATAATAATATTTCCATTCTCCGATCTTATTTCCTCTATCATCATAATATTCTTCCGACTCTAGTGTCTTTGTCCCGGGGAAGTAAGAAAGCCATTTGCCAACTTTTCTTCCTTTATCAAACTGACCTTCCTGCCACGTCATTTTGTTGTTAACAAACCTTTTGAAAGTACCATCAGGCTTTCCGTTTATATAGTTTATTTCCACCATCAAAGTCCCATCATAGTCATATTCTGTGTATGGGCCATCTAGGTATCCGTTTTTATAGGTTTCTTTAATGGCTACTGCAGCTGGGCGAATGTTGAAATAGGTGATCCAAATGCCGTCTTTCTTTCCGTTGACGTATTGACCCTCCATTCTTTCTATATTTGGGCTAAAATTTGTCGCTTGCTCTGTTTTTGGATAATATTCTTTATACGGTCCCACAGGTATGCTATCCTGAAATACCAATTCAATTTTCAAATTCCCAAAAGGATCAAATTCCCTGTATGAGCCGTTAAGTTTGTCAAGTTTGTAATCTGCTTCTAGGCGTTTTATTTTTCCATCATGGTAAGCAATAGTTTTACCATCCCTTTTGCCATCAGTAAAATTGGTGGTCTGTATAAGTAATCCTGTTTTTGGGTTTTCAAATCTCCATAATCCATCCATTTTATTATTCACCATCAGTCCCGTCCCCACAAAAGTAGAATCTGAATTATATAAGGTGACTAAATTGGGATTGTTTTGTGCGGAAAGAGAAAATGGCAGGGTTATAAGTAGTAAATATCCAAGTATATATTTCATAAAATCTGATTTCATATTTTCTATTTAACTTCAAGCAACGGTGACTTTAGCAATTAGAGTTTTCTGTATTTCACAAATCGAGCCAAAACATTTGATTTTTTGACACAATTATTAATTACGCATTTGAATAAATTCGGTTCTAAATTAATTCATTTTAGCTAATATTTAGAAATTTATTCTATATTATTTGTCCAAGATGAATTTGATTTTTTCCAATAATTCAAATTTTATAACATTAATCGATTCGCTATATGTGATTTTGTCAAAAATCAAAAGATGGCCAAATTTTCTGATATGCTCATCTAGATTGACAGTACTCAGGAGATGATCAGATATGAAAACTGCCGGATAATCGAAAGCATCCGAAGCTAGTCCAACATAGAATTTTTTGAATTTATCATTGATACGCTTCAATTGTTTTTCGGCAGTAATCTTTCCAAATTGCACCAAGATGTATAAACCATGCCCCCACCAATTTAAAATTCTAATATTGAATCCACTATTTGAATCAAAATCCCTGCAAATATCAAGAACTTGATAAGGGCAGTTTTCAAGATTTATTCCTTGGGATACTTTTGTTCCTTTTGAATTTTTATACGCTTGAATTAATATTGATTGGGGAAATTGGTTAGCTATTTCTGTAAAGAGGTTAAGAAAGATGTTTTTTTGTACTTGTATATCTTCAAACATTTTAATGTTTTTTATTAAGTCAATATCAATCTTTTCAGGTTCTTCCATTTTACCAGTAAAGTATAGCCGAAGCCCAAGTAAAGCCACTGCCAAATGCAGCGAGCACTATCAAGTCTCCTTCCTTTATCCTACCTTGTTCCCATGCTTGACTTAGTGCAATAGGGATAGTTCCGGCTGTTGTATTGCCCAGCTTCATAATGTTGTTAAATACCTTTTCATCACTCAAGCCCATTTTTTGTTGTATATAATTACTTATTCTCAAATTTGCTTGGTGAGGAACCAGTAGGTCTATTTCTGATTTGTCTTTTCCATTTGCTTCCAATGCTTCATTTATCACCTCACTGAATCTCACTACAGCATGCTTGAAAACAGTGTTTCCATTCATAAACATCTTGAAACTTGGACCGTTGATGATTTCAGGTGAAAGGCGTACTTCTCGACTGCTCCCGGGATCTTTGAGGTACAGTTCTTCAGCATAATCTCCATCAGCATGAAGATGGGTGGAAAGTATCCCATTTTGTTCATGGTCAACAGCTTGAAGGATTGCTGCACCAGCTCCATCTGCAAAGATTACAGCACTAGATCGTCCTTCATCAGATTTATCCAATGCTGATGATTGGATCTCAGCACCTACTACCAAAACAGTCTTGTACATCCCTGTTTTGATAAACTGATCCGCAACTGATAAAGCATAAATAAAGCCAGAACATGCATTTCTTACGTCCAAAGCAGGTTTTCCTTGTATACCCAACTCTCGCTGTAAAAGTACACCATTCCCAGGTACAAAATAGTCAGGCGTGATGGTCGCAAAAACAATAAAATCTATCTCTTTTGCTTCTATTCCCGCCCTTTCGATTGCCATTTTGGATGCGGAAAGTGACATGCTTGTGACAGTGTCTTTGCCAGGGGTAAACCATCTCCTTTCCTCAATTCCAGTCCTCTCTACTATCCACTCGTTATTTGTATTCATGATAGAAGATAAATAGTCATTGGTAATGATTTGATCAGGTACATAGTGGCCAACACCTTTTATTCTGGACTTTTTCATAAACAGTAAGTTTAAATTGGGTTTTACGCTAGATAAAATATAGTTTAAAATGCTTTACAAATATAATATTGAAATAGCTTCAAGAATAATTTGTTTAGAAAAAGAAAGAAATTTCATTTTTTTATCGAAGCAAATTCGGGCGTTAGGATGGGGTCATATCTGATTTTGGCTGTTTTTTGTCAAAGAAATCTGTTTAGAATTATGTTTTTATTTACCTTTCAACTCCTTGAAATGGGATCGTCAGCCAAAAAGGGTGTAATTGCCAAATTGATCCATTGGAGATGTTTTCTTTAGGACTGAAGCTGTGTCATTATTAACTTGATTTACCAAAGGAGATACTGAGTAAGTAATCATTTCTATAGCTTGGTATGGAATTAACATATCTATCAATTCTTCCTCTGTAGTGTATGGGTCTAGCCACTTTTTTTCATCTTCTTTCTTAAGAATCACCGGCATCCTATCATGAACATCTTTGACTATTCCATTTGCTTCAGTAGTCAAAATCAAAAATGTGTGGTTGGATTCCCCTTTGTCATTCTCAAACTCTTCCCAAATCCCTGCAAATGCAAATAGACCTTCATCCGATAAGGTAAACCGGTAAGGAGTTTTGGTTTTTTTTCCGACTTTTTTCCATTCAAAAAAGCCATCTGCTGGGATAAGACATCTCCTTTTTTCGAAAGAAGACTTGAAAGATATTTTTTGGTTAATACTCTCAGAGCGAGCATTGATAAACTTTTGGGAGACAGGTTTATTCTTTGCAAAATCAGGAGTGATTCCCCAATAAAAAAACGAGAAACCTTTTGGGCTTTCTGACGTCAAAACAGGGAGCAACTGGGTAGGAGCTATATTGAATCGTGGGTTGAAATCTCCTAGCATTTCTGCCTGAAATCTTTCTTCCAGCTCTATTTTACTTTTACTTAGTGAGTATCTTCCGCACATGAATTTGATTTTTTGATAAATTTAAAGATCTGTATTTATAAATTCAAAAGCCCTCTTTTCTGACCAATATATTTCTGATCGGTTTCTAGGGCTAAATCCAACATGGCCTCCTTGCTTAGGGAATTCCATCCAAATATTTGGCAAGGACTTCCCCTTATTCACAGGAAAACATTTTTCACTTAAGAATGGATCGTTTTGAGCATTCAATATCAAAGTGGGAATTTCTATTTTGTCTATGAAATAAAGAGATGAATTTTTTTCATAATAATCATGGGCGTCCTTAAACCCGTGGATTGGACCTGTGAAAAAATCATCAAAATCTTTCAGTGTTTTTATTTTTCTTAAAAGACCAACAGGGATTTCATCTGGAAAAACGAGTGATTTTTTGATGATTTTTTCCTTTAAGGTATTTAGAAATCTTTTGGAATAAACGATGTTTTCTCTTGAAGATATTTTGATACAGGAGCTTTCTAAGTGCAAAGGAACGGAGATGGCTATAGATTTTTTTAACTTTGGATTTCTGGCTCTTTTTTCACCCAAATACTTAAGTGTTAGATTTCCGCCTAAGCTAAATCCTATCAAATAGATTTCATCATATGAAGTAGCAGCATGATCTATCACAGCATCAAGATCATAGGTCGCTCCAGAGTGGTAAAATATGGGTTTCTGATTCATTTCTTCACTGCAACCACGAAAATTCCAATTGACCACATCAAAATCTTTTCCGTAAAATTGATTTGCCATTCCCAACATATATGGCCTTTTGCTATTCCCTTCAAGTCCATGACTGATTATCACTAGTTTTTTGCTTCCTTTTCTTAACCAATCTAGATCCAAAAAATCACCATCATGTGTCGCAATCCTTTCTCTTTCAAATGGTAACGAAATCACACTTCTAAACAATCCTGGTATGATAGTTTGTAAATGTCCGTTGAATAACCATTTGGGATTAATGTAATCTATCTCTTTAATTAGGGGCATTTTTGTCCTTTCTCGATAATTTGATTTTTCTAATCATGAAAATACTATTATTAAATTTGAATAAAGACAATTTAAGAACTATTTTTGACCTGCTTAAAAATTGACTAGGATACTAAAAAGCTTATGGCCGAAATAATAAGAATGCCCAAGATGAGTGACACCATGGAAGAAGGGGTGATCGCAGCGTGGTTGAAGAAAGTAGGAGATGAAGTGAAACCAGGTGATATTTTAGCTGAAGTGGAGACTGACAAAGCTACTATGGAACTTGAATCTTATGAAGAGGGAGTTTTACTTCACATTGGTGTGGAAGAAAAAGACGCAGTACCTGTAAACGGTGTGATTGCGATAATTGGTGAAAAGGGAGAAAACATTGATGATTTGCTAAAAGAGGCAAATGGTGAAGGTGGTTCTTCTTCTACTTCAAAGGAAGAAAAGAAAGAGGATAAAGAAGAAGTAGACGAGGAGAAGGACGAAAATGAGGAGAAAGAAGATTCCAAAACTGAGGATGCTCCAAAAGAAGAGAAAATAGATACTTCTGATATCAATGCACAAGTAATCACAATGCCTAAAATGTCTGACACGATGACAGAAGGTGTGATTGCAACATGGCTGAAGAAAGTAGGTGACGAAATCAAGGCTGGAGACATTATTGCCGAAGTGGAGACTGACAAAGCTACAATGGAGCTTGAGTCTTACGATGATGGTATTTTGTTGCACATAGGTGTTGAAGCTGGTGAAGCAGTAGAGATTGATGGAGTGATCGCTGTCATCGGTGAAAAAGGAGCTGATTTTGAAAAATTGATCAAAGCGCATAGCTCCAAGGGAAGTGATTCTAAGGAAGTTCCAAAGGAGGAAAAGAAAGAAGAAAAAGCTCCAGAAAAGAAGACTGAAGAAAAGAAATCAGAGGCTAAAAAATCAGAAGAGCCAGCTAAATCCAGTACTTCGGATAGTAATGGTTCTGATGATGGAAGATTGAAGGCATCTCCACTAGCCAAAAAATTAGCATCTGAAAAAGGTGTTGACATCAAATTGGTGAAAGGGTCTGGTGAAGGTGGAAGAATAGTCAAAAGAGACGTAGAGAGTTTCGATCCAGCTTCTGTCAAGGCATCAGCACAAGAAAAAGCAACTACCACTGCTGCAGCACCTGCTATAGGTCAAGAATCTTTCAAAGAAGAGAAAGTTTCCCAAATGCGTAAAGTGATTGCAAAAAGATTGGCTGAAAGTAAGTTTAATGCTCCTCATTTCTACCTTACCATGGAAATCAACATGGATAAGGCTATAGAAGCTAGGAAAAGCATGAACGAAGTCTCTCCAGTGAAAATTTCTTTCAACGATATGGTGATCAAAGCGGCAGCTGCGGCTTTGCGACAGCATCCAAAAGTGAACTCTTCATGGTTGGGTGATAAGATCAGGTACAATGATCATATCCATATCGGTATGGCTGTGGCGGTAGAAGAAGGTCTATTGGTGCCAGTGATCAGGTTTGCCGATAGTAAGTCTCTTTCACAGATTTCCAATGAAGCAAAATCTCTTGGAGGAAAAGCTAAAACCAAAGAACTGCAACCAAAAGATTGGGAAGGCAATACCTTTACGATCTCTAATTTGGGGATGTTTGGAATCGACGAATTTACTGCGATCATCAATCCGCCAGATGCATGTATCATGGCAGTAGGAGGGATTAAAGAAACCGTAATTGTGAAAAACGGCCAAATGGTAATAGGCAATCTTATGAAAGTAACTTTGTCATGTGACCATAGAGTAGTGGATGGAGCTGTAGGTTCAGCATTCCTTCAGACTTTCAAAGGCCTATTGGAAGATCCAGTGAGAATATTGATCTAATCGATAAAAATTTAATATGTCAAAAAGTCCTGTTTCGCAGGACTTTTTGGTTTTTGTATAGTTATTGAATAAATAGATTAGAAATATAATTGAAACAAAGTTGAAATAAGATTGCTGCAAAATTGATAAACCACCTAATATGAACGGTTTTCATTTTTATTACAGAAAACATGTATTTTGGTTTTCTAATCTTAAATCTTACATCTAGTGACTTACATCTAAAAAAATGGAAAAATTAAAATCAACCACCGTAGTGGCTATCAAGCATAACGGAGAAGTAGTGATCGGTGCAGATGGTCAAGCTACTTTGGGAAATACAATTGCAAAAAGCAGTGTCAATAAAATCAGAAGACTTCAAGGAGGAAAGATTGTGACAGGATTTGCAGGATCTACAGCAGATGCGTTTACACTTTTAGAAAAGTTTGAAGAGAAGCTTGGAGCTTTTGGGAATAATATGAAAAGGGCTGCAGTGGAACTTGCCAAAGAATGGAGAACAGACAGAATGCTCTCCAAACTCGAAGCGATGATGATAGTAGCAGACTCTCAGGATATATTGATTATTTCAGGAACAGGAGATGTTATTGAGCCTGATATGGAAATAGCCACGATAGGTTCGGGAAGCATGTATGCGCAGTCTGCGGCTAGAGCTTTGAAGAAGTTTGCTCCACAGCTGACGGCTGAAGAAATGGTAAGAGAAAGTCTCGGGATAGCTGCAGATGTCTGTATCTATACCAATCACAATTTGGTGGTGGAGAAAGTAATTGGTTAAAAATAGAAAGTCCTTTTGGGAAAAGCAGGTAAGTTTTTTCCAAAAGGCATTGTTATATTTATGAGGTTTTGTATAAACTAACTTTCTTTAATTTCAAATCAAGAAAAATCATGAAAGTAGAATCACTCAAGCTTGGACTTATTGAAAGATTAATGAAAGTTCAGAAAACATCAACTCTCGAACGCATGGAAGAGTTGATCATTAGAGCTGAGATGGAAGATAGAGCGGAGGAATCTTTGAATTCTATTTCTAATAAAGAAATAATTTCGATTGAGCAGTTCAAAAAAGAGAATCATAAATGGGTGAAGGAAAACCGTACGAAGTAGTGATTACGAAAGCTGCAATGATGCAATATCAAAATCGAGTTTTGCCTTACATTTTTGATAACTTTATTTTTTGATAGGGCTATAGAGATTGGTAGAAAAATTATTGAAAAGGCAAGTACATTAAAAAATTATCCCAGCAGAGGCAGTCTAGAAAAATATTTAGCCACATTTAAACAAGGATTTAGATTTATCCTATATTAAGAAAATAGATATTTTGAGTTAAAAATTGTTTATTTCATTGATGAAACAGAAAATACAGTTTTTATAACTGACTTTTTCCCGACCAAGATGCATCCTAAAAGGTTAATTAAATGATTTGTTTCATTTTGAAGTAGTTGACAATTTGAATTCTTTTAGGTTTTGTTTAAATCCTAGGAAAATGCTCTTAAGGTTGACTGAAAGTAAACTCCTTTGTCTTGCTTTTAGAATTAATACCTATTTGAAAAATCCCAAAGGGTAGACTGAAATCAGTTTTAAAGAATCTTTCGGTTTTCCATTTATTTTATCTTTTATTTTAAACCTAGAGTGTCTTTTTCGGGTTAACATGATAGCAAATAAAAGCATCATGGAAAAAACAACCGCTAAGAAAACTACAAAAATAGATATCAAAAGTAAAATTGTATCGGGCTACGTTAATCATGTTTTGGAACATGGGCACGAACCTGTATCTGTTTTCAAATTTGCAAAGGATCTTAAGATGAAGGAGGAAGATTTTTATAATTACTTCACTTCTTTTGACTCAATCAAAACTGCGGTTTGGTCACAGTTGTTTGAGGCTACTGTAGAAAGTATAGAATCGCAGGAGGTTTATAGAGAATATTCGGCAAGAGAGAAATTGCTAAGCTTTTTGTTTACATGGATTGAGGAATTGAAGAAAAACAGATCTTACCTTTTGTCTTTGTATGGCAACAAAAAGGATGTCAAAAGTCTTTTACCCACAGAAGTGAAAATCTTCAAATCAAAATTTAAAGATTTTGCCAACGAGATTATTTTGGAAGGTAAAGAAACCGAAGAAATTGCAAGCAGACCAATTTTGAGTGATCGCTATGACGATGCGTTGTGGTTTCAGGTTTGGTTTGTATTTCAATTTTGGCTGAATGATACATCCCCAGCTTTTGAGAAAACAGATGCAGCCATTGAGAAATCAGTGAATTTAGCATTTGATCTGATGGGGAAAAGCGCATTGGACACGTTTATAGATTTTGCAAAATTCATGTATCAAAACAAGTAATCGAGGAATTATGGAGAGTAAGGTAAAAGAGCAGCAAAGTATTCCTACATCAAAAGTACAAAGAGCGGCAAAGTTTATTAGTACAGGCGCCAAAGTAGGTGGTAATTATGTAAAGCATTATGCAAAAAAAGTTGTGAACCCTTCGATGACAAAGGAGGAGCTTCATAATAACAATGCAAATGATATTTATAACTCATTGAGTGAATTGAAGGGTTCGGCGCTAAAAGTGGCTCAAATGATGTCTATGGATAAGAATATCCTTCCAAGAGCATATCAGGATAAATTTACAATGGCACAATACAGTGCTCCACCATTATCTTACCCGCTTGTAGTAAAGACTTTCCAAAAGTATTTTGGCAAGACGCCAGAGTCAATTTTCGATACTTTCACAAAATCTGCGGTAAATGCAGCTTCCATTGGGCAAGTGCATCAAGCTACGCAAGGAGGTAAGAAATTAGCTGTAAAAATACAATATCCAGGAGTAGCAGACTCAGTAAGTTCCGACCTGAAATTAGTACGCCCATTTGCATTGAGACTACTTAATATGAATGAAAAGGAACTAGATCATTACATGGAAGAGGTTGAGGAAAAACTGCTCGAAGAGACAGATTATACCTTGGAGGTAAAGCGCTCAAAAGAAATCTCCAAAGCTTGTTCTCATATCAAAGATTTGAATTTCCCGGATTATTATGAGGAGTTCAGTGCAGAGCGAGTGATTACGATGGATTGGATCGATGGTAAGCATATCAAAGAATGGCTTGAAACCAATCCTTCTCAAGAAGATAAAAACAGAATAGGTCAGGCCTTGTGGGACTTTTATCACCATCAAGTTCATAACCTAATGCAAGTTCATGCAGATCCCCATCCTGGGAATTTTATAATCCAGAATGATGGAAAATTGGGTATCATAGATTTTGGTTGTGTTAAAGTGATTCCAGAGGATTTCTATAAAGGTTATTTTTCGTTGATCAAAAGAGAATTGTTGATCAATGAAGATGAGCTAAATGAAATTTTCTATGGATTGGAATTTATCAGTGATAAGGATACTCCTGAAGAAAAGATTTATTTCAAAGGTGTGTTTAAGGAAATGATTTCTCTTTTGGGGAAACCTTTCCACGTCGATACCTTTGATTTTGCCGATAACGATTATTTTGAGCAGATATTCAAATTGGGAGATAGAATTTCCAATGATAAGATGTTCAGAAAATCAAGACAAGCTAGAGGTTCTAGACATGGTCTTTATATAAATAGAACCTATTTTGGAGTTTATAATTTGCTCAACCAATTGGAAGCAAATATTGTCACAACAAAACCTGAATGGTTGGAGTAGAAATTTGAATATTGGAATTTAAAAATAAAAGGCGACCATTTTAGGCCGCCTTTTTTAATTCACTAATCCTTCTTTTCTTAATTCTTTTTTCAATGCATCCACATATTCTCTAGCAAATCCACTGATATCGTCAGGATTCAATGTTCTCGATTGTGCGGACCAAAGCAATTTTAGGGATTCTGAATCATACAGATTTGTTTCCATAAAATATTTTTTGTCAGTTGTATAATATCCCTGATTCCATCCTGCACCATGCCAGTGATTAAAGTATCCTCCAAAATTCCCATAATAACCGAATCTGCCCATTGGAGCAAACCCAGGACCGACAGGGCCACCTTGAACGTAACGTTCTTCTTCTTCTACATCGATCAATGTGATCGTTAGAATAGCTTCAGAATTATTGGTTTGCATTGCTTCTAGAATTTGATCCTTACTTGGTTCACCCGAATCAAAGAAGTCAGGAGAGAGTACGTCCAAGCTTTTAGTTGTAACAACAGCACGGTTCTGTAGCCTTGATGCAAATTCATTTTCTAGGTTTTGCCGTATTTGCAAATCTTCCGACAATGCTGCTATAAATATATTGGAGTAATTCGTTTTCGCTTCATCAGCTTTCCAACTTGCGGTAACCTGAGTGGTGGGTGAACATCCCCAAAGCATAATTATACTTAGGAGACCAATCATTATTGACTTTTTCATGGTAGTAGTTGATTGATTAAACAAATGTTTTTTCAATAGTGCTACTCAGAAAAGTGCAAACCCTATTCCAAAATGTAACTTTGGAAGGAAAATAGAGTAATAATTGGAATTAGTAGGAGAGTAGTTTATATTTTTTTCCAGAACTGCCACCATCTTTTTCTGTTTTGTATGATGATAATCTCGCCAATCAATTCCTCTTTGGATTCCTCCATTTCAAAGTCTTGAAATATTGGGAGTTGATCTTTTTTAAATTTCATTGAAATAGTTTCATAACCAATGAAACGAACTTCTATTTCATTTTTTTTTCTTTTCAAGTCATTTGGGATATCAATTTTAAACTTTCCTTCAATACTTGATGTGGTTCCTACTTGTGTGTTTTTAAGCAAAATCACTGCTCCAGGTATTGGCTCTCTTGTAATTGCATCAATTACTTTACCTGAAATAAAGCTTTCTGAATTATTATTTTTTAGAACTTGAAAATCTATCCTGAGCAATTCTTGAGAAGTCTGTCCTATTGTATAATTTTTATCTTGAGGAATTTGATTTTTGGCGTTGATTTTATCAGTCCCAGCAAATAGGAATAGTCCTGTTATTACTTTAAATGCTAAAGAGTGCTTATATGTTCTCGCTGTATCGAAAAGATGACTTTTATGATGTTTGTTTATTTTCCCACAAACTTTTTGATTGCTTTTGTTCATGTATTGAAGAATTTCTTCATTCGATAAATTTGTAAAATCGAGTACTGTCGTTTTACATTTTGAACAAAATCCACCATTTTCATTGATAGAAAGAGAATCCCATTTTTTATCACAGGGGTTCTTAATTGATATTTTTAGATTTTTATTGGCCATAATTATTGAATTTTTGTCACATCCTAAAAATCTTTATCTCTTTACTTTCTTTTTATTAAATTGATCAGGAACAGCTAGATTAAATTCCCCATTTTTACTAGTAACAGTTCCAACAACAGATTTTTGAATTAGTATAGCTACACCTTGAAGGGGTTTTTTTGAATGGCTATCTACAACTATACCTTGAATTTGACTTTCCGTATTGTTATTTTTAAGTACTTGAAATTCTAAATTGTCATAGCTCTGATTTATTATGACACTATTGGTATGCGTAAATTGATTTTTTGCAATTGATTTTTCAGATCCCGCAAACAAAAAAAATCCTGCTAAAATTATAAAAGTTAGAGAATGTCTGTAAGTCCTTAACACATCATAAAAAAGATTGTTTTGATGTTTGCATAATCTTTCACAAACCTCTTGATTACTAGCTTTGATATGGATAAAAATTTCTTCATTGGACAAATTGGTAAACTCAACAACTGTAGTTTTGCATTTTGAACAAACTCTAACGTTTTCATCCAAAGAAAAAAAATCATATTTTTTATCAAAAGGCTTCTTTCTGAGTATTTTGACGTTTCTATTGTCCATATTTTTTTAATTTTTGTTAGTATTACCTCCTGAAATTACTTGATACTTTTTTTATTGATTTCTATGTACTTCCGCTAGCCATTCAATTGCCTCCCGATAAGGACGCGAGACAGGCTTTTCAGGGCAAACATAATTGAATTCTTTTTAGACATCGGGTCATGACCCGATGCTTGGATCATAAGCCCCCCTAGGGCATGTTCCCGGTTCTTGCTTCTCGTTTCACACTCTTGTCTCAAACACGTGTCTTTTGCCTCTCGATTCTCTGACTCTCGCTTCTCGTCTCTCTTGCTTCTTGTCAGAGATTCCTCTCATTTCCCATATCTCACATCCTAATCCCTCAATAACCTAATTTACTGATAGCTTTCTATCAAGAAATCATTGTCGTTCTAAATCTTAATTCTTCAATCTACATTCTAAAATCATCACTTCTTATAACTGATCCTATAGATACAATTAGACATGTCATCAGACACCAAGATGCTTCCATCAGCGAGTTGAAGCACATCCACCGGTCTTCCCCAGACTTCTTGGGAATCTTTATCCAGCCAACCTTCAGCAAATACTTCTTCTTTTGTGACTTTGTTTTGCTTATCTACTGTAATGTTTGTCAGCTGATATCCTACTTTCTTGCTTCTGTTCCAAGATCCATGTTTGGCTACGATGATATTATTTCTGAATTTTTCAGGAAATTGAGAGCCAGTGTAAAAGCGCATTCCCAAAGGAGCAGTATGTGCACCTAGCTTTGCAGAAGGTGCAGTATAAGCATTTTTTTCTTTCCCTTTATTTCCAAATTCAGGATCTTTGACATCTCCTGCATGCCAATATGGATAGCCAAAGTGCATTCCTTTTTGCGGAGCATGGTTAAGCTCGCAATCAGGGATGTCATCACCCATCATATCACGCCCATTGTCTGTAAACCATAATTCTTTCGTGACAGGATGCCAATCAAAACCTACCGAATTACGAACACCTTTTGCAAATATCTCTGGCTTGATGGAAGCTGAATTCACATCTATTCTTGTGATGCTGGCAAATATTTCTTCAGGTTCACAAATGTTACATGGTGCTCCAATAGGGACATATAATTTTCCATCAGGCCCAAATGCGATGAATTTCCATCCATGATGTGCTTTGTCAGGAAACTGATCAAAAATCACCTCTGAACTTGGGTTCGATAGTTTTTTTTCAATGTCTTTGAAGCGATGGATTTTGCTGACTTCTGCCACATATAAATGACCATCTTTGAAAGCAACCCCATTTGGCATTCTGAGTCCTTCTGCTAAGATAAATTTTTCATCGGCCTTTCCATCTTTGTTATTATCCCTGAGTGCATATACTTTGTCTCCCTGTCTATTTCCTACGAATACGGTTCCATTATCACCCAAAGCTAGGGACCTTGCATTAGGAACATCCTCTGCCCATACCGAAATCTCAAAATTTGGAGGGAGTTTTATGGTTTCTAATTGGATATAATTATTTTTATTTTGACCATTGCAAGCTATGGAAATCATCATAGCAAGTAAGAGAAGGATGTTTTTGAGCATGGTTAATTGATTTACATAAGTAATAAATATCATCATTTTCTTTAAATTTTACAGCATCTTTCTATATCAATGGTAGATTGCCTATTTTTGCGCCATGTTATCTATCAATAATCTTTCGTATTTCATCGGAGGCAGGGCACTTTATGAGAATGCTTCTCTACATATAAAACCAAAAGACAAAATAGGACTAGTTGGTCTCAATGGGACTGGCAAGTCAACTTTGTTAAAAATCATCAATGGCGACTATCAACCTTCTTCGGGGGATATTCAAAAATCTAAAGATTGTAGCATTGGATTTTTGAACCAAGATCTGCTTTCTTACCAATCTGAAGACTCGATTTTGGATGTTGCTTTGGAAGCATTTAAAGATACTTTAAAGTTACAAGAGGAAATTGATGCTGTTCTAAAGCTCATGGAAACAGATTATTCTGACGAGATAATCAATAGGCTGGCTAAGCTTCAGGATCAATTTGAAGCCAATGAAGGCTACACAATCAAAGCAAAGGCAGAGGAAGTACTAGAAGGGATAGGTTTCAATACAAAGGATTTGCAGAGACCACTAAAGACTTTCTCCGGAGGTTGGAGAATGCGTGTGATGCTCGCTAAGCTTCTTTTGGAAAAGCCTTCTCTATTGATGCTTGATGAACCTACCAACCACTTGGATTTACCTTCTATTCAATGGGTAGAAAATTATTTAAAAACCTACGAGGGTGCTGTTATTGTTGTATCTCACGATCAAGATTTTTTAGATAATTGTATAGAATCCACCGTTGAGGTTTCGCATGGTAGTTTGACACTTTATTCTGGAAATTATTCTTTCTACAAAGAGGAAAAGAAGGAAAGAATGGAAATCCAGCAAAATGCTTACGAAAATCAACAGCAAATGATCAAGCAGACGGAAAAGTTCATAGAGCGTTTCCGTGCCAAAGCCACAAAGTCCAATCAGGTACAATCCCGTGTCAAAGCACTGGATCGATTGGATAGGGTAAATGAAGTGGTTGATGATAATATTTCTGTTAATTTCAAATTTAAGTTTTCACAAAAATCAGGTAGGGAATTAGTCTCTTTGGAGAATGTCTCAAAGTCTTATGGAGATCTAGTCATTTTGAAAAATTCTACAGCAAGAATTGAGAGAGGTGATAAAATAGCATTGATAGGAGCCAACGGAAAAGGAAAGTCCACTTTGTTAAGAATTGTGGATGGTACCGAACCGATAGAAGGCAAAAGGGAACACGGTTTCAATGTGATCAAGTCTTTTTATGCACAGCATCAATTGGAGGCTTTGAATGTCAATAATGAAATTCTTCAAGAGATGGGGCAAGCAGGCTCAAAGAAGACAGAACAAGAGTTAAGAGGTGTTTTGGGTTGCTTTCTGTTTTCAAATGATGATGTTTTTAAAAAAATCAAGGTTCTGTCAGGTGGCGAAAAATCAAGGGTAGCGCTAGCAAAAACCTTAATTTCAGAAGCGAACTTTCTTCTTCTTGATGAGCCTACCAACCACCTGGACATGCAATCTGTAAATATATTGATCCAAGCTTTGGAGCAATACGAGGGGACTTTTATTACTGTTTCCCACGATAGACATTTTATAAAAGGTGTGGCAAACAAGATTTGGTACATTGAGAATCATGAAATAAAAGAGTATTTAGGCACATATCAAGAATATGTGGACTGGAAAGCAAAGCAGGAAGTAACAAGCTTACCAAAACAAGTGAAAGTTGATGCTCCAAAGGTCGAGCCAAAGAAACGTGAAGTCAGTAGCCCTGAATCTAATCTACTGAAAAAGGAATTGAAGAAAAAAGAACAAGAATTGGAGAAAATCGAACTTGAAATTTCTAAACTTGAAGCTATGAAATCTGCAATGGAAGCAGAAATGGCCAAACCAGAAGTTTATTCGGATATAGAAAGATTAGAGAAGTTGAATCAGGATTATACAAATCTAAAATCAAAAGAAGCTTCTCAAAATAAAGAATGGGAAAATTTGGTTGAAGCTATAGAAGATCTTCAAGAGCAAGTATCCTAATCGAAATCTTTCAAATTAAATCATTGCATTGAGCCGAGAATTAAGCGAAATCGATAACTTTATTGAATGCCAAATTCCTTTTTTGGAGTTTGGCATTATTTTTCGTTTAATTCTTTACAATTATTTCAGTTTCCTGATTTTTGTTAAGAAACAAACAAATGTTTACATTGGATAAGACTGTAAAAAAGATCTAATCAGAAGATTAATTTAAATCAACAGAAGATGTCAAAAAAAATTCTACTATTCACTTTTTTAATTATTTCAATCTCACAAGCTATAGCACAAGATGTGTTGGTTGATAAAGTATTCGAAGAAAATATTCAATCGGTGAGGCTTTTTCCACAAACACAAGACTTTGGTAGTCAAATGAGTTCACCTTCCATTTCATTGCAAGCAGCTACACCTTTATTGTTGTCGTTCGATGATATTGCATATGATCCCGATATGTATTCAGCTAGGATTATACATTGTGATATGGACTGGACACCTTCTGATTTGAAGGAGAATGATTATTTAGATCAATTTAATGAGTTTAATGTCAACGATTACAACTATTCCATAGATACTAGGATCCCTTATATTCACTTCAATTTTGTCTTGCCTAGAGTTACAAAAAGTGGAAATTATGTTGTCCAAGTCTACAGAGCAAGGGATAAAAACCAAACAATCATTACAAAAAGGTTTATGGTTTTTGATAACTCAATACAAATAGGGGCAAAGGTAGTACCACCTAGTCAAACGGAATTTAGGAGGGAACAACAGCAAATCAATTTGAATATAAACTATAAGGCACGGGAAGTCTTGGATCCAAGAAATAGCCTAAAAGTGCTAATTCGTCAAAATCAAAGATGGGATAATGTAAAGACAGACCTTGTTCCGACTATGGTTCGAGAGGATTTGAAGTCAGTAGAGTATCAGCTTTTCGATGGGACAAATGCTTTTTTTGCTGGAAATGAATTTAGGTTTGTAGATCTACGCTATGTCCGAGCAAGAGGGAATAATGTAGCCAAAATTGAAATGGAAGAGGACGCTGTATTTGCAGAGGTGTTGACAGAGAAGGCAAGGCCGACCGCTGTATATTCCCAATACATGGATCTAAACGGCCAATATGCCATTTTTAATTTTGAGAGACAAAACCATGACCTGGAAGGAGAATATATTTTGGCTACGTTCAACCTAGCTTCTGAAGGGATAAAAGAAACCCCGTATCTAATCGGGAGTCTGACAAACTGGGGTTTTCATCCAGATGCCAAAATGGTACTGAACTCAAAGACAAAAACCTATCAGACAACTTTATTATTAAAACAAGGATGGTATGATTATCAATTTGGATACTTGACAGAGGATGGGTGGAACATGTCAGCTATAGAAGGTGATCATTTTGAAACTGAAAACGAATATGAGATCTTTGTTTATTTCAGGGATTTGGGCTCTAGGTATGATGAATTGGTAGGATACATCAACCTCAACCCTAATAAAAGGAGACTTTAAATTGAAGATTCAAGTTTTAGAAGTGAGGAAAAAGTTTTAAAATTGAATTCATTATTGCGTTTTTTTTAACTCAACCAAAAAAAATAGCCCAATCGATTGATTGGGCTATTTAAGTTAGCAATTAAGCTTCTTCGGTTCCTTGTTCTCCTTCGCCTTCTTGAGGTTTCACTCTTTCTTGAGCTTTGTAAGGAATAAATCCTTCTCTCTTGAATTTGTAAGGTTCGGTTCTTTGGTTATGACCGTGGTTTGCTAAGTCTAGCATCCCGAAGCCTTTGTGGGTAAATGCACCCAATCCACATTTGAACACGAAATCCTGTACTTCTGGAGCCGCATACAAAGTGAAAGGAAGTGTATATCCTCTAACTTCATATTTCACATCCATGTCGTAAACAGAATAGATTCTAGCAAATTTCTTTTGCTGTTCTCTTAGCTTATTTACATAATTCATGTCAGGCACGACTTGAAACTTGTAGAATGATTCCATCTGCTCCTGGGAATACCAACCTGATCTTTCCATTCTGGTCAAGGTAGATTCATAAAGCAAATCAGAGAATTCATCTGAATCTGGATTGATAAATCTTTTACCTGACTCATCATTGAATGATGGTGTCAATAATACCAAAGGAGAGATACAAACGAACTTGTTCGAAGTCTCTAATTCTGGCTCTGTCTCTTGCTCCGTGTATTCAGGAGAGATAACAAGATTTCCAAGCTCAATTTTCGGAGTTGCAAATACTTGCTCAAGTAGATAGTCAATAAATTCTTCATTGGGTGATGAAAGCACTAGAGTGACTAAGCTCGAGTAATAATGTAATCCGCTTCTACTAACTTTGGTCTGTCCTTTTAGACCAGAGAAGTTGAAGTAATTGTAGTTGAAAAACTCCTCACGTCCACCTTTTACGATGAGACCTTTGAGAAATTGCGCCAGAATGTACTGGTGGTGAAATGGTAAATAAGCACCTTTGTTCTTTAACGAAAATATTAATCTTATTCTCACAGTTTTTAAAAATAAAATTGAAACAATTAATTAATTTGAATTGATAATTTGATTTGTGTTTTTTAATTACGGGTTCTTGCAAAAGTACAAATTTTTTTCAAAGTTTTATCATACATTGAACCTAAAATGCATAATATCACCATCTTGGACAATATATTCTTTACCTTCGATAGCTATTTTACCATTTTCCCTACATGCAGCTTCTGTTTTAAACTTTTCATATTCAGGTAGTTTGATCACTTCTGCCTTGATAAATCCTCTTTCGAAGTCAGTGTGAATTACACCTGCGGCTTGTGGAGCTTTCCAGCCTTTTTTTATCGTCCATGCCCTAACTTCTTGTACTCCGGCCGTAAAATAGGTAATTAAATTAAGGAGAGAGTAAGCTCCAGCTATCAATCTGTTCAGTCCGCTTTCTTCCAATCCGTATTCTGAAAGGAACATTGCCTTTTCGTCAGCATCTTCAAATTCTGCTATCTGCGCTTCCAAAGCCGCACACAAAATGATAACCTCAGCATTTTCTTCTTTAACTTCTTCCTTTAATTTTTCTACAAACTCATTTCCTGTCAAGATACTTTCTTCGTCAACATTAGCGACATACAATACAGGTTTTATTGTCAAAAGATGTAAGTCTCTCACAGCTTCCAAATCTTCTTTTTCCACATCTACTGCCCGAGCATTTTTTCCACCTACCAATGCGTTTTTGAACAGCATCAAAGTCTCCAATTCTTTTCTAGCCTTAGCATCTCCTGATTTGGCGATTTTTTCGACTTTCTGGATTTTCTTTTCTACAGACTCCAAGTCTTTCAACTGAAGCTCTGTATCAATCACTTCTTTGTCGAATACAGGATCGACACCCCCTGCCACATGCACAATATTGTCGTCATTGAAACATCTGATTACATGAATAATGGCATCAACTTCTCTGATATTTGCCAAAAATTTATTACCAAGCCCCTCTCCTTTACTCGCTCCTTTCACAAGGCCAGCGATATCCACAAACTCAATTACCGTAGGTAATACACGTTGGGGAGAAACAAGATTTTCGAGAATTTGAAGTCTTCTGTCTGGTACTGTTACGACACCGACATTTGGTTCGATTGTACAGAAAGGGAAATTTGCTGCTTCCGCTTTTGCACTTGATAAAGCATTAAATAGGGTTGATTTTCCAACATTGGGTAATCCAACGATGCCACACTGTAAAGCCATTATGAATTTTTTATAATTTAAATATTTTATATGCTTTATACCCTTTGTAGAATTCCATGATTGCTACTCTAAAGACGGTATAAACTGGTATTGCGAAGATCATTCCAGGAATCCCAGCGATTTTTGCTCCCGCAAAGATAACAACAAATATCTCAAGTGGATGCGCTTTTACAGATTTAGAGAAAATCAAAGGCTGTAAAATGATGTTGTCGGTCAATTGAACTACCGAAAAAACTGATAGAATCTTGATAATAAACAATGTGACATCGGTAGATTCACCAAAACTCGATGTAGTCAATCCAACCAATACACCAAATGTAGCCCCTAAAATAGGTCCAGCGTATGGGATCAAGTTGGCAACTGCTGCAAAGAATGCAATAGTCAATGCGTACTCTATCCCCAAAATTGACAAACCAACTGATGCTATGGTAAAGATCGCTGACATTTGTATCAGCAATCCTATCAAATAGTAGGACAGCAACATTTCAATCTTGTTGAAAGTAGATACATAGAGCTCAAAATAGGAATTTGGAACCAAGTTAATAATGTTTCTCCTGAGTAATCCGTTTTCGAGCAAAAGAAAAAAAGTGATAAATGTGATTGCCATTACTCCAATTAGAATATTGCTTGTAGTGCTTACAACAGTATTTACAAATCCTTGGATATTGATAATGTTAAAGCTGGAAATTAAGTTTTCTCTTACTTGCTTGATCAGGAACCCCGGCTCACTTTTGATTAATTGATACCTAATGAGCAAGTCCTCAACTTTTCCTGCAGGATTCTGTATTTGTTCGTACAAAAATTCTAAATCATATGTAGCAATAACTTGTATCTGTGTGCTTATTAACGGTACAAACAACAGCCCTGCTATAACAATTAAATTTACTATAACAAAAAAAGAAACAATAACTGCAAACCACCTTGGAATGTGTCTTCCCATAAGGTGGATAGAATTTATTCGGTTGGTCAGGGGTCGGAGTACCGCCGATAGGATTATTGAAAATACAACATAAAAAGCAATATTGGAAAAGTACCAACCTATTACAAATAATAGAATGGTGAAAATTGAAACATAAATGAATACTTTTTTCATGGATCAAAATAAAAAAGAGAAAGAAACCAACGAAAGATGAGGGTGCATCTTCCTAATATAGACAATTTTATTGTCTATTCTTAGTTTCTTTCTCGGTTATGATATGAGGGTTCAGAAGTGGATTAATCCCACTTCAGTTCATCATCATATTCAGATTCTGTTTCTTGCTCATCAAACTGAGAGAAATCAAAATCAGGTAAAAGGTCAGTTTTTACATGATCTACAGCACCTTGCAAAGCTTCGATAAATTTCCCGAAATCTTCTTTGTAAAGGAAAATCTTGTGTTTTTCAAAAGTGAACGAATCACCATTCATTCTTCTTTTACTTTCTGTGATTGTAAGATAATAATCGTTTGATCTGGTTGATTTTACATCAAAGAAGTAGGTTCTCTTACCAGCCTTTACTCTCTTCGAGAAGATCTCTTCTCTGTCATTTCCTCTGTTGTCTTCCACAGCCCTAAGTTTTTGTTGTTTGTATTTAGGAATTAAATCAGGAGGCAAGATAAATGAATTCATCATAGAAATTCAATAGCTAATTCAGTTTTTTTACATAACATGCTGAATTTTATCTATAAACTGTTTAAAATCAATTGAATCTGCCCAAAATCAATAAAAGAGGGCTTGCCCTCTTTTATTCTCCATGCATGAATACTTTCTTTTCAAGAAGTGTTTCTTCTGTTTCACGGTGATCAGGATCATCCACACAGCAGTCTACAGGACATACTGCTGCACACTGGGGCTCCTCATGAAATCCAGTACATTCAGTACATTTCTCAGTAACTATATAATAGAACTCATCTGAAACTGGTTCTTGTTTCTCTGTTGCATCTATTACTGAACCATCTGGAAGTGTTACTTCTTTTAAAGTAGTACCACCTGCCCAAGACCACTCAATCCCACCTTCATATATTGCTGTATTCGGACATTCTGGTTCACATGCACCACAATTGATGCATTCATCCGTAATCATTATTGCCATGGCTTATTTTTGTTTTTTTATTATTTTCATTCAAAATTAATACGCAAATAACATAACCACCAACAAAAAGTTGTTATGCTAAATAATTTATATTTAATCTAACTAAGATTTTTTTCTCCTAAATAAGATAACTTTGCGCTTCAAAGATAGTGAAATGACATTAGAAGAAAGAATTTTAGCCTTCGATCAATTAGGAAAAAAAATAATCAACCTCAAATCTGATGAATTTGAAGCGCTGGCGTGGAGAGTTGAGAATAATAACAGTTGGTTTACTTCCGAACATACCAAGTCAGCTTTGGAAGGTTTGGTGATTTTTTTGAATTTGGAAAATCTTCGCAATTGGGTAAAGAATTACTCAATTGAAGAAATTCTGCAACCCAAGCAAATTGGGATCCTTATGGCAGGAAATATTCCGGCTGTAGGTTTTCATGATCTTTTGTGTGTTTTGATTTCGGGCCATATAGCCTCAGTTAAACTTAGCTCTTCAGATTCTGTTTTGATAAAGTGGCTCACAAATGAATTGATTTCCATTCAGCCACTGTTTGAGGATTTTATCAGATTTGAGGAAATGCTTAAACAAAAAGATGCTTACATTGCCACAGGAAGTGATAATTCGGCTAGATATTTCAATTATTACTTTGGCAAATATCCTAGTATAATAAGAAAGAATAGAACTTCCATAGGTATTTTGAATGGCAATGAAAAAACTGAAGACTTTGTTGCCTTGGCAAAAGATATATTTCAATATTTTGGATTAGGATGTAGAAATGTGTCAAAAATTTATGTACCCAATAAAAGTGTTTTGATCGATTTTTTGGATGCTATAAATGGATTTCAAATTATCGCCAGCAACCACAAATACATCAATAATTATGATTACAATAAATCTATTTACTTGGTAAATGGTGAGGATCATCTTGATAATGGCTTCCTTTTATTGAAAGAAAGCAAGGATTTGGTTTCACCCATTTCAGTCTTGTATTTTGAAATTTATGAGAGCATAGGTTCCCTAAGCTCAGATCTTTCGATAATAAAAGATAAAATTCAATGCATTGTCAGTAAAGATGAATGGTACTTTGGGAGTACAGGTTTTGGTTTGGCGCAAAACCCGAATCTTGAAGATTATGCTGATGGTATCGACACATTACAATTCTTAGTAGAATTAAAGTGATACTTCCTCATTTATAAGTGGGAGGGAAAATTCAAACTTGCTGCCTAAATTCAGTTCGCTTTCAATCTGCAAAACTCCGCCATTTTTTCCGATATAATCTCTTACAAGGATCAAACCTAGGCCTGTCCCCGTCTCGTTTCTCAAACCAGTGGTAGTAAAACTTAATCCCTTTTCAAGTTTTTCCAGGTTTTCTTGAGCGATACCAGCGCCTGTATCTATGATTTTTACTTGTACTTCATTTTCTTTTTGGGTGGCTTGAATAGAAATCAAATCACCATTGTTTGAAAATTTCAATGAATTGCTAATCAAGTTTCTGATAACTAGATCTATCATATGCTTGTCTGCAAACACAAATAGGTCGTTTTCAACTTTTATTTCAAACTCAATATTCTTTTCTTTTGCCAAATTTTCAAAAAGTAAATACTGCTGATTTATTAGTTTTGTGAGATTAAATTTTTTCTTGTCTACAAATTCTCCCTTCAACTGAGTTGAAGTCCAAGCTAATAAGTTCTCTAGAAGAAGAGATACCGAATCCATATTTTTGGAAACTTCTGGTAGTATGTTGGTAAACTCTTCTTGGCTTATAGTGCCATCAGCTGTCAGTTTGATTAAATCCCTTATCCCTAAAATAGGCCCTTTCAAATCGTGGGAAATAATTGAAAACAACTTGTCTTTTAGATTATTTAATTTTTGAAGCTCATTGGTTTGCTCAATTAGTTTTTCTTTGATGTTTTTTTCTTCAGTTACATCATCAAACTGAAGTAGTAAGCCACTAAAAATACTTTTGTTATTTTGAAGAGGGATGAATTTGATATTGAAATTCCTCTGAGTAAACGAAAAGTGCATGCGCATATCTATTACACATTTTTGTTGTGCATATGCCCTGATGATTATTTCATCATAATCACAAAAAATGCTCTTGATAGATTCCCCAATTAGGTTTTTTTTAGGGTTGCCCAATATCCTCAACATGGATGGGTTGAAATCTATAACTCTATTCTTTGGGTCGAGAACCATTATACCCGTGGTCATTGCAAATATCACCCTGTCTCTTGCGATTGGTTTTATGTCAAAAAGGTCAAATTTCAAAAGCCCTAACCCTATAACAATATACAGAAATAGAAAAGAATAAGGAGTCAAATCTATGAGTTCAAATGGTCTGTAGCCCAATAGATACATCATGTTGATAATCCATGGGAGGAGACCGCTCGCTATAATGATGTATGTCTGCTTTCTGAAGATTGGTTCTGTGTTTTTGAACCTACTGAACAAAATAAAATTACCAATACCTAGAGTGATGTAAAAATAGACCATATGCACATAATACCATGGGCCAGGTGTAATTTTTAACAAAGGGAAAGGACCATTCACGAAAACTTCTACACTTTCATAATAAAATGAATGGTATTCATTTGTGAAAACCATCAGGTAAGTTGTCAATGGAATAATCGAAATTAAGAAAAATGATTTTTTTGTTTGCCATTTTTCCAGTCCTGAATATTTGAAACAAAACCATAGCCAAGAAGCTGGAGTCAAAGCTATTCCAATGTATTCGATTTTTATCCAAAAAAGCATAGAATCTAAAGATATGCTTGCTAGTTCAAAACCATAAGCTATAGACCAAATAGATACAAACAGCATTGTAAATGCAAACCATCTCACATAATCACTTAACTTAAAGATAATAATGGATGATAAAACTGTTACGATCAGTCCAGAAATAAGAAGTGTTAAAGAAAAAACATTAAATTCAAGATTCATTTATTTTCTGGAGAATTATTCAATTCTTTATTTTTAGGGCTAATTTACGAAAACTTAAAACTGTTGGTTTTCTTAATTGTTCGGGCATATTTTAGCAATATTAAAGCCATTAATTAGACTTTTGATAAAGATGTGAAAAAAAGAAAATTCAAATACTGAATCTTTAAATTGAAAAAGTCGAATATAATTATCTGCAATGCAACAGGAAAGTTGATTTTCACTTAAAAGTTGCCTAAAAAAATGGTCGGTTATTGGAAGGGTGGCAGCATGAATTTAAGGTAAGAATTGAATTAAATAGGAATACTGATTTGAAATTGGGCTTACAAATAATACCTGTTTTAGCAATGTTGCTAATGAGATAAGAAGTAGCTTTGAAAGCAATGTATACTCGTCCATAACTTGTAGGCCGTTGTGTATATAACAATTCACAGTCAACAGAGCCACAAGTCATGCATCCGACACCCTGTTGTTTAGATACGAGCAAGAAAGCGGTTAATTATAAAATGTAAAGCTTTAATTAACAAGGTGTCTATTAATGCGATTCTTTTAAAAGAACTCCAAAATTTAAGATAATCTAGGATAAGATCCTTTTTTATAGTCTATATAAATTACCAACTCTAATTTCTTTTTGCTTCTATTTTTGCCCTAATTTTTTATCTTTGCGATCAATTTAAATAAACCTTATCAACACTCTAAACCATACATTTCCAATGGCATTTGATATAGAAATGATTAAGGCGGTCTATGAAAAATATCCTTCAAGGATAGCAGCTGCTAGAAAAGCAGTGGGAAGACCTCTTACATTGACAGAAAAAATATTATACGCTCATCTCTCAGAAGGTGATCCAAAATCAGCTTATGAAAGAGGAGTTTCTTATGTTGATTTTCAGCCAGATAGAGTTGCTATGCAAGACGCAACAGCTCAAATGGCACTTTTGCAGTTTATGCAAGCTGGAAGAGATCAAGTAGCAGTACCATCTACAGTACATTGTGATCACTTGATCCAAGCTGAAGTCGGAGCCGTAGCTGATTTGACAAAAGCAAAAGACAAAAACAGGGAGGTTTATGAATTTTTATCCTCAGTTTCGAATAAATACGGTATTGGTTTCTGGAAGCCAGGAGCTGGAATTATCCACCAAGTAGTACTTGAGAATTATGCATTCCCAGGAGGGATGATGATCGGTACAGATTCACATACACCTAATGCAGGTGGGCTTGGTATGATCGCAATTGGTGTAGGAGGTGCAGATGCATGTGATGTAATGGCCGGCTTACCTTGGGAACTAAAATTCCCAAAATTGATCGGGGTAAAACTAACTGGTAAATTATCAGGTTGGACTTCCGCTAAAGATGTGATTTTGAAAGTAGCTGGTATTCTTACTGTAAAAGGCGGAACGGGTGCTATTGTTGAGTATTTTGGTGAAGGAGCAAATTCCCTTTCTGCAACAGGTAAAGGAACAATTTGTAATATGGGAGCTGAGATTGGTGCGACGACTTCCATTTTTGGTTATGATGAAAAAACAGCGGCTTATCTAAAAGGCACTGATAGAGCAGATATCGTAAGCTTAGCTGATGGTATCAAAGAATATTTGAATGGAGATGAGGAAGTATATGCTAATCCTGAGAAATATTTTGACCAAGTAATTGAAATAAATCTTTCTGAATTGGAGCCTCATGTAAATGGACCATTTACACCTGATTTGGCTTGGCCATTGTCAAAATTTGCTGCTGCAGTAAAAGAAAATGGCTGGCCTGCAAAATTGGAAGTAGGTTTGATCGGTTCTTGTACAAACTCCTCTTATGAAGATATTTCCCGTGCGGCTTCATTGGCTCAGCAAGCAGTTGATAAAAAATTGGTAGCCAAATCAGAATATACCATCACACCAGGATCTGAGCAAGTAAGATTTACTGTAGAAAGAGATGGTTTCTTGAATATTTTTGATCAAATGGGTGGAGTAGTTTTGGCAAATGCTTGTGGTCCTTGTATTGGTCAGTGGGCTAGACATGGTGCTGAGAAGCAAGAGAAAAATTCCATCATCACTTCTTTCAATAGAAACTTTGCAAAGAGAGCTGATGGAAACCCAAATACGCATTCATTTGTAGCTTCTCCAGAAATCGTAACAGCTCTGGCAATCGCGGGTGATTTGACTTTCAACCCAATGACTGATTCCCTTACAAACGAAGAAGGTGTTCAAGTGAAGCTTGAAGAGCCATCTGGATTGGAGCTTCCTACAAAAGGTTTTGCTGTAGAGGACGCTGGATATCAAGCACCAGCTGAAAATGGATCTGAAGTGAGTGTAATAGTAGATGTCAATTCTGAAAGACTTCAACTATTGGAGCCATTTGCTCCATGGGAAGGCACAGACTTGACTGGTTTGAAACTTTTGATCAAAGCCAAAGGAAAATGTACGACTGATCACATTTCTATGGCAGGGCCTTGGTTGAGATTTAGAGGTCACTTGGATAATATTTCCAACAATATGTTGATTGGTGCAGTGAACTATTTCAACGAAGAGACTAACAAAGTCAAAAACCAACTTAATGGTGAATATGCTGAAGTGCCATATGTACAAAGACAATATAAGCAGTTTGGTGTAGGTTCGATCGTAGTAGGTGACGAAAATTATGGTGAAGGTTCTTCAAGAGAGCATGCTGCTATGGAACCAAGGTTCCTAGGAGTGAGAGCGATTTTGGTGAAATCATTTGCCAGAATTCACGAGACAAACTTGAAGAAACAAGGAATGTTGGCTTTGACTTTTGCAAATCCAGCTGATTATGACTTGATTCAAGAAGATGATAACATTGATATCGTAGGTTTGGATTCTTTTGCGCCAGGATTACCATTGACTGTGGTCTTGAACCACGCTGATGGAAGCAAGGATGAAATAAAAGTGAATCATACTTACAATGCAGGTCAAATTGGTTGGTTTAAGGCAGGTTCTGCTTTGAACTTAATCAAAGGAGGAGCGTAAGTTTTAATTACTTGATGGAATGATAAAAAAGCTATGGGAAACCATGGCTTTTTTATTGTCTAATTACCATAAATTTAGAACATGAAAATTTGTGACCTAAAGAGAATTGCCGCTGTATTCATTATTCTGTTTCTTATAGGTGTGAATGATATTCATTGCCAAACAGTTGAGTCTGATGAACGAGCCCTTTTGAATGTGGATGAAGGAATTAGATTTTCCAAAGATTCTTTGTTCCAAATGAATCTTAGATTTAGGATGCAAAACCGTGCAGGTTTCAACTCAATTTATGATGGGGAAAATTTAGGTGTCGAACAGTTTGAGATGAGAGTAAGAAGGTTGAGGTTACGTTTCGACGGCTACGTTCTCAGTCCCAAATTCCAATATTATATTCAATTGGCATTTTCAAAAGCTGATTTAGATTTGGAAACAGGTGATATTGCACAGCCAGTTAGGGATGCGATATTGTATTATACTATAAACAAAAATCTCTATTTGGGTTTCGGTCAGTCAAAATTGCCAGGAAATAGAGAGCGGGTTATTAGCTCAGGGAATTTGCAATTTGCTGATAGATCTATTGCTAACAGTCTATTTACACTTGACAGGGATTTTGGACTATTTGGATATTATACTTTGCGAACAAGATCCCAATCTATCTTTCTTCTCAAAGGTGCGATTTCTTCTGGGGATGGAAGAAATGCTTCTGCGGTAAACAATGGACTTTCTTACACTGGAAGAATTGAGGCTTTGCCATTTGGGGTGTTTAGAAATAGCGGTGATTATTCCGAGGGGGACTTGGAGTTCGAGCCACTTCCAAAATTATCAGTTGGAATCACCCTTTCAGAAAACCAAAAAGCCATAAGGACAGGAGGTCAGCTTGGTGCCGAACTTTTTCAAGCACGTACACTCAACAGTCTTATTGTCGATGCAATGTTCAAATATCAGGGTTGGGCATTGATGTCTGAATATATGAGTAGATCTACAAAAGATCCGATAACCACTAACGAAGTAGGAGATGTTCGATTTGTAATTGTTGGTAAAGGTGTAAATACACATGTGAGCCGAATGATAGGACCAAAATCCGAATTGGCTTTGAGATATGCTTTTGTAGTACCTGATAAATCTATTGATATGTATTTGGAAAGAGTAGACGAATCTCTGATCGGCTTTACTCACTACCTCAATGGACATAGGATCAAAATACAAGCAAATCTAGGTTATAGATGGCTAGAAGGTCTTTACCAAATCGAAAATTCAGGAAACTCTTGGACAGGGATGTTTCAGGTGGAATTTGGGATTTAGAATAAAAGATCAAGAGTAATTATTTTAACAGCAAAAAACTTGCTGTGAATTACAAATTGTTGTATGTTTACGAATCAAAATTATTTAAGATTCCTCAATTACTAGGGGAAATCTTAAATTTTTCTGATTTGAATCTATGATGGATAGGGGTATAAACAATACATTCAAAAAGTTGATATATGAATCATCCGAGATGGTATTTCTCGCTGATGATACCTTTCCCTATAATATATTTTATACAAATGTACTTTTTGATGAGTTGATTGGGAACGATCTGGATGAGTTGAGTCTTGTTGGCCTAGGATTGGATATCAGTTCTTATATTTTCAAAGAAGAAATGATTATTCAATATCAAACAAAAGAATTTTCTTTCCAGCTAGAATTACCACAACAAAATGGATCTAATTATTTCCTTTTTTACAAAGGAAAGGAGATCAAGAGAAAAGGTCTTCCAGACTTGGTTGATATGCAGCATTTTTTTCAATCCAGTAGCGATTTGATAGGGATTGGTCAAAAAGATTTTTTGACATGGGCAAGCAATTCCTTTCGAACTATTCTAGGCTATGAACCTGAAGAGTTGATAAATACCGACATGTGTAGGTTTTTTCACGAAGATGATTTAGAAGTTGCAAGGAATTTCCTCAAGGATGTCGTACGAGGCGTAGAAAGAGATCAATTTACTGCCAGGATATTGGCGAAGGATGGAAAATACAAATCTATACACTGGCAAGTTTTGTTCAAAGAAGATAAGTTTTATGCCACAGGCAGAGACGTATCAGAATTACAGCTAGAAATATTGGAAAAAGATCAGCAAAATGAACGCTATCGATTGGGTGAAAAAGTTGCACAAATAGGAGTTTGGGAAATTAATTTGTCATTAAAATCAGTTTATTGGAGTGATGAAGTTTATGAAATTCACGATGTGTCTGATTTTTCCAAAACTTTTAACGTAGAGACAGCCCTAGATTTTTATCCGCCAGAATTTAGACCAACCATTCAAAAGTCTCTGGAAAATTGCATAAAGAGCGGTAATGATTTTGAGCACACAGTCATGATAAGAACCGCAAAAGGAATTGAGAAATGGGTTCAAGTAATTGGTAAAGCAACAATCGAAAATGGTCAAGTAGCAAGAGTTTTTGGGACTTTTCAGGATGTTTCGCAAGAAAAGCAGTTGATTGAAGAGTTAAGTTTGTTTAAGGAACTTTTTGATCTTTCTCCAGAATCTATCATGATCATGGATGTTTCCGGTGACATCATATTCTCAAACCAGGAAGCTAACAATAAACTTGGTGTTTTTGAAAAAAGTACTTTAAGTCCAAAAATCAGTAAATATGATCAAAAATTCAAATTTTTTGATGATTGGAACCTTCATATAAAGCAGCTAGAACAAGATAGATACTTAAGATACACAAGTGAGCTGATGCATATTAATGGGGAGAAGTTTCCTGTTGAGGTTAGCTGTAATCTAATAGAGGTTCAAGGTGAGATATATATCATTTCCTTCTCAAGAGATATTACAGAAAGAGTTTTATTGGAAAAGTCACTCCAGGATTCTTCTGATTTTCTACTTCATTTGACAGAACAAGTGCCTGGAGCACTTTATCAATTTGTTTTGGATAGCAATGGCGTGATGAAGTTTTCTTACCTAAGCCCTGGTATCAAATCGATTTTTGATCTTGGAGACAAAGAAATCAACGGGATGAATGATATTGGGATGATTATTTCCAAAATTCACCCAGAAGATATAGCAAAGGTTTTGGTATCTTCAGTAGCTTCTGCCAAGAAGTTAAATCCTTGGACATGCCAATTTAGGGTGAAGCAGGTCAATGGAGAAGATTATATTTGGGTTATGGGGGCAGCAAAGCCAGAGAGTATGGAGTCAGGTGATGTAGTTTGGTATGGGTATTTGTCGGACATCTCTGAACAGAAGGAATTTGAAAACTCATTGAAGGACGCTCGTGAGGCAGCTGAAAAAGCGAGCAAAATCAAGTCGGAATTTTTGTCTATGATAAGCCATGAATTGAGAACTCCACTCAATGCAATTTCTGGTTCCGTTTATAGTTTGCTTCAGGATAATCATACGATTGCACAAAAGTCTGCATTGAATACCATAAATTTTGCTGTAGATAATTTGATAATCATGATCAATGATCTTTTGGATTTTCAGAAAATTGAAGCAGGTAAATTGAATATGGAATTGAATCCGATGCGCATTGATGAAATTATTCATCAAGTTGTAAATGGGTTGGAGTTTCATGCCAGAGATAGTCAGAATGTACTGAGTCTGCATTTGGATCCGGATGTGAAAATCCAAGTGTTAGGCGATAAAGTCCGGCTTGCCCAAGTTTTGAATAATCTAGTTACAAATGCATTGAAATTCACTAAGAATGGGGAAGTTGACGTCTCAGTGAAACTTAAAGGTGTATCTGGAGATAAAGTAAAAATTCACTTCGAAGTAAAAGATACAGGAATTGGAATTGCCAAAGAGAATTTGCATAAAATTTTTGAGGATTTCGACCAAGTTCATCATTCATTTAGCAAAAAATATGGTGGTACGGGATTGGGTTTGTCTATCACCAGAAAATTGCTGAAAAGAATGGATAGTGAAATTCAGGTTGAATCTGAAGTAGGAGTTGGGACTTGTTTTAATTTTGAAATTCAATTTGAAAAAGCACCCAACAGTCATGAAATGAAGTTGGGCAATGAACCAAATTTGGATGTTGACTTTTCATCATTGAAAATTTTGATGGCTGAAGACAATGATGTGAATGCGCTTGTTTTGGGGAAAATTATAAAGAAATGGGGCTTTCAATATGACAGAGTTATCAATGGCAAAGAGGCTTATGAATCAGTTAAAGAAGGTGGTTTTGATGTGGTTTTGATGGATATTCAGATGCCTGTGATGAATGGATTTGAAGCAACCGAAAAGATCAAATCAGTCTCAGATGTTCCAGTAATTGCATTGACAGCTGCCGCGAAGTTGGAAGTCATAGAGGATATAACAAAAAGTGGATTTGATGGATTTGTTTCGAAGCCAATCGATGCTACAGAATTATTGAAAAAAATAAAAGAAGTCTTGATGATTGAGTCATGATTTAAAGTTCTTTAGACAGTCTAAGGTATTCATTTGCCAAAGGCATTTCAGGGTCATTTTTTGAAGCGTCCTCTAAGTATTTTATTGCCAGACTTTTTTCACCTTTGAAATAATAGTAAATCCCTTTGTTTCTCCAAGCAAATGCATTTTTTGGGTTTTGTTTGAGGCTTAAGTTGATGTCATCCAATCCATTTTCCAAATCATCTAAAAACAAACGATATAACCCTCTATTGTTATAAAAATAAGATTCTTTGGGATTTAGCTGTAGTGCTTTTTCTACCCATTCCATTGCTTCCTGATACATTTTTTCTTCAAATGAAATCATCGATCGAAGATTGTAAATATTAGCTTCCTTCGGATTGATTGATTCTGCTTTTTCAAGTAATGAAATAGCAATGTCCAATTCATTTTGGTAATAATGAATTGTAGCTTTGTTAACCAAGAGATCATTATTGGTTGGATTCAACTCTAGTCCTTTTTCAAAAGCGACCAAAGCTGAAGTGTGATCTTTGAGCTGTTCATGAACAAGTCCAAGCAAAAAGTAAGATTTCCAACTGTCAGGATTAGTACTCACAAGCTTTTTTGAATCATCTAAAGCTTTATAGAATTCTCCATTATCCAAATAGGCGATCCCTCTCTGAAAATACACCATTGTATCGATTTCCGAACCATTACTTAAGATCTGGGAATAATCCCTAATTGCAAGATCTAAATTGTTTTGTTTTTCATAAACTATTGCACGATTGAGTAAGGCATCATTAAATTGGGGATCAACCTTCAGGGCTTCAGAATAAAATTCCAAAGCTCCCAGAAGATCATTTTCTTTTAATTTTTCATTTCCTTTCAATAAAAAACGACCTTTTCGGTCTTCTTGGGAATCACATCCGGAAACCACGATAAGCAACACTAAAATATTTAAAATAGGCCTAATCAGACTTTTCATTTTCATCATATGATTTTTCTTCTCCAAATAGCAAGGCATAAGGTTTTGTAGCTTCACTTAATTCGAATATTTTTCTCAATACAGCTAAAGTTGGAATGATAAGTATCATACCAATTACACCCCAAATAGATGCTCCAACCAATAATCCTATAAATGTAACAAATGCATTAAGGTTTACATTGCTACCAACAATTTTTGGAGTCAAAAAGTTACTTTCAATAATTTGGATGATTTGAAATGCCACAACTACAGCTACAGGATAGAACAAACTGTCCTTTGTGAGAAATGCGAAGATAGTAGGGAGGACTGCACCAAGCAAAGGTCCCAAATAAGGAATGATATTAAGTATGGCTGCAAAAATAGCGAAGAACACTGCATGCTTAATTCCTAATCCCAAAAGCACCCCTACATTCAATACAGCCAATATAGCCATGACTTTTAGGATTCCCACAATGTAATTTTGTACAACTTTTCTAAGGTCTCGTATTTCATTTTTGATATGTGACTTATCTTTTTCTTTGAATAACTGAACGATAAAATCTGTTAGGTGATCTCTATATACCAAAAAGAAGAATATGAATACCGGAAGAAGAATTATTCCAGAAAGGGAACCTACCGTGTTTAGAATAAATTCAGCCAAACTAGAACTGTTAGATTGGAGAAGTTCTACAAAATACTCTTGGTCGATTCCGTTACCAATGCCTGATTCAATTTGAAATTTATCGTAAATCCATGAATCAATATCACTTAGGTAATTGTTCAACCTATCACCTACATTTTCTAAATCCTTGGTAAAACTCGCCACCTGAAGAATTACAAAAGCGAGAAACCCAAGCAAAATTAATAAAGCAGATACTAAAGAAATGATAGCACTTACCATCCTAGAAATTTTTCTTTTCTCAAGCCAATTACCTACTGGTGTCAGAAGAATCGCAATAAATCCTGCCAGGAATAGCGGTACCAAAAGACTTTTGCCTACTATCAGAATATATACAATGATGATTATCAGCATCAAAACCAACAATGCTTTGATGTAAGAAGGAAGTACTAATTTTTTCTCGTTCATTTTTTTAAAAGTTGGCTTAAGTGTTTTGATTAAAATAAAGTCTAATATTGAAATTATTGACGAGTTTTCAATAAAATAAGCCTTATTTTTGAATTTCAATCATAGCAAGCTTCAGTGAACAAGGAAAAATCAAAGTGGATTATCATTTCTTTTGTAGTGAGCATCATCTTATTGATGGTGAAGTTTTACTCTTACTACATCACAAATTCCACTGCAATTTTGACTGATGCATTGGAAAGTATTGTAAATGTAGTCACCGCTAGTTTTGCATCTTATAGCATTTATTTAAGTTCTTTACCCAAAGATGACAACCACCCATACGGACACGGGAAAATTGAATTTTTTAGCGCTGGAATTGAAGGGACATTGATTATTTTGGCAGGTTTGTTTATTATTTATCAGGCTTTTTATAACTTTTTCTTTCCGCAGGAACTAGATATGTTGCTTGAAGGTATAGCTTTGATTGGTTTTTCTGGATTGGTAAATGGATTTTTGGGGTTGAAACTCAAAAAAGAAGGGAGTAAGCTAAACAGCCTAACCCTAATAGCGAATGGTAAACATTTGATTACTGATACGGTGTCCAGCTTTGTTTTGGTTGTAGGTGTTGGAATCATTTACTTCACTGGATTCACTGTCCTTGATTCAATATTTTCGGTCTTATTTTCTTTCTATATCATTTATTCAGGGTACTTTTTGGTAAGGAAGTCGGTAGCAGGATTGATGGATGAGGCTAATCCAGAAGCTGTGATGGATACGGTCACTGTATTGAATAAGGAAAGAAAAGACACTTGGATAGATATTCATAATATGAGGGTTCAGCAATATGGAGCTGATAGACATATTGACTTACACCTTACATTACCTTATTATTTTAACTTGAGAGAAGTGCATGAAGAGGTTGAAAAAGTCGAATCCGCTTTGGAAAATGATTTTATTGGGATAATGGAGGTTTTTGTTCATTCAGACCCTTGCATCCCCGAAAAGTGTTGCCACTATTGCCAGATGAAAAACTGTCCAGTTAGAAAATCGGAAAATAAGACCAGGATTGTTTGGACGGCGAGCAATATGTCAAAAAACCAAAAACATTATCACGACTTAGCTGAGGATAAAGTTTCATGATGATTCTATTCCAATTCGATGCTTTACATTTAGTCTTTATAAAAAGTAAAATTGAAACCATGCATTTTTTGAATCATGATATTATGAATGCGTTTTAGGTACTGTGAGATGAAGTTGATTTCTAGCAGAAATGTACCGGCAAATCATTTATTTTGTTTGGAAATCCCAATCAAAAAATAAATATATACGAAAAAACTTGATGTTTATTGTCTAATATGCTAGAGTTTACCTAAATAATATTGGTTTATGTTGAAAATCAACATAAAATAATGTACATTCAACAAAAAAATAGTCATGAACGAAGACAAGCAATTTCGAGCATTATTGGCAATTTCGTCGATAATTTGGTTAGCCTTGGTTGGATTTATTATCGTAATGTAGGTAAAAGGCTAGAAAGCATAATGGTCTGTTTTACGCAGGATTTTTTAATTTATAAGAGAAGAGGATGCATTTTTATGCATCCTCTTCTTATTACAATAGTCCGGCTCTTTTTAGCAAAGCCTCAGGCCTTGGTTCCCTTCCTCGGAATCTTTTGTATAAAATAGATGGATGGACTTTTCCTCCAGATTCCAAAATATTTACCCTAAAAGAATTCGCTGTTTCGGCATCAAATATCCCTTTCTCTTGAAACAATTCAAAAGCATCAGCATCCAATACTTCTGCCCACTTGTAACTGTAGTATCCAGCTGCATATCCTCCTTGGAAAATATGTGAAAATGAGGTACTCATCATAGTGCCTTCTACTTCAGGAAGCAAGGAAGTTTTTTTCATTTGCTCTCTTTCAAATACCACAATGTCAGTAATCATACTAGGGTCGGAACTATGGTAAGCCATATCCAACAATGCCAAGCTAATTTGCCTTACTGTTTGATATCCTTGTAGAAAATTTGAAGCATTCTTGATTTTTTCAATCAATGCAGAAGGAATGGTCTCACACGTTTCGTAATGCTTGGCAAATAGATCTAGACATTCTTTTTCATAGCACCAATTTTCAAAAATTTGTGAAGGTAACTCTACAAAATCCCAATAAACACTGGTACCAGTCAATGATTCATAGGTTCCTTTGGCTAACATACCATGCAGGGCATGTCCGAATTCGTGAAATAGTGTAGTGACTTCGTTGAAGGTAAGGAGTGAAGGCTTAGTCTTGGTCGGTTTTGTGAAATTACAAACAATAGATACATGTGGTCTTTGATCCTTGCCACCAATCAATTTTTGACCTCGATAGCTTGTCATCCATGCTCCATTTCTTTTGCCGGGCCGAGGGAAAAAATCAGCGTAAAAGACTGCCAAATGGTTATTGTCCTTATCAGAAACTTCATAGGCAGTCACATCAGGGTGATATACTTCAATATCTTTATTGGTTTTGAACTTCAATCCATATAATTTTTCTGCTGTTTCGAATACACCTTCTATCGCATTTTCAAGTTTGAAATACGGTCGAAGAAGTTCATCATCTACTTCATACTTTTCTTTTTTGAGTTTTTCGGAATAATATCCAAAGTCCCATTTCTCCAGTTGATCAATGCTGTCTAATTTTTTGGCAAATTCTGAAACTTCTTTTATTTCATCCAAAGCTTTAGGTTTGGCTTTTTCAAGAAGGTTTTTTAGGAATTCCATCACAGCAGATCCGCTTTTTGCCATTCTTTCTTCTAATACAAAATCTGAATAAGAATTGTATCCCAAAAGTTTTGCTCGTTTTGTTTTTAACTCTAGCATCTCCTTGATGAACTGTTTGTTGTCCAGTTCATCACCTTTGGAAGCTTTTGTATTGTAGGCCAAAAACAATTCTTTTCTTAATTCCCGATCATCAGCATAAGTCATAAATGGGAAATAACTTGGGAAATCCAAAGTAAAGACCCACTTGTCTTTATGCCCTTTTTCTTCTGCGGATTGTGATGCGCCTTCTTTGATGGATTCTGGTAGTCCTGAGAGCTTTGATTCATCATCCACGACAAGTTGATATTTATTGGTTTCTGCCAATACATTTTCCCCAAACTTTAGACTAAGTTGGGATAGGTTCTTGTCAATTTCTCTGAGCTGAATTTTTTGTTCTTCATTTAGTTTTGCTCCATTTCTTACAAAGGACTTATAAGTCTTTTCTAGAAGTGTTGCTTGTTCTTCATTTAGCTCAAATTTGTCTTTTTGATCATAAACTTGTTGAATTTTCCCAAATAAAGCATCATCCAATAATATGTCATTGCCATGTGCTGTGAGTAATGGAGATATTTCCCTTGCCAAGGCTTGAATTTGCTCGTTGGTCTCAGCAGCATTTAGATTGTAGAATATTCCAGAAATAATATTCAATCTGTCACCTGCATGGTCTAATGCTACGATTGTATTTTCGAAATTAACTTTTTCATTGCTTTTGATCGTTTCAATATCGGCTTTTGCCATTTGAATTCCTTCTTCTATAGCAGGTAAAAAATGTTCTGTTTTAATTTTTTCAAAAGGTGCTGTATCAAAAGGAGTGTTGAATTTTTCCAATAGTGGATTCATATTCATTTATTGATTTGGTAATTGTACGGTTAACGATTCTAAAGGCACAAAGTTAAAAAATCATTCCTTTTATTTTATGATTATCCGCTTTCATACACGTAGCCAAAAAATAGATTGTTGGATATACGATTCGTGGTTTTGTTGACTGATGACGAGTATCCGCAACTTAAAAAGCTACTTCTTAGCCTACGTTCAACATTACGGATACTCATATTTTATTTATATACAAGGATGTAAAAGAATAGCCATAAAAAGAGAATCATTACATAGCCAACTAGTACGATGATACTCGATTCCTTTAAGCTTCTTTTGCTGAACGTGTGAACTCCAAGCGTCAATAATACCCAATAAATAGCTTCGAAAAGGTTGATGGTTTGTAGTGGATAGAAGTACTTCCTATGCATCTCAGAAGTGTCTAATAAGCTCATCAGCGACAAGGGGTAATAATCTTTGATTTCCTGAAAAGTCAAATTGTCAGCAGGATCAAGAAAAACAAATAACTTAATCAATTCAGGAAAAATAAAAATGATCTCAGCAACCAAAGCAAACTTCCAAAGCTCGCGAAATGAAATTTTGTACCCAAGCACAAAAGCGCCAGTCCAAAGGATAAATGCCGTCAAAGTAAATTTCCAAAGAAGCGCAAAAGGAGTCCAGATATAATGTAATGCATTGAAAATGTGAAAAAAAGTAAGTGAACCATCTTGGGACAATTGCTCATATCCAGGAATAGCTTCAAGGATGATTTCGTTGGTTATAAATCTTATGACAATAAAAATCAAAACAATAAAGATAAAAAATAGTCTTTTATCGAAATTAATTATGTCTTCGATACGTTGTGCAATTTGAGATTTGGGTTTTACCATTCAAGCGAAAATTAAATTTTATCAAATGTAAATTTTTGTTTGGAATACCTGATAGTTTTGCAGTAAAATTAACCTTAATGATGAAGTTGAAAATATTTGTATTCAGTTTGCTTATTCCATTTTCCATTGTAGCCTCCTTTGCACAGCAAAATGAAGAAACAGAATCTTCAAATCTTAATCTAACAACTTCAGAATATTTATTGCTGGACAAAGGGCTTCAATTTAGAATCACTGAAGCAGTAAATAGCTTGTATAATTTTGATTTTGAAGTAGCAGAGAGGGGATTCAAAGTGATCCAATACCAATATCCTGAGCATCCATTGCCCTATTTTTTGATGGGATTGAGTACATGGTGGAAAATAGCACCAGATCTGGAAAACAAGCGCTATGATGCCCTATTTATCAAGCAGATGGATGTCGCTATAGAAAAGGCAGAAAAGATCTATAAAAAAGACCCAACAAATAAGGAAGCAGCCTTTTTTCTCTCGGGAGCTTATGGATTTCAAGGCAGACTTTACAGTGAAAGAAGGAGTTGGACAAAAGCTACTTTTGCAGGAAAAAGTGCAATGAAATACCTTAATCTGAGTAGGGGAGATGATGAGTTGAATCCGGAACTGATTTTGGGGGATGCATTGTTCAATTATTTTTCTGTATGGATTCCAGAAAATTACCCATTGTTGAAACCTGTTTTGGCATTTTTCCCAAAAGGTGACAAAAAACTAGGTCTACAGCAGCTGGAAGAGGTTGCGAAGAATGCTTTTTATGCAAGAGTTGAAGCGCAGTATTTTCTATTCAGGCTATATGCATCTGAAGAAAAACAACCCTACAAAGCACTGGAAATCACTGAATACCTTAATAATAAATATCCAAACAATCCATATTTCCACAGATCGCATGCTAGACATTTGTATGCAGTGGGTAGGATTAATGAAGCGAAGGATGTTTCACAAGAAATTCTCAACAGAATAGACGACAAATGGACTGGCTATGAATCCAATAGTGGCAGATACGCTGCATTCTATATTGCTCAATTTAATGAAAGGATCAACAATAAGAAAGAAGCCAAGAAGTATTATGAAAAGACATTGTCTTATGGAGCAGAGTCAGAAAGTCAAGAAAGTGGATATTATTTGTATTCATTAATAGCTCTTGGTAAAATCGCCAATGAGCAGAAAGACAAGAAGAAAGCGAAGCAATATTTTAACCAGGTAAAAAAATATGCGAAGCGGAAACACCCAGCTCACAAGGAAGCTAGAGATTATATCAAAAAGAATAAACTTTAATCAGTAATTACCGTTAAGGATTACGTAAATTCAAGAGATAATTTGAATATTATCAAGATATCTCGGTTTATCAGTTGATTTGTTTCATTAAATTAGATTAAAAAATAACAATATTTTGTAGAAGCGGTCGTTTTTTGTTGAAATAGATTTTAAAATAAATTCAAATTATATTAACTTTGCACCACATAAAATTTTGCAAATTCTTCATATTATGGATAACAGCATCAGAATAAAATTCGATAAAATAGATAGAAAGATTCTAGAAATTCTTCAAGCAAATGCCAAAATCACCAATGCCCAGCTTTCGAAGGATATAGGTCTTTCACCTGCACCGACTTTGGAAAGAGTAAAAAAACTTGAGCAGTCAGGCATCATCAAAAGTTACCATGCAAAACTAGATCCTGAGAGAATCGGTCTCGGGGTTAGTACTTTTGTTTTGGTCAGCCTAATTGGACACAACAAAGGCAATATCGATGCATTTATGAAAGAAATCAACGATATTCAGGAAGTAATCGAATGTCACCACATAACTGGTACAGGTGATTTTATTTTAAAAATAATCGCAAAAGACATTACAGCCTATCAAAAATTAATGCTTGAAAAAGTAAGTGAAATCAGAGAAGTTGACTCTATGCAGTCAATGGTTATTCTTTCTACTTTCAAGGATAGCAAAGTTCTTCCTATTCCGGCTTAATTTTTTTGAAAAATCATTCAAAAGGGAGTCTAGAAATAGACTCCCTTTTTTATTGAACCCCTATTACATTATGAAAAACCCCTGGATTACAAAAAGCATCAAAAAGATCCATGAAAACCCATGGATTAGATTGGAACACCATGAAGTGATCATTCCATCCGGAAAAGATGGGATTTATGGTAAAGTATGCTTCAAAAATAAAGCAATAGGCATCATACCGATTGATAAAGAAGGAAATACATGGCTTGTTGGCCAATTCAGGTATACCTTGGACGCATATTCTTGGGAAATCCCTATGGGGGGAGGTCTGTTGGAAGATGATTATTTGGAAAGCGCAAAGAGGGAACTCAAAGAAGAAACTGGATTATCTGCTTCAAAGTGGACCAAAATCATGACAATCCATACCTCAAATTCTGTAACTGATGAAGAAGGCTTCGTATATTTGGCCGAAGATCTGACTTCTGGAGAAACTGCGTTTGAAGAAACAGAACAAATTGAAATCCTAAAGCTACCGCTAAGAGTAGCTATTCAAAAAGTAATGGATGGTGAAATAACGGATGCCATATCCATTGCAGGGCTACTCAAAGTAGCTAAAATGTACAATATCTAAAACTGAAATTTAATTTGACTTTCACCAATGTCTAAGTATAATTTTAACGATCATTTCTCCAAAACATTCGTTTTGGCTTATCCCGTCATGTTGAGTCAATTGGGACAAGTCTTGGTAGGGGTGGCTGATAGCATGATGGTCGGTAGATTGGGAGCGGAGCCACTGGCCGCTGCCTCCTTGGCAAATAGCATCTTCTTTGTGCTTTTGATGTTTGGGATTGGTGTCTCCATGGCCATCACACCACTTGTCGCTATGGCTGATGGCAAAAACAAGACAAGTAGAATAGGGAGGTTGTTTAGACATGGTTTTACTATCAATATGGTAACTGGCGCAATGCTGTTTATCGTGATAATCCTATTCTCTCCTTTGCTAAAATATATGAATCAGCCTCAAAAAGTTGTTGAATTGGCGATTCCTTATTTGGCAATCATCACGCTTTCCATCCTTCCTTTTATGTTTTTCCAGACATTCAAGCAGTTTGCAGAAGGATTGTCGCAGACAAAGCAAGCAATGTACATTACGATTGTTTGTAATGGCCTCAACGTATTCTTAAACTGGATTATGATCTATGGCAATTTAGGTTTTCCTGCTTTGGGTTTGAATGGCGCTGGATGGGCAACATTGATCTCAAGAGTATTAATGGGAATTGTCATTGCATACTATGTATTAAAATCCAAAAGGTATAAATCTTTCAATCTTGGTTTTAAGATAAAGAGGTTTTCATTTCCAATGATTTCTAAAATGCTCCGAATCGGTGTGCCGACTGGATTTCAGTTTATCTTTGAAGTTGGGGCATTCAGTGCAGCAGCCATTATGATGGGTTGGATAGGCGTCACTGCCTTGGCAGCACATCAGATAGCAATTAATTTGGCATCAATCAGTTACATGATGGCGTCGGGCCTCTCTGCAGCAGCTATGGTCAGAGTGGGAAATCAACTCGGAAGAAAAGATATCAAAACACTTCGAGAAGCAGGATTTACAGTGTTTGGAATGACTGCCATATTTATGCTTTGTGCTGCTGTTTTGTTTATTTCACTTCGGGAGTTTTTGCCTTCATTGTATATTGATGATGATACAGTGATACAGATGAGTGCAAGTTTGTTAATTATCGCAGGGATTTTTCAATTATCTGATGGAATCCAGGTAGTCGGGTTGGGTGCATTGCGTGGCATGGCTGATGTGAAAGTGCCTACCATTGTGACTTTGATTGCTTATTGGGTCATTGGTTTGCCTTTAGGTTATTTCTTTGCCTTTGTCCTCGATATGCAAGAAAAAGGAATCTGGTATGGTTTATTGATAGGTCTTACTGTTACTGGCTTTATGTTGCTGTATAGGTTCCATTCTTTGAGTGCAAGGTTACTTAAGAAAGTGTAAACAGAAAGATAGACGTGTTTGGGCTTTGCTATAAAAGAAACTTTTGGTTTGGAAATGAACTTTAGGTTCGTGGAAAAACCATTTTTTTATTCCTGCTATTATCTTTAAATTCAGAAAAAAATAAAATGATAGCAGCACGACCAGCCAGTTTTTCTAGAGTAGTTATTACAGAATTGATGATTCCATCATATGCCAATTTTGGAGGAAAGATCCATGGGGGAATTTTACTTTCACTTATGGATAAAGTAGCTTACGCTACTGCTTCTAAGCATAGTGGAGCATATTGTGTTACCGTATCAGTGGATACAGTCGATTTTTTGCAACCTGTAGAAGTAGGGGAATTGGTTTCTTTGATGGCTTCAGTGAATTATGTTGGCAATAGCTCGATGATCATTGGTATCAAGGTAATCTCTGAAAATGTGAAAACAGGTGAAGTAAAGCATACCAATACTTGCTACTTTACAATGGTAGCCAAAAATGATGAAGACAAACCTACAACAGTCCCCGAATTGATATTGGAGAATAAAACAGATGTAAGGAGATTTATCGAGGCAATTTTCAGAAAAGGATTTAAGAAAGATTATGAAGCCAATCTTACTAAGATCAAAAAATCTTGGGACAAACAAGAGATAGCCAGTTTATTGGAAACAGAACGCTGTATCAACCAATCCAAATAGTATATGAGCAAAGTGATTATTATTTTCATTGTAGTAGTATTTTCTAGTCAATTTGTTTTGGCACAAAGTCCATCAGTTTTGACAAAAAAAGAGCAGGCTGTAGTAATTGACAACTGGCTAGAAGAGAGAGTCCAAACATTACTCCCCAAGCTGATGGAAAGGGAAGGTATTGATATGTGGTTGATTATATCAAGGGAGTATAATGAAGATCCAGTTATTCGTACTTTTCTGCCAGCAACATGGTTTGCTGCAAGAAGAAGAACCATGCTTTTGATGTACAAACCAGAAGGAAGTAATAAAGTAGAAGCGCTAGCTGTAGCGAGATACGATGTCGGTAAGTCGTTTAAGAGAGCTTGGGATCCAGATGAAGAGCCAGATCAATGGAAAAAACTTGTGGAATTGATTCAAGAAAGAAATCCTAACAAACTCGCAGTCAACATGGGCAAAGATTATGGACATGCAGATGGCTTGAATGTGAGCGAATACAATACCCTTATGGAGTATTTGGACGAAAGTACAAAGTCTAAAGTTGTTTCTGCCCAAAATCTGGCGGTAGGATGGTTAGAAACGAGAACACCATCGGAAATGGCTACTTATAGGCATTTGCAAAGTATCGCGAATAGCATCATTTCAGAAGGACTTTCAGAAAAAGTAATTACTCCAGGAGTGACTACCACTGATGATGTTGTATGGTGGTATAGAGAGCGGATAGCAGCCATGAAGCTTGATACGTGGTTTCATCCAACTGTAGATATCCAAAGACCTGACCCTGCCTCCAAAGAGCATTTGAGATCATTTGCCAACAAGCCGGATTCTCAAGTCATCTTGCCAGGAGATTTATTGCACATTGATTTTGGAATTACATATTTGAGACTTAATACCGATACCCAACAATTGGCTTATGTACTCAAGCCTGGAGAACATTCAGTGCCAAAATACCTCAATGATGCTTTGAAAGCAGGAAATAGATTACAAGATATCTTAACATCAAATTTCGTGACAGGGAGAACGGGCAATGAAATATTGAAAGCTACAAGGTCTATGATGGAAAAGGAGGGGATTGAAGGTAGTATTTATTCACACCCTATGGGTTATCATGGTCATGCTTCTGGCCCTACTATTGGAATGTGGGACAATCAGGGTGATACTCCGGGAGCAGGAGATTATCCATTATACCCAAATACAGCATATGCAATAGAATTAAATGCTGTCGTTTTTGTCGAAGAGTGGAATAATGAAATCAGGGTGATGCTAGAAGAAGGGGCATTTTTTGACGGTAAGGAAGTCATTTATCTTGACGGAAGACAGAAAGAAATATTATCCATACCAAGAGAACGTAAATATTTAAACAATTAGAATAATTGGGCATCTTTTCTAGGTGTCCTTTTTATTTCTTTATCTATTTGAATCATGATACCCTTTATAATTAAGAAATGTGCTAGAATATAGAAAAGGAGAACAATGACATGTAAATGTTTATTGCTTAAGAATAAATCATGGCCCATTATTGCATCACCCAAATAGAAAAAAATTACGCCTATAATTGTGATAATAAAACTTTTTTGCGACACATAAAACCTTCTGTTAAGGGCAAAAACAATAGCGATCGATCCAATAACTGTGTAAATTATAGCTGGAACGGCAAAAACGCCGAGAGTAGGGAACACGAATATCAAAGTGGTCATTGTGATAATGATAGTCAGAAATTCAGGCCATCTTTGGATGATATTTATTTTTCGCTTTTTGAAATCATATGTAGAGTAGTAATAAAGCAGTGCATAGGCAGTTTGGGCAACAATAAAAGTACAGATCCCCAATAACTTGAACAATGACTCCTCTACCTGTACCATCAAGAATATATCTCCCAAAAATGAGAAAAAAGTAGCGATCATCAATGGTGGTATTAATTGATGCTTTGTCGACTTAAACTTCAGGAGAAGAAAAAATAAAAGAACAGGCAGAATTAAAGGTTTGGTAACAAAAAAACCAAAGTCAAAGTCTAATAATAAAAACGTTAGACAGAGAACAGAAGTAATTAAGTAAATTAAGATTAACCTTGGGTGAATGGTCATTTTCTAAACCAAATAAGCTTGTTTCAAAAATGAATTTAAATCAAATTTTCGAAAGAAAATATGTTTATTATTGAAATTCAATAAGTTTTTATTCTGCAATTAACATATTAACGTTAATTTTAATTATAGTGATTTTAATTGTACTAAGTTTGATTTTATTAAATTAAAATAGGATTATTTAAGAAAAAATGATCTAATCTTGAACTATTGACTTATTTGATAAAGTGAATAGATAAAATATGGCCAAAAATGAAGTTATTGCGCCTAAACAAAACACAAGAAAGAAGTTTTCTGGTTTGTTGTCATATACAAATCCAGAAACTAAAGCTCCAATTCCAATACCTGCTTCAAGAGCAATATACATTGTAGCCAAAGCGCGGCCTCTATATTTATCCAAAGATAAATCTATAGTCCAAGCGGAAATTGTAGGGGAATTCATTCCTACTGAAGCTCCAAAAATAACTGCACCAAAAAGGAGCATTTCTTTGTTTTCAGCCATAGCTATTGTAATCATTGCTATTGCCATGGAAAGAGTTGCTGCTTTCATTACTGACACTCTACCATATTTATCTGATGCTTTGCCTGCAATGATCCTTATACCAAGTGATGCAAGTGTAAAAACAGCAAAGAAAAGTCCTTTGTTTTTTATCCCTAGATATTCAGAGTAATCTGGGATAACTGTCAATACAATTCCAAAAGAAAATACGGTCAAAAACAAAACGATGGAAGGGGTAATGACTCTCTTTTCAATGATTTCATGTCTAGTGAGTTTGAAATGATCAAACGACAATTTTTCTTTGTCCTTTAGAGTTTCTTTGAGCCTCATAAGAATCAAAATAGAAAGGATTGCTGTAAATGCAGAACAGTAGAATAGTGCATTTATGTCCCATTCTGCCGCAATGTAACCTCCCAAAGCTGGGCCTGCAGCCATTCCCAAAGAACCAAATAAAGACTGGATGCCCATAGCTTCCCCTCGTTTATTAAATGGGATGATGTCAGCTACAAAAGCAGAAGTACCAGTAGGGGTAAATCCTGTAGAAAATCCATGTACAAACCTCAAAAACAAAAATCCAATTACCGAAGTGATAAGTGGATAAAGTAAACTCACCACAAAACATACAACAGCACCAAAAATCATCACAGGAATTCTTCCGATTTTATCTGCTAGTTTGCCACTGAATGGCCTAGACAAGCCAGCTGTAAGTGTGAATAGAGAAATAATCAAGCCTTTGTAATCTTCACCTCCAAGTGAAGTCAAATAGGAGGGGAGTTCTGGAATGATCATGTTGAAACTTGCAAAAAACAAAAATGAACTCAAGCATAGCGTAAAAAAATTCAGAGTGAAAAAGGTGGGGAGAAGCCTATACATTGAAAATCTTATATCTTGAATTCTGATTTAAAAGAAAGAAACCTCTCAGGAGCAAAGCATTGATAATTTTCTATATCAAAATTTTCCTGAGAGGTCTGCAAACAATTATCTGTAAACGTTAATCTTTATTGGCTTCCTCTTCGCTTTGCGCCAATAGGAAAGCCTTGATGAATTCATTTAAATTCCCGTCCAATACAGCTTGTGCATCTGAAGTTTCATGGCTTGTTCTTGCATCTTTCACTAATTTGTATGGGTGCAAGACATAGTTTCTGATTTGGGAACCAAAATCTATTCTCATTTTTCCAGATTCTACTTTTGCACGCTCAGCATTTCGCTTTTCCATTTCCATTTGGTAAAGTCTGGACTTAAGCATTTGCATGGCTTTTTCCCTATTAGCAAGCTGTGATCTTTCGATTTGACATACTACGACAATGCCTGTAGGTTTATGTGTAAGCTGAACTTTCGTTTCCACTTTGTTGACATTCTGTCCACCGGCTCCTCCAGATCTGGAAGTGTGTAGCTCTACATCACTTGGGTTGATATCGATCTCGATGGTGTCATCTATCACAGGATACACATATATCGATGCAAAAGAAGTGTGCCTTCTACCACTGCTATCAAATGGGGAAATCCTTACCAATCTGTGTACGCCGATTTCAGATTTCAAAAAACCATAAGCTAGCGGGCCATCGAATTCCAAAGTAACTGATTTGATACCAGCAACTTCTCCTTCTTGTAGATCAACTTCACGAACTTTGTATCCGTTTTTTTCGCCCCACATGATGTACATCCTCATCAAGATAGAGGCCCAGTCATTGCTTTCTGTACCACCTGCTCCTGGGTTGATTTCCATGAGTGCACTAAGCTGATCTTCCTCACTGCTTAGCATTTTTTTCAATTCCAACTCTTCTACATTCTGATGGACTTTGCTATATTCAGCTTTCAGTTCCTCTTCAGAAACTTCATCCATTGAGTAGAATTCATAAAGAACTTCCAAGTCCTGAATCCCGGTAGCTACTTTTTCATAAGCATTTGTCCAGGATTTTTTTCCTTGAATTACTTTCATTGTTTTTTCGGCCTCGTCTGGATTATTCCAAAAATCTGCTTGCGCAGATACGGCCTCGAGATCTTCTATTTCTTCAATCTTACGATCGTAGTCAAAGATACCTCCTCAAAGCCGAAACGCGGGCTTTCAAGTCTTTCAACTGGTCTGATGTCATAAATTTATTTAGTTTTGGAATGCAAAAATCGGAAAAATTATACTAGAAACCTATTCATTTTCTAATCTCCGTAAAGAATCACCAATTGAATTTTATTCCTTTTTGTATTTTTGAAATGCCTGCGTCTTATCTTTGAAAGTGTAAATCCAGATGCAAAAAGTGCACCAGCACCTATCATTCCGCCGGAGCTTATTCCGAACGATTTGTCATGGTAGAGGGAGTTGATCGATTCTGCTGTCAACCAGATAAGACCTGCACCATAACTTAATGTGGATAGGTTCTTGAGTGTGCCATTTCTTGGGTCTTTATCAAAAATATCCACAGAAGTAATATCTTCTGGCTTCAATATGTTTTCTGATAGTACGATTATATCAGTTTGAATGTCTTTGATGACGTCCGTGATATAAAAATCGTTTGTTTTACTCTTGTAAGTAAAAGTCTCCCCAACTTCAAATTTCAATCTGCTTTTTTGGTTTGTTCCTTTTTGGAGCAAAATGAATTTTTGGGCATACACATCATTAAGGTTGATGACAAATAAAAGAAGAATGCATGCTGAAATTTTAAAAATATGACACTTCATTTTTATTTAGTTGATTTAAATTCAAGATATCAAAATATTTTCAAAATGTGGGTAATTCCAGGTTTAGTTTGACTCCTATTTTTCTTTAAACATAAAAAAAGTGTCAAGATTAACTTTGACACTTTTTCAGTAGAAATATTAAGTGATCAAATCTTGATGATCCAATTATGTTTGTCTTCGAGTCTACCATATTTGATACCATCCAATGTTTCCAAAATGATATTGCTAAATGCTGAATTGTCTTTTTGGGGCAATTCATAATCATTTCCATTTATATGGATTTTTGCAATATGCGCTATCGTAGCAGCTGTTCCTGTACCAAATGCTTCAATTAGAGTCCCGCTTCTTAGCGCATCTTCAAGCTCAGTAACTCTGAGGAATCTCTCTTCTATATTAACTCCCATCTCTCTGGCTAGTGTCAAAACGCTATCTCTTGTAATTCCCTTGAGGATAGTTCCTGTAGTGGTAGGTGCGGTGATCAGTGTATCATTGATCATGAACATCACGTTCATCGTTCCACTTTCTTCTATATGCTGATGAGATTTTCCATCTGTCCAAAGTAATTGGTCATAGCCTTGCTTCTGGGCTTGCAATGCAGGATAGAGGGAACCTGCATAATTTCCAGCAGCTTTTGCAAAGCCTGTTCCTCCTTCGGCAGCTCTTGTGTATTCACATTCGACTTTCACAGAAACTGGTTTGGAGTAATAATTACCCACCGGACAAGTGAAAATCATGAATTTGTATTTGTCCGAAGGTCTTATTCCTAAGTAATCATCCGTAGCGAACACAAAAGGTCTGATGTAGAGTGAGCAGCCCGGTTTATTGGGAATCCAAGCTTTGTCAACTTCCAACAATTGAGTAAGTCCTTCCATAAAGATATGCTCAGGAACTTCTGGAATGCACATTCTTTTAGCTGATTCATTTAGCCTCTTTTGGTTTGCATCAGCTCTAAAAATCAAAGCCTCGCCATTTTCATTTTTATAGGCTTTCATCCCTTCGAAGACCGATTGTCCATAGTGCAAAGTTGCATTCGCAGGATTGAGTTGCAGTGGTGCGTATGGCTCGATACGGAAATTTCCCCATTCTCCATTTTCATAATCCGCTACAAACATGTGGTCACTGATAGTTTGACCAAATTTTAAATCATCAAAGTTTGTCTGGGGTAATTTTGATGATTTTGTTTTGTTGATTTCTATGCTTAAAGTAGTATTCATCTTGATTTATGCTCTTGGTTTCCAAGTTACCTCTTGTACTTCTAGTTCTATCGCCATAAGACGTCCCAATACAAAAAGGTAATCAGATAGTCTGTTCAAATAACTTAAAATAATATGGTCGACTGGTTCAATTTCCATCAAAAGGATGACACACCTTTCTGTTCTCCGACAGACAGTACGAGCCAAATGACAGAACGAAACTGACTGGTGCCCCCCTGGAAGAATGAAGTTGCTGAGAGGTGGGAGTTTTTCTTCCATTGTATCTATCTCTTTTTCAAGAAGTTCTAGGTCTTCTTGGTGGAGATCAGGTTTTTTGATGTTTGATTTTCCTACTTCAGTGGCCAATGTAGCACCTAAAGTAAATAGCCTGTCTTGGATTTCTTTGAGGATTACTTCCCGACTTTTATTGACCTCTTGGTCTCTAAGTAATCCTATGTAAGAATTTAGTTCATCGACAGTCCCATAAGCATCTATCTTGATGTGTCCCTTTGAAACTCTTTTGCCACCAAGAAGGGATGTTGTTCCGGTATCACCGGTCTTTGTATAAATTTTCATTAATTACGCTAGATATGCATCCTAGAGGTAAAAATGTACCTTCCTACAAAAGTAAGAATCTATTTATAAAAAGATGCTTTTTTATTCGTCTAATTCAACAGTTACAGCCCTTGTAGGTGTAAGGTTGATCTCGTCTGATTCTACCAAGCCATCACGAAGCCTGATCACTCTGTGTGCATAATGGGCGATATCGTCCTCATGTGTTACCATGATGATGGTATTCCCTTTCTGATGGAGCTCATGAAAAAGTTCCATGATACTGTAGGAGGTTTTGGTATCCAAATTTCCAGTTGGTTCATCAGCCAGAATAATACTAGGATCATTTACAAGTGCCCTTGCAATGGCTACTCTTTGCCTCTGACCACCGGAAAGTTCATTTGGCTTGTGGTGAACACGGTCAGCAAGACCCACATTTTTCAAAGCTATAAATGCTTTATCTTCTCTATCTGATTTATTATATCCCGCATAGATCAATGGTAGAGCTACATTTTCAAGACAACTTGCACGAGGAAGGAGATTGAACGTTTGAAATACAAATCCAATTTCTTTATTCCTGATTTCAGCCAATTCATTTTCAGACATATCACTTACATCCTTTTCGTTCAAAATGTAAGTTCCTGCTGTTGGGGTATCCAAGCAGCCGATAATATTCATCAATGTTGACTTACCAGAACCAGATGGGCCCATAAATGCTACATATTCTCCTTTATTGACCGAAATAGAAACTGATTTCAAAGCTCTAACTTCTTCAGCCCCCATTTTATATGTCTTTTGAATATCGGATGTTTCTATTATTTTTTTCATGGTCAATTGTTTTGAATTCCTGAATTTAGTAGAATTGATCAAAAAGGAAAAATTAATTTGATTAACGGTGTGAAATTTTAGAGGTTTTCAATCATTAATTTTTCTAATTCCTCATTTGATAGCCATTTTGACATGTCTTCTAAAGCTTTTGTTCCATAATTCCCCAAGCCATTATTTCTACTCTCTTTTACATAGGCCATCCAAAGAATTGGGTCTTTATTGAATTGAATTGATTCCTGAAGGATTTCATATCTTTTCAAAGCTTCTTTTTCTTCTGCCAATGCTTGGAAAATCAAAGGTGTTACATAAGCATTTTTTGTTTTTGAAATTTCAGGCTTCAGTATTTTATGTATTTTTTCAGATTGTATTTCGTTTTTGCCTTTTTCCAATACTACTGTCAACTCTTCAAACTCTTCTTTTGTCCAAATTGCATTTTCGCCTTGGGTCAATAGTTTTTCCAAATAGTCAAAATCCATTTTGACTAACCAATGTGACTTATATAACATTAAGTAATTTGCCAAATCACTTTTGAAGTTTTTAGTAGTCAATTCTTCAATACTTAACAGCAGCTTTTCTTTTGTACTTTGATGGAAAATGCTCAAAATTTCAAAAAACTTGGTCTGGTCATTTTCCAACAATTCGCCTTTTTCATTCCATTCCATCCATTTAGGGAATTTCACCCCTTGTTTTTGTTGCAAAGCTTGTGCTTCTGCAGTTTTTCCACTGAAATAGAGAATTGCCAAATGATGTGGTTTGAAACTTAGATAGCCATCTACTGCTGCTATTGTTAGTTCCAAAGCAGCTTTTTCAAAATCCAATTGGCTGGCAAGGATTTCCGCTGACATTACATGGTATTTTGCTGCATGGTTAGGGAACGAAAATGATGCGCCTGACAAGAATTTCAGCGTTTCATTGATCCTTTGGTCTTGAAATGTCCGGATAACCCTTGTTTCCCAATAGTTTCTTTGTTCATAACTTGATTGTTGGATCTTGATTAAGTTATTAAGGTTTATTAAGTCAATTTCATAACTTTTTGCAATTTGATTGGTGTATTGATTTCTCAATGCAGATGATTTCAATACAAATTGATCAGGAAGATTATCTGTGTCTAAGACAAAATCGGTATAGTTTCCCAACTTATTTGCTTTTGCGAGTGCGTTAATTTGGCCAATAAGGTCTTGAGAAGGGGCTAGACTTGTTTTGCTCTCAAGGTTGTGTTTTACTTCCAATGCCAACTTGTTTGCTATTATAGTTTTTTGGTCATTTAAAGTGGAATTGAGAACTTCAATTGCTTGGTTCGGTTTATTGATCTTGGAGTAAAGCAAGGCCAAATTATTCGAAAGTTTTGCATCTTCAGGGAAATACTCTAATCCTTTCTCCAAATAGAATATTGCTTCCACGATTTTATCAGCCTGATGTAATCTTGAACTGAGCAAAAGGATGTTTGGAACATTCGGGGCAAAATCGAAACTTTCCTCCAGATGCCTAAGCGCCATGTTTTGTTGCTTGTCTTGAAGGTAGAGGTGAGCAACGGAATTTTTTGCTCTGTCATTTTTAAAATAATTTTTCCATGAATTCTCATAAAGGATTCTCGCATGCTGTGGACGCTCTGTTTGATAGTAATAATCGGCAGATAAATTTAGTGAAGCAGATTTCAATTGTACGGCGATGACTGCATCTGCAAAAATCACTAAAATCACCAAAAACATGATCGAACCAATCCTCATGTGGAAGTAAGCAAAAAATTGTGGCTTGAAGATCACTTTTTCCAAAGGCTCTCCATTGTTTAGAATACTGGAGAAATTTGTCAATAAATAGGCAAAAAACAATAAAGAAAGAGCGATTTGCCCATACAGAAAAGTGTGGTTGAAGAATTCGATCAGGGGTTGGTTGTAGGTATAGATTGCTTTTCCCCAAACCCAAGTTGTAGCCCCAAGACCTATCAGATAAAATGATTTCCCAATGAGTGGCTGATCAAATGCTTGAGGTGTTTGGGTTAGCTTGAAGTCCAAAATGTAGTATCCCAAAACGCCAGCAACTAGCATAATCACCAATGGTGGAAGGGTAGGGAAGGGAAGGTTTATTTCTCCCATAGTATCAAAAAGTGTAAAGAGTACAAGGAAGAAATAGACTATTGAAATAATGGTAATATGCCAAGTGATCTTGAGTTTTACCCCTTGGTTGAGTTTGATCAAAAAGATACTGGCACTCGAAATTACTGCATGGCCTATGTGCAACATGAAAATTACGGCGAGAAATGCTACAGGCAATGTGATGTTTTCAGATAAATAAAGTGATGCAGCTTCTATTTCTGTAATTTGGGTTAGTAGAAAAATGGTGGCGATCAAGCTCGTAGACACGAGAAAGAAACGCTTGCTCAAGCTCCAATTTTCTAAAAAGAAATGAATGATAGCCACTGGCGACAATGCTCCCAAGAGCAAAATGATTAATGGGTAGTTGGTAGATAGTCCACCGATATTCAGACCATTGATCCCAGAGAAAGTAAAAAAGAAAATTGATCCTGCACTTCCTGCGATAAAGTACATTTTCTTCAATGTGCTGATCAATGTCAAGCCATAGCACAAGAACAAAACAACCAATCCACCGAAAAACAACCCGAATTCAGTATTCAAGATAGGGGGTAATGACTCGAAGTTTTGAAAAACTAAAAAATTATCTATATCAAGGTTGATTATTTCTGTTCCTAGTTTATAAAAATGTAAAGGCACACTTATACTTTCCGCAAATACACCTGGAAGAATAGGCATACTAGCTTTGTCCCAAACAAAGAGACTCAATAATAGGAAAAGCCCTCCCAATAATGCTATGATACTGGGAAGGCCTTTGAGTAATAAGTTTTCTAAATTCCTGAAAGTTTTTACTGACATTACTCCATTACCTTTGGAACTCTGAAATAATCCGAGTCACGTTGTGGTGCGTTTTTCAAACCACTTTCGTGAGAAAGATGCTCACCAACTTTATCTTCTCTCAATACATTCACTTCAGATGACATGGTTGTAATTGGTTCTATATTATCAGTATCCAATTCATTCAATTGCTCAACCCAATCCAGGATTTGGGTCATGTCTTGAGTCATTTTTTCAGCACTCTTTTCATCAAATTCCAATCTTGCAAGGTGTGCAATTTTTTTGAGCGAATTTACATCTATTTTCATAAGTCTATAAAGCTTTTTGTTCTGTTTTATTGTCTTCCCAAAGTTGGTTTTGAATGATTTGATGCGCTTGCTCTCGTATCATCGGTACATCTTTTGTGGTCAGACCTTCGGTTGAAATTGGTTCGTGAAAAACGATTTTCCCTGATTTGAAATTCAAAAGTGGATATTTTTCATCGGGCAAAATTAAATGATTATAAGATAAAGTTACAGGAATTACAGGGATTTGTTTGTCAATTGCCAAACTAAATGCTCCATCCTTGAATCTGCTGAGAACTGGTGGTTGTGCAGCTGTGATACCGCCTTCTGGAAAAATAACAATGCTACTGCCATTTTCAATTGCTTTTTTTGCCCTGACCAATACTTCTCCACGACTTCTTACACTTTCTCGATTGACTGCAATGTGGAGGTTCTTGAAATAGTATCCAAACAAAGGGATATTTCTTAGCGAACTTTTCCCGATAAAAACTACATCTCCCGGGACAAATCCCATCATTGCGATATCGATATAAGAAAAATGATTCGCAATGAAAATGTAAGGCTGCCCCTTTTTTACATGCTTTTTCCCAACAAATCTCACTGGAAGACCAATCAATACAAAGTAAATATTTGCCCAAAATCTGTTGATTTTCCTGCCATATTCTTGCTGACCTGGTATCCAAATGGTAATTAATAGAAGTGGAAACAAGAGGATAAAACTCAAGCAAAATACGATGAAAGCATAAACTGTATAGAGACCTCTCAGAAGAACCATCTTATTTATTGATCATGTGGTTGGCAACTTGTACAAAATAACGCATCATTGCTTCTTTTGTGTTTTGGTCTATTTCTATCTTTTCCATAGCTGCAAACATACAATTGAGCCAACTATTTCTCATATCTCCATCGATTTCCCATTGAAAATGCCTTTTGCGAAGCATTGGATGGCCTCGTTGGTCAGAATAGGTCTGTGGCCCTCCGAAAACCTGCTGCAAAAACAAAAATAATCGATCCTCAGCAGGAACTAAATCCTCTGGGTACAAAGCCAACAAACTAGGAGTATTAGCTACTCCTAGGTAGAAATGATGCACTAAACTTTTGATTTTCTCTTCACCCAAAGCTTGGTAGATCGATTGAAACTCATGCATTTGTCAACCAATAAATTTAGTTTTATAAAAAAAGACTGCCATTGCGGCAGTCTTTCTAATATGGATTGTATTAGATTTTACTTTTTGATAACAGAGAAATCAAAATCTTCCAAGAATTTGGTAGTGAAGTCTCCAGCTTTGAATTTTTCATCGTTCAACAAAGCGATATGGAAAGGGATTGTGGTTTTGATTCCATCAATCACAAATTCTTCCAATGCTCTTTTCATTCTGACAATTACCTCTTCCCTAGATTGGCCACTTACGATAAGTTTAGCGATCATTGAATCATAGTTTGGAGGAATGACATAGCCTGCATAAACATGGCTATCGATCCTTACACCTCTACCACCAGGTAGATGAAGGTTTACGATTTTACCTGGGCTTGGTCTGAATCCATTTGCAGGATCTTCAGCATTGATTCTACATTCCATAGCATAAAGCTTTGGAAAATAGTTTTTTCCAGATATTTTTTCACCAGCTGCAACTTTGATTTGTTCTTTGATCAAATCAAAATCTGTCACCTCTTCAGTAATCGGATGCTCTACCTGAATTCGGGTGTTCATTTCCATGAAGTAGAAATTTCGGTTTTTATCAACCAAAAATTCTATAGTTCCAGCACCTTCGTAGCCGATTGCTTCCGCACCTTTGATAGCAGCAGCTCCCATTGCTTCTCTTAATTCATCTGTGATAAATGGAGAAGGGGTTTCCTCTACTAATTTTTGATGTCGTCTTTGGATAGAACAATCCCTTTCAGATAAGTGACATGCCTTTCCATTGCTGTCACCGACTATTTGGATTTCAATATGTCTTGGTTCTTCTACGAATTTCTCCAAATAGAGACCGTCATTTCCAAAAGCAGCACCTGATTCTTGACGCGCATCATCCCAAGCTTTCTTGAATTCACTTTCTTGCTTTACGATTCTCATACCACGTCCACCACCTCCGGCGGTAGCTTTGAGTATGACTGGGTAGCCCATTTCGTTTGCTAGCTTTACGCCTTGTTCTATCGACTCCAAAAGCCCTTCAGAACCTGGGATAGTAGGTACACCAGCCTCTTTCATGGTTGCTTTAGCTGTAGCCTTATCGCCCATTCTATTGATCATGTCCGGGCTAGCACCAATGAATTTGATGTTGTATTCTTCACAAATTCTGGAAAATTCGGCATTTTCTGAAAGAAATCCATAACCAGGATGGATTGCATCAGCATTGGTGATTTCAGCTGCCGCGATTATTCTTGGGATATTGAGGTAAGACTCTCTACTTGGGGCAGGGCCTATGCATACAGCTTCGTCAGCAAACCTTACATGCAAACTGTCTTTATCTGCCGTAGAATATACCGCAACAGTTTTGATCCCCATCTCTTTACAGGTACGGATTATTCTGAGTGCGATTTCGCCTCTATTGGCTATTAATATTTTTTTAAACACATCAATTCAGTTTTGTGAAACAAAAAGAAATTATCCTGCAGGATCTACCAAAAACAATGGCTGATCATATTCTACAGGAGTAGCATTGTCAACCAATACTTTTACGATTTTGCCTGAAATCTCAGATTCGATTTCATTAAAAAGCTTCATCGCTTCTATGATACAAACTGTCTGACCACCTTTTACCACATCTCCGACGTTTACAAAGTTGTCTGAGTCAGGATTTGGAGTTCTGTAGAAGGTGCCGATCATTGGAGATTTGATTTCCAAATATTTTGAAGTATCATCTTCTTTTGCTGCTATAGTAGCTGGAGCAGAAGGAGTGGCAACAGGTGCTGGCGCAGATGCGGGAGAAGGAGCTGCATGAGCAGGGGCAGGAGCAGCAGCAACGTACTGGGTTTCACTATTTTTTTTGATTGAGAGCTTGAACTCATCTGTCTCAATTTTCACCTCGGCTAAGCCTGAATTTGAAATAAAATCTATTAAATCTTGAATTTCTTTTGCTTTCATAAGTTATTTATTTGCAGAAACCATATTGTTAGTTTCTATTTTCATTGGGTTAAAAATCGTAATTCTATGTAATTTAATTAAATCAAACAGTTTTACGAAATTATTTTACTCTTTCAGAATATGAACCATCTCTGGTGTCTACTTTGATCAAAATATCTTGTTCTACAAAAAGAGGGACCATTACTGTTGCGCCAGTTTCTACTGTAGCTGGTTTCAGTGCATTTGTTGCGGTATCACCTTTGATTCCAGGTTCTGTATAGGTAATCATCAATTCTACGAAAGGAGGGAGCTCTACAGTCAAAGGGGTTTCAGTTTCTGCATGAATCAGTACATCTACCATTTGTCCTTCTTTCATCAAATTAGCTCTCTCGATCAGTTTTTCATCAATTCTGATTTGTTCGAAACTGTCATTGTCCATGAAGTGAAGTCCCATGTCATCAGCGTATAAATATTGATGGGATCTTTTTTCCACACGAGCGGTAGTTATTTTTTCACCGGCATTGAAAGTCTTGTCCAACACTTTTCCATTGGTAAGGCTTTTCATTTTGGTTCTGACAAATGCAGCACCTTTACCCGGTTTCACGTGCTGAAATTCTGTGATGGTGTAGATGTCGTGGTTGAATTCCAGACACAATCCATTTTTAAAATCTGCGGTACTTGCCATTATTAATTGTCTAAGTTGTTTTAAAATTATTTTGGGTCATATCCCCACTTCAGGTAGATAGAACCCCAAGTGAATCCGCCTCCGAAGGCAGCTAGGACGATATTGTCACCTTTTTTCAATTGGGATTCATAATCCCAAAGACAAAGTGGAAGTGTACCTGCTGTGGTATTTCCATATTTTTCGATATTCATCATGACTCTTTCTGGGCCTACACCCATCCTGTTTGCTGTAGCATCAATGATTCTTTTGTTTGCTTGATGAGGTACTAGCCAAGCAATCTCGTCAGATTTCAAACCGTTTCTTTCCATGATTTGGGCACTGACTTCTGCCATGTTTGTTACAGCAAATTTAAATACAGTAGAGCCTTCTTGAAAGGCAAAATGCTCTCTTGCATTGACGGTTTCTATTGTAGCAGGCTTTCTGCTACCTCCTGCTTTCATATGTAAATAAGGAGCTCCTGATCCATCTGCATGCAGCAAGCTATCCATGATTCCAACCTCTTCTGTGGTAGGTTCCAACAAAACAGCACCGCCACCATCTCCAAAAATAATGCATGTTGCTCTGTCTGTGTAATCAATGATCGAGGACATTTTATCTGCTCCTACTATGATCACTTTTTTGTACATGCCAGTCTCTATAAATTGACTCCCCATTGTCAATGCATACAAAAATCCTGAACAAGCAGCGGAGATATCAAAGCTAAAGCTCTTTTTTGCACCTACATTATCTGCAATGATATTTGCTGTTGCAGGGAAGGGCATGTCGGGAGTGACGGTAGCGCAGATGATAAGGTCTATATCGTTTGGGTCGGTATTGGTTTTCTTCAGTAAGCCTTTGACAGCCTCTGTTCCAATCACTGATGTGCCTTGGTTTTCACCTTTCAAAATACGTCTTTCTTTGATCCCTGTTCGGCTGACAATCCACTCGTCATTGGTGTCCACCATTGTTTCCAATTCTTGATTGGTAAGGACATATTCCGGTACCCAACCATGAACTCCGGTAATTACTGCTCTCGTTTTTTTCATTAATTGTTTGGTTTAGGCAATTAAATGATTCTTTTTGATCGCCATTTAATTGACTTACAAGTGTTTGTCTCCTCCTTTGAAGTTGTTCAAGACATTCTTGTTCAGTTTAAGATGTCAAAAATATTTAAAATGTGCTGTACCACCAAAGCTTTTTGATATTAGAATTGACTATTACTTTATTTATTCACTTAAAATCAAGAAGATAGCTTCTCAATAAATAAAAAAAAATCCATCCCAAATTATTGGGATGGATTTTTTGTAAAAGGCCTTTTATATAATTTTATGCTTATGCGAGAATTTCCTTCTCCATGATTACTTGTCCTTTGTAATAAAGCTTACCGTCAAGCCAAAAAGCTCTGTGAGGTAAATGAAATTCTCCAGTAGTAGGACACTGAGCTAATGCAGGAGCAGTTAACTTATAGTGTGTTCTTCTCTTGTCTCTTCTGGTTTTCGAAATTTTTCGTTTAGGATGCGCCATCTCTATGTAATTTAGATTAATCTTTTTTCTTTAATTTTTTTAATATTTCCCATCTGGGATCTGTGCTTTCATCTGCTTCGTTTGAGTGATTATCCTCGTCAGAGGACTCTTCTTCAAATTTTTCATCTGAAATATATACTAACTCACCTTCTCCGTCAAAATCTTCTTCATCCATCTCTTCTACAAAATCAGGATGAATTTTCTTTGCCGGAATGGCAAGCAAGATAAATTCATATATCAACTGTGCTACATTGATACTTGGTGTATCTCTCGTGATCATAAATACATCTTCGGTGATTTCTGCCTCCTCAAGTCCGTATTTATAAATGATCTTTTCATCTGTGAATAGTGGAAAATCAAACTCTTCCAAACTCCTATCACAAGTCAAATTCACTTCACCTTGTATTTCAAATGTAGCTTCCATTAGTGAGGTAAGCTTATTGAGATGAATCGTCGCTTGGAGCTTTCCTCCATGCAAGAACTCAGCTGCTTCGAAATGTTCGAAAAACTCTCTGTCAACTGGAAAGGTAAATTCATGCTTACCTTCTTTAAGTTTGATGACGTCTATATTATAGTTTTTCAAGAATTTCATCTGACCTCCCCTTATTTCAAGACCGCAAATTTAGGGAATCCTTTTAGAAATATGAAATTTGATGAAGAATTATTTTCACTATTCTTCTTCGTCCCAATTTCCTTTGTTTCTGATAATGTCATATGCTTGCAAAATAGCAGCTCTCATTGAGCCTTCATCGGCCATGTTTTTGCCTGCAATATTATAGGCTGTACCATGGTCAGGAGAAGTTCTAATGATTGGAAGTCCAGCTGTGAAATTCACGCCAGTTTCGAAAGCTAATGATTTGAATGGAATCAATCCCTGGTCATGGTACATAGCCAAAACACCATCAAACTTCTTCTGGTGCATCATTCCAAAGAATCCATCAGCTGAATACGGACCGAAAACCAGATGGCCTTTGTCTTTGAACTCTCGGATGACTGGTTGAATGATATTTATCTCTTCATCGCCAAGTAAACCATCTTCACCAGCATGGGGATTGAGCCCAAGGACTGCAATCTTTGGCTTGCTGATCGCAAAATCATCCGTCAATGATCTTAACATCAAATTTAATTTCTTACGGATATTTTCGCTAGTTACTTTTTTCGCAACATCTTTTAATGGAATATGTCCAGTGACCACGCCCACTCGAATATCTTCAGATACCAAAAACATCAAGCTATCATTTGCTTCAAATGCAGCAGTCAAGTATTCTGTATGGCCTACGAATTTCAATTCTTCCGAATTGATATTGTTTTTGTTGAGCGGAGCTGTTACTAGTGCCTCGATCTTTTCGGCTTTTAAGTCTTGTATAGCATGGTCAAGGGCGGCCAAGGCTAAGCGACCTGCTTCATGGGTTTCTACTCCTGGAAGTACTTCAGGGCTTTCGTCTACCACATTGATCAAGTTTATTTTTTTATGATGAACTTCATCAATGGATTTGATTTGCATGAAGTTGAAATCTTCCATTTCCAGTTGTTTCCTATAAAAAGTCATCGCTTTCCCATGTGCATAGATTACTGGAGTGATCAATTTTTGTATTCTATTGTCAAGGAGCGCTTTCATGGTGACTTCTGCACCGATGCCGTTTATATCTCCAATACTAATTCCTATGACGGGTTTGTTTTTTCTTTGATTCATCTATTCTAGACTTGCCTTCTTTCCAAATTTTATTACATTTCGACATCTGATCCAAATGGGCTACTTTTAAATAATTATAGACCTTTGTGATTATTGTCTTATTTTTGACCTGCAATTTATATAAAATTATCAGAGTTAACGCATGGAAAAAGTCAAACCTAAAAAACACCTTGGTCAGCATTTTCTCACTGATCTAAGTATAGCAGAAAAAATAGCCAAGGCAGTCACTGGGCATGGAGGTATAAAAAAAGTCCTCGAAATCGGTCCAGGAATGGGGGTGTTGACAGATTTTCTCTTGGCTGAAAACTGGGATCTTTATTTGGTGGATATCGATAAGGAATCAATAGCATATTTGAATATAAAGTATCCAAAACTTGGTGATAAAATCATTGAGGGAGATTATTTGAAAGAAAATTTTGAACCGATCATGAATGAATCTTATGCTGTCGCAGGGAATTTTCCATATAATATTTCCTCTCAGATTTTTTTTAGGATTCTAGATGTGAGAAATGAAGTGACCGAAGTGGTATGTATGTTACAAAAGGAAGTGGCAGAGAGAATAGCTTCCCCGAAAGGAAACAAAAGCTATGGGATTCTTTCGGTTTTGCTTCAGGCGTTTTATGAAATTGAATACCTTTTTACAGTTCCTCCCGGTGTGTTTAATCCTCCGCCAAAAGTAAACTCTGGCGTGATCAGACTAAAAAGGAATGAAACAAAGAAATTAGATTGTGACGAAAAACTATTTTTCAGAGTCGTAAAACAGGGCTTCAGTACGCGAAGAAAAACCTTAAGAAATGCCGTCAAAAGTATGGGGATCTCTGAGGAGTTGAAAATGGATCCGATTTTGGACCTCAGGGCAGAACAGCTTGGTGTGGAAGACTTTGTCGCATTAACCAATAAAATTCAGAAATCTTGGAACCAATAAAAGTATTTGAATTATCCAAAGAATACCTAGAAAGCCTCAGGGAGTCTATCGACCTAGAGGACAATGAATTCATCAAAGAATCACTCGAAGGAGTCAATGAAGCAGATATAGCAGCATTGCTAGATGAGCTCAATATGGAAGAGGCGCTTTATGTCTTACGATTATTGTCTCCTGATATTGCCGCCGACATTTTGATTGAGCTTGATGAGGATTCCTTGATGAAAGTTGTCAAAGAAATGGAGTCTTCCGAGCTAGCTTTGTATATAGATCAAATGGAATCTGATGACGGAGTTGATATTTTGAATTTATTCTCAGTCAGAGAGCGTGAAGATATCATCAGCTACTTACAGGAAAAGGAGAAGTCAGCTCACATTCTTGACCTGTTGCGCTACGATGAGGATAGTGCAGGGGGCTTGATGGCAAAGGAATTTATCAAAGCCAACCAGAACTGGAATGTCATCCAGACCATCGAAGAGATTAGAAGGCAAGCTGAGAAAGTTGAGAAGATTTATTCTATATATGTAGTGGACAATAGACAACACCTGCTGGGAAGAGTTGCCCTGAAAAAAATAATCTTGGCCTCCTCTGATACCAAAATCGCAGACATCTATGAACCAGAAGTAATTTCGGTTCCAACACACATGGACGAAGAAGAGGTAGCTGAAATCATGCGGAAGTATGATTTGGAATCTATTCCTGTAGTCAATGCAAAAAATAAATTGGTTGGGAGAATTACAGTAGATGATATCTTGGATGTCATTAGGGAGCAATCAGAAGAAGATATGCAAGCTATGACAGGTATATCCTCTGATGTAGAAGAATCAGATAGTATTTTTAAGATCTCCAAAGCAAGGCTTCCATGGTTGTTGATAGGAGTAATAGGTGGGCTGATGGGGTCTCAGATTATCGAAATTTTTGAAGAAGGATTGCAAAAATATGTGACATTGGCAGCATTTATTCCTTTGGTAGCGGCTACAGGAGGAAATGTGGGGATTCAATCATCTTCACTCGTAGTCCAGACATTGGCCACAAAGTCAGTATTCGATGATACACCTTGGCAGCGATTTATCAAAGGTTTCTTGATAGCATTATTGAATGGGGTCGTCTTGGGAGTTTTTGTTTACCTGGTTGTTGTTTTTGTATTGGGAAATGAAAGTATTTTTGGATTCACCATTGGTTTTGCAATGTTTTGTGTGGTCCTGATGGCTTCATTTATGGGGACAGTAACCCCGCTTGTATTGGATAAGTTTGGTATCAACCCGGCCATAGCTTCTGGGCCATTTATTACAACTGCAAATGACCTTCTTGGATTGGCAATCTATTTTGGAATAGCCATGTGGTTTTTGAATCTTTAGGGGAAGGATTGAGGTAAGATACGTGAGTTCTTTAGATTTATGATTGTAGATTTTAAAATTAAGATTTAGAATGGTTTCTGATAGAAAGTTATCAGTTGATTAGTTATTGAGGGATTAGGAAGTTAGAAATGAGACAATCTCTCAAAGGACTCAAAGCTGCAAAGTTACGCTAAGTAAATAGTAATAAGATGTGAGACAGAGACACAAGAAACGAAACACAAGTGACAACCGAGAGAGAAAAAGGGATACAAACCCCGAATGGGCCTGCCTGACGTCAGGCAGGGTTAAACCTTGAGTAGCCCCGTATGAAATGCGGGGAATTTGGAAAGAGACCCTTCATGGTTTTATCAACCCCGAAGCGGGTTGAACTTCTTCAATTAAATGAAAAAAGTGTCAAGTAAAATCAGGACGTGATAGAGACGAGAAGCAAGATGCAAGACACAAGACAGGAAGCCAATATGAAAATAGACAGTTCGCATTTGTACTGAAGGAGAATTTGAATGACATTTAGATCTTTTAGGTGAACAGACATATAAAACGAAAGAAAAGAAGATTGAACATCATGCCTTAATAAATGACAGTAGGTCGAAATTTGATTTATTTTTCAGAATTCTAAATCTAAAAAATGTCGAATGTCAAACATCGAATGATGAATAATAAAAGGGAAAACATATGTCAAGTATCAATAGCAATTGATTAACAACAATCTTTTGATAACATTAAGTTATTTGACTGGTAACTTTCCAACATTTTAACTTTCACAACTTTCCAACTAAACAAAACTACCCGATCAAAAAATGACTCAAAACAACAAAGTCTTAATAATTGATGAAATGCACCTTTCGATCATTCCATTGTTGGAAGCGGAAGGTTTTGTTGTGAATTACAGGCCTGAGATCAAAAGAGAAGAAATTTTGACAATTGTGTCTGAATATACAGGCTTGATCATTCGTTCCAAAACCCCAATGGATAGAGCGCTTTTGGAGAAAGCTGTGAATCTGAAGTTTATAGGTAGAGCTGGAGCAGGTTTGGATCAGATTGATTTGGAGTTTTTGGAAGAAAAAGGAATTCAACTACATAATGCTCCCGAAGGAAATAGAGATGCAGTAGGAGAACATGCGATAGGAGGTTTGTTGTCATTGTTTAACCATATCAACCGTGCTGATGTGGAGGTTCGAAATGGTGTCTGGGATAGGGAAGGTAATCGAGGAGAAGAATTGGCAGGAAAGACTGTAGGTATATTTGGTTTTGGGAACATGGGACAGGCTTTTGCAAAGAAACTAAGGGGTTTTGATGTCAAAATTTTGGCTTATGACAAATACAAAAAAGGATTTGAATTTGATTTTGTAGAGGAAGTTACTTTTGAACAAATAGTGGATGAAGCAGATGTTTTGAGTATTCATGTTCCCTTGACAGCTGAGACTAGAAATTATTTCACGCTTGACTTGCTTCGAAAATTTTCTAAACCCATCTATTTGATCAATACAGCTAGGGGAGAAGTGATTTCTTTTGAGACATTAAATAAAGCTTTGGAAAGTGGTGTTCTGAAAGGAGCAATTTTGGATGTTTTAGAAAATGAAAAATTCAAAACATTTACAACACAACAAAAAGAAGAATTCGAAAAACTTACAGGTAGGAATAATGTCCTTTTCAGTCCCCATGTAGCTGGCTGGACTTTTCAATCGTATGAAAAAATCAATCAGGTCTTGTTGGAAAAGATAAGGCAAAAGAAGTAATTCATTTTGTTAAATTGTAATACGTAAATCCATAAGTTTGGGAAATAGACATTTCAATATTTCATAAAGCTGCAAGGTTTTAGGTACTGTAGCTTGTAAACCATTATAAGTTCTCTTTGAATGAATATCTCCTAAACCTGAAATTGGAGCATAGTGGGTACTAATATTTTCTTTTTATTTTAAAATTGTTTTCTCTACTCAAACTTTATATCTTTGCATCATACATAGCGAAAACAGCATAGAAGAAACGGTTTCAGAAATGAGACCGTTCTTTTATTTTTCATAGCCATAGTAAAATTTAATGAAATGGGAACTATACAATATTACACAGAAGAAGGTTTGAAGAAATTGAAGGATGAACTTCAAGAACTAAAAACAAAAGGAAGACAAGATATCGCAAAGCAGATTGCTGAAGCGAGAGATAAAGGTGATTTGAGTGAAAATGCAGAGTATGATGCAGCCAAAGATGCCCAAGGTTTGCTAGAGCTTAAAATCGCCAAACTAGAGGGTGTTGTAGGAAATGCGCGTGTAATGGATAGTTCTAAAATGGATGCGTCCAAAGTAGGTATTCTTAGCACTGTCAAAATCAAGAATGTCAAAAATGGCATGACAGTGACTTACACACTTGTGTCCGAAGAAGAAGCTGATTTGAAAGCTGGAAAAATTTCGTTGGCTTCACCTTTTGGAAAAGGATTGAATGGAAAAGCAATAGGCGATATTGCTCAGATCAATGCTCCAGCAGGTGTATTGGAATTCGAAGTTTTAGATATTTCTTATTAATTATATAGATTTCCCGATGGTTTTGCCTCGGGATTTTTTTATTATTGGACTATGGCAACAATCTTTTCAAAAATCATCAACAGAGAAATCCCAGCAGAAATAATTGCTGAGGATGAAAATTATATTGCATTTCTGGACATTATGCCCTTGGTAAAAGGGCATGTACTTGTCGTTCCTAAAAAGGAAGTAGATTACATTTTTAATCTAGAGGATGATCTATTGGCTGGATTACATGTTTTTGCAAAAAAAGTAGCAAAGGCAATTGATAAAACCATCAAATGCACCAGGGTAGGCGTAGCAGTGATTGGTTTGGAAGTTCCCCATGTTCATGTGCATTTGGTTCCATTGAGAACGATGGATGATATTAATTTTACCAGACCTAAACTTAAATTGACTTCTGAAGAGTTGAAAGAGATTGGAGATTTGATTCGGGGCGGGTTTTGACATTCGACCTATCTAGTGTGTTGATTTTGATTTTTAAATACCCGATTATTTCGAAATGTTGTATAGGTTTTCGCGAAAACTATCAATATGAAAATCAGCTATTTCGAATTCTTTTTTTGAGTTTCCATTGGTAAAAGCAACCACAGTCATCCCCGCATTTTTGGCAGCCAACATGCCTGAATAGGAATCTTCAATTACAAGGCAATCCTGTGGTCTTGTATGGAGCTTTTTAGCTGCTTTAAAATATATGGCAGGGTCAGGTTTTCCATTTATTTCAAACTCCGCAGAAACTACAACATCAAATAGATCTTCAATACTCAACTTTTTCAGCACGTAAGGAATAATCTTATAGGGAGAGTTTGTTGCCAATCCTAATTTGTGATTTTTCAGCTTTAAATTTTTGATAAAAGACTTCACACCATCTATAAGGCAATTTTCTGATTCTATTAACTCAATTACTCTTGAAATTACCATTTGCTCAACAACTATATGCTCTTTGTCTTTCCAAGGGGAGATGTCATACCAGAATTTTGTTACTTCTGAAGTTGTCATTGTTTTTGTTTTGATTGTACCTTCTTCAGATACGTTTACTCCTAATGATGTAAATACTTCATACTCCGCCTGCTTCCATAATTTCTCGGTGTCGATTAAGACTCCATCCATATCAAATATTACTGCTTTGTAATTTGTCATTTGAAAAAACTTTCCTTTTGATTCATTTTCATAACAAAGCAAAAGTATAAAAGAACTTTGAAAGGGCAGGTATTTATACATCTCAATTGATGTAAGTATAATGGAAATGAATTAAAGTTTGTTTTGAATCCATCCTAGATGAGTGTTTTTGAAACTATCGTCAAGCTTGAGTCCATATCCAAATATTCTATCCATGGCCGCATGTCCAAATAATATGATTCCAGACAATTCTATAAGTTGATTTTCAAGAAAAAATCCTATGACAAAAATAATTATTGCAACCAATTTATGATGAAAGAAATTATAAAGTCTAGCTCCGATTTTTGGATTGAGTAAATATCCAATCATTGAAAGATCTGGTATTAGGAGACATGCTGGAAAGAGCCACCATGCGTAATCAAGTTGTGAAAAAAGTAATATTGATAATATAAATTGCCCCAATTCTTCTAGTTTGATAAGATTCTTCATGTGTTTGATTTTTTTAGCACACAAAGATTGGGGATTTTGATTCCAATACTCTTGATATAAATCAAGATTTTTCTGTTAGCCTTTTCCTTACTCTGCTAAATGTTTCGGCACTCATGCCAAGTAAAGAAGCGATGTAGTGTAAAGGGACTTGATTGAACAGCTTTGGATTTTGTGAAAAATACTGCTCAAACCTTTCATCTGCTGTCATTGACAAATGTGAAAATACTCTATCTTCCAGCATCGCAAAGCATTTCATGATGAATGCTTTCTCGACATCAACCCACTTCGGTAATTCTGCGCAAAGTTTTGAATAATTTTCCTTTGAGATAAGCAGCAAATCAGTTTCAGTAAGCGCTTGAATTGTCCAACGGTTTGGTTGGTTGAAAAAAAAGCCCATGACTTCAGTGATCAGGTAGTTTTCAGTTGAGATCCATTGTGTTATTTCTTTACCTTCGGAGAGTGTATAAACTCTCAGTATTCCAGATTTAACAAAACCCAGTTTGTCACAAGTTTTTCCGGTTTTCGTAAAAAAATCATTTTTTTGGAGCTTTACTTCCTCAAAATAAGTTTGGATTATCTTCAACTCTTGCGGGGTGAAACCACCAAAATGTTCCTGTATCAAATTCGCCAAATCTTTCATTTGAGTTGTAAAGTTTAATAATATAATATTTTATCTTTCTAAAGGTTGTAATGTTTTTTATCGGAGCTAGGTAAGGTGTAAAAATCAAAAATTTATAACTTATAATACCCTTACTTCAAATATAAGTTAACCATCTGTATTTTCTTACAGTCTTTAAATTTCAAATACTCCGCAGGAAGGACGAGTTATATCAAATTTATCCTCTTCTATTTTAGATCGCTTAAATCCAAAGAATATTTGCTGTTTATTGCTTGCTAAGTGAATAATAATATATTTGTTAGATAGATTTACAAACAATAAACCAAAAAAAGCATATGGAACAAGTATTAATTTACTTAGTCCCCGTCTTGGGGATCATTGGCCTGATTGTGATGGCTATCAAATCTGCATGGGTAACCAAGCAGGAAACAGGAGATGCAACAATGGTAGAGCTGGCGGGTCATATAGCCAAAGGTGCCATGGCATTTCTGAAAGCAGAATGGAAAGTGCTTTTCTATTTTGTAGTTATTGCTGGAATTATCCTAGGATGGTCAGGAACCCTGGTTGCCAATTCAAGTTGGATCATAGCGATCTCATTTGTGATTGGAGCATTTTTGTCTGCATTTGCAGGGTATTTGGGGATGAATATCGCCACAAAAGCAAATGTAAGAACCACCCAAGCAGCCAAGACTAGTTTAAAGAAAGCCCTGAGTGTTTCATTTACAGGTGGATCGGTCATGGGAATTGGAGTTGCTGGTTTGGCAGTCCTCGGTATGGGTTCTTTGTTTATAGTTTTTTATAATATGTTTGTAGTTTCCACTGGAGGAGATGTGAATGGAGATGCCATGGCGACTGCATTGGAGGTTTTGGCAGGGTTTTCACTTGGAGCTGAATCAATTGCGCTGTTTGCAAGAGTAGGTGGAGGGATTTATACAAAAGCAGCGGATGTAGGGGCTGATTTGGTTGGAAAAGTAGAGGCGGGTATTCCTGAAGATGATGTGAGAAATCCAGCAACGATTGCTGATAATGTAGGTGACAATGTAGGAGATGTAGCAGGTATGGGAGCAGATTTATTTGGCTCTTATGTAGCTACGATCTTAGCATCTATGGTTTTGGGTAGAGAGATTGTTTCCAATGATAATTTTGGTGGTATATCACCAATTCTTTTGCCACTGGCCATAGCAGGAATGGGATTGATGTTTTCCATTGTAGGGACATTCTTTGTGAATATTTCAAAAGATACAGATAGTGTTCAGGCAGCTTTGAATAAGGGGAACTGGATTTCGATTTTGTTGACTGTAGGAGCATCATTTTTCTTGATAGATTATATGTTACCTGAAGGAGAGTTGGTACTTTCAAGAGGAGGATCAATTTCCTTTACCAAAATGGGTGTTTTCGGAGCCGTAGTGATAGGTTTGATTGTCGGCGCCTTGATGAGTATCATCACCGAATATTATACATCGATGGGAAAGCGTCCAGTAAATTCCATTATCAAACAATCATCAACAGGCCATGCTACCAATATCATTGGTGGACTTTCTGTCGGGATGGAATCTACCGTTTTACCAATATTGGTTTTGGCAGGGGGTATCTACGGTTCTTTTATGGCTGCTGGACTTTATGGTGTGGCAATAGCTGCAGCAGGGATGATGGCAACTACAGCGATGCAGCTGGCAATTGACGCTTTTGGCCCGATTGCAGATAATGCGGGTGGTATTGCTGAAATGTCTGGCTTGCCTAAGGAAGTTCGAGAGCGTACGGATATTTTGGATGCAGTTGGGAATACGACCGCTGCAGCAGGGAAAGGTTTTGCGATTGCTTCAGCAGCTTTGACAGCCTTGGCTTTATTTGCTGCCTATGTAGGATTGGCAGGGATTAGTTCCATCGATATCTATAAAGCAGATGTGCTTTCCGGATTGTTTGTCGGGGCTATGATACCATTTATTTTCTCCTCTTTGGCTATAGCGGCTGTTGGTAGAGCTGCTATGGATATGGTAAATGAAGTAAGAAGGCAATTCAGGGAAATCCCTGGAATCATGGAATACAAAGCCAAGCCAGAGTATGAAAAGTGTGTAGAGATTTCGACCAAAGCATCTATTAGAGAGATGGTAGCGCCAGGTGCTATTGCAATTTTGTCACCTATCATTGTAGGTTTTCTTTTTGGACCCGAAGTTTTGGGTGGATTGCTTGCCGGAATCACAGTGTCTGGTGTATTGATGGGTATTTTCCAAAACAATGCAGGAGGTGCATGGGACAATGCTAAAAAGTCATTTGAAAAAGGAGTGATGATCGATGGGGTGATGCAGTACAAAGGTTCTGATGCACACAAAGCTTCCGTAACGGGCGATACTGTTGGTGATCCATTCAAAGATACATCTGGTCCTTCTATGAATATCTTGATCAAATTGACCTCCATAGTTGCATTGGTGATTGCTCCTCATATTTCTGAAGTGCCACATGGTAGTGTGGTAGGATTGGAAAAGGAAGAAATCAAAAAAGAAATCACTTTGAATGAAAAATCAATTGTGAATGAAATTCAACACATAGAAGAGAATTGATTAAGTTTTACCATCTTTTATATCTGAAAAAAAGATGAGTATCAGAGGGTTTGTGCAGTGGGCAGCAAATAAAAAAAAGTGGGCTGATAGGGTATTTATCAGGCCACTTTTTGTTTATTTTTTGATTATTTGGACTTTTAAGCAATTTTTTTTTGTATTCATTTTCAATTATTATACTTTAGGTAGAAAAATAGGTATATTTCTTTTGTTTTTAGGATAGATACCATGACTAGATTATTGTCAGACCTAAGGATTAATTGGAAAGCGGTAGAATTTTTAGGGTTAAAATCATCAGTAGAAATTTACCTGTAAAGTTTAGAAATTGAAATATTTAAATATCAGCCAAAAGGAAATTCTTTCTATTTGGCACTTGTATTCGGTCTAGTGTTTCGCTGGTTTTAAAAGGATTTGATTTTCAACCAATTAAATAATGCAATATGATAAAAAACTGTACAATTAATTTATTCTTCATTTTACTGTTTTTCAGTGCTGCTTCACTCGATGCACAGCAATTTACAGTAAAAGGGAAAGTGACTTCTCAGGAAGATGGGGAACCTCTTCCAGGCGTCAGTATTTTAGTTCAGGGAACCACTATTGGAGCTGTTTCTGATTTGGATGGAACTTATACGATCCAAGTACCTACAGGTAGTGGAGTTTTGGAATTTTCATATATAGGATTTGTGAGAAGAAACATTCCTATCCAAAACAGGAGCACTATAGATTTAGAAATGGCTCCAGATGTTTCACAGCTTTCAGAAGTGGTAGTTACTGCCTTTGGTTTGACTCAAGAAAAGAAGAAGTTGGCTTTTTCCCAACAAGAGGTAGGCTCTTCGGAAATTGTTGCTTCTAGGGAACAAAATGTTGTCGATGCGTTAAATGCCAAAGTTGCAGGTGTCCAAGTCACTCGCCAAGGTGGATCTGCAGGGGCAGGTTCGAGCATTGTGATCAGGGGGATACAGTCTATATCTGGCCAAAACCAACCGCTTTTTGTAGTAGATGGTGTTCCAGTAAATAACTCATTTAGGGCTTCGATAGGTACTTCAGGAGGCGTAGATTATGCTAACAGAGCAATAGACATCAATCCAAATGATATAGAAAGTATTTCAGTATTGAAGGGGCCAGCCGCAACATCACTTTATGGTATTCAAGGTGCGACTGGTGTAGTTCTTATCACTACTAAAAAGGGTTCAAGGAAAAAAGGTTTTTCAGTTGACATAACATCCAACACTTCCACAGACAGGATTATGAACTATTTCCCTGGGCAGTTAATGTATAGTCAAGGGGATAATGGGGTGTATAATGGAGGTACCACTTTCAACCATTATGGTGCTCCAATTTCAACATTAAGGTATGATGAAGGTACACCTTTCGCTAAAGATCCGAGAGGAACGATTGTTGACATGAATCACCCAAATGCAGGTGCGAGAGTTCCTGTTTATGATAATCAAAAACTGTTTTTCCAAAATGGGTTTACCAATGATACCCATGTTTCTGTATCATCTTCCAATGATAAATCCAACTTTTACCTTTCTGCTGGAAATATGTATCAGGAAGGTATCATTCCTAACAACACATTCAACAGGACATCCTTCAAACTTTCTGCTGACTCAAAATTGAGTGAAATAGTAAAAATCGGAGGTTCTGTAACCTACGTCAACAGTACAAGCACAAAATTTGGTAGAGGTGATAACTTCTCTGATGCGATCCAGGGTTTGTACAGAACTCCTCCGTCATTTGATAATTCAGCCGGTTTTGTCTATCCAAGTGGTATCCAAAGAAACTTTAGAGGAGCATTGGATGGTTCGGCACCATTAAGTCCCGACAATCCTTTTTGGACAGTCAATAACAATCCATACAATGATAATGTCAATAGATTTATTTCATACTTGCAAACTGACATTACGCCTGCTTCATGGCTTACCATAACCCATAGATTAGGATTTGATTTTGCTCATGATGAAAGAACACAGATTTGGGCACCATCCTCAGCAGGAGGTTCGGCAATTTCTTCGAGTGGGGCTTTGGGAGGTAGAATGTATGAAGATACCTACACAGACAGAATCCTAAACTCGGATTTGATTATTTCGGCTACCAAAGATTTCAGTGAAAATTTTACTTCAACATTTTTGGTAGGTCATAACATGTTTTCTTCCAATACTGCAAGCTTGTTTATGAATGGGACAAATTTCGCCATACCTGGATTGTATAACATTGCCAATACGCAAGAAGATCCTATTTTCACCAAAAATGATACTAGGAGAATGACACAAGCGGTGTTTGGACGGGCGAGTTTTGGATATATTAACTCTATTTTCTTAGAGTTGTCAGTACGAAACGAATGGGCTTCAACTTTACCTGCAAACAACAGATCTTTTACTTATGGAAGTGTTGGATTGAGTGTTGTATTGACTGATTTGCTCAAGATAGAAAGCAATACCTTTAGTTATGCCAAATTAAGAGGTTCATATGCAGGTGCAGGGAATATACCTCCTGCTTATACCACGGATACATTTTTTAACATTGGTACGACAGGAACCCGATATGCTGGAGGAGTAAGGTTTCCGATAGATGGTGTAGGAGGCGTTCTTTTGAGTCCTGCTGCAGGCAATTCTGGTTTAAGGGCAGAATTCACAAATACATTTGAAATAGGTACTGATATCAGATTGTTCGAAAACAAACTAGCGTTAGATGTTACTTATTATAATGCAATTAGCCGAGATCAAATAGTATCTGTTCCTATACCAGCTTCGACAGGATTTACCACGCAGCTGATTAATGCTGGAGAAATCCAAAATAGAGGAATCGAGGCAGTTTTGACGAGTACTGTACTGGATAGGGGTGACTTTTCATGGGATATGATTGTGAATTTTACTAGAAATAGAAACTTCGTAAACGCCTTGCCAAATGATGAACCAATTGTAGATAATTTGTTTGGTGCTAGGATTCAAAGAAGGTTGGTTCCAGGAGAGCAATTTGGTTTGTTTTATGGGAATGGATTTTTGAGAAACGAAGATGGTGAAAAACTCATCAATCCTCAAGGCTTTCCGATGATGGATCCACAACAAAAAATGTTGGGAAATCCTAACCCTGATTATTTAATTGGTTGGAGGAATAATTTCAACTACAAGAATTTAAGTCTATCCATGTTGTGGGATGTTCGAAAAGGCGGAGACGTAGTGAACGTAACTGCTTATTGGATGGGTAATGGATCTGGGGTAGCAGAGCATACATTGGATAGAAATAAAGTAGTGGTTTTCGATGGTGTGATCCAAAATCCAGGCGGTGATAATGATGGACAACCTAACAATATTCCGGTAACTTTAAACCAAGCTGCTTTCCAAGGGACAGGAGCAGCAACAGCTTTCGGTAGAGAATTAGCGGAGAGATGGGTTCAAGATGGGTCTTGGATTAGGTTGCGTGACATTACTTTGTCTTACCGCTTGCCATCAAATTTGGCAAGTAGATTGGGCATGAGTAGAGCTTCACTTGGAGTGTATGGTAGGAATCTACTCTTATTCTCGAATTATGGTGGTATTGATCCAGAAACTAACCTCGCCGGTCCAAACAGTGTGGTTGGTTTAGATGCCTTCACTACTCCAAACATGAGGAGTTATGGTGTTACTTTGAACATGTCCTTCTAACATTTAATATGAAAGCGATGAAAAATAAAATATTATCATTTATACTTTTGCTCTTTGTATTGTTCTCCTGCGAAAGTTTTGACGAAATAAATACAAATCCAAATCAAGCGACGGATGCCTCAATTCAGGTGATTTTTCCTGCAGTGACTGCATCTTTTGCCTATGGGCTAAATGGAGAATCAGCCCAATTTACGAGCATATTGATGCAATATCTTACTGGTGTATTAGGAGATCAACAGCAAGTGAACAATTATGCTTTTATAGCAGATATGAGTGATGCCACTTGGAATAGGTTTTATACCAATTGCCTTTTGAACATCAATATTGTAAAAGAAAAATCTACAGAAATTGGTGCTACTGACTACTTGGGTGCTGCTAAAATCATGGAAGCTATAGTAATTGGTTACTCTATTGACCTATGGAATGATATTCCATATTCAGAGGCGTTGCAATTGGATGAAATTCGCCAGCCAAGTTTTGATGATGCAGCAGCACTTTATCAAAGAGTCCAACAACTCCTTGATGAAGGAATTGCTGATCTTAATGCAACGAGTACTACTAGTCCCAGTACAAACGATTTGATATACAGGGCATCCAACGAAAATCAATGGAGGTCTAATTCAAAACCAAAGTGGATAATGCTAGCACGTGCAATGAAGGCTAGATATCACAACCATTTGAGTAAAATTGACCCTCAAGGATCTGCTACAGCATCTCTTGCAGCGATCGACGCTGGGTCATTCAATTCCAATTCAGACCAGCCAAATGTCTTGTTTGGGTCTGATTTTGCAGGTCCTTGGTTTCCATTTTTCCAAACTACTTTTGGAGAAAACAATGTGGCTATAAGCCAAAGAGTGATTGATTTGCTCAAAGATAGAATCTCTACTGGTGTAGATGACCCACGTTTACCTTTCTTTGTTTCTGCTACTACAGGCGGTCTTTATATAGGTACGCCAAATGGTTCAGCATCCAAACCTCAAGGTTCTGTATTGCCGGGCCCTTATCTTAACAGGAGAGAATCACCAACCCCAATATTGAATTATTCAGAGCTTAAATTCATAGAAGCTGAGGCCGCGCTGAGGCTTGGACAGTCAGGAAGAGCAGCTACCGCACACAATGACGCAGTGGCAGCTTCTTTACAGCGAATTACTGGTGCAGTCAACCCTGCTTACTCGGCACTTTATGGAAATGAAACAGCCGCTTCTTTGACTTTAGAAAAAATATTGATGGAAAAGCATATTGATTTATTTCTTCAAGCCGAGGCTTGGACGGACTGGAGAAGATCTACACCTGAGGGTGCTAATAATATGGTTTCAGGATTTCCAGTTCTCATTCCTTCACCTTCCAACTCTACTCAGGGAGCCTTCCCTCGTAGGTTTATTTACCCGAATAGAGAAGTGGTAAACAACTCCTCGAATGTACCAAGTGTAACAAATCAAGACAGAATATTCTGGGATAGGTAATTGCAAACATCTAAATGATTTAAAATGAAAAAGATATTAAATACAATCGCTATATTTCTCTTGATGGGCTTCGCAAGTTCATGCATCTTGGAAGATGTAGAACCAGAATATGAAGTAGTGGGTGCTGTAGGAACTATTTCTGCATTGACAGCATCAAGTACTAATCCTCAGGAAGGTCAGAATGTAACTTTCTCCGTAACCATATATTCTGAACATGAAAATGCAACAGAACTTCGCATGAATAGAATTGCAAGTGGAAATTCTACAAATATTAACACTAAAAGTTTCGCCACTTGGAACAAACAAGATTCATATGTAGAAACATTCCAGTATGAGGTGCCAACGGCTACTGCAGGTACTGCGATTACGATTCAATTCGAACTGATAACTGAAAGTGGTTTTTCTGTTACGAGGAATATTGTGATTAATGTTCAGAGTTAAAAAAGATGATTTTTACATTTATTTAATAATTAAAGGACTATCAATTTGGTAGTCCTTTAATTTTTTAACCTTAATCAATAAGTTTCCTTATCATTAGGCACTTACATAGTTGTAAAAATTTATCCATTGGATTCTGTGTACCCATGGCACCTTGATGATTCTAATTTTCCTAAAATTCATCTTTTTCCCAATCCAATACTTTCATATCTTTCGGCATGAAACATTTCGACGTGGTAGTGGTAGGATCTGGCCCCGCTGGTGGTATGGCAGCCTATGAGGCTTCAAAGGCAGGACTGAAAGTCGCAATTCTGGAAAAAGAAACCTTACCAAGGTATAAAACCTGTGGAGGTGGCTTGGTGTTTAGAGGAAGGGAAATGCTTCCTTTTGATCTTTCGGATGTTGTCGAAAAAGAATATGATGATTTGTTCATTTACTTCGATCATCTGAATGACCCTCTTTTTGCCAAAAGGGATTATCCGATAGTCACCATGGTGATGCGTGATAAATTTGATAAATTGATCGTAGAAGAAGCAAAGAAAGAAGGTGCTGTATTGCTTGAAAATCATCAACTCAAAAAAATAGCATTTTTAGAGAATATATTACTGGAGACTTCACAAGGAGAAATTTCAGCAAAATATGTAATAGCCGCAGATGGTGTATTGGGACCTACAGCCAAATTGGCTGGTTGGGCTGAAACTAGGCAGTTGATCCCTGCATTGGAATATGAGGTGGAGGTAGATGATGAGACTTATATAAGGCTGTCTAAGGAGGCAAGATTTGACATTGACGTTATCCCCAAAGGATATGGTTGGTGTTTTCCAAAGAAAAACCATCTATCCATAGGAGTGGGGACTTTCAAAAAGCGCAAGATTAATCTGAGGGAATATTACCATAATTACCTAAAAGTCTTGGGGATCGATAACATTATATCAGAAGAAGCCCATGGTTTTCAAGTGCCTATTTCCCCAAGGACAGATGGGTTTGTGAAAAACAATGTTTTTCTCACTGGGGACTCTGCAGGATTTGCAGATCCTTTGACAGCTGAGGGTATTACCAATTCACTTTATTCGGGAGCGCTCGCTGGCAAAGCCATTGCAAATAATTTTACCAACGAAGGAAAAGCTGCAAGTATATACATGGAAAGCTTGAATGAAAGGCTTTTACCAGAATTGAAATTTGCAGGGTACCTAGCACATTTGTTTTACAATCAAAAAACAATCAGAAACTATTTGATGAAATCTAATGGTCAAAGATATTGTGAAAAAATCACTGACATTTACACTGGTCACCTTGAACTGAATAAAAATATAAAAGATCGAATAATCAAAAACTTAGGTTTGAGTTTTTTGGTCAAATAAAGCGCTGCATCACGATTGTCTTGCGATTGGAATTTGTAATAGCATTTTTCTGAAAATATGAAGATCAGCATTTCAGTAAATTGGACAGTAATAGGCTTTGTGTGTAAGGAACACCTCTCCTTAGTTCAAAATCAATAGAATCACAAACCGTTTGACCAACAATACATTCATTGGCTATTTACTCTTAAAAGATCCTCATGTTCAATAAATAGGAAAGGTATTGTTTTTTGAATGTAGAAATTTGTTTTGTGATTTATTTTTGAAAAAAATCTTATTTTTTTGGGTTATAATATTAATTTTTATGTTCTATTTGTGAAATAACCCAATTATAAAATGAAAGAAAATTTCCCGCCAATACCTGAAAATGAGTTTGAAAGAGTTTTGCAGCTGAGTGATTATGATTTGGATTATATGGACTTAGATCAGCAATTTAAGGATTTGACTAAGCTTGCAGCAAGAGTTGCAGGCACTGATATTTCTCTTGTAAACTTGATTGACTCCTTCACTCAATGGTCTGTATCTGCTTATGGAGTGCCAGTTGGTCAAACACCAAGGGAAGAAAGTATATGTCAATATACAATCATGAAAACAGATCATTTGGAAATCACAGATCTATCCAAAGATGATCGGTTTTTGGATAAATTTTTTGTAAATGGTGATGCTGGGTTGAAGTATTATTTTGGGGTACCTCTTACTACTACTGAAGGCAACAATTTGGGAGCGCTCTGTGTGGTGGATACAGAGATCAAAAGTTTGTCCCAAGAAAAGATCGAGTTGTTAAAAATCATAGCTGATGAGATCGTGAATAGATTGAAAATTCTCAAGGCTGTTCATGATCTAAAAGGTAGAATGCTTGAGATCAAGGAAAATCAAAAGAAAGTTGCACATGATATCAGGGGGCCTATTGGTGGTATTATCGGTTTGGCTAAAGTAATCCAAGATCAAGGAAACCAAAATCAATTAGATGAAGTACTTGAGTTTATCAATTTAATTCAAAAAAGCGGATCCTCCGTTTTGGAGTTGGCGGATGAGATTCTTTCTCAGGACTATGGCAAGGCCGACAAAGAAATAATAGCCATTAACCATGCTGTGGAGTTTAGTTTAGAGACTTTGAAAGAAAAACTTCTTGATATGTATAGTGTCCAAGCTGTCCAAAAAAATGTAAAGTTTACAGTGTCCAACAAGGATGGAAAAGACCATGTACCTTTCCCAAAAAACAAATTACTACAGATAGTAGGGAATCTTGTTTCAAATGCGATCAAATTCACGCCTGAAAATGGTTTTGTAGATGTCAAACTTGATTTGAAAGAAACTGATCAAAACAAGGATCTCTTTATCACTGTCGAAGACTCCGGAGTCGGAATATCTACCCAAAAGATTAACGAGATTTTGCAAGGAACGGCAAATTCGACTCTAGGCACTGATGGAGAAAAAGGGTTTGGTTTTGGGTTGACTCTTGTGAAGCATTTGATAGACAAAATAAAAGGAAAATTGACTATTGAATCAAATAATGAAAAAGGTACAAAGTTTATCATCATCCTTCCAGTGTGATCTTATTTGCTTTATATAAAAGCTATTATACTAATGAACACGATTAGAAACTCCAATGTGGGTTATTTCACAAGGCTGCTTGTAATCTTGTAGATCAAGGAGCGAGAGGATGGTTGAAAAAAAATATATTGGTTTGCTTACTTCATTACTGCCAAAGTAGTGGGCAATCGTCATGTTTTTTATCAATAAAGGAGATCAATCTTTGATCTCCTTTATTACATTAATTTGATTGTTGACCGGATTGGCATACATCGATAGGTAACTTTTTACGGCGACGGGATCATTTATATCTACACCTTTTCTAAAACGTTTTTCAAAAACCTCCTTTTCATCCTCTGAGTATTTCCCTCTATATTCATTATCACCATACAAAAGGTCGTGTGCTATATAATTGGTAGGCCAAAGCTTGTATCCTGACAGAATATTCTTATCGATCAAATCAGCAATAGCTTGAAATTGTTTATTGGAGTTTGTTTCTTGGACTCCAATCTTTTCAATTTCATCATTAAGAATATTTCCCACATGGATATGAATCCTTTTTTTCTGGCCCATGATACCATTAAGAAGTGTTAGAAAATCCTCATTTTCTCCTTTGATATAGGTTTCTGATTTGGCTTTTGCCAAAAGCTCAGGCATTTTCAATACATCTGTAGGGTCATACTCGTATGATATTGAAATAGGGACAATGTTTATTTTTCTGAAATAATTTATAATATTTTCTTCATCAGATGCCATAGAGACCATTTTTAAGACGCCTTTGTGCGTTTCGTCATTACCATCTTTGGTTCTTCCTTCCCTTTGTGCTATCCATACGGATCTATTTTCCCTAAGTAGAGAATTTTTGATATAAGCAGAAGTCACTTTTGAACTTTCTAACAATTCCCTTGCAGGAAGTCCTCTCTTGATGGTGAAATTCCTTGTCATTCTCGACAAGGAATTAAGAAAAGGTTTTTTGACTAAATTGTCTCCAATGGCGGTTGTAGTCATTGAAAGTCCATTTTCATATAAACAAGCATTAAAAAGAGAAGTATCCAATATGATATCTCTATGGTTAGAAATAAATAAATATGCTTGATTTTTTTCCAGTTTTTCAAACCCTGAAGTAGTCAATCCGTCAGAGCTTTTTTCTAAGACTTTTTGGACTGCTGGATAGATGAAATTTATCTGAAAATCTCTAATAGAATGACAATGAAGCATTAAATCTCTCCAGTAATCATCAGGAGCGTCAGGAAAAGTAAAATTCATCATGGCCTTCAACATAGGGTGCTGGATGATTTCCTTGATTGCATCATTTACTTCCGTATCGTAAAAAGGTCTAATTTCTTCAAAAGGTGACATGCTTTTCTTTTTTGTGCATTGCAAATAAACAAAAAAATGATGAAAGCTTAATGTCGTAGTTTTATTATAAAATAAGAGTATCCGAAATGTCACGCGATGTCTTAGAAAAGATTTTAAACGGTGAGGGACTTTCCCATGGAAAACAGTCAACACTCCAAAGCAATCAAATCAATAGTCAAACAATGTAATGATTGGTTACAAGGGAGCATTCAGATACAAAAATTTAAAAAGGCCATGTTTTTCAACATGACCTTTTTAAATTGATTAACGCGTGTTTTTCTAATTTACCAACAATCTTTGGACATTTCTATTTCCAGATTGATCGATGATATAGAAAAAGTACACACCCTTCGAAAGACTAGACAAATCGAACTGTTCGATAACTGCACTGGACATTCTTGATTCTATCAAAGAACCAGTGGCTGTACGCAATTCAATTATATTTGCTCTATCACTTCCCTCGATCAAAACGTTGACTGTTCTTTTTGCGGGGTTAGGGAATACAAATATTTTATTGAAAGCCACTTTTACCGGAAATTCGAATATGTCCGACTGCGCTTTGCAACCATCTTGAGTGAAAATTTCAACTTTATAACTCCCTTTTCCTTGAATCACAATATTATTGATTGATGTCGTCGCAATCAAGAAGTTGTTCTTGTACCACTTGTAAGTATATGGACCTTCCAATGTATGAAGCCTTCCAGTGTCGAAAGTTATAAATGGCTTAGGTAATGCCGACACTGTGATTAGAACTGATTCAGTCGCGGTAGGTTCGCAAGATTGGGATCCTAAAATAGCCCTTACCAATGCATCAGACTCCAAGTCCTCAACTTGAATGCTTGTAGCATCAGCAGAACCTTCTAAGATATTCCAAGTCTGACCTGAATCATAGGAAATCTCCCAGCCAACAACGCTATCAAATAGCCCTCCAACAAGCATAAATTCGATTGGATTACCTCCGCCACAAATCTCAGTATCAGAAGCAACTACTGTAGCTGCCTCCAAATTACATTTGAATGTAAACCTTGTTTTGATAGGTAGGTGATCTGAAGTAGTGTTGTCAAAATTCGGAATCAAATCATATGGGGCTACAATTCTTTCTGAATTTACAATCCAATTATCAAGCAACTCATTTGATATGATCTGATGGTCAATTACATTTTCAAATGAAGGGAATGTACGAAGCCCTGCATTGCTCAAACTGATAGTGATTGGGATGTAATTCTCCGGATCGTTGATGTAATTGATAAATGAAGTTTCAGCGGTATTTACCGTTGGTGCAGTCTGATCAGCTACAGTTTCATCTAAATCATCATTGAAATCTCCCAAGATTATCAGAGGAACATCACTGTAATACATATCAAGTGAATCTTTCAAAACATTGATATCATACTTCCTCATGGCATATCTAGGATTGGCAGCACTTTCTCCTCCACCATTAGATCTAGTATGAACATTGATCAAATTGATGTTTTTCTGGACACCATTGATGTTTGTACGTACTTCAAATAGATATGGAAGTCTTCCGCTAGCCCAGAACCTGTCGGCACCTGAAGGGTATCCAACCAAATCTGCGGGATTTACATCTTGAAGAAGAACTCTTGTAGTTACAGAATCGACTGTAGCTGTTTTGTATAGGTATGTCAGCTTTTGGGCTTGGCTGAAGTCTCCAGCTTGAGAAACAGCCGGTGAATTGAAGCCTCTATAGCCAGGAAGTGCATCTGCCAATTCATAGAATTTGTCCAGATCAGTTATTTCCTGGAAGGCATAAACATCGGCATCTAAGTCTTCAATGATTGTTTTGACATTTTGGAGCTGAAGGTCCACATTTGTAGGGCCTTGTCCTGAATTGGATGATCCAAACCACTCTACATTCCAATTGACTACATCAAAAGTTTTGTCTTTTTCTATCGTAGCACCTGTCAAATATCCTCTGGATTCATTGATGTCACCACTTTCACTAAGGAAATCGATAGGGCTTGCGAATGCTCCATCTTGTGTTGGTCTGAATCTGATCGTCACAGTATTCAGGTTTGCCAATTCTGCTGGAGTATAAGTCAAAATGTTCGAGAAGTCAGTTCCATTTTTAGAGAATTCAAATGCTTCACTTGCAGAGATGTTTAAGTTGTCTGTAGCATTTGACAAGCTGAAATTGAATGTTCTGGTAATTGCAGAAGTTGTACTTATTCCTGTAATTCCAAAATGATAGTAATCCACATTTCCAATGCTATTTGAGAAGAAAGGAGAAGCAGGAATGTCTGAGCTGAATAGTTCAAAATCATCCAAAGTCCATCTCGCAGCACCACTCTCTGGCGCTGAATTGTAAACAAATGCAATTCTTACATTCTGACCCAAATAAGCTGATAGATCGATTTCACCAGAATAAGTCCACTGATCCGCATTGGCAAATCTATCACTCAATTCAGTCCAAGTAGCATCGTTCGGATCTCCATTTTCGTAATCTGTAGAAATCAATAATTTCAATCTCGGTCCTTGGAATGCAACTCTACTCCAGAATGACATCAATGGGATATTGAATCCTGTCAAATCATAACTTGGTGTGATGATCCAATCCTCATTGAGTACTGCTCCTCCTGCGAATCCATTGATTTGAAGTCCTGACGGGGCAGAAGCTGTAGGTGTGGTTCCAGCCCTTCCAAAAGTAGTGCAAGCCCATACTTGATCACCCAAGACACTGATTGCTGACCATCCTGACGGAAGGTTAGGGCAAGATGCATTGAAGTCTTCAGTAATATTGAATGGATCAAAAATACTTGCAGATACAGTCAATGACACTGGTAAAGTACCCGCGGTTTGTTGTGTAATTGAGCTGTTGAAAACACCTTCTGCTGAATTGTCAACTGTCACGAATATAGTTTGTGAAGAAGCTAAATCTTCAGGTGTGAAAACTATAGAACTTGCGAACTCCACACCATCTTTTGAAACACTGAATGGTGAAGGGCTACTGATGGTAACATCACCTTCCAGGTTACTTGCAGATAACTCATAGCTTGATATTGGTGAAGCATCTGCTAAGCTCACTATTCCAAAATCAAGCGTAGTTGGATTTACGTTCAAAGTTGGAATAATTACACCAGCTGCATCTTTGAAAATGCCGGAGAAAGCTACAGGGAGTGATCCTTCTGATGAAAAATAGTTTGTAACTCTCAAAGTTCCTCCAGCCGCTACTGAACCGCCATTGGCTGACATATCACTTGTGGAAATAATCCTGAACTCGACTTCACCTGAAAGGTTTTGCAAGCCAGAAAGATCAATGATTTGGTTGACAAAAGAACCAGTATGGGTCCATTCTGCCAATCTAGAAGTGTAGCCGTCTCCGCTGTAAACCAAAGCCAAATCCCTTGGGCCTGTATTTGAAGAAGTAGAACCCAGTTGTAATGCAGATAGGTCCACCAATTTGTCAGGTGCGACCGTAAATCCAAAACTGAAATACCTATTTTCCCCAGCATTCCAACCATTGGAACTGATGGAGTTTCCCGCAGAGGTAGGGTTGATTCCAGTGCCTCTGGCAAAACTACCAACAAGTACTCCAGAAGCTAAAGTGTTTCCTTCAGTGAATGCTTGGTTTCCAGGTTGACCTGTAAAATCCCAATTGGCAAATTCAATTGGATCTAGACTCACTGGTACAGATACTGCCAAATTAGTCAAACCAATCTGACGACTTCCACCACCAGCATTGAACCCCCTGTCTGATGACCAAGTAATGTTGATCAATTCACCAGGAAGAATGCTTAAATCACTGATTAGTGCTGAAACAGATTTATCGATGCCATCGGCTGTACTGTATGATAATTCTGTGAACTCTATACCATTTATCGTTACGGTCCACTCAGGGAACCTAGTTTGGTCTATTCTACCTACTTTTCCTTCGTAAGAGATCTCCAATTCAGTGATTGTTAAACCAGTCGTATTTTCTAAAGTTAAGCTTGCATCAAGGGTTCCAGAAGATCCAGTATGTTGATACCCCAACACGTCAACCCCTCTAAATCCACCGGCTGTGCCAGTGCCAAAAACTCCATTATAGTTCAAAACACCACTTTCAAATGACCATTCATCATCTGCTCCAAAGCTAGTTACTGGGTTGGATAGACTTACAAATTGTGCAAAATCTTGACTGTAAGGAATTCCACCGGCAGGTATCTGTGGAAGTGAAATGGTAAATGTAGCCGTTGCAACCTCACTTACATCGAATCCTTCTTTGAATGCGATGGCCGAAACTACGGTGCTTTCTTGGATCAAAAGTGGGGCATCGTATTGCTGGCTGCCAAGATTTGGACTACTACCATCCAATGTGAAGTAAATTATTGCATCTTCAGTTGTGGAAGTTAGAGTTACCAACTGTGCCTCTTCAAATGATCCACCAGCAGGGTTGAATTGTGGTGTAGCTGTTTGGGGAAGGGGTTCAGATGAGGACGGGATTCCACTGATGAAAATCTCATCAATAGCACTGGTGCCTGTGTTTGCGATGGTGCCTCCATTTGCAGAAATATCAGAAATCAATATAGATCTGATGTAAATCAATGGAGAATTATTCAAAGCTGTTGGTAGAGATAAGTTGTTTAAAACTCCAGAAGTGAAATTGTTACCAACTGTGATTGTACCAGCGTCAATATTGATCCAGGTACTAGCATCCAAGCTGTATTGAAGTTGGAAATCTCTTGGGCCAGTGTTTGAACTTCTTTGCTTCAGTGATATGGCAAGGTTTTCAAATCCAAGAGTATTGACAGAGAATTGCCAATATTTCTCAGTGGCAGTGCCTGCCCATGAACTTGAGGTGATCGCTCTGCCAGGAGAGCCTGCGATATATCCTGCAGGATTTGCACCTACAAGTGAGATCTGTTGTACTCCAAGGTTGTTGGAGTTTCCTTGGTCAGCAAGAGTAGATTCTTCTCCTGCTACCGTTCCAAATGTCCAGCCTGCTAAGGAAACTGTTTGTGCGTTTAGCGCAACCATTCCCATAAATAGCCAAGCGAACAATAATGTCTTTTGTAAAGATTGTTTCATGTAAATTGGATTAGATAATTGGTGATTTTTTAGGGTGTTAATTTAAATAGGCATATAAATGTAACATATAGAACTTAAAATGTTCTAATGATTATTGTTATGAAATGATTAATACTCAAAACTTATATCCATATTAATTTTTTTTGATAAGGATTAGCAATAATTTAGCATGTGAAACTTTGGGGGTGCCTTATCGGGCTGAGATCATACCCTTTGAACTTGATCCTGGATGATACCAGCGGAAGAAAAAGTTATTTCAACTTTGTGCCAACATTGATTGAGCTTTTCTTTTACCAACTTTGATTGTTGGACTCTGAAGTTTTCGAACCTAAAACACTACGAAATGAAAGAGTCAATAATTCAAGCATTTAAAAATTTAAGAAAAAATCCCCCCTTAGTTCAAAGTATTACAAACTATGTAGTCATGAACAATACTGCCAATGCATTACTTTCATTGGGAGCATCACCAATCATGGCACATGCGAAGTCAGAAGTTGCCGATATGGTTTCTATTGTGAATTCTTTAGTTATCAATATTGGGACTTTGGATGAGTATTGGGTAGATAGTATGCTATTGGCAGCTGAGAAGGCTACCCAATTAGGAAAATCATGGGTATTGGATCCAGTTGGAGCTGGTGCTACTCGCTACAGGAATGAGACTATTAGTGAATTGCTAAAACACAAACCAAGTATTATCAGAGGAAATGCATCAGAGATTCTTTCCCTAGCTCGTGTCAATATCGAAAGTAGAGGAGTAGATAGCAGTCATGGTTCCGAGGAAGCAGTTCAAGCAGCAGTCAGCCTTTCCAATGAAATTGGCTGTGTGGTTTGTGTATCAGGAGAGAAAGATTACATCGTAGAAGGTGAGAGAATAGCCTCTTTGGCAAATGGAAATGCATTGATGGCAAAAATAACTGGAATGGGATGTACGGCTTCTGCGATAGTAGGAGCTTTCGCTGGAGTGGAAAAGGATTTGTTTTTGGCTACCACATCCGCTATGGCTGTTTTGGGAATAGCAGGTGAAATTGCAGCTGAAAAGGCGGATGGTCCAGGAACCCTGCAATTGTATCTGTATGATGCTTTATACAACTTGGTAAGCGAGGAATTGAGGGAAAGAATCAAAATTGAAATCTGATGACTATCGATTTTCCATACAAACTTTATTTGGTGACAGACGAAAAAGCCTGTCTTGAGAGAGATTTTTTTTGGGTGGTTGAAGAGGCGATGAAAGGTGGGGTAGATATTGTCCAGTTAAGGGAAAAAAAACTCTTTTTAGATCAATTCATCAAAAAAGCGGAGAGGTTGAAGGTAATTTGTGACGAATACAAAGTCCCATTGATTATCAACGACAATATTGAAGTTGCTAAGCATGTAGGGGCTTTTGGAGTTCATATTGGCCAAACAGATACACCTTTGGAGCAAGCTAGAGAAATCTTGGGCGAAAATTTCCCCATAGGTCTGTCTGTGGAGACTTTTCGGGATTTAGAAAAGCCAAATATAGCAGAAGCTTGGTATTTGGGAGTAAGCCCGGTATTTTCCACTCCTACAAAAGAAGATACGATTTCGGAATGGGGACTGAAAGGACTTGCTCAGTTGAAATCTATTACTGAAAAAAAACTGGTTGCAATAGGCAATGTAAAGACTCAAAATGCTACAGAAATCATCAAGTTTGGAGCGGACTGTCTTGCTGTGATTTCTGGGATTTGCAGTGCACCGAATCCTGCAAAGGCAGCTGAAAAATTTAGGCTGGAAATTGAAAATGGTTTAAGGTTTAGGTAATTATGAAAGAATATATTGCAGTATTGAGTATAGCTGGTTCAGATAGTAGTGGAGGTGCAGGGATTCAGGCAGATTTAAAGACTTTTGCTGCTTTGGGCTGCTATGGGATGACAGTCATCACCGCTACGACTGCCCAAAATACCAAAGGTGTGACAGCTATCCATAGTATTCCACCCATGCATATAAAAGAGCAACTTCTAGCTATTATGGATGACATCAAACCCAAAGCGATCAAAATCGGGATGCTTGATAGACCTGAGGTTGTAGAAGTTTTGGTTGAGATATTGAGCTATTATCCGCAAATCCCAATAGTTTTTGATCCAGTGATGGTATCTACTTCTGGCTTTAAGTTGATTCAGGATGAAACGATAAAAGCCATCCGACAAAAACTATTTCCTTTAGTTTCCTTACTTACACCAAATATGGACGAAACTTCGATTTTGTATGGAAAGGAAGTCAATAATTTGGAATCGATGAAAGAAGCAGGAGAGTATTTGTTGCAAGAGCTTCCCGAGGCAATTTTGATCAAAGGAGGGCATTTGGATGAATCAGTAATTCGAGATCTTTTATACTCCAAATCAAATGGGTTGAAAGTCTTTAAAAGTGACAAAATCAATTCCCAAAATGTGCATGGCACAGGATGTTCGCTTTCTGCTGCAATTGCAGTGGGGTTAGCCTTGGGAAAAGACATGGAGGATGCTGTAGATTTTGGTAGAGATTATGTGAACAAGGCTATCTTTTATGGTAAAGATATAATAACCGGCAATGGGAATGGGCCACTAAATCATTTCTTCAATCCCCAAAAACAAATAATCAATGAAATGGACTGATAAAGCATGGACTCGAATAGCTCCACATTTTGATAGAATTATCAACTTGCCTTTCAACCAAGAGCTTCTCCAAGGTAGTTTGTCAAAAGAGCGATTTAAGTTTTACATGGCTCAAGATGCATATTATTTGGGAGAATTTGGGAAGGCTTTGAGTACGATTTCCGGAAGGATGAAAGATTTGGATCAAGTTCTGGCTTTTTCCCAATTTGCTTCTGGAGCCATAGTGGTTGAGCGAGCGCTGCATGAAGGGTATTTCAAAGTATTGGGGATTCCCGATCAAATTGAGCCTTCACCAACCTGCCTTCTTTATACAAATTTTCTCCTGACGAAATCGGCTTATTCAAATGTAGAAGTCGCGGTGGCGGCTGTTTTGCCCTGTTTTTGGATTTATAAGTTAGTTGGAGATCACATTTATTCCCTTCAAGATGGAATCGGAGATAACCCATACAAAAACTGGATAGATACTTATGCAGGAGAAGATTTTGCAAAATCTGTAGCACAAGCAATAGAGATAACCAATCAACTGGCCGAAAATTCAAGCGAAGCACTACAAGAGGAGATGCTGGAGGCTTTTGAGATGGCTACCAAGTTGGAATGGATGTTTTGGGATTCTGCATACAGATTGGAGAAATGGGAGATTTAAATACTTGAATTAAAGGAATCAATAAAACTCTTTATTTATTTGACTCCTTTAATTCATAAATACTATAAGAAGTAAATTCTTCTTCAACCTCTTCATTAGGATTATCTTTGACTAATAATCTGTTTTTTTCAAAGGAAAACAATAGCTTACCTTCAGGGGGACTGATTTCACCACTGAGAAGAACACCATTCTTGATCACAAGCATCTTGATTTTATCGCTTGCTGATCCGTTGATTGAAAATTGTTTCTCCTCAGTATTTCGACTTTCATACTCAGTTCTTGTGACTCCCTGATAGTACTTTACCAGCCAAATGTCTTCACTCATTTTGTAAATTGACTGGTTTCTACCAGCCATGGCCGACAGTTCTTTGGTTCTTGGATCATCCATTGCAGTTCCAATTGGTAGTGGATCATATGTTATAAACTCACTATGTTCAATTGGTATTTCTTTTTTCAAAGTATAATCATTTATATCATATACTTGAATATTTTCTGCTAAATTCTGTAAAACGATAAGCTCATTATCTTCTACAAAAAAGGATTTCCCCATCAAATCCATATATATGTTTTCAGTCTTTTTGTAATATGAATTTGGTTCATAAGGTACTATCGATTTTATACTTCCTGACCCAGATGAAAGTAACATGAAATTCTGCAAGGTGTCTCTACCTTCTTCATTATAAATCAATAAATGTGCAGAGAGAAAAGTGGTAGGACCTACCAAGTACTGAGGCTCACCATTTTTTATAGTATAAGCTGTTTTTCCCAAAGGTAAATTAGTTCTAACGGGAAGGGGTGATAAAAATCTAATATTTTCAATTTGATTATAATCCTTGTCATAAGTAAGCAATTGGAAGGGTAGTTGAAATACCCTTTTTCCATCCGGGCCAAAACTCAATCCTAAAGGATTCCATCTCCCAAGTTTTCCCGGACCATCTCCACTCAAATTGATTCTTTTTTGGATTTCACCGGTAGGTGATATTTCTAAAATATCATTTTGGACTTCACTAAAACCAAGAAAAATATTCTCTGAATCACAATAATCAGTGATCTGTACATTCGTAAAATTATCTACAGCAAATGAATCTACTTTGACTAATTGATAAGCATGTACGTCTGTTGATTTATTACTTTCTTCATTTTTTCTGCAAGAAAAAAATGCAAAGATTATAATCAGGCAATAATAATTTTTCATAGTTTAAAATTCTTTTTTTAAATATGATAAATAATTAGTTGAAATCAAAAAGATCTACTGGTGGGGAATTTTTAATTAAATAAAATGGCTGATTTTTATTGTTAAAAGTAATAATTAGGTAAACATTTAGCGATTAAAAAAACAACTTGCCAAATCTATTTTACCCCCTGAAAATCAGTGTTTCGTAAATTGATTTTGCAGTTTTAAACATTTTTAAAATTATTAAGTGATCAATGTTTTTTTGTAAATAACTATTTGTTATTTTCATTGCGAAAAACACCCAATATTAGATCGTTTACCCAATAGTCTATCTGAAATAAAGGTTTCAATGAATAAGTAAGAGTCCCTCTTTTTACTTCTAGTTCCTCGAAGAAAGGTCGCCTATATGCATAAAAGTATTTCTTAACCAATTTCAGAGAGCTTCGATGAGAATTATAGTTCGTAGGTTTCATTTGTGTATTGCACTTGATAGGTATGTAATCGCCTTATTTTTATCTTTATTTTTACTCCTTCTTCTAAGTCCAAATTCTATTGCCCAAAATGACAACCGAGTTCCTTTTCGTCATAAAGTAGGTAACCCTGCTCCAGATGGGAATCTGTATCGGATCAAAGGTGACTTTTCCATTATAGGCAATTCAAACCTTACATTGGAAAACTATACAGATTCAACTGACAATTCAGCAAATTTTGTAAAATTCACAGATGTAGATAATGATATTCAAACATTAAACTCTTCCAGCGCTACTCTGAAGTTTTCGGAAGAAAATAATGCTGATCCTAATTGTTCAGAAATCTTGTACGCAGGGTTGTATTGGTCAGGAAGAGTGGGGGTGGATAAGGGGCTGGTTTTCGAGGTGACAAAGGACATCATTCCCGGTGAGGAAGTTATACTCAATGACCAAGAGCAGAAAGTAGGTTTTTTGGAAGAAATAGACTATCTCAATCAAACTCTGAATATCGACGAATATTATGATGGTATTGGCTCTGCTTACCCTCATTTTTTTATTGGAAATTATTTCTCTGAATTTTATCTTCAAATAAGGTTTATCAATCAGAATGGTGGGGAAGTCCAATTTTCCTTCAATGATGCTGAATGGCAAACAGTACAGAATTTAACTCTTTCTTCTGAAAACTCTATTCTAACGGCTACATTCGATCCAATAGTTTTCGTCCAAGATAATATTACATTTTCTATAGGAAAACTAAGTAAACTGCAATACGGTCAGGCAAATAGTGGACTTCTGGAAAATACGCACATGTATGTTGTCAAAAATGGTGTTTATCAACCCATGTTGCCATACACTTTAGATTTTGATAAGCGGAAAATAAAACTCAAAGGTCCTAATGAAGCTGAATATACCGAAATCACAGCCGATGGAAATGCTATTTTGTACCCACAAGATGAATTGGCAAATATCTATGTGGGGTATTCTGATGTGACTCAATATGTAAAGCAAAATGGATTGGGAGAATATACTGTAGCAGATATTGCTTTGGAAGAAGGTCGAAGTGACAATGTTGGTTTTTTTGGACATTGGGGTTTGATCGTTGTGTACCAAAACTCCAAAATGAATTGGCGTGATGTCACGATTTTTGATGGTTATTCATTTGTTCAGTCTTTAGATGGCCAAGAACATGTTGGGGAAGTGGAAATTGACGGTTTTGGAGCCGTCAAAACAGGACAAGTAGCCCTCAAATTAGGCTTGATGGCTGGGGAAGGAGATAGGTCAGTCGGAGGTGATTTTTTGGAAATCATCAATAGTGAGGGCGAATGGGTCAGGCTAAACCATCCTTTAAATACACCTGAGAACTTCTTTAATTCTACAATCTACACCCCAGTCCAAAACTCATTGGGAGAATTGGTACCAACACCAAGAAATCCAAATTTCACCAATAACATCGGGGTAGATATATTGCAGTGGGATATTTCGAATCCTGGAAATTCAATAATTACAAATGATCAAACTTCTACGAGATTCCGGTTTGGTACTAAGCAGGATCTTTACACCATTTATGCCTTTGCATTTTCAGTGTTGAGTTATATACCGGAAGTTCAGGTGATCAATCAGGTAGAAAGCATTGATGACACACCGGTGGGTGTAGATCCTACAATAGAACCAGGTCAAGAAATCACATTTGCTGCAGAAATTAGGAACAAAGGATCTGAAGAAGTTTCAGAAACCAAAATCATTATTCCCATTCCTTTTTCAGCTTCTTTTGTCAAAGCGTTTACCACTCCTGAAAATTATGGGACTGTGAGTTTTGATCCTGATATGGGAATATCAGGCTCTTTGATTTGGGATATTGGTGATCTTCCCTTGATGGCTGATGCAGATGAGTTGATCGCCACATTGAAATATACCCTAAAAGTAACAGAGGATTGTGTGATTTTGGCCAATACAAGTTGCGAAGCAAATATTTCCATGACGGGAAGTGTATCAGGAGTTGGGAAAGTTTCAGAGAATGTTTTTACCAACTTGCCTTTTGTGAGCAATATCAGAGATGGTGAATGCATAGGAGAGGAGATTTTTGATCCTATCGAAATACCAATCGTAGGAAGAAATGAGTTCGTATTGGCGAATTGCACTGGAAGTGAGCAATTCGGGAACTTATTAAATGTTGATTTACCCGATTTTTGTAAAGGTGATACTCCTGCTAATCTTAAAGATCTTATTTCACCAAGTCAATCAGATTTTCAAGTGTATTTTTTTGAAAATGAAACAGGAGGTACACCAATACTGAATTACTTTGTCAATACAAGCGTAATAGGAACCTCTCAGATTTGGGTGTCCGAAGGTTTTGAAGGTTCTTGTACAGGGATTCGTATTCCTATCGAAATGGTGGTTTTACCAAAATCATCAGTACCTACTTCTTCCAATATTTTGGTATGTATTGGAGAAGAACCTCTTTTTTTTAATGTCAATCCAGATGAAGGTTATACACTGAATTATTATACTGACAACAATCCTAGTTCCACGGCTTTGGATTCTGTGCCCGTAATAAGCTCCAAGGTAGATGGTCAATATTCTATTTGGGTAAGCCAGTCAAAAGATGATGAATGCGAAAGTAACAGAAAAGAAGTGAGGATTCGAGTTTATGATTGTAGTTTGATTTCTGATATAAAAGTCACTATTGTTCCAGATAACCAAATTTATGAAAATGAAGGCCAGGTTGTCAATTTTCTTATAACAGTAGAAAATGTAGGTGATTTGGAATTGAGTAATGTTTTTTTGATGGAAAATTTAATGGGAAATAATTGGACGATTCCGAATCTGTCTCCAGGTGAAAAGATGGAATTTTCATTTCAATATTTCATTTCAGAAGAGAACATGCTTATTGGAGCTGTTGCGGTTCAAGCTTATACATCTGCCAGTAGCTTGGACAATGGCTTTATAGATGATTCAGATGATGCCACAATTTTTAAATTGCCTTTGGATTTCATGGACTATAAAGTTACTTCTGAGCCTGCTACTTGTATAGTTGGAATTGACGATATTGGAGCTATTATCGTTGAGTTTCTTCAAGGTCCTCAAACTGGATTTTTAGAAATAAGAGATTTGTCAGATATCCAATTGACACAAGTGCTTTTTAATGATACCAATCTCATAAAAGTGGAGGTACCCTCAGGTCAGTATAAATTGGTTTTGACGACGGCTCTTGGTTATACAGTAGAAGATTCTCAAGTATATAATGTAAGTGAAAAGGAATCTGTCAAATTTGATATTGTCGAATCAGTCTTTTCCTGTGACACTTATTCGTATTATCCTACTTCAAGTGAGGATTTAGTTTACGAAATTATTGGATCAAATGGTACAAGAATACCATTGAACTCAGATAAGCTTTTTGTCTTTACAAGGTCTGATTCTTACAAAATAATAGGAAAAGATCCTAAAGGGATTAAATGTCCTGTTGAAAAAAACATGATTGTAGAAATCCAAGAACTATTCCCATTGGAATTACAATTTTCTTCTTTTTGTCAAAATGATTTATTTACTGATATTGAGCTTTTGAACCCAGAGATTGGAGCGACGATAAAGTGGTTCACGATAGCCTCAATGGGCAACCTTCAGTTGTTTGAATTTGATGACAATCCAAAGCTTATGGTAGAAACCCCAGGTTTTTATCAAGTGATATTGACAAATTCCCAGGGTTGTGTCATTGGTAAAAGAGATTTTGAAGTGAAAAAGACTTTTTCTGATCCTCCTAAAATGAATGGACTGTATTCAATTTGCCCTACCAAAGAAGGCAGCCAAACAATTTCATTGGAAAGTCAATTTGTGGAAAACCATTGGTTTTTTGATGGTGAGGAAGTTAGCCAAGAGCTAGTCTTTTCACCCAAAGAAGAAGGTTTATACAGACTGGTCACGATAGACCAATCCGGATGTGAGTTTATGATGGATTTTGAAGTAGAAATCAATTGCGAGCCTACATTGAAATATTCTAATGCGATCAGACCTGGACATGATGGACATGGACTTGTGATTTTTCCTGACAATCTGATAGATGCAATAGAGATTCAGGTTTTTAACAGATGGGGCGAGCTGATATTTTTCTGTGAAGATAAACACCTGCGGTATGGTGAAAAATCTTCATGCTTTTGGGATGGTTTTGTTAAAGGGAAACCTGCCATAACAGGGAGTTATTCATTGTTGATTCGATACAAATTGAAAGAAGAAGAAGGCTATTTCAAAAAACATGATTTGCTATTCATAATCAATTAGGAGGAAGTGATATTAATAATAGTGTAAATTTCAGGCATTTGTTTTTTTAAAAATTGATAAAGTGTATATTTAACACTTGATGTTTTGAAGGTGTTTTGAAAAATGAAAATTCAAACATCTAATTCTCATCGATTTAAAATCATTAACCCTTAACCTAATTAACCTATGAATTCAAGAAGAAAATTTTTGCAGAAAAGTCTCTTAGCTACAGCCGGTATTACAATGGCAAATGTAGTGACAGCGGATCAGTTTTTTGGTAATTTGAAAAAAATCGGACCCAATGACCAGATCAATGTAGGGTTGATCGGATGTAAAGGAATGGGTTGGTCCAATGTCAATGCGATGCTAAAAATACCACAGGTAAACTGTATAGCGTTGGCAGATATTGATGAGAATGTGTTGAATCAACGATCTGAAGATGTAGTCAAAGTCCGTGGTAAAAAGCCAACGCTATATAAGGATTATAGAAAAATGCTTGAAAACAAAGATATTGATGTAGTGGTCATAGGTACCCCAGATCATTGGCATTGTTTGAATTTGATAGATAGTCTTTCGGCAGGCAAGCATGTATACGTAGAAAAACCACTTGCCAATTCAATAGAAGAGTGCAACTTGATGGTGGAGGCTACAAAGAAATATGGTAAGCTGGTTCAAGTAGGCCAATGGCAGAGAAGTGGTTCTCAATATAGCGAAGCAATAGATTTTGTCAAATCAGGACAATTGGGGAATATCAGATTGGTCAAATGCTGGGCATATCAAGGATGGATGAATCCCGTACCTGTCAAAGCCGATAGTGCTGTCCCTTCAGGAGTGGATTATGATATGTGGTTGGGCCCAGCACCGAAAAAGCCTTTCAATGAAAATAGATTTCATTTTAATTTTCGTTGGTTTTGGGACTATGCTGGAGGTTTGATGACAGATTGGGGGGTGCATGAGATTGATATAGCACTTTTTGCCATGGGGGTATCAGCACCTAAATCAGTAATGGCATCAGGTGGGAAATTGGCATATCCTGATGATGCTTCAGAAACACCAGATACTTTGCAGACCATTTATGAATATGAAGGTTTCAATATGCTCTGGGAACATGCTACAGGAATCGATGGAGGCAACTATGGCTATACCGAAGGAATAGCCTTCATAGGAAACAATGCTACTTTGGTCGTGAACAGAGGTGGTTGGGAAGTGATTTCAGAGAAAGAAGGCGACAAGCCAAAATTAGAAGCAGTAGCAAGGGTGAAGCCACAAGGAAATGCTCTTGACTTACATATGGTTAATTTCGTTGATGCCATTACCAATAATGATTCTTCAAAATTAAACTGTGGTGTGGAGACAGGAAGCGTTGCGGCGATCAATGCACATATGGGGAACATTGCATACAAAACAGGAGAAAAGATCTTTTGGGACGCAGATAAGGGTTTATTTACGAGTAAAGAAGCAAATAAATTAATAAAAGCAGAATACCATAATGGCTGGAAATTACCAAAAGTTTGATTTCATCCCAGAATGCTTGTTTAGAAAAATAGCTTTGCTGACATAAGCTAAGCAAAATAAGAATATATGTGTATCCGCAACAGACAAAGCCTTTTCTATCACAAAGGTCAAAGTTGCGGATACTCATTTAAAACACACTTCTAAATCCCATAAAAACCCAATTTTACCACAAGAATTTTTAACTTTGTGGCATGGAAAATATACCCGCTTGCCCTGCTTGCAGTTCACCTTATGGATATGAAACAGAAAATGGACTTACTTGTCCAGAGTGCGGTTTCGAGTGGAATATTGAAGAATTGGAATTAGAAGATGGTTTGGTGGTCAAGGATTCCAATGGTGCTATTTTGGCAGATGGTGATGCTGTTGTTGTTATAAAAGACTTGCCTGTAAAGGGTGCCCCAAAGCCCATCAAAGCTGGCACTAAGGTAAAAAGTATCAGATTGGTAGAAGGTGACCACAATATAGATTGTAAAATCGATGGTTTTGGTTCAATGGCGCTAAAATCAGAGTTTGTTAAGAAAGCATAAGTTTTTTATTGCTTTCGGTAATTTCCAACTCTCTTTTTTGATCAAAAACGTTACTTAGTTTAAGTTTTCTTTAGACTTTTCAAAACTAATAACCAAACTTCTTGTTAAAGAAAGGTAAGCTAATAACATGCATAACCCACATGGTGGCTCTACAGTTAACAATAGTTTAATTTGGTCAAATGAAAGAATTAATAAAAAATTATAGCAACGAAAACAATGGATCTTCTCTAGAAAATTTCAATGGATTGGAGTCTGAGTTACTGATCAAAGATGCCATTTTTGTAAGAAGCAAAGGAAATCTTGTGAAAGTAAAGTTTGAGGATATCCTTTGGATGAAAGGAGATGGGAACTATACAACCCTTGTTACCCGTACGAGTGTTTACTCACTTCGGAATATTTTAAAAGACTTCGAAGGGGTACTTCCAGAAGCTGATTTTATGAGAATTCATAAAAGCTATATTGTCAGGTTGGAGGAAATTGTCTCTATCAATCCAAGGGAATTGATGGTGGGAAAAGACCTTGTACCAGTAGGAAGAACATACTATCAAAACCTTACAAAAGGCATCATTAGATTGGGTTCAGGAAATGCTGATTGATCAAATTTGATTCATTCTCTCCAAAGCAAATTACTATCCCCATAACTCAAAAAACGGTAATTCTTTTCCAAAGCATCTTGATAGATTTCTTTCCATCTTTCTTTGGTAAATGCAGCGACAAGTAGGATCAGCGTCGAGCCAGGTTGATGAAAATTTGTAACAAGTCCATCACACACCTTAAAGCTATATCCAGGCATTATAAAAATCTCCGTGCTACCAGTTATTTCTTCCAGTTTGTTTTGATCCATAAATTCCAGAATCTTTAAAAAGCTCTCTTGTCTGGTAGGTAATGAATCAAATTCTTGATATGGATATAACTTTGGAATGAGAAATTGCATTACATCTTCAGTGATCAGTTGAACTCCAAACCAATACAAACTTTCTAATGACCTCATGGAAGTAGTTCCGACTGCAATGATTTTGTCAGTTTGTGAAGTTATTCTTCTGACAACAGATTTATTTACGACTACCTGTTCACTGTGCATGTTGTGTTCAGTGACATTTTCTGATTTGATAGGTTGAAATGTTCCTGCACTAACATGAAGAGTCAAAAAATCTTCTTCGACACCATTTTGCTTTAATTCTTCTAATATTTTGTCAGTAAAATGGAGTCCAGCTGTAGGGGCAGCTACTGCACCTTCTTTTTCGGAATAGACAGTTTGATACCTTGGTTTATCTTCTGCTGTAGGTTTTCTGTTGAGGTAAGGAGGGAGAGGAACTTCTCCTGATGCTTCTACAATAGATACAAATGGAATGTTTTCTGCCCAAGTAAACCTTACCATCCTTCTCTCTTTATCTATCAAAGCTGCCTTTAATTCGATGCTTTGACCTTGATAGATTACTTCTCCACTCAGAATTTCATCAGCTTTCCATTTCTTCAGATTTCCGATCATACATTCCCAAGCCACTGACTCAGTATTGATCATGACTTCGTTGATCACGGAAGTAGGCTCAATAGGCTTCAACAGAAAAATCTCAATTTTGGCACCACTGCTTCGCTGAAAAAGCAATCTAGCTGGAATAACCTTGGTGTTGTTGAAAATCATCAAACTACCAGAAGGTATCAGCTCAGTAATTTCTTTGAAATTCAAATGCTCGATCGTCCCGTTTTTAAAATGCAAAAGTTTTGAGTCTTCTCTATTTTGAAGTGGGAATTTTGCTATTTTCTCCTCAGGTAAGGTATATTCGTAATCTGATAACTTGAGTTCAGCTGTTGGTGTCGAATGATTCATAAAATCCTATTGGCTTTTGTTTTATTCAGAATGCAAATATAAAGCTTATTATTTCAAAGGAAATTTGAACTCTTGAATATTAATCTTGTTGGCCTTTTAGACTCTATGAAGCCCATGAAACAAATAGAAAATATCGTTTTTGAATTTAAAAAATATGTGTTGGATTTTAAATTCGACGCAGGTACTTCGCGAGGTGTTTTGAAGAAAAAAGAAACCTATTTGGTAAAAGCCTATTCAAAACTTTTCCCCCAAATTGTAGGATATGGGGAAGCAGGACCTTTGCCAAAACTCAGTTTGGATGATGTTTCTGATTTTGAAGAGAAAATCAAAATTGCCTGCCAAGAACTGACTCAAAGGAAAGTTTTGCTTTCTAAAGACAAGATTTTTGAATTTGTCCAAAGTCATATTCCCGAAAATTTTCCAAGTCTAAGATTTGCATTTGAGACTGCATTACTCGATTTGTTGCATGGTGGAGAAAGAATGGTTTTCGATACTGAGTTTGTCAGAGAGAGAAGACCAATTCCGATCAATGGTTTGATTTGGATGGGTGATAGAGGGTTTATGTTGGAGCAGATTGACAAGAAGCTGGAAGAAGGTTACGATTGTCTCAAAATGAAAATCGGGGCAATCGATTTTGATCAAGAATGTGAGTTGTTGGAGTATATTAGAAGTAAGTATGATCAAAACACAATCACACTGAGAGTGGATGCCAATGGAGCATTTGCTGCTAGTGAAGCTTTGGGGAAGTTACAGCGACTGTCTCAGTATGATTTACATAGTATTGAGCAACCTATTAGGCAAGGGCAGTTTGAAGAGATGGCGACATTGTGTGCCGAAACCCCAATACCAATTGCCTTGGATGAAGAGTTGATTGGAATCCACTCTTTGGCATCCAAAGAAAGTTTGTTGAAGTCAATTAAACCTCAATACATCATATTAAAGCCAACCTTAGTAGGAGGGTTTAAATCTTGTGACGAATGGATAAATTTGGCAGAAGGTTTGGACATTGGCTGGTGGATTACCTCAGCTTTGGAAAGCAATATTGGACTAAATGCCATAGCGCAGTATACTGCTACTTTTGATTCTGATATGCCCCAAGGTCTTGGCACAGGACAACTCTATTTTAATAATTTTGAATCACCTTTGTTGATTGAGACAGGAACTTTGGTTTACGATCAAACCTCAAAATGGGAAATTTGATTTAATTTCACCTTTATATTTTAAACACTCAATAAAATGCAAGAATCTTTTATGAATAGCTTTCGAGAGCTGTATACAGACTTGGTAGAAGTTACTCCATTTATACTAATGTCCATGTTGGTTTTTGTGATGGGCTTAGTATTTATCAAAAGTGTAAAAAGAATCGTGATTAGAAGGATACTATCAAAAGCAAAAGATCCGGTAGGGGCTAGGTTTGTGGCTGATATAGTAGTTTTTATGTTTTACATTATTTTGGTATTTATAGTGTTTAGAACTCTTGGGTTGAGTGCATTGACACAAACTATCATTGGAGCTGCTGGATTGACAACTTTTATCATTGGTTTTGCACTAAAGGATATTGGGGAAAATTTCCTTGCTGGAATAGTAATGATTTTTGACAGGCCTTTTGAAATGGGTGATTTGGTCGAAATAGATGGACAAGTGGGGAGGGTGATCAGAATTTCCATAAGGGAAACCACCCTAAAGACGGTTGATGGAAAAGATGTCTATATTCCAAATTCGGATATTATTAAGAAGCATTTTATCAATTATACCATTGATGATCAGTTGAGAGAAAGTTTTGAAATAACAATCAACAATAATAATGACATCAAGGAGGTAATGAATATGCTAACAGCAAACTTGAATACAGTACCAAATCTCTTGCCGCATAAAAGACCTTTTGTGTCCATCAAGAACTTCGACAATGGACATGTTCAGCTTGTCATCACTTATTGGTATTCACTCTTGGGTTCCCAGGCTAGAAATGCAAAGCTTAAAAATGATGTGATGCTAAAAGTTATAGAACAACTTAAAGAAAATAATATAGAAATGCCTAACCATATCATGGATGTGAACCTAACCAAAGACTGAAGGATCTTTTGAGATGTATCAATATCTCAAAAGATCAAAATCATGTAGATTACGCTGATTAAGCACATTACATCAGGTTTTCGTAGGGCACAAAAAAAAGCGGTTCAAACTTTCGTTTGAACCGCTTTTGAGGTTGTCAATGTTATATGTTAAGCTAACTTTACATTCACAGCATTAAGACCTTTTCTTCCTTCTTTAAGGTCGAAAGTTACTTCGTCGTCTTCTCTAATTTCGTCAACTAATCCTGAGATATGTACAAAATATTCTTTAGAAGATTCATCGTCTACGATAAAACCGAATCCTTTGGACTCATTAAAAAATTTTACTTTTCCTGTGTTCATGATATTGTAATTGTATTTTTTATAATGATCCAAAGGTACGCATAGTTTTCACAATTAAAACTAAATGAGGAAATATTTTTCGGTTATTTTCATGATACGCATTAATTTATATTAAATCAATCCCATTTTTCTTGCATTCACTTATCACTTCTTTTGGCCAAATACCCGACTGTACTTCCCCAATGTGCACTTTCTTGAGCAGAAACATACATAATCTTGATTGTCCAATACCTCCACCGATACTTTCTGTTAGTTTTCCTTCTAGCAAAGATTTATGGAATAGTAATTTTTTCCTATTCTCAGCTTGAGCAATTTTTAATTGATTTTCAAGACTTTGGGTGTTTACTCTTACTCCCATTGAGCTAATTTCGAAGGAGTTTTCCAGTTCAGGATTCCATACCAATATGTCTCCATTGAGACCAAAGTGTCCATCTTCATTGCCACTGCTCCAATCGTCATAGTCTGGAGCTCTTCCGTCATGTGGCTCTCCATTGGAAAGTTGGCCACCGATCCCCATCAAAAACACAGCCCCATAAGTTTTGGCTGCTTGAAACTCTCTCTCCTTTGGAGTCATACCTGGATATAATTGCAACAATTCTTCCGCATGCATAAAATGAATAGATGCTGGAAGGGTAGGAGTTATACTAGGGAAAATTTCGAATAGGGCTAGCTCTATGGTTTTGATTGCGGAGTAGATTTCGCGGACTGTGTTCTTCAAAAAATTTAAATTTCGATCTTTTGCAGCGATTGATTTTTCCCAATCCCACTGATCGACATATAAAGAATGTATTGGGGAATAATCTTCGTCAGGTCTAAGCGCACGCATATCCGTGATGATTCCTTCCCCAATAGGAAAATTTAATTCACTTAATGTCCATCTCTTCCACTTCGCCAACGAATGGACTACTACAGCTGAGTCATCGTTTTGGTTCTTTATAGGAAAGCTTACGGGTCTTTCTATTCCATTGAGGTCATCATTGATGCCAGTTCCATCCATGATGGCTAATGGACAGCTTATTTTGAAAAGGTTTATTTTTTGGGATAGTACTTTTGGAAACTCGGTTTTGATAAAGTCAATTGCGAATTCTGTTTCCCTTCTAGATAAAATGGATTGATAGGTTGTTTTGGTAATTGTTGTCATAGTGTTTGTGTGATTTCAAATGAATAGATCACAAAACTATAAAAATGATAATGATATGGAATTATTTTTGAAAAAAAGTGAAGTTTTTTCAAGGATATTTATGGAAACTCTATCTCAATTGAAGCACATATGAAGGTTTTTGGAATGCTATTTTGTTTACCTCTTCTTTGATCAAGCCTGATTTTGGATCCATTTCAAAAACAATGATTTCATTTGAGTCTTGATTTGCAACCAGCAAGTATTTGCCATCTATACTAAAATCGAAATTTCTCGGTGCGATTCCTTTTGTCGATGTACGTTGAATAAGAATAAGCTTGTCGTTGAGATCTTTTTCATAGACTGAAATTTCATTTGCATCACCTCGATTGGAAACATAAATATATTTTCCATTATCAGAAAGTTTTACTTCCGCTCCTCCAACTTTACCATCAAAATGAGGGTGGTTAAGTGGAATTGTTTCAAGGTTGTGAATTTTCCCATTTTCAAATGAATAAACACCTAATTCAGCGGTCAATTCATGCACTAGATAAAGCATGTTTCCCTCTTCATTGAAGATAAAGTGTCTAGGACCGGATCCGGCTTTGATTTCGAAGGATGATGGATCTGATTTTTGAAGAGGTTCGGGTTTTTCCTTATCAAAATCATAAAGATAAATTTTGTCTGTCCCCAAATCTGCTACTAGTAAATGTTTTCCATTTGGATGAAAAAGTGCACTGTGAACATGTGGCTTTTCCTGACGGGATTTTGAGATACTATTCCCTTGGTGTTGTAGGGTTTGCAAATGGGTCAGTACACCGGAATCATTTTTGAAAATCGAAAAATTTCCTCCTGAATAATTGCTTACAACAAGAAATTTCTCACTTGGATCCAATGTCAGATGACATGGATGGTCACCATAGGTATCCAAAGTGCTCAACAAACTCAAAGTTTTTTCTTCTAGATCAAAAGCAAAGGATTTCACTTTTCCTCCTTCATCTCCAGCAGTTTCTTCTACTGCAAAAAGGATGTCTTGATCTTTATTCGTAATCAAGAAAGAAGGGTTTTTGACACCTTTTTCGATTACTTCAATAAATATCTCCTTATTTATGGAGTCAAACTGCATCAAACCAATGCCTTCAGTTTCTTTATCCGTATAGGATCCAATTAAAAATTTAAAGCTGCTATTTTCTTCCACAATAATCTCAGATTTCTCTTCTTTACAAGCAACGATCAATGTGATAATTGCAGTTGCTAGAAATAGTTTTTTAATATGATTATCCATTAGGATTCTCGTTGAGTTTTGCCTTCACTTTTCTCATTTTTTTGAGGTTTCTGATCTTCACTGTGGAGTTTGTGGGTTTTGTAATCATACTGGCCTTCCAATTCATCGATCTTGGATTTGTTCCACATTTTCACCCCTGTGAAATAGGAAGCCCTTCCAATCATGTGTGCACCGACAGGAGCTGTGAGGAGCATAAAAACGATAATTGCCAATACCCTTGCTGTTATTGCAGAATCATTGAAATAAAACGCTGAAGCCAACAAAATCAATCCAATACCAAGTGTTGCTGCTTTGGTGGTAACAGAAATTCTTAAGTATAAGTCAGGCATTTTTACTACCCCTATGGCAGCCAAAAGTATAAACAGTGTACCTAAAGTACTTAATGTTATGATTATGATATCAGTCATTTTTTTCTCTTTTTTCTAAATAATAAGCAAATGCAACTGTTCCCAAAAAGGCTATCAACGCCAATATCATAGCAATATCCAAAAATGCAGGTTGATTGGTATGAATACTGTAAACTGCTATGATTCCTATACCAGTAGTCAGCAGGAGATCCAATGACACCACGCGGTCTGAGAGCCTTGGCCCCATCAGGAATCGTATAAATATGATCAGGATCGAGATGCTCAGAACCGGTAAAATGATATAATATAAATAGTCGTAAACACTCATCTCAATATGTCTAGTAATCTTTTTTCAAATCCATTTTTAATACTGGCAATAAACTCTTTTTTGTCCTTTACATACATCGCATGTACGTAGAGAACTTTCCTGTCATCAGAGACATCAAGACTCAATGTACCAGGAGTAAGGGAAATCAAGTTTGCCAATAAAGTGATTTCCATATCAGATTTTGCATCAAGTGGAATCTTTACTATTCCAGGTTCCATATAATGTCTAGGTGTAATTACATCATAAGCTACTTCTATATTGGCTTTTACGAGTTCATATAGGAAGAAAAATATAAACCCGATCAATTTTGGCCCTCGATTGAAATATTTGTTTTCTCTTCTATCTGTAGAAATAATCCATAGGAGAAAAAAACTAAGAATAAATCCAAAGAAGAAATTCTCAGCCGTAAAGTTGCCAGTAATCGCTACCCAAATCAAGGAAAGCAATAAGTTACTCAAAAATCTCGTCTTTATCATGGCATATCTGTTTTCGTTCCTAAAACTGCTTCGATGTAGGCCGAAGGATTCATCAATTCGCTTGAAATCTGTTTGCTAAGCACGACAATATGTTCTGCTGCAAGCCCTATGTACAAAGAAATTACTGTCAAAATCACAATTGGAATGATCATCGCCCATTGTTTGAAGGGTTTTAATTCATAGAAATATTTCACGTTGATTTTTTTTGGCAAATCAACTGATTCTTTCCAGAATACTTCCGACCATAATTTTGCAATAACCCAAAGTGTGAGGAAACTTCCCAACAGGATAAACCCAACCAAAGTATATTGACCTTCCAAATATCCCCCCTCTATCAAAAACAACTTAGCCCAAAATCCAGAAAGGGGCGGAATTCCAACCAAGGAAAATAATGGTATGGCGATCAATAGGGAGTATTTGGGGTATTTTTTATAAAGACCTCCAAGCTTCTCTATGTTTAGCGTTCCTTTCAATTTGAAAATCAAACCTGATATTAGGAACAAGTTTGTTTTGACAATGATATCATGAATCAGGTAAAATATGGCTCCAAGAATTGCCAATTCAGTATATATTCCCAAACCAGCGATCATAAAGCCTATATGGCAGACGATTAGGTAAGAGAAAATCTTTCTCATATTCACCTGTAAAATCGCACCTAAACCTCCTGAAAGAATGGTTAATGCAGCCATAATGATCAATAGATTGCTAAGAAATTCATCTGGTATAAATATCAATGTAAATATCCTAATCAATGCATACACACCAACTTTTGTCAACAATCCTCCAAAAATGGCTGAAATCGCCGGCGGTGGAGTGTGGTATGAGGCTGGAAGCCAGAAGTATAAAGGAAAAATTGCTGACTTGATTCCAAACCCAACTAAGAACAAAATCGCCACAACATTTACTAAACCTCTATTTTCTATTTGCGCTACTTGACCAGACAGATCGGCCATATTGAGACTTCCTGCCATACCATAAAGTATCGCAATGGCTGTGAGGAAAATCGCCGATGCTAGTAAGTTCATGGTGACATACTTCATTGCACCTTCTATCTGTGCTTTTTCTCCACCGATCGTAATCAAGACAAATGAAGCGATGATGATGATTTCAAACCAAACATAAAGGTTGAAAATATCGCCAGTCAAGAAGGCTCCTTGCAGTCCCATCAATAGGAAATTGAGGATTGGGAAATACCCAAATTTCAATCTTGCATTTCTAATACTTCCAGTAGAGAAAACAGCAACGGCCATTCCTGAAATTGCTGTCAAAAGCACCATTGTAGCACTGAAAATATCTGCCACGAAGGTGATCCCAAAAGGTGCTTGCCATTCTCCAGCCTGCATGGTGAGGATGCCCCTATTATAGACTTCATTGAAAAGCCAAATGGCAATACCAACGGAGATAAGGCTACAAATAATGGTAATCAGGCGTTGTGCATTGACCCGAAACCAGAAAAACATCAGCAAAACTGCTGTGAAAAGTTGGAAAATAACGGGTAAAACTATATATGGATTATTCATAAATTTCGTCTGTAGTATTCAGTTCATCCAAATCGTCTGTTGCAGTGATTTTGTAGGCTCTTTTGACCAGAATGATAGCAAAAGACTGCAACCCAAAGCTGATCACGATGGCTGTCAATATCAATGCTTGGGGAACAGGATCGGCATATATTTCGGTCAGCATTTTAGATGCTGAGTCTATGATTGGGGGCTTGCCTTTCACGATTCTTCCGAGTAGGAAGATCAGCATATTGGCGCCATTTCCAAGTAGAATTAGGCCTATAATCAATTTTACCATGCTTCTTCTGAGCATCATGTAGATGCCCGAAGCATAGAGAAGACCTATTAGCATTACTAATAAAAGTTCCATTTTTAAATAGTTTCTGAGATTGTGAAAATGATTGTTAGCGTGACTCCAATGACCACAAGATATACTCCTGTATCAAAAAACAAAGCTGAACCCACCATACCTATCACTGATAGTGGTTCTTCAAACCAAAGCCCTGTCATGAAGCTTTCTCCAATCAATAAAGGGGCAGCCCCACTAACCAGTGCTATAGCCAAACCTATTGGCATCAAAAAACCAGGATGGAATTTGATGATTGATTTTGTTTGATCAATACCATTCGCAAAGGAATGGATTACAAAAGCTATGGATGCTATCAGACCACCTACGAATCCTCCTCCAGGCAAATAATGCCCTCTTAGCAAGATAAATATTGAAAACAAAACCAACAAAGGAAGTAGGTATGTTGATGCTGTTTTAAAAATAATTGTTTTCATGTGTTTATAATTTGTTTTTCAGAGGTCATCCCGATTGGTCGGGACAGGTTATGGAATCTCGCATGGTTGATAATCATCCCAGCGTGTGACGTTCTTCGTCATGCCTGTCTGCCCCAGGCAGGCTTGATTTCATACTATTCTTTTTCTATACTTTTCAATCTCAATTTCAATAAACTAAATACCCCAATCGCAGCAATTACCAAAACGGTAATCTCAACCATTGTATCAAAACCTCTAAAATCTACGAGGATGACGTTTACCACATTTTTTCCTTTTGCCAATAAATAGGCACTTTCTGCATAGAAAATAGACGTCTCTCTATTCAATGGCTCTGAAAGCACTTCCAAAGTCAAGATGGCTATCAATGTTCCAAAGAAAATGGACAATACACCATCTCTTATCCTTACTCCAATCGACGAAAATGTTTTGTATTTTGGTAGGTTGTAAATGACCAATACAAATAGGATAACTGTCAAGGTGTCTATTGAGAACTGGGTCATTGCCAAATCCGGGGCGGAATAAAACAAGAAGATCAAACAGATAGCATACCCAATTACCCCCAAAGAAGCGACTGCGACCAATCTGGATTTTGAGAATACTGTAAATATGATAGATACAGCCATGATGATGACCACAATAACTTCATAGATCGTCAAATCAGTCAATGAAGCGAAATCTATGTATAGATTTACTCCTTGATACAGTCTATATCCTAAAAGCAATGTAAGAAACCCTAATATGGTAATGACATAATTTCTCAAATAACCATTTTGGAAAAACCCTGTCCAAAATTGGGCTAATCCAATAAATAACGACCTGAACTTCTCCACCAAAGACTTTGGAGAAATGACTTCAAATCTTAATGTCTTGCTCATTAGATTCTCTGATGGTTTGAGTTTCCAATACAACATTGCACCAAGCGTCAGAGTCAATAGACTCAATCCCAATACAATATTGAATCCATGCCAAAGCTTGATATGAATCACAGTTTCATTGTTTACCAAACTTGTAAATACCGGCTGAATGATGCTTTTTTCTATCAGTGAAGGGATTAGTCCAAAAAGCAAACCCAAACCAGCCAAAATCAATGGAGGTGCCCACATGGTAGGGTGGGGAAGGTGCACTTTCTCAAATTGGGTAGGCAATGCCCCTACAAATGGCTTGTAGCCAGCTAGAAGTCCCGCAAATAACAAACATACATTGGTAACAATAGCCGCTCCTGTCAATACATAAGCCCAATCTCCCAAATAAAGCGTAGCTTCATATATCAGATCTTTTCCAATAAATCCGAAAAATGGTGGCGCCCCAGCATTGGAAAGCGCTGCCAAAAAAGCCGCAATGGCCACAGGCATCATCACTTTTCTCAAACCTGACAACACGCTCACATCTCGAGTACCTGTCTCGTGGTCAACGATTCCTGTTACCAAGAAGAGCGTCGCTTTGTAGAGTGCATGTACCAAAATAAAAACTCCAGCCGCCAACAATGCTTGCTCTGTTCCCAAACCAATGAGAAAAACCAAAATCCCCAAAGCCGATATGGTTGAATATGCCAGAATGCCTTTCATATCCAACCTGAACAATGCATGAATGGCAGCATAAGTCATCGTCACAGCTCCCACGATTATCAAAGTGTTGTTCCATTCCGGAGTCCCTCCCAAAACTGGCGTGAACCTTGCCAATAAATAGATCCCTGCTTTTACCATTGTTGCTGAATGCAAATAAGTACTAACTGGAGTTGGGGCTTTCATCGCTCCAGGTAGCCAGAAGTGAAATGGAAATTGTGCAGACTTTGTAAATGCAGCAATAAAGAGCAGGAATATGATCCAATTATAGTTGGCGGAGCTTTTCAAAGCTTCTGACTGTGACAAAAGATCTTGGATGGAATAAGTACCTCCTGAAGTTCCCAAAAGCAAGACACCTGCCAACAAAAACAATCCGCCCAAACCAGTAATGCTTAGTGCAAGCAAAGCTGATTTTCTGGAATTTGGATCATCATTATTGAACCCGATTAGGAAAAAGGAACTGATACTGGTCAATTCCCAAAATATAAATAGCGTGATGATATTGTCAGATAGAACTAAGCCCAACATCGAAGCCATAAACATACTGAGATAGCCATAAAACCTATCGAGGTAAGGGTGGCCTTTCAGATAACTGAAAGTATAGAAGAAGACTAGCGTTCCTATGCCAGTTATCAATAATGCAAATAGCATAGACAGCCCATCCAATCGAAAGGATAAATCTATTCCAAAACTTGGAACCCAAGAATAGAATCTGTCAACAGCTATACCATTGCTTACTTTTGGTATAAAACTTATGAAATACGCAAACAATCCTAACGGCAGAAACGGTAAAAGTATCGACCCTTTGCCTTTGATTAATTTACTCAAAATAGGAACCATAGATGCGACTATGAAACCTGATAGTATAGCTATAATCATGTATCTTGGAAATTTCTTTTTAGGGTTAAAAATCCTAAATTACGAAAAAAAGACGAAGGTATTTTCAACATCTATGATAATATGGAGTTATTTCTTTTTCAATGATCATTAAAGATATTGAGTTTTTATGATTGAATCAGTAAGAAAATATTCCTTTTCATGATGATAATTTATAAATCAGTTTCGATTTTTGAAAAAAATATAAATTTTATGTAATTTCACAATTCTCAAACCATTAAACCTAAAAATGTCAAAGAATAATTATCAAACCGAAGTAGCCAAAAGATTCACCATTTATAATAGTCTCTTTCTAGACTTACCATTCAGTGATATCAATAGAACTGGAACTTTGTTGCCTATTTTGGCAACTAAATGTGAAGATGGCTACAAAAAAGACAAAACACCAAAAGAGATCATCAATGGCTTTTTTGAAGAATTAATGGCCAAAAACTCTGAAGAAGAACGCCATAATTTATTGTTTAAAATGGTGCAGTATGTTGAGCGCCAAGTTGTGCTTTTCGACTCTATTGAAGATGCAGCATTTGACAAAATCCACGATGCCAAAGGTAAGGGAACAGTAAATGCCCTTATTACCCGAGTAGATAATGATAGAAAAAGAGAAGCTCTAATAGAAAAACTCAAAAACTTTTCTGTAAGACTTACTTTGACAGCGCATCCGACGCAATTTTATCCTGGAAATGTACTAGGGATTATTACAGATTTGGAGACTGCCATCAAAAACAACGATTTAGGCAATATCAACCTTCTATTGCAACAGCTTGGGAAAACTGGATTTATCAATAAAGAAAAACCTTCTCCATTAGATGAAGCAGTAAGTTTGATCTGGTTTTTGACAAATGTATTTTACAAAAGCATTCCCGATATCCTTACGAGGTTGCTCAATAGCCTCGAAATCCCGCTTCATGAATGGGACAATCCTGGATTGCTCAAAGTAGGTTTTTGGCCTGGAGGAGACAGAGATGGGAATCCCTTTGTGACGCATGATATTACGGTGAAAGTTGCAGAAAGGCTTCAGAAATGGATCCTAAGATGCTACTATAGGGATATTAGAATTATAAGAAGAAGGTTGACTTTCAAGCATGTCGAGCCAATAATGTTGAAAGTAGAAAATGGTCTGTTCAATTCACTTTTTGAAGAAAAAAGCTACTACAATGCCAAGGACGATTTGTTGAATGATCTGATGGAAGCAAGAAGATGCCTTGTGGAATATCATGAAGGACTTTTCTTGGAGCAGTTGGATGAATTTATCCTCAAGGTGAAAATCTTCGGTTTCCATTTTGCCAATATGGACGTTCGTCAGGATAGTAGAAAACATGATGGTCTTTGGGATGAAGTCATCGAAATGGAGTTCGGTGAAAAAGAGCTTGAAGCTTATCATAAGCTAAATGATGATGATAAAATCAAGTTTTTGTTTGATATCAAAGAACTTCCTAATGAATCAAAACTTAAAGATGATTTCCATAAGGAAATGCTTAAGAGTTTTGATGCAATCCAAACTGTACAGAAGGAAAATGGTGAAGATGGATTGCACCGCTACATCATCTCCAATTGCCAATCAGCATTACATGTTTTGGAAGTATTCAAATTGGCAAAACTGAGTATAGATCATAAAGAAGGTGAATTACCTCTTGATATTGTGCCGCTTTTTGAAACGATCGATGATCTTGCACAAGCTCCTAAAATTATGGAGCAGCTGTACAAGAACAAAGACTATGCAGCGCACATGAAATTTAGAAAGCAAAAGCAAACCATCATGCTTGGCTTCTCTGATGGAACCAAAGATGGTGGCTATATAAGAGCCAACTGGTCTATTCTTCAAGCAAAGGAGGAACTGACTAAAATATCAAGACTTTATGATGTCAGTGTCGTCTTTTTCGACGGGAGAGGTGGGCCTCCTGCTAGAGGTGGTGGAAACATGCATAACTTCTATGCTTCACTTGGGCCACAAGTTGAGAATGAAGAGATTCAGATCACAATTCAGGGTCAGACCATTTCCTCAAACTACGGAAAGCCTGTGTCTTGTAGCTACAATCTAGAGCAACTCCTCTGTGCGGGTGTAGAAAATGAGCTTTATCCATCTTCAGAAAAATCCCTCTCCAATGATCAAAGGGTTCTGATCAACAAAATGGCTGATGTATCTTACCAATTTTACAAAGATTTCAAAAACCATCCTCAATTCTTACCTTATTTGGAACATGTGACTCCATTGAAGTATTTCGGTCAAGTCAATATTGGTTCTAGACCTTTGAAAAGAGGAAAAGATTCGGGATTGAAATTTGATGATTTGAGAGCAATTCCTTTTGTTGGCTCTTGGGCACAAATGAAGCAAAATATCCCAGGGTTTTTCGGGGTAGGAGCAGCTTTGGAAGCCTTGAAAAATGAAGGGAAATTTGAGCAAGCAAAAGCTTTGTATAATGACTCACTTTTCTTTAGATCTCTTTTGGGCAACTCAATGCAGTCTTTGGCGAAGTCTTTCTACAAATCTACGGCTTACCTGAAGGATGATCCAAAATATGCAGATCTATGGAATTTGATGTTTACGGAATATCAGCGTACACTTCAATATATTTTGGAAGTCTCTGGAATGGAACATTTGCTTCAAGACAACCCTACATCGAAAGAATCTATCGCTATCAGAGAAAAGATTGTATTGCCGCTGATTACGATTCAGCAATATGCAATCCAGACGATGCTAAAAACTGGAGAAGACGATCCGGTACTTCAAAAATTGATTTTGCGGACAATGTTTGGAATCATCAACGCAGCTAGAAATGCAGCTTAATTAAAAAAATCCCAGCCGAAAAGCTGGGATTTTTTTATTTTTATTCTTCCTCAATTTCAGGTTTGGGGATTTGCAAAGTATTATAAACGTCGCTTAGGCTCAGTTCATTTTCTGCAAGTACCAAAAGCTGATCATCAGCAAGGATTTCTGTTGTTCCTTTTGGAGTTATGAATTCACCTTCTCTTCGCAGCATTGCGATGATTGCATTTTTAGGAAAACCTAAGTCCAGTATTTTTTTTCCGACGATTTGGTGTCCCAAAGGAATATCAATTTCTGCCATTGCAGTTTTGGGAGCTTCATTTGTGATGTAATCGACAGGTGATTTTGGTTTTAATTTTTCAGGCAAAGCTACTTTCAGCCAATTTGCAACCAAAGATAATGTCGTCCCCTGTACCAAGACAGATGTCAGTGATATAAAAAATACAATATTGAAGATAGTAGATGCCTTGTCTATTCCCGCGATCAGTGGATAGGTAGCAAATACTATAGGTACAGCACCTCTCAAGCCAACCCATGAGACATACCAACGTCTTCTGTTTTTCATCTTGAAAGGAAGCAATGTCAGAAATACTCCAAAAGGCCTAGATACGAATATCAAAAATCCAGATGCTGCCAAGCCTAACCCAAGCAACGGTACTATATCGGTAGGATTCACGAGAAGTCCCAAAGTCAAAAAGAGTACTATTTGCATCAGCCACGCGAATCCATCAAACATTTTTAAAATGGTATTCTTATGGATCAATTCCTGATTTCCCAAATACACAGCACAGAGATATACTGCCAAGAAGCCATTTCCTCCAACCAAATCGGTGAAGGAAAATGTAATAAACATCAGTGAAATTACAAGTACCGGGTAAAGTCCTTCAAATCCGAGATTGATTCTATTGACTGCTTGTTTGCTCAGCCAGCCAAATCCTAAGCCTAGAGCTGCACCAAGCAGCATTTGTTGGAAAAATAGAATGACAAGAGATCCAAATCCCATATTTGGGTTGAGGACCAAACCTAAAAATGCAATGGTCATGACATAAGCCATCGGATCATTACTTCCACTCTCCAACTCTAGTGTTGACCTTAACCTGTATTTCAAGGCAAGGCTTTTTGATCGTAAGATCGAAAATACCGCTGCCGCATCAGTAGATGATACAATCGCTCCCAATAATAGCCCTTCATAAATTGTAAAGTCTGAAATAGCCCACACAAAAACACCAAGAGAAGTAGCTGTCAGCAAAACACCAATAGTAGATAGTGCAATGCCTTGTCCCAAAACTGGTTTGATTGACTTCCAGTTGGTGTCCAAGCCACCAGAAAAAAGAATGAAATTCAGAGATACGATACCAATAAACTGTGCAATTTCGGGATTATTAAACTGAATCCCCATTCCATCAGAACCTGCAATCATTCCGATCAAAAGAAACAATACTAAGGTAGGGACACCGAATTTGTATGAGGTCTTTCCAGCTAAAATGCTTAAAAATAGCAAAATAGATCCTATGAACAGGATATTTTCGATAGTTAGGAACATGAATGATTATAGATTGATTCGAACTAATCCAAAAATAGGCAAAATTTGCAAGTGTACCTGTGTGGGAAATCAAATCATCTTGCAAAAAATCAGTTTTGTGTTTTGTCAATAATGTAGGGAAGTGATTTTAAAATTGCATTTTATGATTATCCGCAATGACACCAGAGTTTGAATTTTCCAATAAAATTATGAGGATAATCGTTATCGATTATTAGTGGATTAGTATCTAGTACATCAATTGACATGAAATATATCAATTTGGTCGGCTATTAGTAAGAAAGGGGATGTACATTTTTTATTTTTTATTAACTACATCAAAAAAAATGGGCATCTTTAACAGTTGAATAAATAAAGCAAAAAATGGACAATTTTATCAAAAGAATAAATAGTTTTTGGGTTTCAGATGTAAGTTTCCCAGCGCTTTTGATCATGTTGTTTTTTACGGTTTTTGTACTCCCAGTTTTTATTGAGTATCAAAAAGATGCCACACTTTTCCTAAATATCATGTTGATTCTCTTGTTTTTTGTTGGGATTTTTTCTTCCCATCAAAGACCTTATTTGATATTATCTTCAGTCCTTTTTTTGCTGCATATTTCTTTGAGATTGATAAGATTTGGAGACAATCCTTACGAGTTTTATTTGTTTGAAAGGATTGTTGCTATATTGAATTTGTTGGCTTTGGTTATTATCAACTTCAGTTTGCTTTTTAGAAATGATGAAGTAAATATCCATCGGATAATCGGTTCTGTAAATGTTTACCTCTTATTGGCGATGATCGGAGCTTTTGGTTTTGAAGTGATTCATTTGATCACTGGAGAATCCCTTGAAGGTAATAAGTCTTTGGGTGGGCTTGACGCCGATTATGGAGAATATATTTATTACAGTTTGTCATGTATCAGCACCTTGGGTTTTGGTGATGTATTTCCCGCCAATCTTCCTACAAAAATGCTTTCGGTCTTCCTATCTGCTTCAGGAATTCTATATCCTGCTGTAGTGATAGCCAAATTAGTTTCATATGCTTCTAAAGAAAAATAGAGGATTGCTTTTTCCTTTTTTCATTAGCCTCAAATCTCGGATTATTGATCTTGATAAAAAAGCTACAACCACCAAAACCACCACCTGAAAGCCACACATACTTCGTTCATCCAATATCAACTCAATAACTTGTCCACCTTGCCGGATCTAATATCCATCAATATCTACTAATATCTAGTATCTAACAATAACTTGTCCGCCTTGGCGGATCCAATATCAATCAATATCAATCAATATCAATTCAAATTGCCTAAATGTAGCAGTTGAAAATATCTCCGTTCAACCTAAATCTCCAAAGGTTTGTGTAAAATCAAGAATCAGTTTGGAATTATCACTTAATTTAGTGGAAAACAAATCCAATTATGATGATAAAAAAATATTTACTGGGTACATTTTTGATAGTTTTCTGTTTGGGGAATGTAAAAGCACAGGAAACTAGACAAATTGAAATAGAATCTGCAGTAGTTACTTCCCACGAAATCTCAATAAACGGCAAGAGAGTTCCTTACAAAGCTACAGCCGGCACTATGCCAGTATGGGATGAGGATGGCAAACCTATGGCATCTCTTTTTTATACCTATTATGAAAGAACAGATGTTTCTGATAAAGCAAAAAGACCATTGGTCGTTTCTTTCAATGGCGGGCCAGGTTCTGCTTCACTTTGGATGCACTTAGCATATACAGGTCCATACAAATTGAATATCGATGATGAAGGATATCCTTTACAACCCTATGGATATAGTGAGAATCCACATTCTATTCTAGATGTGGCAGATATCGTATTCGTAGATCCTGTCAATACTGGATATTCAAGAATCGTCAACAAAGAGACTCCCAGGTCTACGTTTTTCGGAATCAACTCTGATATCAAATATTTAGCCGACTGGGTCAATACATTCGTAACAAGACAAAATAGATGGGCTTCACCAAAGTATTTGATTGGTGAAAGTTATGGTACTACTCGTGTTGCAGGTTTGGTTTCCCAATTGCAGAATTCCCATTGGATGTACTTCAATGGAGTGGTCTTAGTGTCACCAACTCCAATGGGACTTGATAGGGAAGGTCCAGTAGCTTCGGCAAATTACCTCCCATACTATGCAGCCACTGCTTGGTACCATAAGGTACTTGCTACTGAACTTCAAGCCAGGGATTTGGATGAAATTCTGGAGGAAGTGGAAGCATATACTATCGATGTTGTATTGCCTGCTATGGCAAAAGGTGGATCCATCGATCCATCAAAAAGAAATGAAATAGCCAAAAAAATGTCATATTACTCAGGTTTGAGTGAGAAAGTGATTTTGGAACACAACCTTGCTGTACCGACAAACTTCTTCTGGAAAGAATTATTGAGAGATCAAGGATTGACTATCGGAAGGTTGGATAGTAGGTACAAGGGTATCGATAGGACAGGCAATGGCGAAAGACCAGATTTTGATCCTGCACTCACTGCTTGGAACCATGCTTTTGCTCCGGCTTTCAATTTGTATGCAAGAAATGTTTTGAACTATAAAACTGACCTGACTTATAATCTATTTGGTCCAGTTCATCCATGGGATAGAAGCAATGAAAATACAGGTGAGCAATTGGCAAATGCCATGCGTCAGAACCCTTATTTGCATGTAATGACTCAATCTGGATATTTCGATGGTGGTACGGATTATTTCAATGCCAAGTTCAATATGTGGCAAATGGATCAAAATGGTAAATTAAAAGATCGTTTGTCTTTCAAAGGATACAGAAGCGGACACATGATGTATCTGAGAGCGGAAGACCTCAAAACATCCAATGATGATATTAGGGAGTTTATCAAAAATAGCTTACCGGCAAAAGATTCTCCTGCCAAATATTAGTGTTGAGATTTATTGAAATATGAGTATCCGCAATATAGCACGTTATGTAATAAGAAGCTTTGTAAGTGGCGGATACTCGTCAGCAGACAACTGTTCACAGTCAACAGAACCAAGAATCGTTCATTCGACAATCTATTGTTTGGTTACGTGAAAGAATGCGGATAGTCTTATATTGAAAAAGAAAATGCTGAGTGGTTTAGTAACTCAGCATTTTCTTTTTCCTAAGTATCCAATTCATTCTATGGATAGTTTATCAGTTTGCTGTTTTAATTTTTCTGATAATCCTTTGGAAGTTCTCCAAACTGCTTTTGGAAGCATTTGGAAAAGTAGCTGGGTGAGTTGAATCCGATCATGGAGCAAACTTCCGATATACTGTACTTTCCTGTTCCCAATAATTCTGCGGCATGTTTAAGCCTTACAAGTCGGATATATTCATTTGGGGTTAATTTTGAGATTCCTTTGATTTTTCTCAATAGGCTTGATTGACTCATATTTACCTTTTCTGCCAATTCATTGACTCCAAATTGTTCGTTGGAGATGTTTTCATTGATAAAGAAGTTCACTGAGTCAAGAAACTCCTCGTCTGCTTTGGTATGTGCAATACTGATGGCCAAAACCCCAGGAGAGTTTGCAAAGCTTTTTCTGACTTGGTCTCGATACTTCAGGAGGTTTTTGATTTGAAGGATTAAATATTCCAGAGAAAATGGTTTTTCTAAATACACATCAGCGCCAACTTCCAATCCTTCGATTTTTGAATTCATATTGCTTTTCGCAGTGAGTAGGATTATCGGTAGGTGTGAATATGCCAAATTGGACTTCAGTTGCTTACAGAGTTCTATTCCATCCATCAGTGGCATCATGATATCAGAAATGATCAGGTCCACCATCAAAGAATCCAAAACTTGCAAGGCTTCTATACCATTTGAAGCTTTGTAGATCTGATATTCATTCCTAAGGTTGGTATCTATAAATGACTGCAGTTCCTTATTGTCCTCTACCAAAAGAATACTTGGTTTGGCTGTGTCATTTATAGTATCAGCTGTAGAATCATCTTCCAAATTCACTTCCTCATATATCTTCGCATCTTCAGATTCTTCCAATTGATAGCTGTATGCTTGCTTTACCGGAAGTTTTAAAGTGAAGCAATTGACTCCGATTTTGAAAGTGGGATTGAAAAATAGCTCGCCACCATGCATTTCGGATAGTGATTTGGCAAGTGGAAGACCAAGTCCAGTTCCTTGTCTGGGTTTTTGGGTTTCGTCAGGATCTATCTGATAGAATGGTTCAAAGATTTTCCCTTGATAAGCTTCATCTATCAATTTTCCATCATTGCAAACATGTACTTGAAAGTAATCAGAAGCATTGGTGTCCAAATGAATACTCACTTGTAAATCTCCATACTTGAGTGCATTGGAAATCAGATTGCTCAAGATTTTTGTGGTTTCTTCTTGATCCACATCGGCAAAGAAATTTTTCTCCACGCCTGTAAGGGTGAAATTGAGCTGGTTTTTTTCAGCCATCGGTTTGAATCTGTAGTGAAGATCTTCTATAATCCCCGAGATATCAGTCCGTACAAAATTCAGTTGGAAACTTTGCTTTTCGGCTTTGCGAAAATCCAAAAGCTGATTGCTCAAAAGAATCAGTCTATTGGCATTTTTCTCCATGATTCTTAAGTTTTCCTTTGTATTATCTGAAAAACCTTCATTTGAGTTCACAAGAATTTCCAAAGGCCCTTTGATCAAGGTCAATGGAGTTCTGATTTCGTGTGTGATGTTTGTAAAAAACTCAATTTTTGCATGAAAAATTTCCTTCTCTTTTTCAGACTCCAATTTTCGGATATTGTCCCGATGCCTTTTGGAGATTTTATTTCTATATGAAGAAATGAGGATATATGCTAAGGCTAAGAATAGCAGGAAATATACAATTAGCGCTACATTGGAGAAGTAAAAGGGGGGAGAGACATGGATCATCAAGGTAGTCTCTTCAGTGCTGAAAACACCCTGATCGTTGACCGTTTTTACCCTGAAAGTATAAGATCCAGGAGGGATATTCAAGTAAGACACTTCGTTGTTTTTTCTAAGATAATTCCAGTCTTTTTCCAACCCGTCTAGCTTGTACACATACTTCCATGAATCTGTAAACGTATATCCTAGTGCTGCAAAGGATATGGTGATAGAAGATTGGAAATGCTTTAGATTTATGGATGTGGTCTCAGAAATACTGGTTTGCAATATTTTGTCTGGAGAATTTACTTGCACCTCTTCGTTGAACAGCTTCAAACCTGTCAAAACAATCTTTGATTCTTTATTTGTTTTGGTGAATGTCTTTGGGTCAAAGGCTATAAAGCCATTCAAAGAACCAAAGTAAAGAGTTCCATTTTTGGATTTTAAGCCTGATTTATAATTGAATTGTTCAGAAAGTAAACCATCAGATTTGGTGTAGGATTCTATTTTTTTGTTTTCTGGAGAAAATCTGGCAAGCCCCATTCCAGTACTCGTCCAAAGATAACCCAAATCATCCTCAAGGATTTTGTAAACAGTATTGCTTGGTAGTCCATCTGAAGTGTTGAATGTTTCAAAGTTGTCGTCTTTTTCATTGTAGAGGCTTAGCCCATATCCTTCTGTACCGAGCCACAACCTCTTTTTGCTGTCCTCAAATAAGCTAATGACAGATATTCCAGGCAAAGAGCCTTTGATTTTATTATCAGGCATATAATGCTTGGTTTCACCGGTTTTTGAATTGTATTGGAAGAGACCATTATTCACTGTTGCAAACCAAATGTTCTTCTTGCTGTCTTCCAGTATGTCATAGTAAAAACTAATACTGAGGGGCTCAAAAAATTCCATGGTGCTTTGACCTGCACGGATGATATAAACACCCGAAATTGTTCCAAACCACTTGTTGCCTTGAGAATCTTTTAGAATCGAAAATATATCAGAATCAAATAATGGATTTTGAAGATTTGATTGATCCAATCTTTTAAACTCCTCGTCTTGGAGGTTGAGAATATCTAGCTTCAGACCTTGGCTATGGCTGGAAATCCAAAGTTCTTCCTTGTCAAGCATTAAGCCATGTATGTTGTGATAGCTAATGGAATTTTTGTCTTTTTTGGGTAGGTAGTTTGTAAAAGTATTTTCCTCAGGCCTGAACTTTGTCAATCCGGCATCTTCTGTTCCTATCCAAATGTTGCCTTTGCCATCTTCGACAAATTCCCTGACCCTTTTTCCTTCAATAGAGTTTTGGTTGATAATCGGGTAGTACTTTTCAAAAGTCGTTGGGGAATTTGGAAGATAATTGATTCCTCCAAAATATGTTCCCAGCCAAATACCACCTTCACTGTCTTTATAAATGGAGTAAACAGCGTTGTCTGAAAGTGAATAGGGATCATTTGGGTTTTGCACCAAGTGTTTGTATTTTTTTTCCGTTGCATTATATACATATATTCCCAACTCTGTACAGACCCATACCTCTTGTCCATCATATTTGGCGATGTTTCTTACAAAGAGGGAGTTGTTTTCCTGATCTTCGGCCAGTACATCTTTGAGTTTGCCAGTCTCTTTGTCCAATGATTTCAACCCTCCATTTTTTGTTCCTATCAACAATTCATTCCCATGATCAAATATGTCCAAAATCAAGTCTTTCTTCAATGTCTGGTCAGGACTGTCAAATTGTGTAAATGATTCGTTGACTGGCACAAATCTCTGTACACTTCCTCCCAAAATCCCAACCCAAACAACACCTTTTTCATCAATGCTCAAAGAAGAAACTGATCCTGAACCCAATGAGCCGGATTTATCTGCAATATGATAGTAGTGGGTTAACTTCTCTGTTTTCGGGTCAAAGCGATACAGTCCCGCTGAACTTGATGCTACCCAGATATTTCCTGATTTATCCTCTTTGATTTTTAGAATTTGACCCCAAATAGGTTCTCCATTTTGGTCAGTAACCAAAAAATCCGTGAAAGTTTCTGTGCTGGGATCATAGATTGAAATCCCATCATTTGTCCCCAGCCAAAGTTTCTTCTCGAAGGATTCATAGATGAAAAGGACATTGTTGTTTCTCAGACTTTGTGGTTTGTCAGGTTCGTTTTTAAATATCTTAAATTGGTGTCCATCATATCGGTTGAGACCATCCTTTGTGCCAAACCACATAAAGCCTTTTGAGTCTTGAAAAATTGTAAATACAGTATTATGGCTTAGGCCATCCTCTACATTGATATGCTTAAAATAAGTTTTTTGAGCAAAAGAAAAGTTTGGCAAAAGGTATATAAAAAGAATAATCAGGCAATTGACAAAGCTATTTTTTCTTTTAAGAATAAGAGGAAAAGATTTTTCTAGGTTCACGATTTTGGGCTGAAAGTTGAATCTTAGAACAAGCTTACTTTAAATAAAGTAATTAATCAATCAAGTTTTGAAACTAAGCCGTCAAAATCCATTGAAAGGAGGATTTTTATCAAATGTTGGCGGATTTGTGCTATTCATTGATCACGAATGGAACTAGCTTCAACCATTCTTAGCGGCGAAATATGCTGCAAGATTATTCAGGATTCCTGAAAAGAAAAAATCAATAAAATACATTAACCCCAAAATGATCGATGAAAAAAAAGCTACAGAAATCAGCTTTATGGCTACTATTATTGCTAAGCTGTAACTATCTGCCTGTTATTGCGCAAAGTAGTCACCTTGTGCAAGGGACGATAATAGACAAGACAACGGGAGAGCCTTTCCCTGGTGTTACCATTATAGAGAAAGGCACTTCCAAAGGTACTGTGACAGATATGGATGGTAAATTCCAGCTAGATGTCAGCAGTAACCAAAGTACGCTTGTAATTTCCTTCATTGGATTTTTACAACAAGAGATTCCTTTGGTTGGAAGATCTACTATTGAAGTGGAACTGGATGAAGATATCAGTGACCTCAATGAGGTAGTAGTCATTGGATATCAAACTGTAAAGAAGAAAGATCTCACTGGTGCAACTGCCGTAGTTGGTACAGACAAAACCAATAGAGTAACCGCTGCGTCTCTTGGCGAATCCCTGCAAGGCTTAGCTCCGGGTGTTTCTATCAGAAATGGAGGTGCTCCAGGTCAAGGAGCTCAGGTTGAAATCAGGGGAGTTGCTAGTTTTATCAATTCAAATCCTCTATACGTAATCGATGGGATGATTGCTGATGCCAATCCTACCATGAATACGAATGACATTGAATCAATTCAGATTTTGAAAGATGCATCAGCTGCAGCGATCTATGGTTCAAGAGCAGCAAATGGTGTTATTATCATCACCACAAAGCAAGGTGCTGAGGGTACTCCAAAAGTAAGTGTTTCTGCAAAATTCGGTATTCAGCAATTGCCTCCTGGGTATAATATGATGAACAATGTGCAGTTTGCCGAAATGCAACGCACCCAATTCAACAACTCAGGCCTAACACCTCCCGCAAGTGTGGGTGTGAATTTTGACCCAGCTATAAATACCAATTGGTATGATGAGGGTACAAGACTTGGAAATGCCCAAGATTACAATGTCACTTTGTCAGGAGGATCTAAAAACAGTAGTTATTTGATTTCAGGTTCCTATTTTGAGAACAAGGGCGTTTTGATCGGAAATGATTTCAAAAGGGCGGCATTGAGAATCAATACAAAAAATACAAAGGGAAGAGTAACTTTTGGAGAAAATTTGGTTTTCACTAACTCCATCACCAACTCACCTGGCACTGGAAATCCTTTTTATGACATGCCACAACACCTTCCAGTCATTCCTGTTCAAGATTCACGATTTATCACTGGTGCAAATCCAGACGGTTGGGGAAAAGGAACAACTGACGCTGTTACCTACGCTTGGAATCCCGTGGCTGTGAATGCTATCAATAGCTACCGTAGCAATTTTGCGAAGGTTGTCGGAAATGCATTTTTGGATGTTGATATTTTGGATGGATTGGTTTACAGGTTCAATGCAGGTGCTGAATTGAGCTTCGATCACAACAAAAGAATGAGGAGGGCAGGAGAGTGGCATTTTAACCAACCAGCTGCTCCGACCAACATTATAGAAGATAGATCTTTGTTTTCCAGCTTCTTGTTGGAGCATACATTGAACTACACAAAGACTTTCGGCAAGCACAATTTGTCAGCTGTGGTAGGTCATTCTCAGCAACATACCAAAAGAGATGTGCTTTCAGCAGGAAGGACAGATTTGCAGTCGTTTGATGGAAGATACTTGAATACTGTAAGTTCTGCCACAGGTGATCCGATCGCAGATGGATTTATCCCTGTCAATTACACTATTTCAGGATTTTTGGGAAGGGCAAATTATACCTACGATGAAAGGTATCTACTAACTGTAACAGGAAGATACGATTCTGATTCAAGATTCGGAGCCGACAATCGTTCGAGATTTTTTCCTTCGGTAGCAGGTGGATGGAGAATCTCCGAAGAAGCATTTTTCAATTCTTCTCTGGTATCTGATTTGAAATTCAGAGCATCTTATGGAGAGTTGGGAATCGTAACTGTGGGCTCTTGGGATTACATAGGATTCTTGAACTCAAACCCAAGGGCGATTTTTGGTCCTGATGAGCAAGCTTATGTGGGAGCTACCCAAGCTAGACTGGCCAATCCAAATTTGGGATGGGAAAGAAGGAGTAGTCATAACATAGGTTTTGATGCAGGATTTTTTGACGATAAACTGACCATTTCTGCTGAGTATTACAATTCCCTTTCTGAAGATGTATTAGTAAACTTACCAATCGCTTGGTACTTGGGAAATCTGGGTGGTGAACCAGCAGTCAATGCAGCATCCATCAGAAATAGAGGAATCGAATTGGCAGCAACTTACAGAAGTATCAAAAATGCTTTCAAATGGGATGTATCAGCAAACATGACCACCATCCGCAACAGGGTGATGGATGTAGGGAATCTTGGTGAGGGTATTGACTACATACAAACTGGAATCACAAGATCACAGATCGGAAGACCTTTGGGTGAATGGTATGTGTTGAAAACTGACGGCTTATTCCAAAGTCAGGAAGAAATCAATAACTATACGAATGCTGATGGACAGATCATCCAACCTTTTGCAAGGCCTGGAGATGTGAAGTTCTTGGATATAAATGGTGATGGAGAAATCAACCAAGAAGATAGGACTTTTGTTGGTTCGCCTTGGCCTACACTCCAAACAGGAGCGCAATTCAATGCTTCTTACAAGAATTTTTCCTTCAACATGCAGTGGATCGGTGTATTTGGTCACACTCTTATGAATGGTGTCAGAAGGGAAATTGACAGCTATCAAAATACAAACTTCAGGGCAGATATCAGTCCTTGGTCGCCAAACAATACTAATACAACAGATCCTAGAATTGGAGTGTCAGTTGGAGATCCTGGTTTGATAGACAATGCAAGATTGGAAAGTGACAGGTGGTTGGAAGATGGTTCTTACATCAGATTGAGAAATTTGGAAGTAGCCTACAATTTCAATTCGGCAATTCTACAAAGATGGAATGTAAGCAATTCAAGAGTATTTGTGAGTGGACAGAATCTACTGACTTTTACCAAATACTCAGGTTTAGATCCTGATGTCACAGGTAACGGAATCCTTCAAAGAGGTTTCGACAATGGAAATTGGCCTGCCAGCAGAATCTACTCCGTTGGTTTACAGTTTGAATTTTAATATTCCTAACACATTTAATTTATGAAATCGAGCCTGCCTGGGGCAGACAGGCATGACAAAAAAGTCAAACAATGGGATGATTCTCAATCATGCAAGACTCCATAGCCTGTCCCGACCAATCGGGATGACCATAGAAAAATATACAAACACATGAAAAAATTACTTAAATATATATTGATGGCAGCTTCCTTTGGGGTGATGAGCTGTGATCCTGATTTGGACATCATTAATCCAAATCAGCCTACGATCGAAGTGTTTTGGCAAAATGCCACTGATGCCGAACAAGGTGTCAATTCAATTTACTCAACCTTCGCTAGACCGGGAATGTCTAGGTGGATGCCGATAATCTATGTCACCAGATCTGACGAGGGATATTCAGGAAGTCCATGGTCTGATTTGGCTAACGCCATGGGAGGATTTATACAACCTGATTATAACTTTGGCCCTGTGATCGATGTTTGGGTGGATTGTTATGTGGGGATATTTAGAGCAAATCAAGTGATTGACAATGTTCCGGGTATCGAAATGAACAATGATCTAAAGAATAGATTACTTGGTGAAGCATATTTTCTCCGTGCATATTTCTATTATAACTTGGCTTTGCTTTGGGGAAATGTTCCAATGATGCTAGAGTCCTCCAAGCCAACTGACTTGCCTCCAACAACCCTTCAAGCGGATGTGTGGGCTCAGGTCGAATTGGATCTTGGTAGAGCAGTAGATGGACTTCCTGCCGTATATGCCAATAGCAGGGATTTGGGTAGGGTAACCAAAGGCGCTGCACAAGCATTGTTGGCAAAGACTTTCATGCAGCAAGGAAAATACACGGAAGCTGAAGCGCCTTTGAATTGGCTTGTGACTGGAGAAGGAGCTTCGATCTATAATCTAATGCCAAATTATAGAGACAATTTCTTGATCACTTCCGAAAACAACCAAGAGTCAGTTTTCGAATGGCAATTCACCATCAACCCAACAGAAGTAACCGATAATGATGTAGATACGCCAAACCATAATTATGGAACTTCAATTTCTCAGTTTTTGGCACCTCCAGGTATTGGATGGGCTGATGCTGAAGCAAGAACTTGGGCGATTCAAGAGTTCCTCAAAGAACAAACCACCCAAGGAGAAAGAGATCCAAGACTATCTGCATCCTATCTTTTCGCCAATACAGACGAAAGAGGGCCTGAGTTTACGATGGTTTATGGACAGACTTATGCCCAAAGATATGGTATGGAAAATAACAGAGCCTATTTCAGGAAGTTTCTCAATGACCATTGGAGAAATGAAGAAGGATATAGGTCTCCTAATAATTACAGAGCAATAAGGTATGCCGATGTTTTGTTGATGTATGCCGAAGTGATGAATGCAACAGGTAGAACTGCTCAGGCTTATGCACATGTAGATAGGGTGAGGGCTAGGGTAGGATTGGCTCCATTATCGCAAACACAGCCAGGCTTAGGTCAGACAGCATTCTTAGAGCAACTCAAACATGAAAGACTTCTAGAGCTATCAGGAGAAGGTCATCGTTGGGCAGACTTGGCAAGATGGGGTGATCTAGGTTCCCAAATCGCAAACAGAGATCCAGGTTTCAATAATTTTGTTATCGGTAGACATGAGTTTTTGCCAATTCCACAGAGGGATTTGGATATCAACAAAAATCTTGATCAGAATCCAGGTTGGTAAAAAGATAACCTATTAAATTGTGCAGTAACGTGGAATTATCTCCACGTTACTGTTTTATAAATCATAAAAATTTATCAGATGCAATATTTCTTAAATAAAATAGGGTTTTGGGCGATTATATTGGTGCTTTCTCAAGGCTGTGGAGACAATGGCTCTGAGCCTACCACACCGATTGATGAAAATCCAAATCCCGTCCAAAAAACCTATGTCAATCCGGTTTTTTCACCAGTATTGGCAGATCCGGCAGTTTTGAAAGAAGGAGATTATTTCTATGCATACGGTACAGAGGACAATTGGGGAAGTGAAGGTGGACACAAGCTTGTCCCTATAGTACGTTCTTCTGATTTGATCAATTGGCAATTGGTGGGAACTGCATTTCCTTCAAAACCAAGCTGGAAGAACGATGGAGGAATCTGGGCACCTGATGTGGCGAAGGTTGGAGATGAATTTTTTATGTATTACTCTTATTCTACATGGGGTGACCCCAATCCCGGAATCGGTTTAGCCATTGCGAATAGACCCGAGGGACCTTTTATCGATCAAGGAAAACTGTTTCTTTCCCAAGAAATCGGCGTTACAAATTCTATAGATGCATTTTATATTGAGGAAGATGGTAAGAAATATCTTTTTTGGGGAAGTTTTCATGGAATCTATGCAGTGCAATTATCCGATGATGGCAAATCTGTACAGGGTGAAAAAATCCATATTGGGTACAATCATTTGGAAGCGTCCTATATCATCAAAAAGGATAACAAATACATTTATTTCGGATCTGAAGGCTCATGTTGTGCTGGTGCGAACAGTACCTATCGCGTTCGTGTAGCCGTTTCAGATAATCTTTTAGGACCATATTTAGACAAATCCGGAAATGATATCAAAGATGGAAATTTTGGAGAAGTAATTCTTAGTGCCAATTCAGAGTCTTATGGTTTTGCAGGCCCTGGACACAATGGACACATCATGACAGATGAAGCAGGAACAGACTGGATTCTTTATCATGCCATTCCCAAAAACAATCCACTACTTCAAAATGGCGCTAGCAGAAGACCATTGATGCTTGATAAAATTATTTGGGAAAATGGATGGCCAAGAATCGAAGCAGGAGTTCCTAGTATCAGTAGTAAGGCTGCTCCAGAATTTAATTAAAAAAGAGATGAGAAATTTAATACTTATTTGCAGTCTATTTTTATTGACTTTCAGTATCAAGGCAAATGACCGTAAAATTGAAGGTGTCAAGGAGAGTAGTACGTTTTCACTTATCTTGAAAAAACCTGGAAATCAATCGAAGGAATTCCCAATTGCTATAAATGAATCGGGGAAGTTTTTGGCTACCAAAGAAATTCCAGTTCAGATAGAAGTTCAGTTTGAAGAAAGTGATGAATACACTGATATTTTGGTGAACATTAAAGCCCAAGAACAGGTTTATTTTAATTTTTCATCTAAAATCCACTTTTCTGATATTGAATTCGAACCTTCGCAAGTCTTGATGCCAGGGTATTGGTATAGGAAAAATCTGCGATCACCTGACAATGCACCTTCTATCAGAGAATCTACAGACTGGTTGGTAAGAGAAGATAGATTGAGCACGCCATTGACAAGTGTTTTTGATCCTAAAAGTAAAAAGGGATATAGCTTGTTGAGATTGGATGGGATCGAAACGCTTTCATTGACCACCCATGATGCCGGGGAAGTTGTACTGTCAGGGGAAAATGACCTGGGAGCTTTGGGTTTTGGAAAATCTGGAAATGAAACCTATTTGGAATTTGCATTTCCTTATGCTGAGCGTCCATACACTTATATCAGAAAACTGACACTTGCAGATGCTATCACCACTTTCGCCAAACTTGAGGCAGGAGAAATCAGACAATTGAAGTACAGGGTTCAGAAGCATCATAAAAATGATTTTTCGGATTTTGTAGCTGATGTGTGGGAGCATTCTTATAAAGAAATGAAGCCTTCAGTTTTGGAGGATCAGAAATTTTCTGATCATGAAATAAAAAGCACATTGACATCCTTTTTCAAATCATCCTATGTTGATTTTGAAGAATTGAAAGGGTTCTCTGGAGTGCATTTAGAAACAGCGACATGCACCTCAACGGGGATTTTGGAAGTTGGTTTTATAGGTAGAGTTTTGCTGAATGCTTTCAATGCCCTTGAGTTTGGCGAAGCAAATCAGGACGCAGAATTGGTGGAAATGGCTAATGCAGTTTTCGATAGTTACAATTCAAATGGATTCAATGCGAGTGGCTTGATCCGAGAAGTGATTGATTTTGATAAAAAAACAGAAACAGATGTATTCTCGATCAGAAGGCAGTCAGAAGGGATTTATGCTTTTTTGCTTTATTTGAAATACGAAAAAAAGCAGGGAAGACAACATAAAGAGCTAGAAGGCAAAGTCAAAAATTTATTTGCAAGACTTATGACTTTACAGTTTGCTGATGGAAGTTTTCCAAGAAAGTTTGACAAAGATTTGAAAGTGATAGATGAAACTGGAGGAAGTTCACCATCTATTGTTTTGCCATTGACCATGGCTTATCATTATTTCAATGATAAACAATATTTGGAAACAGCTAGAAAAGTGGCTATCTATCAGGAAGAGGCGATTATCAATCCATCTGATTACTTTTCATCCACCCTTGATGCCGATTGTGAGGATAAAGAAGCCTCACTTTATGCAGCCACGGCGATGTATTATTTGGCTCAAGTTACCAAGGGAAAAGAAAAACTACACTACATAAATCTAGCAAAGAAGGCAGCATATTTTACCCTTTCTTGGTACTACACTTGGGATGTTCCTTTTGCCCAAGGACAAATGTTGGGAGATATTGGTCTGAAAAGTAGGGGATGGGGGAATGTATCTGTTGAAAACAACCATATTGATGTATTCATTTTTGAATTTGATGAAGTATTGGATTGGTTGGCTGAAGAAACAAATCAGCAAGAGTTTAGTGCATTTGCCAAGGTGATCAGATCTTCCATGCGTGAGCAGATTCTTCCACATCCAGGGAATATGATGGGGATAGGTAAAGTAGGTTACTATCCTGAAGTAGTCCAACATACTGCTTGGGATTACGGAAAAAATGGAAAGGGTTTCTACAATGACATTTTTGCACCAGGATGGACAGTTGCTTCCATTTGGGAATTGTTGATCATTGGGAGGACTTCAGGATTTTTCAAAAAATAAACCCAGATAATTATGTTTAAAAGGAAAAAGAGAACAATTCTAACAAAGACTTTTGCTTTGGTTTTAGGACTTGGCTTTAGCATGCAAATCAATGCGCAAGAACTGCCAAAGCCAGTTATTCAAAGCGCATGGGCTGAAGAATCAGATGGTTTGAACCATGATTATTATCCCCGTCCACAGATGGAAAGGCCAGACTGGGTCAATCTCAACGGAGAATGGGATTATGCAATTTTGGCAAAAGGAACGACTGTGCCTAGTCAGTATCAAGGTAAGATCAAAGTGCCATTTGCTGTAGAATCAAGCTTGTCAGGTGTTGGGAAAAATGTAGGGAAAGATCAGGAGCTGTGGTACAGGAAAACGATTGATTTGGATAAAAATATGAGAAAAGGAAGGGTTTTGCTTCATTTTGGAGCCGTAGATTGGGAATCAGAAGTTTTTGTCAATGGTCAAAAAGTCGGCATCCACCAGGGAGGTTTCGATTCATTTTCCTATGATATTACTGATTTTCTGAAATCCGGAAGCAGTCAGGAACTTACAGTTCGGGTTTGGGATCCATCAGATGATGGTCCTCAGCCAAGAGGAAAGCAAGTGAAGAAGCCTCACAGTATTTGGTACACCCCTGTCACTGGAATTTGGCAAAGTGTCTGGCTCGAATCAGTACCAACAAGCTACCTAACTGAAGTGCAATTACAGCCTGATTTTGACCAAGGAGCATTCAGAGTATCTGCCAAAGTCAATAAATCAGATAAGGATCATACCCTAGAGGTGATTTTCTCATCAAATGGGAAAGAAGTGGCTAAGTCAGCGTTCAAGGCAAATGAAAATGGCTTAATCACCATTGATAATCCAAAAGTATGGTCTCCCAGCGATCCTTTCTTGTATGATGTTACTATCAGCCTCAGATCAGGAAAAAAAGTGTTGGATCAAGTAAAAAGTTATTCAGCACTTAGAAAAATAAGTGTCCAAAAAGACCAGAATGGAATAGAAAGAATGATGCTCAACAATGAGTTTTTGTTTCAATATGGACCCCTAGACCAAGGCTGGTGGCCAGATGGACTTTACACTGCACCATCAGAAGCTGCTATGCTTTTTGATATAGAGAAGACTAAGGAAATGGGATTCAATATGATCAGAAAGCACGTGAAAGTAGAACCTGCAAGGTGGTACTATCACACAGATCGGCTAGGTTTGCTTGTATGGCAAGATATGCCCAATGGTGACCATGGTAATAATTGGGAATCAAGACCTGGGATTTTTGGGCACGGTACAGACAAAGTCAGGACAAAAGAATCTGAGGATATTTTCAAAAAAGAATGGAAAGCAATTATTGATGGATTGAGTCATTTTCAATCTATCGTAGTTTGGGTTCCTTTCAACGAAGCTTGGGGTCAGTTCAAAACCAAAGAAATTACAGAATGGACAATGGAATACGATCCATCCAGATTGGTAAACAGTGCAAGTGGAGGAAACTTCGAAATGGAAGGTACAAAAATCACGGGAGATATAATTGACCTGCACAATTATCCAAATGCAGTAATGCCAGAACCTGAGATTTATGGAAAAGAGCAAGTAATTGTTCTCGGTGAATTTGGGGGCTTGGGGTTACCGGTAGAAGGATACACTTGGCAGGAAAAGGATAATTGGGGTTACCAAAGTTTTAAAACCAAGGCAGAACTTCAAGAAAAATACAAAGAATTGATGGAATCAATGATTCCTTTGATTCAAAGAGGCTTGTCTGCAGCTGTTTATACACAAACTACCGATGTGGAAATAGAAGTAAATGGCTTGATGACTTACGACCGAAAAGTAATCAAATTCGATATAGCTGCGCTAAAAAGTTTGCACAAAAAGTTATATGATGTGAAAGTTGAATTTTAATAAAAAGAGTATCCGCAATGCTGCACTTTAGTTTACTTGAGGCATTCTAATTTGCGGATACTCATCATTTTTCAGCAGACTGGTTAGATTTTTTTCATGGAACTCCTCTCTTTGGAATGTCAAATGACCAATTCCAGCCAGTACCATCAACAAGCCAAGCAATATTCTCATGAATTTTTGAAAAGGTGAAGTGTTCATTTTAATATTGTTTAAAATTAAATTTTGTACAATATAAAAATATTCAATACCTACCAAATGGTTGTTTGTTTGAAAATAAATCTTTTGGTAAGTTTTAAGGCCTAGGAAGTTTCTTTTGATTCAAAGGTCACTAGTTTATGTCGCGACCTGATTTTACTTAGAACTTTTTTTATTGATTTCTCTTTATTCTCTATAGCTATTCAATTGCCCTGTCAGGGCAAACAATCACCTGCCTCCCTTTTTAACATCGGGTCATAGACCCGATGCTTAAATCAAGTGCCCTTTCTGGGCATGACTCTTTGTGTCAAATCTCAAATCTCAAGTCTCAAATCTAAAGTCTCAAATCTTGTGTCTCACGTCTCATATCTCACATCTCATGTCTCGCATCTCGCCTTTCTTAATCAAGGTTTTACTTTTTCCCAATATTGAAATAGATTCTCTTTTTTGACTACTTCAATGTTTGGTTCTATTTCAAAAGGCTCGATTGTAAATATTAGTTTTTCCTTAAAATACCACCGATTTCCATTCAATTCACCTACACTTGACTGAATGTTGTCTGATTCGAAGTTTATCATTGTATATGCTTTATCTTTCACAGAATAGCTTATTCCCATACTTTCTAAAAATTCATCATCTTTATATTTGAGTTGAAGTTTTGCATCTAGCTTTTCATCGTCTTTGTTTGACATCAACTCCAACTCAATCCAATCATATGTATCCTGACCATTACTTTGGATTTCTTCTGTATGAATTACTTGATTTAGATTCCTCAATATTTCCAATTCCTGCAATACGATTATTATTTCCTCCTCGTCCTTGATGAATGTGTATAAACCTTTATGATAGACAATTACGGTTTTACTTTCGGGATCGATCTCTACTTGAACAGACTCTGAGAGTATATTACTATTATCTATCCCAAAAAATGTCCCTAAAATAAAAAATATGATTCTAATTTCTATCATTTATAGTTTTACTTCTTTTTGTTTTTATCCTTCTCCTCATTATCTACCTCTTGATCTCTACCTTCTGGAGAATTCTTTTTTTTCTTGCCTTCACTATTTTTGTACTCGTCTTTTTTTGGCGGTCTTGCACCTTCGGATTCTCCAGGTGTGTCCCTATTTGATCTTTTATCTACGTCGCCATCATTCTTTTTTGCGAAATCCAAAAGTGGTAAAATTCCAGTGGGTTTGTTATTGATGTATAGCATGGTGATTATATTTGGTTTGTATTATTTTTTATTCAAACAGTTCAATTTTCATTCCGAGTACCCTTATTTGAAATTTGTTAAAGAAAAAAAGATGGAGTATTTCAATTTTTTTTAAGTTGCTTATAAAAAAAAGCTCATATTGATATGTTAAAGTCTCTTTTTATGGAATAATGATTTAATTTAACACTTTCGAAAAGTATATTACTTCATCCCAATGATCAACATACCTAGATTATAATTGGCTTCGAAAGAACAAAGCAGGGAAATAAAACCCCAAATTCAGGAAATGCCACTACAATTAATTTCAGGAGACACTCAAATAACGACAATAGGAAAATAAATCTAAAAATATGAAAGCATTAATTATTGTAGACGTTCAGAATGATTTTTTGCCAGGTGGAGCTTTGGCAGTAAAGGAAGGGGACCAAATCATTCCTATTATCAATCAAATACAAGAGAAGTTTGACTTTGTCGTTGCTACCCAAGATTGGCATCCTGAGGATCATGGAAGCTTTGCTGCAAACCATTCAGGAAAAGAAGTCGGGGAATTTATTATACTAAATGGGGTGAACCAAATTCTCTGGCCAACACATTGTGTACAAGGATCATTAGGAGCCGAGTTTCATAAAGATTTAATGACAGAAAAATGGAAAGCTGTTTTTCAAAAAGGAACGAACCCATTGGTTGATTCGTACTCCGGATTTTTTGACAACAACAATAAGGGAGATACAGGTTTGAGTAAGTTTCTGAAAAACAATGGCATAGAGGAGGTGTTTGTATGTGGATTAGCAGAAGATTATTGTGTGAAATTTACCGTATTGGATGGGTTGTCTGAAGGTTTCAAGACACATTTGATATTGGATGCTACAAGAGCTGTGAATATATATGAGAATGATTTTGCTAAAGCAATGATCGAAATGAAGAACGCTGGAGCGAATATTGTACATTCTACTAATATTGAATGACAATAAAGATTTAGAAATGAAGGAATTAATGGTTTGAGGAGATTATGCTTAATGACATTGTTGATAGTGTTTTTTGATACCAAAATTTCAAAAGCACAAGAGAGGAATAGCCATGAACACAACCATGTTGGGTGGTATGCTACATACCTAGAAGTAAAACTTTCTAATGAGTGGAGTCTTTATGGCGAATATCAATGGAGAAGAGATCATATAATCACGGATTCAAAACAGCAAGTTGGAAACATTGGTGTGAATTATAAATTTCTAGAAAACCTTACTTTTAGATTAGGTTTCGTTTATTCGGACACGTATGATTATGGTCAGATTCCAGTGCAAGAATTTGGTAAAGAATTCCCAGAGTATAGGGTTTATCAAATGCTAGAACTGGAGCATTCTTTTTCTGAACTGGAACTTACACATAGACTGATGTTGGATCAAAGGTGGATTGGACAATACGACCATGTTACATCTAAAAAAATCGACGGATTTGAATTTACTAACCGAATAAGGTATATGATTCGTATTCAGCACCCGATAAAGACCTATCATGAAAACAAGTCTATATATTTGGCTACCTACAATGAAATTCTTCTGGGATTTGGGAAAAATGTTGAGAACGATTTGTTTGACCAAAATAGGTTTGGACTCCTCGTTGGGTACAAAGTAAACGAGTTTTTCCGTTGTGAAGGAGGATATTTTTACCAAATGGCAAAATTTGGAAGAAAGATTAATGGACTAGACCATTACCAACATAATAGTGGATTGACCATAAGTACATATTTTAATCTGTGATTAGAACCTAAAACACGGCATGATTGTGCTTCGTCTGTTCCTTTGGTTTGGATCCCCATAGAGAAATGAATAGCGAATAGAAATCTCATGAGCTCCACCAGATTGCATGTTTGCCATTTTTGACAAAGTAAAATCATAACTATAACCTATATCAAGTCCACTTTCCAAAGTGATACCAATCAATCCAGCGATAGATTCATTGTTTGGTAAGGAATATTTTACAGGAAATCCTCTATACCAAACTCCCAAAACCAAGGGCTGAATAAATACCTGGGTTCCTATATCCAGTTGATTGAAAGGATCTTGGTGTTTGTAATTAAAGGCAAACATTGCAGCTCTTTCCTGACGGGAATTGTTGAAATAGTTATTGATAAATCCTTCTCCAAGGTCAAATTTTATACCACCGTGAGAAGACAGCCGCAAAGGAAGTTTGCTGATATTTCCGTCTATAAATGAAGTGTTTGGTTGTGATAAATGATGTCCAGAAACCCCAAACCAGATATTTTCAGAATTGAAAAGAAGCCCAAAATTATAATCCAAAAAAGAATGTTTGTAGTCATTGGAGAGCATTTCTCCGCTGTCATTTCCAATGATTCCTGTATTGATGTCTAGCTGATTTCCGAAGACTAGATTTCCAAAAAATGCATCTCTCAAAACATAACTCACTTGTCCACCAACTCGAAGAAATGAATTGAACCCAAGTTTTAATCGATAAGAATAAGTCACTCCGAGTTCATTGGTGCTGAGATTGGATTTACTTTCTCTGGTGGAATTGACGATTAATCCTACACCAGAATTGATATCAAACATATAATGGTCAATATAAGCGGAATATGAATTGAAGGAATGATCCAAACCAGGCCATTGATTTCTATAGTTCACCCCAACTCTTGTCAGTTCAGATGCTCCAGTAAATGCTGGATTCAAATATACTGGGGCAGAATAAAATTGGGTATATTGCATATCTTGGCCTTCAAGCAATTGACAGAAAGCAAATGCAAATATCAGAAGTACATATTTTTTCATATCTATTTCTATGGTTAGACTCAAGTTAATTTATTAATGTAAATACTCCGGTTTGCGAACCCTTTTCACCGTCTTCTGCCACAAAGACAATCTTGTACACATAGTTTCCATTTGGACTTTTTCTTCCTCTTAATGTTCCGTCCCAACCTTCGTTTTGGTTCTCTTCATTAGAGTAAATCAATTCTCCCCATTTGTTGAAAACATAGAATTCAAACTCTTCTATTCCTCTCATCTTTGGGAAGAAAGTGTCATTGATGCCATCACCATTTGGAGAAAATGCATTTGGGATCATTATTTTATAGGAAGCAGCCACTGTAATGTCAATGGACTTTTCTGAAATACAACCGTAGATATCAAAGGTTCTCAAGGTCACTTTGTAATTTCCAGTGGACGTGTATGTATGGATTGGGTTTTGTTCTGTGCTTGAATTGCCATCTCCAAAATTCCATTCCCAAGCAATTACATTCCCCAGTGTTCTGTCATTGAATCGTACAGGATCATTGACCAAAATTTCCCCTTCCACTCCAACAGAAATAATCGTATAGTTAAAATCAGATTCGCTGAATACCAATGGCATTTCTACCAATTCAGCAACTTCTACTGCACATGAATTGATATCTGAAACAATTACCGAAATCTCTCCATCATCAAAGAAATCCGTTTCCATAGTGTTCCTGGATCCATTGTTCCATGTGATTTCATATTGGCCGCTTCCACCCTCGATTTCCAGCCAAGCTTTACCGGTTAGGATTTTATCTTCGCAATTGACATCAAATCCTGTAAGAAGTCTGACTACAAGTTGATCAGGTTCATTAATTTCAAAATCTCTTTCAATCGTACATCCATTGTCATCGATTACCATTACTTTATAGCTGCCTGCTGGAAGGTTAGATCTGTTTAGACTTTCTATTTCTGGTGCATCATTCCAAACAATTCTATAAGGTTGAATTCCACCAGAAATATTAAGGTTGATGAATCCAGTAGCATCTCCATGGCACAACAACTCCTCAGAGTGATCACTTTGAATAGCTAGTGGCAATGGCTCGGATATTCCAAAGCTTCCTCTTGTTGTACATCCATTTCTATCCGTTATTATTACTGAATACATTCCTGGGGATAGATTTCTAGGGCTTCTGCCATTGAATCCATTTGACCAGGTATAATTGTATGGAGCTGTACCACCTTGTACATTCAGCGTTATTGATCCATCTTCAGCACCTGCACAACTTACATTTTCTACATTCTCTTGGAAGGTCAAAATTTCAGGCTCCCGAATGTTGTAAGTAGCGGTTGTATTACATCCTGAGGCATCGCTGATTGTGACAGTGTAATTTCCTGCAGCCAAATTTGTGGCTCTCAGTTGATTTCTCAATCCATTGCTCCAAGTGATCTCAAAAGGTGCAAGACCACCTGAAACAGCTATTTCTATCATCCCATCATTATTTCCAAAACAGCTCACACCTTGAATATTTTCTAAGTTCACGGCTAAGTTCAGAGGAGGGAAAATTTCTATTTCTTCAACAATAGAGCATCCTGCAGCATCAGTCACAGTCAGCGTATAGATTCCTTCTACTACACTTGACAATGTAGGGTTAGTGGAGCCTGTTGACCAGCTGTAAGTATATGGGGCTGTGCCACCAGTCACGTTGGCTGTGACTTCTGCCAAGCCACCAGAAGCGCAAATTGCAGTTGTACCTTCGAGAGAAAGTTGTAGTGATGGCGCTGCATCATCTACTTGAATGTCTGTCTCCACTGTACATCCATTGACATCTGTTACCAATACAGAATAAAAACCAGATTGAATATCACTCAAGTTCTGGGTAGTTGCCCCATTGGACCACAAGTAGGTATATGGTGCAGTACCTCCATTTACATTTAAGAATACTTCTATGACATCATCAGGGCTACATAATTCTGTGCTGCTTTCAGCTACTGCACTCAATTCATCGGTCGGTTCTGAGACGAAGAATGTTTCGCTTGCAAAACATGTATTGTCATCAAATACAAATACACTGTAAATTCCAGCTGTAAGGTTCTCAATCCTTTCGCCAACCTGTCCATTACTCCACTGTACTCTATAGTTTCCGGTACCTCCAGAAATGTTAAGTTGAATAAAACCATCACTTCCAAACTTACAAGTCACATTGCCTAGATCTTCTAGGGTGATAGTAATTGGCAAGGGTTCTTCGATTTCAAATGATTCAATGAGAACACAGCCTTTTGCATCTGTGATTTCGACTTCATAGGTACCACCTGTTTTATTGGATATTGATCTAGTGTTTTCCCCTGATGACCATTGGTATGAATAGGGTGCAGTACCTCCTGATACTATAAGGTCTATTCTACCATTTGTCTCGCCAGCACATCTTATATTGGATATAAATGAAGTGGAAGACAATCCTTCAAATGGTTGGTTGATGATAAATTGTCTTGAGATTTCACATCCCTTGTCATCGGTGATTTCAGCTATATATTCTCCAGCTGAAAGTCCCGAGATTGAAATGCCATTTCCAATAATCTGATTGCTTTGGACATTTTTCCATACAATATCATAGTTGCCACTGCCGCCGCTGATGTTTAAAGTGATCTCTCCATCATTTCCACCAAAACAGCTGACAGGCAGAATACTTCCAGTAGCATTGATAGGAGTGGCTTGGTTGATGATGATGTTTTCCCTTTGCAGACATCCATTGGCATCGATTACTACCACTTCGTAATTTCCAGCTATCAAGTTTGTGCGATCAAGGGTGGTATTTCCATCAGACCATCTCACGGTATAAGGAGCTGTGCCACCTGTGATATTCAAGGAAGCTGTTCCGTCATTTATCCCAAAACAAGAGATATCGGTAGTTGTCAAATCCAAAACCAACAAGTCAGGCTGTGTGATTTCGACTTCTATTTCTGGAGATCTACAGCCATTGGAATCTTCCACGAAGGCAGTGTAATTCCCAGCAGCCAATCCGGTAGCAGTAAGGGAAGGGTAGCTGACATTGTTTACAAAAAGAGTATAATCAGCTGACCCACCTTGGGCAGATACTGTGAAACTTCCATTTTGAGAACCATTGCAACTTACATGTACTACATTTTCCAGATTGATATCAACTGGTGTTGTATTCAATATTTCGAATTCCCGAGAAACCTCACAGTTATTTTCGTCTCTTACAATCATGGTATAGAACCCTGGAGAAAGGCCATTGATAGAATTGCTATTTCCGATAATTTGATTGTTGGCATTGAGCCATGTAAAAGTATAATCAGGAGTTCCTCCGAGCGCATTCACTGAGATCGATCCATCAGATCCGTCGTGACAGCTTACATTTTCCAAAGAGTTTTCAACTATTTCAAGTTCGGCAACATTCTGGATTGTGATTACCTCATTCCAAATACAGCCTTTTGCATCAGTTACTTCCAATTCATAAATCCCAGGAGCAAGATTTTCAACAGTCAAATTTCCATTTGTATCAATTGCGATTGTTTCACCATTGATGTTGAGTTGATAATCTCCATTTCCTCCACGCACATTGAGCACAAGGTCTGAAACATCATCAAAACAAAGGACTTGATTTGGATAGGTTAATGAAACTTGCAAAGCTTCAGTAGGCTGATCGACTACCACGGTGATGGTTTCAGAAATACAAGATCCATTCATTGCAAAAGCAGTATATGTGCCTGCTGACAATCCCGAAACTGTATTTCCGTTGACCAATAAGCCATTGAAATAGATTTGATAATTGCTGTTTGGTCCACCTGATGGTGTAAATGTGACACTTCCGTCATTTCCTTGGTAACAGCTAACTGGAAGAGCTTCGGCTTCCAACATTACCATTGAAGGCTGATCCAAAACGATTGTTTCAGAAATAGCTGGACACCCACCGGCATCAGTGACATTGTAAGTGTAGGATCCTGCTTTTAACCCTGAAACATTGAATTGATCATTGAATTGCGTCAATTCAACTTCGTTGATTCCATCTTCAGAATAAGTCCAAGTGATTGTATAAGGAGCTCGACCGCCTGTAGCCTGAACAGAAATAGCACCTTCTCCATCAAAACATTGGATAGGAGTGAATGTTGAATTTACAACAAGTGGGAATGGTTGGGATAAGATAGTAGGAGGTATATTAAGAATACAACCATTATCATCTTCCACAAGGAAGGAGTAATTGATGTTAGCGAGAAGATTATTGAATGATACAACTTCACCCTCGTTGGCTGTAAAAGTAGCTCCTTCAAAGCTGATAGTGTATGGCGCTGTTCCTCCTTTAATTGCCAAAGAAATAGCCCCATCACTTGATTCGAAACAGCTTAAGTTTTTACTTTCATAAATGTCAATCTCAAGAGGAGAGGCGGGTTGATTTACCGAAATCACGATTTCATCTGAAATACATCCGAATACATTGTCAATGGCATAAACTTGATAATCCCCTGCAATCGCAACGAAGCTATTTCCGAATATTTGATTTCCATTGACAAAGAAGGTGAAGTTTGTGCTGTTTGGTCTTGCTGCACTTAATGAAACAGTCGTGCTTCCACCAAAACAAAGTATATCGTCAACATCAAAGTCAAGAATAATAGGTGCAGCATTTTCAATCTCAATTTCCTCTGAATATACTTCACATTGGTTCGCATCGGTAGCTGTATATCTGTACGTTCCGGCTGGTATATCTTCAATTCTATTTGAGGTTTCAGGAAGGAGTATCCAATTATTCGAACCTGCATCCAAATATTCCCAGGTATAAGTATAGGGGTTAGTTCCACCTGTCAATGAAAGTGCTATAAATGTCGTCTCATCAGGACAAGCTATAGTTCCTGTTTGAACATTTAAAATTAGTTCAGCCGGTTCTTGAATGTTAAAATTGGAGATAGTTTGACAATTTCCATTTGCATCAAGAACTTCCAAGACAAAATTTCCAGCTGGTAAATTGTTATAAGTATTAATTTCATTTGCTGAGATGTTTGAAGCGTTGACATTGAATCCGTTTGGACTTGTCAAAGTATATGAATATGGAGCGGTTCCACCAGTTATTTCAAAAGAAACACTTCCATCTTCACCTTCGAAGCAACTTGCATCTGCCATCATTAGATTGACTATCTCAAGAGGCCTAGCAGGCTGATTGATTTCGATAATTTGTGGAATAGATTCGCACCCAAAATTGTCCACTAGTTGTACAGCATAAATACCATTTGGAAGATTGTTGAAATTTGTTTGGATACCTCTATTGGCTCCATTTACAAATACTGAATAAGTTCTTCCTGATTCAACTGTTTGATTGATAATCGAAAAACTACCATTGTTTTCACCGAAACATGTAACATCAGTTTTGGTAAATTCAAAGTCAGGTCTTGTGATTTCGCGAATTTCAAAAGAACCATCTGACTCTCCGCAACCTACATCTTCCACTTTCCAATTATATATTCCCGGAGCAAGATTGTCGAAATTTAAAGTACCAGTGATGTAGTCCGTCAAGCTATTTGAATAACCATTTGACGAAGTTATGCTGATGGTTTTTCCAGCTGAACCACCCGAAATAGTCAACGCAAATGAACCCAAATCATCAGGACAAATCAGTTGAACAACAGAAGATGTGATAATAATCTCTTCAGGTTCTTCGATGACAATGTCATCAGAATCCAGCGTACATCCATTGTCATAAATAAACCTCACAAAATAAGTCCCTGCAAAGAGGTTGTCGAGATCTGAAACATCTATCGGGGAATTAGTACCAGACAACTCTCTCTTATACCACTGATAATTGATTTCAGAAATGTTTCCCGCAAAATCAAAATCAATGGCACCATCATTTCCTTCAAAACAAGAAACATCTTGAATTTTGCCGACATCGAAAATTGGTGGATTTGGATTGCTGATTGTGACAGTTTTTGTAACCTCACATCCGCTGCTGTCTATTACTTTTATCTGATATTCCCCTTGATCTAGATTCGAAATGATGTTAGTGGTCAATTCTTCAAATTGTCCATTTAGTTCTACAAAATATGAATACCCAGGTGTTCCTCCGATAGCAGAAATGGCAATTATTCCATTGCTATTGTCACATGTTGGGTTTTGGGCACTTACGATTAGGTCAAGTTTTGCCAATGGACCAGCCACAACAATTATCCTGGAAATCTGACAGGTAGCACTATTTCCATAGTCAATTCTGTAAGCTCCAGGCCTTAGATTGTCTACCACTTCTGTATTTTCCGCAATTAGCGTATTCTCAGGTAGTCTGTACCATTGATTGCCAAATGAAGCATCACCACCTTCAAATTCGACTTCTATTCTTCCATCTTCAAAATCACAGGTTGGAGCTAGATTTTCAATCAAGTTGATTGCAATCGGATCAGGCTGACTGATGATTAAATCATCCAATCTAGCCACACAACCTCTAGCATCTGTCACAGTTACTCCATATGTACCAGCACTTAGATTTGTTGGGTTTTTATTGATGAAACCATGATCCCATTGATAAAAATATGGAGCAGTACCTCCAGTTACTTCAATATTTATAAAACCATCATTTCTGCCAAAACATGTCACATTGGATAATGCCAGAAGTGAAATCGAAATTTCATCTGGAGCTGTCAATTCAATAATTTCCTGAACATTACAACCATTGTTGTCTTGAACTGAAATTCTATACCTTCCAGCAGAAATACCTGTCAATGAAAGTCCTGTTCCAGGGAAATTCTCAAATACTCCAGATAGATTCTCCTTCTCCCATGAAATGTTGTATGCGGGATTTCCACCAAATACCTGCACTTGGATTTCACCATTTTCTGCATCAAAACAGGTAGGTGAAGTTTTGGAGATTACATTTACTTCTATTCCTGAGAGCGGTTGCGAAATCAAAACATCTACAATTTCTTTGGAACAACCATTTTCATCTGTTACCCTTACTCTATAGCTTCCTGCAGGTATGCCACTGATATTTTGTTGGTCTGAAGTGAACCCATTTGGTCCTTGCCATAGATAAGTCAATGAACCAGTTCCTCCTGATGCAGTGATATTGATCGCTCCTGTTTCCTCACCAAAGCAAAGAATATTCACGGGAGAGCCACTCAATGCAAGATTTATTTCTTGAACAGGATTTACCGTAAAAGTTTGTTGAGCAAAACAAAAGTTGTGAAGATTATCAAGTACCCTGACAGTATATTGTCCTGATCCAACTCCGGGGAGTGTTTCATTTGTAGATAGGATTGTAGAGAAATCACCAGCTCGATACCATTCTACTCTTAAGTTTTCTGAACCACCACTAACTGAAATTTCAATAGATCCGTCGGATATGTTGAAGCAAGTTTCTTGATTTATGGCAATTTCTTCAATAAGAATAGGCGGTAGGGAATTGATATCAAAAGTTAAAGACTGAACTTCGCATCCACTTGCATCCCTAATTTCAATCTCATTACCAGTATTTGCTGGTAGATTGTTGATGATAATATTTCCGTTGGAAGTTGTAGTAAATGCACCGCCATTCAACGAGTAGGAATAGGGGGCACTACCTCCGGAAATCACAAATGATACCGAGCCATTTGAGATTCCAAAACAGGTAACATCAGTAACTATCGGAGAGGTGACTTCTAAAACTGCAGGCTCAATAATATTAAAAGTTGATTCTTCAAAACAACCATTTTCATCTGTAACAATAATTTTGTAGGCTCCAGGCTCTAAATCAGAGATGTCAAAAGAAGTTTCTCCTGAGATATCTACAAAATCATTAGAATCGAATTTTTGCCATTGGACTTCTAATATTCCAGTACCTCCAGAGGCTGTGATTCCTGAGATACTCCCATCATTTTCTCCAAAGCAAGAGATGTTATTAATAACACTGTTGGAAGTATTGATTATTATTCTTGGAGGAGTTTCAATTACTACAGGAACCGTAATATTGCAATTGGTTCCATATTGAATGGTAGCTGTATATGATCCTGCTTCTAAATTTGTAAAATAAACTTCATCCCCTATAAGTGTTTGTCCTGCTAATGTGACTGTATAAGTGTCCGTTCCCGAAATTTGGATTCTTGCATTTCCATCATCACCTCCAAAACAGGAAACCATTTCTTCACTTACAGTTACCACTGGAGCAGGTGGAACAGATATATTGACATAGAATGTCTCTGAACAACCACCGGAATCGGTTACTGTGACACTGACCATGCCGGCAGGTAGGTCGGTTGCTATTTCGGTGTTTTGATTGTTGATGTTCCAAGTGATGGTGTAGTCACCATATCCGCCAGCTATATTTGAAATTTGTGCCCTGCCATCATTTGATCCTACACAAGTCAAGCCATTGAGTTCGACTATATCAGCTGTGATAGGTGCAGGAGGACCTTCAATCTCTACATTCAAGTTGACTTCGCAGCCACCAGCATCTGTGACAGTAACCTGATAATTTCCAGGGCTAAGGTTTGTTCTATTTCTGGAAGTGGCTCCATCGTTCCATAAGTAAGTATAGAAACCATAACCTCCTGTGATTTCCATTGTTGCAGTTCCATTGTTTTCACCAAAACATGTCACTTTACCTGGGGTAATGCTCGCTGTAAGAGCTTCCTCAGGTCCTTCAATTTCAAATGGAAATTCTTGGATACACTCTGGGTAATTAGCACCTCCATGGGTAATGGATATTGTATAATTGCCTGCCGGAAGATTATCGAAAATCCCTACTCCAGAATCAGCTCCAACTGGAACGGGTTGATTGGAAATTACAGTGATTCCTGAACTGTTTGTGATTGACACAATTACTTCATTAGGAGGGAAGCTGAAACCCAAGAATTGCCTTTCAATATCTAACCTCAGGCTTCCATCGCTTTCTCCAAAACAAGTAATCCTTGTTGGATCAAAGCTATAAGTTAACAAAGATTCATCTACAATTGAAAAAGGTAATGTTTCTGGACAATTTTCCAGACGAAAATCATCGATGATTTCCAATATGTAATCACCCACAGGAAGACCATCATATCTGATTTCACCATTTGGAGCTACAGTCCAGTTGTTTATCAATTGACCTGAAGTCCTTCTGATTCTAAAACTGATTTGCCCTTCATTGTTTCGAACATTAAATGCAATGCTACCATTGTCATCACAAGTCACGGGGAAAGCACCAAGTCCAGGACCTTCTTCGAATTCGAGTTGGTCCAATTCTTCAATTTCTATTTCGGTTACTTCTACGCAACCTAAAGCATCTTCAACTTCAATTATGTAAGTTCCAGAAGCGTAACCATTTAGATTTATATTTCGTCCAATTAATTGTTGTTGAGTAATAATTTGATTTAAATCATTAAAAATCGTGATATTAAATGGAGCAATTCCATTTCTAATTTCACCAGTTATAGATCCAGAGGTTAAACCATTACATTCTTGGTCTTCATTTATTTCAATATTTAATATAAAATTAGAAGACTCACTAAATGTGAAAAATGCTGGTGGTCTTGTTAAACCCTGTGAATCGAATACATTTACTGTATAGGTTCCACTTTGTGCTTGAGATAAAATACTGACATCAAGTGCGCTAAGATTTTCATCTATTTGGACAACGTTGCCTTCTAAAGTCCAAATATAAGTATATGGAGGTGTACCACCCCGAACAGCATATTCTGCTACCCTTCGACAATCGTTGGTACTATTAATATTAGGTGATAATTGAGTCGGTACATTATCATCTTGCGCCTGTAAGATAGTAGGATAAAGAAATAAGATGAATATAATGATTCGGTAGATTTTTTCCATAGACGAAATTTTGATGCATGTACGTCTTTTTCCAATGATTTAGCCTAGACCAAATCGCATGTTTATTTGATGCTTTTTTCGCTGGAAAACCATAGAAAAAAGCATTTCATAATTTTATGTTTTGTTTAATGTATTTTGTAAACAAGTAAGTCTCTTTGCTATTTATAGACTTATTCTATTAATAAATGTATTTATTACTCAGAATCAAAAAATATTCAACAAAATCAATTTGGTGGTTTTTAGAGAAAAAATATCATATCTAAATTAATGTATTTCAATTAGATAAAATCTCATTTTGTAATCCTTCCTTTTTTAAAATAAAAATACCCAAACCGACTGGGTTTGGGTATTTTTATCAATTTTACGTACTTAAAACGCTTGTTTTCGAATGTTTATGTTTGGTCTCTAATAACAGATCATGATATTTTTTCAATCTTCACTTTACTTCCTCTAAATTCTCCTTCTTCACCTTCTTTCAAGCCCCAAAGTGCTGATATCAAGGGAGATTCTTTTGAAACTAAAAGATAATCAACTCCGTCTAGGTTAACTTTCCCCATTGGTACTGATACCCAAACTTTTCCCATCGGTACTTCAAGAAGTGAACCTTCTTCTACTGTAGCTATTGGCTTCACAGGTACAGCATTGATTTGATTCAACATCATTTTTGTCGAAGAAAGTCTTTTTTGGAGTAAGTCTCTGTTTTGGTTTAGTACTTCTTGATGGGTTTCATATTTGTCTCCAGCTGAGCTTTTTTCTTCTATCTCAGATGACTGCTGCAAATTCTTTAATTGCTCTTGAATATCTTTAATCTGATCCCTCAAGATTTCTTGAGAGCGTGCCAGAAGAGCTGGTTTTATTTGATCAGTTGAATTTATCATGCCGCAAAAGTAATTAAATTTCTTGTTCCTTTACCAATGTTTAGAAAATACTCTTTAACCCTGTTTTTGGATTGTAAATTGATCCTTTTGTTATTGAAATCAAATGAGTCGATACCAAAAATTAAAGATCAAAAAGAAGGGGTTTTGACAAAAAAAAAACAGAAGATTCATAGAACCTTCTGTTTTCTGTAAATAACCCAAATAAATTACAAATATGTTAGTTATTGCTTGCCATGGTCTCTATTGAAGCTACTATGGCCTCCGCTAATCCTTCATGATTGTTCAAATTTTCTCCCCAGAATTCCACTTTGGCAAGCGTGTTTGTGACAATCATATCAAGGTCTGAATTGCTCCACTGATCTGTAAAGAAAGCCATGATGGCAGGATCATCCTGAACTGGGATTTTCTCTCCACTGGACTCTCCTTTGTAGAATTGAATCAATGCTCCAAAGGATCTGATAAGGTTTTTGGGCCAAGTGCCTTTCCTCGATTTGTATTCTAGAAGACTTGGCAAAACCCTTACTTTGAACTTGGAAATTGAATTCAAAGCAATAGAGCTTAATTCATGTTTGATAAATGGATTTCTAAATCTATCTAAAACATCAGCAGCAAATTGGCTCAATTCATCTTCAGAAAGGTCCAAAGTTGGCATGATTTCATTGTATATGGTCTCTCGGATGTATTCTCCGATTACTTCGTCTTCAACAGACTCTCTGACAGTTCTCAAGCCAGCCAAATATGCAACAGGTACCAAAGCAGTATGTGCACCGTTGAGGATTCTGACTTTTCTGGTTCTGTATGGTGACTGATCTTTGACGAATTTCACTTGAAGTCCTGCTTTTGGTCCAGGAAAAATCTCTTCCAAATCTTCAGAGCCTTCGATTACCCAAAGGTGAAATGGCTCTGCCATTACGACCAAATTGTCCTCAAAATCCAATTCTTGTTGAATTTCTTTGATGGTGTCTTTCGGGAATCCTGGTACAATCCTATCGACCAATGTGTTGCAAAATGTGCAGTTTTTCTCCATCCAACCCACAAACTCAGATGACAATTTCCAAAGCTTTGCATATTTCAACAATGCAGCTTTCAGTTGCTCGCCGTTTTTATCTATCAGTTCACAAGGGATCACAACGAGCCCTTTGTCAGCGTTGCCTTCGAAATGCTTGAATCTCGTGTATAGAAGTGCTGCCAATTTACCGGGAAAAGTGTTGGATAATTGGTCTATTTCATTGTCATTTTCGTCAAATGCAATACCCGCCTCAGTGGTATTTGAAATCACAAATTTCAAATCAGGATTTTTGCCCAATTCCAAGTAAGCAGGATAATCCTCAAAAGGGTTTGTGACACCTTGAACACATGTGATCAATTTTGTTTGATCTACTGTGGCTCCATTTTGTAACCCCTGCAGTTTTACATGAAAAAGGCCATCCTGATCATTAAGCATTTGGCCCAAACCTTGTGCAAGAGGCTGAATGATTTGCACATCTCCATTGAAACCTGCTTTTTCATTCATTTCTTCAATCATCCAATCCACAAATCCCCTCAGGAAATTGCCTTCGCCAAATTGAAGAACTTTGATTGGCTTTTTTTCTACACTTACATTAGTCCTATTCAGTGATTTCATTTGGATGTGTATGATTAAAATTTGAAATATTCCTTTGCATTGTGGTAAGATATGTCAGACACTATTTTCCCTAACCAAGCCTCATCTGCAGGTAGCTCGCCATTCTCGACATCTTGACCGATCAGGTTACAAAGAATCCTTCTGAAATATTCATGTCTAGGAAACGAAAGGAAACTTCTCGAATCTGTCAGCATTCCCACAAAACAGCTCAACAATCCCATATTGGACAATGCATTGATTTGTTTTTCCATTCCATCTTTTTGATCCAAAAACCACCAAGCTGATCCAAATTGTACTTTTCCTTTTACAGATCCATCATTGAAGTTACCGACCATTGTCGCCAATACTTCGTTGTCAGATGGGTTCAGGTTATAAAGAATGGTTTTGGACAATTGGTCTGTACTGTCGAGTAGGTTAAGGAAGCTCGCCATAGCCCTTGCTTGAGAAAAATCCCCAATCGAGTCAAATCCCGTGTCTGGACCAAGCGTCGCAAGCATTCTTTTATTTGTATTTCTCAATGCTCCCAAATGGAACTGCTGTGTCCAGCCTTTGGCATGGTACATTTTGCACAGTTCATATAAAGTATGGAATTTGAAATACTGGATTTCTTCTTGAGAAAGCTCATTTCCATCATTCACTTTCAAATAGATGGCATGAATATCCAAAGCTCCAAGCTCAAAGAAATACAATTGCTCAAGACCATGATCTGAAAGACTTCCGCCGTTTTCTGCAAAGTAATTGATTCTGTTTTTGAGAGCAGAAACCAAGTCGTCATAGTTTTTGATTTCTATACTTGATGCCGTAGCAAGCTTTTCGATGTAAGCTTTGTATTGTGTGCTACTTTCTACTGCATAGACTTTGTCAGGTCTGAATGTAGGCAAAAGTTTTGTATCAGGACTGCTAGTTGCTGCGATCTTGTGAAACTCCAAAGAATCAATCGGATCGTCTGTAGAGCATACCAATTCTACATTCATCTTTTTGAGCAAACCTTGGGTGTGAAAGTCTGGACTTTGAAGGAGAGAGGAGGTTTCCTGATAGATAACTTTTCCAGAATCTGCTGATAGCAAGTCATTGATTCCAAAGTATCGCTGAAGTTCCAAATGAGTCCAATGATAAAGCGGGTTTCTCAGAGTGTATGGAACAGTTTCTGCCCATTTTTGGAATTTTTCTTCATCAGAAGCTTTCCCTGTTATGAATTTTTCATTAATTCCAAGGGTTCTCATTGCTCTCCATTTATAATGATCCCCTGCGAGCCAAACTTCTGAGATGGTATTGAATTTTCGATTAGTCGCAATATCCTGTGGGGACAAGTGACAATGGTAATCGATTATAGGAAGCTTAGCAGCAAAATCATGGTAAAGCATTTTGGCAAAATCACTTTTTAGAAGAAAGTCTTCTGAAAGAAACTTGCTTTGGTTTGCAGTTGCTGAAATCATTTTGATTGATGGTTATGTATAGGTTTTAATTACTTTTTTGGGTAGATTCTCTAATGATCAATTCAGGTTTGAGCACTGTTTTTTGATTGTTTCCTTTCTTGCCATCCAACTTCAGCAACTCAAAGAAAGTCTCGGCTGTCACTCTTCCCATCGGAATACTTTTTTGGTCAACAGTTGTGATAGGAGGGGCAGTAAATGACGTAAATGGTTCATTCCCAAAGCCTGCAAGCTTTACTTGATCAGGTACGGTGATTTTATGTTCCCTAAGTACCTGCATTGCACCCATAACAGCGTAATCTGAGGAAGAAAAAACAGCATCGAATACAATCCCTTTGTTGATGAGGTTTTCCATAGAGGTTCTGCCATCTTCTAGCTGCATGTTGCTTTCTTCGATCAGCTCGGGATCGAATGGAATGCCAAAATCCTTCAAAGCGTCCTCATAACCACGAAGTCGTTCTTTGTAAATATTTATTTTCTTCGGTGAAGTAAAATGTGCAATTCTTTTACAGCCCACTTCAATCAAATGTTTGGTAGTGTCATAGGCGCCTTGGTAATCATCGATTACTACTTGGCTTACGTCAAGTTGATTGGTGATCCTATCGAAAAGTACCAGTGGTATTCCTTTGTCCAATACTTTTTGGAAATGATCAAAATTCTCGGTGTTTTTTCCAATGGAGGCGATAATTCCATCTACTCGTGCATTCAGGAGCGCTTCGATGTTTTGGATTTCTTTTTCAGAGTCTTCATAAGATTGCGAGATGATCACCTTGTAATCAAGCTCATTCGCTATATCCTCTATTCCCCTTACTACAGAGGAGAAAAAGTTTCTGTTTGCAGTAGGCACCAATACGCCTATCAACTTACTTTTTCCACTCCTCAAGGCAGAAGCGATGTGATTTGGCTGATAATTCAGCTGTTTTGCCATCTTCAAAACCAGCTTTTTCGTGTTTTCAGAAATTCTGGGATTGTCATTTAGCGCTCTAGATACCGTGGAAGCTGTGATATTCAGCTTTTCAGCGATATCATGAATTGTTGCCTTGCCTTTTTTCATATATTACTCTCTTGGCTTGCCTATAGTCGCAAGAATTCCTCCATCTACATAGAGGATTTGGCCATTTACAAAGTCACTTGCTTTGCTTGATAGGAAAACTACTGCTCCAGCCAAATCATCAGGATCACCCCATTTTCCGGCAGGTGTCCTACTTACTATCCAGTCGTTGAATGGGTGACCATCTACACGAATAGGTGCTGTTTGTTCTGTAGCAAAGTAACCTGGCCCTATACCATTCACTTGGATATTGTATTTTGCCCATTCTGTTGCGAGATTCTTGGTTAGCATTTTCAGTCCACCTTTTGCGGCAGCATAAGCACTTACCGTATCTCTTCCCAATTCACTCATCATGGAGCAGATGTTGATGATTTTTCCACCACCTCTTTTGACCATGGATCTTCCTACCGCTTGGGAAAGGATAAATGGTGATACCAAATCCACATCAATGACTTTTCTGAAATCAGAAGGATCCATGTCTAAGGCAGGTACACGCATGATCATTCCGGCATTATTGATCAATATATCTATTGGACCAACTTCAGCTTCGATTTTTTCAATGTTCTCCGCAACTTTTGCAGCATCAGTGACATCAAAAAGATATCCATGGGCAGTAATTCCCTCTTTTTTATACTCTTCGATTGCCAGTTCCATTTTTGATGGCGTATGGCCATTTATGACCAAGGTGGCACCGTGTTGTGCCAAAGCCTTGGCCATAGCCATTCCCAGTCCATGGGTTGCTCCGGTGATTAAAGCAACTTTTCCCTCTAGGTTGAATAGGTTTTTCATTTTAAGTTCGTTGGTGCTACAATATCCATATCACCATAATCCAAGTTCTCACCGGCCATACCCCAAATAAATGTGTAATTTGAGGTTCCTGCTCCACTGTGAATAGACCATGGTGGAGAGATGATCGCCTGATGGTTTTTCATCCAGATATGTCTCGTCTCTTCAGGCTGTCCCATGTAGTGACATACAGCTTGGTCAGCTTCTAAGTCAAAATAGAAATAGGCTTCCATTCTCCTGTCATGTGTATGTGCTGGCATGGTATTCCATACAGATCCTGGTTTCAATTCTGTCATTCCCATTTGTAGCTGACAAGTAGGGACTACAGAGTTTACCAATAATTTGTAGATCGTTCTGTGATTTGAGTTTTCTAAAGATCCAAGTGTGACAACTTCAGCATCGTCCTTGCCAACTTTTTTGGTTGGGTAAGCATGATGTGCAGGTGCAGAATTGAAATAAAGGAATGTGTCTCCAGAATTTAAAGGATGAAAGACAACGTCTTTAGCTCCTTGACCTATGTATAATGCTTCTTTGTTTGCGAGTTCATAGGTAGTTCCGTCCACATCTATAGAAGTAGTAGGGCCTACGTTGATGATTCCTATTTCTCTTCTTTCCAAGAAAAATTGTGCTTTCAACTGATCAACCGTCTCCAAATTAATGGATTTTGATGAAGGATGAATACCACCTACAATCAGTCTATCATTCAAGGTGTAAACCCCATTGATTTGATCTTTGACGAAAAGATTTTCCATTAGGAAATGTTCTCTTAGTCTTGAAGTGTCATATTGCTTGACATCTCCAGGGTGATTTGAGTATCTTGTTTCTATAAAAGTGTGCATAGTATGGTTAGTGTAATCGTTTGCGCAAACTACCACATAATATTTCAAAAAATCAAATTTTTTGCATAAAAGTTTAAGTGACCTAAGTTTCTGCTATTTCCAAATAATATTTTACCAATACTCTAAAAAACATCGTTAATGATGTATTTGAAAAAATAACTTGTATTATTTTTTTTATTTTGAAGAAACCTTTATAAATATGCAATCGATTGCTCAAATACTAGAATGTTGCATTGCATATGTGCAACTATTGTGCAACAAATTTGGTCAAATCCTTTGTCCCAAAAAAAATAAATTGACAAATCATGAATAATAGACCCTACTTACCTCTTTTGATTGTATCGTTCGTATTTGGTTGAAGGAAGGTATAGGAAAAAATTCTGATGGAATCATAGATTCGCAAAATGATGTTGGTTCATGGCCAATCTTAAAAAAAGGAGAAGTAATGATAGACACAGATCAAGACGGTATGCCAGACCTTTGGGAAGTGGAAAATGGTCTTGACCCAAGGGATCCTTCTGACGCCAATGAAAATGATCTTCATTCACATTACACAAATTTAGAAATGTACTTAAACAAGCTAGTGAATCATTTGTATCCTAAAGCACTATAGAAAAGCAAGATGAGGATCATTGGATTAACTTGGCATGCTTGCAAGAAGATTCGAATCACGAAGTAATTGTTCTTTATGCCATGATTGGTTCATTGTAAAACAAAATATTTCATTTATAGAAAATAATGGCTGTAATAAAAGTTCCTGTTGGAATTCAAAATCTAAACAATAAACTATGAAAGGTAAAACAGTAGTTGTGACTGGTGGAGCAAGCGGGATTGGTCTTGCTATTACAAAAAAATTCTTGTCTAAGGGAGCAAATGTTTATATGATAGATGTAAACATAGATTTGGGTCAAAGTGTATTGGAAGACTTAAAAAAGACATATGGGCATGTTGATTTTTTGACCTGCGATGTAAGTGATCAAGATAAGGTAAATGAAGTTTTTGCAAAAATAATAGAGCCAATTGATGTTTTGATCAATAATGCGGGGGTCTCCCATGTCGGAAATATAGAGAAGACATCTACTGCAGATTTTGATAGACTGTTCAATATCAATGTTAAAGGTATATTCAATTGTACCAAAACTGTAATTCCTGGGATGAAGGGGCGTGGTGGAGTTGTTTTGAACATGGCCTCCATTGTGTCTTCGGTGGGAATTCCTGACAGGTTTGCGTATTCGATGACCAAAGGGGCTGTTCTTTCTATGACCTATTCGATTGCTTGTGATTATGTGAATGAAGGCATTCGGTGCAATTGTTTATCTCCTGCCCGTATCCATACTCCTTTTGTAGATGATTTTTTGGCAAAAAATTACCCTGGTAAAGAAAAAGAAGTTTATGACAAATTGGCCAAAACCCAACCGATTGGCCGGATGGGGACACCAGATGAAGTTGCTGAAGCCGCATACTTTATCTGTTCGGATCAAGCCGCATTTATTACCGGTACAAACTTTCCTGTAGATGGAGGTTTCGTAAGTATAAAAAATTAAAATAATTATCTGCAATGATATTTGATGGAAATTGAAGGGTTTAGTTCTCCACGATGTTGCACTTTAGGTAAAAAAAGGCATTGTTTGTGGTGGAACTTCATCAGACAACAACCCATATTCAAGAACACTTGAAATAGGTCATCTTACAATCTTTTGATTGATTTTGTGCCCGAAAGTGGATAATCCTTTTGAAGAATTTTATCTTGCAGAAAAGCTTCGACTGCCAAGCGTCACTTATTGCCAGTTGCTGAATAATTTAATGCAAATACATTATTAAATGTTATCATTACTGCGAAAGCGGATAAACACCATCAATTTGAAATATGAAATTAATAAGATTTGGAAAAGAAGGACAGGAGCGTCCAGGAATAGAAAATAAAAATGGCGAAAGGCTGGATTGTTCGGCTTTTGGAGAAGATTGGAATGAAGCATTTTTTGGGAAAGACGGAGTCAATCGTCTAAAAACCTGGCTAGAAAGTAATGAAGCTGGCTTGCCAAAAGTTGATGAAAACATTAGGTTGGGAAGCCCTATCGCCCGCCCATCGAAAATTATCTGTGTAGGATTGAATTATTCCTTGCATGCGAAAGAAAGTGGAATGGATTTGCCTGAGTCTCCGGTTTTGTTTATGAAAGCTTCCTCTTCACTATGTGGTCCTTTTGATGAGATAATAATTCCAAGAAACTCTGTTAAGACCGATTGGGAAGTTGAATTGGCAGTAGTAATTGGCAAAAAGGCTAGCTATGTAGATGAGTCAAATGCTGCTGATCATATTGCTGGATATACTTTGCACAACGATGTGAGTGAGAGGGATTTTCAACTGAATCATGGCGGACAGTGGGTGAAGGGTAAGAGTTCGGATACTTTTGCACCGATAGGACCATATTTGGTTACGCCTGAAGAGTTACCAAATCCAGATAATCTTAGGCTTTGGTTAAAAGTAAATGATAAAATGATGCAGGATAGCAATACTTCAGATTTGGTATTCAAAATCCCACATTTGATCAGTTACATCAGTCAGTATATGACATTGCTGCCAGGTGATGTGATTTCTACAGGTACACCGTCGGGTGTTGGCCTAGGCTTAAACCCACCACAATATCTCAAAGAAGGTGATGTTGTAGAGCTTGGGATTGATGGTCTTGGAGTTGCCAAGCAAGCTGTAGTTGCATACAAATAATTATCTAGGCCATTGAATGCGTCAGGTACGGATTCAATGGTTTATTATTTTTTTTAGTAGGTTTTCAGTTTTTGGCCTGACAATTTTGGCTGTTTTTTTAATTATGCAAACGTTTGACTGGAATAAAAAATAAATTTATCCTAACATTACCTTTGACAATAAAATTTCAAACCAAAATGAAAAAATACTACCAGGCAATTGACTTTGAATAAGAGAGTGTTTCATTTACGGATATACGGAACTTAGCCACTAACTAAAAAAAAGCCTGATTTAGCATAGATCCGATATTAATTGATATTAGATACTCATAGATATTGAACATAAGCAAGCAATCAACCTTGGAATTAAAGCTACTGGCAAAGAAGTGTATAATCATAATTTCATTTTATGATTGTCCGCTTTCTTGTACATAGCCAAACAATAGATAGTTTGTGAACGATTTGCGATTTTGTTGACTGTGAACTGTTGATTGATTACGAGTATCCACAACTTACAAAATTTCATCTTTCCCTACGTGCAACACTGCGGATACAGATAATTCATTTATTAAAATGTATTGGTTCATTTTGAAATTTTATAAATCTTAACTTATGAAGTATATAGTTTGTGAGAATCCTGGACATTTTTCACTGAAGGAAAAGGAAAAACCTGAACCAAAGTCAGGAGAGGTTTTGATAGCAATCAAGAAAATTGGAGTATGTGGCACAGATATCCATGCATTCTCTGGCAATCAGGCCTACTTTTCATATCCCAGGATTTTGGGACATGAATTGGCAGCAGAAGTTGCAAATTCCAATGGTTCTGACAAATTCTCAAATGGTGACAAAGTAATTTTGATACCTTACCTGCACTGTGGAAAGTGTATTTCTTGCCGAACCGGAAAGACGAATTGCTGTGTAAATATGCGTGTGATGGGTGTACATGTAGATGGAGGGATGCAGGAATTTCTTTGTGTTCCAGAATGGGCATTGCTCAAAACTCACCAACTCAATTTCAATGAAATGGCATTGGTAGAGCCATTAGCTATTGCGGCACATGCCATAAGGAGAGCGGATGTGGTTGCAGGTGAAAATGTCTTGGTAATGGGTTGCGGCCCTATTGGATTGGCTATAATGGCAATTGCCAAAAGCAAAGGGGCTTCTGTCATCGCACTGGATATCAATGAACAAAGAATTCAGTATGCAATTGATGAAATTGGTGTTTCCCATGGTGTTTTGGCAGGAGAGTCTTCTTTAGAACAAATCACCTTGCTGACGAATGGAGATAACTGCCAAGCTGTATTTGATGCAACTGGAAATAAAAGAGCTTTGGAATCAGGTCCAGCTTATATGAGTCATGGAGGTAGATATGTATTGGTAGGTTTGTCAAAGGGGGACTTGGTATTCAATCATCCTGCAATTCACTCAAAAGAAACCACTATCATGTGCAGTAGAAACGCAACTATGGAGGATTTTGAATTTGTCATTTCCATGCTTGCCGCTAAAAAATTCCCGACTGATTCTTTTATCACCCATGAATCAGCTTTTGACAAGATGATTGATGTTTTTGATAATTGGGTGAAGCCAGAATCTCAGGTAATCAAGGCGGTAATCAATCTATAAAAGAACATTAACCCATATTCTGATAACTTCTAAAAATTTACATAGATTGAATAATTCACTAAAAATAGATTCTCACCAGCATTTTTGGAAATATGATTCACTCATACATGCTTGGATTGACGATTCAATGGCTGTTTTGAAAAGAGATTTCTTACCACAAGATTTAGAACCGATTTTGGAAAAGCATCAAATAGATGGCTGTGTGGCTGTGCAAGCTGACCAAAGTAAAGAAGAAACCGATTTTTTGCTTGAACTAGCTGGAAAACATGTTTTTATCAAAGGAATCGTAGGTTGGGTTGATTTGCAAGCAAAAGACTTGGAAGAGCAATTGAGTTCTTATTTTGAAAATCGAAAAATAAAGGGTTTTAGGCATGTGCTTCAGGACGAGATTAACGATGAATTTATTCTCAAACCGGAATTTATAAATGGGTTGAGCAAGCTAGCCAAGTTTGATTTTACCTATGATATTTTGATTTTCCCAAAGCAATTGGCATCTGCTACGAAAGCAGTAAGACTTCTTCCCAATCAAAAATTTGTGTTGGATCACATAGCAAAACCATCCATAGTCAATGGTGAGTTAGAAGAATGGAAAAGAGGAGTTTCAGAACTTTCAAAAAGTGAAAATGTCTATTGTAAACTTTCAGGAATGGTCACAGAAGCCAAGTGGAATAACTGGAAGTACGATGATTTTGTACCTTATATGGATTTTATTTTGGAATCTTTTGGGTCAAAACGATTGCTTTTTGGTTCGGATTGGCCTGTTTGTACGCTATCTGGAGATTATGAGCAAGTGCTCCAAATAGTCGATCAATACATCAAAAATCTCACAAATTCAGAGCAAGCTGGGATTCTTGGAGAAAATGCCGTAGATTTTTACAAATTATAAACATTGAGATGGATTTAAATTTAAAAGATAAGGTCTTTATAGTTACAGGAGGTTCGGAAGGAATCGGCGGTGGGATAAGTGCCACAATTGCCCAAGAAGGAGGGATTCCAGTAGTCGCTTCTTGGTCTGAAGAGACTACAGTAAAATTTATTGAAGACCTGCGTGAAAACGGTTTTAGAGCTGATTATCTTATTGGCGATTTACAGTCCACAGATTATTGCAAATCTGTGATAACTTATGCCATTGAAAAATTTGGCAGAATAGATGGAATCGTAAACAATGCAGGGAGTAATGATGGCGCTGGACTGGAAAAAGGACCTGAAGCATTTCGGAAATCAATGATGTTGAATTTGTATCATTATTTTGATTTGGTTCATTTTGCCCTGCCATATCTAAAGAAAAGCAAAGGTTCTATCCTCAACATCAGCTCAAAAGTTGCCCTCACCGGTCAAGGAGGAACTTCAGGCTATGCTGCTTCAAAAGGTGCACATCTTGGCTTGACAAGGGAGTGGGCTTTGGAGTTGCTGCCGTTTGGTATCCGTGTAAATGCAATCCTTCCTTCTGAAGTAATGACACCGTATTATAAGAAATGGCTAAAAGCAACATTTGAAGATCCCGAGGCAAAAGAAAGAGAAATATCTGCCAAAGTTCCTTTAGGCAGCCGAATGACGAAAATTGATGAGATAGCTGCCCTAGCCGTTTTTGTCTTATCAGATAAATCTGCCCATACAACAGGACAATTCTTGTTTGCTGATGGTGGATATGTACACTTGGATAGAGCGATTACTTAATTCACAAATTTAAACATACTAAAATCTCAATCATGCCAGCACTTGTCCTTGTAGAAGTAACAATCCATAACCCTGAAATGTATGAAGAATATAAGAAGTTGAGTTTGCCAGCTGTGGAGGCATTCGATGGGAAATTCATCGTCAGAGGAGCCCAAACTGAATCCCTCGAAGGGGAATGGAATCCACAAAGGTTAGTAATATTAGAGTTTCCGTCTGTGGAAAGAGCAAAAGAATGGTACAACTCCGAACAATATAATACTGCCAAAAAAATCCGTTTCCAAGCTTCCAAAGGAAAAATGTTGGTGGTGGAAAGTATTTAATAAGGAAAGGGGAGTCACGAGGCATTGGTTGCATTTTTTTTTTTTTTTTTCGACAATAAGATCAAAATAGTAATTTTAATTCAACGTGACTATTTAGACTTTATGTTTATCCGGAATGATGCCTTTTTTAGTCTATTTACTTTGAGTTTGTTTTTATAATTACCATTTAATTTGCCTACTTTTGCATGCTGAAAAAAATAGTTGATAGTCAATTGAATACCACTTTTAGAAAATGCTAAAGTCTATTGAGAAAAAGTTGGTTGAAAAGCCAAATAAAAAAGATCGTGAGGTTGTAATTGTTTTTCCTTTTAACACCGAAACCAAGGAGATTTTTTTGATTCAAGAATATATCCACACCTACGATAGGAAATTCTGGAAGTTTGTAAGTGGAGGCGTTGATAAAGTTGACAAAGACATCATTACCCATGCTATTGAGGAATTAGCAGAAGAAGTATCAATGGAATCATCAGTATTTTATCATCTTTACTCGTCAGAGCGGGTTTTTGGCAATAGACCAATGCATTATTTTATTGCTGAGAATCCTATGATTATGGATAATCCACCAGAGAATCCAGATACAGATTTTATCACAGCAGTCAAATGGGTCAACTTGGCGGGATTTCAAGAAATGCTTGATAAGCAAGAGTTGCTTTGGGATCAAGGAACAATGTGCGCCTTGCAAGCATTCAGAAAATATCAGTAATTCTCACATTTTCGCAAATTGAATTTTTCATTTATTTAACTTGTCTTTTAACTCTTCGGCTCTTTGCCTTCCAGCCTTATAATTTGGATCCAATTCAATGGCTTTTTCTAAATAATTCAGCACTTGGGATCTGTATCTATTTTCCTGTCTTTGATTCGCCCAAGCCCAATAGACAAAACTCATGATTTTCCAATTGGCATAATCACTGTTTTTATTTTGCTTATCAATAATGGATTGCATATCTACTTTCGCAAATTTTCTTTTCGAAAAGAAAAACCAAGGCAAGTTTTCAGCAACACTTCCCCTTAAGAATTCGGGTGAATAGCTGACTTCACCATACATGGCTATACTCTCTTCAAATAACTTGAAAGAATCACCCACCAAACCTAGTTTCATTGTTTCTCCTCCGAGCAATGAAAGTGCAGAAGCACGATAAGATGTGATAAAGGGCAATAGTTCTTTGGTGGTTTTGGGGTCAAGGTAAATTTCGCTCAATACATCATAACTTTTTTTTGAATAACCTTTGAAGCTCGTTTTTGAGAGAAATCCAAGATTTAGTGCAGTTTCATGGTATATGATACCTAGCCTTGCTTTGTTTATCTCTGAAGGATCTTTTTCAAATTGCAGCTCAACTTCTTTGAGTTTTGATTTCAATTCCTCAACATCAATCAACTCCATTACATCGTCTAATTGATGTTCATAAAATTTAACTTTTTTAATATCTAGTTCTTGGGCTGTCAAACTGCTTATTGTTGTCATTGCTAAAATCATAAAGGTGAATAATCTGTATTTCATTTTCTAGGAACTTTTTAGAAATACAAATTTGCAATTACAAAACTTGTAAAGACGATGACTTAAGTTAAGATTTTTGTTTATTGTGAATTCTCCTTTGGATTCTGCTCAAACTTTCTGGACTTATTCCTAGAAAATTGGCTATATATTTTTGAGGTACTTTTTGGAATAAATCAGGTTGATTTTTCAAAAGCTTTTGAAATCTTTCTTCCGGTTTTTCTGAAGAAAGGGACATGGCAATTTCTGTTGCTCTTTGTGCAACTTGTTCAGCCATCAGCCTGCCAAAGGTTTCATATTTACTGCATTCGCGATAGATGTTATGAAGTTTATCTTTTTGGATAACGAAAACAGTTGCTTCCTCCATTGCCTGAAAATTCATAATACAAGGAGTATTGTTTGTAAAACTTTGAAAATCTGTTATCCAAGAATTTTCAAAGGATATATCACAGGTTTTTTCATTGCCATCTTTAACATGAAAATGCCTGATAGTACCTTCTGCCAAAAAACCAATGAAATCACAAACCTTTCCATCTTGAAGCAAAAAGTCTTTTTTCTTGATTACCCTGATTTCAAAATATTCATCAATTAGATCAAGCTCTTTATCATTCAAAGGCACAAATCGGCTACAATATGCTTTCAGTTTATCGATCATTTTGATAAGGGCGTATTTTAGATTCTTCAAGAAAATTCTAAAAAAAAAGCTAAGATTCCAAATAACATCCATCCAGTATCAACCCACTTTCACTTGACACTTTTCTGTGGTACCTCTAGATTTAAATAGATGAAACACCTAGATAGGAAAATTACTCCAAACTAAACATGAAGACCAGCAACTAAGCCATGGCGCACTCAAAGGTAACATGGTTCATCCCTAAGAAATCTATTTGGCAAGCTTTCATCCCTCCAACTTCAAAATACAAAAGCTGAGACTCCTTAAAGCCTCAGCCCATTGCTATTCCAAAGCCAATCTACAATCTACAATCTACAATCTCAAATCTACAATCTACAATGAAACCCCTCTTTTCCAAGGAATAAAATCATCCTGATCTAGGAGTTGGGCTTTGGATTTGATCTCTCCACTGGCTACTTTGATGATGTGCTCGAGCATTTCTTCTCCCATTTCAGGGATAGTTTTATCTCCAGAGATAATTCCACCAGTATCTACATCTATAATGTCTGGCATTCTATTGGCCAATTTTGTGTTGGAGGAAACTTTGATCACTGGAGTGACAGGATTTCCTGTAGGAGTGCCTAGCCCTGTTGTGAATAGGATGATATTGGCACCCGAACCAGCCATTGCTGTTGTGCTTTCTACGTCATTTCCTGGAGTACACAAAAGATTTAGACCTGGTTTGGTAACATATTCTGCATAATCAAGTACATCTACAACCGGAGAAGTCCCGCCTTTTTTGGCTGCTCCCGAAGATTTCATGGCATCTGTGATCAGACCATCTTTGATATTTCCAGGGGAAGGGTTCATATCAAATCCTGAACCTACTGCCTCAGCAGAAGCGGCATAATCTACCATCAGTTTGCTGAATTTTGATGCAATTTCATTGTTTACACATCTGTTGATCAATTCTTGCTCGACACCACAGAGTTCAGGGAATTCTGAAAGGATTGATTTCCCTCCCAAAGCTACTATCAAATCAGAGACATGGCCAACTGCTGGGTTTGCCGAAATACCCGAAAAACCATCAGAACCACCACATTCCAAACCAATTGTCAGTTTGCTTAATGGAGCTTCCTGTCTCTCTTGCTGATCTGCCTCTGCCATTGCGATGAATGTTTGCTTGATTGCTTGAGAAAGTAAGTTGTTTTCAGTGCCTTCTCTCTGTTGTTCCAGAAGGATCACTGGCTTATCCAAATTTGGGTTTATTCTAGCAAGCCTTTCTTGGAGTATTGCTGGCTGTGCATTTTGGCATCCTAGGCTCAAGATAGTTGCTCCTGCAACATTTGGATTATTGATATATCCTGCCAAAAGCGCACAGAGCATATCAGAATCCTGCCTGATTCCACCACACCCACCTTGATGTGTCAAGAATTTTATACCATCGATGTTTTTGAACAATTTCGGTTCTCTCTCTTCGATGATTTCATCCACCACCAAAGCTTCAATTTGTTCTTTTTTCCCTGATTTGTACAATTCCGCCATTTGTTGCACAAGGCTTTTGAATGGATTAGGTTTGCCAAAACCAAGCTCATCTATAAATGCTTGCTTGATGACTTCCACATTTCTGTTTTCACAAAATACAAGTGGAACCACTATCCAATAATTGGCAGTCCCTACTTGACCATCTTTGCGATGGAAGCCTTTGAAAGTACGTCCTTCAAACCTGCTAAAGTCTGGTTTGGTCCATCCTGTCGTTTCAGTCTTTTCGCTGAAGGAATTGGCTTCATGCTTCACATTGGCAGTCGTAAGGACTCCACCTTCAGGAATACTTGATACAGCTTTGCCTACTACGGATCCATACATATAGACATAATCCCCTTCCTCTAATTTGCTCAAAGCAAACTTATGTTTGGCTGGGATACTGTCTTTTAAAGTGATAGATTTAGCTTCAAATTCTATTATATCACCAAGTGTCAAGTCGGTAAGTGCGACAAGTACATTGTCTTGTGGATGAATTTGTAAAAACTTATGGTTCATTGATTATTTTGTTTATATTGCGCAATCGATTGCACAATTTAGGCAAAAGAATTTCAAAAAAGAAAATATAAGCCATTAATTTACCATTGGAAATAAATTTACAAAATGACTAAAAAGGTAATTACACTGGGGGAAGTGATGATGCGCCTCAGCACGCCGGGAAATGAGCGTTTTTTGCAAACTGACCAATTTCAAATCGTCTACGGAGGAGCAGAAGCCAATGTATCTGTATCCCTAGCCCAGTGGGGTGTAGATGCTTATCATGTGACTGCTTTTCCAGACCATGATTTGGGAAAAGCTGCAACCAACTATCTGAGACAGGTAGGGGTAAGAATTGATTACATTTATACAGCCGAAGGAAGGATGGGGCTTTATTTTCTAGAAAATGGCGCCATGCAAAGAGCTTCTAAAATAATTTATGACCGTTTTGATTCTGCTTTTGCGAATTTTGATGGGGCAGAGATTGATTGGGATCAGGTATTTGATGGAGCTGATTGGTTTCATTGGACAGGAATCACACCCGCACTTTCTCAGAAAGCTGCAGATCTTACCTTGAAGGCTTTGGAAGCTGCCAGCAAAAGGGGGATGATGGTAAGCGGAGATATCAATTATAGAAGAAACCTTTGGCAGTATGGCAAAGGTCCTCTTGATGTCATGCCTGAGTTGATCAAACATACACAAGTCATCGTTGCTGGATTGGCTGATTTTGAAAATTGCATGGGAATCAAAGCAGAGGATTATTTGGCAGCTTGTGAAAAAGCAAAGGCTGATTTTCCTCAAATCAAATATATAACTACAACAGAGAGAAATTCGATTTCAGCATCAGTGAATGAATTGTATGCAGTGCTTTGGGATGGGGAGAATTTGTTGACGTCACAAACTTACGAAATGTCCCACATTGTAGATAGAGTAGGTGGCGGTGATGCGTATATGGCAGGGTTGATCTATGGATTGCTCCATCTTTCTGATCAAGAAGCCTTGGAGTTTGGAGTAGCAGCATCCGTATTGAAACACAGCATCCCTGGAGATGCCAATCTTGTAAGCCTAGCCGAAGTCAATTCTCTTGTGAAAGGAGAAAATGTTGGGAAACTGCTGAGGTAAGGGGAAGGAGGAATTAGGAAGGAGGAATTAGGAAGGAGGAAGGATGAAGGAGGAGTTAGGAAGGAAGGATGAAGGAGGAGTTAGGAAGGATGAATTAAGAAGGAGGAATTAGGAAGGATGAAAGAGCAGTGCCAACCTTAAAACATTCCAACTTTCAAACCTTATAACTTCACAACAATCTTGTAATTTTCAAATCTTTCAATTTCTCTATCCAATAACCTTACAACCTTCTAACATTACAATCCTCCACGGCAGACAAGCATTTACAACAATTTACCAATCTTGTAATTTTCAATCTTTCAATCTTCAAATCTTACAATACCAAAATCTTCCCGATAGCTATCTGGACTAAAATCTACAATCATAAATCTACAATACAAATGAACCAACACAACACCATCCTTCAAGCCATGACAGACACAGGAATGATCCCTGTATTCAATCATAAGGATATTGAAGTTTCCAAATCAGTTTTGAAATCTGCCTATGAGGCAGGAGTAAGAGTTTTTGAGTTTACCAATAGAGAAGAAAATGCTTTTGAAGTATTCAAAGCCTTAAAAATATACAGTGAGCAATTTGAAGGTTTGTACTTAGGTATTGGGACGATATTTACAGTATCCGATGCGCAAAGATTCAATTTTGCAGGAGCAGATTTTATTGTTTCTCCAGCATTGATCCCAGAGGTGGCGCATTTCTGTAATATGAAAGGAATGCTTTGGGTACCTGGATGTGCAACGGTATCAGAAGTGTTTCAGGCTAAAAGTTATGGTGCCAAACTAGTCAAAGCTTTTCCGGGGAACCTTCTAGGAGCGGGATTTATAAAAGCTATAAAATCAATCATGCCAGATGTGAAAATGATGCCTACGGGTGGTGTGGAACCAACAGAAGAGAATTTATCAGAATGGTTTGCTTCTGGAGTTCATTGCGTAGGAATGGGATCCCAACTTTTTGATAAAAAAATAATAGAATCGGGACAGTACGAGATACTTCAGGAAAAAATAAATGCTACAATTGCATTGATAAAAACCATTAGATCATAACTGATACAACCCAAAATTGCTTTCAAATGAAATTTAGAATATTTTATATAATCGCTATTTCATTCTTTTTTCTCTCTGCCTGTAAGGGTCCGGGAGGAGTGAGGGTGATCAAACTTGGACATGGGTTGGGAGTCACCCATCCTGTCCATGAAGCAATGGTGTTTTTGGCCGACAGGGTCAAAGAAAAGTCCAATGGCGAAATGATCATCAAAATCTACCCCAACCAACAACTTGGATCTGAAAGGGAATTGGTGGAACTGTTACAAATTGGAAGCTTGGGAATGACAAAAGTCTCCTCAGCTGTAATGGAAAGTTTTGCACCAAAACTTCAGGTATTTAGCATGCCCTATCTCTTCAAAGATGATGAACATAGGGATCATGTCTTGAAAGGTCCAATAGGAAAACAGCTTTTGCTTGATGGAGAAGATTTTTGGTTGAGAGGTTTGTGTTATTATGATGCAGGAAAAAGGAGTTTTTACACCAAATCCAAACCTGTGGAATCGCCAGATGATTTGAAAAGCTTGAAAATCCGGGTGATGGAAAGTAATACGGCTATCAATATGGTCAAGAATTTTGGAGGTTCTCCTACGCCAGTTTCTTATGGAGAGTTATACACAGCACTTCAGCAAGGAATCGTGGATGGAGCTGAGAACAATCCCCCAAGTTTGTACACTTCCAGACATTATGAAGTTTGTAAGTTCTATTCTATCAATGAACATACTGCCGTACCGGATATCATGATTATCAGTACCAAAGTTTGGAATTTACTTTCTGACCAAGAAAAGCAATGGCTTCAAGAAGCATCAGATGAATCAGCTGAATTCCAATACAAGATTTGGGCAGAAGCTGTAGAGGAGTCTTTGGCAGAAATGGAAAAAGCTGGTGTTACGATAGTCTATCCAGAGCAGGATGAATTCAGGGCATCTGTAGAAAGTATGTATGATGATTTGAAAGTGTCTCAACCGGAGTTGTACTCAGTTGTAGATCAAATCAGGAAACAACCTTAAATCAAACCTCAAAACCCAAGACCTATTAGAAAAATGTTTAGCATAGAATACAAACAGAATTTAGATAAAATCATCTCTTGGCTCCTGATCGTTTTGATGGGGTCGATGGTTTTGAATGTTACTTGGCAGGTTTTATCAAGGTATATTTTTCAAAACCCTTCCTCTTTCACAGATGAGCTTTCACGCTACATGCTGATCTGGCTCGGTATGTTGGGTGCAGCGTACGTAGCTGGCCAAAATCAACATTTGGCAATAGACATTGTTTTGAGAAAATTGGAAGGAAAAGCGAAGATGAAACTTCAGATCCTAATCAATGTGCTCATCATGGTTTTTGCGATAGCAGCGATGATCCTAGGAGGTAGCAACTTGGTTTATATCACCTATATGTTGGGTCAAAAGTCTGCAACTTTACAGATTCCTTTGGCTTACATCTACGGGGTCATTCCGGCAAGCGGTATTTTGGTGGTTTACTATCAAATAGCTGCAATTTTTCATTTGATCAAAACCCAAAACGACGTTTAAGATGGAGTATATAAGTATAATAATTCTTGTATTGACATTTGTCACATTGATGGCCATCGGAATGCCTGTCGCATGGAGTTTGGGTTTGTCAAGTCTTGTGACATTGATGGTTTCGGTGGCTGCTGGTCCATCAGCTACTACCATAGCCCAGAGAATGGGCACAGGGTTGGATAGTTTCTCCTTATTGGCTATCCCATTTTTTGTCTTGGCAGGTGAAATCATGAATCGGGGAGGAATTGCCAACCGATTGATTGAGTTGGCCAAAGCCATTACAGGAAGGCTTCCAGGAGGCTTGCTTTATGTAAACGTAATTGCGGCCATGTTATTTGGTGCAATAGCTGGTTCTGCAGCGGCAGCAGCTTCTGCCATTGGTGGGATTTTGGGAAAAAGAATGGAGAATGAAGGTTATCCAAAAGAATTGGGTGCAGCTGTAAATATTACAGCTTCGACGACAGGATTGATCATTCCTCCTTCCAACATTTTGATAGTTTACTCTTTGGCATCCGGTGGTGTTTCGATTGCTGCACTTTTTGTGGCGGGATATGTCCCAGGCATTTTCATTGGTTTATTGTTGATGTTGACAGCTGCAATCTTTGTAAAAAGAAAAAATCTTCCAGGAGGTCAAGCGACTACATTAAAAGAATTGACGAGCAAGTTTCTTAGAGCGCTTCCTAGCTTGATGCTATTGGTCGTAGTGATGGGAGGAATTGTAGGCGGTATTTTTACTGCCACTGAAGCCTCTGCTATTGCAGTGATTTACACTTTGGCGCTTTCATTTTTCTATAGAGAATTGAAATGGAAAGAACTTCCTTCAATCTTGCTTAAATCTTCTGAGACTACAGCAGTTGTGATGCTTTTGATAGCTACATCGATGAGTATGTCTTGGGTAATGTCAAGTGAAGACATTCCCCAGTCGATTTCAGAATCCTTGTTGTCTATCAGTGATAATATCTTCGTGATTCTTCTACTGATCAACATCTTACTTTTATTTGTTGGGATATTCATGGACATGACTCCGGCGGTATTGATTTTTACACCGATATTCTTGCCAATAGTTACAGCTTTGGGAATAGATCCAGTGCATTTTGGAATCATCATGATTTTGAATCTTTGTATTGGTTTGTGTACCCCACCTGTAGGCTCGGTGCTCTTTATAGGAGTGGGTGTCGCCCAGACCAGTATCGAGAAAGTCGTCAAACCTTTGATTCCTTTCTTTATAGCGATGATATTGGGATTGATCGTGATTACTTTATGGCCTGGTTTGACTTTATGGCTTCCAAGGTTATTTGGATTATAAGATTGTAATTGTTGAATTAATGGTTAATAAATGAAATAAGAGGCTGGCCGGTGGTCAGCCTTTTTTTCAGTTTACAATGGATAATCGTTATTTACCTCACTTTTGAGAGCCTTGGTGTAGCGCACATGAGTTATTTGTTGATTAGTTATCAGTGCATTAATTGATTTAAAAAGTATCTTTTATCAATTATTTTCGGATCTAAACTAAATCAGGCATTTATTTAGTAAGTGGCAAATTTCCGTATATCCATGTTCTTTTTTTGTAACCTGTGATTCTCTAGCAAATCCGTTCAATCTCTGTTCTATATTTTCTTAAGATTTTGGATAAGTATTTTCTTATATTGCATAGATAGTTCAGAAAAACACCTTCCTTTGATCAATGTAAAGCCTATGAAAATTTATGACAAGCATTCTCACAAGCTAATGATGATCGTTTTTGGATCTCAAATATTTTTGGGAGTTTCTGGTTTGATTAAAAATCACCCTGATTTTTTTTCTTATTTTCTTATTTTACTTAGTTTATTGGGAATTGGATTTACACTCTACAAGAAAAAATTCCCGTATGTAGAAATTGAAAATGGAGAAGTTATTATGTATGGACTAATAAAAAAGAAGTTGAAGCTGAATGAAATTATTTCCATGGAGAAAATTGATAACATACTGTATTTAAAATCATCAGACTCAAAGTTGAAAATCAGAAGGACAATGTTAGATACATTGGAAGTTCGGAAGTTTGAGGATTTTATAAAGAATGAAATTTCTGGTCGGGAATTTCAAGAGGGGGGAAGTCATCAATAAATTTATCATCAATTTTAGCAATTCAATTCATCTATGAAGCAGTACTTATCAGGTTTATTTATATTGACTTTCATTATTTCTTCTTGTCAAAAAGAAAAGGAATTGCACTATCCAATTTCTGAAGAAGCGCATTTGGAGGAAATAGAAAACTGGTATAATAATCGGATAGAATCTCTGAAATCAGAAAATGGTTGGTTGAACTTGATTGGCTTGTATTGGTTTGAGCAAGATACCAACAGGCTAGGAACTGAAGAAGGCTTTGAATTATTGGTAGATGGAGAGGGTTTTCCTTTGTTTTTTGGGACATTTGAGAGAGTAGCTGAGCAAGTGTATTTTGATCCTGAGATAGAAGGAATTCAGATTGGAGATGAATCAATTTCAGAAAAATCCTTGGTTTTTGATCCTGAGATGAATTTCTCACCTACTATTTCATACAATCAATTTCGAGTAAATGTATTGCAAAGATCGGACTTGATCGGGTTGAGGTTGAGAGACCTTGAGTCAGAAACGATTCGTGATTTTCATGGAATTGATAGATTTCCAGTTGATAAAGAATGGAGATTTGAGGCAAAATTCATCCCTTATGAACCTGCCAAAGAGATTCCAATTTCCAATGTGTTGGGACAAACTTATGCTGCCAAATCAGTAGGGTATTTAAGCTTTGGGTTTGAAGGTAGGGTATATAATATTGATGCTTTGGAAGAAGGAGATCAATTGTTTTTGATCTTTGCTGACGGCACAAGTGGTGCTGAGACATACGGGGGTGGACGCTATCTCTATACCCAGAAGGCCGATGAAAATGGCATTGTGATTTTGGACTTCAATAAAGCTTATAACCCACCTTGTGTTTTCACTCCTTTTGCTACCTGTCCATTGCCACCGCGTCAGAATATTTTGGAGCTTGCGATAGAGGCAGGGGAGAGGAATTGGGGGAAATAAAATGTAGGCTCGCAAAGGTTTGCTGAGGTGCAGAACCTGTCCCGCAGAATTGCGGGAGAAAGCTACGAGGAATTAGAGTTGGACGAAGAGCTTTATTTAAGTATGTATTAAGGCATGAACTAGTTTTGTATAGTCTTTATTATCAGTTTTATTTATTTTGAGCAAAACGAATAAATCCAACTAAATTCATAAAGGTCGTAAGTGCTATAGGTTAAATATTTTTGTATATTAGTTCTTTGTTTTTTGAAGTTAGATTAATTATTGCAATGATTGAATATTTCAAAATTGAATTATTTTCAATTTCTAGAAAATTTAGAGAAATGAGAATTAACCCAATTTTTGGATTTCTCTTTTCAACCTTAGTTTTCATATTTGCATCATATTCTAATTTTACGCATTTTTATTTTCCTCAATATATTTATTTAGCATCTCTGATTTTTACTTTACAATCAAGAGTGAATTTTGAAAAATCATCTTTTCTTGAGATGATTTATGGTACAAGTAAAAATTTTAAGATTAGATTGATAGAAAATGGCTTGATATGTCTACCATTTTTTATTGGGTTAGTTTACCAAGGATATTATCTTGAGTCATTTTTTGTTTTAATTATTCCATTTATATATGCATTTTTTAGATTTGAACTTTTTAGGATAAAAAAAAGCTCAACACCTTATTTTAAATATCCTTTTGAGTTTCAGATAGGATTTAGAAAATATATTCTGGTATTGATTTCTCTTTATCTATCTGTTTTAGTTATTGATTATTCTTGGCTATATGAGTTTAGCATTATTTCTTTTTTGGGAATGTTTGCTTTGATATCGACATTCTATTCATCAAATATAGAGGATTCAAGTTATTTGAGAATTGAAGTTAGATCAGTTCAGGATTTTCTATTTAAGAAAGTTTTGGAATCTTTATTTTTGACATTGTCATTGGTGCTTCCAATGTTTTTGATTATTACTTTGAAACTTGGATTGAACATTGAATTTATAGTTTTTTTGATATTGGGGATGTTATTTATAGGTTTGGTTGTCTTGGCAAAATATGCTTCTTATCCTCAAGAGATTGGTATCGTGCAAGGTACTATAGTGGCAATTTCTGTTATATTCTTCCCAATTTCATTAATTACATTTCCAATCTTTTATTATAAGGCTATTTTAAATATTAAGCACCTTTTTCATTATGATCATTCTTAAAAATGTGTGTAAAAAATTTGGGGGAAAAGTTGTTCTCAACAATATTTCTTGGTCTTTCAAAGAAAGAATGATCCACGGAATCATTGGTAGAAATGGTGCTGGGAAGTCAACATTTATCAAATGTTTGGTTGGTATAGAGAAATATGAAGGGCTAATCTCAATTCCTAAAAATTTTGATAAGAGAAGAATAGCTTATTTACCTACTGAGCCATTCTTTTTTAAAAGAATCACTGGTCGTGAATACTTGAAATTTATTTCGAATTCAAGAAAATCAATAAGACAAGATTTTGATGAAGTAAACCTTTTTGAATTACCACTAGATATCTACATAGATAGCTATTCAACAGGAATGAAGAAAAAACTAGCATTCACTTCTTTATTAATGGATGAATTTCAAATTTATTTTTTAGATGAACCATTCAATGGAGTAGATATGGAAGGAAGATTATTAATTCAAGAAATTTTGAAAAAACTTAATGAATTAGGTAAAACAGTTTTTATTTCCTCTCATATTGTGACCTATTTATCAGAAGTTTGTCAGGAAATTCATTATTTGAATAATGGCATATTTGAAGAAACAATTCATAAAGAGAACTTCAAAGAGTTTCAAGAAAATTGGAATAGTCAAACAATAAATGCTCAAATTAGTAAGTTGAATTTCGGACCATTTAAAGAAAAATAGATTTTTTTAAGGGACAATTTTTTTTCCCAATTTTAAGTTTTGAAACAATTGAAGAATTATTAATGAAATAATCTATTTTGAACTTAAATTCATAACTCATTTCCATCTTCTATTGTATAAATATCTTCCTCTTCTTCTTTTAAAAAATCAAATGCAGGATTATTAGAGACAACTTTTAACCAATCATTTTCATCATTCAACTCTTCTTCCATTAGAATCAAAACTTTCACATTTTTATCAGCCTCTTTCAAACCCAAATCTAATTTGAGGTGACCTTTCTTATTTGTTTTTGACTTTATTTCTATAGCTTTCATTATAGTTTTAATTTATTCTAGTCAAATTAACGATTTTTTCGGATAATGTTTTGACAACGACAGAAATAAAAAAACACCCAAACAGATCTGCTTGGGTGTTCTAAATTAATTTTTGTTCAGAGAATTAACCTAACCAACTTGACCAAGGGATTCTGCTTAGGATCAATACCAAACCAATACCATAAGCCATATAGATAGCCCTGAATCTAGCCTTGCTGTCTGTCATTTTCTTCGCTTTCGAATAACCTATTGTGATGACCACGATAGCGATGATGTTGATCACTGGGTGTTCCAATGCTGTTAACCTTGCAACTCTATCTCCCATAGCTCCACCACCTGTCAATAAGGAGAAACCAATTGGGCTGACGAAATAAAGAATCAAGCCCACCAAAAGTTGAACGTGTGAAAGGATAAAACCAATCAAAGCAATTTTTCTGTGTTTTTCTGTGAATACTTTTCCACTCAATGCTCCAATAAGAGCAATGATCATGATAATAGCCAATGCTGCCAATACCAAATAGGCAAGTCCCGAATGCGCGTGTTGTAGTCCTGTGTACATTATAATTTTAGATTTATGATTGTAGATTTTAGTATTATAAGATTTGAAGATTGTAAGATTGTTGGAAATGCTTGTCCGCCGTGGCGGATTATAAGGTTTTAAAGTTGGAATGTTTTAAGTTTGGTTAATGCATGATATTGGAATAATTCGATTTTTAAACCTTCGGGGTTTTGAGAACCCCAAAGGTCTGTCTCATATCTCACGTCTTATGTCTCATATCTCATTCAACGTACACCACCAATCCTTTCAAGTACTCCGTTTCTTGATGGAAGATATTGATTGGGTGGTCGGATGGTTGGGAAAGATAGTGAAGGATTCTGATATTTCTACCACTTTCTAGGGCGGCAGCGGTGATTGTGTTTGCAAAAAGTTGTTTATCAACTACCTGCGAACAAGAAAATGTAAACAAAATTCCACCACTTTTGATATGTTTAAATGCTTCTGCATTCAATCTCTTGTAGCCTTGCACTGCATTGTGCCTCGATTTTATGTTTTTGGCAAACGCAGGTGGATCCAATACGATCACATCATAATCTTGCTCAATCTCTTTGATGTATTTCACTACATCAGCTACGATAGATTGATGTTTTCCCTGAAATTCAGCCGCATTGAGTGCTACATTTTTATCTGTCAACTCAATCGCTTTGGCCGAAATATCTATTGAATGCACTTCTTTTGCACCAGCTTTCAATGCAGAAACCGAAAATCCACCACTGTAGCAAAATGTATTCAAGACTTTCTTCCCTGCACTGTATTTCCCAAAAAGATGCCTATTTTCTCTTTGATCTACGAAAAAGCCAGTTTTTTGACCTTTTTCCCAGTCAATTTCATAGACACAGCCATATTCTTTTACCAAATTTGTCTTCGGTTCTCCATAGATCAATTTATTTTCGACATCCGAAATGTTTTTTGGTAAAGTCTCAGCTGATTTGTCATATACTGCATTAAGGCTTTCGCCATATACTTCCTGTAGCGCTTGGGAAATCTCTTCCACATGCTGATGCATGCCAATAGAATGTGCCTGAATGACTGCCGTACCATTGTAGAAATCTATGATCAATCCCGGTAATCCATCTCCTTCGCCATGGATCAATCTGTACACATTGGTTTCTTCGCTGTCGGTAAGCCCGATGCTACGTCTGACTTCAAAAGCAGATTGGATTTTCTTTTTCCAAAAAACACCATCAATCGGTTGTTCTTCAAAAGAAATCGTACGCACCATAATGGAGCCATTTTGGAAGTGTCCTATTCCCAAAAAGACTTCTTTGGCACTGAAAATTTGTACCAATTGACCGTTTTTCAAGTCAGTATCTCTTGTGGCAATAGCTCCAGAAAAGATCCAATGATGCTTTCTGAGGATGGAGATTTCTTTATTTTTCGCTAATATGATTTTCGGATAATCAAGCATTGATTTTTTGTTTTTTAGGGAAAATATAGGTTCCCAGTATCATTGATAAAGCACTTACTAATAGTGCAGGAATGTGAGGATAAATTGGCATTTCGATGTTTACGAAAATCAAATAAGCAATCATCCCAAAGATAATAGACATCAAAGCACCCATTTCTGAGGCTTTTTTCCAATACAATCCGGCAGTCAAAGGTACAAATAAACTCACCAACATGAGTATGGAAGCTTCTGCTACAAGTTCATAAATATTTGTTTTCCATTGTGCCATTATGGTCGCTATTACAGCTACAAAAATGATATTGAATCTCAAAATCCATAGAAAATTTTTATCACGAAGTCTGTGTCCAAAGTAGGGACGGATTAGATTTTCTGAAATGATAGCTGCAGGTGCCAATAATCCAGAGCTAGTCGTGCTCATAATTGCAGAAATCAAAGCACCAAAAAATAGAATCTGAACATGCATTCCTCCATGCCGAAGTACCATTTCGGGAAGTAGTAATTGTTTGTTTTCCAGATAGATCTCTGGATAGAGGAATTTTGCTCCCAAAGCGATAAATAGTGGAAGTAAACCAATAGTGACATAAAATCCTCCCGCCAAGTAAGTAGATCGGATGGCGACTTTTTCCGATTTGGCAGACATCACCCGTTGGTAAATATCCTGACTAGGGATACTTCCCAATCCCAAAATCATCCAAGCACCAAGGTAATTGATCCAAGAAATAGGGTTGGCATCGGGAAAAAACTGAAAGCTAACTTCTGGAGCAGACTCTAATATTGGCATTACTCCACCGGCTTGCTTGGAAACCATCACTGCCACCCACACCAGACCTACCACAATCAAAGTCGTCTGAATAAAATCTGTAATTGATATGGCCCACATTCCTCCCAAAAATGTATAAAAAACAACAATCCCAGCACTGAGGATGATGGCATTGGAGATGGAGATATCTGCGATGCTATTGAAAATCAATGCTAAAGCAACCAATTGAGCGGCGACATAGCCAAAATAGGCTGGAATCATAAATACAGATGAGAAGAATTCTACCTTCTTACCGAAGATGCGTTTGTAAACATCTCCGATGGTGAGCACATTCATTCTGTACATTGGCCTGAGATAAAATACACCGAACAGCACCAGACAAAGTGCTCCTCCAAAAGGATCTTCGATGACCCCTTGAAGGCCTGAATCCAAGTACTCTGAAGAAGCTCCAAAGATCGTCTCTGAACCAAACCATGTAGCAAATAGGGCAGAGGCAGACAAAAAAAGCGGCAGCTGCCTGCCCGCCAAAACAAAGTCATTAGAATTTTTGACCAGTTTCGAGGACCAAGCACCCACCGCTACAGTGATGATTAGATATATGATGATCGCTGAGAGTAGCAATTTTTAGACGTAAGACATTAGATACAAGAAGCAAGATACAAGAAAATGGACCTTTGAGGTTTTAAAAACCTCGAAGGTCTGTTAAGTATTATCGAAAACGTGTAATCATCTTTAGTACGAGTTAGAAGTAAATTTAATATTGCTGAGTCATATCGAATTTACCTCACCATAGGGAGACAAAGTGAGATATCTTCCCGCAATTCTGCGGGACAGGCTCCTCGCAGTAGATATGACATTCCCAAGAACCTTCAAACCTTCAAACTTTCAAACCTTACAATACCTCCCCAATCAATCTTCCAATCTTTCAATTTTCAATCTGCAATTCTCAAGAATACATCTCCGCTCTCAACGCCTTAATTTCTTCGCTTTCCAGGTAATCGTCAAAAGGCATTCTTCTGTCGATTGTTCCTTTTGGGGTGAATTCGATAATCCTGTTGGCCGAAGATTGTACAAAGGCATGATCATAAGAAGTCATCAAAACTGTACCATTGAAATCAATAATGGCATTATTGAATGCTGTGATGGATTCCAAATCCAAGTGATTGGTAGGTTCGTCCATTACCAAAAGATTTGGGTTTTGGAGCATCATTTTGGAAACCATACAACGCACTTTTTCTCCTCCGGAAAGTACTGAACATTTTTTCAAGGACTCTTCGCCTGTGAATAGCATTCTTCCTAAGAATGTTCTCACATGCGCTTCTTCTTGATTTGCTGAATATTGTCTCAACCAATCGATCAAACTCAATTCTGATTGGAAGAATTTGGAGTTGTCATTTGGCAAATAGGCTTTGTTGATCGTAACACCCCACTTGAAAGTTCCTTTTTGGGTTGGGATTTCTTCCATGATGGTTTGGAAAAATTTAGTTACAGCTTGTTTTGTTTTGGAGATAAAAGCTATTTTGTCCCCTTTGTCAACCATAAGGTTTACATCGGTGAAATACACTGCATTTTCATCCTTCAATTCCAAGCTTTCAGTCATGAAAACCTGATCACCAGCTTCTCTTTCTGGTTTGAAAATGATTCCAGGGTATTTTCTTGTAGATGGTTGTATATCATCCACATTGAGTTTCTCCAACATTTTCTTTCTTGCAGTTGCTTGCTTGGATTTTGCAACGTTGGCAGAGAATCGCATGATGAATTCCTGCAATTCTTTTCTTTTCTCTTCAGTTTTCTTGTTCTGATCAGACTTCTGCTTGGCAGCAAGTTGTGAAGATTCGTACCAGAATGTATAGTTACCTGAGTATATTTTGATCTTGCTGAAGTCAATATCAACAATATGAGTTGAAACTGCATCCAAAAAATGTCTATCATGGGAAACCACAATTACCAGGTTTTTGAAATTCACCAAGAAGTCTTCAAGCCAGTTGATCGTATCTGCATCCAAATCATTGGTAGGTTCATCGAGGATCAGGATATCTGGGTTACCGAAAAGGGCTTGCGCGAGTAACACCCTTACTTTTTGGTTACCTGCCAATTCCTTCATCTGCATATAATGCATATCTTCAGAAATCCCAAGACCTGACAGCATAGAAGCTGCATCAGATTCGGCATTCCATCCGTCCATTTCTGCAAACTCAGCTTCAAGTTCAGATGCTCTAATTCCATCAGCTTCGGAGAAATCTTCTTTCAAATAGATAGCGTCCTTCTCGGAAAGGATTTCATAAAGTTTCTTATGCCCCATGATTACGGCTTTCAGAACTTCTACTTCATCAAATTCAAAGTGGTTTTGCTTCAAGACAGCCATTCTTTGTCCTGGAGTGACATTGACAATACCTGAGGTACTATCTATCTCACCAGAAAGAATTTTTAGGAATGTGGATTTTCCCGCGCCATTTGCTCCGATCACACCATAACAGTTGCCAGGTGTAAACTTGAGGTTAACGTCTTCAAAGAGAGTTCTTTTACCAAACTTGAGGGATAAGTTATCTACTGAAATCATGGATTGCTATTTTTTGAAGGTGCAAAGATAAGGATTTCTTATAAAAGAGTAAGTGATTAGCGATTTAAACCCCAATCTTATTTTTCCCAAAATTTTCTTATTTATTATGTATTTGTGTTACTTTTTTATGGATATGAAAGTATCTTTACGAGTTCACCCATCATGCCTTATGAAATTTAGTTTACTATTGATTATAGTGCTACTTACGCTTGCGAATTTAAATAGTGTGTACATAATTTTCAAAAATGGAAAATATGGATTGAACAACAAACTGCTTGGCTTTTCTCTATTTTTCTACAATTTGATTCTCTTGGTTTATTTCTCTTGGTTTGAAGCAGGTTACATTCTTGAAGTACCCCATTTGATCAGAAGTGTGAGTCCATTGATGTATTTATCAGCTCCGCTTTTTTTCTTCTATGTCAGGAATACTATAGATGGCACCCAAGGTTTGAGAAAATTTGATTGGCTACATTTTTTGCCAGCATTTATCCATTTGATCGATTTGATACCCTTTTATTTGGAGTCTTCAGCTTTCAAATATGCACTTGTGGAAAAAATTGTAGAACAGCCTAATTTAATAAATCAATTGGCAAATGGGCTTATTCCCATGAGTTTTCATTATCCTTTTAGAACCATACTGCAGCTTGGATATTTTGTTTTCACGGTTTTCATTGTATATAAAAATGGGATATTCAACGCTAAGAAATACCCAAGGCTTACGAGGAATTGGTTGATGGTTTTGCTGATTTTAATGGGAATAATTGTTTTTTCACATTTTGGCTATTCCACTATTGAAATGTTGATTAGATATGAGATTCTAAATTATACCTCTATGGGGGTGTTCTTTTTTTCAAGACTGGCACTTTTCGTGATTTTACTATTGAATTTTTACATTATGTTCAAAACTGATTTTATCTCAACTGATTTACAGATTTCGGAAGTAAGGAAAAATGAAAGTAAGATTCAAATACATTTATTGGAGAAGAAAAATCCAATTTACGAAAGTGAGAACGTGAACCTTTTAGATGAATTGGAGTCTGATTATTTGTCTATCAAAAACAGAATCGAACACTTGCTGCACAATGAACAAGTGTTTTTAATTAAAGGAATTAACCTCCCTGAGTTTTCCAAAAGAATTGGGATCCCTTCCAAGACTATTTCCGCCGTTATCAATAGATATTTTGGGAAAAGATTCAATGAACTCATCAATTCATACAGAGTCCAATTTGCCAAAGAAAAAATTGAAGATGGATATTTGGATGATTACACGATTGATAGTTTGAGTGAGAATGTTGGGTTTAATTCACGTGTTACTTTTTTCAACGCTTTCAAAAAAGAAACAGGAAGCAGTCCTAATGAATACTGGAAGAATTTTCAGAATGGGAATTTATGATTGTGCGGTAGAATTTTATTTATGAGTTTCATTAATTCTGAACTTTAATTTATCTTTCCCTTTATTTAGGAAACTTTTATGAATTTTCGACTAATTAAGGAAGCTCTTTTGGGAAAAGAGCATGATTTTACAAGATTAGGCATCAAATCCAGTATCGTACTTCTATCAATTCCAATGATTTTGGAAATGTTGATGGAATCACTTTTTGCTGTTGTAGATATTTTCTTTGTTGGGAAATTGGGCGATTATGCCGTGGCTACAATTGGACTTACTGAAGCAGTAATTGTATTGGTTTATGCAATAGGGATGGGGATTGGGATGGCAGCCACAGCGATGGTTTCGAGAAGAGTTGGTGAAAAGGATCTTAAAGAAGCAGGAAGTGCTGCATTTCAACTATTGGCATTTGGTGGATTCATCTCTATTGTCCTTGGAGTATTGGGCTGGTTTTTTGCCGAAAATCTTTTGATTTTGATGGGTGCAGAGGCTGAGGTTTTGGAGCAAGGATTGATGTATGCCAAAATCATCTTGGTCGGAAATACATCAATTATGTTGCTGTTTTTATTGAATGGTGCATTTAGGGGAGCAGGTCAGCCTCATCTTGCCATGAAAGCACTTTGGATTTCAAATGGACTCAATATAATTTTGGACCCAATTTTTATTTTTGGCTTGGGAAGTTTTGAAGGGTTTGGATTGACAGGTGCAGCGATCGCTACGACATTGGGCAGAAGTATAGGGGTAATATACCAATTGTATCATTTGTTCAATGGCAAGCATCCGTTGAAGATCACTAAGGAAAATTTGGGAATTGACATAGACGTGATCAAAAGGATTGTGAAAGTTTCTGTTGGTGGAATGGGTCAATTTTTAATAGATTCAGTTGGCTGGATTGCTTTGACAAGGATGACAGCTGAATTTGGCAGCACAGCTTTGGCTGGTTTCACGATAGCATTTAGGATTTTGATGTTTTCGATGATGCCTGCTTGGGGTCTCGCAGGAGCGGCGGCTACTTTGGTAGGTCAGAATATTGGAGCCAAGAAGTTTATGCGTGCGGAGATTTCTGTAGCTTTGACAGCAAAGTACAACATGATTTTTATGGCGATAGTTACAGTTTGCTATTTGTTTTTTGGAAAATGGCTGGCTGGGATTTTTTCGAATTCTGATGAAGTTATAACCATTGCAGCAGAAGGTCTAAAAATAATTGTGCTTGGCTATGTTTTTTTTGGAGTGGGTATGGTCATGGTCAATGCCTTCAATGGAGCTGGTGATACCAAAACTCCCGCCCTTATTAATATTGTAGTACTTTTTGTTTTGGAGATTCCTTTAGCATATTTTCTTGCATTCTATTTGGATATGAAATTGACAGGATTGTTTATCGCTATCGCAGTCTGCCACTCTTTGCATGCCGTGATATCTGTTATGATTTTTAGAAAAGGGAGATGGAAAAAAGTCAATTTGTAGGTTGAAAATACAGGTTCAAATGCCAAATAGCATGAAGTAAATAAGGCTGTTTTTCTATTTTTTCTCAAAATAGCATTGGTTGAATTTTTTCTCAAAACTTTTATTTTTCGATGGTTGAATTTTCGACTAATAATTTATGCATTTCACTTTAGGAGAAATGAACTTCTCTGACAGTATGTTTCAATATCGGTATTTGAAACATGGAAAAGTTGAATAAAAGATAGGAATTGGTGTCTTTTACGTTTAAATGTAATCTGATTTCTCATTGGGAATGGAAGGATAGTTACGTTTAAAAAGATTCAACCCTTGCCAACTCACCATCAAATTTCTCAAATTTATATGAATAAAAATCTACTCTTGCTTATCTTCTTTTTTTTCGCTCATTACTTGACTTATGCACAAGTTGGGATAGGAACTGAAGATCCACATGTATCGGCAGCTTTAGAAATAGAATCAACCAATAAGGGCATACTGATTCCACGAATGACTTCCATTCAAAAGGAATCGATCCAAAATCCAGCAATTGCTTTGCTTGTTTTTCAAGTAGATGAAACTAAAGGATTTTATTATTGGGATGGAAACTCTTGGGAATTGTTGAAAAATTTGATGCAAAAAAACGCTGACTGGAGTGCGACTGATGGGGAGTCAGAGATTTTGAATAAACCAAAAATTGCCAAAGTTGGACTTTCAGGCGAATTCAGTGATTTGGAGAATATTCCTGAGATAGTATTCGCATCAGATACCGCAAAAATGTTGATGCCTTATTTGACTTTGTCTAGGGTTCAACCATTTCTTGATTCCAAAATAGACTTTTTAACATTTGAAAAAGAAATAGAAAAATCGAATCAGGCAATAACCACAAACGCAAATAAGATCACAGCAAATAGCGAAGACATCAGTGATTTGAATACGGAAGTTGGGCAAAACAAAACAGCGATTTCTGCAAATGCAGGAGATATTGCGACTTTGAATACTGCAGTTTCGGCAAACACCACTGATATTCAAACCAACATAGATAAGATCACAGCAAATAGCGAAGACATCAGTGATTTGAATACGGAAGTTGGGCAAAACAAAACAGCGATTTCTGCAAATGCAGGAGATATTGCGACTTTGAATACTGCAGTTTCGGCAAACACCACTG